>JAHJYW010000004.1 GCA_018827375.1 Alphaproteobacteria bacterium
TGCCATGCGCGACGCTGGCATCGGCTACGCAGACCTCGACGGTGTCGCCGCCACGTCTGGCCCCGGCCTGATCGGCGGCGTGCTGGTGGGCATGATGACTGGCAAGGCCATTGCGCAGGCCGCGGGCAAGCCCTTCATCGCGGTGAACCATCTGGAAGGCCACGCGCTGAGCCCCCGGCTCGGCGGCGATTGCGCGTTTCCTTACCTCCTGCTGCTCGTCTCCGGCGGGCATTGCCAGTTTCTCGAAGTGCGCGGGCTTGGACAGTACAAGCGGCTTGGCTCGACCATCGACGATGCCGTGGGCGAGGCGTTCGACAAGACGGCGAAACTGCTCGGCCTTGGCTTTCCCGGCGGGCCTGCGGTGGAGCGGCTCGCGAAGACCGGCAATCCCAAGGCCTTTGACTTCCCCCGCCCGCTGATGAACCGGCCCGGCCTCGACATGAGTTTTGCGGGGCTGAAAACAGCCGTCGCCCGCGCCGCCGCCGAAGCACCGCTGACGGAGAAACGCCTCGCAGACCTCTGCGCCAGCTTCCAGGCAGCCGTTTGCGACGTGCTGGCCGGCAAGGCGCGCCGGGCACTTGAGGGGTTTGATCCGGGTGAAGGGGAAACTCTTCGCTTCGTCGTGGCGGGAGGCGTGGCCTCAAACCAAGCTATTCGCAAGGCGCTCGAAGCGGTAGCGGCGGCGTTTGGCGGGGGGCTTTTCGCACCACCCCTGCGGCATTGTACGGATAATGCCGCAATGATCGCCCTTGTCGGAGCCGAGCGGATGGCCGCTGGCGAGATCCTGGGGATCGGAGACCTTGGCGCGGGGGCGAGACCCCGGTGGCCGCTGGATGAAGCGTCTGCGACGCTCGATCCGGCTTATGCCACGGGGCTCAAGGGCGCCAAGGCCTGATCAGGCACCACTACACTGCAAATTCAGCAAGGGCGAACGTGGCAGCCAGGACGGCAGCGGCGAACGGAACAGCTGCAAGCAGCGCGTAGAGGGATTGGCGGGCTTCTGTTTTCGAGAGGGTCATTGGATCGCTCATTGAGGGTCTTTTGGAAGGCACCATAGTCTTCCATGATCCTGATATAGCAGGTCCTGAAAAATAATCAATGAACAAATTCGATTTTATTCAGCGTTTAGGATTTGTTATCTATCCGGCGTGCTGGCGCCACAGGAAAGCGCGGCCAAAAGAAGGTCCAGAACGCCGACCAGTTCACGTTCCAGTTTCGGCAGGGACAGGGCGGAAAAGAGCTGAGGGAAACGGAATTTCATCAGCGCGGCCTGCATGTATTCGGCTGTTTCCTCCGGCCGGTCGAGCGGCCGGAATTCGCCCGTATGGGCACCGTCATTCAGGATCTGCACCAGATAGACGCGCTCCTGGGCCAGTTGCTCATTGAAATAAAGCGGGCGTTCCTGCTTCAGGACACTGGCAACTTCTAGAATTTTCGCATCTTCTTCAATCGCCTTGAACGTTCGCTCGAGGCTCATCTCGAAGAATTCCCTTACCCGCGCCGAGGCAGAGGTCTTCTTGCGGGCGATGGCGGCATAGTCCTCGAAAACCTTGGCGTTGAACTTGCGCGCCATGGCTTCGGCAATATCGATCTTTGAGGCAAAGAAGCGATAGATATTGCCGGCAGACATGCTGCAGTCGCGGGCAATTTCCGACATGGTCGTCTTGCCATAGCCATAGTGATGGATGCGCTCCATGGCGGCTTCGAGGATTTGCTGGCGGGTATCTGTCGTGTCATTCATGCGAAAACCATACTATCAATTCCTGAAGGATCAATGATTCATTCAGCGCATATTCGTTCAAACGCAGTGAGAGTAGGCAGCTTGCGCCCAGTATGCCATAGGCGTTGCGACACTCAAACCAGCCTCCGGAGAGCCCATCATGCCGCTGTTTTGCCTTCACTGCCTCGACAAGAAAGACGGCGGCGCCGCCCTGCGCGCCCAGACACGTACGGCCCACCTGGAATGGGTTGTCAGCAATGGCGCGGCGGTGCGCATGGCCGGGCCCCTGCTGGCTGATGACGGAGAAAGCATGATTGGCTCGATCTTCCTGCTTCAGGCTGACAGCCTCGACGCAGCGAAAGCCTTCTCCGCGGCAGATCCCTATTCCAAGGCCGGCGTGTTTGGCGAGGTCCGCATCGATGAGGTCCGCTGGGCCATTGGCGAAGGCAAGCCTGCATGAGACAGCTGATCCTCGGCAATCTCAATTATTCCAGCTGGTCGATCCGGCCGCTTCTCGTCGCCCGCCATGTCGGCCTACCGGTGAAAGAAATCATCGTGCCGCTCGACTTCCCGGACACGACGGCGAAGCTCAAAGAGATCAGCCCGACGGCCAAGGTCCCGCTTCTGCTCTGGGAGGGACAGGCGATCTGGGAAAGCCTCGCCATCACCGAATGGATCGCGGAATGGGCCGGGCCCGGAAAGGTCTGGCCGGAAGACGCCGCCGCTCGCGCCGTGGCCCGCGCTGCAGCGTCTGAAATGCATGCCGGCTTCCCGGCCCTGCGCAACGATTGCCCGATGGATATTCGCAGCCGCGCAGCGACGCCCGAAATGACGCCGGCACTGGCCAAGGATATTGCCCGCGTCGATGCGCTCTGGTGCGAGCTGCGCATGCGGTTTGGCGAGGATGGCCCCTTCCTGTTCGGCCAGTGGAGCGCAGCCGATGCCTTCTACGCACCCGTCGTCACGCGCTTTCGCACCTATGGCCTGCCGCTCAGCCCTGCCGCTCAGGCCTATGCCGACGCCGTGCTCGCCGACGCGAAGTTCCTGACGCTGGAAGATCAGGCCAAGGCCGAGCCCTGGTGGATCAAGTATGGCCCCGATGGCCGTTCAAGCGGGTCGCTCAAGCCGGAGGTGTGAGCAGGTCGTAGCCGAGATCGTGCCGGAACAGGGTGCGCACCTGTTTGCGGTAAAGGTCCATGGCCGGGCCGGTGAACAGTTCTTCCAGTGAGGTCTTGCGGTTCTGCAACACATTCGGCTCGGCTTCCGGGTCGGTATGCTTGGCCATTTCTTCCTTGGTGCCAGCCGCCAGCGCCGCATCGATCGCGTCTGGCGCCAGCTCCAGAGACCAGTGCTCGGCCACCGCTTCGAGCACGGCGCGGGCATCCTTGAGCGTGTCCTCATAGTGCACATTGAGGATGAGGCCGGGCGCGTCATGACGCACATCGCCCCAGCGGTTCCAGAAACGAGCCAGCCAGTAGATGTCGCAACGATACTGTTTTCCGGCCGGGTCGCCTTCCAGATAGGTCATCCAGTCGACCTGAATGTCATATTCCCATTTGGCATGGTGGCTGGCGAGAATGGCCATCGGGTGCCGCACGGCCAGCACATAAGGCGGCAGGCTGGCGAGGCGTCGCGCCCAGCCCCAGTCGGCCAGCCTGTGCGGAATCGTATGGCTGAACGCAAGCCGCGGGATCTGCGGGAAGGTCGGCTTGTCCTTCGGCCAGCCGATATAGGGCCGCACCGCGTTCTCGGAGAAATATTTCGGGCGTTCGATGCCGTGCGTATCCGCAATCGCAATGGCCAGCATATATTTCAGCCAGTGCGTGCCGGAATTCTTGGACGTCACCAGCATGCCGTCAAAGGCGCCGTGACGGAGAACGGAATAATTGTGCCAATTGTCATTGCGGACACGGGCGCGATAGGCGGCAGGCAGGTTCTGGCTCATCTTTTTGCCCCTACAACCGTGTCAGGCATCGCGCAACTGACAGGCTGGTCATGTCCTGAGGCCAGCCTTGTCCCGGAACACCTGAAGCAGCGAAAGCTGGTCGCGGGTGGGCGCACCCTCGGCTTCGGAGACGGCCACCAGCATTGAGTCCAGATCAACCACTTCCTTGGGACCGAGATACTTGTCGGCCATGATCATGTGGCTCAACCGGCGCATCGTCTCCTGCGGCAGCGGCGCCTTGTTGGTCACCCAGGCCGCGTGCGCGACCAGTTCATGGGCATCGTCCAGCTCGAAACTGAAATGGCGGATGATCTCCTCCGAGATCACATCGCTCTGGCGATCGGTCAGCGGTCCGCCCCGCGCTCGCGCCACTTCCATCATCATGATCGCAGCCGCTTCGCGCGGGTCGTCAATCAGGTCCAGGCCATTCCGGCCGGCGCGATACTTGAAGGTAAGGCGCCGGGGCAGATTGGCCGCCGTGCGCGCCATATCGGCCGCCTCACGTGCGCCTTCACGCGCCATGCGCAGGCGCCATGACCAAACCGCGACGCCTACAAGAAAGGCGAGAATGCCAAGAAGTATCTGCATCAAAAAAGTGTAGCGCGCCCCAGAGGGACGCGCCACATCATTCAGCCTGCTTCAGAGACTATTGGCCGTCGTCTGTCGTGTCCGCAGACGCATGGGCCTGCGCGAGAACATAGGCGCGAATGGCCTCGGACTCTTCCGCCGTCACGAATTCGGCGAAGGAGACCATGCCATTGGCCGCAAGGTTGCCATCGATGACGACGCCCTTCCATGCTTCAGGATTGCCCGTGATCGCCGACCAGCGGAGGTCTGGCAGCACGCCGGAACTGGCCGCTAGGGCACCATGGCACACCATGCAATTGCGCGAGAAGGCAACGGCGCCATCGGCAATCATCGTTTCATCGCCGAAGGATTCGGCTTTGGGCGTGCGGTCGATCGGCAGAAGCTCCGAGTCGGCGATTGTGCCGGTGCCACCAATCTTGAACGTGACCACCTTGCCCACTGACGATGGCACAGCCTCATCATAGGCATAGCCGGCCGTCAGGGCGAAGGCACTGCCCCAGCCGGTTGTGATGGTCACATATTGCTCGCCGTCAATCTCATAGGTGCCAGGACCGGATGCGGCGCCGGACTTGACGTTCTGGCTCCACAATTTCTCGCCGGTGGTGGCATTATAGGCCACGAATTCGCCGTTCAGCTTGCCCTGGAAAACCAGGTTACCTGCCGTGGCCAGAACGCCGCCATTCCAGGCATTGTCATGGTCGACCGTCCAGCGCGGCTCGTTCTTGATCGGGTCCCACGCAATGAGGTGGCCCTTGAGCGTCGAGCGCAGGAATTTCACGACATCCGGCGGCGCAATGGGCGGGATGCCGGACGAGAAGTCAGCGCCGGTATTCCAGCCAGTCGCCTTGGACGCAAAGCGCGGGTCCTCGACATAGGCCTGCGGGATTTCCTGAGCCGGGATATAGGCCAGTTTCGTGTCCGGGCTGTAGGCCATCGGCTGCCAGTTATGTGCGCCAAGCGGGCCGGGCAGCTGCTGGTGAGGCGTCTTGCCATAGCGGGCCGCTGCCACTTCGATCGGACGGCCGTTCTCGTCGAGACCGGTCGCCCAGTTCATCGCGCCGTAGGCCTTGCCGGACAGGAACTCGCCCGTTGCCGCATCAAGCACATAGAAGAAGCCGTTCTTGGGGGCCTGCATGGCGACGCGGCGCGGGGCCCCGTTTTCGCCCAATGGCAGGTCAGCGAGGATGATCGACTGCGTCGCCGTATAGTCCCAGTTGTCGCCGGGCGTGGTCTGGAAGTGCCACTTGTATTCGCCCGTATTGGCATCAACCGCCACGATGGACGAGAGGAACAGGTTGTCGCCACCCGACGGGTCGCGGAAGGTGCGGTTCCACGGCGAGCCGTTGCCGACGCCGAAAATCACCTGGTCGTTCACGGTATCATAGACGATCGAATCCCAGACCGTGCCGCCACCGCCATCTGTGACCCACGCGCCATCATCACCCCATGTGACATTGCCCACGGTCTCGAAGGCCTTGTCGGAGGCTTCGCGGTCAGGCTGTTTCTGCGGGTTCGGAGCCGTGTAGAAGCGCCAGAGCTTCTTGCCGGTCTCTGCGTCATAGGCGGTGAGATAGCCGCGCACGCCCAGTTCGGCGCCGCCATTGCCGATCAGCACCTTGCCATTCACCACACGCGGCGCGCCGGTAATCGTGTAGGGCTTGGCCTGGTCCACGGTGACCGTGCTCCAGACCTTTGCGCCCGTCTTGGCGTCGAGCGCATCCAGCCGGCCGTCAATGACGCCGACATAGACCTTGCCCTTATAGACCGCGACACCGCGGTTCACGACATCGCAGCAAGCCTTGACGCCCACGGCGCGGTCAACATCGGGGTCATAGGTCCACAGCGACTCGCCTGTCTTGGCATCGAGCGCATAGACCACTGACCAGGCCGAGGTCACGTACATCACGCCGTCAACCACGATAGGCGTCGCCTCAACACCGCGATTGGTATCGAGATCATGCGTCCATGCCACCCCAAGCTGGCCGACATTGCCTGTCGTCACGCCCGTAAGTGTCGAGTAGCGCTGCTCGTCATAGGTACCGCCGTATGTCAGCCATTCGGCGCCGCCGCTGGCCGTTTCAATGCGATTCGTGTCGACATCCGCGAAGGGCGCTTCAACTTCCGGGGCTTTCGCCTCTTCCTTCGGTGCGCAGCCTGCGAGCAGGGCCAGCGCGCTGCCTGCCATGATAAATGAACGCCAATGTCTCATGGCCGTGTCTCTCCCCTGGTTGGATTGTGTCGCGGTCTTGCGCCGCGATTTTTTGATCAGAGGGGTATGCTAATACGACATTGGCATTTGTCGAGGCGTTTCGCTGGGTCAGCTGCCTGCGAGCGTTCCGGCCCGATCCGTCACGCCGCTCTGCGATGTGAGATCCGCCTGAGCGGCATCAATTGCCGCAGCAATGGCGTCCCGCCACGCCGCAAGATCAGCTGCCTGCGCCGCACTATCCGGGAAGTTCACCGAGCGCGAGGCATTGACCACACCGCCTTCCAGATGATTTCCGCGCCGGACAAAACCTGCCAGCGCATCCGCCGCGCCGCCGCCCTGCGCGCCATAACCGGGGACAAGCATAAGGCAGGAAGGCGCCAGTGCCCGCAATAGGCGCGCTTCATCCGGACCCGTCGCACCGGCCACGAGCATCAGGCTGGACCAGCCGGACGCGCCTGTCAGGCGCTTGATCGCAGGCTGAAGCGCCTCGACAACGCGGGCATAAAGCGGCGCGCCGCCCATGTCCTGCGTCTGGAAATCGGCCGAACCGGGATTGGACGTGCGGGCCAGCACGACGACGCCCTTGCCGTTCGCTTCCGCCGCCACGAGAAAAGGCTCCAGCGTGTCCATGCCCATATAGGGATTCACCGTGACGGCATCCGAGGCAAACGGTGCATGCTTGCCGAGATAGGCCTGCGCATAGCCCTCCGCCGTCGAACCGATATCGCCGCGCTTTGCATCGGCAATCACGATCAGTCCTGCCGCCGTGGCCGCGTCACAGACGCGCTGCAAGGCGCGCATGCCGTCCGGGCCGAGCCGTTCGAACAGGCCGACCTGTGGTTTGATCACGCCAGCCCGTCCGGCGACCTGTTCAACAATCTCTTCGCCCCAGCTGGCAAGGCCTTCGGGCGTATCACCGCCGAACAGGGCGGGCACGCGGCCGGGATGCGGATCAATCCCGACGCAAAGGGGCCCGAGGGCCCGGGTTGCGGCGACGAGGCGGCTGGCAAAATCAGTCATGGCCGCACCTGGCATGCAACTTTGACCACCTGCAAGCGGCGGCGGGCATTATCCGACTGGGGGCCATATGTATTGGCCGTAAAGGGCTCGTGCGTGCCTTCGGTAATAGGCACGTTGAGACTGGTCAGGAAGGCTTCGACCGAAGACGGCGCCGCCGTGTAGATGCGACCCCGGCGTGGGCTTTCAGCGACAATCACGCCGCGTACGCCGCCATCCTTGTCGAAGACCGGACCACCGGAAATGCCGCCGAGCGTGCCGGTCAGGCCCTGTGTCCGGCCAATCTCGGCCCAGGCGAGGATCGGCTCCTGCCCGTCGCGGCGCCCCCGCGTGATCAGCTTGGAGCGTGAGAGCAGACGCGTCGCCACTTCGCCCGGCCGGCCCTGCGGATAGCCGACATGGTAGCCCTCAGAGCCGACGCGCAGGGGCGAACCAAGATCCAGCTTCACGGCCGCCGGGCTGCGGCCCGTGGAGATCAGCGCAAGGTCATGGTCCGGGTCAACGGTCACACGCGCGGCGGGCACATACTGGTCCGGCGCAATCAGAAGCCCGACACTGTTGCAGCCATCGACGACGTGCCGGGCTGTGACCCAGTCGCCCTTCGTATTGATGGCAAAGGCCGTTCCGATGCCGTCCTTCGGTTCGTCGACCTGGACGAGAATCTGTTCATCGAGAATGGAAGGCGGCGGCAGCGTTGGCCCATCCGATTCCAGTGTGGTGGGCGGTGGCTCGGGGGCATCGGCGCTGCGTTCGTTCGCAAAAAGGGTTCCGACCACGACGGTGAAGACCAACAGGTACAGGACCCAGTCAAACGATCTCATCTTTCGTGGCGCCTCCTGCGCGCTAGAACCTTTGCAAAGCCGGATCCCACAATCCAGCAGCAAGAATAAGGGCGGACGACAGCTTGGCGGCGATCAGCACAATGGCCGCGCCAGCCTGGTCATCCTCGATACGTCTTGGCAGGTCCCGCAGGACGATATCCACCAATCGGTACACGATCAATTGAAGCAGGAGGGCGATAACGCCCCAGATCAGGAGATCCATCAGCGAGACGCTCGAAGCGAGCGTGGAGGCAATCGGTATGGCAAGGCCGGTGATCGCTCCTGCCAGCGCGAGGCCAGCTGACGCGTTGCCACCTTTTACCAGTGCGAGTTCTTTCCACGGCGTCAGGAGTACATAAATAGTACTGGCGACAAGTAACATCAGCCCTGCCGATGTCGTCCAGATCAGAAAGCGAGGAAAAGCCTCTACGAAAGCACCGATTTCACCATCCATCGAAACTGTCTATCCTCTACGCTACAACCCGTGGCCCTCCCGAGGCCGCACCTATCCCTAAACACAGCGCGCCTGCGCCTCAAGGAGACTTCATCATGCTGAGCGGAAAAACTGCACTCGTCACCGGATCCACGAGCGGTATCGGGAAGGCGATCGCGACGCGGTTCGCGCGCGAGGGTTGCAATGTCGTGCTCAACGGGTTTGGCGATGAAGCAGAGATCGAGGCCGAACGCGCCGGTATGGCCAAGGAATTCGGCGTGAAAGTGGGCTATGCGAACGCAGACCTGACCAATCCGGACGCAATTGAGGGCATGATGGGCTATGTCGCCCGCGACTTTGGCGGCGCCGACATCCTCGTGAACAATGCCGGCGTGCAATATGTCGCGCCCATCGAGGAATTTCCGACCGCGAAATGGGACCTGATCATCGCCCTCAACCTGACGGCGGCGTTCCATACGACGCGCATGGCCCTTGGAGGAATGAAGGAAAAAGGCTGGGGCCGTATCCTCAACACGGGCAGCGCGCATGCCAAGGTCGCATCCCCGTTCAAGTCGGCCTATGTCACAGCCAAGCATGGCCTTGCCGGCCTCACCAAGGTGACAGCGCTCGAAGGCGCCCAGCATGGCGTGCGCTGCAACCTGATCTGTCCTGGCTATGTGCATACACCGCTCGTTGACGGACAGATTGCCGACACGGCCAAGGCGCGCGGCATGAGCAAGGAAGACGTGATCAAGAACGTGATCCTCGACGCCCAGCCAACCAAGGAATTCGTGACCGCTGAACAGATTGCCGGCTTTGCCGCCTTCCTCTGCTCTCCGGACGCCGACCAGATCAACGGCGCCGAACTCTCAATCGATGGGGGCTGGACCGCCGCCTAGGCTCTGGCGCCGCCTATTCGTCCATGACATCGGCGAGGCAGGCGGCGATGGTTTCGCTCGTGTCCTCATGGGTGAAGAAGGTCTTCAGGTTCCAGTCCTTGTCCATCAGGTAGAGCAGGCTCGTATGGTCCATCGTGTAGCCAGCCGTGCTGCTTGGATCATCGACCCGTGAATAGTCGGCGATAAATGACCCTGCCGCCGCGCGGACCTGTTCCGGCGTGCCGGTAAGCCCCATCAGATTGTCTGGAAACGCTGGCGTTGCGACATATTCCGACAGGGTTTCCGGCGTATCGCGCTCGGGATCGATCGAGATCAGCAGGGTTTGCGGCGGCGCCATGCCGTCGGGCAGCATCTTGTAGGCGCGCGCCACGGTCACCAACGTCATCGGGCACACGTCCGGGCAATAGGTGAAGCCAAAATAGATCAGCGTCGGTTGGCCCTTGAACGTATCCTGCGTCACCGCCTCGCCCTTGTCATTAACCAGCGAGATCGGCCCGCCAATCTCCGGATAGGCGCGGCTGAGACAGCCGGACATGTTGCCGCCCGACTTTGCGGCCACCGGCGCATCAGCCGGGGTGGAGGGCGAACAGGCGGTGGCGGCAATGGCGCCCAGCGCGGCGATAAGGGTGCGATAGGGTAAGGTCATGGGCGCGATATGCCGCCAACGCACCGCTTGGCGCAAGGGTCACGCTGACGCATAAGCATCCCATGGACGATATCACGCGCGACTCCCGTTACGGCCTCGATGATGCCGTGTTCACGCTGGCCCCGGAAGGCCTCGGTTCGGCCCAGTCGGCGCTGGGGCGCACGCGGCTGCGTACCTTCATCACGCTGCGCTGGCTGGCCGTGGCCGGGCAGACCGCTGCCGTGCTGTTCGTGGCCTTCGTGCTGGATTTCGAGCTGCCGCTGGCACTGTGCCTCGCGATCATTGCTGCCTCGGCCTGGCTCAACGTGTTCCTCGCCTTTGCCTTCCAGAGCCAGCGCCTGACGCGTGGCTGGGAGGCGAGCCTGCAACTCGCCTTCGATACATTGCAGCTGGCCGCCCTGATCACGGCGACGGGGGGCCTGTCGAACCCGTTCCTGCTGCTGCTTCTGGCGCCGGTCACCGTGGCCGCCCTGTCCGTGTCGCAGTTGCGGGCGACGTTGGTGGCCGTTCTGGCGCTGTTGCTGGCGGCATCAATGCCGTTCGTGGCCCTGCCCCTGCCCTGGCTGAATGGCGAAGTGATCAGCCTGCCGCCGCTGTTCCAGTGGGGCCAGTTCACGGCGCTGGCCGTCGGTCTCGTGTTCTTCTCCCTGTCGGCCGTGCGCGTCAGTCAGGACGAAGCGCGCCTTGTGCGCGCGCTGGATGCGGCAAGTGTCGTGATGGCCCGTGAGCAAAAGCTCTCCGCACTGGGCGCCATGTCGGCCATGACCACGCACGAGCTTGGCACGCCGCTCGCCACGATCCACCTCGTCTCCAGGGAATTGCTGGCAGAACTCGATCCCGATGACCCGAACATGGAAGATGTGCGGCTTATCGCGGAACAGGCCGACCGTTGCAGGTCCATCCTGGCCACGATACGCGAGGCGCGCGAGGCCACCGACATCGTGCACGCTCTGATGCCGCTGGATGCGCTGGTGGAAGAGTCCGCCGCCCCCTTCAAGGGACTGGGCGTGGACCTTGTCGTGCGGGCCGGGCCGGGCGATCGCGGCGAGCCCAAAGCCCCCATTCTGAATCGCAGCCCCGAAATCCTGCATGCCCTTGGCGCGTTTATCGAGAATGCCGTCAGCTTTGCCGATACGCGTGTCACGGCGGTCGCCTCATGGACCGACGACCAGATCCTGATCACGATCACCGATGACGGACCCGGTTTTGCCGCTGAAGTGATGCCGAAACTGGGCGAACCCTATGTCTCCCAGCGCAGTGAGGCACAGCTCGGCGGTGGCGACATGGGCCTCGGCTTTTTCATTGCCAAGACCCTGATCGAGCGCACCGGAGGGCGGATCGCCACGCGCAATCGCACGCCGCCCAAACGCGGCGCCGTTGTACAGGCCCTGTGGCCGCGAGCCGCACTCGAAGCTTCTAAATTGGCTTAAGGCGTGCAAAGGCCCTATATTAAATCTGAATCGCAAGAAGGAACGCGGCAATGGACCGCCCGGTGACAGTTAACGTGCATGAGAGCCTCAAGGGCGTGGAAGATCGTTCCTGCCTTGTAATGGATGATGATGGCCCGTTCGTACAACGTATGGCGCGAGCGCTGGCCCAGCGGGGATTTGTGGTTTCCGCCGTATCAACCGTCAGTGAGGGCAAGGATATTGCCCGCATGAACCCGCCCGCCTTTGCCGTGCTGGACCTGCGCCTGGAAGACGGCAGCGGGCTTGATGTAGTGGAAGTACTGCAAAAATTCCGGCCTGAAGCGCGTGCCGTCATCCTGACCGGCTATGGCGCCATCGCAACGGCTGTTGCTGCCGTGAAGGCTGGCGCCGTCGACTACCTGTCCAAACCGGCGGATGTTGACGATATCATCCGTGCGCTCACGGCCACGAAGGACGAAAAACCCGCGCCGCCGGAAAATCCGATGTCCGCTGACCGGGTGCGCTGGGAGCATATCCAGCGCGTGTACGAGCTGTGCAATCACAATGTTTCCGAGACGGCCCGCCGCCTCAACATGCACCGCCGCACATTGCAGCGCATCCTGGCGAAACGGGCCCCGCGCTGAGGCCATTGCCCAACGCTTGCGGCGCCTAGAACGCTGACGCGCGCGTCATGAAAATCGTAATAATTGCACCTGTTGCAAAGGATTCTCATCTGGCCTAATCGCCCCGGATGAAATTATCCCGCGCCCTCCCCGCCTCGCTTCTGATTGCCTCCCTCTCATCGCCTGCATTGGCCCAGGAACAGGACGCCCAAAAGCGTCTCGACCCGGTCGTGACGACCGCCGTGCCGGGCGCCGCGGCCCTCAGCGACATTCCGATGTCGGTCAGCGTGATCGGCGCCGATGACCTGAAACTGGCAAATGCTTATCTTGGCGCAGAAGACATCACGGACCTGCTGACGGGCGTGGACGCCGCCGTGGCCAATGGCACTCAGGTCGCCTTCCAGATCCGCGGCATCGGCGCAGTGGACCATCAGGCCCTGACGCCGGGTGCTGCAGCGGTCTATGCCGATGGCGTATATCTCGCCACCAATGTGCAGACCGGCCTGATGCTGTACGACCTTGAGCGGATCGAAGTTCTCAAAGGCCCGCAGGGCACACTCTATGGCCGCAATGCCTCTGGCGGCGCGATCAATTTCATTACTGCCCGGCCGGGCGAAGGCCAGTCGCGCTATCTCAGCGCAGGGTACGGCAATTTCAACCGCGTGGACCTTGGCGGCGCCTATGGGGAAAGCCTCGGCGGCGGGTTCAGCTATCGCCTCGCCGGGCGCTACCTGTCGCGTGATGCGGCGCTGGACAATACGGCCGGGCCGGAAAACGCCGGCGGCATGCGCGACGAATTCGGCCTGCGCCTTGGCCTCAACTGGGACGAGATGCTGGGCGGCAGCCTTCTGGTGCGCACGCATTATGAGGAAGACAATGGCGTCAATGCCTCGCCGCGCAATGACAGCCTCGACCTTGGCGACCACCAGATCGCTGTGGAAGGCACCGGCACGCAGGATACGGATAATGCGTTCTATGGCCTATCTGCCGATTACACGCGCGACCTTGGCCACTGGACGCTATCTTCGCTGACGGCTTTTGAAGGCTATCACCAGCAATATGGCTTTGACCTTGATGGCGCCTTCGCGCTGTTCGGCAATCCGCAGCTCGGCGGCAATCTGGGATATGACCGTGACTTCCGGCAATATTCGCAGGAACTCCGCCTGCAGACAGAGTGGGAGGGCGGCAAGACGCTAATTGGCCTCAGCGGCGCAACCGATGATTTCAGTCAGACTTACACGATCTGGTGCGGCCAGCTGGACCTGAACACGCTGATTGGCACCTGCCCCTATGTCGGCGCGCCCGGCCGTGTCGGCCCCACGCCCGCCTCGCCCGGCACCGCAATGACGCTGGTCACCGATATCAACCAGCAGCGCACCGCGTTTGCCGCCTACACACATAATGATTATCACCTGACAGACCGCCTGACCGCCACATTCGGCCTGCGCGTGACCAATGAACATATCGAGGCGTCTGGCAGCGGGCGGCACATCTTTGATGATGGCGCAGTCGCCTATAACAATGTCGGCGGCCTCGGCCTCGCCTTTGGCGACAACACAATCAATGAGACGCGCCTAAGCGGCAATGCGGCGCTGTCGTATGATCTCGGGCCGGGCACCGCCTATGCGTCCATTGCGAACAGCTACAAGTCCGGCGGCTTCAATGGCGAAGTCCAGAACAATGCCAACCACTTTGCCGACGCCGGCCTATTTGCCGCCGAATCCGTCACCGCCTATGAGGTCGGCTACAAAGCCACGCCGACTGACGCTTTGACGTGGACGGTTGCGGGGTTCTGGCAGGACTATGACGCCCCGCAGGCGCGCATCTTCGTGAACTTCCCGCTGCCGGACGGATCAAGCATCACGTCGAATTCGCTGTCGAACCTTGATGCTGCCACTGTCTATGGCGCCGAGGCCGATGTCACATGGCGGGCAACCGATGCGCTGACCCTCGAGGCCGGACTTACCCTGCTCGACACGGAGATCGACCAGTCATCCGACATTGGCGGCAATGCAGCAGCGTTTGACGGCAATCCCCTGCCGTTTGCCTCGGACGCATCCGCCACGCTTGGCGCGCGCTATGAGTTTGCCCTGACGCAGGGCGTGGATGCCAGCCTGGCAGCGCATGCAAAATATCGCGGCGACTATTATCTGGACCCGGAAGGTCTTGAGGCGCGGATGCAGGCAGCTTTCACAACGCTGCAGGCCGAAGCCGCGTTCACGTTCGATAACACGGGCGTCAGCGTCACGCTCTGGGGCCGCAACCTCACCGACGAAGACTATGCCCTCTCCGGCTATGGCCTGATCGGTTACAACACGTTCCGCTCAGATCCGCGCACCTATGGCCTGCGACTGGATTACAGCTTCTAGCGCCAAGCCCTCACTCGGCCGGCGCCACGCCCGGGCAGCCGCCTGTATCGAAGCGGATTGCTCGGAAATTGACCGGGTCGCCGTTGGAATAATTGAGGGCGTAGTGCGCATCGGACTCTGTGATGCACAGGTTCATGCTTGTCGCTTGCGCGCGCAGGTTCGCGACTTCGTCGGCGATGGCGGGGACCGCTTTCCGATCCTCGAAATTGACGAGATAGACAACCGGATAGGCCGCGGGGTCTGTCGGCAGATCGAGTGGGGTTTCGGGCGGGTGCAGGTTCTGCGTGCCAAGCGTGAGAATATAGGAGGGTTCGGCATAGCCGAGCGCGAGAATGCGCGCGGGGGCCTTGGCGTTGCAGTCAGCATCCTCGCCGGGCACGCCGCAGACTTCCTCAAGCGCGGCGCGGGCCGTCTCGGTGGGCTGCAGCCAGACCTGGCTTGGCAGCATGAAGATGCGCACGTGCCAGCCGATCGTTACGCTGGCTGCGATGGCGAGCAGGATGGCGAGGCCGTCACGGCGACGCGCGAACTCGATGGTGGCAAAGCCCGCAAGCGCAAAGCCGATCCACCAGAGCCAGAGCGGGAAGCTGCGATAGGCCGTCCACGCTTCCAGAACCTGGCTGGCGGCGACGGTTTTGAAGTCGCCGGCGGTCTCTTCCATGTAGAAGACCGCCACACCGGGAAATGACACGGCGAGCAGCAGGATGGCGCCGATGGCAAAGAGCGTGAGCGATACCCAGCGGCTGACAGGCATGCGCACGCCGTCGAGCAGCTGCACGGCGGCATAACCGCAGAGCAGGCCCATCGCTGGATACGCGGGCAGGATATAGTGGCTGAGCAGTGTGGGCATCAGCTCGAAGAACACGAAGGTGAGCGCGACCCAGGCGACAATGAAGCGAATGGCGCGCGTCTCGTCGGTGAGACCGTCAATGCCAATCGGCCAGCGCGATTTCCAGTCATCGCGGCCGGAAATATACCAGAAGGCGGCGAGCAGCAGCGCCGGATAGGCGGGCAGCGTTTTCAGCGTGGCCAGCGTGTTCAGTGTTCCGGCCACGATCCCTGTGCCCTCCGGATGGGGCAATAGCGGCAAGACGAACAGGAGCACTGTAAGGAAAGCGAACACCACGGCGGCGATGGCGGCCGAATCGCGCAGCCATTTCCAGCCAAGCGCGTTGCGCGGTTTCAGGCGATGCCATGCCGCCATGCAGGCCGGGACGAGCATGAGCGTTGCCGGGAAGAACCAGGCTGGCAGGTGGGTCAGGTGGTAGAAGGGCCAGCCACCATGGCCTTCGGAGGCGCCGGTGAACTTGTCTTTCAGGTCCTTGCCGACGGCGCCCTTGATGAATTCGCCCTGCGTCGCCGCCTGGATCCAGAGGAACCATGGCAGCACGAGCGCGACGAAAATCAGTGGCCCAGGCCACCAGAGCAGGACTTTCCACCAGTCCCCGCCCTTGCCGACGGTCGCTTTCATCCACACCCAGGCACCGATACCAGCATAAGCGGCGACCATCGGGCCAACCGGGCCCTTGATGAGGAAGACAAGGCCCATGGCCGTCCAGAACAGGAGCGCCATGCGCTTTGACTGGTCATCCCGCATATAGAGCCGGGCGAGTGCGCCGATACTGAGCGTGGTCAGGAAGACGAGCACGCCATCTGTCTTGGAGATATGCGCCTCGCTGGTCAGCAGCAGCGTTGCCCCGAACAGGGCCGCGCCGAGGAAACTCGCGCGCCGTCCGATGAGCGGGATGCCGCACCAGAAACAGGCGAGCGTCGCAAACGCTGCGCCCAGCCAGCTGGGCACCCGATAGGTCCAGATCTGCTTGGCGTCCGCGCCGGTGAACAACGCGGTGGAACCAGCCTGCAGCCAGTGAATGCCGGCTGGCTTCTTGTTGCGCAGCTCGTCCTGGTAGCGAAGGCGGATGTAGTCGCCCGATTCAAGCATCTGCTTGGAGGCCTGCGCGAAGCGGCTTTCGTCGCGGTCGAGCGCAGGGAGATTGAACACGCCGGGCGCTGCGGCCCCGAACGTGATCACGAAAAGCAGGACCCAGGCTTTCCAGCCGGTCGAGATACGGTCGAGAAATGTCATGGCTTTGCCTTCTAGCGGCAGTCGCGCGCCCCGTCTTGTGGTTTTGGGCAGGAAAGCCACGCCCGACATGCAAGTGCGGTAGGGCCTCGCTTTTGCCGCCTTGCATCGGTATGAGGCTTGGTTCGTTCTCCTGACAGCCCGAAGGCTTTCTGTTTTGGCCAATTCCCTTGAATTCTCAATCGTCGTGCCTGTGCACAATGAAGCCGGCAATGTCGGCCACCTGATCGAGGAGATCGCGCGGTCGCTGGATGGGCGCGCCTTCGAGATGCTGTTCGTGGACGACGCCTCGACCGATGACACGCGCGCCGTGCTGGTTGAGCTGAAAAACCGTTTCCCGATGCTGCGCGTGCTGGGCCATCGCAACAATGCGGGCCAGAGCCGTGCCATACGCTCGGGCATATTGGCCGCGCGCGCGCCTGTCATCGGCACGCTCGACGGTGACGGGCAGAATGACCCGGCCGACCTGCCGGACCTTTACCGTGCGCTGATCCGCGCCGATGCGCCGGCTGACCTGAAAATGGTCATGGGCCGCCGCGCCAGCCGCAAGGATACGGCATGGAAGCGGTTCGGTTCGCGCTTTGCCAACAATATCCGCCAGCGGCTGCTGAAGGATGATTGCGACGATAGCGGCTGTGGCATCAAGGCATTCTACCGCGACGTCTATATATCCCTGCCCTATTTCGACCATTTGCACCGCTACATGCCCGCGCTTTTCCGCGCAGAGGGACATCAGGTGGAATATCGCGATGTGAATCACCGCCCGCGGGCCACAGGGACATCCAACTATACCAATTTCGGGCGCCTCGGCGACGCGCTGTCAGACCTGCGCGGCGTGATCTGGCTGATCCGCCGCCGCCGTAATCCGGGCGGCGCAGACGAGCTTTAGGCACCAATACGCTGGCGAATGAACGCGGCCCGGTCTGAGACCGGTGCCAGCGGCATCTCCACCAGCGCAAGGCCAAGACTTTCATACGCCGCGCGCACCAGCGCGCCGAAAGCGGCGCTGCCGTCAAAATCGAGCGTGCGCTCCTCATCCTGCGTATAGATCGCCTGCCAGGCAGGAAACCAGAACACGGTTTGGGGCGATGGCATGGCCGCGATGGCTTTGCGAATGGCGCCGTCCGGCAATTGCCAATAGGCGGTGTAGGCGAGCAAACCGGGCAGGCTACGGTCGCAAATGACGGGCCCGGAAGCGCCGCGCAATGCCTGCTGGTCTCGCAGCGCCTGCTCCAGCATCAGTGCAACGAACAAGGCCGGATCCTGGTCGCCCGTGCCGCGGCCGCCCGAGACGCGCTGGGCAGCGAGAACCGTTCGGGCAGGCTCGGCAACAATTCGGCTTTGGGGCGCGAGTTGTTCAAGCACGCTGGACTTGCCGCTGCCGGGCGGACCGGTAAGAATATGGATGTCTGGCATATATTTCTCCCTCAAAGCCCATTCATGACCCGAAATCGCCGTGTTTTCCGCTGTTTATGGGTAGAGGGCCGCGCCGGGCGGTCAGCATGGGGAAATCCGCTCGCGTCGCTGGGTGCATTACGGTAAACCTCGTGTTAACTCAGCCGCAGGACGGGTGGTGTTGAAATGAAAAAAGACACGAAGATCGCGCTGGCGGGAGCAGCGGTCGCCAAGATGGAACGCAAGAAGCGTGAGAAACACGCTTCTCACGACTCGGATAAAAAGGGGTACTTCATGCGCGTAATTTTCGGGATCTTTCCGCTGCTGGTCATTCCGGTAGTGTTGTACAATCTTCTGGCGCTCGGCTTTGGCGGCGCTGTCGAGACGGTCAATGCGCAGGGCGAGCTTGTGCGCTCGACCGTGGCGCCGATCCTCAACCTGCTCAACGGGCCGTTCATGCACCTGCCGATGATTTCCGGCGTGGACTGGATGCTGACCAAGGGCGATGCGATCCTGCTGGTGGCGGTGATCTTCCTGTTCCTGGAAATCCTGAAATCGACCAGCACGGGCACGTCAACGATCATCAATCACGCTGTGTCGATGATGCTGTTCATCGTCTGCCTGATCCAGTTCCTGCTCTTGCCGAACTTTGCGACCTCGACCTTCTTCATCCTGATGTCGATGACATTGCTGGATGTTCTGGCCGGTGTGGTCGTGACGATCGTGTCGGCACGACGCGACTTTGGCGTGGCAGGCGACGTCTAGGGGTTTCTATTCGCCAGCGGCGATGAAGAAGCTTTCACTGGTGCGACGGCTCAGCGCTGCCTTTCCGAGGGTGCGCAGAAATGTGCCTGTCCACCAGTCATTGTCGTAACGGGTAAGCTGGTCCCACATTGCCGCGTGACGCGCCTGGCGCGCTTCCAGCGGCATGGCAACCGCCGTGGCAATGGCTTCGGAGATCGACGCGGCGTCATAGGGGTTGATCAGGATCGCGCCCTCGGCAAGCTGCTCGGCTGCGCCGGCGAAGCGCGAGAGGATAAGGACGCCCGGGTCTTCCGGGTCCTGGGCCGCAACATATTCCTTTGCAACAAGGTTCATGCCGTCATTGAGAGGCGTGACAAGGGCAATGTCGGCGCGGCGGAAGAGGCCCGCAAGGCGTTCGCGCTGGATCGACCGGTGGATGTACTGGACCGGCATATAGCCAATGTCACCGAATTCGCCATTCACCTCGCCTGACAATTGCTCGAGTTCCCTGCGGATATCCTTGTAGGCCTGCACGTCTTCGCGTGTCGGCGGGGCGATCTGCAGGAAGGTGATCCGGTCGGACACGGCGCCATGTTCCCGCAGGAACGCCTGAAAGCCCTTGAGGCGGTGCGGCAGGCCCTTGGAATAATCGAGGCGGTCAACGCCAACCATGACCTTCTGCGCAGTGGTCGTGATTTCGGGCATTTCAGGTGACTGCTCTGCCGCCGCACGAAAGGCCTCTGCATCAATACCGATGGGAAAGCTGGCGACGCGCACGAAGCGGTTGTTGTAGCGAATGCGGCCGTCCGGCAATAGCTCGCCGTGTCCGAGCGAGCGGAACGCGCCGATGAAGTTGGCCACATCGCGCTGGGTTTGAAGGCCAACGAGATCATAGGCGGAAAACCAGTCGAGAAGTTCGGCATTATCAGAGAGGGCGCGGATATTGCTCGCAACCGGAAACGGGATGTGCAGGAAGAAGCCGATCGGATTGCTGACCCCGAGGGCGCGCAGTTCCATGGCAAGCGGAATGAGATGGTAGTCCTGTATCCAGATCGTATCCGAGGGCCGCAGGTGCGGGGCGGAAAGTTCTGCCAGGCGCCTGTTGACGGCCTTGTATGTGCTGAACTGGCCGGTGCTGACATCAAGCAGGTCGGCGCGGCCATGGAAGAGTGGCCAGAGAACGGAGTTGGAATAGCCTAGGTAGTACTGGGCGTGCTCGTCGCGGGTGAGCCCCATTGTCAGACGTTCAAAGGTGGCACCCGGATGCGGCTTGAGCTGAGCGCCATTTTCGGTGGGCGCTGATTCAAGCGTTTCGGTGCCGACCCACAGCCCGCCCTGCGAGATCATTGTGTCATTCAACGCCACCACCAGCCCGCCGCTTGGCTTGTCACCCAACGGCACACGGTTGGAAAACACGACGAGTCTCGACACATCCCTCTCCTTTCAACTGATAGTATAATTCCTTTACGTTTCTGGATCGCGCTCAGTTCCTTGCAAGTGCTGCATCGCTTGCGATTGGGGAGGTGCGCGCCCGTATCACGCCCTTACCTCCCAAAATCGGAACGTTCTCACCGGCGCCCCGTTGGTTCGGGAAGCAGGAGACATGACATGATACGCAAGACATTACCCAAGGAAGCCCGACCACGAACCTCCCCCGCGGAGGCCGACCAGATCCAGACGGCAGCCCGAAGCAGGCGTCGCCAGATGGAGCCGGGCGAGGGCCCGCACGCACCCGAGCGGGACGAGCCGGTCGCGCATTTCAGGGGCGACGAGAGCGAGATTGTTCTCGGTGGACCTCCCGAAGATGCTCACTACACAGAGGGCGTGCCCCTCACCCATCCCGAATCAGACAGCCAGACCCCCGAGGAGGACGAAATCGATGACGACAAGAATTGAACCCCAGATCCATGAAGACGGCCTTCCGGGAAGCGAAGCGGCGCTTTCGCCCAAGCCGGAATGGCAGCCGCGGTATCCGGGCTCAGGGCGGCTCGAAGGCAAGGTCGCGCTGATTACCGGCGCCGACAGCGGAATTGGCCGGGCGGTGGCTGTCCTGTTTGCGCGCGAAGGCGCCGACGTGGCTTTCGTCTATCTCTCGGAAACTGAAGACGCCGATGCGACCTGCAAGATGATCAAGGATGAGGGGCGGGACGCACTCGCCATCAAGGGCGATCTCGGCGATCCGGATTTCGCGCAAATGGTCGTTGCCAAGACGATTGCCCGGTTTCAGACGATCGACGTTCTGGTCAACAATGCCGGCGAGCAGCATCCGGACCAGGAAATCGAGGACATTACCGACCAGCAGCTGCAGCGGACATTCCAGACGAACATCTTTTCTATGTTCTACCTGACGCAGGCCGCCCGACCGCATCTCAAAGAGGGCGCGGCAATCGTCAATTGCACGTCGGTGACGATGTATGCAGGCGCAAGCGAACTGCTCGACTATTCCGCCACCAAGGGTGCCATCACGGCTTTCACGCGCTCGCTCTCGGAGAACCTTGCCGACGACGGCATCCGGGTCAACGCGGTTGCACCGGGGCCGATCTGGACGCCGCTCAATCCGTCCGGTGGTGCATCGCCGGAGAAGCTGAAGCATTTCGGCGAGGGCACACCCATGGGACGGCCGGGCCAGCCCAATGAGGTTGCCCCGAGCTTCCTGTTCCTCGCCTGCGAGGATTCAAGCTACATGTCAGGACAGGTATTGCACCCGAACGGCGGCATCATTGTCGGCTCGTAAGGGCTAAGACTAGTCCTTCTTGGCCAGGTCTTTGAGCTGGTCCTGGATGGCTTGCATCTGGGCCTGCATGGTTGCCAGCGCCTCGGCCTGAAAATCCATCATGGCGTTTGCCGGGTTTGGCTTCTCATTCTGGGACGCTTTATTGAGCGTTGGCATGAACATTTTCATGCCCTGTTCGAACATGGCCATGTTGCGCTTGGCCTGTTTTTCGAAAAGCGACATCGGATTGGCGGCCTTGCGCCATTCCTGCTGTGAGTCCGCAAAACTGTTCATCGACATGTCGAGGAAGGCCGGCAGGAAGGTTTGCGCGCCGCCGCCATAGAAGCCGATCAGCTGGCGCAGGAAATTCAACGGCAGTGCACCATTTCCCTTGGTTTCCTGCTCGAAAATGATCTGTGTGAGCACCTGACGGGTCAGATCATCGCCCGTTTTGGCATCACGCACCTCAAAATCACGGCCTTCACGGACGAGTTCGGAGAGGTGGTCCAGCGTCACGTAGGATGACGTGGATGTGTCGTAGAGACGCCTGTTCGCGTATTTCTTGATGATGATCGTCTGGGACGATCCGTTTGGCTTAGCCATATCCTACCCTCTGTTCTCCTCGCTGGGAGAAGCAATTATTGTGCTATGCAGCAATATTTGCACAGAATTTGCGTGTGACCAATGCGCTATTGAAGTCTACCGGCCATGAAGGCTAGAGACGAGGCAACAAAACGCCGGAGGAAAATAAGGCATGACAAAAACTGTACTGGTCACGGGGGGCACGCGCGGCATCGGACGTGCGATCAGCGAGACAATGAAAGCAAAAGGCTACAAGGTTGCGGCCAATTACGGCGGCAATGAAGAAGCGGCCAAGCTTTGCGAACAAGAAACAGGCATCCGTTGCTACAAGTTTGACGTGTCGGATTATGACGCTGTCGGCAAGGGCATCGCGGCCATCGAGGCCGATCTCGGCCCAATCGACATCGTGATCAACAATGCCGGTGTGACGCGCGATGCGCCCTTCCACAAGATGACACTCGAGCAGTGGCAGGAAGTGATCAATATCGACCTGACCTCGGCGTTCAACGTCACCCGCCAGGTGTGGGACGGCATGCGTGAGCGCGGCTTTGGCCGGGTCATCAACATCTCGTCGATCAACGGACAGAAGGGCCAGTTTGGCCAGGCGAACTATTCCGCCGCCAAGGCCGGCCTGATCGGCTTCACCAAGGCGCTCGCCCAGGAAGGCGCCAAGAAGGGCGTGACCGTGAACGTGGTCTGCCCTGGCTATATCGATACGGAAATGGTTCAGGCCGTGCCGGAGAAAGTGCTGGAAAGCATCATCGCGTCGATCCCGGTCGGCCGTCTCGGCAAGGCTGAAGAGATCGCCTCCATGTGCGCCTATCTTTCCAGCGAGGAAGCCGCCTTCATCACCGGCGCAACCATGACGGTGAACGGCGCGCAATATATCGCGGGCTAGATCTGCCGACATTGCAAGCAAAACGAAGAACCGGACCGGCCGTGCGCCGTCCGGTTTTTCTATATTTGAAGACGCGGAAGGCGAGGTGCCGGAAACGCGTTTCGTGTATTTCAGGATGGCGATCCATTGCCCCGTCTCCCGCGCTGCCCGGCGAGATGGGAGCCAGCCGGACGGTAAGAGAATACGCCAGGACACGCGCTGTTGGACAAGTTTGTGGTGAAAGCCCGGGTGGTGGGCGATTGCGGGGCGTTTCCTGCCGGACAGCGCGCGCTAGACCTTTGGCCGCCAGTCAGGCGGGGCCAGTTCAAACCCCTTGAACTCGAAGCCCGGCGCGACCGTGCAGCTGACGAGTGTCCATGCGCCGAGCGTTTCGGCCGTCTGCCAGTGATGGGCGGGCACGACGAGTTGCGGATGCTGGCCTGCGCGCAGATCCGGGCCGAGCTGATAGGCATCGGCGCCCTTCCCGTCTGGCGGCGAAAGCGTGAGCGCAAGCGGGCCGCCAGCATGCCAGAACCAGCATTCATCCGCGTCGACCCGGTGCCAGGCAGACACTTCATCCGCCTGCAGCAGATAATAGATGGCGGTGGATGTGGGGCGGTAGCCATGCATGGCCGGGGCGCGGAAGGTTTCGGCGTAATGGCCACCTTCGGGATGCGGCTTGAGGCCGAGCAGTCGTATGATCTCGTTGGCGCCGAGGTCTCCCGAGATCGCGTTCATCAGAAACGGTCCTTGCGACCGCGGATTTCCGCGAATGTCCCCACAGGGTCGCCGGGATGCCCCATGGCCGCCTGAAGGCCCGGATCGTCGGCGCGCAGGAAGGGGTTGGTCTTCAGCTCGCGCGAAAGCCGGGTCGGCACCGTCCATTCATTGCGGGATCGCTTGTCGGTGATCTCGTCGACATAGTCTGCCAGCGCCGTATTGCCGGGATCGACGGTCACCGCGAATTTCGCGTTCGACGCGGTGTACTCATGTGCGCAGTAAAGGGCGGTCTCGGGCGGCAGGTTCTTGAGGCGCGAGAGCGATTGCCACATCATTTCCGGATTGCCCTCGAACACGCGGCCGCAACCAAGTGCAAACACGGCGTCGCCGACAAAGGCCGTGGATTCGCCGGCAAGGTGGTAGGCAATATGGCCGAGCGTGTGGCCGGGCACATCAATCACATGCGCAGCGAGCCCGCCCAGGGAGACCACATCACCTGTCTTAACCGCGCGGTCGATGCCGGGGATCTTTTCCGCTTCGCCAGCCGGGCCGGTAATTAAGCAGCCAGTAGCCTCCTTGATGGCGAGATTGCCGCCAGCATGGTCCGGGTGCCAGTGCGTGTTCCAGATCTGGCTGATGGTCCAGCCGCGCGCAGCGGCCTCGGCAAGATACTTCTGCGCATCGGGTGTATCGATGGCAGCGGTCTCGCCGGAAACGGAATCATGTGCAAGGAAGCCGTAATTATCATTCAGGCAGGGAAACTGGTGTATCTGGAACATCAGGTCGTATCTCCGGGCGGCTTCAATTCGTGGTCGCAAAACCCTAAATAACACAAGGAAGCCCATGCGTCAGGATGCCGTTACCCTCCAGCGATTTTATGCCTCCCCGCTGGGGAATGCGGCCGCGCGCATCCTGTCGGCAAAGCTTGTCGACCTGTGGGACGAAGCCAATAACCTGTCGGTGCTGGGCCTTGGCTATGCCATTCCGGTTCTGGATGCCTTTGGCGACCAGCCGGGCCGCAGCGTGGCAGCCGTGCCATTCGATCACGGGCCGGTGCGCTGGGACCCGAGCGGGCGCGGCAATGCGACCGTCTCTGTGGGCGACCTGCGCCTGCCCTTCCCGGATGGCCAGTTTGACCGCGTGATCGTGCTGCACGGCCTGGAAGAGACCGGCGACCCGCGGGCCTATTTGCGGGAAATATGGCGCGTCATGGCGCCCGAGGGCCGCATCGTGCTGGCTGTCTCAAACCGCGCGGGCTTGTGGAGCCGGGCGACGCGCACGCCATTTGGACAGGGGCGCCCCTGGAGCCGCTCTCAACTTATGAACCTGCTTTCCATCGGGCTTTTCCAGGTGACCGCCAGCGCCAGCGCGCTTTATATGCCGCCCGTATCGGCGCGTCTGGTGACGGCCGCAGCCGAGGGCTGGGACGCGATCGGACGCATCATCACACCGGGACTTGGCGGTGTTGTTCTGGTCGAAGCGGTCAAGCGATTGTACGCCGAGCCGGGCGGCGGAGCAGTCGCTCCGGTGGCCGAACGGGTACGGATCGCCAAGCCTGCCGCGACATCAAGGCGTGAAAAACATTGACGAATCCGGTGTGACCGATACGTTCGCAACTGCAAAAACCAAAGGGCTGGTGGACTATGAAACTCGTTACCGCAATATTCAAACCAAGCCGTCTGGACGCCGTCATCGACGCGCTGTCTGAAGCTGGCGCGACCGGACTGACCGTATCGGAAGTGCGTGGTTATGGACGCCAGCAAGGCAAGACCGAAGTCTATCGGGGCGCGGAATATGAAGTACGCCTGCTGCCGAAGGTGAAAGTTGAAGTCGCTTGCGGCGAGGCCGACGCGGAGCGCTTTGCCGAGGCCATCATTTCGGCGGCAAACACGGGCACCATCGGCGACGGCAAAATTTTCATCACGACGGTCGAATCCGTGGTGCGCATCCGTACCGGCGAGCGCGACGAGCAGGCCCTGACAGGCTGATCCGCATCGCCTTCATGGCAAACCAGAGCTTAACACGAGCGGCATTGTTTCGCTGCCCGGCGCAAAGCTTCGTGAACCGGGGGTCTGTAAGGATACCAGCCTAGTATCGGGCCGGGATTATTACATGCGCTATCTGTTCAACTCCCATTCTGGCAGGACGCGCTGATGTCCGTCCTGTCCGGGATTCTCATCGCCAATATCTCGCTGGCCCTTCTGGCCGCGCTGATCTACTGGCAAGGCACGATGCATGCCGAACAGTTGCGCGATGTGCGCCGCGAGTTCAACAAGCTGTCCTCGATCGATCCCGTTACCGAACTTCCCAATCGGGCCATGCTGCACGAGCGCCTGACCGAAGCGCTCGAAGGCGAAGGCCCGGAACCGGCGCTGATGGTGATCGAGCTGGACGGTTTCAAAGTGATCAATGATACTCTGGGCCACGAGACGGGCGACGACCTGCTCAAGGCCGTGGCGATGCGGATGACCAGCTGCCTGCACGACAAGGACCTGCTGGCGCGTGTTGGCGGCGGCGAGTTTGCCGCGCTGATCACGCGGCAAGACGCCGAAGTGCGCGCCGCGCAGACGGCGCAATCGATTGACGAGGCCATGCATGCGCCGTTCCGCATTGGCGAGGACGTGATCAATGTGAAGGCCAATATCGGCATCGCGCCGACACGGAAGGGCGAAGTGCCAGCGACCGAAATCGTGCGCCGCGCGGATGTCGCCATGTTTGCCGCCAAGAATGACAAGCAGACGACGATCCGCACCTATTCGCCTGCCATGGATGAAGCGCTGCAATTGCGCCGGACGATCAATTCCGAACTCGATCTTGCCTTGATGAACAACCAGCTGCAGCTGGTCTACCAGCCGCTGGTCTGTGCACGCACGGGCAAGGTCATTAGCGCTGAAGCCCTGATGCGCTGGCCCGGCAAGCAGGGTCCGGGCGGTTCGCCGGGTGTATTCATCCCGATTGCCGAGGATAGCGGACTCATCACGAAACTGGGCGCTTGGGCGCTGGATCAAGCCATGCTGGAGATCAAGCGGCAGCGGACAATCCCGATTGCGGTCAATGTCTCGCCGGTACAATTTCGCGTCGACGGGTTTGCAGCCAGCGTGGAAGCCGCGCTGGACCGCCATGGTGTCGACCCGTCCCTGCTGCATATCGAAATCACCGAAGGCGTGCTGATCTCGCACACGGGCGAAGCCCAGCGCACCATGAAGCGCCTGCGCCAGATGGGCGTGCATGTCCTGCTGGATGATTTCGGCACAGGCTATTCATCGCTGAGCTATCTGCAGCAATTCCAATTCGACGGGCTGAAGATCGACCGGGCCTTCATCCAGCAGCTCGATTTCAGCCACACGAGCCAGCAGCTGCTGAAATCGATCATTGCCCTGGGTCACAGCCTGAACATGAAGGTTGTTGCCGAAGGCGTGGAAACCGAGGACCAGGCTGCCGTGCTGCAATTGCTGGCCTGTGACTACCTGCAAGGCTATGCGCTGGGGCGCCCGGATGCAGCCGACAAGCTGCATGCCATGACGGGGCCTGAGGAATTGCTGGGCGGCCTGCACCGCAAGGGCGGCGGCTGGACCGGCGCCGTCAACTAGCGGCGATTCTTGATATCGGCCGCGGTGACTTCTTCGGCATTGTGATGCAGCTGCAGGTTCAGCAGCACGGCCTTCGCGACCGGCAGCAGCAACATGCACAGCCCGATGAGCACAACGCATAGCACGACGAAAGACAGAATCTTGGCGACGGCGGGCAGCGGGCTCATCGGCAGCAGGAACAGGAACGGCGCGAGCAGGATCAGCACGCCGAAGCCGACAAAGAAAGCCGGGCCGTCCGCTGTGTCGGCCGACGTCATGTCGCGCTTGCAGACCGGGCATTCGGTGTTGAGCTTCAGATAGCCCGAGAACAGCTTGCCCTCGCCGCATTTACCGCAACGCAGGCGCAGGCCCGACAGAATGGGGGATGTGTTGGCCATGTCAGTCTCCGTGTTTCAAGGCTTATGTAAGCCCTCGGTTCAGGCATTGAGCCGTGCCAAACCGTCGCTGGAGGTCAAAAGTCACACGTGCGGGTGGTGCATAAACCCGGATCACCCTTGACCTTGGGCTTCGCTTTGCACACCAGAGCAACGCAGATGACCTGAACAAGAGTACACAGAATGAGCGACCCCGTCTTTCCCGCAATTGCCATCATCGGCACCGGCCTTATCGGCGCATCCATTGCCCGGGCCGCCGCCGAATATGGCGCGGCCGGATCGATCAGCCTGTATGATGCCAGCGATGATGTCCGCAGGCGAGCCGAAGGGCTGGGCCTGGGAGACGTGGCCGACACGCTGGAGGCTGCTGTAGCCGAGGCCGACTGCGTGCTGCTGTGCGTGCCTGTGGGAGCCCTGGCCGCTGTCGCCGCCGCTGCCGTGCCGCATATGAAAACCGGCGCGATCCTGACGGATGTCGGTTCGGTGAAGGGAGAGGCCGCCGCTGCCCTGATGGCCGCCGATGACGGGCGCGTGCATATCATTCCGGGACATCCGATTGCCGGCACGGAGCAATCCGGCCCGGAAGCGGGCTTTGCGACCCTGTTCCGGGATGCATGGCACATCCTGACACCGGGCCCGCGCACAGACGAAGCCTATCTCGCCGCTGTCGATGGCTTGACGCGCTTCTGGCAGGCACTGGGCTCCAAGGTGGAGACAATGGACACCGCGCGCCATGACCGCGTGCTGGCGATTACCAGCCACCTGCCCCACCTGATCGCATTCAATATCGTGGCGACCGCGTTCGACATGGAAACGGTCGAAGAGGGCGAAGTCGTGAAATACTCGGCTGGCGGCTTCCGCGACTTCACGCGGATCGCGGCCTCCGATCCCGTCATGTGGCGCGACGTGTTCCTGACCAACAAGGAAGCGGTTCTGGAATGTCTCGGGCGGTTCTCCGAAGACCTCGCCGTGCTGCAACGCGCCATTCGCTGGGGTGATGGCGACATGCTCATGCGCGAGTTCACGCGGGCGCGCACGATCCGCAAGGCGATCATCGATGCGGGTCAGGATTCAAGCGCCGTCAACTTCGGCCGTAACCCGCATCTGGAAACGGAGACTGACGAGGCATGAAGGAGATCACGCTTACGCCCGAACGCCGCGAGGCGCTGTGCCGCGAAGTGCAGAAGACGTTCAGCGCGGCCTTTGACGAAACCCTGAGTGATTTCCGGGCCAGCGAGATTGTCGACCTGATGCTGAAGATGATAGGACCAGCTGTCTATAACCAGGCCGTGCAGGATGTGCGCGCGCACCTGCAGGGCAAGCTGGATGATCTCGACGGTGAGGTCTGGGTCGATGGCGGCGTGTAGGCGCTTCACGCGCTTGTGTGTGTTGCGTGTCTGAACCGGTCGCTAAATCTGTGCGTATGAGAAGCATGACACATTCCATCCTTTCCCGCCGCGCCCTGCTGCTGTCAGGCTCTGCCGCCCTCGCGGTCGCTGCCTGTTCTTCTGCCGGCGCAGACAAGAAACCACCCGAAGCTGCTGCCGACCGCGATGCCTATGCCGGCAACGAGTGGCGCGACCTGACCGCGGACCAGTGGCGCGAGCGCCTTTCGCCCGCCGCCTTTGCCGTGCTGCGCAAGGAAGACACGGAGCGCGCGTTCACGTCGCCGCTGGAAAATGAGAAGCGCGACGGCACGTATCACTGTGCCGGGTGCGACCTGCCGCTGTTCTCTTCCGCGAAGAAATTCGACAGCGGCACCGGCTGGCCGAGCTTTTTCGACGTGATGCCGGGCGCTGTTGCGACAAGCGTTGACCGCAAGCTGATCTACACGCGCACGGAATATCATTGCGCGCGCTGCCTCGGCCATCAGGGACACGTCTTCGAAGACGGCCCGGCGCCGACCGGCCTGCGCTGGTGCAATAATGGCGTTGCGCTGAGCTTCAAGCCCGCCTGAGCCTATTCCGTGATGACATAGCCTTCGGGAATGACGAACGGTGCCGTGGCGACGGAAACATTCTGTTCGACTTCCTCGCCGGGACCGTTCTCACGGCGCTCATAGGCCTCGACAAGTGACAGGTAGGGCGGGACATAGACCCAGCCCTGATCTGCCATGTTCTGGACGATCTCGAAGTGGAGATGGAACGTTGTCGCCGAGCCGCCGAAATCGTTCGAAACGTAACCGAGGGACTGGCCAGCGGTGACGGTGTCACCCGTCTTCACTTTGAGCTTCGCCATGTTGAGGTGGAGGTATTTGTAGATACGTCCCCCAGCGCGCAGGCTGATTGAATAGGAGCCGACATTAGAGATGACGCCATCTTCGGTGGCGACCACTTCCTGCAGGGCGCGGTCAGCTTTGGCCGTCCGGCGCATTGTGTTGCACTGCGCGGGCGTGCCCACACGGATGTCCTGGCCCTGGTGGATTTTCTGGGCCGGACAGTAGGGCGAACCCCTGTTGGCACTGCGGGTTTCGCAAAAATTGTCGCGCCATGGATAAGCGAAATTGCGTGCATCGCACTGATCGCCGCCGCCGATGCCGCCGCCAAAGGTGAAGACCTGCGACTGGAGATAGGCGGGCGCTGATTTCACTGGGAAAACAATGCCCGGGGCATGGACGATCTGGTCAATATCGCCCTGCCCTGAACCGGGCAATAGCGCGCCGGGAGCGTGATAGCTGAAGACCGGTTCGACGGGCGGTGTGGCGGGTTCCGCGGGCGTTTCGGCCGTGTCTTCAGGAGGCGTAGGAATGTCTTCCGGTGTGTCGCCGGGTGGTTCCGAGTCCGTTCCAGGGACTTCCGGGTCCGTTCCAGGTGTATCGGTGGCAGGTGGCGTGTCGGTTTCGGTAGGTATTTCGGGCGTCACGTCCGTGTCGGTCGGAGGCGTTTCCGTTGGCACCTCGACACTTGTGTCAGGGGGCGTGACCGTATCGTCACCTGAGACCGGATCGGTTGCTGGCGCATCCGTTTCGGTCGGCGTTTCGCTTGCATCCGTTGGATCGGCCGGATCGTCGGGGGTTTCGCCATAGGGATTTTCGACCGGGGCACCGGGAGGGGGCGGACCGGGTGCGCCGGGCGGAATGGCGGGGCCGGGTTCGGGCGTCGAGGGCGGTGGGCCGCCATCGCCCGGGAAGCGGATGAAGTCACAGCCCGCGAGGCCGGTCACGGCCAACGCGGCAAGCACATAGGCAATCGGCTTGTGCATCAGCGTGTCCCCGCGATAACCAGTTTACGGGCGATTTCGAGCGCTTCGTCCTCTCCGATGCATTCCGGGTTTTCGCCCGTTGCATTCTTGCATTCGAATTCGATGAGATAGTCGGCGCCATAGCGCGAGAAGGCGACCTGCGCGCCGGACGCCGTGGCGAGATAGCTCGGCTCGGTATCGGCGGACGTGTCGCCGGCATCGCGCGCGCCGATGACTTCGTTCGTGCCGTTGACCACGATGTCATAATCGACGCCAGGATAGGTGGCAAAATAGCCGTCGCTCATCGGCATGAATTTCACGCCGCCCTCAGCTGACTGTGGCACGACGATGCCGGTGGGCAGCAGGACCGGCACTGGCGGGGCTGCTGCGCCCGACTGGACCTGGAAGGCGCCTTCGCCGCGATCGGCGCTGGCAACAGACGCCATGTCACGCCGGGCCGCTTCCCAGTCGATACCCGACGTGCTCTCGACCGCTTCGGGGCGGACAGGCAGCTCAGGCTCGGCGGGGGTCTCGGCCACAGTCGTGGTCGCGGCAGGTGCAGCAGGCTGTTCGGGTGCCTTGATGCGGTCACAGGCTGCCAGCGACAGAGCGCCCAGCGCGGCGAATGCCAGCAAATGCTTGGGGGTCATCATCAGTTTTTCTCTCCGGGATGGGCGACATAGTCGGGGTCTGCATAGGCCGCCCCGTCAACGGCCATGATCTTTTTCTGCACATCGCTAATGGCGGCGCGGGTCGGTTCGGTGCCGGGCGGCATCTGGTAGGCGAGCTTGATCTCGCCGGAATAGCTGGCGCCGACGAGGGAGAAATTCTCCAGTTGGGGCGTGCGCCGGACATAATCGGAAAACGCCTGCTCGGCGGCGGCGGGATCTTTCTTGTAGAGGCGCGCCACGGAATCGATTTCCGGCGCGCCCTTGATGCGCACGATGAAGGTGACTTCCGCGCCCCTGGCCTGGGCGGTGATCACCGCCGGCGGCGCGGCCCCAGGCTGGATAAAGGGTTCTTCGGCAGGGGCCACCGGCGCGGTCTCGTCTGGCAGAACGCCAACGAGCGGACTTTCATCCCGGTCGACACGCGTATCGACCTGCGCACCGGATGCACCCTCAGACAGGCCGGATAGTGGCACAGCCGGTTCGTCCCTGTCTTCCGGCGAGCCGGCCAGGACAAACAGCCCCGTCGCACCGGCCAGTGTGGCCAGACCCGCAAGCCCCAGCGGGCCGCCAAGATGGAAGGGAGTGCGGAAACCGGCCATGCCTAGTTGGCGCCTCCGCTGGTCGTGCTGAGGGTCGGCACATTGGCAAGGTTCAGGAGGCCGCCGCACGGACGCGCGCACATATCCGGGCTGCCTGGGATCGGCGTCGTGCCCGGATAAAGTGCGCAGGAACCGGCACATTGCAGGGGCTCACGCGGATCAAGCGCAGCGATCAGCGTGGCCTTCAGTTCGTCCGGTGTTGCGCTTGGCTGGCGGGCCTTGAGAAGGGCGAGCGCGGCGGCGACATGCGGGGCGGCCATGCTGGTGCCCTGCTCATAGGCATAATAGCAATTGTCGACGCCTTCGCCCGTGACGGGATCATAGCAATTGGTCGAAGCCTTGGTCGACAGGACGCCGTCAGGGCGACCATCGCCGTTATCGTCGCGGGTGAGATCGCCGCCCGGCGCAATGACGGTGACATTCGGACCGAAGTTCGAGTAGGGCGCAATCTGGCCGCGGGCATCGCCGGCCGCAACCGAGATCACGTTCTGGCAGCCGCCGGGGGCGTAATATTGCGTCGACACGCGGGCATTACCGGCCGCAGCAACGACGATGACGCCGCGATCGGTAACGGAATCGATCGCATCCTGTAGCGAGGCCGGGCAGAATTCGAAGAGGCCGATGGACAGGTTGATGATGTCGGCCGGATTCTCGTTCCAGACTTCATTGCCTTCGGCGTCCTCACCGGGGATGAGGCCGCCCGCCCAGCGGATGGCATCATTGATGTCGGACAGGCGCCCGCCGCATTTGCCGAGGGCACGGACAGGAACAATCTTGACGTTCCAGGCGCCGCCGGCAACGCCGGTGCCGTTATTGGAGGCCGCAGCGCCAATCGTTCCGGCCACATGGGTGCCGTGGAACGTATCAGCGGCAAGCGGAGCTGTGGGATCGCACATGTCACCCGGATCGTTCGGGTCATTGTCGCGGCCATCGCCATCATTGCCCATGCGCGGGTCGGAAACCATGTCCCAGCCCGGAGCGACATTCGGCGAATTCTTGATATCCGGATGAGCCATCTGCAGGCCGGTATCGACCACGGCGACAACGACTTCACTCGAACCTTCATTGGCCTGGCGTGTCCAGAAATCTTGGAAGCCTGCGCCACCGGCGGATTTTCCCTCCCCTGCGCCATTGCTCTGGAAATTCCATTGCAGGCTCCAGAGCGGGTCATTCGGCGTGATTTCGGAGGTTATCGTGACCGGCGGGGACGCCGGCTCACCGCCGGTTGATGGCCTGGAGCCGCCAGGCGTGGTGCCGGGATCGGTGGGTTTCGGACGCCGGACGAACTGGTTCTCGAAGATGAAGTCCTTCTCGACATATTCGAACTGGCCGGAAGCCCGCAGGTCCTGAACGATACATTCGGTTGCGAGCGCCGCATTGGACTGAACGGTGACAAGGTCTGTCGTCTCAGGGCAGCCTGCGCCCGTATCAACAGCGAGGAAGCTTTGCTGGACCATCGCCACTTGCTCGGGCGTGAACCGGGTCGGGTCCGCCCCGTCTGCGCCGATCTGGATGACCATCTGGCCTTCACGCGACAGGGCCACCTGACCGTCCATGCCGTATTTCGACAGCGTATCGAGCATGACGGAATTGGCGTCCTGCTGCTTGCGGATGGCGTCGCCCGTAATCATTGAGCGGCGCGCAAGTTTCTTCGCGGCAAGCGCCTTGGGAGCTGGCGCTGCCTGCAGGGAGCGCGGGCTAAGGCTGCGCGTTCGTGGCGCGGGTGCAGGCTCAGCCGCAGCGGCGCGTTTAAGATTCTGCGTGGCCTCAGCGATCTGCTGGCGGCTTTCTTCGGGGGCGTCAGGATCGAGCTTCACCTTCGGCATAAGCCGTGCCGGCTGCGCTAGTTCCGCGGAGACGGAAGGCGCAGGAGCAGGAGCAGCGGGAGGCGCGGCCGCTGGCGCTTCCTCGATGAAGGCTTCTTCAGAGTCGATGTCCTCGAAAACATCCTCTTCATCCATCATCATCAGCGCTTCTTCATCAACGCTGGCTGGCTGGATGTCCTTGGGTTTGGCAATGATCGAGCCGATGGCAAACATGGACTTCTCACCCGCCATCTGCACCGCCATGTCATTGACGAGCGTACCGGCAATGGCGCGATCCATGACCGAAGCGGTCATCAGCGTCTTGTCGGCATCGGGTTCAACAACGGCGCGGCCGCTGATCTGGTCGAGCGTGGCATCTGCCAGCTCTCGGGCCCGTTCGAGCCGTGTGCCCTGCTGGTCGCAGGCCGACAGAACGAGCAGGCTCGCCATGGCAGCACCAATTGCGATTTGCGTCGTTTTCCGCGTGAGGTTAGGCAGCATGTCAGAATGTCCCCTTACAATTGCCAACGTAGCCCCTGCTCCCCTACATTAACCCTGTGTTTAGATTATGACGAGGCCGCCTACATGTCCAATGCAAACGCACCACGGGGTATCGTGGTGCTCACCGGGGCCGGTGTGTCCGCAGAAAGCGGGCTCGGCACATTCCGAGATGTGGATGGCATCTGGACCAAGTATCCGCTCGAAGACCTGGCGACGCCAGAGGGCTTTGCCCGCAATCCGGACTTCGTGCAGGGCTTCTACAATGCCCGCCGGGCGCAGCTGAAGACATCCGAGCCCAATGCGGCGCATGTCGCGCTGGCCCGGCTGGAGGCAGCGCTGCAGGCCGCAGGGCGCCGTTTCACGCTGGTAACGCAGAATGTCGACCACCTGCACGAGACCGCTGGCAGCCAGAACGTGCTGCATATGCACGGCGAACTGCTTAAGGTGCGCTGCCAGGCGTGTGGCAGCGTGGTGCGCTGGCCGGATGATATCACCACGGCATCGCACTGCCCCGTCTGCGAGGCCACCGGCCTGATGCGGCCGCATGTGGTTTGGTTTGGCGAGATGCCGCTGTACATGGACGAGATCGAGGCGGAGCTGTCACGCGCAGACCTGTTTGTCTCGATCGGGACGAGCGGGAATGTGTATCCGGCGGCCGGGTTCGTCCAGCTCGCACGGCGGGCCGGGGCGCGGACACTGGAGCTGAACCTTGAGCCATCGGATGGCGCGAACTTTTTCGACGAGGCGCGCTATGGCAA
>JAHJYW010000005.1 GCA_018827375.1 Alphaproteobacteria bacterium
CACCGGCCCGGTTTGACGAGGCCGATCTCCTGTCGCTCAACGCGTCCATCCTGCACGGCCTGCCCTTCGCGGACGTGAAGGACCGGCTTGCGGCGATTGATCCGAAGGCGGCCGACGAAGCCTTCTGGACCGTTGCACGCGAGAACTGCTCGCTGCTGCCGGAAGTCAAAGGCTGGGTCGAGACCGTCTTCGGCGACATCGCACCGATGATCGACGCAGAGGACAAGGACTTCGTGCTGCAAGCCGCTGACCTGCTGCCGGAAGGTGAACTCACGGCGGAGACCTGGAGCGAGTGGACCAATGCGGTAAAAGCCGCGACGGGCCGCAAGGGCAAGGGCCTGTTCATGACCCTGCGCAAAGCGCTGACCGGACAGGAGCACGGGCCAGACATGGCGAGCCTCATGCCATTGATCGGGCGTGAGCGGGCCTTGGAGCGCCTAAAAGAGGCCTAGGCCTCTTCCACCAGCTGAACCAGCACGACGCCCTCAGCGACCTGTTCGCCCACGGCGCCTGACACGGCCTCTACCACACCGTCGCGCGGCGCAGCGAGGCTGTGTTCCATCTTCATGGCTTCCATGACGACCAGCGTCTGGCCGTGGGTGACCGTGTCACCGGCCTTCACATTCATCGCGATGATCTTGCCGGGCATGGGGGCTTTCACCGCATCGCCGCCAAGCAGGGCTTCGACATCGGCGTCATAGTCCGGCACCTCGACCAGCACGCTGTCGCCTGCAGTCGTGACAGCAAAGCGGCGTGGCGAGAGGTCCGTCACAAGCGGTAGCGGCAGGTCTTCCAGCTCATCGAAATCATCCGGACCGATCCAGTCGGCCACCGCGCCAACGGCGACTGGAGCCCTTCGGACAGGCGCCGCGTTCATGCGCCAGCCATCCTTGATCTCCCAGGGCAGAATGGCGCCCGGTGCGTCCAGCTGGATATCGCTGACTGCCAGAACGGACGCGAGTTGGTGATCGGCTGGCGCGTCGGTGAGGGCATCGCCCTGTTCCGCGATCCAGTTCACATGGTGCGTTGCCTCGAGGAAAGCGTCCGACATGGCGCAGCGCCGCAGGAACCCGGCATTGGACGGCACGCCCACAAGCTGCGTGTGGGCCAGCGCGTCTATCAGGCGGTCGGCCGCTTCATCGCGGTCGTCGCCCCAGACGATCAGTTTGGCGATCATGGAATCATAGCTGGAGGGCACGCGGTCGCCGCTTTCAAAGCCGGCATCCCAGCGGACAGTTGCGCCATCCACTTCTTCCAGCAGGCCGAACTCGAGGATAAGGCCCGCGCCGGGGCGGAAGCCTTCAGACGGGTCTTCGGCGCAGATGCGCGCCTCGATGGCGTGGCCGTTCAGCGTGATCTCGTCCTGCGCGAGGGGCAGTTCGCCACCTGAAGCGACATGCAGCTGCCATTCGACCAGATCGGTGCCGGTGACCATTTCCGTCACCGGGTGCTCCACCTGAAGGCGGGTGTTCATCTCAAGGAACCAGAAGCTGTCGAGGCTCAGCGGGCGACTGCCATCGACGATGAATTCCACCGTTCCGGCGCCTTCGTATTTGACGGCAGCAGCGAGTTTCACGGCGGCATCTGTCATCGCCTTTCGCACATCATCCGGCATGCCGGGCGCAGGTGCTTCTTCCAGCACTTTCTGGCGGCGGCGCTGCAGCGAGCAGTCGCGCTCGAACAGATGGACGGTATTGCCATGACTGTCGCCGAAGACCTGCACTTCGATATGACGGGGCTGTTCGACCAGTTTCTCCAGCATGACGCGACCGTCTCCAAAGGCGCTCGCCGCCTCGCGCACGGCGCTTTCGAGTTCGTCTTTCAGGTCCGCCGCCTTGGTGACGAGGCGGATGCCCCTGCCCCCGCCGCCCGCAATGGCCTTGATAAGGATCGGATAGCCGATCTCCTTGGCTGCCGTGGTCAGTGTCTTCAGGTCCTGCGCCTCGCCGCGATAGCCAGGCAGCACGGGCACGCCCGCCTCCTCGGCAATGCGCTTGGCCTCGTCCTTCAGGCCCATGGCGCGAATGGCCGACGGCGGCGGGCCGACCCAGATGAGACCGGCCTCGCGCACGTCTTCGGCGAAAGCGGCATTCTCCGAGAGGAAGCCATAGCCGGGGTGGATGGCGTCAGCGCCAGTGGCCTTGGCAGCAGCGATGATAAGTTCGCCGCGCAAGTAGCTGTCAGCAGCAGGCGCGGGGCCGATATGCACGGCTTCGTCAGCTTCACGGACATGTTTAGCGCGGGCGTCGGCGTCGGAATATACGGCGATCGTAAGAATGCCCATGTCGCGGCAGGTGGCCATGATACGGCAGGCGATCTCGCCGCGATTGGCAATGAGGAGGCTTTTTATCATGGCCGCAGCAAGACCCGATTTCGCCGCAAAAGACAAGTTGCAGGCCTGGAGGGGCGTGCTTAAGCTGGCCGGACATCAAGGATAAGATCGCCATGCGCCGACTGACCGCCCTGATCGCCACCGCCAGCCTGTTAACCTTGGGTACAGCCGCCGCCGCGCCGAAAGACGAGAAGTCAGTCGCCAAGGCTTGGGAAAAGCAATGCCTCATTGATGTCGCTGAAGAGGGCGTATCGAAGGCGCGGGCCAAGCCCTTCTGCAAGTGCGCCAAGTCTGAAGTTTACGACTGGATCGACAAGGCCGAGGGCGATGAGCACACGCTGCGACTCTGGTCGGCCTACTACCAAGGCGATCCGGATATAACAGAGGGTGAATTCTACGATGGTGCCGCAGCAGCAGGAATGAATCCGGATGAACTCAAGGCCCTGCTCGTCTCGCTCTTCTTCGAACCCGGCAAATTCTACGCGCCCTGCGTCGACATCATCGAGTGAGAAGTGCTGGCCTCGCTCGATGAACCGTGGCGACCAGCACGAAGCTGATAATCATCAGCAGATACCATGATCCCAGCTTGGCGAGCGAGACCATCTCCCAGCCATCTTCCTGTCCCGGGTAGGCCCAGGCCTTGGCAAACGTTCCAAGGTTTTCGGCAAACCAGATGAACAGCGCCACGAGCAGGAAGCCGACCACTAGCGGCATCTGGCGATAGGCCACGTCTGGCCGGAAGAACACCCAGCAGCGGCCATAGATCAACACCGTCGCCGCAAAGAGGCCGAGCCGAATGTCCGGCAGCCAATGGTGCGCGAAGAAGTTCACATAGATCACGACCGCCAGCAGGCCCTGAAGCCAGAGCGGCGGGAAATGACTGAAACGGAAGTCGAAGATACGCCAGACACGGGCAAGGTAGGAGCCGACGGCGGCATACATGAAGCCGGAGAAGAGCGGCACCGCGCCGATGCGAAGGTAGCTGTCCTCGGGATAGATCCAGCTGCCGGCGTGCGTCTTGAACAGCTCCATGATGGTGCCGACGATATGGAAAACGAGGATGATGCGCGCCTCTTCCCATGTCTCCAGCCCGGACAGCAGCATGGTCACCTGAATGGCCACGGCGGCGAGCACCAGGAAGTCATAGCGCGATATGGCCGCCCCATCCGGATAGAACAGGAAGGTGAGCATCAGGAGGCCGAGCATCGCCCCGCCGAACAGGCAGGACCAGGCCTGCTTGATACCGAAGGCGAGGAATTCGAAAGCGGCCTGACTGAAAGGGCCACGGACCCAACGCGCATGTAGGGCCGCGCGGGCGGCATGAAGGCGGCGCTGCAGGGCGCTGGCGGGTGGCGGAAGCGGAACGGACGTCATGGCCCCCCTTCATCGGCCTCGAAACGGGCAGGTTTAGGGCCGGAAACGGTCATGGAACGGTCCACAAGGCGGTGAAATTCCGGCTTTGTGCCGCCTGCGGCTTGTCGTAAGGATTAACCATACTCAATCGAGGGGACAAAACATGGCCTATGCATCCGGAGTTCAGTTGAGCGGCCTTGCCGGCATCGTTGGCGCGGCGGTCGGTGGCTATATCGGCTATTCACAAGCGGCAGACGTCAGCAACCTGACACCGATTGCCGGGGCGCTGATCCTTGGCGGCGTTGGCCTTGTGGCAGGTAGCGCTGGCGCGTTCCTGCTCAAATCAGCGATGCAGTTCATCATCTACATCATAATGTTCGGTGTGCTGGTTTACGTGTTCCAGACACCGATAACGAATATGACCGGGATAAACCCAGTGGCCGCGACCCTCGAATTCCTGGGTGACTTGGGGCTACCCGTGAAGACCGCGACCGAGAAGCTGGTTACCGGCTCCAACTAGGTTTGCGCTTCTCAAGGAAAGCCGCGACGCCTTCCCTGCCTTCATCCGATGCCCGGCGGGCCGCAATACGGCGGGCCGTCTCATGGCCAAGATCCTTGTCGATCACCTCGCCGGTGACATCCGCAACCAGTCTCTTGGCATCGGCCACAGCACCTGGCGCGGCAGAGAAGACCAGATTGGCGATGTGCTCTTCCATGGCGGTCATGCCGGGCTGGTCGGCGACTACATAATGCACAAGCCCCATGCGCTCGGCATATTCGGCATCGAACGTTTCCGCAGTCACGAACAGCGCACGGGCACGGCGTGGCCCGATCGCGTCAATGACATAAGGGCTGATCGTGGCCGGCGTCAGGCCGAGGCGCACCTCTGAAAAGCGGAACTTGGTGCCCGTCATGGCCACAGCCACGTCGCACGCAGCGACAAGTCCTGCACCGCCGCCCATCGCGGCGCCATGCACAAGCGCCAGCGTCATCTGCGGCATGTCGTAAAGGGCCTGCAGCATGGCAGCCAGCTTCTGTGCGTCATCCTCGTTATCGTCCTTGGTGTGGAGTTCAGCCGCTTGCTTCATCCAGTTAAGGTCAGCCCCTGCCGAAAAGGACAGGCCATTCCCGCGCAGGATCATCATCCGGATGGTTTCCTGATCGGAAATCACCTCGAACGCGTCCTTCAGTTCCTCTACGACGAGCGCATTGAAGGCATTGTGAACGTCAGGCCGGTTGAGCGTGACGACCGCGAGGCCCTCCTGCGTGGCCTGAAGGGAGATCGTTTCATAAACAGTGTCGGTCATGCGGTTTCCTGACGTTTGACGGCGTGTTCGGTTCCGGCGGCCTGCCGATAATGGCTTGTCGGTCGTAGCGCGGGCTTCTCGACACTATGCCAGAGAAGCAGGCTTGCAGCGAATACGATAAAGCCCGTAAGCGCGAAGCCCGCAATGGGGCCAGCTGCAGCAAAAAGCCCAAGCATCACAAGCGATTGCACGATGGGATAGTGGGTGATGTAAACGCCATAGCTGACATCGCCAAAGCGCGCGGCGTTCAGCATTGGACCGGGCATGAAGGCGACGCAGGCGATCAGGCCGGCAATGCCTGCCGCGCGGGCTGGCACAAAAACGGGATGGACTAGGGAAAGCGCAACAAGGACCAACCCGGCTGCCCCATAGGCGAGTGGGCGGGCCTTTGCGACACTCCATAGACGCCAAAGCGCAATCCCGGTGGCGAAAAAGGCCATCTGACCGGGCAGCTGGCGGGCGATCGTCGGCGCAACTGCCGCGTCCCAAAAATGCGGCAGACCAAGCCGCCAAGCCTCGCCGCCCACGTAAAGCAGGGCGATGCCCAGCCACCAGAACCGCCCCATCCGACGCAGGGCAAAGGCAATCAGGGGCAGCGCCAGATAGAACATGACCTCGATCTTGAGCGTCCAGAGCGCGCCGTTTACCTCGGTGAAGCGCTGGCCTTCGAACAGACCGGGCAGGTTCGGCGCGAGGAAATTCAGGAAAGTGAGATTCGCCCCGAGGTAGGCCAGTACGCCACTGAGGTCGCGACTAAGGGCGAGTGAGATGATCGCCGGGATCAGAATGACTGTGGCATAGGCCGGATAGAGGCGCCGGACCCGCTTGTCAGCATAGTCGGTCAGCGTGTTGGCACGGTCGAGTGAGCCCGAGACAAGCGCGCCGGACGTGATGAAAAAGCCCTGGATGGCAATTTCCGCCCCCTGCCCCAGCACGGTTTCAAGCGGGCCCAAGGGATGGAACGCGGTCAGCGCAACGGCATGAAACACACAGACGACCAATGCGAACATGAGGCGAAGCAGATCGAATCGGTTTGTCTGCACTTGCAACATCCTCCGGCGCCACTCGTCACAGCCAGCGGCCCGAAAATCAAGCCTTCCTGTGCGCCGGAAATGCAAAGAGGGCCTGCCAGGAGACAGGCCCTCTCCCCTTCCATGTCAGGCGCAGCTACTGACGATTCGCCAGATTGATTGCGGACACGGATGTCTTTTCGGCTTCGCCGCGCCAGATCTGGACAGCGCGGTAGAGCTCTTCCTCGGAAACGGTGTGGTTCTGGTCACGGTCAAGGCCGGCAAACTTGGCAATGGCTTCGGATTCGGATGCCTTGCGGCTGCCTGTCTGATGGGAGACGTATTCGTCCTCCGATATCAGGCCATCATCATCGACATCGAACAGGGAAAAATCCGGTAACTGGTCGGCGTGGCCGATGAGCGCGGTCATCATCGCCGCCGCCAGAAGGAAATTCGCTTTTCTCACCATGGCCGCGTCTCCTCTACATGCCTGCCGCAATGTTTGCGACAGGCAGACCATAAGACAATGTGGCGTAAATTGGGCGTGAAAAGCCGTTCACGAACAAGATGTAATGTTTACATCCTGAACACGCCAAAGCCGCGTTCGGGGAATGGCGCGTTGAGGCTGGCGGAGAGGGCGAGGCCGAGGACGCGGCGCGTGTCGGCGGGGTCGATGATGCCGTCATCCCAGAGGCGGGCGGTGGAGAAATAGGGGTTGCCTTCTTCCTCATAGAGATCGCGGATCGGTTGCTTGAAGGCTTCTTCCTCTTGCGCAGGCCACTCGCCGCCCTTGCGCTCAATGCCTTCACGCTTGACCGTGGCGAGTACGGAGGCGGCCTGTTCGCCGCCCATGACCGAGATGCGCGCGTTCGGCCACATGAAGAGGAAGCGGGGCGAATAGGCCCGGCCACACATGCCGTAATTGCCTGCCCCGAAGCTGCCGCCCGTCACGACGGTGAACTTTGGCACGCTGGCGGTGGCGACGGCGGTGACCATCTTGGCGCCGTCCTTGGCGATGCCGCCCGCCTCGTATTTCGAGCCGACCATGAAGCCGGTCAGGTTCTGCAGGAAGACGAGCGGGATGCGGCGCTGGTCGGCCAGCTCGATGAAGTGGGCCGCCTTCTGGGCGCTCTCGGAGAAGAGGATGCCATTGTTGGCCAGGATGGCGACGGGCATGCCGTAGAGCCGGGCGAAGCCGCAGACGAGCGTCTCGCCGTAGAGCTTCTTGAACTCGTGGAATTCCGAACCGTCGACGAGGCGGGCGATGACTTCGCGCGCGTCATAGGTCTCCTTCAGGTCCGGCGGGACGAGGCCGTGGAGTTCGGCGGGGTCGTAGAGGGGCTCGGCCGGCACCGTCAGTTCGAAGGGCTGAGGCTTGGGCGTGGCCAGTGTTCGAATGATGGAGCGCACGATGGCGAGGGCATGGGCGTCGTGGGCGGCATAATGGTCGGCCACGCCGGACTGGCGCGCGTGGACATCAGCGCCGCCGAGATCTTCAGCCGAGATGACTTCGCCCGTTGCGGCCTTTACCAGCGGCGGGCCGCCGAGGAATATGGTGCCCTGCTTGCGCACGATGATCGTCTCGTCGCTCATCGCAGGCACATAGGCGCCCCCGGCTGTGCAGCTGCCCATTACGGCGGCGATCTGGGGGATGCCCTTCGCGCTCATCTGAGCCTGGTTGTAGAAGATCCGGCCGAAATGTTCGCGATCCGGGAAGATTTCAGATTGGTGCGGCAGGTTCGCGCCACCTGAGTCCACAAGATAGATGCATGGTAGGCGGTTTTCGAGGGCAATCTCCTGGGCGCGCAGGTGTTTCTTGACCGTCATGGGGTAGTAGGTGCCGCCCTTCACGGTGGCATCATTGCAGACGATCATGCATTCGCGGCCTTCGATACGGCCGACGCCTGTGATGATGCCAGCGCCGGGCGCATCGCCATCATACATGTCATGGGCAGCCAGCGCGCCAATCTCGAGGAAAGCGCTGCCCGGATCGACCAGCCGCTCGACGCGCTCGCGAGGCAGCAGTTTGCCGCGCTCCGTATGGCGCTGGCGGGAGGCTTCCGGCCCGCCAAGCGCTGCAGCGGCGGTCTTTTCGGCCAGTTCGTCGAGCAGGGCCTGCATGGCCACGCGATTGCGGGCAAAGCCCGGACCGGCAACGTCGAGACTCGATTTCAGTACGGGCATGATGCCTCCCTCAGGAACCTCCCGCCTGCTTAGCCATGGCGGGCGCCGCTGTCACGCAGCTGTAACCCAATATTGAGAGAGTCCATGTATTGTCCCTTGGAAGGACGAGTGGAAATGGGCATCTTCAAACCTATGAGCATGGACGTCATACCGGCGCTGAAGAACATCCCGTTCCTCAAGGATGTACCCGCGCGTGCCATGAAGGCGGCGGGCAAGGAAGCCCAATGGTTCTCGCTGCCGGCGGGCAGCGCCTTGTTCAAGACGGGTGAACCAGCCGATTCGATGTATTTCGTGCTCTCGGGCACGCTCGGCGCATTCCATGAAGGCCCGGAAGGCGCCAGCGAGTTCATTGGTCACATACGCGCAGGTGAGCCCTGCGGAGAGATGGCGCTATTCCTGGGTGGACTTGATGCCGACGGTGACGGCGCGCCGGAAAACGCGCCGCATACCGGCTCTGTGTATGCCATCCGGGACTCTGAAGTGATCGCGATCACCCGCAAGGGCTGGCAGCGCATGGTCAAGGCCGAGCCGGAGCTGCTGGAAGCCATGATCCGCGTAATCCTGCGGCGCCTGGGCAAGGCGGGGCAGCGCTCGGCGCGAGCTGCGCCAAAAGTATTCACGCTGGTGGGCACATCGCCCACGATTGACCTTAGTCTGAGGGCCAAGGCGCTGGCTGACAGCCTCGCGCGCGCCGGAAAGACATCCGTCGTGATCGCGGAAGCCGAAGGCGATGAGAAGCCTGCGGCCTTCTTCGACCATCTCGAACTGAACCACGACGTCGTAATTCTGATATCCACCATTGGCGACAATGCCTGGTTCAGATTGTCCATCCGGCAGGCAGACCGGATATGGGTCATGGCGCGGGCCGATGCCCGCCCTTCCATTCCCCTGATGCCGACCGAAGACTCCCCGGCACTGGCCCTGAAACTCGTCGATGTCGTGCTGCTGCATCATGGCAATGAGCGCCGGGCGGCGCGCCCGGTTGAGTGGCTTGAAGCCTCCGGTGGCAGCCGGGTTTTCCACTGGACGGGCGTGCAGGGACCAAGTTGCGCGCGACTGGCACGCGTCATGTCAGGCAGGTCAGTAGGCGTCGTGATGTCAGGCGGTGGGGCGCGGGCCTATTCCCATATCGGCATGGTACGCGCCATTCGCGAAGCAGGCATACCGATCGACTTCATCGGTGGGTCTTCGATGGGCGCAGTTGTTGCGGCGTGCGTGGCCATGGGCTGGGATAATGACGAGATCGACCGGCGTATCCGCAAGGCCTTTGTTGAGACCAATCCGTTAGGGGACTATAACCTGCCTGTTGTGGGCATGGTCAAAGGCGCACGCGTGAATGCCCGCCTGAAAGAGCATTTCGGCGAGGCTGAGATCTGCGATCTCGACATTCCGTTCTTTGCCACCTCCACCAACCTGACAACCGGCACGTTGCGGCTTCATCGCACCGGCCTGCTGCGCGAGGCGCTGCGAGCGACTATTTCCTTGCCCGGAATCCTGCCGCCGGTTGTGGACGGACATGATGTGCTGGTCGACGGCGCAGTGCTCAACAATTTCCCGGTCGATGTGATGCGCGAGATGCACCGTGGCTTCGTAGTGGGTTGTGACGTAACCCAACAGGCCGAAGGGCTGAATGTCGACGAGTTCATCAACCCGCCAAGCTTCTTTCGCTGGGTGCTAGGAAACGGGTTCTCGGCCGCCCCACCGATTGCTGGGCTGCTGATGCGCGCTGCTACCATCCGCGCCGACCGCACATTTGGTCGCGACATGACCGACCTGCTGATCCTGCCAGACCTGATCGATACGGAGCTGCGCGACTGGGAGGCCTATGACGCGACTGTCGAAGCCGGATACGAAGCCGCAAAGAAAGTGCTCGCCACTAGCGACCTCAAGGAAAAGTGCTGCAGCGAATGATCCGTGCGCCGCGCCGGTCTGAAAGAACCCGTTAACCGAGATCAGGCCATTCTCGAAATGCTGAGGAGGCAAAGATGCCCCTTCGCGTCTGGGGAGGAATATTGGCATGGATGAGAACATCATCGACGTGTTGCCGTTTACGATCGTGGAACTGGCACCGATCCGGGATGATCAGGGTCAGATAGTTGATTTTGTCTGGGTATACGCCAACGAGAAATCAAACCAGGTCGTATTACCGGAAGGCGGCTCCATTGTGGGCCAGCGCGTCTGCGACATTGATCCAGCATACCGCGATTCCGACATGTTCGCCGATGCCGTGCTCTGCATTGAAACGGGCGAGCCGCGTGAGTTGTTCAATAGCAGTCGCACACCAACGCCGCATGGTCGCCTCAAGCACCTCGAGGGAACGGTCGTGCGCTATTCCATAATTCCCAAAGGCGAGGGGTGCGTCGTCTTCGCACTGGAGATCACTGATCTCGTCAACGGACGCGATGAGGCCAATGACTGGCTGGAAATGTTCCGCTCGGCCTTTGACCATGCCGTTCAGGGCATAACGCTGACATCGGAATCCAGCCGGATAATCTATGCCAACCAGGCCGTGTGCGATCTGCTGGGTTATATGCCCGGCGAACTGGAGGGAAAATCCAGCCAGATCATCATGCGCCCGGAAGACCATCAGGCCGTCATAAAAGCCGGTACGAAGATGTGGGGCGGCAAGATCGAGCAGGAAATCATGGACCTGACGCTCGTCGGAAAATCCGGCGAGGAAATTGTCGTTTCCAATGCCTTGAGCAGCATCTATTCCGAAGTTCGCGGCGAACGCATTTTCATATCGCATGCACGCGATGTCCGTGCTGACCGGAAGCTCGCGCATGACCTTGCTTCGGCCGTTCAGAAGGCAGAGCACGCGACGCAGCTGAAATCTGAATTCCTTGCCAATATGAGCCATGAACTACGCACGCCACTGAATGGCATTCTCGGCATGGCGCAGGTTCTGACAGGCGGGGATCTGAGCTCAGCGCAGGCTGAACAGGTAAGCATCATCCTTGAATCGGGCCAGTCATTGCTGGCGATCCTGAATGACATCCTGGATCTTTCCAAGATCGAGGCCGGTCGGATGGAAATGTCCTTCGTTGAGGCAGATATTCGGCACAAGCTGGCCCGCGTCTGCAAGCTTTACCAACCCATCGCAGAAGACAAAGGCATCAAGCTCCGCCTTGTTGTTGACCCGAGCGTGCCATCGCTGCTGATGCTCGATACGGTACGCGTCAGGCAGTGTGTCGGGAACCTGATCTCGAATGCGGTGAAGTTCGCTGACAAAGGCGACATCCTCGTCGTCGTAACGGCTGAAGCCCGTTCGAAGGATACGACCCGGATCACGATTCATGTATCAGACAATGGCTGCGGGATCCCAGCAGACAAAGTAGCTCAGATATTTGAATCCTTTGTCCAGGCTGATGGCTCCACCACCCGCAAATATGGCGGCAGCGGCCTTGGCCTCCCCATCTCACGAAAGCTCGCCCGCATGATGGGCGGTGACATTACGGTCGCAAGCGAGCCGGGCAAGGGCTCAATCTTTACTCTGACGCTTGACAGCCAGATTGTTCGACAGGAGACGCCCGCAGCATTCCCGCCATCCGTGACTCCGCACACGCTCAACCACAGCAGGGCCGTGGCGACCCATCCTGTCAGCCGCACTGCCACGCGCGTTCTGGTCGTGGATGACAATGCCATCAACCGCCGGGTCGCGCGCTCATTTCTCGAACAGAACGACTATGACGTTTACGAAGCCTGTGACGGCCTCCAGGCCCTCGACAGGCTGGGCGCCGGGCGCTTCGATCTTGTGCTGATGGATATCAACATGCCTGAGCTGGACGGCCAGCGAGCGCTGGACCGGCTACGCGCGGAAGACGGCCCGAACGTCGACGTTCCGGTCATTGCCCTTACGGCCGATTCGATGCGCGGTGACCGCGAAAAATACATTGCACGCGGCTTCAACGGCTATGTTTCGAAGCCGATAGACCAGCGTTCGATACTGACCGTGATGGAAACCTGCCTCGCCAATACGCGGTCAAACCCGGACCGTCGATCAGCCTAGTTCGCTCAAGCCGTCTCGCCAAACAGTTCCCGGCCGATCAGCCAGCGGCGGATTTCGCTCGTGCCCGCGCCAATTTCGTAGAGCTTGGCGTCGCGCAGGAGGCGGCCGGTCGGGTATTCATTGATGTATCCGTTGCCCCCAAGGATCTGAATGGCGTCGAGGGCGAGCTTCGTAGCCGTCTCTGCCGCGTAGAGGATCGCCCCAGCGGCGTCCTTGCGCGCTGCTTCGCCCCGGTCGCAGGCCTTGGCGACGGCATAGACATAGGCCTTTGCGGCATTCATCTGGACGTACATGTCGGCGAGCTTGCCCTGGATCAGCTGGAACTCGCCGATCGACTGGCCGAACTGCTTGCGGTCATGAATGTAGGGAATGACGACATCCATACAGGCCTGCATGATGCCCGTGGGGCCTGCTGACAGCACGGCGCGCTCATAGTCGAGCCCGCTCATCAGGATGCGCGCACCCGCGCCCACCGGCCCCATGACGTTCTCTTCGGGCACTTCGCAATTGTCGAATACGAGTTCGCCCGTCTCAGAGCCACGCATACCGAGCTTGTCGAGTTTCTGGGCGACCGAGAAGCCCTTGAAGCCACGTTCAATGAGGAAGGCCGTAATGCCCTTGGAGCCTGCCTCCGGATCGGTCTTGGCATAGACCACCAGCGTGTCGGCATCCGGCGAGTTTGTGATCCACATCTTGGTGCCGTTGAGCACATAGCGATCGCCCTTTTTCTCGGCGCGAAGCTTCATGGAGATGACGTCCGAGCCTGCGCCGCTCTCACTCATGGCGAGGGCGCCGAGATGTTCGCCGGAGATCAGTTTGGGCAGGTAGCGCGTCTTCTGGTCGTCAGTGCCCCAGCGGCGCAGCTGGTTGACGCAGAGGTTCGAGTGGGCGCCATAGGAGAGGCCCACAGAGGCCGACGCGCGGGAGATTTCCTCCATCGCCACGACATGTTCGAGATAGCCAAGGCCGGTGCCGCCCCACTCCTCTTCGACGGTAATGCCAAGGAGACCGAGTTCGCCCATCTTGGGCAACAGGTCGCGCGGGAAAGTATCTGTCTTGTCGATCTCAGCCGCACGTGGGGCGATTTCGTTCTGGGCAAAGCTTGCCACGGTTTCGCGGATCATATCGGCTGTTTCGCCGAGATCGAAGTTCAGGGTGGGATATGTGTTCAGGATCATGCTGCCTGATTAGCAGGGCCTGCCTCGCGTGTCAGCGCAAAATACGTCAGGTGCGACGTATGAGAACACGCATCAGGTAATACGCAGAGATAACGAGAATGACGCCACTGCCGAGTGCAAGAAGCGGCCCGACATATATGTCGGATGTACGGTCGGCCAGCTTGTAGGCTTCACGGAAAAAGCGGTCGATGCCGATCAGGAAGCCGATAATGCCAAGCCCCGCGAGCAGCGCAAAGGGCCACCCCTCACGCAAGACTTCATACCATGTGTCGTCATGATAATTATCGCTCTCGGCGAGACGGCGCTCGATGTCCTCGTCGCTTATGCGGACCTGCTCCAGATCATCCACGATAATCGCTTCAGCCGGCGGCAACAAAGCGCCGCCAAATTCGAGTGGCGAGCCATAGGGAGGCGGCGAAGGCGAGCGCGGCGTACGGCGGCGCTCGATACCTTCGGGCGGGCCCTTGGCCACATCGATAACACTGGAAGGCTCGTTCGCACCGAGGGGATCTGCCAGCGCCGAGACGGCACGTGTGATCTCGTCGATGCTTGGGCCATCGTGCGAGCTGTCATTGTCGGCGACAGGCGTCTGGCCCGATGCAAGCGTGGCATTCTCGCCCAAAATACGTGTCAGGCGCTCATTGACAGCTCTTGCAGCAGCCTGCGGAGAATTGCTGGCGGGCCTGGCCTTCGCGGCGGTCGCGCGGTCGCCATCGACACGCGTTTCAACGATCACGGCCCGCTCCCGCGGTGTCATGAGAGATGCGGCAACGTCCAGCATCGGCGTAACCAGAGCCGACGGCACGGAGGCGCGGCCCGACGGGTGCTCCAGGAACATGGCTTTTTCAGCGGCGCGGCGGCGGACGAGCGCATCAATGACACGCAATTCCCCCTCAATCTGGCCCTTGCGCCAGAAGGTCAGCGCATCCGCTGCCTGCAGCCGGTCACCACTGTTGAGATGGGCCAGCACGTCGGAAACGATGAATGCCTCAACGCCTATGTTGAAAACGAAGGAAACAAGCGCGTCGAATTCGTTCTGGTTCAGGGGGGCCAGGACGCGGTCGACAATCGCCTGTTCAATGGCCAGCAAATCATGGTGGCGCAGTATCAGCTCGGCATCAGTATTGTTAACCGTCAGGCCCCTGCGGGCCGACTGAGTATGCCCGTATCCGATGATCCATATACCCGTTGGCAACTGGGCCGCGCGCGCACGGAAACCCTCAAAGCTCTTGATGAGCTCGAGACCCTGTCGAGACGTTCGCATTGGCCGGGCCATTCGGATGGCTCCCGTATTGATACAATTGGACTTTTACTATCGCGCCCTCTTGCAAATGGCGCGCCTGTTCGCCTGCACGGCGAAATCCCGCCTCTAAACGCCCGATTTACAGCAGAACCAGGGACGCGAGGCCAAGAAAACTGAAAAACGCCATTACGTCGGTCAGCGTGAGAACGAAAACAGACGAGGCCACGGCAGGGTCGGCCCCCAGACGCTTGAGGCTGAGGGGCACCAGGATGCCGGAGAGGCCCGCCCACATGAAGGTGGCCAGCATGGATGCAGCAATCACAAGCGCCAGTTTGACCTGATGGAACCATAGGAAGGCAATAATACCGACGCCGATTGCGAATATAACACCGTTAACCGTGCCACTCAGGAACTCCCGTAAAACGGCCCTCCGCGCTGCCGGCCCGTCAAGCTCGCGCTCTGCGATGGCGCGAACGGCCACGGCAAGGCCCTGACTGCCCGCATTGCCACCCAATGCCGCCACAACGGGCATGAGAACAGCCAGCGCCACAAGCTGCTCGATCGTGCCCTCGAAGATCGAGATGATGGCGGACGCAATAAAGGCGGTGAAGAGATTCACCGCGAGCCATGGAGCGCGCGCCTTCACCGTGTCCCAGACATTATCCGAACCATCGGCCGAGCTGACGTTGAGAAGGGACAAAAGGTCTTCGGTGTTTTCCGACTGGATGACGTCCACCATGTCATCGACCGTGATCATACCCACGAGGCGACCGGCGGAATCCTTTACGGGCGCAGATGCCAGCGAATATTTCTGGAACTGGTAGGCAACCTCTTCCTGGTCGAGATCTGTCGTGATGTTGGACATCGGGTCTTCCATGATGTCCGACAATTGGGAATCCCGCGGCGTCCGCAGCAGCGTGGCCAGCGAGACAACGCCGATCAGGCGATGGGCAGGGTCGGTGACATAGACCTCATAGAAGACCTCCGGCAGTTCCGTCCCCAGCTTCCGGGCATGGTCGATGGAATGACCGACCGTCCAGAACTCGGGCAAGGCCACGAATTCTGTCTGCATGAGGCGACCGGCGGTCTCCTCTTCATAGGCGAGGCCGCGTTCGAGCTGCGCCCGGTCGATTGGCGCAAGGTCCTCAAGGATCCGCTCGCGGCGATCATCCTCAAGGTCGTCAAGAATCGTGGTCGCATCATCTGAATCAAGCTCGTCGAGCGCGTTGACGACCGCGTGGTCCGGCAGGACGTCGACAGCGCCTTCGCGATAGGAATCACGCAGCTCGATCAGGATATCCGGCGGCAGCTCTCCGCCGAGCAGCCCGACGGCTTCCTCAAACGTGTCATACGGCAATTGTTCCAGCGCATCGGCCGCATCAGCCGGGTGCATGCGCTGCAGCGTACGCGCCAGCCAGCGGACATCCCGCTCTTCAACGGCATCCGACATATCCGCCAACAGGGCGGCATCAATCTCGGCGGCGTCCGGCGCCGAAGGCGTGGTTTGCGAAGTGTCCGTCATGGCGCTGTTCTTGCCGGGCTTAGCGCGTTTCGGCAAGCGGAGACGTGGGCGGCCTAGCCCTCAGCGATCGTCTCGGGCCGCAGCAGGGCGAGGGCGCCGTACAGATCCTGCAGCTTGGCCTCCCCGAGGACTTCTTCGATACGGCTCTGGGCGTTTCGCCAGAGGGGCATCGCTTCCTTCAGCTTGGCGACGCCGAGCGTGGTCAGCAGCACTCGCCTACGGCGACTCACGCCTTCATTGCCGCGAAAGACCAGCCCTGCATTTTCAAGAGGCTTCAGATTGCGCGAAAGGGTCGTGCGGTCGAGATCGAGCATCTGCGCCACATCAGAAATTGAATCCGGCTCATACCGCTTGATCATGTTCAACAGACCGAATTGCGTGATCGTTATCCCGACCGGGCGCAGCGCGTCGTCGTAGTGGCGCGTAACCACTCGCGTCGCCCGCAGCAGGCGCGCGGCGGAACAGACGATGATGGAGTCAGGCGTAGTCGGCAAATTTCCCATATCAAGTGCATATACAGTATTTCGTTGGTCCATCAATCAATTCCTACTGTAACAGGCTATCCAATGGGTAAATTCTATTTGACCTCCTATTAACGTGCATATACATATTCTTCTCATTCTGTGTGTCGTGTTCGCCAAAGCTGTCAGCCAGCCTCCGTTTACCGACATGCCACTCCCCGTCTGGCCGTGCCGGTCAGACGGGGCTTTTTGATCGCGCCTGGCAATTAAGTTGCCTAAGTGTCGTGCGCATGCCCCACTAGAGGCAGAATTTATGAAGGTTTTTTGGCGTCATTCCTTGCGCGGCCTTGTTTTTCGCTGCGCCCGTCAATCGTCTATCATTACCGCGCTTAAGCCAGACTATGCAGTAGCTCGGGAACTGCTTCCGCACTTCCAGGTGGCGGCGGTCAACTGAAAGCGCTAGCTGCGCGTGTCGGCATCGAGGATGCGCTGTGTCTCTGACGCGAGCAGGCGTTTCTCCTGAGCGATGACGCTTTCCACCGCAAAAGCCGCATCCGGCAGGGCGCCGGGGTCCTCGGCGTAGTCTCTTGGTCCAAAGTCGTCAGCGACAAAGCTGCGGACCCATTCGGACAATGGCCCACCGGCCCTATCACAGGCGGCGAGCAACTCAGCCAAAACCTGGCGCTGGGCCAGCAAGCGGCCTTCCAGAGTGGCGTCCTGTATCTCTGTCATGGAATCCTCCTGCGAAACATTGCGCTATACGAAAGGGGCCGATGCCAATGGCACCGGCCCCGGATTCGTCATTGATGAACCCTAGGCGATCGGGATCCAATATGGGGTATGGCCATAGTGCGAGTAAATCGCGGCGCCATATATTCGATCTTTCAGTCGATCGTATTCGTCGCGCCCGAGTGTCGGCGCGGCTTTCAGCTGCTCTGTCGTCATATTCACGACGTAACCGTCTTTATGTTCGTCATAATCCAGTGATTGCCATGGCAGCGGATGGTATTGCTCACCAATGCCAAGGAATCCGCCGAACGACATCACGGCATAGGCGACATTGCCTTCGATCTTGTCGATCATGATGGCATCGACCGTACCGAGCTTCTCGCCATCTGCGTTGTAGACGTGGGTGCCTTCGACGCGGGCCGAGCTGATAAGCGTATTATTCGATTGGGTGGATGGGCGTGTCATTGTGTCAGTCATGCTTTCCTCTCCATTCAAGTTTCTGCGGGATGTAACCCCTTGCTTGATCAACAGATGACGGCGGTAAGCGTTCCGTGTTTTCAGGGAAATTTCGACACTAGGTCCTGAGGCCCCTAAAAGCGCTGTTACGGTGGTTACCCTGCGGGAACAAAAACCGGGATGGACGGTTGTAAACTCCATGAGCAGCACGTCCTCCCCCCAAAAGTCCTTTTCTGTCACTTTTCGGAGAGGCGGAAACCTGGCGAGCCTTCGCCATGTCATATCGACCGGTAACATTCGTGCCGCCTGCGCGATGGTGTTTACCGGTCTTGCTTGCGCCCTGACATGCGTGATGCAACGCGCAGGTCTCGCGACCAGCCTTCGTCGGCGCAAAGTGCTGCTGCTGACTTATCAGGGCCCTTCCCGCCAACAAATCCAAGGCTGACGAACGCCGCCCTCAACGGGCGGCTTTTTCATTACGGTTTCTCTTTACGGATCAGCCAGCGATAGACGCCGAACACGTTGACGGCTGTCAGCGCGATATTCTGCAGGATTAGCGGCGGTTCGCCCTTGAGCGCACCCACAATCACCCAGACAATCGATGAGACCGTAAACACGATAAAAGCATAGCCTGTAATCTTCCGGCTGAGATTAGCGGAAACAAGGACAGCCGCGACAATTCCGGTCGCCATAGCCAGATATCCCAGAGAATCATTCATGGCCCGCCTCCCTCACGTATGTGCTGGATGACTTACGTGACCCGCACCGAAAGGTTGCGATGTCCGGCTTGTCTGGAAAGACTGGCCTTCGGAGAAGGCCAGATGGTGCGGTCAAGAGGACTCGAACCTCCACGGGTTGCCCCACAGCGACCTCAACGCTGCGCGTCTACCAATTCCGCCATGACCGCACACTGGTCTGTAACAGGCAGACGGGCCGTATAAGACGCGCGCCAACCTTTGTGAAGCCCCGATTATCGCCTATATGCCACCCATCATGCAGAAATTTCCCGACGTCGAATGGGCCGTGTCCGATGCCCCCGTGCCTTATGAGGCTGCTGTTGACTTCATGGAGGCCCGTGCGCGGGCGATTCGCGAAGGCGAAGCACCCGAATTTGTCTGGTTTCTGGAGCATCCGCCGCTCTACACGTCCGGCACCTCTGCCAAGGCTGAGGACCTGAAGGCGCCTGATCGTTTCCCTGTCTTCGATGCGGGTCGCGGTGGGCAGTACACCTATCACGGCCCGGGCCAACGCGTGGCCTATGTGCTTCTGGATGTCGGTGCCCGTGGCCGCGATGTCCGCGCCTTTGTTCAGAACCTCGAAACATGGATTATCGCCGCTCTCGCCGCTTTCAATGTGGCGGCAGGCCCACGGGACGGCCGCGTCGGGGTGTGGGTCGACCGGACACAGGCGGGCGGATCGCTACGGGAGGACAAGATCGCTGCAATAGGCGTGCGTCTGAAACGCTGGGTCAGCTATCACGGCATTTCGCTAAATGTGGAGCCGGACCTGGAGCACTTCTCGGGCATCACGCCCTGCGGTATCGCTGATCCACGCTACGGGGTCACCAGCCTTGTCGATCTCGGCATCCCGGCGAGCCTGGATGACGTTGACATCGCCCTGCGCGATGCCTTCCAGCGTGTCTTTGCCAGCCGTCTTATGGCCGTTCCCTGTCCGCTTCAGGCCGTTTCGTAGGGGCGGCGCAGGGCTTCATTTTCCGGGATGTGGCTGCCGGTGCGAAACTCGCCCACACCACCATTCGGAATCCGCGCCACGTAGAGCAACGTCCACAGCATAGCCCCGAATGAGGCCAGCATCCAAAGCGGAATAGCCAGGCCAAGACCACCACCAATCGCCGTCTCACGTGCCGTCTTTGGCTCGGCCGGCGGGCCACGCCGCTGCGGCGTATTTGCGGCGTTCGGATTATCTTTCGCCTGGGCATCGGCCTCTGCCTTGGCAGCAGCGGCCTTTACCGTATCAGCAGCAATTTCTTTTTCCATCGCAGCCTTTGCCGCTTGGGTCTCATGCTGGGCAATCCCACCAGCCACGCCGCCAGCAAAGGCCAGCATGGCAAGTATCAGCGGGATCAACACGATGCCGGCCAGCAAGGTGGAGCGTCCGGCCTCTGCCAGACGGCGCATATGGGCAACAAAAGAAGTGTACTCGGTCACCAGCACGAACACCACAAACGGCACAAGAAGCGTGGGCACAGGCACGGGGCCCAGATTGACCGGCTTGTTCAATATCGCCGTCTGGATGCCCGCAATGGCCAAAACTGCCACGACACACGTCGGCACCACATAGAGCAGCAGGCGCCCCATGAACATGAAGGTCCATGCCCGGCTGAAATGCAGCTTGCTGGATTTGCCCATCGGATTGAACAGGGTCTGGATCCAGTTCATCTCGGCCGGGTCATCCCGGCGGTCGAGGATCCACGGTCGGTGGGGGTCAATCAGGGCGGGTGTGTCTTGCATCGGGGATGTGTCCTGCGAAGGCATCAAGAGAATGTATCGGGCTGGCCAGCTTGTTCGGTTGGCGGCCCATAGATGTTGCTCGACGGATCGGAATTCAGCCGTCTGCCGATCAGACCAAGAATGCCGCTGGCGGCGAGAAAAGTGACAATCGTGGTCAGCACGGACTCCCGCGCAAGTTCCCGGGCGTCGTTGGTCATGGCCTCGAACGCAGCCGAGATGCCGCCTGACTGTGCGAGTTTCTGAAACTCAGCCTGCATCGAGTATGCGTTTGGCGACAGGATGGGCAGCAGCACAGCACTGCCGACCGTCACAATGAAGAAATAGCCTGCGAGGAATGCCAGATAGAGCCACGCGCTGCGGCCACCGTCGTGGAGCCGTTTGCCGAAAACGCAGACATAAGCGAAAACGAGCGGGTATTGCAGGATGCCAAAGGCAGGCGAAACCAGCGCGGCCGCGATCTGGATAATCATCATCGCCCCGGTGAGCAGGATCAGCCCGCGGCTGAAGTCGCGAGGCCCGATGCGTCCCTTGGGGCTGAGCAGGACATGTTGCACGTCCATATGTGGGCGGTCTCCTCGGTGTGGCGCCGGTTGGCACTCGTATTAGCGCTTTGGCGCCTCTTATCAATAAACGATAAAAACATGCAAGACAAAAGAGCCGGAGACATGCCCCGGCTCTTGAAGATCATATATCACTGCCGAATGGCTCAGGCGAATGTGTCCTGAGGCGCCATGCCGGGTGGCGTGCCATACTTGTTCGGACCGGATGTCGACTTGAACAGACTCATGACGAAACCGATGACGCCGGTAACAATCGCTGTCGAGAGAAGGCTTGGCAGGAGCTGAGCCTGCGCTATCTTCTTCGAGGCTTCCATGCTCGCGGCAATCATCGCACCGGGATCATTACTCGCCGACATATCTTCCATATCGCGCATCATTTCTTCCTGCATGGCAATCATGTCGACGCCAAACAGCGCAGGGAGGATGAAGCTCAGAACCATCGAAAGGATGATTGCAAGCACCACCATGCCGATTGTGATCCAGCCGGTCTGGCCTGCATCATGGAAGCGCTTCACGTGCAGCACGATCCAGGGCCAGATGACGATAAGGCTGACAAGGCCCAGAAAGGGCGAGACATAGGCGGATAAAACCGAAACTACTGCACTTATGACGAACAGCGTGATCACGCCCCGCCAATAGGTGGACTGGTCGATGCGCCCGTTCGGGCTGAGATAAAGATTCATAGGGTGCTCCCTGCATGGCCTGCACGCAGGGTAGCGGAAACACCGGCCTCCGGCCAGTGAAATGCCAATGATTATCCCGTGGGCAGAAGTGAGCTTACGCGAACTCGACCATGATCTCGTCGGCTGCAACGCTAGCGCCCGCTTCGACATTGATCGCCTTGACCGTTCCTGTCGCCTCGGCGCGGATGATGTTCTGCATCTTCATCGCCTCGACAACGCAGACCGCTTCGCCAGCCTGCACTTCCTGACCGACTTCGACGTCCATCGAAACAACGAGCCCTGGCATAGGGGATATGACGAGCTTCGATGTATCCGGCTTTTCCTTTTCGGGAAGGCGCGAATGCAGGTCTGCAACTGTTGGTGTGCAGACCAGCGCGCGCAGGGCAACGCCGCGATGCCGGAAAAGATAGCCTTCCGTACGGTTGGCGAACTTCACGGCAAAGGACTTGCCGTCCAGCACGCCCTCGACGAGGTTAAGGCCCGGATGCCAATCGGTGACCAGCGCGTGCGGCTTGCCTCCATTGATGGTGATCTGCGCGTCGCCATCATCGCCAAGCTCAAGGTGCACAGGGTGGTGCTTCTCGCCGAGAATGACAACCCAGTCCTGACGCGCTTCCGGCACGGGCGACATGCGCCCGGTCACCAGCTGTGCGCGGCGCGAATAGAAGCCGTGAACATAGGCAGCCGATGCAATCAATAGCGTTTCCTGCAGCTCTGTCGGCTCAACGCCGTCGAAGCCCTCAGGGAACTCGTCCTTGATATAGGCTGTGGTGATGTTGCCGGAGCGGAAGCGCTTCTCGTCCATCACTGCAGCAATGAACGGGATATTGTCCTGGATGCCCTCGATATAGAACCGGTCAAGCGCCTCGGCCTGCGTATCAAGCGCGGCGTCGCGGTCCTTGCCCCATGTGATCAGCTTCGCGATCATCGGGTCGTAGAACATGGAGATCTCGTCGCCTTCACGGACGCCACTGTCCACACGCACTTCGCCCTTGCCGAGCTTCCCCTCGACGGGCGGATGGAAACGCTTTAGACGGCCAATTGAAGGCAGGAAGTTTCTGTACGGATCTTCTGCATACACGCGAGTTTCAACAGCCCAGCCATTGATGCCGATATCCGACTGCTTGAGCTTCATTGTCTCGCCATAGGCGGACAGCAGCATTTGCTCTACGAGGTCGACGCCGGTGATCATTTCCGTCACCGGATGCTCGACCTGCAAGCGGGTGTTCATTTCGAGGAAGTAAAACCCCTTGTCCTTGCCGGATGCAACGAATTCGACCGTACCGGCGCTGTCATAGTTCACGGCCTTGGCAAGTGCGACGGCCTGCTCGCCCATCTTCTTGCGCGTTGCCGGATCAAGCAGCGGCGAAGGCGCCTCTTCGATGACCTTCTGGTTACGGCGCTGGATCGAGCATTCGCGTTCGTTCAGGTAGATACAGTTACCGTGCTTGTCGCCAAGCACCTGGATCTCGATGTGGCGTGGCTCAAGAATGAATTTCTCGATGAAGACGCGGTCGTCACCAAACGAGGACTTGGCTTCGGCCTTCACGGCCGGGAAGCCCTCTTCGACTTCCTTGTCGTTGGCCGCGACGCGAATGCCCTTGCCACCGCCACCAGCCGAAGCCTTGATCATCACCGGATAACCGATCTCGCGGGAAATCTTCACCGCTTCCTTCGTATCCTCGATCAGGCCCATATGGCCCGGCACGGTTGAGACGCCGGCTTCAGCAGCCAGTTTCTTGGATGAAATCTTGTCGCCCATCGCCTCGATAGCGTGCGCGTTTGGGCCGATCCAGCCGATGCCTTCTTTTTCAAGCCGCTTGGCGAAGACCGGGTTCTCGGACAGGAAGCCGAAGCCGGGGTGGATGGCTTCAGCACCTGTCTTTTTCACTGCGTCGATAATCTTGTCGGCAACCAGGTAGGATTCAGACGCAGGCGAACCACCAATGTGGACGGCCTCATCGGCCATCTCCACGGCCATCGAGCCCGCATCAGCGTCAGAATAAACCACCACGGTTTTAACGCCCAGACGACGGCATGTCTTGATCACGCGAACAGCAATTTCGCCGCGGTTGGCTATCAGAATCTTTTTAAACATTTCACCCCTGGCCTAGCTGGCAATTTCCTATCGGCCTCGCAGTTAAGCCGCAGGCTCACACTTGTCCACACTGCCCAAGCGTCAAATTGGCTTGCCAGCACCGATGAGCCATGTTAGCAAACGCTCACAATTGATAGTGAGCGCTCACATGCATACCGTAAGACTTGATCTTGAATCTCTGGTCCAAGACGGCAAAATCTCACCGGAAGAGGCTATCCGCCTGGAAGGATTTGCTCAGCCCGACCAGAAAGGCGGCCTGCTTATCAACCTGCTCCTGATGTTCGGGGCGATCTCTGTTGCCGCTGGAACGATTGCACTTCTGCCAAATGCAGCCACCGGACTGGTCCTCGCCCTTATCGCCCTTGGCGGAGCCGAAACGCTGCGCCGAATTGACGTTGATGCGTCACTCAAGGTGCTCGGCGCAGGACTGAGCCTTATGGGCGCTCTCGGCCTGGCTGGCTGGATCGGCTGGGAATTCCGCGAATCAGCCGAATCGCTCTACCCGACGCTGGGCATTGCAGGCGTACTGGCCACTGCAGCCATCTGGTTCCGCTCGCCTTTTCTGGTGGCGCCCGCAGTACTTGCCCTTGGCGCTACGCTCGGATCAGGCACCGGCTACTGGCATGCCAGCTATGGCATCTTCGTGGAGGAACCGACGCTTACCATCATCCTGTTCGGCGCCATGATAGCTGGTTTCTATGCTTTGCGCGGAAAGCTCTCCAAGGCCTATCAAAGCCTCGCGACAATTGCGGCCCGCACATCGGTCCTCATGGTCAATTTCGCGTTCTGGGTCGGATCCCTCTGGGGTGACCGGATCGGCGAGCACTGGCTGGCACCCGAGGGATGGCCCGCGCGCTCAGACTGGAGAGAAAACGCCATCTTTATTGCCGATGAAGCCTTTACGATCGGCTGGGCTGCTTTCCTGATCGCCGTGATCGTGAAAGCCAAACGTGGCGGCTTTCTCTCGGTCATCTCGACTGTCTTCCTCGCGATCCACTTCTACACGCAGTATTTTGAAATACTCGGCGCCAATCCGGGCAGTCTGGTCGTTGGCGGAATCATTCTTGTCGGTCTGGCAGTCGGCGGCACCCGCCTGTTTCGAGCAAGCCGGGCCTAATCCTCAAGCTTCTCGATACTGGCCTCAAAGGCGCGCACGCGGGCTGTGACAGCCACAAGGAAGGCCGTGGACCAGCCTATCAACAGAAAACCATTGGCGGCTTCTCCTGCGCCCAGCATGCGCCAGTCGTCGCTCAGGACGAGATCGCCAAAGCCAACAGTCGTGAACGCCGAGGTCGAGAAATACAGCGCGGGCTCCAGCCCGCTGAACTGGCCAAGAGCAAGATAGGCAAACGCATAGGTCCATATCTCGATGGAATGCAGCCCGAACAGGCTGATCACCACGAAAAGGATCGAGGTGCCTTGACCGAAGATTGAGGTCAGGTTCACCGGATGCACGTGCCGTTGGCGCAGGATTGCAGACAGCGCGACTAGGCCAACGAAGTGAATCGTAAAAGTCAGCACGACCATGCCGCTTGCAACGAGGAGGTTCAGCCAGAGCATGGAGACCACCGTTAAGCGATCAGGACGCCGCGGCAAGGCCCTGCGTAAATCCCGGTGCCTCCAGTCTCAGGAAATCGAGCAACGCGCGTTCCGCCAGACTTACTGATTTCTCCTCGCTAACGCATTTGAGAAACCAGGAGGATTCGTCTTCCGTGCTAATGACCGATTCGCGGCGCGCGGCTGCATGCGCGGCGCGGCGTGCGGCTTCTGCGCGGTCCTCATTCTGGCTGATTGGGGCAAACCATCCGCCCTCAGAGAAGCCGGCGCGTACATCTTCGAGGAAAGTGCCCGGCGCCGGTCGCATGTCTCCGACCCAATGCTCACGGGAGAGAATGGATGTTTCTGACGCTGGCTCGGGATGAGCCCGCGCCATGAGGTGGTTCGATATCGCCCGCGCAAAAAGGTCGTTCCACGACGGATCATTCAGCGCAAAGCCTATACTATCATTGGTCCGCACGAGTAGTTCGGCTTCGGCGCCAGTAATCCAGCCACCTCCCTCGCCCGCAGGCACGATCAGGGCGCGCCGCACCCGCTCCACATCTTCAGCTGTCGCCTTTCCAAGATCGCAGATGCGCGCGCAGGCGACTTGCAGCGTAAAATATCCCAGGCGCGCCGGTACGCCTTCGGCATAGCGCATTATCTGAAGAAGCAGATCCACTTCCGATGCGATCGGCCGCGCACCTTTGCGGTCTATTTGCTCGATCAGCCAGTCGGCCTCGTCTTCCGTCACCCAGTTGCGCGGATCGCTATGTATGAGCACATAGTCGCGCACTGCACTGACGAACAACCGATCCCAAGTCGTGTCGGTGCCGGCGAGCCGGGAATTCATCTCGAACAGGGCAGCGCCGTCCGTCAGCGACTTGACGCCACCACGATACAGTTCGGTCGAGATACGATGCGCATCTTCCTCAGACAGTTTCATAACGCCTGAAATCTGAGCGAGCAGTCCCTCGAACCCTTCATCCATCCATCAAGCCTCCAACCTGGTGAACCTGCATAATTCACAACAGTTTCCGCTTAGTTGACGCGTTCGTCATGAAATCGATTTGCCACGCAACTTGACTTTCCGCAGCGGCAAGCTTCTTCAGGTCACGAAATAATCCAAAAACCAAGGGTGGACCTGACATGGCAGAACTTCGTGATCTTTCCGGACGCACAGCAATTATCACGGGCTCGGCAACGGGACTTGGCAGATCCATCGCGATGAAACTCGCTGAGCGCGGCGCAGAGGTCATCATCAATTGCAGCCGTTCCGTTACTGATGGGGAAGCCACGGTCGCAGACTGTCAGGCGCTAGGCTCGCAAGCTCGTCTCGTTCAGGCAGATGTGTCCACAGAAGAAGGTTGCCACAAGCTCGCAGACGCCGCCCGCGCCCATGGCCGGCTCGATATTCTGGTCAACAATGCCGGCATCACCCGCCATGCGCGCGACCATTCCGATCTCGACGCCCTGAGCAAGGAAGACTTCCTCGAGACTTATGCAGTCAACGTCGTGGGGCCCTTCATGATGATGCAGGCCTGCCGCGATCTGCTGGCTGCCACATATACCGAAACTGGCCGCGCTGCCGCCGTTCTGAACGTCTCTTCCATTGCAGGCGTTACAGGTATCGGCTCGTCAGTTGCCTATGCCGCCACCAAGGGCGCGCTCAACACGATGACCCTATCCCTCGCCCGTGCGCTTGCCCCGGCCATCCGCGTCAATGCGGTCTGTCCCGGCTTCATCGGCACACGTTGGTTCAAGGATGAGATGAGTGCGGAACAGTACGCAAAAATGGAAGAAGGCGTTGCGGCCTCTACGCCACTCCATGTTGCAAGCGGCCCCGACGACATAGCCGACTCAGCCGTGTTTTTCCTGTCCGATGCCTCACGCCACGTAACGGGCGAAACACTGCTCGTGGACGCCGGAATGCACCTCGGATACGCCCCATTGTCAGCACGGTGACGGTTGGGCGAGCGCCTAATCCATAGGCATATTCAATAGCCAAATGCACAAAACAGCGCCGTTCCGCCTGCAGGCCATCCTAGACAGAGATTTTGGTTCGAAACGGTCGGATTCACGCGCAATCCTCGGTCTTGCGCTCCACCTAAGGAGTGGTTCGAAAACGGGGAACTACACAATGAAAACCAAGGTATCACGGGCGGGGGTCGCCCTTGTTGCACTGCTTGCTACTGCGGGCACAGCCATGGCCGAAGGCGAATGGTCAGGAAACGTCGCCATGACGTCAGACTATACATGGCGCGGCGTCTCTCAGTCCAACGAAGATCCGGCCATCCAGGGCGGCTTCGATTATGCCAATGGCAGCTTCTACGCAGGCACATGGGCATCGAATGTCGATTTCGGTGACGATTCCGACACCAATATCGAAGCCGACTTCTACGGCGGCTTCGCTGGCGCTTTCGCAAACGGCATGAGCTGGGATGTCGGCGTGATCTACTACGCCTACCCGGATGCAGATGAATCCGATCTCGACTTCGTGGAAATCAAGGGCGCCCTTGGCTATGAATTCGCCAGCGGTCTCGCCATCGGCGGCGAAGCCTATTGGGATCCGGACAACCAGAACGTCTACCTCAACGCAACCGCTGGCTATGGCCTCTCGGATGTCCTGTCGATCGACGCCAGCGTCGGCAATTACAGCTTCGACGGCGGCGGTGATTACACGAACTGGTCGCTCGGCACCACATACAGCACGCCGGTCGGTATCGATGTCGATCTGCGCTACTGGGGCACAGATGTTGATGACGTCGACATCTCGGACGACCGCTTCGTGCTGACTTTCTCGAAGAGCCTGTAAGGCAAGGGAATATCTTCCTCCCGTACTGTGTGTGGAGTTGATTGCCCTCCCCATGCGCAGCAAGGTGAAGGCCGCCGGTCCAAAATGGACTTGGCGGCCTTTGTAATTTTGGTTCGGACGCACTAGGTTCTTTGAAGCCCTGCAGGGCAACCCACTCAACAGGAGACACGATCGACGCATGGCCGCAGAACTGACCCCAGTCGAGGCATTGGTTCCCGCAATCACACTCCTTGGCTTTGGCGCGGCTGCAGCCCTTGCATCAAAGGCCCTCCGGCTAAGCCCGATTGTGGGCTATCTCATCGCAGGTATCCTGATTGGCCCCAGCGTCCTCGGCCTGATTGAGGAAAGCAGCGCCACACATCTCATGGCGGAACTCGGCGTGGTGTTCCTCCTGTTCGATATTGGCATGCACGTCTCCCTGCGCGAGCTCAACGAAAGCCGCCGCGATCTCCTGCGCCTCGCCCCGATGCACCTTTTCCTCACCGGGCTGGTGGCGGCCTCTGCGCTGGCCATGATCGGCCTCGACTGGCCCATTGCACTCGCCGTTGGCCTCAGTCTGGGCCTCTCGTCAACAGCCGTCGTTGCCCGCATACTCACCGAGCGGGAGCAAAACTCCTGCCCTATCGGTCGCTCGGCCACGCATGTCCTTATTTTCCAGGACATCGTTGCCATCTTCCTCATGATCTTCGCGAGTTCACTGGGCGATTCCGAGGTCGGCGCCCAGGGCTTGGCCGGGTTAGTCTCTGATTACCTTCTCGGCGGCGCCAGCGTACCTCTCTATGCCGCGCTCGGCCTCTCTGTTGTGCAAACGGTCATCGCCTTCTGCGCCGCATTGCTTGCCGGCAAGTACCTGATCAATCCAGTGTTCCGCACGCTGGTCGCCACGCGCAATGCCGAGGCTTTCACCGCGTTCACGTTGCTCTTGGTGCTTGCGGCGGCCTGCGCCACGGCGGTCATCGGCCTGTCGCTTACGCTTGGCGCATTCCTCGCCGGCCTCGCGGTCTCTGGCACGCCTTTCAGACACCAGGTGCAGACCGAGATGGGCCCATTCCGTGGCCTTCTCCTCTCCTTCTTCTTTATCAGTGTCGGCCTCTCGATCGACGTACCTGCCCTCATGTCCCATCTTCCGCTGGTGCTGTTAGGCGCAGCTGGCATCCTCGTCATGAAAACCGCGCTCGGCTATGTTGCCGCCCGCCTCAACAAGTGGAGCGTTCCCGGCGCTACGCAGCTGGCCTTTCTCCTCGCGCAGGGCTCCGAATTCACACTCGTCATCCTGTCGCTCGGCGCCATCGTTGCGGGCATATCCTCCGGCCTGATGAGTAGCATCGTGGCTGCCGTGGCCCTGTCCCTCGCGCTTGCGCCGAGCTGGGCAGCGCTTGGGGTCAAGCTCTCCCGGCGACTGGCAGAGCGCAGCAAGACCGCCATGGAAACGGCCCCGTCGGCGACATCCCTCACCGACCGGCCTGTGATTGTCATCGGCATGTCCTCGGCTGGCCGTCTCGCGATCGACGCTCTTGTGGATCACGACATCCCCTATATCGCCCTTGAAGGCGATCCTGATCGCTTCCTCGCCGCCGTGGCAGATGGCTACAAGGTCTCCTTCGGCGACGCGAGCAACATGAAGCTCGTCGAAGCCGTTGGCGGCAGCAATGCCCGCGCCGTCGTTCTGGGCTTCGCCCGTTATGAGATTTCACGCGAGGTGACACCGACAATCACCCGTCGCTTCCCGGACCTGCTCCGCTTCGTCGCCGTGGACTCTCGTCTCGACCTTGAGCGGTATCTCGACATCGGCGTTCGCGCCCACTTGGCGGGCGGCCAGCCCAAGGGCATCGAAATGGTCGCCGATATTCTCCTCACGCTGGACGTACCAGAGCCTGAAGTCCGCGAATGGATGGAAGAAGAGGCAGAACGGTTTGCCATCGGCGACGCATCGCGGGTTGAGGAAAAAGTCGACGTTGACGAAATCATCGAAGAAGCCGCCTAACAGAGGGCTGGAATTTCATGCGATGCAGGTTTATAGGCACATCATGCCTCAAGGAGAGCCGTCATGCGCATTGGTGTTCCAACAGAGATCAAGAAACAGGAATCTCGTGTCGGCCTGACACCGGAAAGTGTCAGCGAGTTGGTTCGCGCTGGTCATCATGTGAACGTCCAGTCGGGCGCCGGTTTGGGCTCAGGCTTCGCGAACGAAGCGTACACCATGGTCGGAGCGACAATCCTACCGGATGCCGCAGCCGTATTCGCTGACAGCGAACTGATCGTGAAGGTCAAGGAGCCCCAGCCCGAGGAGACGGCACGTCTCACATCCGCTCACACACTCTTCACCTATCTCCACCTTGCGCCAGATCCCGTACAGGCCAAGGGCCTTATGGAGTCCGGCTGCCTGGCGATCGCCTATGAGACCGTAACAGATGATGATGGCGGCCTGCCGCTGCTGCGCCCCATGAGCCAGGTTGCGGGCCGCATGTCCCTACAGGTCGCGGCCTGGGCCCTTATGCGTACCAAGCGAGGCCGCGGCATCCTGCTTGGCGGCGTGCCCGGCGTGATGCCCTCGAAAGTCGTCATTATCGGTGGTGGTGTCTCGGGCACCCACGCTGCGGAAATAGCCGTTGGCATGCGCGCTGATGTCACGATTTTCGACCGCAACAACAATCGTCTTGCCGAACTGGACGAACAGTTCCGCGGCAGCCTCAAGACAATGTATTCAACGGCGCACTCGCTTGGTGAAGCGATCAAGGATGCCGACCTCGTCATCGGTGCAGTCCTCATTCCCGGCGCGTCAGCGCCCAAGCTGATCAGCCGCGAACAATTGAAAACGATGAAGCCCGGCGCCGTGCTCGTCGACATAGCCATCGATCAGGGCGGCTGCTTCGAGACCAGTCACGCGACGACCCACGAAGACCCGATCTATGACGTCGATGGTATCCTGCACTATTGCGTCGCCAACATGCCAGGCGCCGTGCCGCGCACGTCCACCTATGCCCTCAATAACGCGACCCTGCCTTTTGTTCTGCAGATTGCGAACAAGGGCGCTCGTGAGGCCATTAACGACAACCCACACCTCGCCCACGGTCTGACCGTTGATAGCGGCAAGATTGCCCACCAAGCCGTCGCCCTCGACCTTGGCGAGCCTTACGTGCGGCCGGAATGGCTGACCGCCTAGGCGCGCCTGGCGTGAACCTCTTTAGCTGTGCTTCTTTTTGGCCGCCTCGACCCGGTCAATCTTGCTCTTCTCCCCAATGAAGACAGGGGTTTTCTGGTGCAGGGTCTTAACCGGCACATCGAGCAGGGACTGATCGCCATCGGTCGACGCGCCGCCCATCGCTGCGATAAGGAATGACATGGGGATCGCCTCATAGACGAGACGAAGCTTGCCCTCTTCATACCCCTTTATGTTGGCGCGCGGATACACGAACAGGCCGCCCTGCAGGACCATGCGCTTCATGTCGGAAACCATGGACGCATACCAGCGCATGTTGTGGGGTTTCGCAGTACCATTGTGCGTGTCGAGCAGGTCGGCATAATGCGCCTGCAGCCACTTGTCCCAGACCATCTGGTTCTGGCCATTGATCGCCAAGACATCGGCTGAAGGCAGTCCGCCTTCAATCGGCAAGACTTGCCAGGCAGACGTTTCCTGATTGAAGATGCCTTTGTAGACCTTGTCGCCATCCGCAAAGTAGGCTTCCAGGTTCATCCCGAAGACGAAAAACCCGCCGCTCACAATGTTCTTGCCGTTGAAGTCCTCGGCCACCTCAGCATTATCGAAAACGCCGAAAATGGCCCCTGATGGAATGCCCACCAGAGCGGATTTGGAGCCGTCCAGCGGATCCAGGGCTACGCTATAGCGGCCATCCGAAATCTTGTTCAGACCCGGACGCTCTTCGGAAACGACATACCTGACATTTCCATCGCTTTTGAGGGCGTCGAAAAAGGCTTCGTCAGCAATAACATCCAGTTCGATCTGATCATCGCCCGACTCGTTGCTGGATGTTGCGAACTTCAAACCAGCGCCTTTTTTGAGTTCGGCATAAATGATTTCAGATGCTGAAAACAAAGCGGCGTAAATGCCATCCAGATTCTGGAGCTGGCTCTTGAAGTTCAAAGACATTGTTGAATAGGTCCCGTGATCATGTTGATGGCGGAAACTGCCCTAAACCACACCGCATCACAACAGAGTTAAGGGTGCCAGCCGTGCTGACACCCTCCAAAAGGTCACTCACAAACAGTTGTTTGCTGAAACTCAGGAATTCAGCGCAGCAATAGCGTCATCAATCGTGGCGCGTGGCTTATCGAGAATAGCCGCAATCTGGGCCCTTTGCTCGATAGCCAGCCAGAGGCCAAGCACTTCGACGTCAACAACACGCCATTCGCCGTTACGCTCGATCACGCGCCAGCGCACAGTCTGCGAATCTTCACCATTCTGGGTAACACGGGTTTCAACGACCGAATCCTTGTCGTTGCGATCAACCGAGCCAATCACGTCCACTTGGGCGTTCTTCAGCTTGTTTTTCTGGTCCTGGAACGTGCCCACGAGGAACTTCTCGAAAGCGCTCTTGAAGCGCGTCTTGTCTTCATCGCTGACCCGATGCGAATATTTGCCAAGCGTGAAGTTGGCGATGGCGTCAATGTCGACAGCCTGTTTGATCGTGCTCTCGCTGGCTTCGGCGTTGGAAATCTGTGTTGCCGTGCCCGCAATCAAGGCTTCAGCCTCGGGGCTTGCCTGTGCAGAGAGTGCCATGATGGCAAAGCTGGTAGAAACGATGAGTGAGCGTAGCATTATGTTTTTCCTTCGAGTCAGATTTTCCCGATCCGCTCAGTAGATATGTCTTCAGGGCCCTGTTTGTTCCCTGAGGGGCTATATAGGTCCCATTCCCAATATGCATGGGTCATGCAGCGCGAATCTCGCCCTCTTGGGGAAAAATCCGCTCAGATTCTCCATAATGTGACATTTCAGGCACAGCGCCGCTTGGGTAAAAGGCCTGGTGCGGGCGGCCGGGCTTGAACCGGCAAGGCCTTGCGGCCGAGGGATTTTAAGTCCCTTGCGTATACCAATTTCGCCACGCCCGCGTGCAGTTCGTGAGTATTCGTCGCCGCCGGGCTTGGCAAGCGCCAGCCCGGCCCGAGACTGTCAGGACACCCGTTCGAACACGGCGGCGAGGCCCTGCCCGCCACCGATACACATGGTTTCCAGGCCGTAACGCGCTTCCTGCCGATCCATCTCGCGCAGCAGGGTCGTCAGGATTCTGACGCCCGTTGCCCCCACCGGGTGGCCCAGCGAAATGCCCGATCCATTGGGGTTCAGCCGCTTCATGTCGCCATCTGTGAAGCCCAGCGCCTTGGTGCAGGCCAGAACCTGCGAGGCGAAGGCCTCGTTCAGCTCGATCACGTCGAGATCCTTGATCTCGATACCGGCCTGCTTCAGCGCCTTTTGCGTCGAAGGCACAGGCCCGATACCCATGACTTCCGGGCCGACACCCGCCACAGACCATGACACCAGCCGTCCAAGCGGCTTCAGGCCATATTTCTCAGCCGCTTCACGCGTGCAGACAATACAGGCCGCCGCGCCATCATTCTGGCCCGACGCATTGCCCGCAGTCACAGTCGCATCCGGGTCAAACTTGCCACGGATCGCCTTAAGGGAAGACAGCTTCTCGAACGTTGAGCCTGGCCGGATATGCTCATCTTCAGCCACAACCGTGTCGCCCTTGCGGCCTTTCACTGTGAACGGAACGATCTCGTCAGCGAACTTGCCCGACTTCTGGGCTGCCGCGGCTTTCTGGTGAGAGGCGAGTGCAAATTCATCCTGCGCTTCGCGCGTGATCTGATAGTCGCGGCGCAGGTTTTCGGCCGTCTCGATCATGCCGCCTGGCACCGGGTGGAACTTGCCGCCCGCCGTGTAGCGCCCGCGCGACAGGCCATCCTGCAACATCAGGCCTTCGCCCTTGATGTCCCAGCGCATGTCGATCGAAAAGAAGGGCGCATTCGACATGCTCTCCGCTCCGCCCGCGATGACCAGGTCATTCGCGCCGGTCGCCACCTGCATCACCGCATTGATGACAGCCTGCAGGCCAGAGCCGCAACGCCGGTCGATCTGGTAGCCGCCGGTCGTGGTGGTCAGGCCGGCATCGAGTGCCACCATGCGCCCGAAGGCCGGCGCTTCCATTGTCGGATAGCATTGCGCGAACAGGCAGTCCTCGACCGCCTCGACCGGCACGCTGGTCCGCGCCATGAGTTCACGAATCACATGGCTTGCCAGTTCATGGGCGTGAACCGTTTTGTAGGCCCCGCCAAATCCACCAACAGCCGTGCGAACGGGCTCACAGATAACGACATCTCTCATCGGTATTTCCTCTGTATTCTAGTTCAGGCCGCGGCCGCGTTCAGTGACCTTCTTGCGGGCCGCCTCGACGCTTTCTGCAGTGACGCTGGCTGCATGCGCGGCCGAACGGCGGATCTCTTCCTTCAGGGCGTCACCGAACGGCATGGCGAACCCGTCATCAATCATCTTCTTGTAACCGCGCAGCAGAACCGGATCGCAACTCGTCATCTCGTGCGCCATCTTGCGCGCGGCAGGTACCAGCTCATCGGCCTTGTAGACTCGATTGACCAGGCCCCAGCGTTCGGCCGTCTGGGCATCGAGGAAGTTGCCGGTGAAAGACAGTTCCTTGGCCCGGCTCGTGCCGATCAGCCGGGAAAGTTTCTGCGACAGGCCCCAGCCCGGCATGATCCCGACGCGGGCATGCGTGTCGGCGAACTTGGCGTTCTCCGATGCCAGAAGGACATCGCACATCAGCGCGAGTTCAAAACCGCCCGTAATCGCAAAGCCATTGATCGCGCCAATGATCGGCCACGGATAGGCGCCGATTGCCTTTGCGATATCAATCGAGCCACCGTCAGCGCCGAGGGCAAAACCGGTCTCGCCAGCTTCTTTCAGGTCGACGCCCGCGGTAAAGGCACGGCCGGCGCCAGTCAGCACAACGGCACGGATCTCGGAATCGCCCTCGAGTTCCGTGAAGACACGGGAAATCTCGGTGCGAAGGGCCCGGCTTAGCGCATTCAGCGCGTCCGGCCGGTTCAGTGTCACCATCGCAACTGCGCCATCGCGCTCAACCTGAATAATGCTCTCGGCCATGATGCCGTCTCCTTATGATACTTGATGATATGTGTTTGAGGGGCCTGTCAGGCTTTCCGTTTGCGGAAAATATGGGCGATGGCGATGACCAACGCGATGATTGCGATGGCCGCTGCGAGGAAAAACATCCCGAACTTGAGGGGGGTCAACCATGACTTTGCGTCAAGCGCATCTGCCGCGCCGGACAGCGCCAGCGCCTGCACCGTGTTCTCGGTCAGGTCGATGATGATGGTTGCCAGGGCCGGTATAGCAGCAAGCCGCCCGAACCGTCCGAAAAAGCGCAAGGCCATGGCCACGAAGAACCCACCATAGGCCAAGGGGTACGCCGTATCGAGCAGCACGGTCACCCAGAAATGCGCGTTGCGCTGCGCCTCGGTCAGTCCTGCAATCAAGGTCCGGCAGGCGTCACCTGCGGTAACCGTATCCAGATAGCGACCACCCACAGTATCACTGAAAAGCGCAAAGCCGGGAAAGATCAGGAGCTGCGCAATGAATAGCCCCCAGATCACCGGCGTGCGCTTCAGGAAGGCGTTCATCCGGCATCCTCCGCTATGCGCTCAGGCGTCACACCCGTCGCGGAAATGATCGCTTCCAGCCTCTGGACGATCGTATCAATCAACTCCGCATGGATCGTGCTGGCGACAAGGTGAACCCCATTGTCGCCGACAGAGCGGAACCAGGGGTATGAGCCATAGGACACGTTCGGCATCTCCACTGCCAGCGCGCCCAGCGGCTCTGCAATGTCACCCTCACGCAGTCCGAGACCCCGGATTGTCACCTTGTGGACCACGGCGCCCGTGCGAAGGCGCGGACCGATATCTTCCAGCATGGCGCGCGCGACCTGTGGCACACCCGCCAGCGTGAATACATTCTCCATCTGGAAACCCGGCGCACCTGATACCGGATTGGCCACAAGGCTCGCGCCATTGGGCACGCGCGCCATTCTGCGCCGCGCCGGTGTGAACTCGGTTTTCATCTCGGCATAGCGTTCGGCCAGCATGGCGATGACTTCCGGATGCTCGCCTATGCCAACCCCAAACGCCGCCGCAATTGCGTCCGCCGTGATGTCGTCATGCGTCGGGCCAATGCCGCCGGTCGTGAACACATAGGTGTATTCCGCGCGCAGGTCGTTCACCGCCTTCACGATGCTTTCCTGAACATCGGCCACTGTGCGCGACTCCAGAACCGGGATGCCAAGGGGCGCGAGATACGCCGCGATCTGTTGCAGGTTGATATCGCGGGTGCGGCCCGAGAGAATCTCGTCCCCGATCAGGAGGACGGCTGCGGTTGGGGCGCTGTCGGTCACTCGGCAAGCGCCTCATAAACGCGGTTCGCTGAATCGCCCCGCAGAGATCTATCAATGCTGCCACCCGGAAATATCTGAACCATGCCGACAAAGAACAGGTCATTCACAGGATCAATCCAGAACCATGTGCCTGCAGCGCCGCCCCAATAATAACTGCCTGCCGGCATCTTGGTGCCGGTAGCGGATGGATCGACGATCACCCCGAAATCAAGTCCGAAGCCATGCCCGGCGGTACTTAGATTTGTGCCGGTCCCATCAGAGAAGAGATGAAAGCCTTCCGGCAGGACATTTGTCTGCATCAGCTGAACCGTCTCAGGACGGAGAATCCGCACGCCATTCAGCTCTCCATCATTCACCATCATCTGGCTGAAACGGGCATAGTCGGCGAGGGTCGACACGAGCCCGTGGCCGCCCGCTTCCATGCCGAACGCGCCTTGCCTATAGGCAAACCGGGGATCATCCAGCGGCACGAGCTCACCAGCTTCAGGATTGAGTGTGAACACGTCGGAAAACCTGTCGCGCTTCGCCTCCGGAACGAAGAAAGCCGTGTCGGTCATGCCGAGGGGCGTGAAGATCTTCTCCTGCAGGTATTGCCCGAACGGCTTGCCCGAAATCTTCTGGACAATGTAGCCCTGAATATCGACCGCAGTGCTGTAGGACCAGTTGCTGCCTGGCTGGAACAGCAATGGGATGGTCGCAACTTTCGAGATGTAGGTGTCCAGGTCCGGCGACGAAAGCACGCCCCTGTCACGGAAAGCCTGATTGACCGGATCATCCCCGCCGAGGCCATAACCGAAACCCGCGGTATGGCTCATCAGCTCCCGCATGGTGGGTACATGATCCATGGCTTCGAGCACAGGCGCGCCAACGGCGTCCACGCCGCTCATCACTTTGAGATCGGCGAACTCAGGCACGAATTTCGTGATCGGATCATCAAGGCTGAACGCACCTTCTTCGTAGAGCATCATCAGGGCAACGCCAGTGATGGGCTTCGACATCGAGTAGATACGGAAAATCGTGTCTTCGGTGATCGGTGCCTGGTCGGTCTCGCGCCGGATACCGTGCGCGTAATAATGAGCGACCTGGCCATCCTTCACGAGCAGCGTCGAAATGCCTTTGACAACGCCGTCATCCACGGCGGCGCCCATCGCCGCATCAAGCGCAGCGAGGCCATCCTGTGTGAACCCCGTGCCGGAGGCTGAAGCCTCAAGCGTGTCAAATTTTGAGGTGGCAACGGCGGGTGCTGACACTTCTGCAGATACCGCTGGAGCGTCCGGCGCCAAGGCAGGCGCCTCAGCCGGCACCGCAGTACACGCCGAAGCGCCCGCGAGGATCAGCACAGCTGCCAAACATCTCAGATAGTCGCTCGAAAGTATCATGATGATTTGGCTCCCCTTTGATTTTGGCGCCAAGATAGCTGCCAGCGCTGCCAAAGCAACAAGGAACCCAGCGGAAGCGTCGGTATGCAGCAGAACGCCAAACCCACGTGGAACATCACACACTGCGGGGCATTTCGTTCACTGACCCCCAACACGAAACCAAGGAGTTCCCCATGAAACGTCATGCAACAGCCATCTGGAAAGGCGCCCTCAAGGACGGCACCGGCACAATCGATACGCAAAGCGGCGCGCTGAAGGACCACGGCTATTCCTTCAAGGCACGGTTTGAGGACGAGAGCGGCAAGTCCGGCACCAATCCGGAAGAATTGCTCGCCGCCGCCCATGCTGGCTGCTTCGCGATGCAACTCTCTGCCATGCTCGCCGACAACGGCACGCCCGCCGACAAACTGGACGCCAAGGCTGTCGTCACGGTCGAGCCAAAAGATGGCGGTGGCTTCAAGATCACCAGCAGCGCGCTCACGCTGGTGGGCAAGGTCCCTGGCACAAATGAAGCAGACTTCCTCGCAACCGCCACCAAAGCCAAGGAATCGTGCCCCTTGTCCGTTGCTCTCGGCGCGATAGACATCACCCTCGACGCCAAGCTGGAAGCCTGATTTCACAGGGCCCGGGGTAGAAATTTCCCTTAATCACTGCCACATTACGCCGCTGAGACCGGAAAGCATCTTTCATGAACGACACAACCGCCCTTCTTCCCATGCGCACTGGCGAAATCCGTATCCATGATGCGGAGGGCTTTGAAGGCATGCGCAAGGCCGGGCGGCTCGTCGCCGAGTGCCTGGATATGCTGGTGGGCGAGGTGAAACCTGGTGTAACGACACAGTATCTGGACGATTTGGTGCGCGACTTTGTGCTCGATCATGGCGCCCAGTCCGCAACGATCGGCTACCGCGGGTATCGCCACGCCTCATGCATCTCGCTGAACCACGTGATTTGCCATGGCATTCCAGGAGCCAAACCGCTCAAGGAAGGTGATATCGCCAATATTGATGTCACCTGCATCGTCGATGGCTGGCATGGCGACCATTCGCGCATGTATGGCGTCGGCGAAGTGAAGCGGAAGGCCGAGCGCCTGATGGATGTCACGTATGAAGCCATGATGGCGGGCATCAATGCCGTCAAACCCGGTGCCCGTTTTGGCGACATTGGCGGCGCAATTTCCGAGATTGCACGTCTGAACCGCCTGTCTGTCGTCGAAGATTTCTGTGGCCACGGCGTCGGTCGGCTTTTCCATGACGAACCCAATGTCGTGCACTCTTCCGACTATGGCACGGGCCCGGAACTGCGCCCCGGAATGTTCTTCACCATTGAACCTATGCTCAACATTGGCCGCAAGGATGCCGCCATTCTTCCCGACGGCTGGACCGCCGTGACGCGCGACCGGCAGCTCTCAGCCCAGTTCGAACATTCGATCGGGGTAACAGAAACCGGCTTTGAGATTTTTACGAAGTCACCCAAAGGCTTCGATACGCCTCACACGGTGAAGCCATAGGTCATGCCGGGGGGCGCAAACGATCAACCGGATGCGAAGCCCCATTGGTAAGGCCATCGCGAGCGATTGCGTGGCAAGCTACTCAAACGCGGAGCCGCTGCGCTAGCAGACTATGAGGTGCTTGAAGTTATCCTCATGGCCTTCATTCCCCGCCGTGACGTCAAACCGATCTCCAAGGCCCTTATGGCGCGCTTCGGCAGCCTCTCCGGCATACTTGCTGCGCCAGGCATTGATCTGGTCAAGATTGAGGGCATCGGTGAGACGGTCGCCGCTTACATCAAGGCCATCGCAGAGCTTCAGTCGCGTGCCTCCCGAGAGGAGATTCGTAAGCGCCCGGCCATTTCGTCCTGGAGCGCCTTGATCAATTATGTCCGCACCGAGTTGCAGCACGAGAAACGCGAACAGTTCCGCGTCCTCTTCCTTGATCGCAAGAACCAGCTGATCGCCGACGAAATCATGGGGCACGGAACGGTCGACCATGCCCCGGTCTACCCCCCGCGAGATCGCCCGCAGGGCCCTCGAATTGCAAGCCTCAAGCCTAATCCTGGTCCATAATCATCCCTCCGGCGACACCACGCCGTCCCGCGCAGACATCGATATGACACGCGAAATCATTGATGTACTCGACCCGTTCGACATCACGGTCCACGATCATCTCTTTGCGGGGACCCGCGGCGTCAAGAGCTTCCGTTCATCCGGCCTGATCTGAACCTGACCTCGCGATAATGCTTGCAGATGACCGGCAGGCCGTTACCGTGCGGACAACAAACATGCGCCGTCAGATGCGCGGGACTTATTACAGGGAGGCTGACAGCGCATGAGCGACACAACCGTAGGAAATTCCGTGCCGAATGGGCAGGTGACCGGTTTCGGCACCAAGGGCTACCGCTCATATGTCCTGATCGCTCTGATGCTGATCTACACCCTGAATTTCATCGACCGGACGCTTATTTCCGTCGTTGCCCAGCCCATCATCAACACATTCAGCCTGAATGACACACAATGGGGCCTGCTGTCGGGTCCGCCATTCGCCCTTTTCTATGCGCTCATGGGCATTCCGATCGCGATGTGGGCTGACCGGAGCAACCGGGTCATGGTCATAGCGCTCTGTGTCATCGTCTGGTCGATCATGACCGCGCTTTGCGGCATGGCGACGGCCTTTGTCTGGTTGCTCCTCTTCCGGGTCGGCGTGGCAATCGGCGAGGCCGGTTGCACGCCGCCAGCCAACTCAATCATCACCGATTATTATCCTCCGAAAAGCCGCGCCAACGCGATCGGTATCTACTCGATGGGCGTCACGCTGGGCGGCGTTCTGGCGCAACTCTTCGGCGGTTCGATTGCTTCGATTCAGGGCGCAGATTTCGGCGCTTGGATCGATTCGATTGGCCTCGGCTTTCTGTTCTCACACATGGACTGGACGACCGTCGAAGGCTGGCGCATCGCTTTCGTCGTTATCGGCGCGCCCGGTGCGATCATCGCCGTCTTCCTATGGCTGACCATCAAAGAGCCACCGCGCGGCTATTCCGACCCGCCAGACGCTGACCCGACACGCAAGGCCCCGTTCTTTGAGGCCTTCCAGGAATTCGGCGTCAAGCCGACCTTCTGGTGGCTCGCCATAGGCGCTGCTCTGGTTGCCTTTGTCGGCTACGGCCTGATCAGCTTTCAAGCCCCGTTCCTGCAAAGGGTGCATGGCATCGGCGTGCGCGAAGCCGCCATCATGTATGGCGCGCCACTCGCCGCCTTTGCCGCGTTCGGCACCTTCATGGGTGGCCTGCTCTCCGAAAAATTGAGCGGCCGCTTTCCTGCGGTGGTGGCCTGGCTGCCGGCAGTAGGCCTGCTTATCGCCGTACCCGCCTATATCGCGGCCTTCTTCAGCCCGACCTTGCTCATGGCATTCATCCTCTGGGCCATCGCTGCCGTTGGTCACTACGCCTATCTGGGCGCGCAGTATTCGGTCGGTACCGGCATTGTCAGCCCTCGCTCCCGCGCAACGACGATTGCCGTCCTGCTGCTCATCATCAGCCTCATCGGCAATGGCATCGGTCCTCTCTTCGTCGGCGCCATGAGTGACTTCTTCATGGCCCGCGAAATTGGCCTCTCGGGCTATGGCGACCTCGCGGCGGCCTTTGATCCCAAGATGTGCGGCGCACAGATCCTTGAACTCGGCGAGGCCGGTCCTGCACTCTGCGCTGCCTATGGCAACGGTCTGCGCCAGTCGATGGCAGCCACCGTACTCGTCTTCATCCTCGCGGCAGGCTGTTACTACATGGCCAGCCGAACTTATGTCCGCGACCGCTACAATCCGGATGGCCTTTAAAACCGGGTGCCCCCCGTTAAAATTATCTGACCTGACCTGACTGACTGGAGACGCCAATGACCGACGCCGCCACAGCCCGCCCGGGCCACGAAACCGGGTTCGGCACACGAACTTATCGTACGTACGTGCTTACTTCGCTTTTGATTGTATACATCTTCAACTTCATCGACCGGTCGATCTTCGCGATCCTGACCGAGCCAATCAAGACCAGCCTGCTGCTTGAAGACTGGCACATGGGGCTGCTCGGCGGTCTTGCATTCGCCATGTTCTACACGACTCTTGGCATACCAATTGCGCGCGTCGCAGAACGCAAGAGCAGGATGATGATTATCATCGCTTCGCTGACGGTGTGGAGCCTGATGACCGTGCTCTGCGGGTTTGCGACGAGCTTCCTGACGCTTTTCATCTTCCGCCTTCTTGTAGGTGTCGGTGAGGCGGGCTGTACGCCCCCGGCCCAGTCCGTGATTGCAGACTATTTCAAGCCCACAAGCCGCGCGACTGCCGCTTCGATCTATGCGCTCGGCGTCCCACTCGGCGGCATGCTGGCGGGCCTCTCGGCCGGACCGATCAACGACTACATCACGGGTCACAATGTCAACGCGCTGTTTGGGAGTTGGGGCTGGACTTGGGCACAGAACCTGATTGCCTGGGAAAACGTGGAAGGCTGGAGAATTGCGTTCGTTGCGGTCGGCCTTCCCGGCGTGATCTTCGCGGTCATCATTGGCCTGACAGTCAAGGAACCGCCGCGTGGCTATAGCGATCCGCCAAACGCAAACAGCAAGAGCGCACCAGATGGCTTCGTGGTTGCGCTGAAGGGCCTGATGCGCAAACCGACCTATGTGCATGTCGTCACCGGCGCCGCGATCGCCTCTTTCGCAGGCTATGGCATCGCCGCTTTCTCAACCTCGTTTCTTTTGCGCACACACAACCTGACGCTGACCGAAGCGGCGCTGATCTTCTCGCTCGTGCTTGGCCTGATGGCGGCCGTCGGCGTGTTTCTATCCGGCTACCTCGCGGACAAGCTTTCGAAGCGATATCCGACGGCGCTTTCCTGGATGCCGGCACTCGGCATGGGCCTCTCGGTGCCACTCTACTGGATGGGTTATCTTAGCCCAACGGTCGCCATGATGATCCCGCCCCTCATGCTGGCAGCCATGCTTCATTACTTCTACCTCGGCCCGATGTATGCCGTCTCTGCAGGTGTCGTGGACAGCCGCACACGCGCAACAGCCGTTGCGATCACGCTGTTCGCCGTCAACCTGATCGGCATTGGGCTCGGCCCCACGCTCGCCGGCGTGCTTTCTTCGGTCCTCAAATCCATGATGCTTTCGAACGCCGATCTCGGCCTGTCGATCGAAGCATGCAAAGTTGTCGCTGACCTCAGCGCTGATCAAGCCGCCGCCTGCATCAGTGCCAATGCGCGTGGCTTGCAGTGGACGATCGTGATCTTCGCGACTCTGTATGGCTGGGCGGCAATCCACTATCTGCTCGCGGGCAAAACGCTGCACCGTGACATGCTCTCGAAAACTGCGTAAACCGCCGCCGATGGCGGTTTACACACAAGTATCTGACGAGGCGTTGGCGGAATTCCTTTCCGCCTACGACCTCGGTTCGGCTCTTTCCTTCAAAGGCATTGCCGAGGGCGTCGAGAATTCGAATTATTATCTCGAAACCTCGAAGGGGCGGTTCATCCTGACCCTGTTCGAGAAACGGGTGAACGCGGACGATCTGCCCTATTTCATCGGGCTCAAGCGACACCTGGCGGCCAATGGTTATCCCTGCCCGGAACCGATCATGGGCAAGGATGGGAAGGCCTTGCGCCAACTCGAAGGCCGTCACGCCGTCATCATCTCTTTTCTTGAAGGCCTGTCTCCACGGCGGCCGAACGTCGCGCAGTGCCGGGCGCTGGGCGAAGGTCTTGGGCGTATGCATCTCGCGCTCGCTGACTTCAGCATGACGCGCCCGAACGCACTTGGTCCCGCCTCCTGGCCACGTCTCTGGGAGGGCCGCCAGGCAAGCGCTGACACCCTGCTAAAGGGCCTCGGTGGTCGGATTGCTTCAGACCTCGCTGCCATCGCTGAAGCTGATCCGGATAGCCTGCCCCTGCCCCGCGGCACGATCCATGCTGACCTGTTCCCGGATAATGCCTTCTTCCTGGGCGATGATTTCTCCGGCGCCATAGACTTCTATTTCGCCTGCACGGATGCCTTGGCCTACGATCTGGCCGTATGTCTCAATGCCTGGGCGTTCGAAGATGGCGCAGCAGGAGAAGCTGCTGGCCTGCAGTTCAATTTCTCGAAGGGCGCCAGCCTGATCGCCGGTTATGAAAGCGTTCGACCGCTTGAGCCTGCGGAGCGCGACGCGCTGCCTATCCTTGCGCGCGGCGCCGCCTTGCGCTTCTTCCTGACGCGCCTCGTCGACTGGACCGACACGCCGGCAGGTGCCCTCGTAAAGCCCAAGAATCCCCTCGAATATGCCGGACGCCTGTCATTCCATCGCAAGGTGACCAGTGCCGCCGGATATGGCGGCTGAGCTTCGCCAAGGGAGGGGCGCCATGACGAACCAAACCGCCACGCCCGCCAGTCTCTCCCCACCCTCCTATGCGGACGCCTCGCTGCACGCGCATATCAGGCGCGTGAAACTCGGCCTGTTTCTCAGCTCCCTCGCTGCCTGTCTGGGCGTTTCGGTCATTGGCGGGCTCATGCTGGGGTTCGCGCACATGCTGTTCGGCCTGTTTGGTATCAACGGCACGCAGCCCTTTCAAAGCACGCTCATGAGCGGCGTCCTCACGGGACTTCAGCTGGCGGCGCTCAATTTCGTCCTGTTCATCGTAACGGTTCCGGTCGCATGGCTCGCGCTTGGCCTGTCGATAGGCCGGATGCCGCACCGCCGGATCGCTGCCCGCAAACCTTATATCCGTTGGGCCGCCATATGGGGGGCAATCCTGGTCGGCGGAACGACCTTTATCTTCGGCCTCATCGAGAGCATCCCGACAGCCTTTGGCGCGCTTGTCGCTGGTGCAGGTGTCGGCGCGCTCGCTGGTGTCGGCTGCGGCTTACTGTTCTATGCCATTGTGCGGCCAGACGAGCAGCTACGTGATGTCGACATCAGCGTGTTCTGAAGCAGGCTTGACGGCTCTCGCGAAGCCCATCACCTGACACGTCATGACTGACTTGATCGAAATCTGGACGGATGGCGCCTGTAGCGGCAATCCCGGCCCCGGCGGCTGGGGCGCCCTGCTCATTGCCGGCGGCAATCGCAAGGAATTGTTCGGCGGCGAAAAGCTGACGACCAATAACCGCATGGAAATGATGGCCGCCATCGAAGCGCTGAATGCGCTGAAGCAACCGTCGAAAGTCACGCTGCACGTGGACTCAACCTATGTGAAAGACGGCCTAACCAAGTGGATCAAGGGCTGGAAACGCAATGGCTGGAAAACGGCCTCCAAACAGCCCGTGAAGAACCAGGACCTGTGGCAGGCGCTCGACGAAGCTTGCCAGCGCCACGACATCACCTGGAAATGGGTCAAAGGCCACGATGGCGACCCGGGCAATGAACGCGCCGACGAACTGGCCCGAATGGGCACCGCTCAAGCACGCGGCTAGGCTCTGGCGCGTATGGCCTCTGCGGCCGCCGCTATGTCTGCCGGTGAGAGCGCATCCAGCGCCACGATCTGCACAGGCGTGTCCTCGCGTCGCTTCCGGCTGCGCGCATAGAGCGGGTCATAGTGTTCCAGCATCAAGACTTCCGCCAGCTTGCGATGATTGCCTGCATCGGCAAGCGCCTGCCAGTCCGCGATGGTTTCCTTCGAATGCAGCGGTTTCAGCAGGTCCAGTGACCGGGCAACGCTATCGCTGTCACTGACAGCATCGCCATAGGCCGACACGAGGAAGGCGCTTCGGGCGGCAGCCGGCACATGAATTTCGACACGCGGCGCCGCCAGCATGCTGTGCCAGAGGCGACGCGGCACCCGGCGGAGGCCCACACGGGCCGATTCCGCCTCGACGTAGATGGGCCGCGACAGGTCGAACTGGCGCAACTGGTCCCAGATCACGGTCTCGAACAGGCGTTGGGCTGGCTGGGGCAAATCATCAAACCCGCCAAAGGCAGAGCCGCGATGATTGGCGATCCCCTCAAGATCAATGACCTGCCCGCCCTGCTGCGCAATCTCGGTCAGGATCGCCGTCTTCCCGCTGCCGGTTGGGCCATCGACGAGGATAATGGGCAGTGGCGTCTCATCCAGCTCTAGCCCGCCAACGACCTCCCGCCGCCAGGTCTTGTAGCCGCCCTTTACAAGGCCGACGGGCCAGCCCACTGAAGAGAGGATCGTCGCCATGGCGTTCGAGCGCATGCCTCCCCGCCAGCAATAGACCAGCGGGCGCCAGCCGCGCGGCATATCGGCCAGCGCCTTATCAAGGTGCTGCGCGATGTTCCGCGCCACGATGGCGCCGCCGATACGATTGGCGCGAAACGGGCTTTCCTGCTTGTAGATCGTGCCAACCACGGCGCGCTCGTCATTCGACAATACAGGCAGGCTGATAGCCGCCGGCAAATGGTCGTCGGCAAACTCGGCGGGCGAGCGCACATCGATGATGGCATCGAAGCGTGACAGGGATTCGGGGCCAAGGTCGGTGACGGTTTCAAGGTAGGGCATCACTGTCACGCTTAGCAGGTTTTCATTGCCTCGCCAGAGGCCCGCGCGCTAAGCCCCATGGGACAGACAAGGACCCGCCAATGCCCGACACGCTGACAGAACCGCTCCTGACCTCACTCGCCCATGGCGGCGGATGCGGCTGCAAGCTGGCACCGAACGTGCTGGCGGATATCCTCAGCGAAATGCCGCTGGCGCTTGGCAGTTCAGACCTGATCGTCGATGCGGCCACAAGCGACGATGCAGCGGTCTACCGCGTAAACGAGACAACGGCCCTGGTGGCGACAACGGATTTCTTCACACCCATCGTTGATGACCCACACACGTTCGGGCGGATTGCGGCGACCAATGCCCTGTCGGACGTCTTCGCCATGGGCGCCCGGCCGATCTTCTCGCTGGCCATTGTCGGCATGCCCATCGGCAAGATCTCGAACGAAACCATACGGGCGATCCTCGCAGGCGGTCAATCTGTTGCAGAGACAGCAGGCGCCCCGATTGCGGGCGGGCACTCGATTGATGCGGCTGAGCCGATCTACGGCCTGGTTGCGCTGGGTCTCGTCCATCCCGACAAGTTGCTGCTGAACTCCGGCGCAAGGGCCGGTGACGTGCTTATCCTCGGTAAGCCACTTGGTGTTGGGATATACAGCGCGGCGCTCAAACGCGGCATCATCAAAGACGCTGATTATGCCGAGATGATCGCCTCCACCACGCGGCTCAACACACCAGGCACGGATCTCGCGGGCATGGCGGGCGTTCATGCTGCAACAGATGTTACAGGTTTCGGACTGCTTGGGCATCTTTCGGAAATGTGTCGCGGCGCCGGGCTGACGGGCCTGATCGAGATCGACCGGGTGCCTGTGTTCGATGGCGCGCGGCGGCTGGCAGAAGCGGGCGTAAAGACAGGCGCTTCAGGCCGCAATTGGGACTCCGTGCGGGATTCCGTGACCGTTCAGCGACCATTGAGCGACCCCGAGCTGGATGTTCTATGCGATCCACAGACCAGTGGCGGCCTCCTCGTTTCCTGCTCTCCCGAGGCAGCCGAAAGCGTGCTCGCCACATTCGAAAGGCACGGCCACACAGGCGCGACAATTATTGGCCGCATGGAAGCAGGAAACGCTGGCGTACGCGTCATCTGAGCCTAGCCAGCCGGAGCAGGTTCCTCAGGCGTCTCCAATGGCGGCCCGAACTTGCACTCGTCCACGTCTTCGCCTTTTTCCGTACCGCCCACCCGCGCCAGCGCGTCCTTCACGTCGAGCCACAGATCATCCTTTGCAGCACATGCGACGGCAAAGTTGAACACGTTGCGCATGCTCTCTGTCTCAAAGTCCAGAGAACCCGCAAAAGGCATGGCCGCCGGGATGCTGGCATATTTCAGGTTCATGCCGTGCTGCTGCGCGAATGACGCCGTCAGGACCAGTTCCGTGCGCGCCATATACATCAGCACGACGGAAAACCCGCGCATCGTAATCGGTACAGTGCTGACCGGCGTTGCATGAGGCAACGTGGAGAGTTGCCCATTGATGACCACATAGATGTTTACATCATCAAGGTCTTCCAGCCGCTCCTCGGTGATGAATGCCGCGTGGGGCGCAATAAAGAATGGCACGGTCGTACCGCCATCAACATGCATTTCCTGATAGGCTCCATTGTCGGCATCAACATCAAACATGACCGGCGGAAAGACGCCGGGCACGCTGGAAGAGGCAACCAGCACATTGATGAAGAGTTCGCGGGCCTTGTCCCCGCCTTGCTCAGCGATCGCGCCGAGATCCCAGATGACCGGCTCTTCGCTGTCGAGATTGGTTGTTGCCGCAAGCAGGATGCGGCCCTTGGCACTCTCCCGCGCGACGCCTTCGATCAGCGCTGGCGTAACAAAGTGCTCAATCATGTCGCGAAGGGACCGATCATCATACACGCCAACGCGAAACATGGTGCCGATGCCCGGCCGCCCAAGCAGGCCCGCACTCCTGCCGCCCACATAGGCGTCGGTGAGTTCATCGTCCCAGTCTGGTCCGAGAAAGGCAAACGGCGCAATCAAGGCACCCGTGCTGACGCCTGTGACGATCTCGAATTCGGGCCGTTTGCCGGAATATGTCATGCCCACCACTGCGCCTGCCCCAAAAGCACCGCCAGCGCCCCCTCCAGACAGCGCGAGAATATCGATCGCATCCTTGCCGGGCCGCGCCTCAAGGCGCTTGATGGCTTTGGACATGCGCTCAATGAAAGCGTCTCCGTCTGCACCGGTCATCCGCACATCAGGGCTGAATCCGGCAACATAGGCATTCTGTGTCAGATCCTGCACGGGCGCATCACCGCGTACGAGCGTCACGCATCCGGTCAACAGAAGCGGCGCCAGAAGGAAAAGGCGCATTTTGCGAAAAATCATGGCCGGGCCCTCATCATCAATGTGCCTAAGTCTACAGAGACACATACGCACGAAATTTGAAGACTTTTTGCCGAGCTGCAAAAAAACTTGCCCCCAAATGCAAGAAAGCCCGGCTGATAAAGCCGGGCTTCTCAAAATTCAGACAGTTAAGGCGCGTACTAAGCGGCCTCTTCAACTTCGTTCGAACGTGAACTCGGGCGCGGATCGCGCAGCACATAGCCACGGCCCCAGACGGTTTCGATATAATGCTGGCCGCCCGTTGCCTGCTGCAGCTTCTTGCGGAGCTTACAGATAAACACGTCGATGATTTTCAGTTCAGGCTCGTCCATGCCGCCATAAAGGTGGTTCAGGAACATTTCCTTGGTGAGCGTTGTGCCCTTGCGCAGGGAAAGCAGCTCGAACATCTGATATTCTTTGCCGGTCAGGTGGACGCGCTCGTCGTCGACTTCGACCGTCTTGGCATCCAGATTGACCAGGATTTCGCCGGTGCGGATGACGCTTTCAGCGTGCCCCTTGGAACGTCGCACGATCGCCGTGATACGGGCAATCAGCTCATCCTTGTTGAACGGCTTGGTGAGATAATCGTCGGCGCCGTAACCGAGCGTCTTCACCTTGGCTTCGATGTCAGGGTTGCCCGAGAGGATCATGACAGGCGTGTTCACACGGCCCATACGGAGCTGTTTGAGCACTTCGTAGCCGGAGATATCTGGCAGCGACAGGTCGAGTACGATCATGTCGTATTCGTAGACCTTGCCGAGATCGACACCTTCTTCACCAAGATCAGTAGTGTAGATATTGAAGCCAGCGGCCTTCAACATCAGCTCGATTGAGCGCGCTACGGCGCTATCGTCTTCAATTAATAGGACGCGCATCGCTCGTCTCCCGAATCAGCCTACGACAAACCTAGTCGCTTTGTTTAACCTTGTGAATCCTACAGGCGCTTCCTTTAACGAAGGTTAACGGTATGTGCGGATTCCCTTGTGTAATTCCACTTTATTCACACTGATTAATAGCCAAGCTCCGCCGCGGGGGCGTTGCCTATCAGCATCTGGGAGATGGCGATCGCATCCTGGATCGGCTGTGCTTGCTGGTCTGTGGAGATCAGCGTCTTCTGGCAGCGGATCGCATCACGCACCTTTGGATCGCGCATAACGATGCCCGCGAGATGTGGACGGAATCCCAAGAAAGTTTGGCAGGCTCGCGCAATCGCTTCATATGTGCGCTGGCCAGCGGCCCGTGTATCGGCCTGGTTAATGCATATGACGGGCTCGACGTTCGGCGCGTAGCCACGCAGCACCTTGATGAAGGCATAAGCATCCGTCATCGAGGTTGGCTCGTCGGTGATAACCATCAGGGCCTTGTCGGCGGCGCGGGCGAGCCGCATGCAGTTGGCTTCAATACCGGCGCCAAGGTCGAGCACGACTTGATCGTATTGCAAGGCAAGCGCCGAGAGGCCGGCGGCAAGGCGCGCGACTTCTTCCGGTGGCAGTTCAGCGAGCGCGCCGGAGCCGGAACGGCCCGGCAGCACATCAAAGCCACCACCTGCAGCGCCGCCATCAACGGGCGTTACCGCGTCATCCAGTTCGACCCAGCCGGCAATCACGGCCGCCAGATCGGTCTCAGGCGCGATACCAAGCTGGACGTCGACATTGGCGAGACCAAGATCGCCGTCCACAAGCAGGGTTCGCTTGCCGGCTTGCGCAAAAGCGCTGGCGAGCGTGATCGCCATGAAGGTCTTGCCGACACCACCTTTGCCACTGGCAACAGCTATGATTGAGGCGGGTGCCACGCGTGGGGTCGGTCGCGCTTGCGGCCGATCCTGGGATTTTCGAAGCATGAAACTCATAGGGCTACGCGGCTCCTTTCATGGCGATGACATCGCCGGGGGCGTCTTCCATCAATAGAGCGGCAAGGCGCGAGGGCGCCGCCGGAACGAGGCCGCCACCGATGAACGGCGTCACGGCCAGATGCGAAAAGGCGATGCCGGCAGACGACAGCGCGGAGATGGAGCCGCCACGACGGCGGACAACATCAAGCTTGGTAAGGATGGCCCGCTTCACACCGACCCGGGCATAACACTTGGCTGCCTCGGACTGGTCTTCAGGGTGGCCTTCGGCCGACAGGACAAGCACCGGCTCGGCGCGGATGACAGAAATCAGGTCCTGCAGGCTCGCCATGTCGTCTTCGTCGAAGGGATTGATGGCCGGCATGTCGATGATGCAGCGGCGGTTCTGGGCGCGCAAAGTCCTGAGCGTCGCGAACAGGGCATCCGGCGTTTGCACGCTGCGGATCTGGTCCTGCTCAAGCTCGAGATAGGCGGCGAGTTGCTGGCCACCAGCCGTGCCATCAAGGTCGGCTGCGACGGGCATGACTTCGCAACGCGCAACGGCGGCGCGGCGTGTAAGCTTTGCGGCGGTCGCTGTGCGGCCATGGCCGGGCGGGCCGACGAGAACGATGTCGCGATCAAGCCGCGGCAGGATCGGATCGCAGGCGACGAGGCGCGAGACGCCTTCAGCGATTGCATCTTCCGGATCAGTAAACTGGATGCCATTGCGACCGGCGCTTTCTGCGGCGACACGGTCAGCAAAGCGCTGTGGCGCACCATGCCAGAGCAGTGCATCGCGGACGCGGCTGAACAGCGGGTTTTCAATGCCGCGCCCATGACCACCGCCACCGCGCGCTTCACGCAGGAACAGGGGCTCGTTGGGCACCATGCCACCGCCCATCTTGTCGGTAGCCGCGCGCACTTCCACGCCGCCATCAATCTCACGCTCCGACAGAATAACCGCGTCGGCGCCCATTTCGGCGAATATCATCGCCTTGGCGGCCTCGAAGGACTCGGCTGCGAACATCTTCATGCGCATAGGTGCGGCATCCTCGTAACTGGTGGACCTTCCCGCGCAGCCCTCACCACGTGACAGGTCGGTTCCTGAACACGTTTAGTTAACGCGCGAAAAGGTTAACAAAAGCCTGTGATGAGTTAGGATTTACCATACATGACAGCAGATTCACGAAAGGCCCCATTTACTCACAGGGCATCATCCGCGGCATGCAGGGACTTGTCAGACGCCTAAGCGGCGGCCCGTTCGTCGACGATTTCGGAAAGGGTCACGCCCAGCTGGCCATCCGCAACCACAAGGCGGCCACGGGCCATCAGACGGTCAGACACGTAAATGTCGATCATTTCATTGGTGCGTCGCTCCAAGGCGACAATCTCGCCGGGCGACAAGGCCATCAGTTCCTCGATCGGCATGCGCACTTCGCCCAGCACCACATCGACCCGCACGGGCACATCCATCAGTGACTTCTCGAGGGCGGGATTGGCAGGTTGCATGGGCCGGACGATTCCTTGGGACTGCTCTAGCCGTTAAAGTGTAGCGAGTGTGCGTGTCAAATCGTTAACGCGCCGCAAACAGGTCACCCTGTCCGTCGATGATGCGCTGGGCCGTGGCATTGATGAGATCCAGCGAAGCTGCAATATCACGCCCCTCATAAGCACCAGCCTCAAGATGACGGGCGAGCGTGACAAGGTCGGCGAGAGCGTCATTAAGCTTCAGCGTGACGGCCTGCATACGCTCCTCAGTCTGCAGCGTTTCAAGGCGGGTCGCCTCGGCGAGTCCCTCGGCGCGGGCTTCCGAAAGGAGGCGCGCGAGTTCGGGTGGCGACAGGTTCATCTGTTCTTGCCGTGGTTGCTCCGGCTCTGGCGGAAGTGTAAAATCACTCCGGAATTCAAAGGCTTGCACAGACTTTACGGCGCGCTGGATCATTCGATGAGTTCCTCGTCGTCCCGCCCGCCAGCGGCACGAATGTCGCCCTGGGCAATAAGGTCCCGGGCCAGCGACACGAGCGCCTGACGGGCCGTTTCGACTTCACTGCGGCGAACGGCGCCATGCGCAGCGATCTCGTCACGCAGCAGGTCGCCGGCGCGGCGGGTCATGTTCCTGAAGAACGCAGCGGCGGTTTGTTCGCGGGCGCCCTTGAGTGCGATGATCAGTGTAGAGCGGTCGGACGCCGCCAGCAGCGTCTGCAGGCCGGCTGCGTCGAGATGCGCCAGGTCGTCGAAGGTGAACATGAGCGCGCGCACCTTCTGCCCGGCGCCCGGTTCTGCCGTATCCAGTGCAGCGAGGAAGGATTTTTCGAGACGGCTGTCGAGACTGTCGAAAATGCGGGCGACACGTTGATGTCCCCCCTGCCCTGCACTGCCCTGCAGGCTGTCGATCTGCAGCGCGATATACGATTCAAGGCTGGCCGTCGCACCCGGATGGACCGGGCCGAGGTGTAGCAGGCGGTGCATGGCATCAATGGCGACGCGCGGGCTGAGGGCGCGCAGGAGACGGGCGGAGGTTTCGCCCTGCAACTTCGACAGCACGAAGGCGAGTGTCTGAGGGTGCTCGTCAGCAAAGAGGCTGGCCAGCGTAGCCGTGTCGATGGCGGACAGGCGCGACCAGACGGAACCTGCTGATTTGACTGCAGGACCAAGCCGGCGATGCGCTTCCAGAAACTGGCGGGAAGCCTCCGCTTCACCGTCCATGCTGTCGCCGAGGTCGTCCATGGCTGCGGTCAGGTCTCGCGCCTCAGCCGGATCAAGCTCAGCCCAGATGCCAGCGGCCTCGGGACCGAGGGCACGCATGAGGCGCGCGGACCGTGCAAGACCGTCTCGCGCTGTAACGTTTGCTGCAGGAATTACGGCGAGGGCGCTCATGCTGCGTCCGTCTCGTTCTTCATCCAGCCGCGCAGGATATCAGCGGCGCGGGCCGGATCCTTGCGGGCGAGGTCAGCGACATCACTGGTTACCGGAACGGTCCGAAGCGGGCGCATGGCGGTCGTTGTGAGAGAATGTACGGGTGCTTCCATTGGGGCTTTAGGGTGTTCCGTGGTCGTTCCGGGGACTTCTGAGTCCGCTCGTGGCGCAAAGCCGAGCCATCCGGCGAGACCTACCAGCAGCGCGAGTAGCGCAAGCTCGCCATAGGCCTGCGAATCGGGCCGTCCGGGTGCGCCGCGCGCGAAGGGAGCGGTCTGGATGACGAGCAGGTCACCGGCGGCGACATCGAGACGCGCGGCAGTGGTGACGAGGCTTTCGATCGTGGAGGCCCTGGCTGCTTCGGCGGCGTCCAGCAGGACGAGCACAGTGCGACCGCCGGCAGCGGTTGTCGTAACGCTGATGCGCGCATTGCCGGCGCCTGCAACGGGATCAACCAAATTAATGAGGGAAGCTTCAAGCGGGGTCGCTGAAGCGGGGAGCGCGTGGTCGGCTGTCAGCAGCGTGCTGCCGCGCCAGGCAAGCAGGCCAAGTGCAATGACAAACGCGGCCAACGCGAGTGCCCGTGAAGAGGGCCCCGCGCCGGATCTGAGTTTGCCGGATCTGCCTGCCATCAACCCCTCCTGAATGCTCCGGAAAAACGGAGTTCAAGTCAGGTAATAGCGGCCTGCCCGTAAATTTGTGTTTAACGTGCAGGCTGTTGGTAACGAATACCGGACCGACTAGCGGCGGTACTTCTGGAGCCGCGTTGTGCGCAGGCCCTTGATGCCGTGGCGGGAGTAAAGTTTCTCCCAGCCTTCATATTCCTCATCCGTCAGGTTGTAGCGATCGCACGCAGCTTTGCGCGAAAGCAGTCCCCCTGAAACGGCTGCAACAACTTCTGCCTTTCGGCGTGTCACCCACCGGGAAATCCCGGGGGATGGCAGGTCTGCCAGTGTGAGCGTCTGGCCATCCGGGCCTTTGACACTCGTCATGTTTGCGTTCTGCGTTTCCATATCCACACACCATTCTTCGGTCATGTCGTAACCCGACTTCTTCAGGCCCTCAGACAAGAGGTGTACACGAGTGGATTTAAGCCCTCGCATAAGGAGACGTGTGAGTTTCGTCCCCCGCGTTAGGGGGATGTTTGGAAAGCTGTCCCGCACCGGGACAAATGCCGTTTCTCCCCGGTTTTATTGCGATTCACATTAAAAAAATTTCAGGTGAGAAGGACGAGCGCGTCATTGTCACGGGCCTGCGCGGCATGCCTGCGGAGCATGGTCAGGAACATTTCATCACCCCGCTCTGTCTGCTTGACGAGCATCGCGGCACCGAAGGCAACCGACATGCCGTAGAATGAAAACCAGCGGTAATCGTCGTAAAGGTCGCTGAAGCTGTAGCCACTCACGCCCGCGTCTGTCAGGCGGTCATGATAAAAGCGCAGCAGGGCCTTCTCATGTTTTGGCCTCTCTTCACGCGTCAGGCCTGCGCCAATGAAATAGGCGACGTCATTGGCCGGTGCGCCCTTGGCGGCCGTCTGCCAGTCGACCAGGGCAATCGGCTTTGGCGCGCCGGGCTTGCCGAACAGCATGTTGTCGAGCCGGAAATCATTATGTGTGAGCGCAAACGGGCCTTCATGCGCTTCACTCCAACGCGGCAGCGCAGCCGAATAAAGATCACCGACCTCAATCACATCAGAGGTGAGCTGGGCCTTGTAGCGTTCCTTGAACCCGGTCCACAGCCCGGACACCTGTTCGGGAGTCAGCGCAGGCGGCGGCGCCGCTTCGGTGCCTTGCAACCAGTCATGCTGATCAAGGCTTTCGTCCTTCCAGTAGGCGGCATGGAGAATGGCCGCCGATGCCAGCGCCAGTTCGGCTTCAGCCACTGAACAGCCCTTCAACTGGTCGCCCTGTTCGGAGGGCGCCATGTCTTCCATGATCAGGGCGAAGCGGTTGGTGGCGTCGTCATAATCGGTATAGAGCGCGCCTGGTGTGATCTTGCCGGCCACTTTCGGGAAAGTGCGGTAGAACATGACCTCGCGCTTGTAGTGGCCCAGCAACTGGGCCGTTGCGAGACTGGCTTCGCTGCCGGACGGGAACTTGCCGACCAGTGTGTCCGGCGCGCCTTCACCCTTGCGGGCATAGTCGAACACGAAGCGGACATTCTCGCCGATCTGGCCTGTGCCGATTGCCTTGGCCGTCAGGCCTTTTACGTCGGCATCAATTCCAATTGTCTCAAACAGGTCGTTGAACCAGCCGGGCGTCAGCTCCAGCGGGTTTCCGTCTAATCCCGGACGGTTCATGCATATTACTCCCCAGTGGCACCGTTCTCCGGCGCGTCATTTTCTTGTGTTGGTTTTGATTGGTCTGGCGTGAACCTGCCCCTGAAACGAGAGATCCAGCCCATGCGCGCTTCTGCAGCGCGCAATGATTTGTCGAGTGCGGCCATGGTCAGCGCAAAATCGCCGCTGGTTTCCCTGCGCCAGGCCCTCTCGGCGCGGGCGATGACAAAGGCGATGGCGAGAACCTTCAGGCTGAGCGGGCCGCCGCTGTCATCATCGAGCCCGGCAGAGGCCAGTGCCCAGCGGGCAGAGGCGGCGCGGGCAGCTGGCAAGCGCACGAGATGGTCCGGTGCGGTTTCGCGATAGCTGAAAAGAGATTTCAGTCCGTCGCGATAGTCTTCCATCGCCTCAAAGCGGAGCATGATGACCTCGAACAGGCGCTCGCGGGGAAGATCGTCACTGGCGACACCTTCGGCTGACATGGCGCGGTCGAAATGCGCGTCGACAGCATCAGCCAGTGTTTCGCGCGTAGCGATGCCGTGAAAGTCATTAAGGGTGAGGTCGGCGCGGACCGCGATCTCGCCAAGCGTCAGGGAAGCCCAGGGCTTTTCGGCCGCGAGTTCCAGCGCTGCGCGGAGGCCTTGTTCGATGATGCTTGCATTGCGCGCCACGGGCAGTCCCTCGTCTAATCCTTTTGGCGAGATAGGTCCCTTTCACGGTTGGCAGCCGCCCGCAGGGCCTTTCTCATCAGGGCTGGCATCCCACCTTCATCCATCAGGATGTCAAGGGCCGCCTGCGTGACTCCGTTGGGTGAAGTGACCGCTTTACGCAGCGTATCCGGGGCTTCCCCAGTTGATGCCATAAGGGCAGCGGCGCCCTCGACTGTCTTGCGGGCAAGACGGGCCGCGAGGTCCGCTGGAAGACCTTCTGCCTCGCCCGCCATCGCCATCACTTCCGCAAGCAGGAAAACATAGGCCGGGCCGCAGCCGGAGACACCCGCCGCCGCCGATATCAGTTTCTCGTCGATCGGCCCTTCGACATCGCCGAGCGGCTTCAGCAGCCCGGTTACGACAGCGATGTCTGCATCAGCCGCGCCGGGCGGCGCGGTGATGACCGTCACACCCTGCCCGATGGCACCCGGCGTATTCGGCATGGCGCGGATCACACGGGGCGAATCAAATGCAGCCGCCAGCTGCTTCATCAGGATACCCGCCATGACCGAGACGATGAGCGTCTTGGGCCCGACAAAAGCGGCAACGTCCTCGACAACGCATGTGAACACCTGCGGCTTCACCGACAGCACAAGTATGTCCGCCGGCTGGGGCGCGTGGTTCAGCTGGACCTTGCCTGCCTCGGCCCAGCCGGAGACTTCGTCGGACGGCGAGGGATCAATCAGGATGATGCGTGATTTCGTCTTGGCGGCCAGCCAGCCGCGCACAAGCGCCGCACCCATGCGGCCCGCGCCGATCAATACGATGGTCGGAACGGTCGCTGCCTTGCCTGCCATGTGCGTCTGTCTCAGGCTTCGCCGTGGGTTTCGAACATCACGGCCTCAATGGCCTCGCGCGGCGACTTGCCCGCCCAGATAAGGAAATTGAAGGCAGGCACAAACCGATCGACGGCGCTGACAGCGGCCGCAATGACGGACCGTGCTTCACCGGGCGTGACTTCATCCCGGTCGAGCATGGCGAACGTGTAGCGGAAAATGATCACGCCTTCGTCAGCCCAATAATCGAAATGGCCGAGCCAGAGACGTTCGTTTGCCATCATGATGAGTTCGGCAATGGCGGCGCGGCGCGAAGCAACCGGCTTCACGTCGAGCGTCATCGAAAAATGGATTGCGGAAGGTTCGGGGCGATACGCAAACAGCGCGCCCATGTCGCCCCACTTGGTTTCGGCCACGGCCTGAATTGTACCATCATCGTCGCGATCGTACTGCCAGCTGGCTGTTTCCAGGGCTTCTTCAACCCGCTCGAGCGGGTCTGGCAGATCAATCTCGCTGCGGGAGAGATCAAGACTCATGGTGGTTTCCCCTTTCGGTCTCGTATGCACGGTGCAGGATTCGCATGCCGAGGCCAAGGGCAGCTAAGCAAGTGCGTTAAAGCGCGTCTACCTAAGTCTACAGGTTAACGGCATTATTCTACAGGTGGGGCCTATTTCGCTTTCGCGTCGCCTTCGAGTGCCGCAACGCGGGCTTCGAGCGCCTCGACACGCTCAAGCGCGGCTGTTGCGATGGCCTTGAGGGCCTCGACTTCATCACGCCCGGCAAGGTCCATGTCGGCGATAAGCGCGCGTACGCGCGATTGGGCAGCCGTCTTGGCTTCCTCGCCAGCTGCACGGGCAGCGCCCATGGCGCCGGTCATCAGGCCCGCAATGTCATCGAGCAGTGGATTTGTGTTCGCCATGAGGCTACTCCTTCGCGCGGGGGCGGCTGGGCATGATTGTCTGCTGCCTAACAGATAGGACGCGTTCCAGACAGGGAAAAGACGCCGCATGACAGACCTTGTGAGTTTGATGGCCCTGCCCATGGCAGCCGAAGCCATGTCTTTCCCGGAAATCAGCCCGGCGCTCGTTTCCATCGACTTCGGATTTATCGGCCTCGGAACCTTCCACCTGCGCTGGTATGCGCTAGCCTATATCGCGGGCATCATGCTCGCCTGGCAGTATGCGACGGCGTTGATCAGCCGTCCGGCCATGTTCGGCGGCAAGGCCCCGGCGACCAAGGACGACCTCGACGATATCATGTTCTGGATCATCCTGGGCATCATCCTCGGTGGACGGTTTGGCTATGTCCTCTTCTACATGGTTCCCTACCAGCAGGAGGTGATTGCCGCGAACCCGATGAGCGTGCTGCGGATATGGGATGGCGGGATGTCTTTCCATGGCGGGCTGATCGGCGTGACGCTGGCCATCATCGTGATCGCGCGGCGCCGCAAGCTCAGCCTGCTGCCGCTGGGCGATATTGCGGGCGTCGTGGCGCCGATCGGCATCATGTTCGGGCGCCTCGCCAATTTCATCAATGCCGAGCTCTACGGCCGCAAGACCGACAGCGCCATGGGCATGGTCTTTCCGGAAGGCGTCGTGCCGGGCTCAACCCCGCCCGCCTATGACTGGGTGGCAAAGCAGTGGGTTTATAATGGCCACGAATTCGCGCGCCATCCGAGCCAGCTTTACGAAGCCGCACTGGAAGGCCTGCTGCCACTGGTCGTCGCCTCCATCCTGATCTGGAAATTCAATGCGCTGAAAAAGCATGGCCTGATCGCAGGCCTGTTCCTGCTGATGTACGGCACCGGGCGCTCGATCGTCGAGAATTACCGCCTGCCGGATTCCTTTGCCAGCGACCTGCCCTTTGGCCTGACCATGGGCATGATCCTGTCGACACCGATGTGGATTGGTGGTGCATGGCTGGTGTGGAACGCCCTCAAGCCAAAGCCACTCCATTCACCTGACTAGAGATGAAATGACCCTGAATGACCGCCTCATCCGCCTGATCGAAACCGGCGGCCCGATCCCGGTTTCGACCTTCATGCATCTCGCCCTGCACGACCGTCAGGATGGCTATTACGCCACGCGGCCGGGTTTGGGCCGAGACTTCATCACGGCGCCGGAAACAAGCCAGGTGTTCGGTGAGCTTCTGGGCCTGTGGGTTGTGCATGAATGGCAGGCGATCGGCTCACCGGAGACCTTCTGCCTTGTCGAGATCGGACCGGGACGGGGCGTGCTGATGCAGGATGCGCTGCGGATGGCTTTCGTTGCAGGCGGCAAGCCCTTTGCCGAGGCGATGAACCTCTATCTCGTCGAGCCGAGCCCTGCCCTGCGCGATGTGCAGGTGGAGCGCCTTGCGATCTACGAACCGCAATTTGCTGAACACGCTTCCGAAGTGCCCGCCTTGCCGACGATCATTCTTGCAAACGAGTATCTCGACTGCCTGCCCGCTCGGCAGTTCCGCCGTGACGGCGAAGAGTGGCGCGAATGCGTCGTGGGGCTCGATGCGGAAGGTGCGCTGGCCTTCGGTCTCGCTGCCGACGGCAGCATCGCGCCAGAGGGCACCGCCAAGACTGCCAATTGCGTGGAAGTGCAGATCGGGCTCGACATTCTTGTGGCCGAGCTGGCCACGCGCGCGGCCAACGGCCTTCCGATGCATGCGCTGTTCATTGATTATGGCCCCGTCGATGCTGCGCCTGGCGACTCGCTGCGGGCCTTCAAGGACGGGGCGCAGGTCTCGCCGCTGCTCGCCCCCGGCGAAACGGACCTGACTGTGGACGTGGACTTCGGACGCCTGAAACGGCTTGCAACCAGCGCAGGCCTGGAAGTGCACGGCGCGGCGCCTCAGGGCATGTTCCTGCTGGGCCTTGGCGCACAGGCGCGGCTCAATCAGCTCGTGAAAGCCAATGAGGACGACGCCGAGGCGATCTTCAACGCGGCCCAGCGCCTGATCGACCCGAAAGACATGGGCGAGCGGTTCAAGGTGATCTGTATTTCCAGCAAGGACCTGCCCAAACCCGCTGGTTTCTAGCGCACGCCCATATTGGCCTCGACGAAGTCTGACATGGCGCGGAGCGTTTCGATGCGGGTGTCGCCTTCTGACAGCAAGTGGTCCTCCCCGTCGAGGCGGATCAACGTCACAGGCTTACCAGCCTTCTCGAGTGCGCGCTGCATGACTTCACTCTGGCTGATCGGCACGACCGTATCGTTCTTGCCATGAATGAGCAGGACCGGCGCCGCGAACGTGGCGGCGCTATTGGCTGGCGAAATCGCATTGATATCGATGCTCGCCGATTTGGGGCCGCCCATCAGATCCTTCCAGTAATCGACCGCCCAGTGGACGTGAGCCGCGAATGGACGCGACGTCGGAGATCATCTTCGGTAGGTCAGCAACCGGCGCGACAGCGACGACGCATTTGTAGAGATCGGGCGTAAAAGCGCCGCCCGCCAAGGCGGAATAACCGCCAAAGCTGGTGCCCACGATGCAGGCACGCGCCGGGTCTGCGAGGCCCTCGGCTATCATTGCGGCGACGCCATCGCTGACATCGTCCTGCATCTTCGCGCCCCACTCGCCATAACCTGCCTGTAGGAACGCCCGCCCGTAACCATCCGAGCCGCGGAAGTTCGGCTGGAGCACAAGATAGCCGCGATTGGCAAAGTACTGCGCCATCCAGTCAAACGTGACGGCATCATACGCGGAAGGCCCGCCGTGCGGCATGACGATCATTGGGAGGTTTGTCAGGTCGGCCGGGGAAACGCCCACCGGGAGCGTGAGGATGGCGGGAATGTTGAACCCACCGCGCGCCGGATAGGCAACGGTCATCACATGAGCAACGGCATCCAGCGGGATATCGTCCCTGTCATCCATCAGGCCGATCAGGTCGCCCGTCTCGCGGTCGAGCACAGCATATTTGTTGACGCCATAGGAATTGAAAAGAGAAACGAGAATGCGGTTCCAGTCGCGGCTATGGCTGACAAGTTCCACCGAGCCGCCCTGGAAACGGTCGACCAGGGTCTGCACGTCCTTGTTGAGCGCTGCGTCTTAGAAGAAGTAGCTGGGCGATGGGCCGGCATCAGGGCCTGACCAGACTCGCTGTCCACGCCGACAATCTTTCCGAGGCCCGCCTGCGCGGGATAGATATCCCGCGTTGCCCGCAATAATTGCTGGGACTTGTTGGTTTCGAGATTCAGCGAAAACGATTCCGAGTATTCGAAACTTGCTTGTAACCGTAAAAGTCCTTGGTGTCGGAGACGTCGAGGATCAGGTGCTTGCTGTCGGCAAACCAGACATCGCCATATGGCGCACGCGGTGCAGCTCGCCATAGGCTTCAAGCGGAGGCTGTGGCATCTGCGCCAGTGCAGCCTGGCCGAGCAGCAGGAGCACCAATCCCAGTATGAAAGTCCGCATCCCGATTCCCCCCCGCAACACACTGTTTGTGCAGCAGCCTGCGCGAGAGGAGCGCGGCATTCAACCTTAATGAATGAATTTCGTGTCGGGCCGATCAGGCCGGGAGCTTGATCTCGTTGGCATCGTCAAGCAGCACGACAGTCGGCGCATGCTGGCGGGCCTTTTCGGCCTCGACGCTCGCGAATGCCGCGATGATGATCTTGTCGCCGACCGCAAAGTGACGGGCCGCAGCGCCGTTGACACCGATGGTGCGCGAGCCGCGGGGCGCTTCGAGCGCATACGTCTGGAGGCGGGCGCCATTGGTGACGTTCCACAGGTCAACACGCTCGTGCGGCAGGATACCTGACGCGTCGAGGAGGTCCTGATCAATGGAGATCGAGCCTTCATAGTGCAGGTCACACTGGGTGACGGTGGCAGAGTGAAGTTTGGCTTTCAACATGTTGAGCAACAAGACTGTGCCCTCCCGGCGATTAGACAGCGTGGCAAATATGCTCACAGTGAGTATATGGGGTTCTACTGCCCCGTCGGCAATGGGCTTATGGCACTGCAGCATCTGAAGCGTAAAGCCCCATTCTGCAACAGAACCAATAATGCGCCACGACGCCTGGAATGCAATATTTCGGCCAGTTGCACGCAAGGCGTGAAACCGCGTCAGAGGGCTCGCGCTGGGCAGTGGGCAGTGTTACCATTTTGTTAACTATGGGACGGAACGCAGCTAAAGGGGACGCGCGTGATGAGATATGGACAGGTCGGGATTCTAGCCATCGCACTGGTTGCGACGGCATGCGCATCGAAGCAGGTGACCCAAGGCGGATCGACACCAACGACAGAGGTTCCACCATCTCCGCCACCGCCGCCGCCTCCACCCCCGCCTGTCTACGCGGAAGAGAACGACAGCGATTATGGCCCGGACCGCGGCCTGCCATACCCTTCGACCGGAATGGAAACGCCGCCTCCGCCCATGGTCGGGTCGTCGGGCCCGGGACGCGGCTCAGGCCGGCCAATCGGAAGGGCTGTCAGCAATGCGAAGCCGGGCAAGGACTACCTGCCCTTCATTGATGTCGCGATCGACGAGAGCGCACTTTACTCCGAGTACGGCCTGATGCTGCAGGATCGCTATACCCGTATCCAGATCGTGACGCTGAAGCCTGACGCCTATGATGTTGAGGGGGTTTCAACAGGCACGCGCAAGGAACCGGTGGAGATGCGCAATTATAACAAAGAGAGCCGCAACTGGTTCTCGCGCATGATGGGATCGCGCAACGTAACGCGCACACTGATTGCCGAGTTCGATGTTGCCAAGCCGGACATCAAGGCGACCAAGGCGCTGTTCTCGGCAACCTTTTCTTCCGACAGCCAGGAGGGCGAGGCCTGGACCACGAACGAGAGCATCTCGGTCTATGCAACGCCCTATTTCAAGGTCGGTCCGAACACGACGATCGAGGGTCGGTTCCGGCTGCAACTTTCGGACGAGCGCCAAGGCAGCGCCGGGGCGAGCGTCATGGGCGCGCTGACCACAGCCGCCAACCTGATTGCCCCCGCTTCGACACTGGTGACCTACTTCAACCAGCCGCTGATGCTGGAGGCGTCCAACTTCCTCAATACGCAATCAACCACGCTGTTCGGCCAGTCGATCACCGAACAGTCGACGAGCGCCTTTTCGGTGAAGTCCTGGAGCGATACGCCGATCCTCGTTGTCTCGGCTGAGCTGCCTGATGCGGGCAATATCAAACAGACCAAGGGCAAGGGATCGATCGGCCAGTGGGCGGTTTATCTCGACCAGCCCATCCCCTCGATCTTTACGGCCGCGTCGTCTGACTATGATGGCCAGGAACCGGACTATTCTGGCATCCCGTCGGGCGACATCCTCGCCTTTGATGTGGGCGAAGACCTGACGGTTTATGACTACATTTTCTCGCGCCTCGATCTGTCGGACCGCATTGCCAGCCTGAATGATACAGCCGACGCCGATACCGCACGGCTGATCTGCAGCCGGATTGAGCGGGGCATGTCCGAGATCGGCTTCACAAGCTTCGATGCCGCCGCCGCCGTCTGGGCTGCGTCAGCGAGCGACCAGTTCAATTCGGGCGCGCAGACTGCCTTGCAACAGGAAGGGCTCTGTCAGGCCATGGACCTCTGGCACCAGATGGGTGGCTAGGCCGACCGGCACCAATGCAATGACGCCGCTTGAAAAACCGGGTCCGGGGATATGGACACGATTATTAACTGGCATTAATACTTCGCGCAAAGGTTGAGGCTGGGGACCATGGTAATCGCAGATGTAAGCAGCGCGCTTTTGGCCGCGCGCGCCAGTTGGCATGGGCCCTCGCACAAGGCCCGGGGCGTTTATGGCGTCTTCCTCGCGGAGGGCGTCACTATTCCCGGCCTGGCAACCGCTGATAACGGCCTGCTCTATATTGGACGAAACGCAACCGGCTTGTCCCATCTCGACCACTTCGCTGCGAAACCGGATGGCAAACAGCCGTCTTCCGCACGGCGCAGCCTCAGCGCGCTTCTGCAGGACGAACTCTCGCTCGACGTTGCCGTGACGACCCTGTGGGATGACGGGTTTTCTTTCCGGCTGTCGGGTGCCAGCGAAGCGCGACTATCCGCCTGGATGGCCAAAGCCCTGCTCGTGGCGCGTCTTCCGCTCAGTGGCGACACAACAGGCGTGCACAGTTTGCTTGTGCGGGCATTGGAGCCCCCGCTGAACCTGGCGGGATGGCGCAACGCTCAGCGCAATCATATTCTGGCAATGCGCCGCGCCTGCGCCTACGGCGCTCACGCCGACCTCACCTGATTTTACAGGCAGATACGGCTCAGCCAGCGCGACGGACCAAGGATTGGGAAACTCCCGCCGCATTTGTGCGTTTCGGGCTGGGCTGAGACAGAATTGTCGGCCAAACTGCGTAAGCCCGGACACAGGCCTCCGGCACATCAGGGAGACGGATCACATGCGGTGGCAAGGCGGACGCAAAGGCGGCAAGGTTGAAGACAGACGTGGCATGAGCGGCGGCGCCGTCGCCGGAGGCGGCGTCGGTGTGCTGGTCATCGCGCTGATCGGCTACTTCGTGTTCGGCATTGATCCATCGCAAACGGCGCAGCTGATGGAGCAGACGACGGTTTCGTCATCCTCTCAGGAACAGGCACCTGTCGGCACACCGGAAGATGAAGCCGGCCAGTTCGTCGATATCATCGGCGCGAACATCGATGACGTGTGGCGTGCAGAGCTGAATGGCTACACACCCCCTACGACTGTTCTGTACACGCAAGGCACCAATACAGGTTGCGGCTACGGACAGGCCGCCATGGGCCCGTTCTACTGCCCGAACGACCAGACCGTTTACCTCGACCTGTCCTTCTGGGCCGAGATGGAAAACAAGCTTGGGGCGTCGGGTGCAGACTTTGCCCGCGCCTATGTGATTGCGCATGAATTCGGCCACCACGTTCAGACGCTGACGGGCACGTCCGCGAAAGTACGCGAGGCCCAGCAGGGCGCACGTAATCAGGCCGAAGCCAATCAGTATTCGGTTGCGCTCGAACTTCAGGCCGATTGCTATGCCGGTGTCTGGGCCGCTCACGCATCCGAGGTCTCAGGCGGCAAGGTTGCACTGGAATCCGGCGACATCGAGGAAGGCATGAAAACGGCCAACGCCATCGGTGATGACATGCTGCAAAAGCGTTCGACAGGCCGCGTCTCGCCTGAGGGCTTTACCCACGGCTCCGCTGCGCAACGCCAGGAATGGCTTCGCCGCGGCATCACCACGGGCGATCCCAAACAGTGTGACACGTTCAGCAACTGATCCGCTGGGCAATCCGTCAACGTCACGCCGCAAGCCAACCTGTGGTTTCGCAGGTATCGGAACTTTCAGTCTGACGACTGAAGGATAGCGTTAACATAGAATTTGCGAAATCCTCGTATTTTCCCCTCAAAATAGATTGGGGGAAACGCGCATGTCAGTGGAGGATAATGCCTCAACGCATGTCGGCAACATCGCAGAACTGATGCAGGCATTCCTGGATGCCCTGCCGGATCCGGTTTTCATCAAGGATGAAAACATGAACCTGATCTATGGCAATGCTGCGCTGGATCGCTTCATTCTGAAGACAACCGGCCTCCTCAATTACCTTGGACGCCCCGACCGCGATATCTATCCACAGGAGCAATGGGAAGTGTTCGAACGTGAGGACCGCAAGGTGCTCGCACACGGTATTTCCTTCAGCGAGGAAAAAATCGGCCCCGAGATGACGGCGCTGACAAAGAAACTTCCTGTTACCCTCCCGTCAGGCAAGATCGGCATTGCCGGCATCAACTTCGACATTACAGCCTACAAGCAGGCCGAGGCGCGGGCCCGGGAAACCGAGGCGGCCAACAACGCCAAATCGCAATTCCTCGCCGCGATGAGTCACGAGATACGCACACCGCTGAATGGCATCCTCGGCATGGCGCAATCACTCATGTCGGATCCCGAGCTGACACCCGCTCAGCATGAGAAGGTCGACATCCTGCTCGACTCCGGCCGCACCCTCCTTTCGCTTGTCGATGATGTGCTTGACCTCTCGAAGATCGAAGCGGGCAAGCTTGGCATTGATGCCGTGGACGGAGATCTGCGCCACGCGGTTGGGCGCGTAACCCGGCTCTTTGAACCCAGGGCGCGCGAAAAAGGCATAAGTCTCGAGGTTGTCGTGGAAGAGCCTTTCAACAGCGCACTCTGCTTCGATCCTGTCCGTGTACGCCAGTGCCTTTCGAACCTCATCTCAAATGCGATCAAGTTCACGGACAAGGGGCAGGTCCGGGTACGCGTGGCGACACAGCCGGAAGACGAACAATGGCGCGTTACGATCGACGTCTGCGATTCCGGGATCGGTATTAGCCAGGACGCGCTCTCACGCCTTTTTACGGATTTCTCGCAAGCCGATTCCTCCACGACTCGCCGCTTTGGTGGCACGGGACTTGGATTGGCCATCACCCGGCGCCTTGCCCGGATGATGGGCGGCGATGTTGTCGGGCAAAGCCTGCCACACCAGGGCTCAAGCTTCACACTCACGTTTCTTGCAGGTGCCGCCACCTCGCAGGGCAGCATGGCCCCGACACTCTCGAAGGCAGATATCCCTGCGGCGTCTCTTACGGGCCTGCGCGTCCTGCTGGCCGACGACAACCGTGTGAACCGGGAGGTCGTGAAACTCTTTCTCACGCCGTATGATGCGCGGATAATTGAAGCGGAGAACGGCCAGCAAGTGCTCGACGCCCTTGCGCGCGACGCATTCGATATTCTGCTTCTGGATGTCCACATGCCCGTGATGGACGGGATGGAGGCGCTGTCCATCCTGCGCGCAAGCGATGCGCCGTATCGGGACATTCCGGTCATCGCGCTGACGGCGGACGCCATGGCGGGCGACCGCGAACGCTTCCTTTCGAAAGGCGCGAACGGCTATGTCACCAAGCCGATTGATCAGGGCGACCTGCTCAGCGCCATTGCGCGCCTGAACGTGCGACCAGACCCCGGTGATGTATCCACAGATCCCCTGCTCGATTTGCTTGCCGGGCTGGAGCGCAGGGAGCCCCACAAGGCGTCGCCCAATGATACGCTCCCTGCTCTGCGCCAGGAGTGGTTGACCTCGACGCATACCCAGCTGCGTGGTTTGATCTGCGCACTGGACGGGGACGATGCTACCGAGACGCCAGCCGTGCACCGTATCGCCCATGACTGCCAGGGACAGGGCCCATTCTTCGGATTCGAACTGTTCGGCTTCATCGCCAGCGACCTCTGCTTCATCCTGCGCAGCCGGTCCGGGCCAATGAATGAAGAGATGCGTGTGCTGACAGGACGTTATGTGCACGCGCTGCTCTATCTGCTGGAAAAGGGCATCAGCGGAACAGGCGGCCCCTCAGGCAGCGCACTTCGCCTGAAGCTGGCCGCGTGAGCGGGTGTTCGCTTACCCATTAGATCAGCGCCTTGGCGGCGAAAGGATTGATTCCTTGGCGCCGGATATGACAAAGGCGAATACATGCGCCGGCTGGTTCCGGTAGAAGGTGAAATTGATCTCGATGGCGGTCAGCTGCCGGCTCGCATAGGACAGCTCCTTCGTCTTCGGTACATCGGCCGGATAGAACGGCTCCCACCAGGGCTCATAGCTCCAGCCACCAGTACCGACACGAATGTGATGGGCCATGGGCGATCCTACTTGTTTGAACCGGTCAACTTTGAAACGAAGCCCAAAGACGCGCGACCCGAAATTTTCGCCGTCCGCTCGCTGGTCATCCACCCGGCATCGAAGACACCGACGGTTTGATCGTGGACCTGAGTCAGGCGCTTAAAGCCGCCGGGTAAAATAAAAAACCAAAAAGGGCGGCCCGCGTGCCGCCTTTTATTTTGGGTCTCCGGAGGGCGTTACTGCTTCTGCCAGTTTTCCGGGAACCATTCCTTGCTGAGGATTTCATCGGTCGGCCCGTAAATCCGCATGACGATGTTCAACTGGATATCCCTGTCACGGGTGCTTGGAATCCAGTTGGGGACATAGTCAGCATCTTCCGGCGGCTCAGGTGAGATGAAGAGACGAAGTGATCCGTCTCCCTCATATTTCAAGCCAGGCGTATTGTCGCCGATCCGGAACTTGTCCCAGTCATTCGCAATGAGCTGCGCCGTTGCCATATCGTACAGGGTTATGGACCAGAACTCCTTGACAGGAGGCGGTGATGCAAGCCGCAGCTCATAGGACTCCCTGCCCGTCATATTCTTCCGGTCCGAATCCAGCGTTGTGGTGATGTAGACGGATTCCTCTTTCACGTTCACGAGGATGCCGTACTCTGTCAGCGCTGCTCGCAGCAGCCACGACCAGTCTGGCGTTGAAACCTCCGGCGGGGTCATGCTCCAGCCACGCAGGCGAGATGCCAGAGGAATCGTCCGGATCATGCGCTGGCTATCCCGCGCCGTTTCCTTCAGCCCCGCCATAAAGACCGGATTGGGTTCCAGGCCGGCGCCCGGAATGATTTCCTCGAAGATATCCGCCGCGTAGGCGTCTTTTCCGTAGGGCGGATTGCGCCGGAGTATCTCGCGGTAATTGTCGAAAATGGAGAGCGTTTGCCGCGCATTCGGGTCAATCAGCTCATAGCTCTTCCCCGGTGCGATCGCCGCTGGCACTGGTACGTCCATTATCGCGCTCAGCGGTGCCACCTCTACCGCATCGAGAAGGGTCTGCGCCTTTGCCACGTCTTCCGGGATTTCGGGACTGACGCGGATACGCCCGAGCAGCGCGACTGTGTTTGTCGGCGAGTCCAGGCGAATGGCACTCTCAGGCAGTGGCCCCTGCCAGCCCGGACCGACCAGCGCGACCTGCTGGTCACCTTGCGGATAATGCTGGCGAGAGACGTTGGCGATAATGTTGTGCCAGGCGTCCACGAACATGAACGTGTAATAGCGACCATCCTCGATAGGCGGGATCGTCAGGATCTGCGGCTGCTCCGCGAGATCGAAAAACGAGACGATGTTCAGCACATCGAGGTTCGGCGTGACATAGATCTCGTCGTCAGCGGTGGGCGGATCGCGGTATTTGAGGAGCGAATTGATTTCTGATCCGTTCTTCAAGACGAAGTCACGCTCTTCCAGGATCATGCGCCAGCGGCCATAAAACCAGAGATAGGCTTGACCGCCGAGATCATAAGCATGTTTCTCGGCAAACTCGATTGGCGGATAAGGTTTGACATCGCCCAACTTGGAGACGGATGCATCGCCCATTCCGGAGGTCGCAGCGCGAATGCCTGCGCTAACGGCGCCATTCTTCGCAACAAAGACGGCCGTTAGCACGCACGCGGCGATCAGGACGACGCCCATCGCTATGCCGATCAGTATACGCTTCAATTTCAGCTCCTCGAGTTTGCTCTCCAAGGGCCAAAGTATAAGCTGCGCGCAATTTAATGCAATTGCATTACTAAGACTGGCAGATACGATGAAGACAAAAAAACGGGCGCCGCGGCGCCCGTTTTATCCTGGCAATGCCGGTCCGGTCCCGGGCCGGAAATCAGGTATCCAAGAAGCTGCGCAGCTTGCGGCTGCGGCTTGGGTGCTTCAGCTTGCGAAGCGCCTTGGCTTCGATCTGACGAATACGTTCGCGCGTCACAGAGAATTGCTGGCCGACTTCTTCCAGCGTATGATCGGTGTTCATGCCGATGCCGAAGCGCATGCGCAGCACGCGTTCCTCACGCGGGGTGAGTGAGGCGAGCACGCGGGTGGTTGTTTCACGCAGGTTCGACTGGATCGCGGCGTCGACGGGCAGAAGCGCCATCTTGTCCTCGATAAAGTCGCCGAGGTTTGAATCCTCGTCGTCGCCAATTGGTGTTTCCAGCGAGATCGGCTCTTTCGCGATCTTCAGAACCTTGCGGATCTTCTCCAGCGGCAGCCCCAGCTTTTCAGCCAGTTCTTCCGGTGTCGGCTCACGGCCTATCTCGTGCAGCATCTGGCGCTGTGTCCGGATGATCTTGTTGATCGTCTCGATCATGTGCACCGGGATACGGATCGTACGGGCCTGGTCCGCGATGGAGCGGGTAATGGCCTGACGGATCCACCAAGTGGCATAGGTCGAGAACTTGTAACCGCGACGGTATTCGAATTTGTCGACGGCTTTCATGAGGCCAATGTTGCCTTCCTGAATGAGATCCAGGAATTGCAGGCCGCGGTTGGTGTATTTCTTGGCAATCGAGATCACGAGGCGGAGGTTGGCCTCGACCATTTCCTTCTTGGCAATGCGCGCTTCGCGCTCACCCTTCTGGACGGTCTGGACCAGCACGCGATAGTTATCGATCGGAATGCCGATCTCCTGCGCGATTTCGGAAATCTCACCGCGCACGGCTTCGATTTCGTCATCCTTGCCCTCGATGAAGCGCTTCCACTTCGCCGACAGCGTTTTCACGCGCTCGCCCCATTCCGGCTCAAGTTCGTGGCCGAAATAGTTCTCGAGGAATTCCTTGCGTGGCACGCCATGGGCGTCGGCCATGCGCATCAGCTTGCCTTCAAGGCCCATCAACTTCTTGTTGATGGCGTAAAGCTGCTCGACCAGTGCCTCGATACGGGCATTGTTGATATGGATGGTTTTCAGGCTGTCGACGATATTGTTCGACAGCTCGTCATATTCGGCCTGGGCCTTTGGTGTCAGGTCCTTGCCTTCAAGGCGACGTCCAACCAGCTTGTCCTGCAGTTTGCGATAGCGTCCGAAGCCGTCGGAAATCTCGTCCAGCTTGGCCAGCACGCCTTCGCGCAGTTCGGCTTCCATGGCCGACATGGACATTGCCGCAGCATCGTCCTCGTCGTCCTCATCGTCGTCGTTGGAGCCTTCTTCACCTTCGGCTTTCGCCTCATCGGCTTCGTCTTCTTCTTCCTTGGGCTTTGGCTCCGGCGGCGGGTTTTCCGCGCCATAGGTCGCCTCGAGGTCGATCAGGTCGCGAAGGAGGATGCGCTCGTTGATCAGCTCGTCGCGCCACACCATCATGGCCTCAAAGGTCAGCGGGCTTTCGCAGAGGCCCCGGATCATCGCGTCGCGGCCGGCCTCGATACGCTTCGCGATGGCGATTTCGCCTTCGCGTGAGAGCAGCTCGACAGCGCCCATTTCGCGCAGGTACATGCGCACGGGGTCATCCGTGCGGTCAGAGCCGCGCGCATTGCCCTTCTTGGTGACAACTTTCTTGTCTTCGATCTTGGTGAGCGCCTTACCTTCGGCTTCGGCCTCTTCCTCGCTCTCGACCACCGCGATGCCCATTTCCGAGATCTGGGACATGACGTCCTCGATCTGGTCCGAGGTCATATCCTCGGCTGGCAACAGGGCGTTGACTTCGTCATGCGTTATGAAGCCGCGCTTCTGGGCGCGCTTCAGGACTTTCTTGACGTCGGTTGCATTGAAGTCGACGAGGGCGGTTTCGCCGTCCTTTTCGTCTTCGCCTTCACCATCACCCGCGGTGTTCTTCTTTTTGGTGGCTGTTGCCATTCAATTCTCTCCTGTGGGTGTTCCGGCATCTGCCCTGCCGGATTGCCCAAAATTGCCCTGCGCCTTCAGCTTTCGCCGACTTTTCCTGCTGCCTCGTTCATGCGGGCCTTTAGGGCCCTACGTTCTGCGACAAGCTGATGCCTCCGGCGCCACGCAGATGGCGACGCCGTTGACTCCCCGCTCGCAGCTTCTGTGCCAGAGCCGGGATCCTGCCCGTCGAAACCTCTCACCGCCATGTATTGCTCGAGGGCTATAAGCCATTCCCGTGCCTCGGGCCCATCGGCCGCTATCTGAGGCGTGTCAGGATAATCTTTGAGCAATCTGGATGCGCGCATGTTCCCAGTTTCGAGTAAATGGGCGCTCATGGCCCTGCGGTCAATAGCTTTCCCTGCGTTCACAAAGTCCAGCACGCAGTCACGGATCTGGCTGACGTCCGGATCGGGAAAGACACAGGCCGCCAGCGTTTCCGTACCGAGCGCCAGAAGGTAGGGACTATCAATCGCACGGACGACAGCGCCGAGGCCGCGCAATTTGGCTGGCGCACCGCTCCTCAGGGCCGCCTGACCAGACTCGCCCGAGGCGGGATTCTGTCCCGATCCGGGCCGCTTCCTGTTGTTGTAGCTGTTGTTGGGTGTGTTGTTCCGGGGAGCATTATTGCTGCGGCTGGCCTGGCGCACCTGCCAGAAATGATCGCGCATGCGTGCCTTCAGATCGCGCTCATAGGCGGCGCGCACACCTGGATGCTGGATTTGAGCGGACGCCGCCGACAGGCGTGCCTCCAGCCCGGCCTGACGTTCAGGCGTATCGAGCGGCTCAGCGTCCCGCTCACGCCGCCAGAGCAATTCCGAAAGGGCCAGGCGATTGTCCAGCGCTTCCTGCATCGCCGTCGGGCCGCGCTCCCGAATCAGATCATCGGGGTCCATGCCATCCGGCAAGAGGACGAAATAGAGTGAGCGGCCGGGTTCGACATGCGGCAAGGCCCGGTCCAGTGCGCGGAAGGCAGCGCCAAGGCCTGCCCTGTCGCCATCAAAGCACAGCACAGGTTCAGGTCCGGCGCGCCAGAGTAGCGAGATCTGGTCTTCGGTAAGCGCCGTTCCAAGCGGGGCAACAGCATGGCCAAAGCCCGCCTCTGTCAGCGCGATGGCGTCCATATAGCCTTCGCAAACGATCAGGCCGCCGCCCTCGCCCGAGCCGAGCGCCTCGCGGGCTGCCTTGTAACGATAGAGCACGCGCGATTTGTGGAAGAGCGGCGTGTCACCGGAGTTCAGGTATTTCGGCTTGGCGTCGGGGGTCAGGCCCCTGCCCCCGAATGCGATGATTGCGCCACGCGAATCCGGTATCGGGAACATCAGGCGCCCGCGGAAAGCATCATAGGGTTCACCGCCCTTGTCGCTTTCCTTGGCAAGGCCCGCTTCGAGAATTTCCGGCATCGTGAAGCCTTCAGACTTCAGGTGCTCGATTGTCTTGCGCCAGTCATCGGGCGAATATCCCAGCCTGTGGCGCCGCCAGGCACCCGGCAGAAGACCGCGGCCTTCCAGATAGAGCCGCGCCGCCGCGCCCTCAGTCGATTGCAGGCGATCCTCATAATAGCTGGCCGCTGCTTCGCACACAGCCTGCAGGCGCTTGCGGTGGTCATATTCCTCGGCCGCTTGGGGGCTGGCCTTGGGCAGGCTCATCCCCGCTTCTTCGGCAAGCTTCTCGACCGCCTCCATGAACGAGAGGCGCTCGGTCTCCATGATGAAACTGATGACGTCGCCGCCCATGCCGGAAGAGAAGCATTTGAAGATGCGCTTCTGGTCGTTGACGTAGAAACTCGGGCTTTTCTCGTTGGTGAACGGCGACAGCCCGACCCATTCCTTGCCCTTCTTTACCAGCTTCACCTTGCGGCCGATCACGTCCGAAGGCCGGATGCGGGCTTTCAGTTCTTCGACGAAGCCGTCAGGGATGCGCACGGGCTGGGACATGGGCTAAGTGTAGCGCGTTGCGGCATGTCGGGAAACGCGGAAATAGCCGGATGGACTGCCAATATGAAAATGGCCCCACCATGAGGCAGGGCCATTCCATCTACGTGCCGGTAAGTCCGGCGCGCGGTCTATTACGCGTCGTTGAGAACAGGCGCAGTTTTCATCTGCTCAGGTGTCTTGTTGACCATGACTTCTTCATCGTCTTCGACCATCACCACCGAGATCGCGTCAAAGTCGATAACGAGGCGCTCAGTCGAGGCCACACCGGACACGCCATCTGTGACGACAGCGTGTTTCACGTGGCCTTCGCTATCCATGATCAGGTCAGTGATGCGCGTGTAATTGTCAGCAACCGACAGTTCGGCATTCGTGCCGATCAGTTCTGATGCCAGGCTGAAATCATTCAGGCCATCCTGCTCGAACTCGGCAACGCCTTCGAGCGATTCATCAACCAGGGCGGCCGAAACTTCTGGCTCGCCTTCGGCATCAAGCGTGACAGTGACGGAGCTGAACGGAAGCGTTCCGAGATCACCAGCGACACCGAGGACGCCGCCGTCACGGAATACGATATGGCTTGGCGCGCCATCCTTGCCGAGCAGAACGTCGGCAACCGTGGCGATCTTCTCGCCGTCGGCGCCGGTGATGTCATCACCGATCAGATCGGAGGCTTCAAATTCACCAGCGGCCATCACGTAGGATGGGCGAGCCATTTCGGTTTCAGCCATCGTGGTATTGTCGACAGTGGTATCAGCCATGTCGGTCGATTCAGTCTGGACTGGTGTTTCAGTCGTATCAACGGTCGAGTCAGGGCCGGAGCAGGCGGCCAAAAGGGCGATAGCAGCGACGGCACCGATAGGAGCGATGTAATGTTTCATAGTAAGGTTCCTTTCCTTGCAATAACATCCGCTCAACGCGATGTGGCGCCGCCCGGTTCCCCTTTAAGTCTGCATTTTCGGAAAGGAATCACGAAGGGACCGCGACGGGCGCAGTCCCTTCAACAGGTTTCAATAGTGCATTGCGTCAGGAGCGCGAGAGCGCCTCGCGGACCGCTTTACCGGCGCTGCCCGTGTCAATCATGCCGGGAAACTTCTTCTTGAGCGCTGACATGCAGCGCCCCACATCCTTGAGCTTGGATGCGCCGAGATCCTCGACAATATCCTTCACCGCCGCTTCCAGCTTTTTACCAGTAAGTGGCACAGGAAGGAATTTCTGGATGACCTCGATTTCTTCGCGTTCGCGAATGGCATCTTCAAGCCGTCCGGCTTCCTCATGCTCACGCGCGGAAATCTCGCGCTGTGCGACCATGGTTTCAAGAACGGAGCGCACATCGGCGTCCGGACAGCCTTCACCGACACCGCGGCCGCGGGCGCAGACATCCCTGTCCCGGACGGCGCACTCGATCAGTCGCAGCGTGGCCATTCGGACATCGCTTGCGTCATTTTCGGTCTCGGATTTCAATGCCTCGACGATGCGCGCCTTGAGCGACATCGTTTCAGTTGTATCCTCTCGGCCCATGCCGTTGTTGCCTTTCACGTGCCGCATGCGCCACTTTGCTTGACGATGCGTAGACTCAGCCCCATTAACCGGACAAAATCTTCGGTCGGTTGGGTTAACGACCGGGAAACGGCCCGGAAGCGAAATGAAATATGACTAAAGACACCAAAGTTCAAGCTCACTCACCAGCGACGGGAGCCGTCGCGCTGGCAGATGGCACCATTTTCCTTGGTTTCGGCGCAGGCGCTGCAGGTACAAATGTTGGTGAGATCTGCTTCAATACCAGCATCACCGGCTATGAAGAGATCCTGACAGATCCCTCTTATGCCTCTCAGGTTGTCCTGTTCACCTTCCCGCATATCGGAAATGTCGGCGCAAATGCCGATGATCAGGAAGAATCGTCGCCCGCAGGCATGAAGGCCGCCCGCGGCGCCATTTTCCGCGAGCCGATCACGGCGCCTTCCAACTTCCGCTCCACCAGCCATTTCGACGCCTGGATGAAGACACGCGGCATTATCGGTCTGTCCGGCGTGGACACGCGCGCCCTGACCCGCCTCATCCGCGACAAGGGCATGCAGAAAGCTGCCATCTGCCACCAGCCGGGAGGCGGCATCGATACCGACGCCCTCATCGAGCAAGCGCGCGCCTGGAAAGGCCTCGACGACGCCGACCTTGCGGCCGATGTCGTCAGCGAGACATCCTACGAAAACAGCGAGCAGCTCTGGAGCGCCGTCAGTGGTTACGGCGTGCTTGAAGATGCGAAATTCCACGTCGTCGTGGTCGATTTCGGCGTGAAGAAGAACATCCTGCGCAATCTGGCCAGCGTCGGCGCGCGCAGCACGGTCGTGAACGGCGATGTGACGGCGGCCCAGATCGCCGCGCTCAAACCGGACGGCGTCGTCTTCTCCAACGGCCCCGGTGACCCGGCAGCGACGATCCTGCGCTCCGGCGACATGATCCGCGATGTCATTGCCAGCGGCACACCGATCCTCGGCATCTGCCTCGGCCACCAGTTGCTGGCGCTCGCACTCGGCGCAAAGACGATGAAAATGGCCCAGGGCCATCATGGCGCCAACCACCCGGTCCGCGATCACACAACCGGCAAGGTCGAGATCGTGTCGATGAACCATGGCTTCACGGTCGACCCCTCAACGCTGCCCGCAGGCGTCGAGGAAAGCCATACATCGCTCTTCGACGGCACCAATTCCGGCCTCAGCGTTGCAGGCAAGCCGATCATATCGGTCCAGCACCACCCCGAGGCCTCGCCCGGCCCGCAGGACAGCTTCTACCTCTTCGACCGCTTTGCCGGCCTAATGGCCGATCATCGTGGATAGCTTTTCCGGCGCAGGCCGGATCGTCCTGCACGCCTGATCCGCATGGACATCGCTGTCGCGCCTCCCGGTGACAACAGGCTCGGCGATATCGCCGGGGACCTGTCGCTGAAGGGCTGGAGCTGGCAACCGGACATGCTGCCCGAAGCGCTCGCATCAGCCCTCCGCGCCGAAATCCTGGAACGCGACAAGGAACACGACCTCGACCCCGCCGGCATCGGCCGCGAGGACATGTTCCAGCTGGCCCGCGACGTACGCCGCACGCGCATCTCCTGGATGGATGGATCAAGCCCGGCCCAGAAGGCCTTTTTGGCCTGGGCTGAACCGATCCGCGAAAGCCTCAACCGCGCCCTGATGCTCGGCCTGTTCGACTTTGAGGCCTGCTTCGCCGTCTATCCGGTCGACGGCTTCTATGATCGTCACCTCGACAGTTTCGAAGGCGCGCGTAATCGCGTCATCTCGCTGGTCGTCTATCTCAATGCTGACTGGAAAGATGACCTTGGCGGCGCCCTCGTTATCTGGCCGGAGAGCGCTGGCGAAGCAGATGTCCCCGCCGCCCGCCTTTTGCCGGAAGGCGCCGGCGCAGTCTTCATGCTGTCGGAAACCGTGCCGCACGCCGTCGAAGTCACGCACGCGCGTCGTTATGGCATCGCAGGCTGGTGGCGCGTCAACCAGTCAGGCGACGGCCGGGTCGATCCACTGACCTAGCGCAGGCCGCGCAGCAATTCCTCGAAGGCCTCGAACAGGTTGTCCGCCGTAACGCCGGGATCCTTGCGCGACAAGGAAAACCCCGCCCCGTTCAGGGCGTTGAGCAGCATGACCGACATCGGAACGATGCGCTCCTGGCTAATATGGCCCTGCTTCGCCAGATAGCGCAGGCCATTGGCAACATTGTTACGGCCCAGCCGGTCGTCGGTCTCCTGCCAGCGCTCGAGTCCCATCACGGCCCGTCCATCTGTCAGCACGATCCGCTGGTAGGCCTCGGTGGACGCCCATTTAAAATAGATCCGCGTGCCGGCCAGAAAGGCGGCATAAGGATCGGTGGGCGATATGGCTGCAGCAGCGGCGGCACGGGTCTCTGCGTCCATTTCCAGCTGCACCGCGGTCCAGACTTCCCGGAACAAGGCTTCCTTGCTGGCAAAATGATAGAAAAGTGCACCTTTGGTCGTACCGGCCTCGTCAACGATGGCGGCAAGCGACGTGTCGGTATATCCCTTTGTTTCAAACAGGTGTCTGGCCGCCGCAAGTATCGTGCGCCGGGTCTCCTCAGCCTGTTCGGGCGTGCGCTTGACCATCGGACAATTCGCCTATTGTTGCTTTATCATACCAGTGGTATGTAAAACTTACAATTGGATGGGTTTCCTCGGTGAAATTTGACCAATCACAGTTACGCAGGCTGGGTGGGGATCCGTACGCCTGCTGATGGTGGACAGAATGGCCGCTCTGGCGCCTGTTAGGCCGCCGGGGCGGTCTTTTTGTTTGCTCCCAGACGCTCCGCCCTCAGCGCCTTCAGCTCAGCACCCAGGATTTCCTCGAAATAGCGGTCGCAACCGAGGCACATGTTGGCGACTTCTCGTCCCTTTCCATCGACCGCAACGGATTTCTCCCGGAACACGTCCCGGCTCCAGCCGGAGGCCTCGCCCATTCCTTCCGGATCGCCATCGTTCAGCGCCTGTATCGACGGCAGGACCGCCACGCTGGCAAGGATGTCCTCCAGCCTTTCCTCTGCAAGTGAACCGAGCGGCGCCTTCGTCTTCAGGCAGCAGGGATAGATCGACCCATCGGGCTCTATGGCGATCTCGCTGCCGACTTCGTGCATCTTCAGGAAGTTGCGTCCGCCTGACCAGCGCGCACAGAAGTTGGTGTCATAACCCGCATTGGACAGGCCGTTCGACCAGGCCCGGCCGCGCGGCCACAGCTCACCGATCCAAAGGTCTTCCTGCGCACCAAAGAACAGGAAAGTCGGGCCGTCGCCCTTCGTGCGCTTTGACGGATCCGGCGATTTCAATTTCTCGCTCTTCGCCGCGCCGATCGCGACTTCCCGGACTCCCCGGCTCTCCATCAGCAAGCGCACATCCTGCATGAAGCGAAACTTCTTCTCGCCTTTCATGCCGACATGGAAATCATCGATAGAAGCAATGGCAATGCCCGTCACACCACGCGCCAACACTTCATCCAGGATTTCCGGCGTCACGACATCACCTGTCGTCTGGATCGAGATGCGCGGCCCTGCCTCACCCCAGCGCGCGCGGATCGCCTCAAGCGCCGGATAGAATAATTCCTCCCGTACGCCGTCGATCAGCAATTCTCCACCGGCCAGGATCAGCGTGGTCCGCTCGCGCTGGCCTGTTTCAGCATTCGCCCAGGTCATGTCATCCGGCAGGTTGGCGATGACCTTCTCATACGCATGCTGGCCCTCTGCCACAACTCGGGTCAGCGCATCGCGCACATAGGGCCGGAAGCGATCATCATAGCAATGCGTACACTTGCGATGGCAGGCCCAGGTCAGGACCCAATAGATGGATTGCATGAAGTCTTTCCGCCCTGTTTTCGGCGAGCCTAGGGGCAGCCCTGCGTGCCGTCGAGGGCCTCACGCCGAGTTGACGGCGCGTCACCACCCCATCAAATCATCGGAAATGCTTCACGAACCGGGTTTGCGTCGCTATCCTTGGTCCATGACTGATCAAGCCCCCCAGCCCAAGCTCGAAATCCGGATCATTCCGGTCACGCCCCTTCAGCAGAACACGTCCATGATCTGGTCGACCGCCACGATGGAAGGTGTCTTCATCGATCCGGGCGGCGAAGTTGACCGCCTGATGGCTGCCGCCGAGCAGTTCGGCGTCAAGATCGTCGCCGTCTGGCTGACTCATGGCCACCTCGACCATGCCGGTGCCGCAACAGCCGTATCAGAGCGCACAGGCTGCCCGATCATCGGCCCGCATGAGGACGACCAGTGGCTGCTCGACGAGGTCGAAGCGCAGGGCGCCAAGTATGGCATAACGGATGGCAAGAATGTCGTGCCGACGCGCTACCTGAATGATGGCGACGAGCTGGAACTCGGTGGCACCACGTTCGGCGTCGCCCACTGCCCCGGCCACACGCCCGGCCATGTCGTGATCTATAACAAGGAGGGGGCGCTCGCCTTTGTCGGCGATGTCCTCTTCCAGGGCTCGGTCGGACGGACAGACTTTCCGCGCGGCAACCACCAGCAGCTGATCGACTCGATCACCGGCAAGCTCTGGCCGCTTGGCAATGAAATGCGCTTCGTGCCGGGCCACGGCCCGATTTCCACGTTCGGGCATGAACGCCAGTCCAATCCCTTCGTCGCCGACAGCGTCACCGGATATGATGGCACAGCCCGCGAAGAGGCGGACCTCATGAGTCAGAAACTGTCGAAACGCTGGACCTGACGGGCACATAACCGGGTTTCCTAACCGGCATGTAACAACAAACGATGGAACCGCTCCTGACTACGGGACGTTTGCACCCCGTGATCAAGATAAGGAGCACACAATGACAACATATATGAAGCTCTTCGCAGCAGGCGCGAGCGCCATTGTCCTCGCCGCTTGTACATCCAGCGGTACGACTGAGAAAAACGCCGCTTATGGCGCAGCAGCCGGCGCCGTTGCAGGTGCAGTGATCGGCAACAATGTCGGTGATGGCGATGCCCAACGCGGTGCCGTTATCGGTGGTGTGCTCGGTGGCGCAGCAGGCGCAGCCAAAGGCTGTTCGGAGTCTGAAGACTGCGACATGCCAGGTGTGAAAGACCAGGAAGACGAACGTGACGCTGACGGCGACGGCTATGCCAACGCCTATGACCGTTACCCCTACGACTCGCGCCGCTGGTAGCACGCAAGTCATCGGCGACCGTACATCGCCACGGCAAGCCCCGTATCCCGAACAGGATGCGGGGCTTTTCTTTGCGCGCAGTGCGCATGAATGGCCGCCACAATACGCCCCGATTCCGCCCTTGAATGACCTTGGCCTGCCGGGGAACGGCCCCCTTGGTACCGCCGTTTGATCCGAAGTCCGCACATAAGCCGGACGCTGATCTGGAAGACCCTATGCCCCGCGCCAACCCTATTGTGCTTACGACACCCCCATTGCTTGCAATGGTGCCCCAGCGCACCCCCGAGGCGGCCGTGCACGCGCGCGTCGACGCATGGGTTGATGCCTGGTCCAGCGACGCGTGTCCGAACGACATGGAGGCTCTGCGGCCTCTCCTCGGCGCTGGTCGTCTGAACATGATGAGTGACTTCGGCTCGGATATCGCCGCGAGCGACTCCTTCGACACCTATCAGTCTGTCTGGATGCCGGTGCTGCAGGATACGTTTCGGAGCTGGCAGCTGGCCATCGCCTCTGACGTCGAGATCCGCACGTCTGTCAGCCTCGCTTCAGCAGCTTATTTCACCCTGTTTGAAGGCGAGACGCATGAAGGCACGACCATGGTCCAGCGTCAGGCCGTCTCGGCTGTCTGGGAAATGCAGAGCGGCGAGTGGCGCCTTGTGCAGGAGCACACGTCGGTTGACTCCGAAGGCCGCATGGCCTGACCAACACTCAGGGCCTGCTGCGACAACAAGCCCCCCTCTTCCCCCCTGCACGCCAAGGCATCAATACGATAGCAGCCATGCACCTGTTTATCCTTGCCCTCGGGACCGACTCCCCGCTATGAGGCAGCCGTTTGCCCGGGAGAGAGAATTACCATGCCGAAGCGCACTGATATCAAATCGATCCTCGTCATCGGTGCCGGCCCGATCATCATCGGCCAGGCCTGTGAGTTCGACTATTCCGGGGTTCAGGCCGTCAAGGCGCTGAAGTCCGAGGGCTACCGGGTCATCCTGGTAAACTCGAACCCGGCGACGATCATGACCGACCCGGACCTCGCAGACGCGACCTATATCGAGCCCATCACGCCCGAGATTGTCGAGAAAATCATCGAAGTCGAAAAGCCTGACGCCCTGCTGCCCACAATGGGTGGCCAGACGGCGCTGAACTGCGCGCTCGACCTTCATTACGCCGGCGTCCTCGAAAAGCATGGCGTCGAACTGATCGGCGCCAAGGCCGAAGCCATCGAGATGGCCGAAGACCGCAAGCTGTTCCGTGAGGCCATGGACCGGATCGGCCTCGAAAACCCGCGCGCCGCCATCATCGCCTCGCCGGAAATTCGCGGCGAGAACAACAAGATCAAGGGCTATGACCGCCTGTCCGGCCTGAAAGCGGCGATGGACGCACTCGAAACGGTCGGCCTGCCCGCCATCATCCGCCCTGCCTACACACTTGGCGGCACAGGCGGCGGCATCGCCTACAATGTCGAGGAGTATGAGGAAATCTGCCGCTCGGGCCTCGCCGCTTCGCCGAATGCCCAGATCCTGATCGATGAAAGCCTGCTCGGCTGGAAAGAATACGAGATGGAAGTCGTCCGCGACACGGCGGACAATTGCATCATCATCTGCTCCATCGAGAACATCGATCCGATGGGTGTGCACACGGGCGACTCCATCACCGTCGCGCCTGCCCTGACGCTGACCGATAAAGAATACCAGATCATGCGGAACGCCTCGATTGCGGTACTGCGCGAGATCGGCGTCGAGACCGGCGGCTCGAACGTGCAATTCGCCGTGAACCCGAAAGACGGCCGTCTGATCGTCATCGAGATGAACCCACGCGTCTCGCGCTCCTCGGCGCTGGCCTCCAAGGCCACCGGCTTCCCGATTGCAAAGATCGCCGCCAAGCTCGCCGTCGGCTACACGCTCGACGAACTCGACAATGACATTACGGGCGTCACGCCCGCCTCCTTCGAACCGACCATCGATTACGTGGTCACCAAGATCCCGCGTTTTGCCTTCGAGAAGTACAAGGGCGCCGATCCGGTCCTCACCACGGCCATGAAATCGGTCGGCGAAGCCATGGCCATTGGCCGCTCGTTCCAGGAAAGCCTCCAGAAAGCGCTCTGCTCGCTCGAGACAGGCCTTTGTGGCCTTGATGACCTGCCCTTCGAAACTGATGCCGCCCTGCGCCAGGCCCTCGCCCTGCCCACGCAAGACCGCCTGCGCGTCGTCGCCCAGGCTTTCCGCGAAGGCATGAGTGTCGAGGAAGTGCATGGGGTCACTTCCATCGATCCATGGTTCCTCAACCAGATCCGGGAGATTACCGAAGTCGAGACCAAGATCCGCGTCAACGGCCTGCCCGATGACGCCAATGACCTCATCGAACTCAAATCCATGGGCTTTTCCGACAAGCGCCTCGGCCAGCTGGTCGGCAAGACTGAAGCGTGGATACGCGGCTACCGTCACACGCTGAACGTGCGCCCGGTCTACAAGCGCATCGACACCTGCGCTGCCGAGTTTGCCGCCAAGACGCCTTACCTCTACTCCACCTACGAGCACGCCTCGTATGGTAGCGAGGCACCGGACTGCGAGGCCCTGCCTTCTACCCGTGACAAGGCCATCATCCTTGGCGGCGGCCCCAACCGGATCGGCCAAGGCATCGAGTTCGACTATTGCTGCTGCCACGCCGCCTACGCGATGGAAGACCTCGGCATCGAGTCGATCATGGTCAACTGCAACCCGGAAACCGTTTCGACCGACTATGACACGTCCGACCGCCTCTATTTCGAGCCGCTGACCGACGAGCATGTCCTCGAAATCATCCACAAGGAACAGAGCGCCGGCACGCTGAAGGGCATGATCGTCCAGTTCGGTGGCCAGACGCCGCTGAAACTCGCCGCCACGCTTCACGCCGAGAATGTGCCGATCCTCGGCACCAGCCCGGACTCCATCGACCTGGCCGAAGACCGCGAACGCTTCGCCGCCCTGCTCGACGAGCTGAATATCCAGCAGGCGCCGTCGCGCGTCGCCCGCAGCGTGGAAGAAGCCGAAGTGAAAGCCCACGAGATCGGCTATCCGGTCATGCTGCGCCCTTCGTTCGTGCTTGGGGGCCGCGCCATGGAAATCGCCCGTGATGACGAGGACCTGCGCAAGTTCGCCGCCGAGGCGCTGAAAGTTTCCGGCGACGCCTCGCTCTTCATCGACCGCTACCTGTCGGATGCTATCGAAGTCGACGTCGACGCCATCTGTGACGGCACGAACGTCCACGTTGCAGGCATCATGGAGCATATCGAGGAAGCCGGCGTCCATTCCGGCGACAGCGCCTGCGCCCTGCCGCCCTATACGCTGTCGGCCGAACTGCAGGCCCGCCTCGCCGAACAGACAAAAGCCCTCGCCCTTGCCCTCAAGGTGCGCGGCCTCATCAACATCCAGTTCGCGGTCAAGGGCGAGGAAATCTACGTCCTCGAAGCCAACCCGCGCGCCAGCCGCACCGTGCCCTTCGTGGCCAAGGCCGTCGGCGCACCGATTGCCGGCATCGCGGCCAAGGTCATGGCCGGCGAAGCGCTCACGAGCTTCGACCTGACCAATGCCAATCCACGCCGCGTCGCGGTGAAAGAGGCCGTCTTTCCGTTCGCCCGTTTCCCCGGTGTCGACCCACAGCTCGGCCCGGAAATGCGGTCGACAGGCGAAGTCATGGGCTGGGATGATGATTTTGGTATGGCCTTCCTGAAGTCCCAGCTCGGTGTCGGCGTTCGCCTGCCCGAAAGCGGCAAAGTCTTCATCTCGGTGCGGGATTCCGACAAGAAAGCGATTGCAGATGCCGCGCGCAAACTGGTCGACATGGGCTTCACATTGCTGGCGACCAGCGGCACGGCCACCTTCTTTGAAGCAAAGGGCCTGCCGGTCCAGCGCATCAACAAGGTGCTCGAAGGCCAGCCCCATATCGTTGACGCAATGATCAATGGCGACGTGCAACTGATGTTTAATACAACCGAGGGCGCCGCGTCCCTGTCCGACAGTGCTTCGATCCGCCGGACGGCTGTTAGCCGCAAAATCCCTTATTTCACAACACTTTCAGCCTCGATTGCCTCCGTTCAGGCCATCACGAGCCTGAAAACACGGGAAATCTCGGTGCGCGCCTTGCAATCGGTCTGAGCGGGGGCCACTTGACGGCCTACCGTTTTGCGACAAGCATTTCGCGCCAATATACAAATACAAAGGACCTGACATGGAACGCATTCCCATGACCGCTGAAGGCCATGTTGCGCTTCAGACAGAACTGAAGGCTCTGAAATCCGTTGAGCGCCCAAGCATCATTGCGGCGATCGCAGAAGCGCGCGCCCATGGCGACCTGTCGGAAAACGCCGAATATCATGCTGCCAAAGAGAAGCAGAGCTTCATCGAAGGCCGAATCAGCGAAATCGATGACAAGCTGGCTCGCGCTGACGTCATTGATGTCTCGAAATTCTCCGGCACGAAGATCCGCTTCGGCGCGACCGTCACGATTGTCGACGTCGATACCGAAGAAGAGCAGACCTACAAGATTGTCGGCGAAGACGAAGCCTCCGTGAAACTCGGCAAGATTTCCGTGACCTCGCCCATCGCCCGCGCCCTGATCGGCAAGGAGGAAGGCGACGAGGCCGAAGTCTCCGCGCCCTCCGGCGCCCGGGCCTACGAAATATCGAAGGTCGAGTACAAATAATGAGCGGGGCGGGCCCGCTCGGACCTTCAGTCTGGGCGGTGTCCGATGGCCGCGCAGGTAACGCCTCGCAGGTGCGCGCAATCCTGCAGGCGCTGGGCGAAACCCGGCGCTGGATGAAGATCGCCCATATTGACGGCGCAGCCCATCGCGCCGATCCGGTTACACTCACCCCCCGAGCGCCATGGACATGGCTGCCCGCCGATAAATGGCCCCTGCTCCGGCATTCCATCCCCGCCGCTCAGCGCGGTGTTCTGGAAGGCCCATGGCCCACGGTCTGGATTGCTGCCGGCCGCCGGTCTGCTCCCTTCACGCGCGCCGTGCGCGAGCTGTCGGGCGGCAAGACGCTGACCGTCCAGATCCTTGATCCGAATATCGACCCGTCCAATTTCGACATGCTGGTCGCCCCCAGCCATGATGGCGTTTCCGGGCCGAACGTGATCGAGACGATCGGTTCGCCGTCCTATTTCGCGCCCGACACGATCGAGGATGCCGGACAGGCCTTCGCCGACCTCGCCGACGAGCGCGCCAAGAGCGCCATTGTCATCATCGGCGGCGATTCCAAGACACACACATTCACTGAGGCCGCGGCCGAGCGGCTCGAAGGCCAGCTGCGCCAGCTAGCGGGCCTCGGCTGGCGCCTGCGCATCACCACGTCTAGGCGCACGCCCCTGCGGATGGTCACCCGTTTCCGTAACGTGGCAGACCAGACCGGCGCCCGCTTCTGGTCTGGCCCTGAAGATGGCCAGAATCCCTATATCGCCTGGCTCGCCTTCTCCGATGTCGCCATCGTCACCGAAGACAGCTCCAACATGCTGTCGGATGCGGCATGGCACGGCCTGCCGATCCATATCGCGCGCCTCGAAGGCCGCCATGACAAGTTCGACCGCCTGCACCAGAGCTTGATCGACCATGGCGCTGCCCGCTGGTTCGGCGGCACACTCGAAACCTGGACCTACAAGCCCCTGCGCGAGGCCGACCGCGTCGCCGACGCCATCGTCACCCGGCTCCTCGAACGCTACCCCCAGCCAAACATGCCCGCCAGCGGCTCCCACGTCGCCCCGCCCGACTGGATGAGCTGACGCCCCTATTCTTTGAAAATATAGATGAAGAGCAGAAGGAGAGGGACCAGAGCCGCTGCTCCAATGACGGCATAGCAAGTCAATAGAGCCCAATCGGGGAGTCTGGCCGACAGGACGAGCCATGAGGCGGCCGACACAAGCACTTCGAGAACAACGCAGCCGATCACGACAAAGAGTATATTCAAAGGCTTTTTCATTCGAGAACATCTTCCCCAAACAGGCTCCCCACTGATGAAATGATCAGCGGATTGAATGAGCTAATTCGAAGTTGCGTATTGGAAGTGCGTCAAAATCGACCGTTCCTGCGCTATCGGAAACCGGGGCCGGGTTGCTCATAAGTCATGCAGACCAAACCGCGTTTGTCGGCGGCTCAGGCCATGGGAATTGCCGTTCGGGATGTCCGTAATCGCATTAAAATGGCCGAAATCGCCCATGATGCCGATATCGTATTCGGCATAGAAAAACATATGGGCCGCAAGGGTGGATCAGGTACTTATCCTACCCTTCCGGACTGGGTTTATACTCAGCCGCAATGCCAGCCTTCTCCCTCTTCGCGCCCATGCCGGGCCTGCCATGGTACCTCGTACCGATATGGCCGCTGATCTATCTTCGGATCCAGCGCCTCAGGGCATGGTTCAAGGCAAACGGTGGCCCCGGCTCGCAGATGCTCTGGGCTGTCACGAACCATGGCCGGGTGGACTTGGTCTACCTGTCCGACGACATGTGCGGCAAGGCTGCCCATCCATGGGTACCGATCACGCTTTCCCGCTGTTTCAAAACGGCGCTGGCTGAGGCAATGCCCCCCCCGCTCCGTGTCCAGGGCATACGCCGGGGTCTCTTTCAATTGCTTTCAGGCAAACTGTCAGAGATCCCGGCCTTCGGCAGGAGTACGGATACATGGGCCCGATCCCGGACACATGACCCGGAACCAGCTCCCGAAAAACAGCAACAAACCCGCAAGCGCCTTCACAGGCGCCGCAGGCGCAGCGACCTAAGCCGCCACGACCCGCTCGTCCGCCGGGATCGCCTTCAGGATAAAGCCGCCGCCCAGGATTTGCGTGCCGCCCGTCGGATCATACAGGACAGCTGCCTGACCGCGTGCCACGCCTTCTTCCGGCTCATCGAACCAGATTACGGGGATGTCGCCCTGCCAGCCGAGCCTGCCCATCACGGGCGGCCGCGTTGACCGTACACGCACCAAGACGGGCGCGCCGGCATCGGCCGCAGACTCAAGGCTTCCGGAACCGAGCCAGTTCAACTCTTCAAGCAACAGGCCGCTCGTCATCAGCGCCTCGCGCGGGCCAACAACCACACGCCGGTTCGGCGCATCGATCTTGACCACGAACAACGGCTCGCCCACGGCCACGTTCAAGCCGCGCCGCTGGCCAATCGTATAGTGGATCACGCCCTCGTGGCTGCCGAGGACGCGTCCATCAAGGTGTACGATCTCGCCCCCGCGCCCGGATCCGGGGCGAAGTTTCTCCACGACTTTCGCGTAGGAGCCTTCCGGCACGAAACAGATGTCCTGGCTGTCCGGCTTGGCCGCGACCGGCAGGTTATACTGGTCGGCCAGCTCGCGCACTTCCGTCTTCGGCAGGCCGCCGAGCGGGAAGCGGATATAGTCCAGCTGCTCGCGCGTCGTGGCGAACAGGAAGTAGGACTGGTCGCGGCTGGCATCCGCCGCGCGGTGAAGCTCCGGCCCGGCGTCGCCATCCGTACGCCGAATATAATGCCCGGTCGCAAGGCAATCGGCACCCAGCTCCTTCGCGGTGCGAAGCAGGTCGGAGAACTTGACGGTCTGGTTACAGCGGATGCACGGGATCGGCGTCGATCCGGCGAGATAGGTGTCGGCGAAATCTTCCATCACCTGTTCGCGGAAACGGCTTTCATAATCCAGCACATAATGCGGAATGCCGATCTGGTCGGCCACGTTGCGCGCGTCATGGATATCCTGCCCCGCGCAGCAGGCGCCCTTCTTCTCGATGGCGGCGCCATGATCGTAAAGCTGCAGCGTGATGCCGATCACGTCATAGCCCTCAGCCTTCAGCATCGCAGCCACAACCGAGCTGTCGACCCCACCCGACATGGCGGCGACAACCCGCGTATCAGCGGGGCTTTTCGCAAATCCGAGAGAGTTCACGCCGCCTGTCCAGGCAGCGGTTTTGGTATCTGTCATCTCATACTCCCACCGGGTTCAAGGCCCGGAGCAGCTTCAGGAACGCGCCATATAGCGCGGGATGGCAGGAATTGCGAGGGCTGACCTCAGAACCACGCTCGCACGCCCGCTACGAAAACTGCCCGGTCCGTATCCTCGCCTGCCGCTGCAAGGTAATCCGCCGTCCCGCCAAAGCTGCCTTTCCACTCGACGCCAACATAGGGCGCAAACTCGCGGATGATCTCATAGCGCAGGCGCAGCCCGACACTGAGGCTGGTGAGGCCCGAGCCAGTTTCGAGTTCAGGAATATCCTGGGCAGATAGTTCTGCCTCCACGCGCGGCTGGAGGAACATGCGCTGTGTCAGGCGCAACTCATACTCCGCCTCCGTTCGCGCGCTCAGCTCGCCCTCACTGCTGACGAAAGCGGCGGCATCCACTTCGAACCAGTAGGGCGCGAGGCCCTGAATGCCGAACACGGCATGCGTGCGGCCCTTCGGCTCAAGATCGTAGCGCACGCCGCCCTGAAAGTTGAAATAGGGTGAGATCGCATGCGACCAGAGTGCCTGAACCTCGGCCTCCTCAAGTTCGTCAGTCTCCAGCGAATAGTCGCCTTCGCTCTTGATCCAGAGCTTGTCCACATCGCCGCCATACCAGGCATTGCCGTCCCAAACGAGCGTGTCGCCTTCGTCTGACGACTGCACTTCCAGCCGATCCGCCATCACGTAGAACTGACCTGTATCGCCATGATGAGCCAAAACATGATGGCGCGCAGCCGCCATCTCATCGGCGTCAAAATAGGCATCCGCCATGGACCAAGGCGGCGAGGACACCTCAGCCAAGGCAGGCGCTGCAATGGAAAGAGCCATCAGGAAAATCGCGACTGAACGGATCATCGCTTCATCTCCTCATGGTTCATGCCTTCGTGTCCCATCTTGGAATGGTCCATGTTGGAATGGTCCACCGGCGCGTGGCCCATGGCCGAGTGATCCACCATCCCGTGACCCTGGTGATCCTCCATCGGCATCGCCTCTCCGGGCAGGATCGAAACGACCTGCATCATCCCAGCCGCCATATGGTAAAGCAGGTGACAGTGGAACGCCCAGTCGCCGACATGTTCGGCAGTGATGTCCACAGAGACCTTGTCCGCCGGCTTGACGATCACGGTATGCTTTCGTGGCAGGCGGCCGCTCGTTTCGGCGCCGGGAATGACCAGGTCGAAGAACATGCCATGCAGGTGGATCGGGTGAGGCATCATCGTGTCATTGATGAGGGTCAGCCGCACGCGCTCGCCCTCATGAAAGCGGATGGCCTCCGTCACCTCGGAAAACTTCACGCCGTCAAACGACCACATGTAGCGTTCCATATTGCTGGTCAGGTGAATGACAATCTCACGTCCCGGCGCACGGGTGTCCGGGTTCGGCTCAAGGCTGCGCAACTGGCTGTAGGTCATCGTCCGGTGGCCGACATCATCAAGGCCGATACCGGGCTCGTCCAGCCGGCTCATCGGCATGGCCGCAATATTGGCCACACCGGGTCCCTTTTCGATGTCCGCTTCGATCGACACCATATGAACAGCAGGGCCCTTCGGATCGGGCATCATGTGGCCCATCGCGGCATGGTCCATCTTGCTGTGGTCCATTGTGGAATGATCCATAGCTGGCGGCGCTTCTTCGCCCATGTCCATGTTCCCATGTCCCATGGCAGCATGATCCATGCCCATGTCCTTCATCGAGAGAGTCGGTATGGCACGCAGCTGAGGCGCCTCTGCGCGCATGCCCGGCTTGGGTCCCAGAGTCGCCACCGCCTGCCCCGACCGGTCAATCGACTCGGCCACGAACGCAAAGGCCTCCGCCGCCTGCGGCGTCACGATGACATCGTACGTCTCCGCCACACCCATCTGGAACTCGTCCACTTCAAGCGGCTGAACATGCTGGCCATCGGCCTGCACAATTGTCATCGGCAGGCCCGGCATCCGCACATTGAACAGGGTCATGGCCGAGCCATTGATGATCCGGAGGCGAACGCGCTCACCTGGATTGAACACCATGTTGAAATTGTCTGCCGTCGAGCGGCCATTGATCAGATAGGTATAGGTCGGCGCGCCAACGTCTGCCAGATCGCGCGGCGACATACGCATCGCACCCCACATGGCCCGGTCATCAACCGCGTCGCCCAGGCCATCCGTCGATGCGTCACGCAGGAAGTCGCCCACCGTGCGTTGCTGGAAGTTCTGGCTGTCGGAATGTTTCTTCAGCGTGGCAAACAGGCGTTCCGGCGCGCCATATGTCCAGTCGCTCAGAACGAGCACATATTCGCGGTCATAGGCGACGGGATCTGCGCCCTTGGGGTCAACAATGAGGGGGCCATAATGACCGCTCTGCTCCTGCAGGCCGGAATGCGAATGGTACCAATAGGTCCCGTTCTGCGGCACGGCATATTTATAGCTGAAGGTCTCTCCCGGACGAATACCCGGGAACGAAACCCCCGGGACACCATCCATCTGGAAAGGGACCAGAAGGCCGTGCCAGTGTATCGATGTGTCCACGTCCAGCGTGTTGGTGACATTAAGCGTAATGTCGTCGCCCTCACGAAACCGCAGCAAGGGCCCCGGCACCGAACCATTGACCCCGGTCGCTTCCGTCGCGCGACCATCGATGCGGACGGGGAACTTGCCGACGCTCAGGTCAAACCTGTTCCCCTGCAACATGGGTATGCCGAAATTGCCTTCCCCGGACGTGCGCGCCCAGGCGGGGACTGCAACGGCCCCAGCGGCCATTCCGCCAGCAGTGTATTGAAGAAATCGGCGTCGATTGAACATGGGCAGTCTCGCACGGTCAGGAATTGATTCTCCATGCTACGTAGCGCGATTTCCGGTCATCGACAAACATACCCCACAGGGGTATTTGGTCACATATGCTTGATCAGTGCCCGCCACCGAAAACACCGGTGCGGACATTGTAGTCCACCGCCAGCGCGTAATCGGGATCATCATCCGCATCAATCATCAACTGCCCTGCCCGTTTCAGCAGTTTGTGACAGTCATGGCTGAGGTGGCGCAAACGCAGGGTCTTGCCTTCCGCTTCATACCGCGCCGCGAGGTCCTCAATGGCCTGCAGGGCAGACTGATCGACGACGCGGCTGCGCCGGAAGTCGACGATCACGACATCCGGGTCCGTCGTAGGATGGAAGAGATCAGCAAAGCTGTCTGTCGACCCGAAGAAGAGTGGGCCTTCAATTTCGTAGACATGCGCGCCGGGCGTCCGCACGCTGTCGCGTTCGATGACATGGATGCGCCGCGCATTGTTCCAGGCATAGGCGAGCGCCGATACGATCACGCCGACCACGACAGCCGTTGCGAGATCATAAGCGACGGTCACGCCGGTCACGAGCACGATGACAAAGGCATCCATTAGCGGGATGCGCGTCATGATCTTGAGGCTCTGCCAGGCGAACGTGCCGATCACAACCATGAACATCACGCCGACCAGAGCGGCGAGCGGAATGCGCTCGATCAGGCTTGAGCCAAAGAGGATGAAAGCCAGCAGGCAGAGCGATGCGGTAACACCCGACAGGCGCGTCCGGCCGCCAGACTTCACGTTGATCATCGACTGGCCAATCATCGCGCAGCCGCCCATGCCGCCAAAGAAGCCGGTAACGACATTGGCCGTGCCCTGCGCCAGGCATTCCTGCGAGGCGCCGCCACGCTTGCCGGTAATCTCACCAACGAGGTTCAGTGTCAGCAGGCTTTCGATCAGGCCGATAGCGGCGAGGATCAGCGCATAGGGGAAGATGATCTCCAGCGTTTCCAGAGTCAGCGGGACCGTCGGAATGGCAAACGGCGGCAGGCCGCCCTTCACAGAGGCGAGGTCACCGACGCTTGGCACATTGAGGCCAAAGCCGATGACGATGCCCGCGACGATACCGATACCCGCAAGCGGCGCCGGAATGATTTTCGTCACCTTCGGCATGCCCCAGATTATCGCCATCGTCAGCGCCGTCAGGCCCAGCATCAGGATCAGCGGCCCGCCGCTCATCCATTCGCCACCGGCAAAGCCATGGCCCCCGGCGACAGACGTCCCCGGCACCTTGAACTGGCCGAGCTGGGCCAGGAAGATCACGATGGCCAGCCCGTTGACGAAGCCGAGCATGACCGGATGCGGCACAAGGCGCATGAACTTGCCCAGCTTGAAGATGCCCGCCAGCAATTGCAGCACACCCATCAGCACAACGGTCGCGAAAAGGTATTGCGCGCCCATGTCGCCGACGCGTGGATCATGTACCAGCCCGACCATGACCACAGCCAGTGCGCCGGTTGCACCCGAAATCATGCCGGGCCGTCCGCCGAACAGAGCCGTGATCAAGCCAACGATAAAAGCTGCATAGAGGCCGACCAGCGGCCCGACGCCTGCCACAAAAGCAAAGGCAACCGCTTCGGGCACAAGGGCCAGCGCGACCGTCAGGCCGGCGAGGAGCTCAGTCTTCACGCGCATGGGCGTCATGGCCGACAGGCCATTGCCTGCCCAGTCAGCACGCGAGATGCGATCGGCAAACGCCGCGAATGTCGATTTCACCATGTCTGGGGCCTGCCTGTGTGTTTCAGCCGTAAGGAGGTGTGCCCCTCATACAGGCATCAAGCTGCATTGCAACGTTGGGGCTGAGGGCAGCTCAGGCTGCCGAAGCTGCCGCGTTTGCCGTTCCAGCGGCCACCCAGGCCCCCCGGAAGTCCCTTGCAGGTTCCAGCTTCTCGGTCAGGCCGATCAGGCCTTCGCCCTGCCCCAGCAGGATCAGACCGCCCGGCATGAGCTGGCTGGCCAGATTGTCGACCACGGAAGCACGCGCCGAACGCGCCATGCCCGACAGGACATTGCGGCAGATGATGACATCGAACTTGCCAAGCCCGGCCGCGCTTTCCAGCAGATTGTGCTGACGAAAGCTGACATGGCCCCGGAGGGCTTCGCTGGCTTCCCACTGCCCGGTCTCAAGGCGCGTGAAGTGCTTGGTCAGGCGGTGGATCGAGAGGCCCTTCTGGATGTCATAGTGGCCATAACGGGCGACACGGGCCTTCTCGGTCGACACTTTGCAGATATCGGTCGACAGGATCTCGACCTTGGCGCCGCGCAAAGCCGCCGGCAACTCGTCTTCCAGCAGGATGGAGAGCGAATAGGCTTCCTGTCCGGTTGAACCGCCCGCAAACCAGATTTTCAGGCGGCCGGTGTTCGAGGCTTTCAGGCGTGCCGGCAGAACGTCTTCCAGCACGCGCTGGAGCGTCTCACGCTCGCGGAAGAAGCGCGTATCCTTGGAGACAAGGGCGGCGGCAATCTCGGCAATGAAAGCAGGATTGGCACGCGACTTCACGCAATGGACAAGGTCTTCCATTGACCCAAATCCCTCGCGGCGCGCGATGGGCGCGAGACGGGCCTCGATCAGATAGGCCTTGGATTTAGGAATCGACGTACCAGCACCCTTCAGGGCCAGATCCGCCAATTCGTTAAATACCTCGTCCTGCATATCCCGCTCCGCAACCGGGTTCTTCTAACCCTTAATCATTACCAATATCGGCACTTTTATTAAGAAATTCTTCAGATAAGTCCGACTTCTGCAAATTTGCTTTCAAGAATATCAGCGTCGAACGGCTTCATGATAAACTCGTCAGCGCCCGACCGGATCGCCTCGTTTATATGCTCGGCATCATTCTCGATCGAGCAGAAAACGACGAGCGGTTTCTTGCCGCCATCCTCACGGCGCAGGGCCCGCAGGAAATCCAGACCGTTCATGACAGGCATGTTCCAGTCGAGCAGGATGGCGTCCGGCATGCTGTCGCGGCACGCCCTCAGCGCCTCAGCGCCATCACCCGCCTCCCTGACATCAAATTTCAGGTCCTGGATGATGCGCGCTGCAACTTTCCGAACGACACGTGAATCGTCAACGATCAGGCAGGTTTTCATGGTCTGTCTCCCAAAGCAGACGATCTCGTCAGGTTAACAGGTGCCGCATGAGCGTTAAGAAATCGCTGCGGACGGCTGAGAAACCCGGAGATGCTGTCTTCAACCTTCCGCGCGAATCTGTGTGGCCATGATGATGGCGACATCCTCGCCCTGCTTGGCCGTGATCTCGCCCTCAAGGCTGTCGCAGATCATCTTGGCGAACAGGGGCTGGATATTGTCGGGCTTCCAGCCATCCTCTGGCTCAATGCCCTGTACAGATCGGGCGGCCTCATCCTTCAGCTTCACCCGCTCGCCACGGCTGGAAACGGTCATCGTCATGCCGGCAGCCTCATTGCGAACCCGGGCCTGGATCACGCCGCCGCGTGGCAATGTGTCGATGGCCATCATGATAAGGTTCATAAGCAGGCGCGCATGCGAATAGCTGAGGTGATCGGTTGCGATATCCCACTCAATGCTGGGCTTGAGACCCTGCAGGAAGTTCTCGGTGATCTTCTTGAAGTCATGCATGTCGGCCGTGCCGGCCTGCAGGCCAAGCGAACCATAGGCGTAGCGCAGGAACTGGATCGTGGACGCCGCCTTGCGGGCACTGCTGCGCAGCAGTTCCTCGAACTGCTCGTCCATTTCGGAATCGCCTGGTTCATCCAGCATCTCGAGCGCGCTCGTTACACCTGAGACGGGAGACACGAGGTCATGGCAGATACGCGACGCGATAAAGGCTGAAAGCCGTGCAGGATCGATCATGGAAGGTCCAGCCCGTTGTTTGATGCGAATTTGCACAAAATCGAGTGAGCCGCGCCCTGTGTCAATCAACAGGGCGTGAAAGTCTTGCAACAGGCTGCATCAATCCTCGGGCGCGTCCGGTCGGTCGATGTCGTCATAACCGTGCTTGGCGCTGTGGAAAGACAGCATGAACAGGCCAGCAGAGAGGGCCAGCGTGAACACACCGCCGGCAATATAAGCGCCCCAGCCAAGGCCGGTCACTTCAACGCCCATGCCCTGCCAGAAGAAGGTCAGCCCCCACAGCACGGCTGCGAGGGCTGCAAAGGCAATGACAAGAACCAGGACCAGCTTGCGGGACATGGGTTTTCTCCTGTCCCGACGCCGGGCAATTGCTGCGCTATTTCTGTTTCCAGGCGCCGGATTCGTCCATGTAGTACTGGCCAGCGCCTGTCTTGGCGATCTGCTTTTCACCGGTCACACGCGCCACTTGGGCCACGGTTGTACCCGTCTGCTTCGACAACTGCTCATAAAGGGCGCGACGCTTGTTGTTGATTTCCTGGACCTTGCGGACCACAGCCGCGTCGGCCGAGCCAACCACGCCCAGGTAGCCATCAATGCGCTCGCCGACCTGGCCAGCAGAAATGGCGGCTTCAAGCTGCGGGTCACCCGCGTGAGCCGCAGGCGCACTGACAATGGCCAGCGAGGCGATGCTCAATGCGATAAAGAGATTTTTGATCATGTTCATGATTATATCCTTCCGTCGCTATTCGGGAAACAGGTCAGGGTTGTTGGAGATCAGGTCTTCGACTTCCTTGTCGAGCTTGATGCGCACTTCCTGATCGATCTTGACGTTGAGATTGATGGTAATTGGCTTGTCGGATGGTTCGATGCGGATCGTCGGCGTGCATGCCGACGCAATTGCCACGCAACCAACCAGAAAAACGGCTTTAGGCGGGGTCATCAGAAGGGGACTCCTTTCATTCATGCGAGAACATGACACGGTTCGGCTTAACGTCAATCGATCAGACCGTTGCCTGTCATTCAGTTTCACTGCCCTGCTTGGGTTTGGCCAGATCGACAATGATATCCACGAACTTGTCCTGTTGGGTCGCGTAGGAACTGCTTCTCACGAGCTCTCCGAGCTGTGAGTCCAGTGTGAGATTGAACTCAAACGCCTGCCCTTTTGGCATGGTCAGATTTTTCCCGAATGCCAGCGGTCGGGTATTCTTTCCCAACAGATGAACACTGGCCACGGTGCGGTCCATCAAATTGCCGGTAAGACCCACCTCGAGAACCGAGAATTGCAGGTCTTTCAGGGCATCAAAGGCCAGTTTCGCATTCGGGTCGCTTTCAGCGGCAGAATCCACGGCATCACCTGTGTAGGAAATGCGACCGCCTTTGGCATCGGCTGCAAGCCGCGCATCCCGCACCTGGACTTCATTATCAATGAAATCGACCGGGAACCGGCCGCTGACCGTGCCGGTCGCCTGGACGTCAGGAAGCTTGAGAACAGAGACAAGCTCGCTCAGCTCGATGGATTCCGCCGTCACTTCCACGCGCTGATTGTCGCCGCCAAGTGTCCATTCGAGCGGCGAAAGCGCCACGCGCCCGCCCGCAAAAGGGAAGTAGGCTTTCTCGATACCGATGACCTTGCCGTCAATCAGATGGAACTCGATATGCCCATCGGCCAGCGGCACACCGATGTTCATCGAGCCAACCGTGACGACCTGCCCCTTGTCGGTTGTCAGGGCGAGAAGGTCACTGAACCGGATATGGCCCTCTACGGCCGTGACACGTCCAAGGCGGGTTGTCTGGAAGCCGAAATTACTGACCGTCACTTGGCCTGTGCCCGAAAGCTTCCCTGAATCGATATCAATATCCGCCAGTGCCGACATGTCACCTTCCGCAAAGGTGAAAACACCACGCAGGCGTTCCGACAACATGACCGGCTGCAGGCCGCCGGTCCGGAATTCCAGTGGCCGCGACCGGATTGCAGCGGCGCCATTCAGCTTGATAATATCAAGGTTCACGGTCGTATCCGCCACCGTGACACTGCCCGCTTTAAGGCGTAGCGGACCGGTCATGAGAAGCTGGCCATCGGTTAGCGTGGCACTCAGGTCAGAGATCAGCGGCTGGTAAAGCGGATCGTCCCGATAGTCCTTGATCAGCACGGCATTGGCCTTCAGCGCCCCGGACAGGCCGCCTTTGCCGCTGCGGCCATCAAAGGAGAAGCTGTCGGCCGAGACATTGGCGGGAACAAGCGTGCCGTCAAAAAGAGTCGCGCCCAAGCGCGCCGAAAGCCGGGGCGAGCCCTTCCCGGTCGCGACCCCCATGCGCACGTCATCGCCGCTTATTGTCAGTGTGCGGTCGCCAATTGTGAGGGGCAGGTCGAGCTTGTCTGCCAGGATGGTCATCGCCAGACCGTCCTTTGCCAACCAGTCGACCGTGGCACTGGAAAGCCCCAGCGTTCCTGACGTGGACCCTGTCGTGAAGGGAAGCGTCACATTTCCGAGCGTCACAGCGCCTGCCGGATTTGCCTTGTCCTCGCGGATGAACCCATTGCCCTGCGGGCAGATGTCAAGACTGATTGGATCGGCCGTAATACTGCCGAACACGAACCCCCTGGTCGAAGCCTTGATGCACTTCGCGCCCTCCGGCGTGACCTGCCAGCCTTTTTCACCACGCGTAACGCGCACGCCGCCATTGATATCGGTGCTCTTAAGATCAACACCGGAAATCCGCCCGGCAAGCGACAGGCGCCCGTTTGTATGCAGATCAAATGTGTCTGTTGCGCTCGACAGGCTGAATATCGACAGCTCGGCGGACACAGTCTTGCCGGCCGCTGCCCATGGCTTGAGCGTAAGATCATGCGCCTTGATGGCAAAACCTGCTGGGCCTTCCTGCAGTTCATCGAGGCCCAACTGGATCGTCGGAGCCCCGCCGCCAGTCAGACTTATATCCCCGCTCACAGACACTTCCTGCCCACGAACGGACAGCCAGGGACCATCGGCGCCAGGCACGACGGACAGTCGCATCCCGGACTTTGCATTCAGAACTGTCTCGCCGCGACTGGACAGCGACACGAGATCGGCGCGTCGACCGAGGCTGAAATTCATGGTCAGGTCAAAATCTTTCAGCGCACGGTCAATGGCGCTGCGCATTGCGGCACCATGATCAGACAGGACACCAGGCAAGGTGACCGGCTTGGTGACCCTGCTGCGCATGTCGGGCGAAAGCTGCGCCGCCTGCGTCGTGACGCTGCCGGTGTAGAGCAGTGTGCTCTCCGCCGAACGGCTGAGCACGCCGCTCGCTGACAGGCTCGCAGCTTTGCCCTGAGGCGAGACCACATTTCTGGCTTCAAGCGCTACGGGCCCGCCAATATTGCCGCTCTCGCCCTTCAGATCTGCTTCGAGGTTCAGAGACTCAGCGCCATAACCCTTCTGATTGACTGCCTCGGCTTCCAGCGTGAAGCTCGTTCGGGTCAGCGCGGCCATCCCGTCCGCCACAGACAGATTTGGAAGCTCCGTGAAAGCCGCCAGACCTGTCGTGCGCGCGGCGCGAAGCTCACCACCGGGAAAGACAGCCTCGGCAACAGAGCCTGTCCAGTTGACCTGCATCGGGCCGTCTCCGACATCGGCCGCATCAATGCTTACCTCGACCAGCCCATCTTTTACGGAAATGCCTTTGAGCGCCGCCTTCTCCAGAACGACATTCGCTCCACCCGAAATCCGGCCGTTTTCAGCTGCCAGCGAAACAATTCCCTCAGACCACTGAAATTCGGAATCCGCCGTTTCAAGCAATGCTGGATCAAGCACGAGGTCAATCTTGCCGTTTTGTGGAAGTGTTCCACTCATGGACAATGATGCTGACAGCTCGCCGGCATCAGTCTGGAGAAAGACACGACCCTCCGTAATGTCGATTGCCGGGAGCTTGAACTCACCGTCATCATTTCCACTGGATGTGCCCGCTAGTTTTTCAAGACCGTAGAATTTGACGCCCTTGTCGTTCAACATGCCGCGAACAATTGGCTTGTCGATCGCGACGCCTGTGAGAGCAGGCTTAAAGAGACCCGGCCAGCCCAGGCGCGCGCTGACTTCCTGCGCCTCAAGTGGAACGTCGCCTCCAGCGCTGACCTTCAGCGCGCGGATAGTCGCTCCACCGAATCCCAGCTGCGTGAATTTCGCCTCACACACGAGATTTCGCGCAGCGCACCAATCTGCCAGCACACGCTCAGCCACCGCTTTGCGCATCAACCAGCCGGTCGCGAGCAGGCCCACCAGAACGATAACGACAATCAAAGCCGCCCAACGCACCCACCGGACGGCCTCAATCGGCGATTCATCGACCGATTTGCCTACATTTTTGTCATCTTGAGTATTCACTGTGACATCCGGCTTGCATCTTGCTAGTCCTGAAACCTAAAGTCCTAATAAGGCAAGAAGGCCAAATTTAGCGTGTTCTGGATTCTTTAACACGCAAATGACAGAATGGATGCTTGTTCAACTGCGCCTGCTGTTTTGGGGGCGGTCGAGCTCGAAAGAAACGGGACGTTACGCGTGCAACAAAACACGGAAACTGAACCGCTGAAAGTACCGCACGCCAAGCGGAACTTATCGCAGGGACTGAAAAGTCTCGCTGTCCTGTTCGTGCTGGGATCTGCCTCGGCTATTGCAGGGCTCGTGATGGTCGACTCTTCCGGCCAGCCGACGCATGGCACCGCGGATGCCGCTACACCGCTGCCACTCGCTGTCACATTGCTCAGCGCACGCGACCTGACCGAACCGGCAATTCTCGAGCACGAAACGGGCACATTGAAATCGCGCGAGACGCTGACCGATCTGGTTGTCAGCCTTGGCGCCAGCCATCAGGACGCAAATAGCGCGCTGCAGACACTCTACTCCGGCGACCTTCTGGATGCCCGCCGCCTGCGTCCCGGCCTCAAGGCTGAAACCTATCTCGACGGCGACCGGCTGACGGCTCTATCGATCCGCGCCGATACCGATCGCAGCCTGCTCATCACGCGTGACCAGGATGGCGCGTGGGAAGCCACCACCCTCAATGCCCGCCTGACACCCAGCTACAAACGTATCGCCGCTTCCATCGACACATCGATCTATGAGACAGCCCGCAGCCTCGGAGCCGGTGACCAGCAGGTCGTCGATTTCGCCGATGCCTTTGCCTATGATGTGGACTTCCAGCGCGAAATCCATCCCGGCGACAAATTCGAGATCGTCTACGAAACCTATGTGGACGAACGCGGAAATCCTGTGAAGTCAGGCAATGTGCTCTTTGCTTCGCTGAATGGTCAGGCTCTCAGCCGCGACTTTTATCGCTTCACGCCCAGCGACGACCAGGCGCCGGATTATTACGACAGCAAGGGCGAAAGCGCGACCAAGTTCCTGATGAAGACACCCATCAATGGCGCGCGTCTCTCATCCTCGTTCGGCACGCGACGTCACCCGATCTCGGGTTATACGCGCCTCCACAAGGGCACGGATTTCGCCGCGCCAAGCGGAACACCCGTATTTGCGGCAGGCAATGGCGTGGTTGTTCGCGCCAACCGCTACGGCACTTACGGAAATTTCGTGAAAATTAAGCACGCCAACGGCTATGAAACGGCCTATGCCCACCTCTCGCGCTTCGGAAAAGGCATCAAGGCAGGCACGCGGGTGCGTCAGGGCGACACCATCGCCTATGTCGGCTCCACCGGCGCCTCGACCGGGCCCCACCTGCACTATGAGGTCTACATCAAGGATACGCCGGTCAACGCCATGGCGCTCAAGCTCCCCACGGGCCGGAAACTCGCTGAAACACCCGCCATTCTTGCAGAATTTGCGGAAAAGAAGGCCGAGATCGACCATATCCGGGCTGAAGGCGGCGCAGAATTCAACCAGGCCCTGCTGGTATCTGCCACCACCCACCAGCCCTGAGTTCCCTCTGAGTCTCAGTTCGATATCCGGAAAACGCCGCGCATGGCGTATTTCTTGCTTTTTGTGCCCTGAAACACTCCGCGCGGCCTCGATTGGGCCCGTCAGGGACATCAGGCATGAAACAGCACCCACAAAGACCGGCGCGTGTAGACCGGTCACTTCGCCCACATCACGCGGCCGAACGCACAGTCGTCGCGCTTATTGTGCTGGGCATGCTGACGCTCTTCATATTCGTACGCCCGCAACAGCCAGCGAACATGACCGGCGCAGAAGCCGCACAGGCGATACTCGATTTTCGCGACAACATGCCTGATGCATCGACCGCCGAGCGTATCGGACAGGTCACGAGCGGCGCCGCCGCCGCTGACGTGCTTGAAGTGCTTGGCGCCAATGCAACAGATGCCGCCGCTGCCGTCGCCGCCCTTCGTCAGACGGGTTTGGTCGACCGCAAGCGCATGCGCCCGGGCACGGCTCTGACCGCCTATTTCGACGAAAGCAGGATGGAAGGCGAGGCGAGCCGCCTGATTGCCGTATCAATCAAGCCAAATGCCAAGAACACGTTGCTCGCAACGCGCCAGGCCGATGACAGCTTTTTCGTCAGCGTGCTTACTGCGCGCCTTGTCACTTCGCACAGGCGCGCAGCCGGTATGATCGACACCGATCTGCAAACCGCCCTCGTTGCCGCTGGTGGCACGCCCGCACATGCGGCGAGCTTTGCTGCGCTGTTTCCCGATGATGCCAGCCTCGCAGAAGGAGGGCACAGGGGAGAGCGCTTTGATACCGTGTTCGAGGTCGCTGAAGACGAGCGGGGAAACTTCATCGAGAATGGCGAACTGGTGTTTGCCGCCTTCAATGGTGTCACCAGCCGCGGCAGCTGGTACCGCTACACACCGGGCGACACGGGCCGAACTGAGTTCTTCGATGCCAATGGCGTGGCCGCGCAGCCCTTCCTGACGCGTTTCCCGATTGGACGCGCGCCGATCAATTCAGGCTTTGGCCAACGGTATCATCCGCTGACCGGCCAGCTGCACCTTCACACCGGCATCGACTTTCGCGCGCCTGCCGGCACGCCCATACAAGTCGCCGGTGACGGCACAATCGCGTTCATGGGCTTCAGCGAAGGTTATGGTCGTCATATCCGGGTGCGCCACAAGCGTGGCTATGAAACGCTCTATGCGCACATGTCCAGCTTTGCCGGCCTGGCTAAAGGCGAAGCCGTGAACACAGGCGACGTCATCGGCTATGTTGGCGATTCCGGTTCAGCAACAGGCGAGCACCTGCACTTCGAAATCCGGCGGGACGGGCGCTGGGTCAATCCGATGACGCTTGAATTACCATCAGGCAGAAATCTCGCTTCAGACCCAGCCGAGCTCGCCGCATTCATGAAACAGAAGGCCGAAATCGACGCCCTCAGAGGAGCGACCATAGCGACTGAAGTCGCTACGGCTGTGACTGTACTGCCCGTCATGCAGCCGAACAGTCCGTAGAAAAATGACCGCCGAATCTGCCAAGCAGAGACAGCGGTCATCATAGTAAGCAACCCATCAGTTCAGGACGGCACGTCCCTTGGCGAAGTCATTCGGCACGCCATTGATCGAGAGCATATCGCCCTCAACGCCGACATGGATGGTCTCGCCATCGGCAATGCGCCCCTCAAGCAGCAGCCGCGCCAGCGGGTCCTGCATTTCTTTCTGGATGACACGCTTCAATGGCCTGGCCCCGTAGACAGGATCGTAGCCACGCGCGGCCAGCCAGTTGCGGGCATCAAGGCTGAGGTCGAGCTTCATCTTGCGCGCAGAAAGCAGCTTTTCGAGATGAACCATCTGAATGTCGACGATGTGGTCGATCTCGCCGCGGCCGAGCCGTTTGAAGAAGACGATCTCATCGATACGGTTGATGAATTCCGGCCGGAAATGCATCCGGATGGCACCCATCACGCTTTCGCGCACTTCCTCGGACAACTCGCCTTCAGCGCCGCTGGCCAGGGCATCCGAGCCAAGGTTCGACGTCATGATGATGATCGTGTTCTTGAAATCCACGGTGCGGCCCTGACCATCGGTCAGGCGGCCGTCATCCAGCACTTGCAGCAGCGTGTTGAAGAGGTCCGGGTGGGCCTTCTCGACTTCATCAAACAGGATGACCTGATAAGGACGCCGGCGAACGGCTTCCGTCAGTGCGCCGCCCTCATCATAACCAACATAGCCCGGAGGCGCGCCGATAAGACGGGCCACCGAATGTTTCTCGGAATACTCGGACATGTCCAGACGCAGGATCGCCGTGTCATCATCAAACATGAACTCGGCGAGCGCCTTGGTCAGCTCGGTCTTGCCGACGCCCGTTGGCCCGACAAAGAGGAACGACCCGATTGGTCGGTTAGGATCCTGCAGGCCGGCACGGGCGCGGCGCACGGCATTCGATACAGCTTCAAGGGCGGCGTCCTGGCCCACCACGCGGCGCCTTAGCGCATCCTCCATGTGAAGCAGCTTCTCGCGTTCGCCTTCCATCATCTTGTCGACGGGTATGCCCGTCCACTTGGAAACGACCCCCGCAATATGCTCAGGGCGGACGACTTCCGACACCAGGCCGTCTTCGTCATCCTCAGCGCCTTCGACATCCTTGATCTGTTTTTCAAGTGCAGGAATGGTCGAGAACTTCAGCTCCGAGGCACGCGTCAGGTCACCCGTACGCTGGGCTTCAGCCATGTCGGCATAGGCGCGGTCGAGCAGGTCCTTGGCGTTAGCTGTGCCCTTCAACTTGTTCTTCTCGGCCGACCAGGCGGACGTAAGCTCGTCAGACTTGGCCTGCAGATCAGCAATATCGCCTTCGATTGATTTCAGACGGTCAATCGACGCGGTATCCTTCTCTTTCTTCAGCGCTTCAGCTTCGATCTTCAGCTGCAAGAGGCGACGATCAATCTCGTCCAGCTCTTCCGGCTTCGAATCCACCTGCATGCGCAGGCGCGAAGCGGCTTCATCCATCAGGTCGATTGCCTTGTCCGGCAGGAAGCGGTCCGTGATGTAACGGTTGGACAGCGTCGCGGCCGCCACAATAGCGGCGTCCGAGACCCGCACGCCATGGTGTGCTTCGTAGCGTGCTTTCAGCCCACGGAGAATGGAGATCGTATCATCGACCGATGGCTCGTCGACAAAGACCGCCATGAATCGCCGGGCAAGCGCCGGATCGCCTTCCACATACTTGCGATATTCATCCAGCGTGGTTGCACCGATACAATGAAGTTCGCCGCGGGCGAGCGCCGGCTTCAACAGGTTCGAAGCATCCATTGCACCATCGGATTTGCCTGCGCCGACAAGCGTATGCATCTCGTCAATGAACAGGATCACGCCGCCAGCCGCTTGTTGAACTTCGTTCAGCACGGCTTTCAGCCGCTCTTCAAATTCACCGCGGAATTTGGCGCCGGCAATCAGCGCGCCCATGTCGAGCGCAAGCAACCGCTTGCCCTTCAGGCTTTCGGGCACATCTCCATTGATGATGCGCAGCGCGAGGCCTTCGGCAATCGCCGTCTTGCCTACGCCAGGCTCGCCGATAAGAACCGGGTTATTCTTTGATCGACGTGAGAGGACCTGCATTGTACGGCGTATTTCCTCGTCACGCCCGATCACCGGATCGAGCTTGCCGTCGCGCGCATCCTTGGTCAGGTCGCGCGCATATTTCTTGAGCGCCTCATAGCCTTCTTCGGCATTGGCACTGTCGGCCGTGCGACCCTGTCGAAGTTGCGAAATGGCCGCCTCCATGGATTGTGTCGTGACACCAGAGCTTCGCAGCGCATCAGCGGCGGGATCACTCGGCAAACCTGCGATGGCCAGCAAAAGACGTTCGGTCGTCACAAAGGAATCGCCAGCCTTTTTTGCGCTGGCTTCCGCATCCTGAAACAGTTTCGCCGATGCCTGCTCAAGCCGGAGCCCGTTATTGGCGCCAGTCACTTTAGGCAGTTTGCTCAATGCCGCATCAACGCCCTGAACAACAAGCTCTGGGCGACCACCCGCCGCACGGATCAGGTTCACGACCAACTGGTCCCGGTCCTCAAGCATGGCTTTGAGTATGTGAGCTGGGGTCAGCGTCTGGTGCCCGGTCGCCAGGGCTGCAGTCTGGGCGCCCTGAACAATCGCACGGGCGCGTTCGGTATACTGGTCAATATTCATTTTTATCCCCTTCCAAAGGCAGATTCGTTTTGGTCGCGGCCCCGCTCAGCGGCGGCCTGCTGTGTTGAATCGAATTTGGGGAGTGATGCCGGGCCATACAAGACGCGCGACATGCGACACGATCAATCGCGTCTCAGGATATATTCCAGGTCAATTTGTTCGCCGACAGGGAAGTCGTATTCCCCAACCTTGTAAAACCCATAGCGTGCATAGAATCGCTGAGCGCCCTCATTGCCAGACCAGACGCCGAGGAAAAGAGGCGGCCGTCCGGAGGTATCCACCCATTCCAGAACCTGTGACATCAGCGCGCTGCCTATACCGGCGGATAGCGTCCCCGGACGCACGTAAAGCCGATGCAATTGCAGGGAGTCTTCCGGAAGGGGAGTCACGGGTAGTTCGCAGGCACCGGCCTGGGCATAGCCAACCAGACGACCATCAGGCGCCTCGGCCACCCAGATCGGGCGATCAGGCTGACCAATCTGACGCTTCCAGATTTCCAGGGCGTAATTATCGGCAAGAAAGGCGTTCAGGTCGGCCGGGCGGTAAAGCGCGCCGAAAGCTGCCACAAAGGAAGATATTCCGAGATCCCTGAGGACCTCGGCGTCTCCGGTTGTCGCGAGACGTATCAATGCCTCAGATCCATAAAGGGCAATCCTGCCCGTCTCAGTCCGCGGCTGTTTCGGCCGAATCGTCTGCATGCGCCGTCTCATCGGCATCCGATGATGCCGCTTTGCGGCGGCCACGCGACAGTGTCTTCATCACGCCATCCGTCACGGCTTCCGCCTCATCCGACGCTTCTTTTGCGCGATAAGGCTTCCGGCGAGATTTCGGGCGATCGCCGTCAGCTTTTGGCTTCGAGCGGCTTTCTTTCGGCGCCTCTGATTTGGGCGCCTCCGAATCGCTGGAATCCGAATCCTTGCTGGCGTCGATAACTTTCAGCGAATCAGGTTTGTCGTCATCGGTGTCGCGGTCATTGTCGCGATCATCGCGGTTCTCGTCCTGACGCGAACGCGATGTCACCTGAACGGTGGCTTCCTCGTTGCTGTCATCGGAGCCGGAATCATCGTCTGACGAATCATTGCGGTTATCACGGTCATCCCGGCGATTATCGCGATCATCACGGCCGTTGCGCTGTTGTGGCTGCTGACGGTCCTTGGCTTCCATCTGTTTGGCAACGATGCGCTGATAATGCTCGGCAAACTGGAAATAGGCTTCAGACAACACGCGGTCACCGCTGGTATGCGCATCCCGCGCATATTGCTGGTACTTTTCAAGTACCTGCTGGGCAGAGCCACGGATCTTCACGTCCGGGCCAACACTCTCATAGTGCCGGTTCGGATTGTTGTGATTATTGTTATTGTTATTGCCGCCTGAGCGACGATTGCGCCCGCGTGAGCGTTTCATGAATGTCTATCCCGTTTCATGCGCCTGCTTTTTGTCCTGCAGGCAGTTCCCAGCGCAATTGCCGAAGGAAGTGCTGTGGCCGAGCCCCGTTTTGCGAGAGTCTGGCGAGGGTGGAGCAGACTTGCCATACGCGGCTTCCAGCACCTCACGCACAGCTTCTAGCCTGTATTATTCACGCCGCCAAGCAAAAATATGCGTAATATCAGACCGGCTGCCTGGCCCATACCACACGATCATTGCCGCCCAGATCCCTGGCACTGCCGATACCGGTCAATCCGGCCGCGGACAGGATCGCACGCACGTCCTGCTGCTGATCATAACCGATCTCGAAAACCACCGGCGTTCCCGGCTTGAGGCGCGCCCGGGACAGCATGGCCAGCTCCCGATAGGCATCCAGACCGTCGATTCCGCCATCAAGGGCCGCTTCGGGGTCGTGAAGGCGCACTTCGGGATCGAGAGAGGCCATAACCTCTGTTCGGATATAAGGCGGATTGGAGATAAGCAGGTCGACTGATCCCCAGCCGGACCATTCGGCCCATGGCTGCTCGGCGATTCGCGCCCGGCGCTGCAGTCCATGGCGCGCAATGTTCTCTGTCGCCAGCGAGGCGGCCGCCGCATCCGCCTCGACCCCGGTTCCTGAAACATCCGTCCGCGTTGTGAGCAGCGCGATCAGGAGGCAACCCGAGCCGGTACCAAGGTCGGCGATCTCCAGCCCGTTCCGCTCGGGCAACAGGCTCAGTGCTGCTTCGACCACGGCTTCACTATCGGCGCGCGGCACCAGCGCGCGCGCATCGGAAATGAAATCCAGGCCAAAGAAAGAGGTCGTGCCGGCAATATGCTGGAAGGGCACACGGCTTTCGCGCTGACTGACCATGTGGTCGAAAGATTCACGCAAGTCGTCCGGCGCAACCAGATGCCCCCGGAGGATCAATTGAGATGTCGTCAGGCCGGATGCCAGCGACATCAGCAGGCGGGCTTCCCGCTGCGGTGCGTCGATACCGGCCTGCCGGAAGCGCCCGGCGGCCCCGGCCATCAGGTCCGTATAGGTCGGACGGCTCAGTTCTCGTTCTCCATGGCCGCCAGTTTGCGCGCCTGATCTTCGGTAATGAGTGCCTCGACGACATCATTGAGCTTGTCGCCCGTAATGATCCGGTCGAGCGAATAGAGTGTCAGGCCGATCCGGTGATCCGTCATGCGGTTCTCGGGGAAGTTGTAAGTCCGCACTTTCTGGCTGCGATCGCCTGAACCGATCTGGCTTGCGCGGGCTTCGGCGCGCTCTGCATCCTTGGCCGAGCGCTCGCGTTCATAAAGACGGATCTTGAGCTGCTCCATCGCCTTTTCGCGGTTCACGTGCTGTGATTTTTCCGAGCTGGTCGCAACCAGGCCCGTGGGCAAGTGCGTGATGCGCACGGCCGAGTCGGTCGTGTTCACGTGCTGGCCGCCAGCGCCAGACGACCGCATCGTATCGATACGTATGTCTTCCGGACGAATATCGATCTCGACATTCTCAGGTGCAGGCAGCACGGCAACGGTTGCCGCAGACGTATGAATGCGCCCTTGTGTTTCAGTCGCCGGCACGCGTTGCACACGGTGCACGCCGCTTTCCCACTTCATATGGCCGAAGACACCGTCACCAGACACGTTGGCGATCAATTCCTTATAACCGCCGGCATCGCCCTCGGACGCATCGACGATGTCGACCTTCCAGCCCATGATCTGGAAATAGCGCGAATACATGCGGAAAAGGTCACCCGCAAAGAGAGCCGCCTCATCGCCGCCGGTGCCGGCGCGCAATTCGATGACAATATCCGCTTTATCGTCGACATCCTTTGGCAGGAGCAGAACCTGAACTTCCTGCTCGAGCGCTGGCAAACTGTCCTTGAGTTCTTCGACTTCGTCGCGTGCAAGCTCCGCCATGTCCGGATCGCCGCTGGCAACGAGCGCTTCGGCTTCTTTCAGCTCCTTGCGCGCCGCCATCAGCTCGCGGGCCTTGTCGACAACCGGCTTCAGGTCCGAATGTTCTTTGGACAGGGCGATTATTTCAGCGGTTTCGGTGGTTGCGCCCATGCGGGCCTCGACCTGTTCAAACCGGTCGATCACCTGTTGCAGTCTGGAAGGGGAAATAGTGGCCATGGCCGCCCTTTAGAGCGGTTTTGAGGGCGCGTGAAGCGCCCTCGCTGCCACATCTGCCTGCTTAGAGCAGAATTCGTACAACCTCGTGCCCGGCAATGATGAACAATGTGATCGACCCCAGCGCGAAGACCATGAAGCGCAGCGCCACCTTTGGCGACAGGATCTGGACGAAGGAATGGACAATCCGAAGCCCGACATAGATCCACGCCATCAGCTCCATGAAATTGCCCTGCCCACCGGTCAGGGCGGCAAAGAACATCAGGGCATAGAAGATGGTTGGCTGCTCGTGCAGGTGATTGTAATTGTCGGCCACGGACCGGACACTGGCCGGCATACGATCGCCATACGTGCCCGGGTGACGGGCATCATCCGGGTTGATCTGCGCCTTTTGCATCGCCGGAATGCGCGTGGCATACATCCAGATCCAAATGACCAGTGTCCAGCAGATGAGCGCCAATACAGGCAATAGAAGTTCAACAATTACAGACATTTACAGCTCCCTCAGCTTTGATTTTATGGGAGACTAGGGGTCAATTTGCCATTTGAACAGGAGATTCAATGGCCCCGGCCCCACCAAGATGCGCCGCCAGGAAGGCCGTAAAGGCATCAATGTCCTTGGGCACGATGCTGTGGCCGCCCGAGCGCAGCCAATAGGCAAGATCCGCAGCGGGGTCGAACGACTGCATGCCATCGCCTGTCAGCCCAGTCGCCGCCTCAGCCTTGTAGACGGCTGAAGCAGCCTCTGCCGCGCGATAGGTGGAATTCGGATCAGACCAGACATCCCGCCTGCCATTACCCAGCAGGACCGGCGTTGGGGCCAGAAGCGCCAGAAGCTCGTGCTGGTCGACCGGCAGACTAGACAGGTCCGCCAGATACGACTGCACATTCGGCGAAAGCCAATGCGGATAGGATTCCGCCATGCGAACGAGCCCCTCGCCTGTTTCAGAGCGCGAAAGGGCCGCTCCCGCAAAACCAGACTGATGCGCAATCACGGCGGCGACACGACGATCCCAGACGCCAGCAATCAGCGCGGATTTGCCATGACGTGAGTGACCCATCACCGCCATCCGGCTCTTATCGATGCGCGGATCGGCTTCGAGCACGTCCAGGGCCGCTGTAAAGCCGTAGGCCCAGGCCATAAGGGCGCTCGTCGGATTGGTGGCGCCGCCCAGATTGGCCATTACGGCCTGCGCGTCACCATTCCTGTCCGGCACGAGCTCACTGGCGTAGAAACTCGCATAGGCCAGTCCCGCATCGAAATAGCGCGCGACGGGCGCCACGGCGATGTAGCGACCAAATATCTGGGTCGCGAGCGTTCCCATGGCGCCGTCCATTTCCGAACCGGTACAGGCTGTCATGTCAGTGGCGGTCACCGGCTCGCCTGGAAAGACGGAACAGTTGGACGAAAATGTCTGTCCGACGACAACCGGCGCGGGACGGTCCGCCTTGGGAAAGGCGACGACAAGGTGGAAGAGGCGCGCGCCTTCGCCTGAACCGACCGTCACCTCGGCTTCCTCAAGCGTACCCCGGCCATCCAGATAGTCGGGCTCAACAACGCGCCACGCACTGAACGCTACGGGCATCGCGGTGGGCCATGGACCATAGAGCGTGTCCTCGAACGCCTGCTTTAGCGCATCGCGTTTCGCTGCGTTTCCAGTAATCGCGGGCACATCGAGCGACGGTTGGGGTTGAGGCTTGTTGCCTGTCTCGAGGCTCGCATAGTTCATGCCGAGCATGGTGCAGTTGGACATCACCAGTACGGTCAGGCCCAACACAATAAGGAGCGGCATCCGCTTCAGGAACCATATCATGCGGGTAAACCTCTTTCGTTGATGTCAGGTTGAGCAAAGTCATACCGCCATTTGTCGATTTGGGCAGGCCCTTCACGAAAACGTGGCTGTCGCATGATCTCTCCGGCATGCCTCCCAGACAAAGCCTCTATGCGAAGGGGTGGTGACGCATTTCCCGCTTGCAGGGTCACCCTCGGTCTGTACCATGATCTTATGAAATGGATTGCCCTGATTGTTGGTTGTATTTTCGGCGTCGCAGCCGGCACGGCATCAGCACTTGCCGCAGCAGGCATACTCGGCCCCGGCGTGCGCCTGGGCGGCGTCGTCAATGCTGACGGCTGGCAGAGTGACTGGACCGTCGGGTCTCCCAGCGCCAATCCTTGGACACGGGCTTACATTGCCCGCCGCGGGCTCCTCGCCCTTACCAAGGAAGAAGCCGTGTACTTCACACGGGCAAAAGACGACTCGGGCCGACAGCTCACCGAAAACTGCACATACCGGGTCAGTGGCAAGGCGATGCCAGCACTTTGGTGGTCAGTCACGCTCTATGACGCGACGAACTATCTGCCGAAGAACACTGATCAGGCGCTCTCTTATGATTTGACCAAAGCCACTGAAGCCGGTCAGGCCGAAAATTGGTCTTTCATCACGTCGGCTGAACCGCCATCTGAAGGCAATTGGATATCCAGCCGGTCCGCTGGCAATTTTGATCTGACCTTGCGTCTCTACAAACCCGATGCCGCGCTGATAGATAATCCAGAATCCGTGTTGCCGCCGCCATCCATCGAACGCCTTTCGTGCCGGAGCCAATCGTGATGCGCGGCTTTCTTGTTGGTCTCGGCGCTTTTGTCGTCACCTTTGCGCTGGCACACTTTGTCGTGTTGAATGCCGTTCCAGGCAAAATCATGTCCAAGGTACGTGAGCGGATGATGGCGAATGGCCTGCCCATGCAACAATGGCAGATGACGCCGCGTGTCTCACCGGAAAACCAGCGGGTTGTTCGCCCGGCTCCTGACCTCGCCTACGCCATATGCGTTATCGACCTGACAGACGGCCCCGTCGAACTCGACGTTCCATCATGGAATGCCTACGGCTCGCTGTCCGTGTTCTCTGCGCGTACAGACAATGTTTATGCCGGTTCACTGGATGCCCGCGCAGCGGGCACACCCGCGATGCGGCGCGTCGTTGTTGCGACAAGCAAGCAGGACGTATCTGCGTCAGGTGACGCTGAAATCGTGCGGGTTGAACAGCCTGAGGCGCTTGCCCTCGTTCGTCGGCTCGCCCCGACGCAGGAGGCTTATGACGCCGCTGCCGCCCTGATGCCCGAAAGCCTGTGTAAACCGCTCTAGGGCCTATTCCGCAGCCACTTCGGCCTGTTCGCGCTCGGTACGCAGGCGCTCAGCCTTCTGCTCGACGAGGCCGACAATGTGTTCGATCATGTCGGCGTTCGACACATTGTGGTCGGCGCGGCCGGCAATAAACATCTTGCCACTTTCCTTGCCACCACCGGTGAAGCCAAGATCCGTCATCGCCGCCTCACCGGGCCCGTTGACGACGCAGCCGATGATGGAAAGCGAGATGGGCTCCGAGATATGGGCCAAGCGCTTTTCGAGCGTCTCGACGGTTGTGATGACGTCAAAGCCCTGCCGTGCACAGGAGGGGCACGCAATGATGTTGACGCCGCGTGTGCGCAGGCCGAGCGACTTGAGCATTTCGAAGCCGACTTTCACTTCCTCAACCGGGTCTGCCGAGAGCGAGACGCGGATCGTGTCGCCAATACCGGCCCAGAGCAGGTTACCCATCCCGATGGAGGATTTGACCGTGCCTGTGCGCAGGCCGCCCGCTTCGGTGATGCCGAGATGGAGGGGCGCGTCAGTCGCTTCAGCCAGTTGGTGATAGGCGGCCGCAGTCATGAACATGTCCGACGCCTTCACGCTGATCTTGTACTCGTGGAAGCCAAGGTCATCGAGAATGCGCGCATGGTCCAGAGCGCTCTCGACCATCGCATCCGGGCAAGGCTCGCCGTACTTTTCAAGCAGGTGACGCTCCAGCGAACCGCCATTAACACCGATGCGGATGGAGCAGCCATTGGCACGCGCCGCGTTCACGACTTCCTTCACGCGCGCCTGCGATCCGATATTGCCGGGATTGATACGCAGGCACGCCGCGCCGGCTTCAGCGGCTTCTATGGCGCGCTTGTAGTGGAAATGAATGTCCGCAACGATCGGCACCGGCGAAGCCTTGCAGATGGCCTTCATGGCCGCCGTCGAGTCTTCCGTCGGGCAGGACACGCGCACGATATCAGCGCCAGCCTCGGCAGCGCGCTCGATTTGGGCAATCGTCGCAGCGACGTCTTCGGTCGGCGTATTGGTCATGGTCTGGACAGCAATCGGCGCGTCGCCGCCAACTTCGACCGACCCAACGCGGATCTTGCGCGAGACGCGCCGGTCAATATTGCGCCATGGCCGGATCGGATTGTGGCTCATGAGACTTAGGTCTCCTTGCGGCTGATTGCTGAGCCTGATGTGGCGCTTGCAGGCCCTTGCGTAAAGGCCTCACCGCACATTACGGCGCTACCGGGTCGCTTTGCCGGCGCCATTCGAGGCAACGGTCGGCGCTGCCATTTCCGCAGCTTCTGCCAGTTTCTGGTCGACACTGACCGAGAAAACGGCCCCGCCATCAGTACCAAGGGGACCAATGACGACATCGCCCACGCGCCACTGGAAAGCACCGCCATCCTTGGCTGAGACGGTCCAGCCCGCATCGAGGCGCGGGAAATAGTTCTCGCCGGCCGCCATGACGCGGCTGCGGAAAATCGTGCCGTCTGCGCCGCGAATTTCGAGCCAGCCCTGGCGGACGGCAACCAGTTCAAGCTGCAGGTTCGTTGGCAGTGGCCGTTCTGCGTCGTTCGCATCATCAAACAGGCTGTGGCGTGCACCGTTGACTGCAACGATGGCCTGCGCAGGCGCCAGTTCAGGGCCAGGCTTGACGATCTGCGTCACACCGATGGCAACACCTGCAAAGAGGGTCATCACAGCAGCAGTGGCCACCATGAGAGGCCATTTCGGCTTGGGCGGCGCAATATCGCCAATTTTCGGCACGGGCGCAGAGTGCCTGACTTCCGACACGGCACCACACTCAAGCGTATATTGGGCGATGACCTCGCTGTCAGGCAGGCCCAGTTCAACGCAATAGGCGCGCAGGTAAGGTGTCAAGTAGCCTTTGGGGATCTGGCCGATCTCCATCCGCTCAATCCACATCAGAAAATCCTGGCGCAGCAGCGATTTGCGGGAAACATCTACGATTTCAAGACCGAGCGTTTCGCGCACGCGGCGCAGGACCTGACCCATGCGCAGGCGCTCGCCATTGAATTTGCGGCTTCTGAATATATCCATCGCCCGCTCGCGCGGGGTCATTTCCGCGACAGCCTCGGTTTGAGAATCTGACACAGCGGAATCGTCAATGGAACGGTCCGTTCCGCTATCAGCGGGCCGGACATCGTCATGAAATTCTGACTCTTGCGTGTTGAGGGTTTCGTCGTGTCCCATATTCTTCCAATCCAGCCGTCCGTCGGGTTTTCGCCTCTAAGACGAGCAAGTTCTGGTCCACAAACATGGTGATTTTTGGACCAGCGCTTCAACCGTCGGACAATTCCACCCCATGATCGGCCGCCAAGGCTAATACTTGGTTACGGAACGCATCGTCCGGCACATCCAGCACCTTGAGGAAGTCCTCCCGAAACGCCTCAAGGTTAACAGACCTTACCATGCGTTTGACCGGGCCGATAGCACCGGCGGGCATGGAAAGGGCATGGAAGCCCAATGATATAAAGCAAAGTGCGGAGAGGGGAGATGCCGTCGCCTCGCCGCACGCCGACATCCGGATCGAATGCGCCGTGCAGGTCTCCGACACCTGCTTTAGGAAACGCATGGCCGCGGGACTGACCAGATCGTACCGATCCGATACAGACGGTGTCATCCGGTCAGCCGCAAAGAAAAACTGCATCAGGTCATTGGTGCCGACCGACAGGAAATCCGCTTGGCCTGCGAGCTCAGACAGGCTGAAGGCCAGGGCGGGTGTCTCCAGCATGACACCGACTTCAAGCTTGGACGGCCGCTTGCCGGTCTGTTGCTCGCTCCAGGCCACTTCCTTCATCAACAGGTCGCGGGCGTCGAAGAACTCCTGCGGCACTGTCACCATGGGAAACATCACGGTGAGCGGATCGGTGCCGGCTGCGCGCACAAGTGCCCTCAGCTGGCGCCGGAACAGGCCCTTGTGATCAAGCGCAAAACGGATCGAACGCCAGCCGAGGGCCGGGTTCTCCTCCCGCTTGAGATTCAGGGCGGGCAACACCTTGTCGCCACCGAGATCGACGGTGCGGAAGATCACGCGTTTGCCGCCTGCCTTTTCCAGAACGCGCTTGTAAAGCGCAACCTGGTCATTCAGGCGCGGCAGCGTTTCAGAAACAAGGAACTGGAATTCGGTCCGGAACAGCCCGACTCCGTCGGCCCCCGCCTGATCCAGCATATCGAGATCAAGATCGAGCCCGGCATTGAGATAGAGCGACACATGCGTGCCATCCTTGGTCTTCGCCGGCAGGCCGCGCAGGGCGGCATAGGTCGCCTGACGCTCGGACCGCAGGGCCACGCGGCCTTTATAGGCATCATAGAGCGTATCATCCGGGCGGATGTGGAGAATGCCTTTCTCCGCGTCGACAATAACCCAGTCGCCCTGGTCGATCCGGGTTGTCAGGTCTTCAATGCCGCCCAGAGTGGGAATGCCCAGTGCGCGCGCCACAATGGCCGCATGCGATGACACCGCCGCCTCTTCCATCAGGATGGCCCGGAGCCCCGCATTCGCATAGTCGAGCAGTTCCGCCGGCCCTAGCCTGCGCGCAACCAGCACGCTGCGCTCTTCACTGATCTGCGGTCGTCCATCGTCGCCTGACAGTACGCGCAGCAACCGGTTGTCGAGGTCTTCAAGATCGTTCAGCCGTTCGCGCAGATACGGGTCACGGGCGCTTTGAAGGCGGGCCCTGTGTTCACGGCGCGCCCGGTCAACGGAGGCTTCCGCCGAGAGACCCGAGCGGACCCCTTCGCGCAACTTCTCGGCCCAAGACGGGTCATGCGCCAGAAGGCGATAGGTCTCCATCACGTCGCGCGGGTCGTCCCCCAGCGCGGCACCATCAAGCGCCATCATCTGGTCAATCGATTCCTTGAGGCCCTGGAGGGCTTCTTTCAGCCGCTGGGCTTCCAGATTCTGGTCTGCCGCGAAGAATTTCGCTGCCGGAACCACTGGATCGTGCAGCACCGCGCGGCCATAGCCGAGGCCCTCACACAGGACACGGCCATTGAGCGATGCAAGATTGCGCTCGCGCTTTGTGCCGTCGCCATTGGACAGATGTTCCGGGTCCATGCGGTCGACAATTTCGGCGAGCACCATGGCAATGGTCTGCAACGTGTCGATTTCGTCATCGCCATAGGCCCGCTCGGTGCGGTTCTGGACCGTCAGGACACCCAGAACGCGGCCGCCCCGCAGAATGGGCATGCCGAGAAAGGCGTGGAAGGGATCTTCTCCGGTTTCCGGACGGTACGAGAACGAGGGATGGCGCGGCGCATCCTGGATGGCCATTGGCTCTGCCCGCCGGGCAACGAGGCCGACGAGGCCCTCATTCGAGCCAAGCCGGGTGGCTGAAACGGCTTCAGGCTTCAGGCCCTCCGTCGCGATCAACAGCAGGGCCCCGTCTGTCAGGCGCAGGTAGATGGAACAGACATCCGCCACCATCGTGGACGCGATAATGCGGACAACTTGATCCAGCCTGAAACGCGTATCGCCGTCTTCCGCCATCACCTGGCGGAGGCGGTTCATCAGGAGACGCGTGGCCGGCAAATTATAGGGCATGGTTCTCCTGAGCTTCGCAGCAGGGTTTACACTGCGTCAAGTCCGAACGCTGTGTGCAGGGCACGAACAGCCAATTCGGTATAAGGCGCAGCAATCAGAACCGAAATCTTGATCTCGGAAGTAGAAATGACATCAATGTTGATGCCCTTCTCATAGAGCGCCGTGAACATGGTTTCGGCAACACCGGTATGGCTCTTCATGCCGACGCCGATGATCGAGATCTTGGACACATCGCGTGTCACCTCAAGCTGCTCATACCCAATATCGGCAGCCATGCCCTCGAGCGTCTGCTTGGCGATCGGGCTGTCACGGTCAGTACAGGTGAACACCATGTTCGCACGCTCAGGGCCACGCGCATTGGCCTGCACGATCATGTCGACATTCACACCGGCCCGCGCCAGGGCCGAGAAGATCTTGGCGGAAACGCCGGGCTTGTCGGCCACGCCATACAATGTGACTTTTGCCTCATCGCGTGAATAAGCAACGCCGCTAACAACCTGTTTTTCCACGATTTCTTCCTCTGAGCAAACAAGGGTTCCGGGATTTGGCTCACCTGGCTTCAGGAAGCTAGAGAGCACGCGCACCGGCACATTATGGTTCATCGCGAGTTCCACAGACCGTGTCTGCAGCACTTTCGCGCCGAGAGACGCCATTTCAAGCATCTCCTCATACGATATTTTCGGGATCCGCTGGGCCTTGGGCACCATGCGCGGATCCGTGGTGTAGACGCCGTCGACATCGGTATAGATGTCGCAAACAGTGGCATTGAGGGCCGCAGCCACAGCAACGGCGCTGGTATCCGAGCCGCCGCGGCCAAGCGTGGCCACCCGGTCGTCATCCGTCACGCCCTGAAAACCCGCCACAACGGCAATCTCGCCCCGGTCCACGGAATCCGGCAGGCCGCTATTCTCAAACCCGAGGATGCGGGCCCTGCCGTGGGCCTCGTCGGTCTTCAGGCGCAATTGCCAGCCAAGCCAGCTGCGGGCCTTAAGGCCCCGTCGTCGCAGCGCCAGCGCCAGCAGGCCCGCAGTCACCTGCTCACCGGAGGCGACGATCACGTCATATTCGTCGTGGAAAAGGTCGCGCCCCAGATCCTGGCCGGCTGCGCCCTCAGCAAGCGCGACCAGCTTGTTGGTCTCGCCGGCCATTGCCGAAACGACAACCGCCATCAGCTCGCCACGCGCCGCGCGGTCTGCGACAATATCTGCCACGTTCGCGATACGATCGAGATCGCCAACCGACGTGCCGCCGAATTTGAGAACTGTACGCGCCATTTCGCCCCATATCCTGTGAAGTGAAGGGTTTGCCCTTTATATGCGCCCTCATAGGGTTAAGTTCAGCGCTGATCAAACGGGAACGCCACATGACGGTAAAAACAATCGAAGGCTCGCGCGCTGCGCCCCGTACGCCCAGTATCGATGCTGATGAAGTGGCGAAGTTTTCCGCCATGGCGGCAGACTGGTGGAACCCCACCGGCAAGTTCAAACCGCTCCATCGGTTCAATCCCGTACGCCTGAAATTCATTCGCGAAACGGCGGAAAGCCATTTCGGTATCGCGCCCGGCGCATTGAAGCCACTGGAAGGCCTGCGACTGCTCGATATCGGGTGCGGCGGCGGCCTCGTCAGCGAACCCATGTCGCGCCTTGGTGCCAGCGTAACGGGTGTCGATGCGTCGGAGGCAAACATCAAGACAGCGCTGACGCATGCTTCAGAACAGGGTCTCGATATCGACTACCGCGCCGGAACGGCCGAAGGCCTGATCGACGCCGGTGAAGCGCCGTTTGACGTGGTGCTGAATCTTGAAGTCGTCGAGCATGTCGCCGATGCGCACCAGTTCCTGAAGGACACGGCCAGTCTGGTACGCCCGGGCGGTCTGATGATCGTTGCCAGCCTCAACCGGACAGCCAAAGCCCTCGCAACGGCCGTCATCGGCGCGGAATACGTGCTTGGCTGGCTGCCGCGCGGCACGCACGACTGGTCGAAATTCGTGACACCTGACGAAGTACGCACCGCCTTGACGGCGGCTGGCATGGCACCGCAGCCCGCCACGGGCGTCGTGTTCAAGCCGCTGTCGGGCGCCTGGGTCCTGTCGAAGGATACAGCCGTCAATTTCATGGTCGTCGCCCGGAGACCGGAAGCATGAGCGCGATGCCCAAAGCTGCCGACATTCTCGATTTCTGGATTGGCGATGCCAGCCATTCCGGCGAGGCGGCTGCCGAGAAGAACAAGATCTGGTTCGGCAAGTCTCCGGAGCTGGATGAGGAGATACGCGAACGCTTCCTGACCCTGCTGGAAACACTGGCAGCCGGCCCGCTTGCCCAGAAATGGGCCGGGAAGGGCCCGCGCGAGCGTCTGGCGGCCATCATCGTGCTGGACCAGTTCAGCCGGAACATATTCCGGGACAGCCCGCGATCCTTCTCACAGGACATGCTGGCCCTGCGCCTCTGCAAGGAAGGCCTCGCCCTGCGTGAAGACCTGTCGCTCAGCGAAGCGGAGCGGATGTTCTTCTACTTGCCGCTTGAGCATTCCGAGGACGTTGGCGACCAGTCGCGCTCTGTTGAAATGTTCGCCGCCCTGCGCCGGGATGCACGCGAGGACTTCCAGAAACTGACGGAAAGCGTGCTGGAATACGCCTATGCACACCAGTCGGTGGTGGACCGGTTTGGTCATTTCCCACATCGCAACGAGGTCGTCGCAAGAGAATCCACGCCCGAGGAAGTCACCTATCTGGCCAAGCCCGGCAGTGGATTCTAGTCGAGCGTCTGCGGCCCGCGCGGATCAAGGCTGCGCGACACATCCTGCTGCATCGCGCGTGATAGCGGATAGGTCCAGGACGCAAATGACGCCCCAAGATAGAGCGCGCCGGGAAGCAGACAGAAGATCATCAGAAGGCCATTGATCGCTTCCGGTGAATTGACCTTGCCGGGATGAAATCCGGCCAATTGACCAACCATGATGTAGCCAACGCCAAATGCCAGGCTCGAACCGACCTTGTAGGCGCTTGTGAGCAGCGAATAGTAGATGCCAGCGCGGCTTTCGCCTGTCTTGGCCGCATGCCACTCAACGACATCGGCCGTCATCGAACGCGTCAGCACGATTGGCGCGCTAAACGCTGTGCCGTTTATGACCGCACCAATGAACAGGGGCCAGAAGCCGCCCACTTGCCCAAAGAAATAATACAGGATGTAGCTACAGGCCGCCAAAAGCGTGGATAGCCGGAACGCGATGTTCTTTTCCGTTCGCGCAGCAAGCCAGAGCCAGAGCGGCATCGCGGCAGCCGCGACCATGAAGAAGACCATCAGGATGAGACTGGACTCCATGTCGCTGAGGCCGAAGGCATATTCGGCGACGAAGAGATAATTCGATGCCGTCACCGCAATGGCCGTGCCGGCAAGCAATTCCATGATGAGGATACGGCCGAGCATCTGGTTCTTCACGGCAGCAAGGAGCGGCTTCAACTCGAACTTCATCACGGCGCCCTTGTCGCCGGGAACAGGCCGATCCGGAACAAAGAAGAAAGCCAGTGCGCCTGCAATAGGCAGCGATATCAGAAGCATTCCGCCCATCACTGCCACCTGACCAAACCTGTCGAGATCGAACCCGAACAGCGGCAGAAGCGCCGGCAGCGCCAGCAGGGTCAGCATGGACAGGATGCTTACGATTTCCGGCCAGAGGAAAAGGCGCGACCGCTCGTCATAGCTGTCGGCAATCGCAGGCACCCACGCGGAACGCGACGTCTGCAGCAGGGTGAAGCCAATGTAGAAAAGCAGCATCCACCCGACGAAATAGGCCGGTCCGGCGCCCGTGCGCGGCGGCATGTAGACAAAATAGGTCGCGATCGCGAGAAGCGGTACGCTAAGCAGGATCCAGTGCCGCACCCGTCCCAGCGGGCTGCGATAGCGATCCACGAGATAGCCCATGACCGGGTCTGTGAAGATGTCCCAGAATCGCAGCAGCATGAACAGGAGGCCGGTCATTTCGAGGCCGAGGCCCACCTCGTGGGCGTAGAGCGGCGACAGGTAAACGGCCAAGGGCAAGCCGACACCTGCCAACGGAATACTGAGACTCGAAAAAGCGAGCACGCGCGGCAGGGAGAGGCGTCGGGAAGGCGCTGTTGTCATTTTTTCAGACTGCCTTCACAAATCGTGACGGCCAAGTCATTTTTATGCTGCACTGCGGCTTGACGGCTGCACCTTTAGCCATGAGGTTCCGGCCAAATTCAAAGTAAGGGCTGATTGATAATGCTGAAAAAACTGATGCTTGGCGTGCTGGGACTGATCGTCCTGGTCGTCGGAATCATACTTGTGCGCACCTTCACTTATGGTGGCGCGCCGGTCGGCGGCCGTGTCGAATTGCCTGATGCGCCCGCGATTTCCGCAGAATTGGCTGCAGAACATCTGGCCGAGGCTATCCGGTTCAAAACCATTACGCTGTCTGGTGGAGATCCGCGTCCCGGTCAGGAGGGCGAATGGCTGGCCCTTCAGGACTGGCTTGTCGAAACCTATCCTGCCGCACATACCGCGATGACTCGCGAAACCGTGCCGGGCACGCTGACGCTCCTCTATACGTGGCAGGGAAGCGACCCGTCGCTGAAGCCCCTTCTTCTGATGGCGCACCAGGATGTCGTCCCGGTGAATATCGGCACGGAATCCGACTGGACCGGCGCACCTTTTGGCGGCGAGATCATCGACGGTTATGTCTACGGACGCGGCGCAATTGATGACAAGGGCAACCTGGTCGGCCTGATGGAAGCCGCCGAGGGTCTGGCCGCTTCCGGCTTCCAGCCCAAACGGACCGTGATGTTCATGTTCGGGCACGACGAGGAAGTGCTCGGCTCTGGCGCTCAGGCCGGCGTCGCCCTGCTCAAGTCGCGCGGCATCGAGCCGGAAATGGCTCTCGATGAAGGCTTCATGGTGATCGATCCTTCGCCGATCACGGGCAAGTCCATGGCTTTTGTCGGTGTCTCCGAAAAAGGCTACATCACGCTCAAGCTGACCGTTGTCGCTGCGGGCGGGCACTCTTCGCAACCGCCTCGCAACTCGGCCGATGTGGCGCTTGCGCGGGCCATTGTCGCCCTCGACGAAAACCAGATGCCGGCCGATTTCTCCAAACCGCCGGTTTCCGAACTCTTCCTCGCTTCTGGCCAGGACATGCCATTCATGCAGCGCATGGCCCTCGCCAACCTCTGGCTGTTCCAGGGCGCCGTTGAATCCTCGATGGCCAAGGTTCCGGCGGGCAATGCCATGATCCGCACGACGACTGCGCCAACCATGCTGACCGGCTCTGCCAAGGAAAATGTGCTGCCACAACGGGCCATGGCGATGATCAATTTCCGGATCCACCCCAATGACACGCCTGAGTCAGTCATGGCGCACGTCAAGGAAGTGACCGCGGGTATTGAAGGTCTCGAAATCGAAATCGGCGGCGACGGCATCAGCAGCCCGGCATCGCCGGTCTCGCCCACTGACAACCGCGCCTATGCTGTTCTGGCAAGCGTCGCGGCAGAAGTCGGCAATGGCGCTCCCGTTGCACCAGCGCTTGTCATTGGCGCAACGGATTCCCGCTACGCAGCCGCGATCACGCAGAACATCTATCGCTTTGCGCCCGCCCTAATGTCACCGGAAGACCTTACAGGCTTTCACGGCACGAACGAGCGTATCTCGGTCGAGAACATGGGGCGCCTGTCCAAGGGCTATGCGCAGGTCATACTCGGCATGGACGGCCCTGATTCCTGAGGCCTAATTTCCCAGATTGAAACCCTGATGCCCGGCCGTTCCCAAAAAGGAGCGGCCGGGCTTGATTCAGGCCTAGCTGACCGGGTCGGTCACTTTCTCGATCGGCACGGAATAGTGCCGCGCACAGAATTGGCAGTCGATCGCAAGCGTGCCGTCGGGCTCGACCATTTCGCGAAGCGCATCATCCGGCATGCTCGAAAGCGTCGCAACGAGGCGCTCCTCGTTGCAGGTGCAGCTGTCGACCAGGCCGACCCTGTCTTCCATCCGTACGCCCTGCTCGTGGAACAGGCGGAAGAGAAGGTCCGGCACGGCCAGATCGGGATCGACCAGTTCGGCATCGCTAAGCGTACCAAACAGCGCCTCGGCTTCACGCCAGACTTCTGTCGTGTCGCCTCGGTTCTCGTCGCCCGCGATGCGCTGCACCATCATGCCGCCGGACACCCAGATCGGCTTTTCGCCCTTGCGGTCGAGTTCGGCGACCGCGAGCTTGATACGGCTCGGGACCTGCTCGGATTGGGCGAAATAGTCTTCCGCACATTCCGACAGCGTGCCTTTTTCAAGCGGCACGATGCCCTGATAGGGCGCAATGGACGGATCGTCCTGAATGAGGATCAGGGCGAGGCGTCCGCTCGGACCGAACAGTTGGGGCATGTGTGGGGCGGCGCCCTTGTTGACCTTCTCCAGATGCGCCCAGCGGTCGGCATCGAACTTGGCATAGCCGCGCACGCCGCCATCGGTGCGGTATTCACCGACCAGCATGGAGACGGGGCCGTCGCCTTCGGCCTGTACCAGGATACGGCCTTCGAACTTCAGCGAGGCGCCGACCATGGCGGCAAGCGTCACGGCCTCGCCAAGAATCCGGGCGAGATGGCGCGGATAGTCGTGGCGCTGCAGGATCGGCGACAGGCTATCGGCGCCCATGCGGACGGCGCGGCCGCGCACAGGGCGCTGGTCGATCTGGAAGTTGACAACGAAGTCACTGTCTGGACGGGCGATATCTGACATGGAGCACGCTTTCAGGCGGGGCGGATGAAGGACCCCATGTGGCAGTGCCGGCCCCCTGCGGCAAGGGGGCGCCCCGTCAGGCTGAGCAGCTGCCGCCGCCAAGGACGCAGAAACTGGCACACCAGGCGTGATTCAAGCGGACGGGTTTGGCTGTCGCCTCGCCCAGCGTCGCGCCGAGTTCAAAGGCAGGGTCATCCACCAGAAGCGTACATGCCGTAACGGTTGCCCGGCCTGCGCCCTTGCGGCGGATAACCATGCGCTGGCTGGCGCACATGATGTCGGCAGGGTCCTTCGACAGTATCTGCCAGCAGGCCGTGGTGATTTCCGGCGGATCATCCCGCGCGATCATTTCAGGAAAGAGAACCAGCTGGGATGTGTTCGACGGATCGAGCGGCAATCCGAGGTCAGCAGCAAGCCTGCCATAGGCACCGCGCGCGACCGTATCGTCTTCATTCAGCGACTGACGCCCGGCGATGGCAACGTGGATGCCCTGCCCGGCCAGCCACTTCAGCCCCTTGCAGGCTTCGGCAAAAGCACCGTCGCCGCGTTCCGCATTGTGCAGGTCTTCGTCATGGGAATCGAGCGAGACACGAAGCGTCAGCCGGTCTCCGAAACGGGCATGAAGGTCCTGCAATCCGGCCTGGATTCGCGGCCGCATCATCGGGCGCATGGCATTGGTGAGCAGCAGCAGGCGATGACCGCGCTCAAGGACGCTTTCCATGATGGGCAGGATTTCAGGGCACATGAACGGCTCGCCGCCAGTGATGCCGATCTCTTTCTCACCCTCACCCAGCGCATCGATCTCCTCCAGGAAGGGCGTCACGTCGGCCAGCGTCAGATAGACCAGCCGGTCATTGGTGGGCGAACTCAGGATATAGCAATTGGCGCACTCGATATTGCAGAGCGTGCCTGTATTCAGCCACAGCGTCTTGAGGCCACGCCAGTCGACGCTGGCACGGGTTTCGCCCTTGGCGGTGACATTCGGGTCCGCGAATTTCTCGCGTGGGAAAACAGTATGAGCCATGGAGTCTCTCTAACCGGATGAGCAGGGCTCACGCCAGCAGCTTCTCGCAGACGTGATCGCCGGTGAACGAAGCGCGTGGCATTGCAGTGTGCTGCGACTGGTATAAATCATCCCCATGGCGCGCGAGACTAAAGACCTGATCTTCCAGATGCTGACTTCCGGCGACGATGGCCGGGTCTGCAAGGACATTCCCGAAAACGCCTGCCACGAGGAAGCTGCAAGCTTCACGACCCATGTGATGGCGCTGTCGACCAGCAAGATTGCCGACGGGTTGATTGACCCCAAGCTTGTGCTCAGCTGGCTGTTGGCAACACTCGGCGCGCCGGCACTGTTCATCGGGCTTCTGGTGCCCGTGCGCGAGGCTGGCTCCCTGCTGCCGCAATTGTTTACCGCCGGCGCATTGCGGCGCCTGCCCTTGCGCAAATGGGCATGGGCGGGTGGCGCGCTGGTGCAGGGGCTGGCAGCATTGGCGATTGCCGTCGCCGCCTTAACGCTGGAAGGCCAGGCAGCAGGCATTGCCATCATTAGCGCGCTCGCGGGGCTTGCTGTGGCGCGATCTGTTTGCTCGGTGACCTACAAGGATGTGCTCGGTAAGACAGTGTCCAAGTCGCGACGCGGTTCAGCCACGGGCGCAGCCAGCACGGTTGGCGCCGCCGCCGTGCTGGGCTTCGGCGCCCTGCTCACGTCCGGCATCCTACCGCGCATGGACATCGTCGAGGCGGGCCTGATTGGCGCAGGCGTGTTCTGGATTGCGGGTGCGGCCATCTTCCTCCAGCTGCGCGAAGTGCCCGGCGCAACAGACGGCGGTGCCAGCCCGATTAGCGCCGTTGTGGAGAATTTCGGCCTGCTGCGCAGTGATCCTCAGTTGCGCCGCTTCATCGCGGTCAGGGGCCTGCTTGTCTCGACCGCCCTCGCCCCCCCCTTCATGGTGGCGCTGGCGGCGCGTGAGCACGGCCCGGATGGCAGCGACGGCTTTGGTGGGCTGGGCCTGCTTGTGATCGCTTCAGCGGGCGCGGGCCTTCTCAGTTCCTATGTCTGGGGACGGCTCGCCGACAAGTCGAGCCGCAAGGTGCTGATCCTTACCTCGGCCTCCGCCACGCTGGCCCTCTGCGCCACACTTGCCCTGAATGCGACAGGGCTGCTCGGAGCCGTGTGGGCTCTGCCACTGGTCCTGTTCGCGCTCATGATTGCCTATCAGGGTGTGCGCCTTGGCCGCTCGACCCACCTTGTCGACATGGCGACGCTGGAAACGCGCGCCGCCTATACGGCGCTTTCCAACACGATCATCGGCGCGCTGTTGTTGCTCGGCGGCGGCTTCAGCCTGATCGCACAGTTTGCGGGCGAGGCTGTCGTCCTTGGCATGCTCGCGGTCATGAGCGCGCTGGCCCTGCCCGTCGCGCTTGGCCTCGAAGAAGTGCAGGCGCAGGACTGAAGCCTATTTGTCGAGGCACCAGCGCAGGATGGCCTTTTGGGCGTGTAGGCGGTTTTCCGCTTCATCCCAGATCAGGGAGTTTGGCCCGTCGATGACTTCCGCGTCGACTTCCTCGCCCCGATGGGCCGGCAGGCAGTGAAGGAATTTTGCACCACCGGCGGCAAGCTCCATCAGCTCTTCGGTCACGGCGTACGGTTCAAGAATTTCGAGGCGGCGGTCGGCATCCTTGTCGCCCATCGAGACGAACGTGTCTGCGATAACGACATCGGCGCCGGCAACGGCTTCCTCGGCAGTGGCATAAAGATCGACCCGGCCCTGCAACTCGCGGGCAATTTCGACATCCTCATCATCGGGCGCGAAGCGCTGCGGCGTGCCAACGGCCAGCGAAAAGCCAAACTTGGCCGCCGCGTGCATGAAGCTCGCGCAGACATTGTTGCCATCGCCCACCCACGCGAGGCGCGCGCCGCGCAGGGTAAGACCATTTTCTTCCAGTGTCTGGAGGTCGGCCATGATCTGGCAGGGGTGCGAACGGTCTGTGAGACCATTTATAACCGGCACGCTGGAGAACGCGGCAAACGTCTCGACATCGCTATGGTCGTTCGCGCGGATCATGACGGCATCGATGTACCTGCTGAGCACACGGGCCGTATCTTCGATCGTCTCGCCGCGGCCGAGCTGCATGTCGGTATTGGTGGCCGTGATCGAGCTGCCGCCGAGCTGGCGCATGCCCATGTCGAAGGAAAATCGCGTACGGGTCGACGACTTCTCGAAGATCATCGCAAGCGTATGGCCCTCCAAGGGCGCGCCGGTATCAACGCGGCCCTTGGGCCAGCCCTTGCGCGCCTTCTTGGCGCGATGCGCCTCGTCCAGGATTGCGCGCAGGTCGGCCGACTCGAGGTGCCAGATATCGAGGAAATGGCGCGGTGAAGTAGGCGTGGTCATTGGGGGGCGCTCCCGTTGAAAAAGCAAGCGCGGGGGATAGCGCGTTTCACGCTACGGCGCCAGTCGTGCGGTAAAAGCAATCCGGCGGGCGAGCGACCGCGTAAACCAATGGATAACCCAAGGATAATGGACATGAGCCTCAAGCCCCTCGCCCTCTGCTGCGCTTCCACCCTCATCCTGATGGCCTGCGCCACCACGCCGCCGCCTGCAGGCGACTGGCTTTCCTTCGCGACGCTTGAGCCGGGATTGCCGACAAACCGCGCCCTCGCCTGTGATCCGGACATCTGTCTTGCGGCAGATGCATCGCGCCCTACCGCCGCTTATGACGCTTCGGCCGAGGCTGTTGCGGCCGTCCTCGCGAAACTTGAGCCCGGCGCCGAATTTCGCACCGAATCTAATGGCGACATCCGCGCGCGTTATGTCGATACAACTGCCGTTCTGCGGTTCCGCGACGATGTGGATGTGCTGATCCGGCCGGTAACAGACACGTCGGCCAAGGTGGCCATCTATTCCCGCTCGCGCGTCGGCCTCTCGGATCTCGGCAAGAATGGCGCCCGGATCGAGGCGCTCGAAAAGGACCTCGCGACCGGGTTCGCGGGCTGATCCGCATCCTTCCGGGTATCTGGCCAAAAAGTAATTGAGAATGACTTGCAAGTAGAGCGCAAGCGTGGCAAGTTTTGAGAATGGTTCGCAATATGGTGGACCACCGAAACGGAGGTCCTTCCCGATGTGCTTACCCCTGGATGATGTGGCAATGGTCTGCTGGCTGAAGCAGCAGGTGCGCGTGCTGGAAGTCTGGCGCGAAGAGCTGGCCTGCCGTCCTGAAATCGAAATCGCAATGGTGACGCGCCTTGAGCGTCACTATGCGTGGCTGACATCGGAAATCATGCGGCTCGAAGCGCCTCGTCGCGCCGCATGATGTCAGCCCGTGCCGCGGCGCGGGAACGGGACGTGCGTTTCCTCCCAGACGCCTTGTCCCGCGCTGCGGCACCTCCTGGCGATAGCCTCAGGCGCGCTTCAGGACCCGAACGACGAGCAGGAGCAGCACGGCCCCAATCGTGGCGTGGATAATGGCGCCAACGATGCCTGCACCCAGGCTCACATTGAGGGCGGGGAAGAGGTAGCCGGCAATGAAGGCGCCGACGATACCGACTACGATATTGCCGATAATGCCGAAGCCGAAACCCTTCACAATAAGTCCGGCGAGCCAGCCGGCGACAGCACCGATCAGCAGAAAAATAATAAGGCTCTCAAGGGTCATTTTGCGTTTCCTCGTTATTGTCAGGTCGCAGATGCGACCGTCTTGTTATGGAGCCGCTCACCCTAGGCGCGTTTGCCCACGGACACCAACTCGCCCGCAGCAAGGCCCCCTTGCCGCTCCAGCCGGTGCAGCCCCGGTCTCATCTCTCCACTGGCGAAGGCCCGCGCTTTGCCCTATGTGACGGGCAAGCCCACCGGCCCCTCTAATCTCAGGAGAGACAGGACTAATGGACACCGTACTCATCATCGGCGCTGGCGCCGCCGGCTCAGTCGTCGCGCAGAAATGCGCCATGGACCGTGACACGTTCAAGCACATCACGCTGGCCTCGCGCCGCATCGAAAGCTGCGAAAAAGTCGCGAAAATGTGCAAGACGCCGATCGAGATCGCACAGGTCGACGCCGACAATGTTGCCGAGGTCGTTGCGCTCATCAACAAGGTGAAGCCGGACCTGCTGATCAACATGGCCCTGCCCTATCAGGATCTGCCGATCATGGACGCCTGCGTCGAGACCGGCACGAACTACATGGACACGGCGAACTACGAGCCGCGCGAAATCGCCAAGTTCGAATATAGCTGGCAGTGGGCCTATCAGGACAAGTTTGTCGAGAAAGGCATTACCGCCATTCTCGGCTGCGGCTTTGATCCGGGCGTGTCGAACATCTGGTGCGCATATGCGCAAGAACACCTGTTCGACGAGATCGAATATATCGACATTGTCGACTGCAATGCAGGCGACCACGGCAAGACGTTCGCAACCAACTTCAACCCGGAAATCAATATCCGCGAAGTGACGCAAGACGGCAAATACTGGAAAGACGGTGAGTGGATCGAGATCCCCGCCCTCTCCATCCGCTGCGATATCGACTATCCGGAAGTCGGCCCGAAAGCCTCCTACCTCATCTATCACGAGGAAGAGGAAAGCCTGGTCAAGAACATCAAGGGCCTGAAGCAGATCCGCTTCTGGATGACCTTTGGCGAGCAGTACATCAAGCACCTCGAAGTGTTCAAATCCATCGGCCTGATCGGCCTCGAACCGATCAAGCACAAGGGCATGGACATCGTGCCCATGGAATTCCTGAAGGACCTGCTGCCCGTGCCATCGTCCCTCGCGGAAGGCTACACCGGCAAGACCTCGATCGGCGTGATCGTCCGTGGAAAGAAGGATGGCAAGCCTCTCACCAAGATGCTCTACAACGTCTCCGACCATGCCGAGACGAACAAGGAAGTCTCCGCGCAGGCCGTCTCCTACACGACCGGCGTGCCGCCGGTTTCCGGCGCGGCCATGTTCTTCAAGGGCATCTGGAGCGGCAAGGGCGTGTTCAACGTCGAGCAGTTCCCGTCAGCGCCATTCCTCGAAGACGTCGCCAAGCGCGGGCTGCCGACGACCATTGTCGACCTTGAGCCCGGCGCTCAGGATGAATTGTTTGCTGTGGAGACCTGATGCCAGAGCAAAGGGCGCCGGAATCGATTGGGACGATCGTCACACGGTCGTTCCTGTTTTCCTTGTGGCTCGTCGGCGGTTTGCTCTTGGCACCTGCCTTTGTCAGCGTCCTAGTATACGGAATCCCAGAAACATTACGCCGCCTGCAGAATGCGCTCCTCTTTTTCGCACTGCTGGTCACCTTCATGACGCTGGCATGCTCTCTTTGGTATGTCGTCTTCCAGCACTCCGACTCCAGACAAGACAATGACTCTCTCTGACCAAATCCCCACCCCCGCCTTCGTCCTCGACGTTGCCCGCCTCCGGACCAACCTGGAGACGGCCCAGCGCGTGCGCGAGGAGGCCGATTGCAAAGTGCTGCTCGCCACCAAGGCGTTCGCTATGCCCGCCGTGTTCCCGATGATGCGCGACTATCTCGATGGCACAACCGCCAGCGGCGAGCATGAGGCCATCATGGGCGCCGAGGAATTCGGCAAGGAAGTGCACGTCTATTCGCCCGCCTATACCGAGGATGAAGTGCGCCGCCTGACAAAAGTCGCCCAGCACATCTATTTCAATTCGGCGGAACAGCTCGCCCGCTTCGGCGCTATCGCCCGCGATGCCGGCTGCAAGGTCGGCCTGCGGGTGAACCCCGGCTATTCCAACGCCACCCTCGGCGGCGACCTCTACAACCCGACCGCCCCCGGCAGCCGTTTCGGTGAAGTGCCCGGCCTGCTGGACAGTGTCGACTGGTCCGGCGTCGATATCTTCCACGTCCACGCCCTGTGCGAAAGCCTCGCCGAAGGCTCCGTCGGCCTCATCGAATTCGTGGCCGACAAGTTCGGGAAATACATCGAGCAAGTCTCTGCCGTGAATTTCGGCGGCGGGCACTTCCTCAACAAGCCCGGCTATGATGTCGACGCGCTAATCGCGGCCATCAAGGCGTTCAAGGCGAAGTTCGACGTCGAAGTCGTGCTGGAGCCCGGCGCAGGCCTCGTTGTCAACACGGGCGAACTCTACGCAACCGTCCTCGCGCTTCACAAGAATGAGCTGGACCTCGCCATCCTCGACGCCTCGGCCTCGACCCATATGCCCGATGTGCTCGAAGTGCCATACCGCCCCGACATCATCGGCGCGGGCGACCCCGGCGAACTCGCGCACACCTATCGCCTCGGCGGCAAGACCTGCATGACCGGCGACGTGCTCGGCGACTATTCCTTCCCCGAGCCACTCGTGCCCGGCCAGCAGCTGATCTTTACCGACCAGATGCACTACAGCTTCGTCAAGACGAACACGTTCAACGGCACACCGCTCGCCAACCTCGCCGTGCGCTGGGAAGACGGCGTCATCGAACCGCTCTCGAATTTCGGCTACGAGGAATTCCGTCGGCGTCTGGGGCGCTAGACGCCGGGTCTTGGCAGGCACATCAATTGCGACGTGCCACTGATCAGCAACCGGCCTTCAAGGTCATGAATGTCACCGTCAGTTGACATGAGGCCGCCCTCGGCGATCCCTGCCCGAATGCGCATATGCAGCCACTCCGCTTCGGTCGTCGGCCGATGGAAGCGATAATGGTAATCCATGTTCGGTGCGATCCAGGGCGACGGATCATCTTCCGGGTGCGCCGGGTATTGCGCCATCCAGCCATAGGTATCGAGCAGGATCATTGCCCGTGCCGCATCAACGAACGTGTTCTCCGCCCGCGCCCTTGGCCGGAACTTGTAAAGCCCCGTCAACTCTGGGTCGCGCGCGCCATCCCCGGCCTCCGGCATGCCCTTGATCGGGCGCTCCTCGAAGCGTTGCAGGAACAGAGGCGCCGGCCTGTCCGGGTGCAGCTCTTCATAACTCTTGAGCGACTGCGGGGTCGGCACGTTCTGAAGGCGTGACGAATCATGCGCCAGCCCCGGCGCCTCATCCTGCACAGCCCAGACATGGCACATCAAAAGAACATTGCCCTCCTGAACCAGCTCCATCCTGACAAGTTCACTGCGGCGGCCCGACTTCAGAATTTCCGCGCGTATTTCGGCGGGGCCTACTTGCCCATGCGCAGAAAATGGCAGGTCATGCTGGCCGGTCGCGGCAACCGCGTTGCCTCACCGGCAGCGCGCAAGGCCAGCGCAGAGATGAAGCCACCCGCCGGACTCCACAGGCCCCAGTCCGCACGAAGGTCGACCGCCCAACTCTGGTCGTCCAGACGCAAAAGGCGCGTCGCCTCCTCAAAGTCATCAACGCGCTCCATCGCATCCCCTCTGAATCTTCAGTTTCATTGATTGAAACCTACACAACCCTGAGGAGAAGCAACAGTCCCTATCTTGCGAAACGTCGGCTCTATGAGCGGCCCGTATTGAATATCTGATTATTATCCAAAGACGGGATACGCGCACGCGCCTTGTCGACCTCATCAAGATCAAGGTCCGCCCAGATCACGCCCGGCTCATCGCCGTCCGCTTCCGCGAGAATCTCGCCCCAAGGCGAGATGATCAGCGAATGGCCATAGGTTTCGCGGCCATCTTCGTGCTTGCCACCCTGCGCTGGCGCGACAACAAAACAGCCGGTCTCGATGGCGCGGGCGCGCAGCAGCACATGCCAGTGCGCCTCCCCGGTCACCCGCGTGAATGCGGCGGGGACGGTCAGTATCTGCGCGCCAGCCTGCGCCAATGAACGATAAAGTGCCGGGAAGCGCAGGTCATAGCAGATCGTCATGCCGACGCGGCCAATGCCGGTATTGGCTAGCGCCGTTGATGTACCTGGCCGGTAGGAGCGCGATTCCCGATAGGTCTGGCCGTCGCCAACTTCGACATCGAACATGTGGATCTTGTCATAGTGCGCGACGATCTCACCATCGGGAGCAATCAGGAAAGAGCGGTTGGCCAGCCGATCCTCGCCTTCCGCCGTGACAGCTATCGAGCCGAGCAGCAGCCAGACACCCAGCTCAACCGCCAGAGCCCGGAACGCCACCAGCGTCGCATCATCTTCCTGCGCGACAATCTTCGGTCGCGCCATGCCGGGCCGAATGTCCAGCAGGTTGGTCATTTCCGGCGTGGCAATGAACACTGCCCCCGCCTCCGCCGCCTGCCGCACCAGCGCGCTCGCCGCAGCAATGTTCTCCGCCACCGCTGTGGTAGAGCGCATCTGCACACACGCGGCACGGATCATGGTCATGGCCTCAGGCTGGCTCCCACTCCGTCAGGGCCGCATCAATGATGCCCGTCGCTTCGCGCACGTTCTCGTCTGTGATGATCAGCGGCGGCGCGAGACGCAGCACATTGGCACCGGCCACGCCGACCAACAGGTTCTTGTCGCGGCAGAGACCCTGCAGGCCCTTGGGATCGGCTTTCATCTTGAGGCCGGTCAGCAGGCCCTTGCCCGTGACGCCTTCAACCTTGTCCGGGTGACTGTCGGCGAGGCTCTTCAGGCCCTGCGCCAGCGTGCCGGAAACGCGGCGCACTTCGGCGAGGAAGTCATCATTCGCAATCATGTCCCAGATCACATTGCCGACGGCCATGGCCAGCGGATTGCCGCCATAGGTCGAGCCGTGGCTGCCGGGCTGCATATGCTCGCCGCAGGCCTCCGTGGTCAGACATGCGCCAAACGGAAAGCCGCCACCAATGCCCTTGGCGGCGCAAAGGATGTCAGGCTCGGCACCGTCGACCCAGTCATGGGCGAAAAGCTTGCCGGTCCGGCCCATGCCGCACTGGACTTCGTCAAAGATCAGAACGAGGCCATGCTCGTCACAAAGCTTGCGCAGGCCGATCAGGCACTGGTCCGGCATGGCGCGCACGCCGCCTTCACCCTGCACAGGCTCAACGAGAACAGCCGCTGCGGTCGTGCGGGCCGCAGCTTCCTGCAGGGCCTCATGGTCACCCCATTCAAGATGCACAAATCCGGGCAGCGCGGGGCCAAAGCCTTCAAGGTATTTCGGGTTGCCGCCAGCATTGATCGCGCCAATCGAACGGCCATGGAAGGCGCCGGTGAACGTGATGATGTCGATGCGCTCTTCGCGGCCATTGGCCCAGTGATACTTGCGCGCAGACTTGATCGCGCATTCGATCGCCTCGGTGCCCGAGTTCGTAAAGAAGACGCGGTCGGCAAACGTGTCACGGCAGATCTTGTCAGCCAGCTCCTCCGCCCCGCGCACGCGGAACATGTTTGATGTATGCCAGAGCTTGCCAGCCTGGTCGCGCAGGGCATCAACCAGTGCCGGGTGGGCATGGCCGAGCGCGTTGACCGCGATGCCGGCGATAAAGTCGAGATAGCGGGTACCATCTTCCGTGAAGAGGTAAGGCCCCTGGCCTTCAACGAACACTTCTTCCGGCGGCCGGTAGACGGGCATGATGTGCTGGCGCGGATCGGTCATGATTTCTCCATGCGATTAGCAAGTATGATGGATTTGCGCGTACGCTTGGCGAGACGCTGACCGGAAGTCAACACATAGGCCACTGTCGGGGGACATACCTGCGTCACACGACTGCAATCTTGTGACCTTACAACATGGGTTCCGGTGCGCCCGATGGAGGACGAGATGATCAGGATATGTCTTGCAACCTGCCTGCTGGCGGTCACGGCAGCGCCGCTTTACGCTCAGGGCATCGAAGGCTCGGGCGAGGTCGTGACAGACACGCTGGAGGCACTTTCTGTTACCGCTACCAATCAACCCGTCATCAGCAGACAAATCGTCCGCACAGGGCGCGATGGCCGCAAGACTCAAACGGAATCACTGTCCTCACCGCTGGCCGTAGCGGAGACCGCCCAAACCCTCCCCGTGCTATCGACATTGCGAACGACCGTTCGAAACCGAGACTCGGAACTTGATCTCCTGGAGATTATTGCACGGGCCGGAACGATCACCGAAACCGCCACGCCTGATGGCACCACACGGATCATCCGGATTATCCCGGAGGGCGGCCAAGGCACCACATTGATCACGATTACAAAAGATTAATCGAAAAACGATAATATTGATTGACGATTATCAATAACTATATATTGTTAATCGGGAAGACGAGGCGGATCGGACACGATGTCCAAAACGCCCCCTACCTCACCTGAGCCGTCGTTACGGTTCGCCTCGGCCTTCTCAAATCTGCTTGCTCCCTGGCATGCGGAGGACTTCAATACCTCAACACATCTCCAAAACGGAAAGAGGCGCAAGACCTGAAACAGGATCTCGCGCCTCTCCACCGTTTGCAGCGTTTCCTCCCAGAAACTTGCTTACCCATAGGTCACCAGTTTCACAGGTGTGTCAAGAATGTGTTCAACAAATTTTTCGCGCCCGGGCTTGCATCCGGTTCGAGCCGCTCCAGGAGGCGTAAACAGGATGCCTGTGCCTGCTCGCTCCAATCGGCCGCAGGAGACAGGGCAAGCGAGGCCTGGCTCTTCAGGATAATCCCGTCGTCGAGAATCTTCAGGCCGTTCGCCTTCAGCGTGGCGCCGGTCGAAGTGATATCGACGATCACATCAGCAGCACCTGTCGTGGGCGCGGCTTCGGTGGCGCCCGCGCTCTCAACCAGACGATACTCGCCGACGGACTTGGCCGCAAAGAAGCGGCGCGTCAGGCGCATATACTTCGTGGCAACGCGCAGACGCCGGTGATGCAGCTTTCGGAAAGCGGCCCCCGCTGCTTCAAGGTCGGCCATGGTATCCACGTCGAGCCAGGCCTGCGGCACGGCCACAATCACGTCTGCACCGCCAAAGCCCAGCTGGCGCACAATGCGGAATTCAGACGCGCCGTCAGGCGCGAAATCGTGCAGCAGATCTTCGCCCGTCACGCCGATATGCAGGCTGCCCTCAATCAGGCCGCGCGCAATCTCGCTGGCTGACAACAAGCGCATTTCCACTTCGCCCAACCCGGCAATCTCAGCCTGATAGCCACGCTCGCCACCAATCTGGCTGACCGGAAACCCAAGCTCGGCCAGCCATTGCTCGGTCTGTTCCTTGAGCCGTCCCTTGGACGGAATCGCGAAAGACAGTTTGCTCATGCCACACTCTCCCGTGCACGGATCACCCGGTCAGGCCTCACGACACCGCCAATGCCGGATGCCTTCGCTCGTCCGCCCGACAGTCCAGCGATCAGGCCATCATAGCGTCCACCCGCTGCGATCGGCTGACGCTCACTAAGTGCGCCCGCAAAGATCTCGAAGACGAATCCATCATAATAGGTGAAGCGTCGGCCAAAGCCGGAGCGGAACTTGCCCGCGTCCGCAACGCGCGGAACAGCGGCGATGATCGCATCCACCCGCCGCGCAATGCGTTCGATCACGGGCTCCACGGCGCCAAGTCCATGCGCCTTCGCAATGTCTGACAGGGCATCGGCCGTTTGCCCCGCAGAGCAGTTCACCCCAGCCAAAGCCGCAAGCGCCTTGCGGGCCTCCTCGGGTACACCGCCGGCATCAGCCGCAGCGGCCTTTGCCTGCAGGCCCTCGATAATCTCCGCGACAGACCGCGTCCCGATCATGGGAATGTCGCGTTCACGCAGCGCATTCAGGAACTGGAAGGCGGCCGCTTCCGGTGCCGCGCCAACCAGGTCGTGCGCCAGTTCAACTTCCGGCGCCGAAGGCGCGCCAGCGAGCAGCTCAGCAACGCCGCCCTCCTGCCGGAAGGCTCGCTTCAGCAGGCTGGCCGTGACCCGGTGCAGGCCCAGCGCATCCACAAAAGCAGGAAACACCGCAAGATCGCCCATCACCATGCGCCAGTCTGGAATGCCACATGCCGCCACTGCCGCCTGAACAAGCGCGAAGGCGTCGGCATCTTCATCTGGCGTCGAGGCCCGGCCGAAACGCTCAAAGCCGACCTGCGTGAATTCCATAGAATCGTCCGGCGAGGCAGGCAGGCGGAAAGCCCGCGCCGCATAGGTATAGGCTTCAGGTCCGTTCTGGCCGGACGCAAGCCGCTCGGCCTCCATGCCGGCAACCGGCAGCGTCAGGTCGGGCCGCATGACCATCTCATTCCCGCGATGATCGGTAAAAACGCAAAGCCGTGCGCGCACCGCTTCACCCGAAAGCTCGAGCGGAATGTCCGACGCCATGACGTAAGCCGGATCGACCGACCGCGCACCCGTCTGCGCGAAGACCGCGCTGGCCGCTTCGACAATCTGTTCCGGCGTCATCCCTGGGCCTCGACGATCCGCCGTACAGCTTCGACCATTTCGGCGCGTGGCACTTCGATCTGGCCGGGGCGCGCTTCACGGTATTCATCGTTGGACTGGATCGCCTTTGCTTTCAGGGCGCCCATTTCGAGATCCTTGATCGTCACGGTTCCCGCCTCGATTTCATTGCTGCCAACCATGACCACGGCCGGGGCGCCACGGCGGTCGGCATACTTCATCTGCCCCTTCATGCCGGACCCACCCATATAGGCCTCCGCGCGCAGGCCTGCCCGGCGCAGCATCGTCGCGATTTCCAGCGCAAGCGCCGGGCTGTCCTTGTCGAGGTTCAACACGACAACCGGGCCGTCCAGCTTGACGGTCTCGCCCATGATGGCGAGCGCCGAGGCCAGACGCGAGATGCCAACCGAGAATCCCGTCGCCGGAACCGTCTCGCCGGTAAAGCGCGCAACGAGGTCGTCATAACGTCCGCCGCCACCGATAGAGCCGATGCGATAGGTCTTGCCGTCCTCGCCCGTCACTTCGCGCAGCAGTTCGGCCTCGTAGACAGGGCCAGTATAATATTCGAGGCCGCGCACAACCGACGGGTCAATCACGACATCGCCTTCCGGCGCACCAAGCGCTTCCAGCGCAACGGCAATGGCTTCCAGCTCAGCAAGACCCGCCTTGCCTTCTTCGCTATTGCCCGCCGCCTTCGAAAGGTTCGCCAGCGTCTCGGCCCGTGTTGTCGCGCCCGCTTCGGCGAATGCCAGAACAGCCTTCACTTCCGCATCGCCCAGACCAGCACCTTTGGTGAAGTCGCCGCTGTCATCCATCCGGCCCTTGCCGAGCAGGTCAGCCACGCCGGATGAACCAAGCCTGTCGAGCTTGTCGAGTGCCCGCAGAATGGCAAGGCGCGTGTCGGACGAAGTCGCCCCAACACTCTCAAGCACACCATTGAGCAGACGGCGCGTATTCACGCGAATAACGAACTCGCCTGTCTCCATGCCCACGGCACGCAGCGCTTCGGCGCCCATGGCAATCATCTCGGCATCGGCATGAAAGCCGGGTGCGCCGACCGTATCGGCGTCGCACTGCCAGAATTCACGGAAACGACCCGGGCCGGGCTTCTCGTTGCGCCATACAGGGCCCGCAGCATACCTGCGGAACGGTCTGCCAACGGTCTGGCCTGCCTCGGCAATGAACCGTGCAAGGGGCGCCGTGAGGTCATAGCGCAGCGACATCCACTGCTCGTCATCATCCTGAATGGCGAATACACCGGCATTCGGTCGGTCATCATCAGGCAGGAACTTGCCGAGCGCATCGGCATATTCAAACGCGCCCGTCTCCAGTGCCTCGAAACCCCATTTACGGTAAACACCGGTGACCGTTTCCACCAGTTTCGCCTGCGCATGGATGAGGCCCTCGCGCTTGTCAGGAAAGCCGCGTGGCTTGCGGGCAAGATCCTTGCCGGTGAGAGGCTGGGTGTCCTTGTCGCTCATATCAAATCTGGTCCTGTTTACCGCCGCGCTCCGCATAGACGGAGACGGTCTGGATGGGAAGGCAACACGTTGCAGAAGCGGAAGCCTGCCGCGGCTCGCCTCATCTGATCTGGTTCTGGGAGATGAACACTTGCAGGAGGCGCAGCCGGACCGGTTCGCGCCTCATTGGCGCGTCACGCGTAATGGTGATGGTGGTGCAGTGCGATGTTCATTGAGCTGGCGGATACTGATCCGGCCTGCGAAAGTCAACCGAAATGCCAGCAGCCTCAGGCAGGCTTGCCCGGACGCGTGAAGGGCTTTTCCGCGCCATCGCGACGCGGGATGAGCTTGAAGATGCCGGTGCCCCGCATCAGCAGCTTGTCACCCGTCCAGATCCGCCCCTCGACTGTAATGATGTCTTCAGCCACACCGACCACCTCGCCCTTGCCCTCAATAAAGCTGCCAAGGTTGGCGCCAGACAGGAAGTCGCACATCAGGCGGATGGTCACCCACCACGTGTCCTCATCCTTCTCGACAGCCCCGCCCCACGCCATATCGGCAAAGGTCATGAGCATGCCGCCATGGGCGTTCATCATGCCATTGGTATGGTGCTCCTCGACGCGGAAAGCCCGCGTCAGGCCGCTTGCATCCCGCTTCTCGAACAGCGGTCCGACCTGTCGGCCAAAACCGCGGTGCCATGGCAGCTCATTATAGCCGGCAGGAATGTCGAAACTCTGGTTCTTGGTAAAATCGTCAGTCATGGATGCGGGATAGCGCCGTCCGGTCGCCAGCGCTAGCCCGTTTACAGGCCAACAGCTTTCAGCGCCGCAGCCTGCCGCGCGGCCACCGCTTTGACGTCAAAGCCTTCGAGGCTCTCCTCGAACAGGCGGTGATAGTTCACTTCAGCCTTGAGCCGCAGATAGGCCGCGCCGAGGCCGATGGCGGCCCGGTCCATGAAGACAAACTCACGCGGGATCTTCACGGGGCCTTTTTCCTTCAATAGCTTGCGCACCTGGAAGGCTTCCTTGCGGCCATACTCGCCCGCCGTCACACCATCCGCCACGGTTCGCACCCGGTCGTCGAGCAGCGGTCCATAGATGAAGCGCGCCCAGATGTTCAGCACTTCGACCAGTTCCCGCGACAGGTTCTTAAAGCCCCATTTCTCATAGGCGGCATAGGCGGCGTCGAAATCGTCGCGCAGCATGGCGCGGTATAGGTCCACGACGCCTTCAACAAAATTGGGCGGGAAGATGCGGATGCAGCCAAAGTCCAGCAGGTTGATGCCGGTGCCGCCGCCGGTCACCTGATAGTTCCCGAGGTGCGGGTCGCCATGAATCACGGCATGGCTGTTGAACGGGCCCCACCAGGTCCAGAACAGCATTTCGGCGATATGGTTACGTGTCTCCTGCGGCGCGCCTTCGAAAGCACCGAGGCGCTCACCATCCAGCCATGTCATCGTGAGCAGGCGATCGGTCGAAAGCTCCGGCACAGGCTCCGGCACCCGCACGAAATCCTTGTCCGCCAGCATGCCCGCATAAAGCGCTATATGTTTGGACTCGCGGGCATAATCGAGTTCCTCGCGCAGGCGGTCGGTCACTTCGCCGACCATTTCGGTCAGGTCGATCGAACCATCCATGCGCTTGAACAGGCCCAGCATGGCCTTCAGCTGGCCAACATCGGATTCCACCGCGCTGGACATGTCGGGATATTGCAGCTTGCACGCGACGCGGCGGCCATCATGCAAGGTCGCCTGGTGCACCTGCCCAAGTGACGCTGCATGTGAGGCCTCTTTCTCGAACGCGGCAAATTTGGTGTCCCAGCCCGGTCCAAGCTCCCCTCGCATCCGGCGCTTGACGAAAGGCCAGCCCATGGCCGGCGCCTCGGCCTGCAACTGGCTGAGTTCGTTGGCATATTCCGCTGGCAGGAAATCCGGAATGGTCGACACCATCTGGGCAACCTTCATCAACGGCCCTTTGGACTTGCCGAGTGCAGCAGCGAGCGCCTTCGCGATGCGTTCATCGCTCTGATCGCCGCCAAACAGTGAATTGGCCGCGAAGCTGATGCCCGCGCCGGAAAGGTTGGCGCCCACGCGCGCGGTCCGGGCAAGGCGCCCGCTCAGTCGGTTGCGTTCCGGATCAGGCGCGTCAGGCGTATCGGTCATGCCACTGATATAGGCGGTTTTGTCAGGATTGGCAGAGGTATTGATGCCGCGCCTCAGCCCGTCTTCTGCTGGTGCTCCATATAGGAGCGCAGAATCTGGTTGATCCGCGTCTGGTATCCCTTGCCGGCATCTTTGAAGAAATCGATCACATCACTGTCGAGGCGAATGGATACAGGTTTCTTCACAACCGGTTCGACAAGCTGGACATCGGCTTCAGCCCAGTCGATCTCTGGAAAGTGCGGATCATCGCCGCGACGCGCGCGGATTTCGGCATCCGTCATGGCGCCAAGCTTCTTGAAATCTGTCGTGCTGGCAGAAGCGCGGCCTTTAATCGGATTGAGATAGAGTTTTGTAGAATGTGGTTTTGGCATCATGTGTTGCAACGTCCACAGCGAAAATGATGAGGTGAAGATCAAACCTGCACCGGGCTTCAAAGACAATTCCCTGAACTTCTATGAGTGACATGAAATCTTCAGGTCCATTCAGCTCGAGCCGGACATGCGGCTTGGCAAAGCCCGACTGAATATCCTCAAATGCTATCCCGTATTTTCGTCTGTTTCGCTCGTTGTCCTTTTCATCCCAGTCTATGTTTCCGTGATGGGGTTCCGCAGGGAATGGAACTTTCATTTTTTAAACTTTCATAGGTAGCGCGGCGCCACGGCCTCATTAGGTTCGTTCTGCTCAGCCATCTAAGTAAGTTTCTTTTTATGCATACATATGTATATACAAGCGCCTGATTTGTCAACTAGCCCTGTCAATCTCATCTCGATCCGTTAGACCATAAGAAACAGGAAGCTGGAGGCCGCCCCATGAACCCATCCGCAGAGTTCGATGTCGTCATCTATGGCGCCACTGGTTTCACCGGTCGCCTCGTGGCCGAGTACATGAATGAGACCTATGGCGTTGGCAACGACGTTGCCTGGGCCATGGCTGGCCGCTCGCTCGACAAGCTGAAGACGGTGCGCGACGAAATGGGCATCCCGAAGTCGGTCGAACTGATCGTCGCCGACGCGTCAGACCCGAAATCGCTTGAGGACATGGTGAAATCCACCAAATGCGTCCTCACCACGGTTGGCCCCTACCAGCTCTATGGGACGCCGCTCGTTGAGGCCTGCGCCACCAATGGCACCGACTATGTCGACCTCTCCGGCGAAGTTGCCTGGATGCACGACATGATCGCGGCCTATCAGGACAAGGCGAAGAAGAGCGGCGCGCGCATCGTCTTCTCCTGCGGCTTTGACTCGATCCCTTTCGACCTTGGCGTCCTGTTCCTGCAGAACGAGTCCATGCGCAAGTTCGGCACTCCGGCAGTCCGCGTGAAGGGCCGCATGCGCAAGATGAAAGGCACGTTCTCGGGCGGCACGGCAGCATCAGGGCGCGAGACAATGGCACGCGCCATGCGCGATCCGGAAGTCATGGCCGTGCTGCGCAACCCCTTCTCGCTGACAGGCGGCTTTGTCGGCCCCGACCAGCCGCACGGCATGAAAGTGGTGGAGGACGAGGATTTCGGCGCCTGGGCGGCCCCATTCATCATGGCGCCGATCAACACCAAGAACATCCACCGCTCGAACGCGCTGATGGGCCACCCTTACGGCGAGGATTTCATCTATGACGAAATGATGCTGACCGGCCCTGGCGATGCCGGCAAGGCAGCGGCCGAAGCCGTCGCCAGCGACAATTCCATGGGTGGCGAAGACGGCCCCAAGCCCGGCGAAGGCCCATCCAAGGAAGAACGCGAGGCCGGACTCTATGATTTCGGCCTGCTTGGCATCACCAAGGACGGCGATCGCCTGAGGGCAACTGTCACCGGCGACAAGGACCCCGGCTACGGCTCAACCTCCAAGATCATCTCCGAAGCCGCGCTCTGCCTCGTCAAGGATTGCGCGGACCTTTCAGGCGGCATCTACACGCCCGCCGCCGCCATGGGCCTCAGCCTCGTCGGTCGTCTGCAGTCCCATGCCGGATTAACCTTCGATATCGACAATTGAGGCGAAAGGGTGACAAGCACCCTTTTTTCAGGCTATAGGGCCCGCGTCCGCCCCTGACGGCGGTCGCAACACGAGAGTCGTTAGTCGCCTCAAGCCCCGCCGGACATGATGATCCGGACATGTTAAGTACCCCCACAATAAACCAATCCGGCCGCTGCGATCATAACGCCAGCGCCGATGGCCGGATCATCCGGCCGCAAGAAGGACCTGTCGCCCTATGTCGTACAAGACCCTGCTGACCGAGTTTGACGCCGAGACCGGTGTCGCCGTCATTACCCTTAACCGCCCGGACCATCTCAACGCCCTGAACGACGAGATGATGACGGAGCTGACCCATGCCATCAACCGCGTCGAAGCCGACAAGGATATTGGCTGCATCGTGCTGACCGGCTCGCGCAAAGCGTTCTCCGGCGGCGCTGACGTCCGCGAGCTTATGGATCAGGATTATCCGGCCGCTTATTACGAAGACCTCATCACCCGCAACTGGGAGCGCACGTCGAGCGCCCGCAAACCGATGATCGCAGCCGTTAGCGGCTATGCCGTCGGCGGTGGCTGCGAACTCGCCATGATGTGCGACATCGTGATTGCGGCCGACACAGCCCGCTTTGGGCAGCCCGAGATTCGCCTTGGCGTCATGCCCGGTGCCGGCGGAACGCAGCGACTTGCACGTTTTATAGGCAAGTCGAAAGCCATGGAACTCTGCCTGACCGGCCGGATGATGGAAGCCGCCGAGGCTGAACGCTGCGGTCTGGTGGCGCGCGTTGTCCCGGCGGACGACCTTATGGACACCGTCAAGGAGATGGCCCGCACGATTGCCGCGATGCCGCGTGCTGCAGCAATGATGACGAAAGAGGCCATAAACGCCGCCTACGAAACACCGATGTCCCAGGGCATCCGGTTTGAGCGTCGCCTGTTCCAGTCGCTGTTCGCTACCGAGGACCAGAAGGAAGGCATGGCTGCTTATGTCGAAAAGCGTTCTGCCCACTTCAAGGACCGGTAAGACGGGCGACTGAGCCCAACTATTCTCTATTCGGACAGGATTGTGCTAGCGTGAAGGTGCCCAGGGGACGGGGCGGCTATACAGCAGGGGTACAAGCCTATGGCTGAGGTAGATGCAGCATCGACCGGACTGATCATCAGTGTACTGGTGGCCTTGGTTGTCGTTGGCGGCGCGGTAGCGGCCTTCCTGTACCGGTCACGCGTGCCCGGCCTGGTGCCCGGCGATGACGAAACCTATCTCATCCGCAGCGCCGATGGCCGAATCCTGGCCCTGACAGCCGACATGAAGATCAGGCCCGAAGACCCGCGCATCGTGCAGTTCCAGAACCGCAAGCAGCTGCGCTTCCCGGTCTACGACCCGCGCTTCAACGCGCTCACCTATGACCGGCTTGTTACCGACACAGGCGCCATTTCCCTGCGCATCCACACAACCACACCCTTCCCGTTCACCGCGGTCACAAATGACGGGCACACTGTGACAATCACACCGTCTGTCAGCTTCGGCGTCGACCCTGCCCGCGTGACGGATATCGCCCGGCTCGGCGATTTCGGTGATCAGTTCGAGCGGCGCATTCGTTCCGCCTTTTCCGGCGCCATCGGGCGTCGCAAGGATGAGCAGCTACGCGAGAGCCACCACGAGATCGAACAGGAAGTGACGCAGGAACTGGCGGGCGTTGAGGCGGGAACGGATGCGCTGGGCGTTCCGCTCGGCATTTCCGTTTTCGAGGCGCGATTTAGCTATCGCGATGGCGCGACCCTACCCAGTGAAGTGGTCATCGCACCCGATCCCGGCGCCACCCTCAACATTGCATCAGGCCCAACAGACGCCGACAGCCCTGACACAGGCGCCCCGCAGCGCGTGGCGCTTGCCCCCGCTGCCGCACCCGGCACAAGCACCGCACATGGCAGTGAGACACCCGGCGCCATGCAGTTTCTCGGTACGGACCTCGATAAATTGCTCGACCAGTTTCGCGACCGCAGCCCCGCACAGATCGCCACCCTGCTCAGCCTGATGGAAATGCAGACACGGCAAAATATTGTCTCGATGCTCAGCAAATCCGGGGGTCTCGTGGTGTTTTCAGCCCGGGAACTTGGTTTGGAAGGCAACCCGGCCCTGCAGGAACGCCTGAACGCGGTCGACAGCGCGGTAGATGATCAGGCGGAAACTGAGTAGAACCGGCCCTTCAGGTCAGAATTCTATCAGCATCCCAGTTGACGCCTTCGCACCGTTTATGTATGCCCCCGCCTTCAGCTTGAGGGAGGTCTCCTTCGAGCTTCAGGAGTTAGATATGGCAAATACCCGTTCCGCCAAGAAGATGGTCCGCAAGATTGCGGCTCGTACCGAAGTCAACAAAGCGCGCCGCTCGCGTGTGCGCACGTATGTTCGCAAGGTCGAGGAAGCCATCGCCGCAGGCGACAAGACAGCTGCACAGGAAGCCCTGCGCGTTGCACAACCCGAGCTGATGCGCGCCGTCACCAAGGGCGTGATGCACAAGAATACATCTTCGCGTAAAGTCTCGCGCCTCTCGGCTCGCGTCGGCGCAATGGGCTGAGGCCCTTCCCGGACGAAAGTCCAGGACCAAAATTTCAAACCCGCCCGGTTCGCGCTTGGCGGGTTTTTTATTGCCTTGAATTTAGGATCAAGTCCTCGCCAAGGTCACCTCGGCGTGGTCTACTTGCCCTATGCTTTTTCGGGACCCGTTTCTGCAGATTCAGGCAGCCCGCGCGGCCAGGTCTGCATGTTTGCTACAGCTGCAAAATATGCAAAAATTTACTACAGAAAATGGCCCGAATTTCACAGCCAATATCCCGTAGGTGGTGTTGACAGAACATTCGCGAACGATTGCGCAGAACGACTCACTCACAAAAAAAGTGCACAGGGTAAGCGGCTGATTTTGATGGCCTTTTGGTTACATGGCTAAAGAGTCAACTGACCAATTCCCGCGATAGAAAAAAAGTAACACTTGTCAGTAAAACCGCTGGAAGTTACCTTGTGGATATCAGCTAAAAACTCTCCCTGCACGGAGTACTAACGGGGCCCAGATGTTAATCTGGAGGGAGAGTTGCGTGCCTGCTGGTCATGACGAAACATAACAAGAAAATGGGGCTCGGCGATGGACCGAAATACACTTTTTGATTCTGAGCAAGGCGTAGAGTTCTCGGGCATGAAAAAGGGAAGCAATATCCCGGGGCAATCGATCTGGAAGCAGGTTCGGGCAAAGCTCGCGACTGTCTTGAATGCAACCGACTATGATCGTTGGATCGAAGACCTGCGTCTTATCGCAGAGGTTGACGGCGAGATCGTGATCGCGGCACGCGATCCGCTTGCCTATGATCGTGTTCTGGCTGAACACAAGCGGCTGATCCAGCGCACGTGGCGCGACTTTGACCCGGCACGCCGTGGCATCCGTCTGGAATGCTGGCGCAATGCCCGTGCAGAAGTGCGCGAGCTGGTATCGGACCCTTGGGCCGATGTTGCGCCCGAACCGGCGCCACAGCCCGCACCGGCTGCGGCATCCGGCGGCAATGGCGCTGATGGCGGCAAGACGACGGTTGCTCCGACAGCAACCGGCGCGCCTGACATGACCTTCGGCACGCTCGTCACCGGCGAGTCCAACGAGATCGCCGTGCAGCTCGCACAGCGCATTGCACTGGGTCAGACCGTCGGCACATCCACGGCGCTCGTCTATGGGCGTCAGGGCACCGGCAAGACGCATATCCTCTATGCCCTCAAGAATGAGGTCGAAGCGCATGAACCTGATCGTGTCGTCGTCTACCTGACGGCCGAGGAATTCATGTCGGCCTATCATGACGGCGTGAAGGTCAAGGACACGAGCGCCCTGAAAAAGCGCCTGCGCTCTGCGACCCTTCTGCTGATCGACGACCTCCACAGGATCGCCGGCAAACCCGGCACGGAAACCGAGCTTTACCAGAACATCCGCGAAGTTACCGGCAATGGCGGCCTCGTGGTTCTGGCAGGCGATGAAGCCCCCGGTGATGTCACTGGCTTCGGCCCCCGCATGCGGGCTGAACTCAAAGGCTCGATCGCTGTCGAGGTCGGCCTGCCCGATGCCGGCATGCGCCGCGAGATCCTCGTGCGTCTGGCCGCCCATATCGAAGCCGGTCACCCCAGCTTCGTTCTCACGGATGAAATGATCGGCCGCATCAATGCAGGCATTCGCGGCCCGGGCCGCGAACTCACCGGCGCCATCTGGAGCCTCTATACAGAAGCCGGCTTCGGTGAGCGTGCGCCAACCATGGATATGCTCGACCGCGTCATCCGCCGCCATCAGGGAGAAGTTAAAGTGCCGACAATTGAATTGGTGAAGCGCGCCACGATGAAAGTCTTCGGTATTTCGAAGAGCGACCTCGAAAGCCCCTGCAAGGCACGTGCTGTCGTGTATCCGCGTCAGGTCGCGATGTATCTCTGCCGCGAAAAGACCGGCAAGTCGCTGCCCCAGATCGGTCACAGCTTCGGCAAGCGGGACCATACGACAATCCTTTATGCCCACCGCAAGGTGTCCAAGAACATAGCCTCGGATCCGGAGCTTGCCGGTGACATTGCCCGTGTCTCGGAGACCATCTTCGAACTCCAGGCGGCAGGCGTAAACTAGCACCGCCAGGTTGCCCTTGGGCAATTCCGCATCGGCGCTTGGCTTTTCCGCCCGATTGTTTAAGTGTTCTTAGCCCGCTCTCCACCGGAGGGCGGGCTGATTCTACCGCGGGCTACCCGCCCAACCGGAACGAACCAGCCCAATTGAAATAAGCAAGGCAGACAGGCGCGCTCCGGCGCCCGTGATGGACGGACCAACAGATGAAGCTAACGATTGAACGCAGCGATCTCCTCAATGCCCTTTCGCATGTGCAGAACGTTGTCGAGCGCCGCAACACCATTCCGATCCTCTCGAACGTCCTGTTACAGGCCGCCAAGGGCGAGCTGAAGCTCACCGCCACGGACCTCGATATCGAGGCCGTCGACAGCGCGGATGCCAAAGTATCCCACGAAGGCGCTGTCACCGCGCCGGCCGGTACGCTGTTCGACGTGATCCGCAAGCTGCCTGCGGGCGCCGAGGTCGAGCTTGAAACCCAGGCTGACAACCAGCGCCTCACGATCCGTGCCGGTCGCTCGCACTTCGAACTGCCGACATTGCCCGCCTCTGACTTCCAGACCATGAGCGGCGATGATGGCGCGACGGCCTTTTCGGTCGACGCGAAGGACTTTGCCCGCCTGATCGACAAGACCCGTTTCGCCATCTCCACCGAAGAGACGCGCTACTACCTGAACGGTGTCTATTTGCATGGCGCGAAGAATGACGACGGCGAAGCTGTGCTGCGCACGGTCGCCACCGATGGCCACCGACTGGCCCTCGCTGAAATCCCCGCACCCAAGGGCGCCGAAAAGCTGGAAGGCGTGATCGTTCCCCGCAAGGCTGTGGCCGAAGCCCGCCGTCTGATTGATGCGACGGACGGCGATATCGATATCGAAGTGTCCGACACCAAGATCGTCGTACGCGCCGGCCGCGCCGTGCTGACGTCGAAACTGATCGACGGCTCGTTCCCTGACTACGCGCGCGTCATTCCCAAGGGCAATGACAAGAAACTCGTCGTCGACAACAAGGCCTTCGAAGCCGCTGTTGACCGCGTCTCGACTGTCTCGGCTGAGCGCTCGCGCTCGGTAAAACTCTCGCTGTCTGAAGGCAAGCTGACTCTCGCGGTCAACCATGCTGAAACCGGCGCCGGTACAGAGGAAATCGAAGCCGAGTACAGCTCCGACGCCATGGAAATCGGCTTTAACGCGAAATACCTGCTCGACATTGCTGGCCAGATCGAGGCCGACACGGCCGAGTTCATGTTCAACGACCCGGCATCGCCTGCGCTCGTCCTGGATCCGTCCGACGATTCCGCGCGCTACGTGCTGATGCCGCTGCGCGTCTAAAGCCTTGATCCTCGCCCTGCACCGTCGCCAGTTGATGATCGGCGCTGCAGCGGTCGCCAGCCTCGGGGCATGTGCCTCGACAGAGATTCGGAGCAACACGATGTATGGTCTGATCGGCAAGTTCACGTCCACGGATGGCGACCGTGACCGTTTGTCAGCCATCCTGCTCAAGGGCCTGCGCGATATGCCTGGCTGCCTCAGCTATATCGTTGCGAACGATCCGGCCGACGCCAATGCGCTCTGGATCACTGAAGTCTGGGACAATGCCGACAGCCACAAGAACAGTCTCACGCTGCCGTCAGTCCAGGCTGCCATCAAGGAAGGCCGCCCGCTGATTGCGGGCATGGAGCAGATTGCCCAAACCGCACCCATTGGCGGCCATGGCCTGACCACGGCATGAACCTGCGACCCGCCGGAAAACCATGACCGCGCTTACTCGCCTCTCGTTGACCGACTTCCGCAACTACGCGTCCCTCTCCCTGCCGCTTGACGGACGCCACGTCTGCCTTTTCGGCGCCAATGGCGCCGGCAAGACAAACCTGCTCGAAGCCGTCAGCCAGCTAGGGCCGGGGCGTGGACTGCGCTCGGCCACCCTACCGGAAATGATGCGCAAGGATGCCCCCGGTAGCTGGACTGTCGCCGCCACACTCGACAATGACCAGAAGATCGGCGTGGCTCTCGAAACAGGATCCGGCGCCAAGCGCAACGTACGTATCGATGGTGCCTCCGCTTCCGCTTCCGACCTCGCTGACCTTATCCGCATCGTCTGGCTCACGCCCTCAATGGACGGCGTATTTCGCGGCGGCGCATCCGACCGTCGCCGGTTTCTTGACCGTCAGGTCATGGCGCATATTCCCACTCATGGCCGCGCCGCCAGTCGCTATGAACAGGCCATGCGCGAACGTAACGCGTTGCTCGAACGTGGCCATGTCGATCCGGCCTGGGCCGATGCCATAGAGGCGCGGATGGCGGAAGCGGGTGCCGAGATGGCCATCAACCGCGCCCAGGTACTTGAAGCGCTGCAAGTCGCCATCGAGCTGCGCCCTGACGGCCACTTTCCCAAAGCAGACCTGGCCCTCGAAGGCGACGCGGAGCAGGCCGCCCTGCGCGGCGACGATTTCAAGACCATCTTCGAAACGCTCGCCGAAACCTTCCGCACGACGCGCCGGCGCGACATTGCCGCCGGCCGCACGATTGACGGCCCGCATCGCTCAGATCTGGTTGTTATTCACCGGCCTACAGGCGCGCCTGCCCGGGACGCATCCACCGGCCAGCAAAAGGCGCTGTTGATCGGCTTGATCCTCGCATCGGCAGGCGCCCTGCGTGCCGATGGCGATGGCCCGGCGCCACTGCTCCTGCTTGATGAGGCGGCGGCTCACCTAGACCCCGACCGCCGCTCCGCCCTGTACGAAGAGCTCGGCGCCCTCGGCGGGCAGGCCTGGCTGACAGGAACCGAGCGTTTTCTCTTCGAGGCATTCGGCGACAAGGCCCAGCGCGTACGCGTTGAAGACGGCGCAGCCCGCGTGGAGGACTAGTCAGGCACCACCTGCGAGAACCAGTCAATCAGCATGGGATTGACCTCCTCGTGCCGCTGATAGTTCAGGCCGTGCGTACCGCCTTCAATAATCCGGACATCCGCGCCGGGGATCAGGGCAACCAGTACGGCGGCGCTCGATAAACCGACGGTTTGGTCTTCATCCCCGAACACGGCCATGACGGGCGTATCGGTTTTCTGCGCGACAGCGCTGAACAGCATTTGCCGGTTCGACATCGGAAAATTCCGCAGGGTCGATAGCAAAGCCTTGCCATAACCACGATAGTCCATCTGTCGCGTGACATCCCCCTGCAGGCGGTTTTCCGGCGAAAGGGCACTCTCATCATATTGCGGATCGCCAAGCAGGATGCCCCGTCCGAATACCTGCCAGATCCAGTCACCGATCACAGGCACCTTGAGAAGTGCCGCCCCCATGCCGCCATCTCCTTTCACGTCCAGCCCCGCAGGCACGAACAGGAAGACGCGGGATACGCGCTCGGGATGACGCCCGGCAAAAGCCATGACGATCGGCCCTCCCATGGACAGGCCAACCATACCGACAGGCTCGATCAGGCCAAGGCCATCAAGCAAGTCCATCAGCTCCTGGTCGTAGAAATCTTCGTCATAAGGCCCTTCAGGGCGGTCAGACCAACCACGCCCGAAATGATCATACTGGACGACCCGAAACCCGGCATCGACAAGCGCTGAGGCATTCTGCTCGAAGATGAAAGCCGGCGTTGAAAACCCATGTACCATCACGATGACATTGCCATCTTCCGGGCCGCGCGCCTGGTAATGGAGCTGACCGTCGGTAACCTGCAGGAACGCGCCTGGCGCATCGGCTCGCGCCGCGGCATCCATGACTTTCAAATCCTTGCCGGCCCACCAGTAACTGCCCGCGAGTAGTGCGGCGACGATACCGATCGCCCACAACAGAACCTTTGTCATACTCACATCCCGCTGCTCCCTGTCCGGGGAACCCGTCAGAGCTGTTTCATCAACGGTTTATATCGAGCCAAACCCGTAGTTTTTGCAAGCCGGGAATGAGCGCGTCGATCTCGGAAGGCGACAATGCTGCATTCAGGTCACCCAACGCAGGCCCGGCAGCCGACAGCGCCGTTTCCCGCGCGAGGCGCCCCGCGTCGGTGAGCACAACGTGTTTTGCGCGACCGTCTGCAGGATCGGGCTCCAGCGAGATAAATCCCTTGGTCACCAGGCGCTGCAAAGTGCTCGTCATTGTGCCCTTCGTAACCTGGAAGGCGGCCGCGAGCCGTGCCGGCGACCAGTCCCCGTCGAGACGAACGAGATGATTGAGCACGCTGAACTGCGCAATCGTCAGGCCGTGCGGCAATATGCGCTCAAAACGGACACTCGATAGCTGGCTGATAATGCCAATCTCGTTGAACAGGGTGAACAGGGTCTGTTGCTTGGGCGTCAGTGTCGTCATGCGGGGCCCCTCAGGCGATCAGGTGTGTTTCCATGGGCCAGCGCGGTGCAGCGACGACCGGTTTCGCATAGCCTACGCGCACCAGCATCTGAAGCGTTTGGCCGCTTCCGATCAGGTCATGCACTTCTCTGTAAAGACCCGCCATCTCCGGATACTCCTGTAGCGACTGGCTCCAGGGATGCACTTTCAGCCCTTCGCGTTCCGCCGCCAGAACCAGGCGCATATAGGCGCGACCTGCCGATATCTGCGAGGCGCGCGTTGTCCCGGAATTTGCCAGCCAGGCATAGGCGCGGGCCGACATGGCGGCCTCATGGAACATCGCCATCCCTTGCTGCGACGCGCTGGAATTCGGATCGGACAGGGCCTCGCGATTTATCATACCAGCCAGCCGACCAAGGCCGATCATCGGCCCTTCGAGGCAAAGGCCATCCGGATTGGCGGCAACTTCCCTAGCGCCGATCCGCATCAGGTCGACGCTTTCCTGGTTCGTATAGTCGGTCGTCATTTCCACGCTATGCGCGCGCCATGTGAGATCGCGCAGCTGCGCAGCGAGCGCGTCATTGCCGCACCCGTTCGCCGTCACGCCCTGCACATTGCCGCTCGATAGTGTGGCCGCAAACGCACCTGCATCCACATCGCGCGCATCAAACGGACTACGGTTCGTGTGGCGCGCCAGTGTTGAGGCAAACAAGGGGTTCGGTTCCGCGCCGCCCTCAATGAAGCGCACAAGGGCAACGGGTCGCTCATCCAGCGTCGCCATGTCTTCTCCTTCGGGGAACGGCGTGACCTCGGTTCCATACCCATCTTCGGCCGCTGCCAGCGCAAGCAATTCAAGGAAAGCGCCATGCCCGATAACGATCTGGCGATCATAGGGATCGGTCGCCGGCAGGCGCCGGTCCAGGTCGCAATAGAGCGTAAGGGCATCCTCGCCATCGAGCCGCACACGCCAGGGCTGACGATTGTGGGGATTGGGAGCAAGGATGGCATAGGACAGGGCCCGCCTGCGGAACTCGGTCTCCTGCCCGGCCTCCCGCCACGGCGCCCGGGCCGAGCGCGACGGCCCATTTGCCGCCACAAAGCCACCTGCGCCCACGGCCGCCAGTACACAGCCGCCTCCCACCAATGTCAGCACGCCGCGTCGCGTCACCATGATCTCGATCCTTTTAGTTCGATGCCAAACTATTTAGTTTGATGCCATACTAATGTCAATCGCTTTCAGGGTGTGGATCATCGCGCTCAGGCGGTCTAGGTAGGGATCAACACAGTTTCCGGAGATATGCCCATGAAGACCCGCGCCGCCGTTGCCTTTGAAGCCAAGAAACCGCTCGAAATCGTAGAGCTGGACCTGGAAGGCCCGAAGGCTGGCGAAGTCCTCGTCGAAATCATGGCAACCGGCATCTGCCACACGGATGCCTACACGCTCGACGGCCTCGATAGCGAAGGTCTTTTCCCCAGCGTGCTCGGCCATGAAGGCGCAGGCATCGTGCGTGAGGTTGGCGCAGGCGTCACCAGCGTGAAGCCGGGCGACCATGTCATCCCGCTCTACACGCCCGAATGCCGCCAGTGCAAAAGCTGCCTCTCCGGCAAGACCAATCTCTGCACCGCCATTCGCGCCACGCAGGGCAAGGGCCTGATGCCGGACGGCACCAGCCGCTTCTCCTACAAGGGCCAGACCATCTACCATTACATGGGCTGCTCCACCTTCTCGAACTTCACCGTCCTGCCGGAGATTGCCGTCGCGAAAATCCGCACCGACGCGCCTTTCGACAAGGCCTGCTATGTCGGCTGCGGCGTGACGACCGGCGTTGGCGCCGTCACCAACACGGCCAAGGTCCAGGTGGGTGACAATGTCGTCGTGTTCGGTCTCGGGGGCATCGGCCTAAACGTGCTGCAGGGCGCCCGCATGGCTGGCGCCGACAAGATCATCGGCGTCGACATCAACGATTCCAAAAAGGAATGGGGCGAGAAATTCGGCATGACGCATTTCGTCAATCCGAAGAACACCAAGGACGTGGTCGCCCACATTGTCGAACTCACCGATGGCGGCGCCGACTATTCCTTCGACTGTACCGGCAACACAGACGTGATGCGTCAGGCCCTCGAATGCTGCCATCGCGGCTGGGGCACATCGATCATCATCGGCGTGGCCGAGGCCGGAAAGGAAATCTCGACCCGTCCGTTCCAGCTCGTCACCGGACGCAACTGGCGCGGCACGGCCTTCGGCGGCGCCAAGGGCCGCACCGATGTGCCGAAGATCGTCGACTGGTACATGAACGGCAAGATCCAGATCGACCCGATGATCACCCACGTCATGGGTCTCGAGAAAATCAATGACGCCTTCGACCTGATGCATTCCGGCGAGAGCATCCGGAGTGTCGTCGTCTACTAATTCAGTTCCAACAGGAGAGAGAGCTAAAATGTACAGCCACATGATGGTCGGCACCAACGACCTGGAAAAATCGAAGACCTTCTACGACGCCCTATTCACATCGGTTGGCGGAAAGCCCGCGATCACCGATCCGAAGGGCCGTCTTGTCTACCTGCACAATGGCAGCGTCTTCCTCGTGACACCGCCCATCGACGGCCAACCTGCCACGTCCGGCAATGGCATGACGATCGGCTTCGCAGCGGCCACGACGGACGAAGCCGATGCCTGGCACAAGGCCGGCGTTGCCGCAGGCGGCAAGGCCATTGAAGACCCACCGGGCTGGCGCGGCGAAGGTGCAGGCCGCCTCTACCTCGCCTACCTGCGCGACCCGGACGGCAACAAGCTCTGCGCCCTGCATCGCGGCTAGGCTGAATATGACGGACTGGAACCTTCCCTGGAAGGCCAGCTGCCTGTGCGGCGGCGTGCAGATGAAAATCTCCGCGCCGCCCATGGTCACCATGGCCTGCCATTGCCGTGGCTGCCAGAAGCTTACCAGCGGCCCCTACTCGCTCTCCATGTTCCTGCCGGATGCGGGTTTCGAAGTCACCGCAGGTGCGCCCGTGATCGGTGCACTGAAGGGCGAGCACAAGCACTTCTACTGCCCGGACTGTCTATCCTGGCTCTTCACGCGCCCCGCCGGCATGGACATGGTCAATCTGCGGTCGACCATGCTCGATAATGCCGCCTGGGCCGCCCCGATCATGGAAACCGGCACAGCCACCCGTTTGCCTTTCGCGCAAACCGGGGCAGAGTTCTCATATGAGGGGTTCCCCGAAATGTCTGACTTCCCGACGATTATGCAGGCCTTTGCAGATCACGGCGCCAGACCGGACAACAGCTGATAGAAAGAGAGACGAACATGATGAAATGGGCATTGATGGGCACGGCACTTGCCGCCCTCACCGGCTGCGTTGCAGTCGAAGCCAATGAAGTTGCGGCGAAAACCACCGTCAGCCATTTCGGCAGCCAGGCGATGGGCGGCACGCAGCTGCCGTTCTCCAAATCGGTCACCGCAGGCGACACAATCTACATTTCCGGCGAACTCGGCACGGACCCGGCCACCGGCAATCTCGTCACGGGCGGCACAGGCCCCGAAACGACGCAGATTTTCATCAACATGGAACGCACGCTCGCGAGCCAGGGCGCAGATCTCTCCAACATCGTGAAATGCACCGTCTACCTCAACGACATCGACAATTTCGGCGAAATGAATACCGCCTACAAGGCCGCCTTGCCTGATCCAAAGCCAGCCCGCGCAACTGTCGCCGTGACGGCGCTCGCGATGGGCGCCAGCCTTGAGATTGACTGCATCGCGGTGAAGTCATGAGCGACGAGGCAAACAAGGACTGGAGGCTCAAGCTCCGCTATGGACAGACGACAACCGACTTCCAGCATTTCGCCATGATCGCTGATGGCGCCGTGGTCGAACCAAATCCCGACTTCAAGACAGAGGTCGGACCGTCCGTCCTGTCGATGAAAGCCTGGGCCAAGGACACTGAGGAAGCCGCCGAAATGATGATCGCCATCAGCAATCATCTCGGCTTCAAGATGGCCGGCAAGATCGATATCTACGCCACCGATCCGGACGAGGCACCCAAGGAAAAGCCTTACGGCTACGACCTGAAGTTCACGCCCTACGTAGCGGACCCGAAGTTGCAATAGCATGTTCGGCCGCGATGATCCGCCATCGCTGGAGCCGATTAAGTCAGCATCCATCCGCTGGATCATCGAGGCGGCAATTGCGGAGGGTAACAGGGTTAGCGTGATTGCACCCTGGACGCGCGCCCTCGTCGCGCACATGCGCGACCCGCTATCAGCCGCGTTGCGCCAGACCGTCGCGAAGCGGTTCCCGGCTTTGACGCATTTCGCTGAACCCGACACACCTCACGACAGGGCCCATGAAGGCTATATCGAAACGGGTTTCTCCGTGGCATTTCCAGTCACGGATTAAGCCAGCTTCAGGCGGAAATCCTTCCGCACCAATCGCGCTGGAAGGCGGAAATCCATAAGCGGCGCGCCGCCCACACCATCCAGCAGCTCCGCAAGTCGCGCCTTCGCCTCCGGCGTCATGGCATCAATCTCGTCCGTCACGGCCTGCAGGCGCCAGAGCGGGAAGCTCCGCGCCGCGCAGTCGCCATCGAAACCGCCGGTCATGAACTCGACCATGCCAAAGCCACGCGGCACATCGGTCCCTGCGCTCGCCGTCTTCACCCATTCACCAAACAGCGCCGCCGTCTTGACGATCATCGGCATCTGCTCACTCATCTGACGACGGAGTATCGGCTCCAGTGTTGTCGGCACGCCGTCATCCGCCAGCAGGTCGCCTTTGCCAGCCTCGCCCGCCTGCACGCGGCGCACGTAGTCCGCCACCTTTGGCGCCAGCTTTTCCATGATCCGCCCGCTCTCCGGGTCGCGCAGCAGGTGCGCGTAGAGCGGTCCGTTAAACGCAAAGTCGCCCAGCGACGGCCGGTCGCCCAGCAGGTAGGTGTGATGACGCAAGTGCTCCGTCATGTCCTTCAGGAAGGTCTCATAGGCCGCTTCGACGCCCGGGATATTGTCCTCGCTCACGCCCAGCATGGCCACGGCGCCCTTGAAGCGTTCGCCATTCTTCCGGCCGATCGCATATTGCTCCGGCGGCGGGGCGTCCGGCGCCGAGATGCGCCCGAACTCGCCATAGGCCCAGTCCTCGTTATAGTTCCAGCGATAGTGCATCGCCGGCAGCACGAGCCACTCGTCGGCATACAGCTCCATCAGGAGCGACACCACACGCTGCACCGGGCCGTCTGGCATCACGCGCGGCCCATCCGGCGTTGCGGCTTCCACGGCGGCGATAATGTCCGCCGTGTCCTGCACCACTTCGCCATCCGGCATAACCATGACGGGAATCACCGGCCAGCCGACCTTAGGCAGAATCACATCGCGGTAGACTTCGCGCGTAGCGATCCGCTCCTCGAAATCTGCCCCGCGCCAGCGCAGATAAGCGCGCGCCTTGCCCGAAAAGTAACTGACCTCCGCGCCATAGAGAACATAACCGCTCATGCCTTGATCCTTCCGCCCGGTTCGGGCCATGCTTGGCGCCAACCCGAAGGAGCGCTTTTTCATGACCCTAACCCCCGTATCCTCATGGGCAAGCTTTGGCGGCACACTCTCTGTGCATGACCATGAAAGCACAGTCACCGGCACAAGGATGCGCTTTGCCGTCTACACCCCCCCGCAGGCGAAAAAAGGCCCGGTCCCTGTCCTCTGGTACCTATCCGGCCTCACCTGCACCTGGGCCAATGTGATGGAGAAGTCCGGCCTCCAGCGCGCCGCTTCCGAGCATGGCATCATGATCATCGCACCCGACACCAGCCCGCGCGGACCAGGCGTGCCAGATGACGACGCCTATGATCTTGGCCAGGGCGCCGGCTTCTATCTCACCGCCACCGAGGCACCGTGGGACAAGCACTATCGGATGGACCAGTACATCACCCGCGAACTCCACGCGGTGATCGCAGCGAACTTCCCGGCCGACATGGAACGCCAGGGCATTTTCGGCCACTCCATGGGCGGCCACGGCGCGCTCACGCTCCACTTCAAATATCCCGACACCTATCGCTCCTGCTCGGCCTTTTCGCCGATCACCAGTCCGTCGCGCGTGCCATGGGGCGAGAAGGCCTTCACCGCCTATATCGGCCCGCCTTCAATTGCGTGGGAACAGTATGATGCGACTGAACTCGTCCAGAACCGCCAGACGGATGCACACATCCTGATTGACACCGGCAAGGCTGACCAGTTCCTCGAGCCCCAGTTGAAGCCTGAAATCTTCATCGAGGCCTGCGAGAATTCAGGACAGGCGCTGACCTACCGCCTGCATGAAGGCTACGGCCATGACTACTATTTCATTGCCACCTTCATGAGCGATCATATCGCCCACCATGCCAAGGCGCTGAAAGCCTAGATCGCTTTCGCGTGGCGCCGGGGCGCCGGCTTGAACCGGCCATCGAAACTCTGGGCAACCGTCCGCAGCATCACCCGCGCCGATAGCGGCACGGTCACGACGCCGCCATTCACCGTGCACAAGCCCGCCGGCACCAGGAAACGCGCGGTCTCCAGCGCATCGTCCAGCGCGTCCGGCGCTGCGCCCATCTCGGCGCACACCTCTTTCACGTCGACCCGCAGGTCGCACATCAGGCGTTCGATCGCACGGGCACGAAGGCGGTCATCCTCCGTCAGCGCGATCCCTCGCTCGCTTGGCAGCCGACCGGCCTGGATCGCATCCCGCCAGGCGTTGCGATCCTTCAGGTTCTGGACATAGCCTTCTTTGAACTGCGAGATGGACGATGTGCCAAGCCCGACAAGCGTGTCGCAAGGGTCGTCGGTATATCCCTGGAAATTGCGCCGCAGCTGTCCCGCCTTTGCCGCAATGGCGAGGCTGTCATCTTCCCGCGCGAAATGGTCCAGCCCGACCGGCACATAGCCCGCGTCCAGCAGGATGGCCGTCGCTGCCTCGGCCTGCGCGAACCGCGCCTCAATGTCCGGCAACATGTCTTCGCGGATCGCCGCCTGATGCTTCGCAAACCATGGCACATGCGCATAGCCGAACACCGAGATGCGCGATGTGCCCTGCAGCACGGCGAAAGCCGCCGCTTCTTCCACATCGGCCACGGTCTGGCCCGGCAGGCCATACATCAGGTCCATGTTGTGCTTGGTGATGCCAGCGGCATTGAGGCGGGCAATCACTCGCTCCACCTGCGCGCACGGCTGCACCCGGTTGATGGCTTTCTGCACATCCAGGTTCAGCGTCTGCACGCCAAGGCTCACACGATTGACGCCCGCCCCCGCCATGGCCTCGACCTGCGCCTCCGAAAGAACGCGCGGGTCCAGCTCCATGGCAATCTCGGCATCGGCCCGCATGGCAAACCGCTTGCCGATATGGCCGATCAGCGAGGCCATGTCTTCCGGCCGCAACGAATTGGGAGACCCGCCACCAAAGTGAAGATGTGCCAGCCCGCCATGCGGCCCCATCGCGTCGGCCCAGAGATCGATCTCGGCATGCAACGTTTCAACATAGGCCGCGATCCGGTCATAGCCGTTCGGCACCGTGGTCGCGCAACCGCAATACCAGCAGAGCTTGTCGCAAAACGGGATATGCGCATAGACGGAGATCGCGGACCCGGGCGTCACCCCCGCTGCCCAGGCCCGCGCCTCCTCCGCCCCCACGCTCGGCGCAAAGTCTGCTGCCGTCGGATAGCTCGTATAACGCGGCACCGGCCGCTGCGCGAAGGTCATCCAGCTCTGTTTCATGCAGGAACAGCTAGCAAAACAGGCAGTCGCCGGAACTCCGGAAAACCCCCTAGTCCCATGCTCGACCCGCCGGGATGCGAGTGCTAGCGTCCCGGCAAAGGAGCCCTTCATGATCAAATCTCTCGCCGCCCTCGCTGTCACGCTTTGCCTGGCCACGGCCGCCCATGCAGGCGAGGACGATTTCGTCGCCGGCACGCTTGTGCCCGGCTATGGAAAATATGCCCCTCGCGAGAGCGCAACGCTGCCGGAAGGCGCGGTCATGAAAGTGGCGTTCGACATGTCCAAGGCCGCCGCGGACGGCGAAATCAGCAACGATCTCGTCAAAGTGGCCCGTTTTCTCAACATGCATGCTGGCTCGGGTGTCGCACTTGAGAACCTGTCCGCCGCCATCGTCGTTCACGGCGCTGCCTCGGCTGACCTGCTGACAGCCGAAAAGCTCGGCTATGCAAACCCCAATGCGGGCATCATTGCTGAACTCCTCGCCGCTGGCGCCACGATCGACCTCTGCGGAACCACTGCGGCCGTGCGTGACATCGCGCAGGAAGATCTCCTGCCCGGAATCACGATTTCCCTGTCCGCAATGACGTCTCATGCCCTGCTGCAGCAGGCTGGTTACACGCTCAACCCCTTCTGAGGGCTATGACAGCCGCAGTAGCAATGCGGCCTGAAACGTGCAATGAGCGGCAAAACCTCGCTCCGTTCCACGCAAGAACGGTGCGCTGCGCATGGATTCCCCGCGCACGCCCTTGAAAGACATATGCTAAATGACTGATACCACCCTCGTTCCTCCGGCCCTTGCCGAGGCGCTCGCCGCACGTGGCTATGAGAGCCTCACACAAGTGCAATCTGCTGTGATTGCAACAGAGCTGACTGGACAAGACCTCCTCGTTTCCGCGCAAACCGGCTCCGGCAAGACCGTCGCCTTCGGCCTCGCCATGGCTGGCGACCTGCTTGATGGCGCCGATAAGTTCGGAAATGCTGATGCGCCCCTCGCCCTGATCGTTGCGCCTACCCGTGAACTTGCCCAGCAAGTCGCGCGCGAACTCCAATGGCTGTACGCCCCTACAGGCGCCCGCATGGCCACCTGCGTCGGCGGCATGGACATGCGCGAAGAGAAAAAGGCCCTCGCACGCGGCGCCCATATCGTCGTTGGCACGCCTGGCCGCCTTTCTGACCACATCAAGCGCGGTTCGCTCGTCACGTCCGACATGCGCGTCGTCATCCTCGATGAGGCCGACGAAATGCTCGACATGGGCTTCCGCGACGAGCTTGAGCACATCCTGCAGGACACGCCCGCTACGCGCCGCACGCTCCTTTTCTCCGCCACTGTGCCAAAAGGCATCGCCGCCCTCGCTGGCCGCTACCAGCGTAATGCCGTGCGCGTCACCACCGAGGATGAAAAGTCCCAGCACGTCGATATCGAATACAAGGCCCTGCTCGTCGCCCCCGGCGACGAAGAGAACGCCATCGTCAACATCGTCCGCCATTCCGACAGCGAAAGCGCGCTCGTCTTCTGCACGACCCGCGCAGCCGTCAACAAGCTGATGAGCCGCATGGGCAACCGGGGTTTCCCCGTCGTCGCCCTTTCCGGCGAACTCAGCCAGAAGGAACGCTCCAACGCGCTCCAGTCGCTGCGTGATGGCCGCGCCCGCGTCTGTATCGCAACGGACGTCGCCGCTCGCGGCCTCGACCTTCAGAACCTCGGCCTCGTCATCCACGCCGACCTGCCACGCGATCCGCAGACCCTGCTCCACCGTTCGGGCCGCACAGGCCGCGCAGGCCGCAAGGGCGTCAGCGCCCTTCTGGTCGCACCGAAAGGCCGCCGCCGCGTCGAACGCCTGCTCAATGATGCCAAGATCGACGCGACCTGGGGCAAGCCGCCCACAGCCGAAGAGATCAACGCCCTCGATGATGCCCGCCTGCTCGCCGATCCGGCCCTCAGCCGCCCGATCCACGAGAGTGAAGCCGAGATGATCGCCAAGCTGATCGAAACGCACGGCGCCGAACAGGTCGTCGCTGCTTTCCTGCGCAAGAGCCGCGAAGGCCGCTCGGCACCGGAAGACCTTCGTGATGTCGATGATCGCGCCCCACCGGCCCGCAAGGAACGCGGCGACCGTTCTGACTGGACCGATCGTAATGACAGCGGGCCGCGCGAGAAACGCCCCCGCCAGGAGCGTCAGGGCTTCGAGAACGCTGCCTGGGTGTCGCTCAACATCGGCCGCAAGAAAAACGCTGAAGCCCGCTGGCTCCTGCCCATGCTCTGCAAGGCGGGTGGCCTCTCCCGTGAGGATATCGGCGCAATCCGCATCAACCCGGCCAACACGCATGTCGAGTTGACCCGCGAGGCCGCGGACCGCTTCTTCGCGTCCCTCGGTGAAGGTGCCTCGCTCGAAAAGGGCATCCGCGCGTTCCCGCTCGACGGCCCGCCTGCCAAGGAATTCGATGACGAGCGCCCAGCGCGCCCGGCCCGTCCGCCGCACGTCAAAGCGCCCTTCAAGAAGGCTTCGGCCAAGGGCGAAGGCAACTGGAGCCCCGACGCCAAACCGGCCTACAAGTCGAAAAAGCCGAAATGGGACGATAACGCCCCCGCCAAGGCCCCCAAGGATCCGTCGCTGGCCGACTACATCCAGCACGATGGCCCGAACGACAAGAAATCCTACAAGGCCAAGCCGAAACCGGGCGGCGCAGCCTCCGGTGGCAAGCCCCCTTTCAAGGGTAAGCCAGCCTTCGCAAAAGGCGGCAAACCGGCAAAAACCTTCAAGAAAAAGCCCCCTCAGGGCTGAGGCTGGGGCCACCGCCTGAAAAGGCTGGGATCACACTGAATAAGCCCCTGTTTTCATTGCGGAAAACGGGGGCTTTTTTGCACTGCTAAATAGGGCCCGATTCATTTCCCTTATGGGTCAAAACCCCCTATATTTACGGGGTTATCTGACGAATCGACGAGGATGCTGGAATGGCCGACGAAATCATGGGCGAAACACCCGAATATGGCGCAGACAGCATCAAGGTCCTGAAGGGCCTGGAAGCGGTCCGCAAACGCCCGGGCATGTACATCGGCGACACCGACGACGGCTCAGGCCTCCACCACATGATCTACGAAGTCGTCGACAACGCGATCGATGAGGCCCTTGCTGGCCATGCCGACCGCGTCACCGTCACGCTCATGCCCGATGGCAGCGCCGAGATCACCGACAATGGCCGCGGCATCCCCGTCGGCAAGCACACCGGCGAAGGCGTCTCCGCCGCCGAGGTCATCATGACCCAGCTCCACGCCGGCGGTAAGTTCGACCAGAACTCCTACAAGGTCTCCGGCGGCCTGCACGGCGTCGGCGTCTCGGTCGTCAACGCGCTCTCCGACTGGCTCGAACTGACCATCCACCGCGAAGGCAACGAACACTGGGTCCGCTTTGTGGACGGTGGCCGCGTCGAAGCCCCTCTCATCACACGCGGCCCTTCGCCGATGACCGACAAGGGCAAGCCCTATACCGGCACGGCCGTACGCTTCATGGTATCCGCCTCCACGTTCACGATGACCGACTATGACCGCAAGACGCTGGAACACCGCCTGCGCGAGCTGGCCTTCCTCAACAGCGGCGTCCACATCATCTTCCGCGACGAGCGTGAAGCCGACGTCTACGAAATCGACCTGATGTACGAAGGCGGCGTGAAAGCGTTCGTCCAGCACCTGGACCGCCAGAAGACGCCGATCGTGCCAGACCCGATCTATGTCATCGGCGAGAAGGACGGCGTCACGGTCGAGGCCGCGCTCGAGTGGAATGACAGCTACCACGAGAACGTGCTCTGCTTCACCAACAACATCCCCCAGCGCGACGGCGGCACCCACCTGGCCGGCTTCCGTGGCGCGCTGACGCGTATCATCAACAAATATGCCAACGAGACCGGCATCGCGAAAAAGTCCAAGGTCGAAATCTCGGGCGACGATGCCCGCGAAGGTCTTACCTGCGTGCTTAGCGTCAAAGTGCCTGACCCGAAATTCAGCTCACAGACGAAAGACAAGCTTGTCTCGTCCGAAGTGCGCCCGGTCGTGGAATCGCTGATGGGCGAGAAACTGTCGGAATGGTTCGAGGAGCATCCGAAGGAAGCTCACGAGATCATGATGAAGATCGTCGAGGCTGCTGCGGCCCGCGAAGCCGCCCGCAAGGCGCGCGAGCTGACGCGCCGCAAGTCCGCGCTCGACATCACGAGCCTGCCCGGCAAGCTTGCCGACTGTCAGGAAAAAGACCCGGCCAAATCCGAAATCTTCATCGTCGAGGGTGACTCCGCTGGTGGCTCCGCCAAGCAGGGCCGCAGCCGAGACAATCAGGCCATCCTGCCCCTGCGCGGCAAGATCCTGAACGTCGAGCGCGCCCGCTTCGACAAGATGCTGTCTTCCGATCAGGTCGGCACGCTGATCATGGCCCTCGGCGCCGGCATTGGCCGCGACGAGTTCAACATCGAGAAGCTGCGCTACCACAAGATCATCATCATGACCGATGCTGACGTTGACGGCGCGCACATCCGTACGCTGCTGCTCACCTTCTTCTATCGTCAGATGCCGGAGATTATCGAACGCGGCTATCTCTACATCGCCCAGCCACCGCTCTACAAGGTGACGCGCGGCCGCTCTGAGCGTTACATCAAGGACAATGCCGAACTCGAAGCCTACCTCATCGGCGAAGGCACGACCGGCGAAACGCTGATCCTCGACGATGGCACGCAGATCGGCAGCGAAGACCTGCGCGACCGCGTGCGTCAGGCCGCAAACTTCCGCTCTGCCCTGCGCCGCCTCGCGCTGCGTGCCCCGGCCGACCTCATCGAACATGCCGCCCTCGCTGGCGCGATGAGCGCCAATGCCGCGCCCGAAACGGCCGATGCCACAGCGGCCCGCCTCAACCTCCTCGCCGAGGAAGGCGAGGACACGTGGGAAGGCAAGTTCGAAGACGGCAACCTCATCCTCCACCGCACGGTTCGCGGCGTCGACGAAGACGCTGTCCTGCCAGCGGCCCTGCTCGCCAGCCAGGATGCAATCCGTCTTGCCGAGCGCGCTGCCGGCCTCGCCGAGATCTACGCGAAGCCTGCCATCCTGCGTCAGGAAAAGGGCGGCGACGTCGCTGTCAACGGTCCGGCTTCCCTGCTCGACGCGGTGCTGAACTCCGGTCGCAAGGGCCTCAAGGTCCAGCGCTACAAGGGCCTCGGTGAAATGAACGCCGACCAGCTCTGGGAAACCACGCTCGACTCCAACGCCCGCACCCTCCTGCAGGTCAAGGTCGACCACGCTGACGAAGCCGACGAAATGTTCACCAAACTCATGGGCGACGTCGTCGAACCCCGCCGCGAATTCATCGAGGAGTTCGCGCTGGAAGCCGAGGTGGATGCCTGATTTTCGACCCAGCGACGAAGTCCCTGAGCTGCGGCGTGGAATTCTAGCTGCACGTAATAATTACAGAATCGCACAAGTGGCGTTGAAACGATATGTATCGGCGCAAGAGCGCGATCTAGAAAGCCTCGCTCTTTATGGCGGGGCTTTTTTCGTATTTGCACGAGCGGCCATTGAAGCACTCCGGTCGAGCGACTCGCGGGATGATCCATCGCTATCACCTATCAACACCGAGTATTTTGAAGCTCATATCAAGAACTCCAGTGTATTTCGCGTTGTTAAAACTGAACGTGACTTGGTCGCTCATGGGAATGACTCTTGGGCAATTCACCCCTTCAAGCCCATGGGCCTCTTAGAGCGATCTATCAAAGAAAATGATGGTGAATGGTATGAAGGAGTATTCAACGAAGGTTGGCTGTTTGATCCCTTCAAGGGTGAGCCAGTGAATGAGGTTATGGCAAAATGCCTTCGCCAAATCGGTCACTGGTTGGACGACGTAGACATTATCCATGCCCGACACTGGCGCCCGAGCGAGCCGCCGACGGAACTCTGAGATTATTTTGTGTGGCGGGTTGAGCACGACATCACGCGCCCTACCTCCCCGGAAAAGGAGCGCCCCATGACCATACCTTACGATACCGGCACACGCGTCGAATGGGACTGGGGCCGCGGCAAGGCGCAGGGCTTCATCACCGAGACCTTCACGCAGCC
>JAHJYW010000033.1 GCA_018827375.1 Alphaproteobacteria bacterium
ATGATTTCCTGAGTGTGCGCCACGTCGTGCGAATGCTCGAAACAGGCGCGCCCCTGAACTGGACAACCGTTTCGGCGGACGACGCTTTACGGAACTCATGAAGCCAAGGCTTCAGGCTCGGCGGCAACTTGATTGTAGGCCTGAACTTCAAGGTCTGTTCCCGGCCCTCGGGGTTCAAGTGGATCAAGTCGTTGGCTAAATCGATCTGGTCGAACCGCAAGTCTAGTACCGCCTTGTTCCGACCGGTCGTCGCTATCATCAGGACGATAAACACCTGAAGGTGATAGTCGGCGGCTGCCAACATGCGGGCGACTTCGTCGATTTCCAGCGGCCGTCCTTTCGGCGGCGGTGTCGGGACCTTCACCAGCTCAATATAAGGGACCGAAGCAATCTCGCCTCTCTTCCAGGCCCAGTTGATCGCGGCTTTGCCAATGGTCAGAGTTTGCCGGATCGTATTGGAGCCGAGCTTCCGGTCTACTCGGAGGTGCTTTTGGAAGGCCTGTTGCTGCGGCATGGCGCAGGCTTCGGAAAGCGTGGCTGTTCCGTGGAACTCCAGCCAGTAACGAAGAGCGCGTTCGATGTTTCCATGACTGCGCACACCGGAACCGTAATGCTCAAAATAGCGAGCGAACAACTCCGCAAGAACCGCTTCGGTTGGCTGTTCGTCCTTTTTTGTGTGGTTCAGCACGAACCAGTCCGTCAGGACTTGCTTTGCCTGTTCAAAATCCGCTGTGCCGAGGCTAGCGCGGCGTGTCTGTCGACTTTCGGGGTCGAACCATGTCCGATACCAGGCTTCACTCCCGCTGCGCTTGGAGAGCCAATAATCCCCGAGCTGGAATTCGCGATCGTTGGTATATCTGGGCATTCTGGCTCCTCCACAGACTGCAACAGGAAGTCGACGAGCTGATAGCCGAAATAGGCAATCTTGCGCGGCGACATTCGAACATATGAGATACCTCCATTACTGCGCAGTCGCCTCAGCGATACAAGCGAAAAATCGAGCGCACGGGCCGCGTCTTGTTCGGTATAGCGCCTGTAAAGAGTGAGCCCATGTGCTTTCGCGATGCTCTCGTGGAAAGGCGAAAGATTGAGCTCATGTCCCATCAACGCGCCCCTGCCTCATTCTGCCTGGAGGGGCGCTGAACAAAATCATCCTCACTGAATACCGCATCCGCCAGCGCCTCGCCGAGGAGTCTGCGCCCGGACCCCAGCCGATCTTGCACAGCCTTGCGGAACTGCGCATGTCGCTTCTTTGTGGCCGCGATAGCCGCATGGATTTGTTCATCGGTCATAGGCGGAGAGAACAGAAGCTCATACCAGGCGACGAGATCGGTCATTTCCATATGCGCCTGCTGGTCGCGTTCGATGCGGGCAAGCGCGCGCAGGATGTCGTCCTGGCGCCTTATCATGCCGGACTCGCGGGCATGGTCGAGCGCGAGGGAGAAATACGCCTTCAGCGCCATTTCAATGATGGCCGATTGGGACTGACCAGGTTTAGATCCAGCGGCGACGACCTTGGAGTGAAGCTCTCCTCCGACATAGGCGATGAGGCGGTGTTTCATGATCCGCCTCGCATTCTGTGAGGAAAAAGCGCTACCAACATGCCCTCAGTGTGCGGAAAGGGAACTTCATCCGTCAAGTGAGAAAATTGGGGGGAATTAAGTAGGAATCTGTAGAGTTTGCGGGTGCTTGCATCGATGTGCTCGCCTTTCGCGCTGCTTGCTGAAATTGACATCGCCTGACACGCGAGCGCTGATCAATCTGATCGAAATCGGCCGTCGCAACAGTCTCGTTCGGGAGCATTTTGTTCCCGCGCATGGTCGGTCCTGTCAAGGCCGCGCGCCGCGAAGCGGTGGCCAGCGGCCAGCCTTGACAGGATCGACCGCGCGCGAGGAGGCTGGCTATGGCTGAAATGGCAAAGTCTGCCATTCGGCCATGAAGGCAGTAAGGTTCGGTTTTCAGGCGGACTTAGCGGCTGAGCCCAAGGTCACGCCCACGTGTCATCTGGAGACCGCGAGAGAATGACCAGGAGAGTGTCACTTGCCTCGCCCGCATGCCTTCCAGCTCACGCGACCATGGCACAAGCGTAAACTGCCTGGCATGTTCGATCCGGGCAAATACCGAACCATGCCCATCATTGACCGGCATCACCTTGCCGGAGACCTCTTTGCCGGGCTGATACGGAACATAGGCCATACCAGTTTCTCCGGCATAGGCGCGGCCATAGTCATGCATCGACTGGATCTGCAGCTTCTCTATCGCCTGTGGTTCCAGTGCTCCACTCCGGCCCGCTTGCGCGATGCCGCGCGCGACAAGCACGGCTCGGCGCTGCTGAGCAAGCTCGCGCGCCTCGCCCCCAAGCCCGGAATAGCCCACCTGTTGGCTACCCTCACCAGCCAGATGACGATCCAGCCAGGTAAGGCCTTGCGCGTTGACCTGCGCCTCCAGGCTCATCGTGTCCATTCTGAGCAGCAGTGTTGGCGAGCGTTTGGCCGTGCGTGCGGCAACCTCCTCAACGCGGCGGGAGAGGTCGGTGCAGCCGTCAAATCGTTCGTGGTCGCCCATCTGGACCAGTGATTGCCGGGACAGGGCAGCAAGTCGGTTGCGGATGAGCCCCAGATCTTTCTCGCTCACCGAGGGATCGTGTTCGCGATGATAGTGCGCTGAATATGTCCCGCCATATGCGTTTGCGACGTCCTCGATAACGCGGTCCATGCTGGAAGCGTCGCGCGCGCGGGGTTTGGCCTGGACAAAGTCGCCCGGTTCCAGTCCGGAAGTATGGCTCGATCCGAGCTCATAGTGATGCACACGGCCATCAAGCCCGTCGATGATCGCATGGGAGCGATCCGAGAACTCGTCATTGCGGGCGATCACCAGCAGCTTTCCTGTCACGGCGCGAGCGCTTTGTTCCTGCTCATCTGGCAGGGCTGCCACGCGCTCCAGGCCAGCGATGCTGAGAGCCTTCTCAATCCGCGTTGCGACCACGTCCCGGCGCTCCAGTGCGGCAAGCCCCTCAGTCAGCCCGGACAACACTTGCCAGAGCGTGCCGCCAACGGGCTCTGCGAGCCCATGGCTTTGAAGAAAGCGGAGACGGGCCTGATAGTGTTCGCGGTGTCGGCGAACCTGACCCAGATCCACACGGCCAGTTTCGCCTGCCTGACGGGCCAGAACCCGGTCGATCCCTGTCACCCGTCGCTCGCTGATACCGGCCGACATTCTTGCGTCCAGTTCCTGGGCTGTCTGCAGGCCAAGATCGCGGGTCAGGATGGCCCCTGCGCGCTCGCGCATGCCATGGGACAAATACTCTCTTGGAATGACGAGGTCGCGGCCATCGTCCCGCTTTCCGCTCATCACGATATGCGTGTGGGGATGCTCGGTGTTGAAATGGTCAACCGCGATCCAGTCGAGCCGGGTTTCAAGATCGATCTCCATCTGACCCATGAGGTCCCGGATGAAAGGTTTGAGATCGTCAAGCGTCTGCCCGTCTTCGGCAGAGACGATGAACCGGAAATGATGGCGGTCATCCTTCGTGTTTTCGAGCCAGTCATGGCCAGCCACGTCCTCGCGCTCTGCGTCATAGAACTCGGCCCGTTCCTGATCTTTGCCTGCACCCTCTCTTTGCAGATAGCCGAGATGGGCGCGTTGGGCACCCATGCCGCCGCCCCCAAGCTTCACAAATCGCGCCTGGATGATCGCCCTCCGCCCGCCGGTTACGCCACGCGGGGACGCAGGCGAAGCTCTTCGCCTGACATTTCCGCTCGTCCGCGCGCCTTTCAGGAAAGCTCGCATGCTGCCCTTGGTGCCGCCGGACCGGTTGCCGATCCGCCCGAGCCGGGGCCGGAAATCGTCATCACCGCTGCTCATAAGGCGCCATACCCGCCACAGGCGCAATCGTAATGATTACTGACGATCCGAGCACGAACGCGGCCCGTGTGTGTACAAATGGTGCCAAATCCGACTCGCGCGTAATCGCCCATGACGACTGCGATCCAGCCCATTCCGCGACTCACGCCATCCACAGCGATGACTCGCGCAAATCCCTGATCCCCATTGCCATCCCGTGTCCTCTGGACACGGATGCTTTTATCTTGCGCTACTTCCCTTAATGACTTTGCCACCGGGTCCAGAATTGAAAAGCGCGCGAAGCTCATGATGAAGACCTTGCCAGGTCTAGCGAGGCAAAGACTTCCGGATCGTAGGGATCGAGCGGAAGATTGCTGGCGATCTGCGCGTGAACATGACGCCAGTAGGCAGGGTGAATGTCATGCATAACGTACGCGTCAGAGAGCACATCAATCGCGCGCAGGGCCCGCTTGGCTCGGGTCTTTCCGAAGGCGTGCAGCAGCAAATGTGCACCGGGTTTGAGACCCGGAATCCGGGTTAGTTTTTCTCCCGGATGGCCTGCCACGGCGACCACGACGCGCCAGGTTTGTGTGCCAAAGCCATCGCCGCGCCAGCGCACGAAGCCGAAGACATGGCCCGGTTCGAAGAGATGCATTGTGCCTCGATAGGGCAGCCCGCGTGAATGGGTAGCACGGCCAAAAAGGAGGCGGTCATTCGCAGATTTTCCGCGAACGGTTAGCGTAAGCGTGGTCAATGCGGTCTGTTTTGATGCGCCCGACATGACGGTGCGGGATGCATATTTTACGCCAAACTGAGTAGCGGTCTTCACTTTAAACTAGATTTTTCCAAGGGATTGCGCCACCGGAAATCATCCTTGAGCAAATCAGCCAATCGATATTACCGTATCGGACTAGTCGCCCGAAGCGCGCATATCACAATACCAAACTCTGCAGATCATGCAGCGCGCTCGTGATCAGATTGTGTGCATGCTCGTTCTCATCCGGCATCACGATGATCGCGGCGACAGCAAGCTTCAGAGCGAGACCTTGGGGTGTAGTTGAAGACACCTTTGGCAGCGAAGTGAGCAGCTCCTGCCTCTTCTCATGCAATGCGTCCAGGCGCTGGTCGATTGCATCCAGCTCCGCCACCTCAGGAAGAGCGGCGCACTCAAGCTCAGAAAGTTCGAGCCAGCCTCGGTCATTAATGAGATAGTTTTCGAGCTTTTGCCAACGTCTAATAAGAGCTTCGTGTTCTTCTTCGCGAGCGAGCCAGGCTCGACAAACATCGACCGACGGATCCATCCGGGCGGGGATATCTTTGACGATAGCGACTGCAACTGATCCAGCGATGATTTGACGGCGAGAAAGTTCAAGAATAGCGCGTGAATCAGCATCCGCCGCGCCAAGAGGGCGTCGCGACATTGGTTTACCTTTATGGTACATGTGAGTCGTTTAGTTTCACGCAGCATAACAGCGTGATCGTTTTAAGTAAATATGATCGTAAAAAGAAAATGACTATTCTTACTTCCGCTCAGATTCGCGCGGCTCGCGCACTTCTGGATTGGACGCAACCCAAGCTGGCCGAGGTAGCGAAGTTGTCTGTGCCTACCGTCCGCCGGATGGAGAGTGCTCGCGGACCTTCAGCAAGCACCCCGGCCAATGTGGACGCCGTGCGCCGGGCGCTAGAAGCCGGGGGCGTCGTCTTCCTCGACCCGGAGGAAAGCAAAGATGGCGGGCCAGGCGTCAGGCTAAAACTATAAGCTGGGAGGGCTCACGCCCGCAGCGCGCCGGTTGCTCGTGCTCGTTGGGGGCCTCGCTCCCGATGCGCTCGCCACATCTCAAACCATGCACTATGAAAAGGGCAGACTCTCGAAATGAATGAGGGACGCGAGGGGCTCAGGTCACGACCTACAGATCATCAGTTGACAGTTATTAACTTTATGCGACAGGCTGATTTAAGGAATTTAGGGTGTACTCACTGGAGATTGCGGCTTCCGGTTAGACAGTTCTGACAAAAAGATTGGGCGTTCTAAACACCTGATGGTACAAATTTTCCTCAATTCATTTGAGATTTCGACACAATTGACCTACATTATGCGCTGTTAGTGCCAAGGAAGGCAGATCAATGTCTGAGCCAAAACTGATAACTTCAGGCTTTATGACCAATGTGGCCGTCTCGAACGAAGATCGTTCTGAGTCGCGAGCAGAACTGCGTGAAATTATGAATAGCCCGGCTCGCCGTCGGGAATGGGTCGCATCGAGACGCGCGAAGAACCTAGAACGTTTCAGCGTTTCTATGGATATTTTGGCCCAGTAGCAGGTGCTTTGGCCAACAGTCGAAGAAATAATTGAACACAATGAGTGTGCGGTCGCTATTACTGGCGAACCTCACCAATTGCGTGATCGCAGCACGTTGGAGAGTGCTGTATTTGGATTGCACCAAAAGCAGTTTTATCTTTCCGACGAATTTGGTGACGACCGAACAGCGGTAATCTCTGTTGCAGCTGAACTGTGCGTGACACTTTCCAAACGTCAGTGCTTTCTTCAAGGCAATAAGAGAACTGCGGCACTGACATTGATCCAGATGATAGAAATGAACGGGTTCGAGTTTACAATGGGAAACGATGGAGATCTTGCCGAGATCATTTTATCGGCAGCCCTAGGTTTGAGTAACGCAGATGACATCTCCTCATCAATTGACCCATTCGTGTCGCCGCTATCCGACTCTTGGTAGCTTGGTCGAAATTTTTGCTTTACAGCGGAATCCGATTTCGCTGCGCACTTTGAAGCTCCCGTTAAGACCTGAGCCATGGCCTGGGGATGCCAGCAGTTCACGTTTCTCCTATCAGATCAGCGCCTTGAGGGGCGCAGACCTACAGATCACTAGTCAGGCGGCAGCCCGTCGTCATGCTGGTTGAGCAGCACTGCGGCCCGCTCGCGCCTGCGGGGGTCATCGGCCGGTATCGCCCGCAGCTTCGCCTCGACGTCGCCCCCGATTGGTAGGACTGCGTCGTACAATGCACCACCCGAGGCACAGATCAGGTCGCTGCGGAAAGGTTCATCGGCTTCCCATGCTCCACGGACCATCGTGATGACGTTCCAGCGTGAAGGCGTGAAGGATGCGACCGGGGTTGATGCAACGTGTTCCAGAGTAGCTCTTTCAGCATCCATCCGGTGCAGGTCCTGTATCGCGCGCACCCGGTCGACATGGCGCAGCCATGGAAGCGTTTTGGCGGCTCCGGTGCGCTCGGCTTCAATGTCGGCCACCGGAATCCCGGCTTCACCCTGCTTGATAATGAACGCCTTTTGCGCGTCCGTGAACTTCGATGCTCGCACCGTGTCGTCTCCGCCCAGCCAGGTTCCAGAATACTGGAAACTCTAACCGAAAACGATCCAGTTTCTTGGGAGCAGAGCAGTAAGGCCGAGAGCATGCACGTCAATCATCGCCACCGGTGCGCACCGCTTCTTTCAATTCCATTGCGAGCATGGCGAGATTATTGTTTGAGCCGGACGAAATTGCGCTCAACCGAGAATTTACAACATCCAAATCCATGAACGTTGAGACACTTGATGCTCTGAGAGGGTAATGAACCACATCGTTGGTGGCTGCCCAACTTCTCAGCACTTCTAATAGAGCCAGCAATCCTACATCCGATTCGGTTTCCATCCTCACCCAACTGTTGACGTCTGCCTTACCAGCAGGGCCACTTTGGAGCCATGCGTACAAAACCTGAGCAGCATCCGGCACTTCACTTAAGTCGTCGATCGTAAAATTTGTATATCGCTCCGTTAGTCGAGAAACGACTAAATCTAGCTCGCTTTCCGAGAACATGCATCCATCCTCCGGCTGTCGGCGATCGCCTGTCCTCCCATGCGAGAACAACTCGTCTCTCAAAATACGCGTCAACCAGCCGATAGCTTTACCGCGGGAGAAGACATTATCGATTAGTTGCTCCCGTTCCAAAGTTGGTACTTTCAACAATGCACTCTTAAAAATCTTGTTCGCAGTCACCCAAACCCAATATCGTCCCCAATCGCCTCGGCCAGATTGCTTCGCCACCAAATCCATTGTGCTCGCGAGCGCCATAATTATTCCGCGCAGGCTTTCAGCAGGAATCTTGTCAGCACTCAACGCAAGCCTATCAACAAACGATTCCGCTAATACACCTCCTTGACTTCGCTTAACGAACGCCATGGCAGAAAGCCGTTCGCTCGCCGCAGCGGGGTCAGTTTTTGTTGTCGCAACTAGCTCTTCGAAATCACCATCTTCGATGGCGCCCTTGGGTTTCGAAAGCGCAAAGTAGAATCGAAAGTGGTCCGGGCTCCCGATTCGCTTCTCACTAATCAAGAGACCAAGACGCTGATCATCCACTCCACAATATAATTGCCACTGATCCCCTCCTTCGGAGCGAATAGAGTAGTCTTTTTGAATTCCTGGCAGGATGTTGGCAAGCTCGTACATGGCGTCATCATCGTCACGCTTTTCATCTGCAAGTATTTCACCGAGTTCACGGCGGGCTGCTTCTTTGCCACTATCGGTCAAGTGCGCGCCCTGAGATATGACGGCCCAGCTATTTGCGTATTTCTCGATCCACTCATACAGGCGTAAATTCCGAATACGGATGAGCTGAAGCCAAACCATATCTGACAAATCTACCTTGTCGATCAGAGGTGCCGCATAGAGAATCATGGCATTTATCGCACGAACCACGTCGCGTGGTGATGAGAGAGAGCGACCTCCTTCCATATCTATACTGCGTGATAGGCGCCGCTCCCGATCATCAGACTTTCTTTCGTTGTCACCAGAAAGTGAACCTGGGAAAAGAGTCGACAATTCATGACGGAGCATTCGTCTAAGGTCGAAGTCCTCAGGCTTCGGAACTGAAAATGACACTTGCACAATCTTGTCGATGTAGGCTGCGCCGTCCTCCTCAAGACCATATGCCTTCTTGAGACTGTTGCCCAAGATCTCCCTTGAGTAACAAAGTACGTATACAACATTAGGAAAATCAGCCACGGCACGGACCAATCGAACTACTTCACCAGCTTCTCGCGGGGCGAGGCGATCTAGATCATCCACAAAAATCACAATCTTACGTGACAAACGGGATAATTCGACTTTTAGGTTATCCTTCTGTCTTTCAAGCGAAGCTCTAGCCTTCCAAAGGTCGCTTGCGCTGCCAGACGATCTTAACCCTCTTGCAGCCAAGCCTGCCCAAGGCGTCCCGAATGCTTCTGCTACAGTTGCAAGAGCGCCAAGGCGATTGAGATGATCGGAAAATTTTTGAAGTCGATTGGTGAGCTGCTGCCTTTCAACCTCGCGCCGGTCTTTGTGAAAGCCAATGCGTAATCGCATTTTTTCAGTTAGGGTGGGCCGGGCTTTGTCTGCAGCAGGTTTTAAATCGATACGCGACGCAGCGCTTGCCAACTCTCTGAATAGCTCCACCAGCAATCCATCATGTGAGCTGATTAGCCAGGGAGAAAACCGGATCACCTCGGGAGTGGGATCTGAAGCCAATAGTGAGTTGTTGATAAGATTTACGAAACTAGATTTTCCAGATCCCCAACGGCCTTCAAGACCCAACACGAATCCATCAGGCGATGAAAAATGGGCAATTGCATCAGCTACATGGGCTGCTGGCTCAGAATACCCGAGCTTGTCTTCATCTTGGTTCATGATGGGGCGGTCTGCACCAAACAAGCTTGTTCGATTTTGTGACGAACTATTCTCTGGCAAGTCGTACCCACTTTTCTCCCCACCAATAGGTGGGACAATTCCGGCTCATTCCTGAAGGCATCCCTAGGCTGATCCGCCTAAGATTCGGTCATGGCGCACACGCTGACCCTGGAACGGCGCTCGGTCAACATGCGGGCGATCAAGTCCAAGGACACCAAGCCCGAACTAGCGGTTCGGCGCCTTGTCCACTCGATGGGCTACCGATACCGGCTGCATCGCAAGGATCTGCCAGGCAAACCAGACATGGTGTTTCCTGGGCGCAAGAAGGTCATCTCCGTTCACGGCTGTTTCTGGCATCAGCACGAACTGGAGCAATGCCTCGACGGGCGGCGGCCCAAGTCGAACACAGGCTACTAGGACTCGAAGTTGGCACGAAACATTGAGCGTGACATCCGAAATTAAGAAGCATTGCGCGAGGCAGGGTGGGATTGTCTGGTCGTTTGGGAGTGGGAGATTCGCGATATGGACCGAATCCGATCATACATTTCCTGTTTCCTTGATTGCACTGATTGACATGTCCCATTCTTTGTTGTCCAATGTACGTCAGAAAATGGGACATACGCCATGCCGACTCAACACTACCAGAAGCCGATAGAGCGTGACCAGCAGCTCAAGTCTATGGGCCTGTCCCACGCCGTGCTGGCCGAGGCATTCGAATATGGTGCCCGAGAGCACGCAACATGTACCGACAACGACCCGCCGGGCGCCGCTAACACCATGGTCTACTTCAGGACCACACGGCGGCTCCGCGAATTGCTTGGGGTCTACGGTTGGGAAAAGTGCAATCAGGACAATCAGGCTTCCGTGGTCAACCGTGACCTTGGCCTCCGGATAGTTGTCACGACATTCGACGACGCACTCGGAAACCCTGACAAGCAGCCAAAGAATCGCAACGAAAAGCGGAGCGCTGCGGAGAAGCGGGTTCGTTGCAACAAGACAGGCTGGCTCCCAGGTCTCCCTGCGCCTCAGCTTGAAGACGTTTCCAAGGATAGCCTTCAGACTTGGATCCTCGCAGTCCACGTCGGCGAGGAGGACGTCAAGGCAGAGCTTTTACTCCCCCTTAACTGCTTGGGCGGAATCTATTGTGAGTTCGACTCGCGTATCTATCTGACCGGTCCGTCGAGTGAGCCGTTCGGAGAAGAAGCCGAGTCCGCTTCGGGGCCCGATGACGGGTTCCCGGAAATCGAAATCGACGTAAGCCCGCTGTAGCAACATGCTCAACCCAGACAGAGTTAAGTTGGCCCGGATGAGACTGGGGCTGACGAAGGTAGGATTCGCGGAAAAGCTCGACGTTGATCGCAAGACGATCAACCGGCTTGAGTCCGGCGATACCGAACCTTCGGAGCCACTGATGCAGAAGCTCGTCAAGGTCACGAAATACGAGCCTCACTTCTTCTCCGGCAAGTCCTTGGAGCAACCCGACGCCGACGGAGTCAGCTTCAGGTCAATGCGATCCGTAACTCAAAAGAGCCGGGATGCCGCAATTGCTGCGGCAGCGTTTGGTTATGCCCTCGACGACTGGGTCACCGCTAGGTTCAACCGTCCCACCAGCGACCTGCCGGACCTGGGGCTGGCAGACTACTCTGCCGAAACGGCAGCGATGGCGCTAAGAATGGAGTGGGGGATTGGCAACCGGCCGATCAACCACATGATAAACCTGCTTGAATCGCACGGCGTTCGCGTGTTCGCCCTAGCAGAGCAGACACGTCATCTAGATGCATACTCGTTCTGGCGGGACGACACGCCTTATGTCTTCCTGAATAGCGGGACCTCATGCGAGCGCAGCCGGTTTGATGCGGCTCACGAACTTGGCCACCTCGTGATGCATCGAAAAGAAGGCGCCCGACACCACAGCGCAGAGCACGAAGCCAATGCGTTTGCTTCCGCCTTCCTTATGCCCGAAGCGGACGTCATTGCGCAGGTGCCGAGAATTTCAACGCTTCAGTCTCTCATTGCACAGAAGAAGCGTTGGAAGGTGTCCGTGGCCGCCCTTGTGTATCGCCTGAACAAGCTCGGACGAATGAGCGAGCGTCAGTATCGCCATTTTAGCATTCTGCTTTCTCAGTCTGGCTATCGAAACGATGAGCCCGAACCGGCTGAAAGAGAGCAGTCCCAGATTTGGCAGAAGGTGTTCAGCCATTTGTGGAGGCAAGGCATCACGAGGGCGCACATAGCCCGTGAGATCGGCGTCCCGGAATCCGAAATCCACAACCTCCTGCACGGAATTACTGGGCGTGCACCCCCTTCGGTCGACGGGACCGGAATGGCTACGATTCGGTTGGTCGACAACTTAGGGGCCATATAGGTTTCGGGCGACGCCTAGCGGATGACACCACCCGCCTGCTTTGGTAGAAGGCGCAGTCGACTGGCTCGAATATGGTCTGAGGATGGTCTGAAGGTCCGGTCGGTGCATCGGTGAGGCAGCAACGCCTTGCAAACATTGAGTGATCCCGTAGCTCAGCAGTATAGAGCAACAGATTCCTAATCTGTTGAGCGTGTGACCAAACATACGCCGGGGCCGCAAACCTTACGACCCTATCGATTCCGCATTCATCTAGAGACACCTACATACTTCCCACCCCTGCTCGCGGTCTTCGCTACGAGTGGATTCGGGATAATCGAGGCCAAACCAAGACAAAGCTTCGTTGAAATATGCCCGACCACACGATTGATTATCGGGCGGGCTAAAACTGGCACGCAGTTGACACGCAAACTATGTAACTGAACGATTTTGCGTGTCAGTTTGTGATCACGAAAGATTGCAAGTGCGTTGTTTTTATTACGAAAGTCATTCGTCGGTCTCGTCCTGATCCGACTCGCAATCTGGAGCGCGTGACCCGACCCCATGATCCGGGCCATCTATACGGAACAGCTTCTTACTCAATTCTTGACGCTAAACGGCAGGATCGGTCAACACAGGCCCGTTTGCGCTGACACTGCCGTGCCAACCAGCCACTTCAAGGTTAGCGGTCCCGATCACATTCGCGCTCCGGGCGTTAAGAAAACTTCATGGGGAATTCTCAATTTAGAAGTTGAGTTCGGGAGGGATATGAACAACCGTACGGGGAACGAGGAAGTTCAGGATGAATGCAGGCTGGATGAACACGGCAAGACGGGCTGATTGCGGCAGGCGGTATTCTCTTCGTGCCGCCATTGTCGGCCTGGCGGTGATTCAGGTTATCTCGGCGTGCTCTGACGAGCGGTCGAAACGCTCAGATGCTGAGGCCTCATCCGACCCGGCGCCAGGCCCGGTTTTATACTGCGACACGCATGACTGTTCGGACTTTCCGGCAGGGCATATCTCGTTCGAAATGAACGGGCATTGGGTTTACTGGCCAAGCAAGACGTGGCTGCACGATCATGGAGCAACCGGCATCGTCGGAAGTTCGGCGGAATTCCACTCAAGTGCAGGCTTTGATCACTGGGGACCGGACGTTCCGGTCAGCTTGCCCAATGGCGTTGTGATCCCTGGCGCCTCTTCTGTGTTCATCGCTCCATGTTGCGAGGCCCTTGGCCAGTACTACAGTATTGACGCGCTTACCGAAACGAAGGTTGCCCAGGTTCGAATATCCAACGGCGCGCCCGCATCGGCACGCGCTTGGCCTGGAACAAAGACTCAATCTCTGGATGAGCTGCCAGACGCGGTTCAAGCTCTTTCGCACCGCTATTTTTTGAAGGTCGAGGATATGCCTCATCGAGTTCATCGGCCCGACCAAGGCTACAATATCAGGGCCTGGTCAAAAAAGCCGTTGGTTTTTGGAGAGAAGGTATTTGTCCATTGTTCCGGTTACCTCTGCCAAGCCGAATGGTCTGGAAAGGCAGGAGGAGGCATGCGTGTCACTCTTGTGAATGTACAAGTTTTCCCTTGCGTGAATGACAATTGCCGGTCGTTCGAAGCGGTTGAGGGACGGTTTGAGCGCGTCGAGCGCTTTCTGGAAGGCTTCGAAATGATGATAGACGACATGTCCGAAAAGCCAGAAGAGGTCGAGCGATGACTAGTTTGCAAAGTTGGGAAAAGTACCTCATCGAAAAGTTTCGCGGGGCCGCGGAAGGCGGGATATCGGTTTCTACTTTCCTTTCCGATCTTGACGGAGTGACAGCACAAACGGTTGGATTTTCAGATCTGCCGGCAAATCTCGATTTGCGACAATTTGCAGAGGATATTCTCTTTCTCTCGGAAGCTTACCTCGGCGGCAGGCCTGTTAATGATTCTGAAGAGATCGTGATACAAACCGATATTTATACCATGATTCTGTACTTTATGAGCGCGGAGGATTCCAATGGTATTGTCCAGACTGACGAAGATGGTCTGTTTGTTGAAGTGGACAGTGACGCTGGGTTCGATCAGTATACGTGGCTTTTTCTACAGGGCGCGAGGGCTACAAACGCATCCGCAAATGGCTTATGGGGCATGGGCGGTTCGGAGAATTTTTCTGATCCAGTGGGGGCGGTAGCGAATTATTATAACAGCATTCAGAATGGCATTCGGAACACGATGGTCAAAGCTTTCGACGCGGATGGAGAGGCGTCCGCATCAAACCGAATAATTGACCTCATCGCCAAGGAGTTTTCGAATCCCATATCGGTCAATGTTCCCACCTTATATCAACTCGGGCAAAAAGATGGGCAGCAGGGTGCGCGAGATCTGTGGTATGGTCCAGATAATGAAACGCTGCTTCTGGGCGGAAGGGATGAAGACGACCTTGGTATAGATATGGGTGGTTGGGCGGGGAACCCGTTCTTTATGATCTTGCATGCTCCCCAGTTCTTCGAGCGAGATATTTTGTACCGATCTCTTACTGATGGTTCGTCCGATAGTCCTAACCCGACCTTTGGCGGACCAATCGAAGCATATGCTTCAGGATATGATCTCGCTGCGTGGATACAGGCCCTAACGACGGCCACTGACAGCGGCATTCAGACGTTGTTGTTAGCTCCCGAACTTTGGGACCAGTTTGACGGATCACCGGACAACATTTTGCTCGGTGCGGACAACGTTCAATACGTCCATGGCGAGATCGGATTGGCTGATACATTTCTAAGCGATGCGTATGGTGCGAATTTTTCGGTTTTGTATTCAGCGGCCATTGCCTTCTCTCCATTGGATTGGCCCGCTGTAGTTCTTGTTCCTCAAAACGTTGCCGAGTTGGCCACCAAAGCTCAGCATCTTCCCGGGCAGGGACTGATTGCGCTTGGAACCAATACCGGGAATGACATAATTAGCAGCGACACGACGGGCGATTATACGAGAAGCTCCTTTTATGGTCTAAGTAGCGGATTTGACGACTTCATTCATGCAGGCGGAGGTGATGACATCATTTACGCCGACGGTGGTGCCGATACGATAGATGGGGGCGCCGGATTTGACACAGTCAATTATGTGAAACGTGATCTAAAACTCGAATTCTTGATCAATGGGATTGAAAAATCAGACGCAGAAAATCCTATAGCGGCTAGCTTCGTAGGGTTCGTTACGACTGCGGGACTCTTGAAGGATGTCTCACCCAAGGACCAGTTGTTTGGCATCGAGCGAATAATTGGTGGCCCTCAAGATGATAAGTTCGTAATCGGAATGGTACGCAATGATATCGAGCTTGATGGCGCGGGGGGTGAAGATACTCTAGATTTTAGTGACTATAAAGCTGGCGTTGACGTTTCCATCACTTCAAACGGGCTTCGGATTACCGGCTCCGACGACGTAACGATAACACTCAAAAACTTCGAAAAGTTTGAGGGAACTTCGAAGGCGGATCTCATTCGTTCGAGTGCGCCAGGCCTTATCATACATGCTGGTGGCGAGAACGATGAGATCCATGCCTCAGGACCCGGATCAATTGTCTATAGCGGCTCAGGCGAGGATAAGGTTTTTGTCTCGGGACTAGCCACACTTTTTGCTGATGCCACTGCAGAAGACTCGATTGGATACCTGTCCAGGAAGCTCTCAGGTGCTCTCGGCTGGGGAGAAACATCCGACAAAGGGTCTGTCGTCAATCTCTCCCAAGGTGTCAGATACACCCTAAACACAGTCGGCGAGTTGATCGTTGAAGGATTGGCGGGGCAGAAACTCTTCATCGCCAACTATATTGGCGGTCCCGGTGCAGCGTTCCAGACGGCAGGTATCTATGTCGGGAACCAAGTTTGGAACAGTTATCGGTTGGCCGATGGCGGATTTCCAGGAGGAAGCGCTTACATCCAGGGAATGAAGGAGGTGCTGGATGCTATCTACACTGTCGCCTATGGCGAGGATGCGCCCCACGCAGACCCGCTTATTCTCGATTTCGATGGCGATGGACTGGAGCTCAGCGCCCTGTCGAGCGTTTCGCCCTACTTCGACACTGATGGAGACGGATTTGCCGAGCGGACAGGTTGGACTTACGGCGGTGATGGTTTCCTCGCGCTTGATGCAAATTCGGATGGCATCATCAACGACGGATCAGAGCTTTTCGGGGATGCGGACTCAACCGGGTTCGAGGAGCTCGCGACATATGATCTTAACCTTGATGGCGTGATCGATGCTTCGGACGCCGTGTTCGGATCCTTGCGCGTCTGGCGTGATGATAACGGCGATGCTGTGACGGATGCAGGCGAGCTACTGACCCTCGCTGATCTCGGCATTACGGCGATCAATCTTCCGGCCGCGGTATCAGATCCGGTCATGCAGGCCGGAAACGTTATCGGGAACACATCGACATTCGAACTGGCCGGAGGTGAGTTGCGGCAAGTCGCCGACGTCGTCTTTGGTGCGGACCAGGTCAATTCGGAATTCCTGGGTGACACTACCATTTCGATCGAAGCGCAGGCCCTGCCCGAGCTCAAGGGGTATGGCGAAGTACCATCGTTACGGATAGCGGCGACGCTGGAACCAGGCCTCGTGTCTCTTATCAGCGCTACGGCGGCGAGCGGTACGTCCGTTAAACTGACGGACATCTCGGCGACAATACGACCCTTGCTGACGGCCTGGACGCAGCCTGATTATTCCGGGCAGGGCCAGCCCGCTGCTGATCCGCAACTTCCCTACACGATTCACTATCAGTACGAGATCGACGAACTCGGCACCGTGTCTGTGTCCCGGTTCGTTTATGCGGCCCAAAAGACGGTCGATGATGTATCGGTGACATATTATGTTTCGTCAGATGGGGCGGCAATCACGGCTGCAATTCCTGGAACGCCAAGTCTAGGCGAGGCGATGGCCTGGCTAGAACTTGAGGCCGAGGAAGATGGCGGCTTCGTTGGCACGTTTGGGGCCAATCAGGTCAATACGCTCGAAAAGCTCACAGGTATCGATGTCCCTATGGAGGACATATTCGGAGACCCCGCTTCAGGTGCCCTGGATGTCTTCGGTTTGCAGTCGGCAAGCGGCGCAGAGCGGCAGGCCATGAGGCAATATATTGAAACACATGCCAATATCGAAGTCCGGGTCGGGGCCACTTTTGCGGTCCAGAGCGGATTGGCGGGCTACTTCCCGGATATTGCCTACAATGCAGATAAGGATGTGTTCGAGGCCACGACAGGCACCGAGCTGAAAGCCGCGTACGAAGCGATCCTGGGCGATGCGCCGGCGACGGCGGCAGAGGCGCTGCAATACCTTGAGGACTGGTCGCCGATCCTGAAAGTGTTCCTCGCACAGTATGACCGGGGTGAAGACTTTCTCCAGAACTCGTTCAGCTACCAGTTTGCGAACCTTGTCAGGGGTTTTGAGGCGCTGCCGACTTTTGCGCTCGGCATTGATGTTGCTGCGGCAGCCCTTGGCATACCAGGTGCCCTTATCGGTGCTGGCACGGCCGGCGCAGATATTATCTATCTGTCGAACGGAAACGAGACCGTCAATGGCGGGAAAGGCATCGACTCATATGTGTTTGGTGCCAATTTCACGGACGTTGTGATCGATGATCTCGAGGCAGTGAGCAGCACGGGCGCGGCTCCGGACAATATCCGGTTCGCGGTTCATGACGTTGCCGATGTCGTCGCGACCCGCGATGGCAATGACCTCATTATGACGATCGCTGCGACCAATCAGAGCGTTGTGGTGAAAGACCAGTTCCTGCGGGAGCGGTTCAGCGCGCTTGGGACGCGACTGGATGATGATCGCGGCGTCGTTGAAATCGTATTTGCGGATGGTGTGGTCTGGGATGAGTTCGACATTGCGAAGGCCGTGTCCCATCCGCTTGCAAGCGATGACACAATGGTTGGTACCCGCCATGTCGACTGGCTTGATGGCGGTGCGGGCGACGACCTGCTGTCAGGTGGTAATTCCACGGATGTCTATATTTATGACATAGGCTATGGCGACGACACGATCCACGAGTATGGTCCGGATATCACCGAGGGCAATGGAATATTTATTCTGCTGGAAGGCGACGATGTTGTCAGGTTTGGAGACGGACTCACGCTGAGCGACCTAGACTTCATCCGGATAGGTAGTTCCAATGACCTCGTAATCACAATCGTTTCGACAGGTGAGACTCTCACAATTGTCGATCAACTTAAGGCTCATAATACGGGCCCCTTCGGCGTGCTGTGGTATGACCGCGTCGAATCGTTTTCGTTCGATGCGGACGGATCGCTCATTTCCTGGGAAGACGTGCTGCATGATCTCGTTCTGTCGACGGACGGCGATGATGCGATTTACGGCTTCTACTACAAGGACAAGATCGATGGCGGTGCAGGTGACGACTATCTCTCAGGAGGAGATGACGCCGACACCTATTATTTCGGACGCGGCGACGGAAACGACACGATAGAAGATGCCCAGACCAATATCCTCACTTCGGCTGCAGATCGTATCGTCTTCAAAGAAGGGATCAGTGTCGAAGATGTGTCCTTTACCCGGGACGGTGCCACCGAGGACCTGCTGGTAACGATTGAGGGCAGTAGCGACAGTATAAGGATTGTTGACCAGTATGATGTTGTCGAAACCGGCGTCTTCGGAGCGCATGCGTTTGACCAGATCGAGATATTCGAGTGGGCTGATGGCACCATCAGGAATTGGTCAGACTTGCGCCAGCCCATCATCGATGCGGCGGCCACAAGTGGTGACGACGTCATATACGGTAGTCACGTCAACGACACTTTCAGTTCCAGTTATGGTAATGACCGGCTGGAGGGAGGCAACGGGTCGGACACCTACATTTACGTATCCGGAACCGGTGACGATACGATCTTTGATTATGCATCGAATATTCTTGCTTCCGACAACGACCGGCTTGTTTTTTCTGATCTCAACAGTTCTGACATCGTGTTGTCCAGGCAAGGGACAAGTGGCAATGATCTCGTTCTGAGACATGCTGCTTCCAGTTCGAGCATAACAATTGAGGGGCAGTTCTGGTATACCACTCTGAATATACACTTCTACGAGATCGAAACGATCGAATTTGCCGATGGTGAGACATGGTCGACGGCGGATACGCGCTTGGTGTGGCTCGCCCAAAACTCAACGTCCGGATCCGATACGGTTACAGGATTCTGGAGTAACGATCTCATTGATGCGGGATCGGGCGACGACATTCTCAGCGGCGGCGACGGCGCCGATACGTACGTGTTTGATGCCGGTTACGGCTCTGATATCATTCGTGAAAGTGTTGGCAATGTCGCCTACAGCGATGACGACACGCTTCAGTTCGGCGCTGGCCTGAGCTCTGGCGACGTCATCTTCAGCCGATCAGGCGACGACCTGATTGTCAGCTTTTCAGGATTACCGGATCAGGTCACAATTGAGGGCCAATTCACATCGTCCGCATATTTCGGTTCATGGACAGATATCGAAAACTTTATATTCGCCGACGGTACGACGTTCGATGCGCTGGAAATGCAGGTCATGCTCCTCGCCCAGCAATCCACCGCAGGCGACGATACGATTGAGGGTTTCTATACAGCGGATATCATTCAGGGCGGTGCCGGGAATGATACGCTGAAGGGGTCATCGGGCGGCGACACCTATCTGTTCAATCTCGGTGATGGTAACGACGTAATTATCGACAAGCTGGAAGGTCATCTGTTTCTGGACGGGCCCGACACGGTCATATTTGGTGCCGGTATCGCGCGATCTGATGTCACGTTTGTGCTCGATGGGGATGACCTCTTGGTCAACATCGTGGGCGGCGACTCCATTCGTATCCAGGATCAGGTAACGGGTGATTTTACACAGATCGAGACATTCCAGTTTGCCGACGGCACCATCCTCACGGCCGAGGAGGCTGAAATCAATGCGGCGGCCGGCCAGGCAACCGCTGGCGATGATGACATCACCGGGTCGCAGTATGACGATGTCATACAGGGTGGCACAGGCAACGACATCCTTCGTGGCAAGGGCGGAAGCGACACGTACGTTTTCCGGCTGGGTGACGGACAGGACACGATCGACGATGGCGGTGGCTATGACAGCACTGGCACTGCCGATACGTTGTCTTTCGGTCCGGGTATTGCTTCTGACATGGTGACCCTGGCGCGTTCTGGGAATGACCTTATTGTCTCGATCGACGGGACTAGTGATCAGGTCCTGATTGAAGGAAATTTCGAGACCCATGGATACAATTACCTGCTCAATTGGCAGATGGTCGAGCGAATTGCTTTTGCCGACGGCGTTGTTTGGGAATTTTCTGACATCAAAGAAGTTATCCTGAATCAGTCGATTACGGCTGGAAATGACGTGATCAGGGGATTCTGGACGGACGATGACATTGATGGCCTGGCCGGTGATGATGAATTGCGGGGATCAACAGGCGGCGACACTTATCATTTTGGACTGGGCTCGGGGCACGACACAATATTCGAGAGTGTCGACAATCACCTGTTCCTTGACGGAGATGATACAATTCTGTTTGGCTTGGGCGTTAGCATCGACGATCTGACCTATGGCCGCGATGGAGACGATCTCGTCTTCACGATCACGACGTCGGGTGAGACACTCACCGTCAATGATCACTACTCGTCCACAGCCTGGGAGCAGCAGGTCGAACGCTACCAGTTTGAAAATGGTCAGGAGCTGACGCTCGAAGAGATTGAAACACGCGTCATCGACTCGCAGGCAACTGATGGAGACGACACGATCATCGGTTCAAACGGTCAGGATATTCTGCGCGGAGGTCTGGGAGATGACCTGCTCAGGGGCGGGGATGGAAGTGACACATTTGTCTACCAGTCTGGAGACGGTGATGACCGGATAGAGGAACCATCAAGTTCGCCCACCGCCGGCGATCATGACACGATCGTGTTCGGGGAAGGGATACTCGTCGAGAATATCCTCGTCGAGCGTACAGGACCTTCGCTGAATGATGTCAGGATATCATTTGATGACGTTACCGGCTCGATAACGATCTCTGGCCAGCTGGCCGCGGCGGGGCCGACCTGGAATGAGAGCTGGCGTTCCGTTGAGCTGTTCCAGTTTGCCGATGGAACGGTGATGTCCGATGTCGAGATCAGGAAATTGGCAATCGCCTCGCAGGTGACTGACGGAAACGATACAATTTATGGTACGTATACATCTGATGTCGTGAGAGGCGGGCCCGGCGATGATTTCCTTGATGGTCAGGCCAGGAACGATGTTTACCTGTATGAAGTCGGCGACGGAAATGACACAGTCCATGACAATGGGAATAGTGTGTCCATCGATACGCTGCGGTTTGCCCCCGGATTGGGAGCAGGCGACCTCACTTTCCAGCATGTCGGTGAGGACCTCCTCATCACGGTCACTGAGACCGGACACACTATTACGATCATCAACCAGTTCGACACGGCGCCGAATGGCTACAACTATGATTGGATCGAAGCCTTCGAGTTCGCCGACGGCAGCGTGCTAGACCACGCCGGAGTGACCCAGCGCTCAATCGATGATTCTGCATCGGCCGGCACTGACAGTCTGGTTGGATATCGCAGCGATGACGTTTTCGATGGCCTTGCGGGCGATGACGCGCTCAGCGGCCTGCAAGGCAATGATACTTATATTGTCGCGCTTGGAGGCGGAAACGATGTAATTGCAGATGCTGGTTCTTCATCGGCTGATGTGATCGCATTCCAGGCCGGGATCGGCCAGTCAGATGTCGCGTTCGAGATCGCCGGTGTGAATCTTATCATCAATCTCTTGTCGAGCGGCGAGCAGATCGTGGTCGCAGATCAGTTTTCGACGGCAAGCAATGCGAATGTCATCGAACTGTTTCGGTTTGATGATGGATCCGAACTGACGAACGCACAGGTGGAGAACGTTGCCTATGTCGCTCCGATATCTTACCCAACGCCAACTATTGTCGGCTCGACGTCCGCCGAGACGCTGAACGGGACGAGTGGTGACGATGTACTGTTTGGTGCCGAAGGGGACGACACACTGCAGGGAAACGACGGCGATGACATTTACGTCTGGCGTATTGGCGATGGCAGCGACGAGATCAACGAGCGTGGCTTTTCGGCAGATACCGCAGATTTGGATTCTCTCTATCTTTCCAGCGTGAATGTTGCCGATGTCGAGTTCTCACGAACCGGCAATGATCTGCTCGTGGCCCACCTGCCGACCGGGGCGGTCATCAGTGTCGATGATCATTTCAAAGGTTCGGCCTATGGAGTTGAACATGTCGAATTCGACGATGGTACAACCTATGACACAGCAGCGCTGGCGGGACTGGCTTGGCATCGTGGCACGTCCGGCGCGGAAACCCTGGACGGGTCGACTGGCGATAACATCCTGCTCGGCGGACAAGGTGATGATACGCTTCAGGGCAGCGGTGGGAACGACACCTATATCTGGCGCGTCGGCGATGGAAATGATGTCATCAATGAACGCGGATATGGAAGCGATGCCGACGACACCGACATCCTTCAATTGATAGGCGTTCTAACGAGCGAAACTGAGTTTGCGCGTTCCGGCAACGACCTTCTGGTCACCCACTTGCCGAGCGGCGCGGTCATCCGCGTCGATGACCATTTCAAGGGGGCTTCCTACGGAATTGAGGGCGTTAGCTTCGATGACGGCATCAGCTACGACGCTACAACGATTGCAGACCTTGCCTGGATCAGGGGAACGGCCGCCTCAGAGACGCTGAATGGCACATCAGGCGATGACATCCTGCTCGGGGCAGCGGGGGACGATACGGTGCAGGGCAGCGATGGTGATGACACTTATATCTGGCGCGTCGGCGATGGAAATGATGTTATCAATGAGCGAGGCTATCCAAGCGACTCCGCCGATACGGATTCATTGAAACTTGTCGGCGTGCTCTCGAGCGATGTTGCATTCTCTCAATCTGGCAGTGACCTGCTCATAACCCATGTCCCAAGCGGCGCCGTGATTAGTGTGGATACCCATTTCAGCGGATCCAAATACGGTATCGAGCTCGTTACATTTGATGATGGTACAGAATTGTCAGCGTCAGACATTCAGACGCTGATTAATGGAGGCCTCCCGCCGGTCATCTTCGATATCGACGGTGACGGGTCCTATCTGTCGGGTGCTGCCGTCCGATTCGATTTTGACACCGACACGCAGGTCGAAACCGGCACCTGGATTGATGCAGGCGACAGCGTCCTGGCACTTGATCGCAATCTGGATGGTGTGATCAATAACGGATCGGAAATCTCGTTCACTCAGGATCTTGTCGGGGCCCGCACGGATCTTGAAGGACTGGCTGCCTTTGACACCAATTCTGACGGTCTCCTTTCTGCTGCCGACGAGATGTTCGACGCTTTCTATCTCTGGAACGATGCGAACGGAAATGGTGTCAGTGAGGGACATGAACTCCGTAGGGCCGGTGATGCCGGCCTGCTGGCATTGAACTTGTCGTCTCATGCCTATTTGGGGGCAGAGATCGGTCAGGACGCCACCATATTCGGTGAAACGACGGCCTGGTTCGCGGACGGCTCACGGGTCAATGTCGCGGACGCAAAACTCGGATATACTGAGATTGAGCAAAGCGAAGGTGCAGGAGGCGAGCGATTCACGCTTCCTTTCGAAGTTCAGAAGCTGGATCTGGACTTGCTCGACTTCTCTCCTGCCGCGGTCAGGCATCCGGCTCTTCCGGGACGATGGGCCTCGGATGACTATTTTGATTTTGCGTCGCTGAGCGAGTCTTATGACCGGCAATCCGCCCGGGAATTCGACTGGTCGCAGCCAGACTCCCGGCTATCGTTCGGTCGCGAGGACTATTCGGATATGTCGACACCTGACCTTCCGGATCATTTTGAAACGTGGTCGTCTCTGCATCTGATTCAGGAGCATGAAGTGGCTGACAATGGAGTCTGGTTGTGACAGTCGGAGGCGGTTGCGTCCGAGCCATGTGCGATTTGCCAGTAAGGAGTGAGCCAGCGGCATGGAACTGATGATCCCCAGGCGCCGACAGGCAGAAACAGCATATGCGCGGGGGAGCCGGCAGAGCGCGCAAGAGCAGTCTGAACATCCTCCGTCCTTCGGGATACGGAGCTGAGTATGATGGCCCAGCCAGAGTCAGGCGCAAGCCGGGAGCTTGCGCAGGCGCTAAGTGCGTCGCGGCGGATATTCCTTCATCTCGCGGCGTTCAGCCTTTTCGTGAACCTGCTGATGCTGACAGGACCGTTATACATGCTCCAGGTGTATGATCGCGTACTGGCGTCGCAGTCCATGCCCACGCTTGTGTCCCTCACTCTGCTGATCCTTTTGCTCTACGGGACGCTCGGCATTCTTGAATGGGTGCGGTCCGGGCTTTTTGGCGCCGCCGCATCCCGATTTGAAAACGCTCTGGGAGAGCGCGCTGCGAATGCGGCCATGGCATCCAGCCTGAGAGATGCCGGACGCCAGACGGAGCGCCCCATCAGGGATTTGAGAACGCTGCGGCGTTTCCTGTCCAGCCCGGCCCTGAACGCGGCCTTCGACGCTCCCTGGACGCCGCTGTTTTTCATTGTCCTTTTTCTTCTGCACCCTGCATTTTTCGTGTGGGCCTTGTTTGGCTGCCTCGTGCTCGTCGGACTTGGCTTGCTGAACCAGAAGAATTCGTCCCGTCTGACACGAGAGGCAGAGGATACCGAGCGCCGGGCACAGCTGCGCGCTTCCGAAATGGTCAGGAACGCGGAGGTGCTTGACGCGATGGGCATGCGCGGAGCTGTCCGGGACCGATGGCGCGGTGACTTTGACGCGTCCGATGCGGCCATCGCGCGGTCGAACCGGGTTCTGTCCGCGTTCAGTTCCGGAACGAAAGCGTTCCGGCTTTTCCTGCAATCCGCCATTCTGGGGCTCGGCGCTTGGCTCGCGATCAAGGGAGATGCCTCCCATGGCGCGATGATCGCAGCCTCGATCCTCATGGGGCGGGCCATTGCGCCGATTGAGCAGACGGTTGGCCAATGGCGGTCGATCGTCAATGCGCGCGAGGCGTGGTCGTCCCTCAACGGGTTCCTGGCTCAGTCAGCAATTGGCGCTGACACGATGGAGCTTCCTCCCATAAGGGGCTTCATATCTGTCGAAGCCGTTTTTGCCGGACCCGCGGGCGCCAAGAAGCCGCTTCTGAGGGGACTGAATTTCACGCTCGAGCCCGGCGATGTCCTTGGTGTACTTGGCCCGAGCGCGGCCGGAAAATCGACGTTTGCGAGGGTGATGACAGGCGTCTGGCCTGCCCAGGCCGGCCATGTCCGGATTGATGGCGCTGATATCTCGTCCTATGAGCGCAATGCACTCGGGTGGCAGATCGGCTATCTGCCACAACAGACGGATCTCATGGCCGGAACGGTGCGGGACAATATTGCGAGATTTGACCGCCAGGCCGAACCAGGGACAATTATTGCGGCAGCTGAAGCGGCAGCCTGTCACGATCTCATCCTGAGGCTGCCGGACGGCTATGATACCGAGATTGGCACCGGCGGCGCCTACCTTTCGGCAGGTCAACGCCAGCGCGTCGGGCTAGCGCGAGCCCTGTTCGGCGAGCCGAATTTCGTCGTACTTGATGAGCCCAACTCCAATCTCGACGGGCCCGGAGACGAGGCGCTTCAAAAAGCGATCCTCGGGTTGAAAGCGCGCGGGGCGACCACGATCCTGATTGCGCACCGTCCGAACGCGATTCTCCACTGCAACAAACTCATGGTTCTGGACGGCGGAGAGATCAGGGCCTTTGGTCCGCGTGACGAAGTGCTTGGCAAGATCACACCAAATCATTCCGCGCCCAATGTCCGGACCATGTGTCCGAGTGATGCCAATGTCTGATGCCGGATCGGATCAGGCTATGGCAATCCGCGCTGTATCCGACACGGAGGACGGCTTCCGGCGCTACCTCGTGTTCGGCTGGGGCGTTATTCTTGTTGTGTTCGGCGGACTGATGTCATGGTCGATTTTCGCACCGTTCGAGGGAGCTGTTCTGACTTCAGGTCAGATAGCGGTTGAATCGAGCCAGCAGGCTATCCAGCACCTTGAAGGCGGGATCGTCCGCCAAATCTATGTTCAGGAAGCCGACAGGGTTGAGGCAGGTCAAAAGCTGATTTCGCTGGATGCGACCACCGCAGACGCCAGTCTGCAGGGACTGGAAGTCCGCCTGTTCGAGTTGCTCGGAACCGAGGCAAGGCTTCTGAGTGAACGGGACGGGGATCAGAGATTGAAGATCCGGGACGGATTTTCTGATCTTGAGAATTCCGCTGCGATGGCGGCCATCCTCATCGATCAGGAAACATTGCGAGACGCGCGCGAGCGCAATCGATCCACCCAGATCACCATCCTGAACCAGCGCGTTGCACAATTGTCCGAACGGATCGCGGGCATGAAGAACGAGATCCGTTCCACGGAAAGGCAGATCACCTTGCTCGATGACGAGATCGGTCGGTTCGAGGAACTCATTGCGCGAGGCAACGCCACGGTCACGCGCGTCCTCGCATTGCAACGCGACCAGTCGCGCCTGGAAGGCGAGAAGGATGCGCTCCTGTCGGACATCGCGGCGACGAAGGTTCAGATCGGGGAGACCCGTAGTGAAATCACGCGGCTCGACCAGGGTTACCAGGAGGAGGTCCTGACCCAGCTGCGGGACGTGCAGACCCAGATCGGCGAGCTGTCGGAGCAGCGCACGGCCGCTTCAGATCGCCAGCGACGCCTCGATGTACTCGCGCCGCGAGCGGGCCGGGTCATTGGAATTCGTGCCCATACGATCGGCGGTGTCATTACACCGTCTGAACCCATCATGTATATCGTGCCGGACAATGACAGGCTCGTGGCCAAGGTCAGAATAATGCTGTCTGATATTGATCAGGTTCATGTCGGACAGGCGACCAGTCTGAGATTTGCGGCGTTCAATCAGGACACAACGCCGCAAGTGAACGGTATAGTGAGCAAGATCTCAGCCGATGCGCTTGTCGATCCAAATTCTGGCATGCCTTACTATGAAGCGATTGTGGATATTCCGGTTGAGACTTTGGGAGATGAAGCATTTCCATTGTTGCCCGGTATGCCTGTCGATGCCGCGGTTCGTACAGAGAGCCGCTCTGTCCTCTCCTATCTGATCAAGCCGCTGACAGACTCGGTCGCAAGGACATTTAGAGAAGAGTAGTCGCGGAGGTGCGAAGACTGGTTGGGCCGCTCCCCAACGCGCCCTTATTCCGGGCCGGATTTTTTGGGAGCAGAGCAGCGAGAAGATCGACAAAGATTTCAAGCGGGCCACCCGTAAGCAGTATTCATCCGAAGAGAAGATGCGGATCATACTGGAGGGCCTGCGCGGCGGAGACAGCATTGCAGAACTGTGCCGCAGGGAAGATATGTCATAGGGCTAGGGCATTTACTGCAAGTCGTGGTTCAAGGACTTCATGGGTCAACGTATACGTTGACGGCAAAACGGCGACTGGCTGGCGACACCGCGCTTGCTACCACGACGGATGAAGTCAAAGACCTGCGCCGTGAAGCTCGTGATCTGGAGGAAGTCGTCGCGGAACAAACGCTCGAACGCTGTCTTCTCAAGAAAAGCATGATCGACGGTGGGGGCGAACTTGAAAATATGATGTAATATTTAAATCGTTTGTCCTGTGGCGCCGTGGTCTTGAGACTCGCCATCTTGTGCGTGGACGATCTTCAGTAGGGTGACTTCCCAGTGCTCAATCAAATGACGCTTTTCATCTCGATAGGAATAGTGATCATAGTGGGCGATTGCCCGGCCGCCCGTAGCGTCATGGCTCAACGCGCGCTCCAGTATCTCTGGCCGCGTGCCTAGTTCCGCCATCCTTGTTGTGAAACCGCGCCGCAAAGCATGTGGACCGAACGGAGGCCAATCCCATGCTTTCGAAAGCCGATTGCATGCTCGGCTCGCCACTTTCCCGTTCATGGGCTCGCTGCCGGACTTCGCAGGGAAAACCCAAGGGTTATTGCCATGCGAGGCCAGTCTTCGGCGTTGCAGCAGCCGTGCCGAGTAGTCTCCGATAGGAAGTTCATGCGGCCTATTGTTCTTCATCCGCTCCGCCCGAACGGTCCACAGACGCTCGGCTAGTTGGAGCTCTGCCCATTCCATTCCTGCTACTTCGTTGACGCGCGCGGGAAGGAGCATGCAAAGTCGTATCATGTCGGCGACATCGCTCGTAACGCCTTCCTGAGCATCGAGCGCGTCCCATAAGTGCTTGAGGCCCTCATCGCTAAGCTGACGACTCGCTGGGTTTTCACGGTGACGGGGTTTGACGGACGAAACCGGGTTGAAGTCGATTAATTCCTGCTCGACTGCGTAAGACATCAAGACACTGAGAGTTCGCCGCGCGGCGTTTGATACGGAACCACTTGCTTCGCCATAGACCTTATCGAGGAAAGCAGCCACATCTTTGCGCCCAATATCCCTGACGACGAAATCTCCCAGGCTGGGCAAGATGTAACCGCGCAGGTTCGCCTGGTAAAATTCCTGAGTTCTTTGTTTCCTTGAAAGGAATGAGGGTGAACTCAAAAAAGCCTCCGACAGAGCGACGACCGTTTCGAGTTTCTTTTGTTTTGCCTGGATAATGGCTTGCTGCTTTTCCTGGAGGGGATCTATGCCTCTCGAAACATTTGCCAACTCCTGTTTAGCGCGCTCACGTGCCATTTCCAGAGTAATGACATCCGCGCGCCCAATTTTCATTTCGCCCGACGTGCCGTCGAACTTCCGATACCTTACAATGTAGGTCTTCGTTCCACCGGGCGCGACTCGCAGGCAAAGCCCTCCGATCTTGTGATCCGCGTATCTCTGCTTGGCGCCTGTGGCACTGAGGCTTTGAACAAAGGTCTGGGTAAGCCGAAAAGGCGGGGAAAATTCAATCACAATGTTGGGCGCCTCAAACGATGACTACATATCGCCTTAACAATTTTGCCCACAATTTGCCCACAAGTCAACGTAATCCAGGGCAATCCTGATCAACAGTGATCAATCTCGATTTCGAAAAAAAGATTTTAAAACAGTCCATTAAGTCGATATTTCAGTCACAATGGTTGTGGGGTGACAGTTGAAAAAACTGATTTGTAATCAGAGGGTCGGGAGTTCGAGTCTCTCAACCGGCACCATAAAAAACAAGGACTTAGACGTGTTCTTGTTCCTCACTCAGCCGCAAAAAGCGCTATGGGGTTCCATTTGGGGTTCCAGCTTACAAAGTTGTGATTTTCGGCAGACCGGAGATCACTCCAGAGACTCGAGCAGCCACGGATGCTTGTTCCCGAGGAATTCTGCCGATGAGTTCGGCGCAGCGTGGGGTTAATACTTCGTCTCAACGAAATAGCCGGTACGACCGGAACACTGCCCACCCCATTCATTTTTATGCGGATTGAGGTGGCTATCCAACTGCTGCCGCCTGAACTTCTTATTGCATAGCGGGCATTGGTAAATATGCACGGGTTTTCCCGAGCTCGTTTTCCGGCGGGCGGACATGCGCGACGGCGATCGAGTCATGGCCGAAGGCGCGCGGACGAGGTACGCCTCAGAGCGAGCTGCGGTTTGCGTCACTTGAACAGGCCCTTGCGGACTAAGTTCTACAGCGTATCGGGGTGTGAAGGCGATATTGGTAACACGTGCCCCTTGCATGCGATCAACGCGGTAGGAGCGATGCTCGTTTCGATCTGTATTCCATGCATGCAGCACAATGTTCCCGTCCCGTGTGCTGCGCAGCGAATAGGGTTCAATGCGCCGTGTGGATCCTTGATAGTCCAATTCCACCAGGAGGCGGTTGCCCGCAGCGAAACGAATGATTTCCACCAGGGACTGCGCCTGTCCCGAAACAGGTAGACGAAGGTCGCGTTGGCGAAGGACAGTCTCGCCCGCGCTAATGACATAGGCCGCCGGGGCTACAGGCGCGACGCCGCCTGCGAGCCAGTCGAAAAATGCTGGCAATTCATCCCAAAAACTTTCGTAGGGTGGCAATGTGGGAAGTTGGTGCGCCAGCATGTTTTGCCAGAGGTTTTCGAGTTCGCCTCGATGCGGTTCCAGATCGGTCAGCACCGGCACGGCAATACCTTTGAATTCACATTTCTGGCGCAGCACGTCTAGCATGACGGCGGCATGCGGTCGGGCTTCTGCGTTGCGGAAGAGGTTGACCACGTCATAAAGATCGCGAGGGCGCGTACGCTCAGCCAGCGCGCGCACTTTCTCGCCGAATAGCTCCTCGTAAGCATACGCGAGAACATCCATACCGTCGTCGGGAGCATCTGAGTAAGGGTGGAAAACGCTGACGCGTACTGGCGCGAGAACGATGCGTTCATCGGCGGTGAGATCGAGCTTGATCCGCGGAAGGTCGCGGCTGGCGACAGGACCACGGTAACTGACCTTTCCTTGGCAAGACACTGTTCCACGCGGATTAGTATAGATGTCGAAGCTCTGTAGGTTTGCAGGGACTTCAATACCTGTTCGCTCATAAATCCATTCGCCAATTTCGCGGAAGGTCGCATTCAGGAATTCATCGTCAAGGTGCGAAGCATCTGTAAGTGTGAAATCCAGATCTTCGGAGAACCGATAGGTTTCAAAGAAGCACTTTTTCAAACATGTGCCGCCTTTGAACAGCCAGCTTTCGCGTAGCGCCGGGTGTGCACTTATGCCTGCGAGCATCCAACCCAAAACATAGTCTTTCTCGACGACGTGCGGCGTAAGCGACATGCGGGACGCTGTATCGAGAATTTCACGCCGGTCGATCATCGGCCTCCAGCCTTTTTCCAGCGCGCAGGTACCCATAGCTGCCATTGGGTCATGAGTTTAGGGCAATCCAGCGAGGGATCCAATTTCGCCGTCCCTTTGCTCAGGTGACCGCGACAGGCTTGGGCGAGTTGCTCTTCTCCGCCTTGTATTTCTGCCAGGTATCCGAGGCGCTTGAACACCGCACCGTTGGCTAACCGCACACCGTAGTCGATCAGGAGGCTATCGTTGCGGTCAGTGCGCTTGAAATATTCTCCCAAGCAGTCAGCAACGTGCTGAATGCCGCCTCCTATTACAGGGTCGTCGAGCATGTCGATGAGGGTCTTCTGCAAATCAGACACCTGCACTTTGGCGCTACCTCGCCAGATACTCTTAGTGCCGAAGAGTTTCCGCTCCTGAACATGTTTTAGGGTAAAGATCGTCCCATGTCGCTTTTGTGATTTCTGTCGGATAGCCTTGTGCGTGATTACGACGATGTCGTTGAAGAGTTGTTCAGTGAGGTCCCAATACTCTGCTGCCGTGCGTCCACCGACATAGGCGGGCCCAAACAGGCTAGGTACCAGAACCCATGGATCTTCGAGAACATGTTCGCTCCCCAATGAGTCGAGGGCCGCTGGCACATAAACGCCTCGTCTGACTCGCCTGAGCCAACCTTGCTGCGTCCAACGTGCCAGAGTCTTTGCTGCCGCATTACGGTCGATTTCCAAAATGCGCACCGCATCGTCAATTTGAATTACGTCGCCTGCTCGCGCGATGAGTGTCGCCACGTGCTGTCGGCCTTTTGGAATCGAATTATTAGTATACTTCATGTGCCATAATTTCTCGAAATAATGAATAACTACATATAAGATATACTAATTCTTCTGTTTGCACCAGTATATTATATTTGCCATAGATCATCATTTTGAGGAATTAAGGCAAACAAAACATACTATGCGGCGTGGCCTGATCGAGCCTGACCGTGGTTAAACTTCCACAGGTGCTATGATTGAGTGTAGGTCTGGCGCGGCGCTTCCTCGATCCAGTCCTGAACTTCCTGTTCGCGCCAACGAACGGCATCGCCTGGAAGCTTCACCGGGGCAGGAAAGACTTTCGCCCTGACCTTTCTCCACAATGTTGTCCTGCTGCGGTACCCGGTCAGCTCGAGTACTTGTTGTGCTGTAATCAACTTAGCCATTGAGTTTACTCCCCTATTGATAATGCTTCTGAGCGATGACGCTCAATCAAGATTTCTTCGCTCTTCGGAACCCGCTATCGCCTGCCAGAAAGGCCTCGAGCATCAGTGGAACCAGCGCCGAGGCCGAAACCTCCGTTCCATGGATATCGGCATGAATTCGCGCATAGTCCTCCAGCTCCGTAGCCAAAGCCGGATCGACTAGGACGGCGAGTTTCTGCGGCGTCCGATCCGGCAGCGGCCCTATCTTCAAATTGACTTCACTCATGGCTGTTTACCTCCTTCATAAGGCTTCAGAACAATATCCTTGTTGACGAGCACACCGAGCCGCCAGCCGGGCCTGATTGTGATCGAGGGCTGGACGTCCAGATTGCGGCGCACGATTTCCTGACCGGCCTCATTGGCACCGGTCTGGGCCGAGCGGCGAAGCGCCCGGGCGATATCACCCTCGTCGTCGCTGGCGAGTTCGGACCCGACGCCGAGCAGGGTCGACAGTGCGACGCCCTGCAACAGTTTCCAGGAATGATAGTCGACCTTGTCTTCCAGGCCCGCATAGCCGCGCGCATCGACGCCGGCGAGATTTTCGATCCTGATCGAGGTTCCGTCCGGCATCACGATCCGGCTCCAGACAAGGAGCGCCCGTGACTGTCCGAACGCGATCACACTGTCATAGCTCCCGATGAGCCGGGCACCCTGCGGTACGAGCACGCTCTCACCGGTCACGGTGTCATAGACCGGGCTTGTCACCTGCGCGATGACCTGACCCGGAAGATCGGAGTTTACACCCGTCAGCAGGGTTGCTGGAATGATCGTGCCCGCCATCAGCTGGTAAGGCGAGACTGGCGTCTCCAGCCGATGCGGATTGTAGATCGACGGATCCGTCTCGGTGCCCAGAAAATCAAGCTTGCGCACTTGCCGGTTCGGATCCTCGCTTAAAGACGACCCGAACGCGCTGCCGTCAGATGGCGCAAACGCCGAGAGGTCCGGAAAACTCACCGAAGTCGCTGAGGGACTAGCGGCACTCCCTCCAATACTCTTCGCGCCCATACCGGCCCCAACTCGGAAAAACACCCCACTCCCGCGCGCCGCATCGGAGAGCGCCGCTTCACGTGCTCGCAACTCCGCCTCCAGCGCCGCAAGCTGCTCACGCATGGGGTCAACCTCAGGCACATCTTCTGCAGGCAATCCCATCCGCCCTTCGCGCTGTGCCTTCAGGATCGGCGTCCCGAGGTCTCCCGGCAGTGGCGGCCCGAGAATGTCCTCGGCAGGCTTTATCTCGCTGTAGGAGGCAGGCAACGCCGCCAGGCCATCTGCTGTCGGATTATGGCCGGTGTTATAAAGCTCGCGAGATGCGCCAACGGACTCATCCTTCGGACTTTGCAGCGCAAAGGCAAGCGAGCCGAGAACGATCGCGCTGCCGGTACCGAGCAGGACCATCAGCGCCCGTTTGGAGAACCGTTTGACCGGCCTCGGGCGCCCCCGGATTTCGAGCGGCTGTGCTGGTGGGGAAGCAGTCTCTGTCATGGCTGCGCACTACGAAGGTCATTGCGCGCAATCTTCACGACATCCTGGCGCTTTTCCCCCAGGCGCAGTTCGGCGCGCGCGAACAGGCGGTCGACGACATAATAGTCGCCGGACATGCGATAATTGACGAGCTGGGACTTGCCGTCCCGGCCGATGACGAAGAGAGCAGGCGCCTCGCCCTGGTCGAGCCGGGCCGGGAACTGGATATAGACCTTGCGGCCATCGTCGAACACGCGATCCGGGCGCCAATGTGGTTGATCGCCAGTCACGTCGTACCGGAATTTCAGCCGCTCGAGTTGCAACCCGGCTGGCGATGACGATGCGCGTGTTGCCGCCGAACTCGCCACTCGCGTCACCAATTGCTGGTCGGCATAGCGCCATGAGACGGCCGCCATATAGGTTTCCTCGAACGCGCGCAGTTCCAGGTGATAGGCCCGAAGGCTCGTCGTGATGATGAGGTTGGTCTTCAGGCCGGCCTGTGTCGGCTTGATCAGGATATGGGCCTGGGCATCGGTGCCCGTCCCGGACACCGTATCCCCGAGCACCCAGCGCACCGTATCGCCCGCAGAGACCGAGATAAGCTCCTCGCCGGGTTGGAGGACAATGTCGGTCACCTGTTCCGGCGCGCAATAGACCTGGTAGAGCGCGCCGACCGTGTAGGGATAGACCTGGATCGCGTTCATGTAATTGTCGAGCGAAGGCTCGATGGCCGCCTTGCCGTTTGCCGTCTCTATGGCCTGGTAGGGCTGGAGCGATGGCGCATCTGCCTCCGTCGGCATGGGCTTCAGCTGGCCCGGCATCGCGCGAGCTACTGTCGTCGGCGTGTAGGTGCGGTAGACAACAGGTGTCGGCTCAAGGTTCGCGTCGGCGATATCGGTCTCTTCCGCATCAGGGGCGAGATAGAGATCTTCGACATAGTCCGGCTCGTCGAGCGTGATGTCAGGGCCGACGGCGGTCGGGAAGGATTCGCAAGCCGCAAGCGCGGTCGAGGCGAGGACGATCAGGGCAAGGCGTTTCATGGGGGTATGCTCCTATTGATGGTCTTTCGACCAGTTGAGGCCGTGAACGTAGAGGCCGAGGGGATTGGCCCGCAGGGCCTCTTCCGTGCGTGGCGGGTCGATGACGATCGAGAACACGCCGGTATGGTTTGACTGGCCGGTCTCGGTGCCATTTCGGTAGGCAGTCTCGCGCCAGCGCACCGTGAAGCTTTCGTCGGAGGCGCGCACAACGCTCGTCACATCGACAGACACGGAGCGCCGTCCGAGATCCGCAAAAGGATCATTGTCGCGGGCATAGTCATTCAGCGTCGCAGCGGCCCGGTCGGTCGCATAGGCATAGGCCGTCAGCCAGTTCTGCCTGACAACGACCGGATCGATGGAGATGGACCGCGTGTTCTTCACAAATTCTGCGAGGTGGAACGCGATCTGCGCATTGGTCGGCTCATAGCGCCCGTCGGCCGGGGCGACGGCGCGCACGGCGCCTTCGCCCGTCAGCTCGACCACGTAAGGCGTGACGATGGACTGGGTCGAGCGCCAGACAAGACCGCCCGCGAGTACGAACGAGAGGGCAAGACTGCCGAGTGCGGCCAGCCGCCAGTTGGCAGCCTGCACGCGGGCTGAGCCGATCCTGTCGTCCCAGGCCTGCGCGGCGCGCTGGTAGGGCGTGACGGGTTCCGGTGTTTCGCCATAGCGGGTGGAATTTCGCTTCCAGAGGTTCATGTCAGTCCTCGTCATTTCTGAGTTGTATCGAAGTGCCACCGCCCGGCCGGTCGCCGTCGCGCACAGCGGAGGCCGCCATCATGCCGGCATCGCGGGTCGACTGATCGCGCCTTATGCGCCGGGCCCAGTCAGGGGAAGAATTCGGTCCATTGGTTGGACCGGCGTTCGGCGCGCCCGTGCCACCCGTCGCCGCGAACGCTGCGCGTGCTCCGGCCTGATGACGCTCGCCTGGGGTTCCAAATGCCCGCCGGGCAAAGGCTTTCGCGCCAGACGCTGCCGCGCGAACACCTGCTTCCGCGACACCGCTCATGCCCGCCATCGTTGCGCCGGCACCGGTCTTGCCAGAAGCGGCCGCATTCATCTGGTAGGCTGTGCGGGCACCGCCGGCCATGGACGCTGCTGCGCCGACCGCACTTCGCGTGCCGCCGGCTGCGGCCCCGATGCCCGCCTTGGCAAGGCTGCCGCCTGCGACGGTCCCGGCAGCGACGCCAGCTGCCGTACCGATGGCGGCCCCTGCGCCAAGCTGCGGCGCGCCGGAGACAAGGCCCGTGGCGATCCCAGGCCCGAACAGGCCGAGGGCCAGCAGGGAGAGGGAACCGAGGATAACGGAGGCGGCCTGTTCGAGCGTCACTTCGTCCGGCTGGAAGGTCGATGCGATTGATCCGAAGATGGTCGAGCCGATGCCGACAATGATGGCCAGCACCATGAGCTTGATGCCCGACGCGATAACATTGCCGAGCACTTTTTCGGCGAGGAACGAGGTCTTGTTCCAGAGCGCGAACGGGATCAGCACGAACCCGGCCAGTGTCGTCAGCTTGAACTCGATGATGGTCACGAAGAGCTGGATGGCGAGGAAGAAGAAGGCGAGGAGCGTGATGATCCAGGCGAGGAACAGGACAGCGATGATGACAATGTTCTGGAAGAAGGCGATCGGGCCGGTCAGCTTCTCGATCTCGTCGAGCAGGGGCAGAGCGGCATCGAACCCGGTCGCGGCGACGAAGCCGGGTTTCATGATGTCGTCTGCGGTGATCGTGCCGCCGGTGGCGTTGAGGCCCAGCTGCGCAAAGCTCGTAAACACCACATCCGACAGGAGCGCAAAATTGCCGAGGATCAGCGCGAAGGCGCCGACATAGAGCACCTTCTTCAGGAACCTGCCGACAATGTCCGTGTCTGGCCCCATCGCCCAGAAGAGGCCCGCTAGTGTGATGTCAATCGCGATCAGCGCGGAGGTCAGGAACGCGACATCCGGCTGCAAGAGACCGAATCCGCTGTCGATATAGGCCGAGAAGGTTGCAACAAACTGGTCGATGACGCCGAGGTCTTCCATGGTGCTAATCCCGCATGTAGGCGACGCCGTCGCCGCGGAAGCGTTTGTGTCGGATGCGGGCCTGCTTTTCGATGGCGGCCCGGCGGGATTCTTCGAGCGCCACCATCCGGTATTGCGCCGCCATCAATTGCTGCATCTGCATCTGTTGTTCGACGGACAGCGCGACGAGCTGGTTGCCCGCCTGGGCGACTGACAGGTTGCCGGTCGCAGCCTGGCTCTCACCGACAAGATCGGTCAGCGTTTCGCGCGCGTCCGCTATTGAGGTCACGATGCCCGACTGGACCTGGATGGAGGCGCGGAACGCGTCCCGGCTGATCCGCCACTGGTCGGCGGCTTCGACCACGATCTCCTCATTGGAGAGGTCCTCATAGGAGTCCGGGAAGGCCTCTTGATACTGGCGCTCAGACTCTTCGACATCGTAGGTGACCTCACCCGCTTCACGCATCAGCGTGTCGATGCGTTCGAGCAGGCGTTTCAGGTGCTCGATCGAGGCATAGTCGAGCCGCTTCAGGTCCTCGGCCTGGTTCACCAGCATCTGGGCCTCATGCTGGAGTTGCTCGACCTGATTATTGATCTGCTCGAGTGTGTTGGTGGCCGTCACGATATTCTGAACGAGGTTGGTCGGATCGATCACCACATCGCCTACGCCGAGCAAGGCGTTTGCCGGGGGCGCTAGTCCAACAAGCGAGGACACGGACACAAGAAGAATGGCGATCATTCGGCGGCGCATGGCATCTCTCCTTCCGTTCCGATCAGGTCAGCGGCCCAATGAAGTCCGCGTGCCGCAAGCCAGGCGGGCGCGAACCCGTCCGGATCGGAAGCAGCACAAATCTCAGTGATCAGCTTCTGATCCGCCTTCGACCCCGAAGCGCAAAAGGCCAGGGCGACCGGGCCGAGATCGAGATCGAACAGGCGGTTTCCATCCGGCGTCTGAACATAATAATCCCGCTTTGGTGTGGCCCGCGCGATCAGTTCGACCTGACGGGCATTGAGTCCGAAGGATTCATACGTTGCTTGCTGCGAGGGCTCCTCAGCACGGGCATTGGCAAGGAAGATGCGGGTCGGCGCACTTTCGATCAGGCTCGGCGCAATCGAGCTTGCGGAGATGTCCGACAGGCTCTGCGTCGCGAACACGACCGAGACATTCTTCTTGCGCAGCGTCTTCAGCCAGTCGCGCAGGCGGCCTGCAAACATCGGATGATCGAGGAACAGCCAGGCCTCATCGAGGATAAGCAGGGTCGGCCTGCCATCGAACCGTGCTTCGAGCTTCGCAAAGAGGTGCGCCAGCACAGGCGCGGCGAGCCGCTTGTCCTGCATCAGCGCGTCCATTTCGAAACAGAGCATATCGCTGTCTTCGAGGCGGTCCTCATCGGCATCGAGCAGCGCGCCATAGGGACCGGCGAGCGTATAGGGTTCCAGCGCCTGCCGGAGTTCCGGCGACTGCACCAGTGCCGCAAGCCCCGTCAGCGTGCGCTGCGCCAGAGGTGCCGCGCCAAGGCTCTGCAGCGCCGTCCAGACGGCCTGCTTCACTTCGGGCGTCACAGCGACGTTTTCTTGAGCAATCAGGCCGAGCACCCAAGCCTGCGCTGCGGCGATCCCGGCTTCGCTATCAATGTCCCGCAAAGGCTGGAACGCGAGGGTACCATCGAGACCCAGATCATACCATGTCCCGCCAAGGACGAGCGTCGCGCAGCGCGCCGACCCGCCCTTGTCGAAGAGGAAGACCTGCGCGTCCGCATAGCGGCGGAACTGCAAGGCCAGGAGCGACAGGAGGACGGATTTGCCGGCCCCGGTCGGCCCGACCACCATCATATGCCCGACATCGCCCTGATGGGTGACCAGCCGGAACGGGGTCGAACTGGCCGAGCGCGCCATCAGGAGTGGAGGACCGTCCAGGTGCTGATTGCGCTCCGGCCCGGCCCAGAGCGCCGAGAGCGGCGCCATATGGGCAAGGTTGATCGTATTGAGCAGCGGCTGGCGGACATTGGCATAGGCCTCGCCCGGCAGCGTGCCGAGCCAGGCTTCGACCGCATTGACGCTTTCTGAGACACAGGTGAACCCGCGTCCCCTGATCACGCGCTCGACGGCGCGGATCTGGTCTTCAGCCACGGATGCATCCGCATGCCGGACGACAATCGCCGTCGTGCAGAATCCGAAGGCAACATGACCCGCCCCAAGGGCTTGTAGCGCTTCATCAGCATCGGCGGCCTGATTGTCGGCATCTGAGTTGAGCAGTGTGGCCGGCTCATTGGTAAGGATTTCGCGAAGGTAGGAGGTGAGGGAGCGGCGCTTGGCAAACCAGTTGCGGACATAGGCGTTGAGGGTTTTCTCGGCGTCCGGTTTGTCAAGCGGCAGGAACCTGGTCACCCAGCGATAGGCAAAGCCAAGCTGATCTAGTTCCGACAGAAGTCCAGGCTCACCCGTTGCCGGGAACCCGTTCACGGTGAGAACCTTCAACGTTTCGTCGCCAAGGCGGGGCGAGAGCCCGCCGGTCAGTGGCGTATCGACCAGAAACGCATCGAGACACATTGGCAGCGACGGTGCCTTCACCGTCTGACGCGTCACCGAAATGCAGGCATGCAGGTAGGTCAGCGTCTCATCATCATCCAGGAACCGCGCCTCCGGCATCAGGTCCGCCATCATGTCGCGCGCCCGGGATGTTTCAGTTGCGAAATGGGCGAGATGTTCGCTCCAGAACGCAGCCGGGGCGTCTGCCGGATCGTCGATGAAGAGCTGCTCGATCCGGGCCGTGCGGTCTGCCGGCGGCATCCAGGTCAGCGTCAGGTAGCAGTCGGTCTCGAAGTGGCGCCCATGCTCTTCAAACGCGGCGCGGCGTTCCTCGTCCACGAGCCAGGCCGCGCCATCGCGCCAGGTGCTTTCGGGATAGGTGACGGACGGCCTGCGGTCGGCTTCGATATGCAGGGCCCAGCCCGAGCCGAACCGGCTGAGGAGATTGTTCATGCGCGCCGTGACCGCGACCAGTTCTTCCGGCGTCGAGCTTTCAAGGTCGGGGCCGCGATAGAAACACGTCCGCTGCAGGCTGCCATCCTTGTTGAGGACGATGCCGGGCGCGATCAGGCAGGCCCATTTGAGATGATCGGCAAGCGCGGCCGGGCGGGCGCGGTATTCACGAAGGTTCAGCATGCGTAATAGCCCCTTGTCCTTATGTGCCGGATCAGAACGTCGGCAAATTGCGGGTCGCGCCTTGCGGCGAAGACGCAGATGCCCTGCGCCACGATCCAGAAGACGAGGCCCACGACCCAGAGCTGCAGGCCGATGCCGAGTGCGGCGGCCAGCGTGCCGTTGACGATGGTCGCAAGCCTTGGCGCCCCTGCGAGCAGGATCGGCGCCGTCAAAGAGCGATGCACCGGCACACTATAGCCAGGGGGCAGGGGGCGGTTGTCAGCCATCAGAGCGTTGCCCCACCGCCGAACGAGAAGAAAGACAGGAAGAATGACGTTGCGGCAAACGCGATCGAGAGACCGAACACGATCTGCAACAATTTGCGCATGCCGCCGCCGCTCTCGCCGAAGGCAAGGCCAAGGCCGGTCAGGATGATGACGATCGTCGCAAGGATCTTGGCGACCGGGCCTTCTATGGAGTCGAGGATGGATTGCAGCGGGGCTTCCCAGGGCATGCCGGATCCGGCTGCATGGGCGGGGAAGGCGAGTGTGGCAACCAGCAGGGTGAGGCTGATGCCCTTGATCGTGTCTTTGGTCATTGAGGGGGTGTCCTTTCAGGTGCGGTGGAGAGAAGCGGTTCAGAAAAGGGCAGGCTGGGCAGGACGAGCTGCAGGTCCGGCTGGACGGGCGTGAGGTCGTACCCGCCGCGCCCAAGCCCGTTCATGCGCGCGACCGTCTCGACGCGGTGCGCACCTGCGCGCCGCGTGATGTAGACGACACAATCAATCGTCTCGGCGATGAGATCATGCGGCACCTGAGCCGAGGCTTCGCCGATCATCTGTTCGAGGCGGGAGAGGCCGCCAAGGGCCGAGTTGGCATGCAGGGTGGCGATCCCGCCCGGATGGCCGGTATTCCAGGCCTTCAGCATGTCGAGCGCTTCGGCGCCGCGCACTTCGCCGATGATGATCCGGTCTGGCCTGAGGCGCAGGGTCGAGCGGACAAGGTCCGCCAGCGTCACCGATCCCGGTTGCGTACGAAGCTGGACGGCGTCCCGCGCAGTCGAGACAAGTTCGCGCGTATCTTCGAGGATGACCAGCCGGTCACCCGTGCGCGCTATCTCGGCCAGAAGCGCATTGGCGAGCGTCGTCTTGCCGGAGCCCGTGCCGCCGACAACAAGAATATTGTCGCGGTCCAGCACGGCCTGCCGCAGGGCTTCAGCATGATGGGGCGCCATCACGCCGGAGGCGACATACTCATCCAATGCGATCACGCGTCCCGTGGGCTTACGGATTGAGAAGCACGGCCCCGGCGCGACAGGCGGCAGGACCCCCTCAAACCGTTCCCCCCCGATCGGCAACTCCGCCGATACGATGGGTGAGGCCGCATCGACGCGGCGCCCCATATGGCTGGCGACCAGTCGGATGACGCGTTCGGTATCGGCAGGAAGAACAGTAGACCCGGACGCCGTGCGCCCACTTCCGTGACGTTCGACCCAGAGCTTGCCGTCGGGATTGATCATGATCTCGACGACGGAGGGATCCTCCAGCGCCGCCACGATCTCGGTACCCAGTGCTGTCACCAGCATGGCACGGGTGCGTGTCTGGCTCAGTGCATCACGCATTGGCCCGCTCCCCATCCACACGTTCAGGGCCGCTTTCGAGACTTGCCGCGTCCGCCGTTACGTCTTCGACGGCATTCTGAAGAATGCGCTGGCCGGACCGGAGGGCTTCAGCGACCTGCCGCACGAAGAGGTCAAACCGCATGTCGCCCTTGGCCCGGGCCGCCTCGACCTGGTTGGCAGGCACAGGAGGGGTCACGGTCAAGAAATAGTGAACGAAGGTCGCCAGCGTTTCGGCAAGGACGAGATTGTCCCGCTCAATGCGCCCGAACTGGCGCGTCAGCCGGTCGAGCCGACGATTGATTGCGGCTTCACGTTGATTCTCGGCTTCCCCCGCTCTGTAGGCCGTCAGCGCTCGGTCAACGATCACGCTTTCAGACAGGCCGGGGCGTTTGGCCATGGCCTTGAGCGAGTGATAATTCTCGGGCGATATATAAGGCTGGATGCGGGGTTTCATTCGCCATTCCCCGTGAGATCAATGCCGGTTGCCTGTTCGAGACTGTCGGCCTGTACGAGCGCGTCGAACAGGCTGGCCTGCAGGGGATTGCGCACCTTGCGCCGCGCCGTGCCTGGCTTCGATGGACCTGCAAGCCGCGCGCGATCCTCCGCCGCATCCCGCGCCTTCTGCGGCCCGAGACCCTCGGCGTCAGGTTCGAGCTCAGATGCCTGCATAAGGCCTTCATGGATTGACCGAACCTCGCTGCCCCAATCATTGACCCGGACTTCCGGAATACAGGTTGCGAAATCCGGTGCCGCTTTCAGCCGCTCGGTGAAGTTCTGGTCTTCGTAATAGCGGAGCTTCAGTGCGCGCACCGGCGGGGAGCCTGCGACAAGGACAAGTTCCTGGTCGGTCGGCAGCTGCATCACTTCGCCGGGGGTCAGCAGCTGGCGGGCGGTCTCCTGGCGCGACACCATCTTGTGCGACAGCCAGGGCGCGAGCCGGTGACCGGCATAGTTCTTCATCGCCCGCTGTTCGGTCTTGGTGCCAAGCGCGTCGGAAATCCGCTTGGCCGTCCGCTCGTCATTGGTCGCGAACGCCACCCGCACGTGACAATTGTCGAGGATCGCATTCGAGGGGCCATAGGCCTTCTCGATCTGATTGAGCGATTGCGCGATCAGGAAAGCTTTCAGCCCGTAGCCTGCCATATAGGCAAGCGCGCTTTCGAAGAAGTCGAGCCGTCCGAGGGCAGGGAACTCGTCCAGCATGAACAGGACACGCCGCCGGGACTTTACGACCGGTGCAGAAACATGCGGCGTAAGCAGCCCGCAAGCTCCGAGAATGTTCGCCAAGAGCGATTTGCCTCGCGAGAATACCGAAGGACGAATCTCGAGATGTTCGGTCAGGCGCCGTCCCACTTGGTTCAGGATGAGGCGCATGAGCGGCTTCGTGCGCGAAAGGTCCGAGGGCGGGACGACGAGGTAGAGCGAAAGCGGCCGGTCGCCGGACACCAGATCCTCGATCCGGAAATCGCTCCGCGAGGTGACTTCGGCAATCACCGGGTCGCGATAGAGCGACAGGAACCGCAGCGCTGTTGACAGCACGCCGGAGAGCTCGTTCTCCGCCTGGTTCATCAATTCTCGGGCTGTCTCGGCGACGACGGGATGAACTGGTCTGCCCCCGTGAAAGTGGTCCATTATTTGAGTTAGCCCCGGCTTCAGATATGGAGCTGAGACATGGGCAAGAGATTGAAGCCTGAAGAGATCATCGCGAAGCTGCGGGAAGTTGA
>JAHJYW010000034.1 GCA_018827375.1 Alphaproteobacteria bacterium
CAAGCCTGGTATGGCGGCGATATCAACAAGATCTGGTTCAAGACAGAAGGCAAGTCGTCGTTGAACAATGGCGATGTTGAGGATGCCGAATTACAGGCCCTCTACGCCCGGGCGATTGCCCCGTACTGGAACCTCCAGGCAGGCCTTCGGCACGACTTCAAACCGGACGGCCTGGATTATGCTGTCATTGGCGTGCAGGGCCTGGCTCCATACTTCTTCGAAATAGATGTGTCTGCGTTCCTGAGCACTGAAGGGGATGTCTCGGCGCGAGCAGAGATCGAGTATGACCTGCTTCTGACGCAGAGGCTCATCCTCCAGCCCCGTATTGAGGCCAATCTCTCCCTACAGGACATTCCCGAGAGAATGTTGGGAGCGGGCCTCAACAACATAGATGCGGGTCTGCGGCTTCGTTACGAGATCAAACGCGAATTCGCGCCATATATCGGCGTCGAATGGCAAGGCAATTTCGGCGACACGAAAAATTTCATCCAAGCGACTGGAGGCGAGACGGACAAAACCGTCTTTGTCGCTGGCGTTCGAACCTGGTTTTAGGAGAACCAAAATGAACAGTCTCATCGAACCCAATATTCACCCCATTCTGGTTCACTTTGCATACGCCTTGTCGATTACGGCAGTCGCCGCCTACCTGCTCTCCAGGTTTCCGCCCGCTGCGAGGTGGCGCGATACGCTCGCGCCGGCTGCCGACTGGATGCTGGCCTTTGGCGCGCTTGCGATCATCGCAACGATCATTGCCGGGCTGCAGGCCTACTACACGGTGGACCATGACGCGCCATCGCATGCGGCAATGACGACCCATCGAAACTGGGCCGTCCCTTCAGGAAGCGCGATCATTCTTCTGGCGATATGGCGCTGGACCAACCGGGGAAAGGCTGCATCAGCTGTTTTCATTGCAGGCCTGACAGCAGCGGCGCTGGCTTTGACCGTAACGGCCTGGTGGGGCGGCACGATTGTCTACAACTATGGTCTCGGCGTTAAAAGTCTACCGACAGTAACCGGTGACGGGCATGACCACGATCATGGTGGCGGCACGCCAACAATGCCCGAAGACCACGACATGAGTACGATGGACGCCATTGGACCAGAAGACGATGATCATGGCGCCGCTGGCGGAATGGCCGGGACGACGGGCCATGACAATTCTGACGGCCACCACGCGCCGGCTCCCGCCGCGCATGACGCTGGCGATGGCCATCATGACACCGAAAGTTCTGTTCCCGCCGGCATCGTTCCGGAAACACCAGGCACACCTGCCGGTGTGGTTGACGCGTTCCACAGCGCGCTCAAATCCGGTGACAGCAAGACCATAAGCGGGCTGACAGACCCAGCTGTGATTATAGCAGAGGGGGGCAGTGTCGAACGGTCCCTGGAAGTATATGCCGGTCACCATATGCCAGCCGACATGGCCTATACGGCGGCGGTCTCGTTTGACCTGAAGGACCGCCAGGTGCTCCAGTCCGGCGACATGGCGACGGTGATTTCGCAGTCCGACGCCACCGGCACCTACGAAGGCAAGGCGATCCACATGCAAACCATGGAAACGATGGTCCTGCAGCGCGAAGGTGGCACCTGGAAGATCACCCATATCCACTGGTCGTCTTCGCCGGTCACCGACGATCATTCACACTGATCGATGACGCAGGCAGATCGCAATTCCGTCTACAATCCGAATGCGGATGTTCATGGCCTGATAGGGGTGGGTTCGTTGCATGCTGGCTTTATCGCCGCGAAACGCATTTTGTTGCGGGCAAAGGGACGAGAGGCCGACCGTCCGCCTGATCGGGCCAGAGGATGGATTGCGATCAGCGGGTTCTTCGTCCTGGCCGCACGGACAATGCCCCGGCCAATCGTTGGGCAATCAATACAGGGGCACACGTTTCGAAGGCCCACGTCCCGACCGTGTTCAGATTCAGTCGGCGTCGTTCGATGACCGATCCGTGGGTCGCGCTTCATGCAAGCCTTCTGGCAGCGCAATCGGTATTTCAAAGGGTTATGACGGCGCCCCGGAGTTCGCCCCTGGATCGCAGGATCAGCGAAATGGGATTCATGTCGGCAGATATCGGCGTACTGTTTGCGGAGACCCCGGGTCTCTTTGCTGGCGCCGCCTCGGAGAATACCGCCACCCTGGTCGAGGCGATAGCGGGCGTGTTCGCCGGTTTGAAACAAGCCGGCAGTCGAACGAGCGGATCGGATATGGAGGACATCGCGGCCGTATGCGACATGAGCGAAACCGCGATCAGCGAATTTCTCAGCAAGATCACCCAGGCGCAATCCCCATGAGTGCGCGCGCGTGGTCTGGCGCTTTGGTGATTGGGGTCGGCTGGGCAATGCTTGACGCGCAGATCGGCGAAAATGACGGGCATGCGCATTTAGCCCATCAGATCATACTTGGTCTGGATGGCGCGGTCGTGATCACAGCCGCGAGCGAGATAACCGCGCCAAAAGGTAAAGCTGTACTGATCCCCGCAGGGCAAACACATGCGGTCGGTCCGAAAGGACGCCAGACGCGCTCAGTCTATGTTGATCCACGGTTCTCAGGGGTCAGAAATGATCTGAAAGACGGTCCCCTGGTCTTCCTTCATGATGATGTGTCTGCAGCTCTGAGAGATATTGGCAATGCAGACCAGGCGCGCCACTGGGCCAGAATGTTTGCAGGACGCTTGCCCGGCTCTGCGATAGATGCACGCCTGCAGACCGCGTTTGACAATGCCGACGCGCTCGTCAGCCCGGCGGCACTGGCGCGCGCCCTGTCGCTGTCACCAGGCCGGCTGCGTGACATCGTGATGTCAGATTTCGGGGTGCCGCCAAGCAAGCTTCTGCAATGGCTGCAATTGCTTGGCGCCGCAAAAGCGCTTGAGGCGTCGGCCAGCCTGGCTGATGCCGCTGCTGCGGGCGGGTTCTCAGACCAAGCGCATTTCACGCGGCGACTGCGGCAATGGTTCGGCGTGACCCCGAAAGTCGGCCTATCTGGTCTGGAGGTCTCCATTGATGACCCCATCTGAACCGTTAACCCATTCAAGACCCGGTTCGGCGTTCAGGCCACTGACGCTCTCCAAATCAAGGAGAGTCGCCATCTTGTCCGTGTTCAAGCGTCTGTATGCCCCAACCTTCTTTCTTGGCTTTCTCGCCGCCGCTCTGACGTTGGCGGGAACGGGGGGATCGCTTATCTGGCTGCCCGCGCTGGTGGTCGTGGCCATCTTAACGTCTTGCCTGGCCGAGAGGATCGCTCCGCACGAACCGGTCTGGAACAAGCCGGATCATGACCGCGTCCGCGACATATGCCATGCCGTGGTCAATGAGGGCACGATTATTGTATTGGTCGTTCTGCTTGCGGTCTTTGCGGCGGTCATACCTTGGGCACCTCTCTGGCCTTCAAGTCTCCCGCTATGGGCTGACGTCGCGCTGTCGATCATTATGCTTGATACCGGAATTACGCTGGTCCATTTCGCCAGTCATCGGGTGAGCTTGCTTTGGCGTTTCCATGCCGTTCATCACTCGGTGAAACGCATGTATGGCTTTAATGGCCAGCTCAAGCATCCCGTCCGCCAAACTCTGGAAATCATGGGCGGCACCCTTCCCTGGCTATTGCTCGGTATTCCGACCGAAGTCGCTGCGATAGCAACCTTTGCAGTCGCTGTGCAGCTGCTGTTGCAGCATTCCAATGTCGACATGAAGATCGGACCTCTCAAATATGTCTGGGCAGTCGCCCCGGTTCACCGTCACCACCATGTCGCGTCGGGGCAGGACGGCGACGTCAATTTCGGGCTCTTCCTCACACTCTGGGATTTGCTGCTTGGCACGGCGCGCTTCTCATCGTGCGACGGGGCACGTGCCGGCGCAATCGGGATCCATGGCCGGTCAGATTATCCAGCCGCCTATGCCGCTCAGTTCGTCGAACCCTTTCGCCAAGTAGAAATACGGAGTTGAATATACCCCTATAGGGTATTATGTATGTATCGACCCTGATACCAGGTCGCCCGCTCCATGCCTCAAGTGGAGCGTCACAGGCAAAGAAGGAATTTACAATGCGCCTCATCCCGACCGGACATGCCCTGTCCAGTTTTCTCGCCCTGACATTTACGATCTGTATCGCGTGGGGGCTCGTCGCCCCGGCTGATCTGCATATGCACGGCGCATGGGAGCAGTTGCTTCCGGGATTCAAATTCATATCGGTGTCGAGCTTCTTTCTCGGGCTTGTCGAGGCCTATCTCTATGGCTGGTATATCGCGCTCGTCTTCGTGCCACTCTACCGACTGTTCAATCGCCAACGTGCCTAGCGCGGACCTTTAATATCCTCCTCTTTGAAACTGCCCGCAATATTCAGGCGCTGGATCAAGGAAGGGGACGCGCAACGAAACACTTCAACCACACCCCGGAGGGGCGGACATGACTGATACTGATCACAAGAATCACGCGCACGAACATCATGAACATCAACATCACGGCGCTGGTCATGATTGCTGTCATGCCGGGGGCGACACTGATGCGGGTGCCGACGGAAAATATGATCTTGTGCCGCCGGCGTATTCCGGCACTGTCTACACGTGCCCCATGCATCCCAACGTTCGCGATGTACGCAATTCCGGCTGTCCAATATGCGGCATGGCGCTCGAACCTGAAGGCATCGTCGTCGGTGAGGAGGACACATCCGAACTCGACGACATGACACGTCGGTTCTGGATTAGCGCAATCTTCACCGTCCCGCTTGCCATCTACGCTATGGGCGACCTCATCCCGGGCAAACCGCTCGAAGGTCTGTTGCCCGCCGGTTGGGCGCAATGGGCCCAGTTCGCACTGGCGGTTCCTGTCGTGCTCTGGGGCGGATGGCCCTTCTTCCAACGCGGCGCGCGCTCCCTCCGGACGATGAACCTCAACATGTTCACACTCATCTCGCTCGGCGTTGGCGTTGCCTTCATCTTTTCGCTCGTTGCGACGGCCCTTCCGGGCATCTTCCCGCATGCGTTCCGTAACGAAGCGGGCGAAGTTTCTGTCTATTTTGAAGCAGCGGCGGTCATCACGACGCTTGTCCTTCTCGGGCAGGTGCTTGAGCTGCGGGCCCGCAGTGCCACGTCAGGCGCGATCCGTGCGCTTCTGGAACTCACGCCGCCAACGGCCAATCGGATCATGGCGGATGGCCAGGACGAGGAAGTCTCTGTTGATGACATTCAGGCCGGCGACCGTCTGCGCGTTCGCCCCGGCGAGAAAGTCCCGGTCGATGGCGAGGTTGCTGAGGGCCGGTCGAATGTCGACGAGTCCATGATCACGGGCGAACCCATTCCAGTGGAGAAAGCAACAGGCGATCCGGTCACCGGCGGCACCGTGAATGGCACGGGTTCGTTTGTCATGGCGGCGACCCGCGTTGGAGCGGATACGATGCTGTCTCAGATTGTGCGCATGGTCGCCGAAGCCCAGCGCTCGCGTGCACCGATCCAGAAGCTCGCCGACACTGTGGCGGGCCTGTTTGTTCCGGTGGTTGTTCTGACCGCTATTGTCACTTTCATCGTCTGGGCGGTTTTCGGGCCACATCCGGCCATGGCATTCGCAATCGTTAATGCGGTCGCTGTGCTCATCATCGCATGTCCCTGCGCGCTGGGTCTTGCGACGCCAATGTCGATCATGGTCGCGACCGGAAAGGGCGCTCAGTCTGGCATTCTGATCAAGAACGCTGAAGCGCTCGAGACGCTGGAAAAAGTCGATACAATTGTCGTCGACAAAACAGGCACGCTCACAGAGGGCAAGCCCAAACTCGTGACAGTCGAACCAGCCGAAGGTCTCGCTGAGGCAGACTTCCTCTCTTATGCCGCCGCGATTGAACGCGGCAGCGAGCACCCGCTGGCCCAGGCCATCGTCAATGGCGCCGAAGAACGCGGGGCGGTACGCCTCGCCGCTTCAGACTTCGAATCCGTCACCGGCGAAGGCGCGCAAGGGCGCGTCGATGGCAAACTGCTTGCGATCGGCAATGCGAAGATGATGCGCCGGGTCGGCGCATTGGACGACGCGTTGAAAGCCCGCGCCGAATCCTATCGCCGCGAAGGTCAGACGGTGATGTTCGTCGCGCTGGATGGCAAACCGGCCGGGCTGATCGGTGTTGCCGACCCGATCAAGGCGACAACGCCTGATGCCATTGCAGCCCTGCACAAGGCTGGCATGAAAGTCGTCATGCTGACCGGCGACAGCCAGGCGACAGCCGAAGCGGTGGCGCGTCAGATTGGCATTGATGAGGTTCATGCAGATGTCTCGCCAGAGGACAAGAACCGGATCATACGCGAACTCCAGTCCCAGGGCGCCATTGTCGCCATGTGCGGCGACGGGATCAATGACGCCCCTGCCCTGGCACAGGCTGATGTCGGGATCGCGATGGGAACGGGTACGGATGTCGCGATGGAAAGCGCCAGTGTGACCCTGGTAAAAGGGGATCTTCGCGGCGTTGCACGCGCGCAACGCCTCAGCCACGCGACAATGGGCAATATTCGCCAGAATCTGTTCTTTGCTTTCGTGTACAACTCGCTTGGTGTGCCGGTTGCCGCGGGCGTTCTCTATCCCTTCTTCGGCCTGCTCCTCAGTCCGGTTATCGCCGCCGCTGCGATGAGCCTGAGCTCGGTCTCGGTCATCGCCAATGCGCTTCGTTTGCGATCCGTAAAACTGTAATTTGAAAGGTTACTCTCATGTCAAAATGGATTCTTGGATCCCTGGGCGCGGCAGTCTTCGCCCTCGTGGCTGGATTTGTCTTCATGGTCGGAACCGCCGGTCCGGCGAATGCGCAGGCCATTACGGTCTACAAGACGCCCTGGTGCGGGTGTTGCACGGCCTGGGTCAAACACCTTCAGCGCGACGGCCTGGACGTCCGCGTCATCGAACGCGAGGACCTGGCTCCCGTGCGGGCCTCGCTTGGCGTGCCCGACCAACTTGCATCCTGCCACACCGCCGAGATTGATGGGTATGCGATCGAAGGCCATGTCCCGGCCGCAGACATTCGAAGGCTGCTGAAAGAACGTCCGGCCGCAGCGGGACTATCTGTGCCTGGCATGCC
>JAHJYW010000035.1 GCA_018827375.1 Alphaproteobacteria bacterium
ACGCCCGATATAAAGTTCGAGAAAATAGACTGAAGGCCAAAACCGATACCGACGCCGAGAGCACCGGAGAAGATGGTCAGCGCACTCAGGTTCACGCCTACGGTCTGCAGCGCGATGGCAATTGCCACCACCATAAGCAGGATGTTCGCCACCTGGCCCAGCAGGCCGGCCATTGACGGGTTCAGCCGGCTTGTCGACCGCAACCGCGTCTGCGCCGCCGCGCCAGCAACCCGCCCGACCCATAGCGCAACAATGGCAATCGCCACGCTGGTCAGGATACGCCAGGCCGAGATCGAGCCCTTGCCGATCGGAATCTGGAAATCACTGAGGGCGGAAATCGTCGGCCCCAGCCAGCGCAGGATATAAAGCGCGGCAATTGTCCATGCGACGATGGCAATCGTGCGCGACAGGAAGCTCTTCTTCATGTTGGCGGTGAGCAACCGGATGATGATCCACGCCATCAGCAGGCTCGCGACGATCCGCAGGCCGTCACGGTTCAGGTCCGTCATGATGAAAACTGCTATCGCACCCCAAACCAGCAGGACGCTGAACAGGGGCCACAGCACACTGGCAATCGACTGGAAAAGCCGCGCGATGGCGTCCGGCTTGCCGCGCTCCTCGGCCAGATTGATCAGTTGCTTGCGGGGAAAGCGGGCAATACCCCAGCCCATCACGGCCGCCAGCACAACGACGCCGGCCTGCCACAGGGTCGCTTCCGACAATGCCTGGTTCAGGAAAGCCTCGACCCAGACTTCCAGCTTGCCATACAGGGTGCCCACCTGCTCGGCGACCGCCTCGGTATCGATCTCGATATCGTCAGGATTCATCGAAGCGCCCTATAACCATTTCATCAGCTTGAATATCATGAACTCGATACCGACAATGATCGCAAGGACCACGACCGTAATCCAGAATGCCCCACTGGAATTCACGCCCGGCATGCCGCCGACATTGATGCCCAGAAGGCCTGTCACGAAGCCCAGCGGCAGGAAAATCGCCGCAATTATCGAAAACACGAACATGGTCCGGTTCATCTCGGCCGCCGCGCGGTTGTTCAGGTCGTCCTGCAGCACCAGCGCGCTTTCCTTGGAGACATCCAGATCCTCCAGATAGCGGCTCAGCCGGTCCAGCATCTCGCGGATGGTCAGCCGGTTCTCCGGCGACATCCAGTCCGGCGGGTCCTGTTTCAGCGCCAGCAGCGCGTCGAACTGCGGCGAGATATAGCGCTTGAACGCGAGGCATGTGCGCCGGATGCCGCCAATTTCGTCCAGCATCTCGTCCGTCTTTGTATCGGCCGCATCGGCTTCCAGCTCGTCGATCCGCTCGTTCATGCCGGTAATCGCTAGATTGATCTTGCCGATCAGCTCCTTTGAAAGCGCCATCACAAGGTCGCCCGCCGTTTTCGGCCCGTCGCCGCGGTCTTCAAGATGCGCCAGCACATCACGAGGTGTCTGCAGCCGTCGCCGGCGCAGCGTCACGACGCGCGACCGATCCGCCCAGACCTGCATGGCGATCATGTCTTCCGGCTCGTCACCAGGATTGAAGTTCACTCCGCGCAAGACGCAGACGAGGCCATCCCCTTCCCGGAACACACGCGGGCGAGTCTCGTTCGACAGCAGCACTTCGATGGTCGCTTCAGAGGCCGGCAGCGCCTTGTGCATCCACTCGGTCGCGCCGTCGGCGGTCCGGTCGAGATGTAGCCACAGAACTTCCAGCGCATTGGTCGGATGCCAGTCCTGAACATCTTCCCACCCAATCGTGCGGCACCCTCCGGCCCCGTCCAGCACACACCCGAACACCATCAAGGGACGCGCCTCCGCCTGCGTCGTACCCGTGCTGGTCCGTTTGGTCATTGTGCCTGAGATGTCCTGTTTGATCTGCCAGATTAAACCTTATCGTATGCCAATGCGCAAACGCGCGTACAGGGTTCAGCATGGGGAAAGGCAAAAGTGGCCAAATACGCCGCATTGAAAGCTCTGGTTGAGAGATGCACAATACACAACGCGATTGCGAGGCGCGCCAATGGACCACCAACTTCCAGATGGGGACCTGATCGTCTTCGACGGCCGGTGCATATTTTGCTCAGGCTTTGCCCGCTTCATGGCGCGCCATGATACGGCCCGGCGCTTCCGCTTCGTCACCGCCCACTCCGACACAGGGCGCGCGCTCTATCTCGCACATGACCTCGACCCGGACCTGATGGAGACCAACATCGTGATCGTCGACGGCAAGGCAAATATCAAAATGCGAGCCTTCACAGCCGCCATGTCGGCGATCGGCTGGCCATGGCGATCAATGGCTGTGCTCAACCTGCCACCGAAAGCCGTAATGGATTGGATCTATGACAGGATCGCCCGCAACCGCTACCGGTTCGGTCGTCAGTCCTGCCCTGTTCCCACGCCCGCCTTGCGGGCACGTCTCATTGAATAGGCGCATCCTGGTTTTTGGTGGCTATGGCGTCTTCGGCGGTTACCTGTCGGAATACCTCGCGAGCCTGCCGAATGCGGACGTTCTCGTCGCGGGTCGCAGCGCTGCCAAGGCCAGGGCGTTTTGCGACCGGAGTGGCGGCTCACCCGTCACGCTCGATATCTCGGCCCCGGATATCACCGACAGGATCGCCGCCCTCCACCCATACATTGTCGTGGATGCTGCCGGTCCCTTTCAGGCCTATGGCGCCGCGCCCTACCGCATTGCCGAAGCTGCCATCGCCTGCGGCGCCCATTATCTGGACCTCTCCGACGATGCGGCCTTCACCGCCGGAATAGGCTTTCTTGATGGACCCGCCCGCGCAGCAGGCGTGATGGTCCTGTCAGGCGCGTCCAGCGTCCCTGCGCTCTCATCAGCCGCCGCGGGGGCCTTGATCGATGGTCTCTCCGACGTGCACGTCATCGAAAGCACAATCCTGCCCGGCAACCGCGCACCGCGTGGCCTGTCCGTCATCCGCTCAATCCTGCGTCAGGCGGGCCAGCCGCTCCGTCTCTGGCGTGGCGGGGCATTGGAGACCGTCACAGGGTGGAGCGATCTGCAATCAGTCTCCATAGCCGTAAAGCACGCATCGCCCCTTAAAAACCGCTGGGCCAGCCTCATCGGCGCGCCGGACCTCGTCCTCTTCCCCAACCATTTCAACGCGCGCTCGGTCCTCTTCCGTGCAGGCCTCGACCTCAAACTCATGCATGGCGGCCTGACCTGCCTCGCGGGCCTCGTCCGCAGGGGGGGCCTGAAAAGCCTGTCGCCGCTTGCCCGCCCCCTTAAATGGGCAGCTGACAGGCTGGAACCCTTCGGCTCGGATCGCGGCGCCATGCGTGTTCGCGTTGCAGGCCAGACCGATGCAGGCGGTTTCGAGGAACGCATCTGGACGCTGGTCATCTCCTCAGGCGACGGACCACGCGTGCCGACGATCCCCGCCCGAATCCTGTGCGCAAGGATCATCGCAGGCGACATCACGCCCGGCGCGCGGCCCTGCATTGAAGCTTTCACATTGGATGAAGCTGAACACACCTTAAGCGCACTTGATGCCGTCACCGAACGCACTGCCCGGTCGCTCACGCCCCTGTTCGAACATGCGCTTGGCCCATCATTCGCCAACCTGCCGCGCGCCCTCCAGGACCTGCACACAGTCATTGATGTGCGCCACTGGCGTGGCAAGGCCAGCGTCATACGCGGTACAAACCTGATTTCCCGTCTCGTCGGCTGGCTCGTCGGCTTTCCGCCTGCGACGCCCTCGACCGATGTGCATGTCGGCATGCGTCAAACCCCTAA
>JAHJYW010000036.1 GCA_018827375.1 Alphaproteobacteria bacterium
ATCTCAGGCGGTGGGCGCTGCAATTTCACCAATATTCATACCGCGTCTGACCGGTTCATTTCGCAGAACCCGCATTTCGCAAAGTCGGCCCTGGCGCGCTACACGCCGACCGACTTTATCGATCTTCTCGCGTGCCACGGCATCACCTGGCATGAGAAGACACTCGGCCAGCTCTTCTGCGACCAGAAATCCGGCGCCATCATCCAGATGCTGCTCGATGAGATGGAGACAGCCGGAGGCGAATTGCGCCTCGGCACAGATATAAAGTCTGTTACCCATGCCGATGGCTTGTTCACGGTAGACACATCGGGCGGCGCGCTGACCGCACCGAAGCTCGTCGTCGCCACGGGCGGGCTTTCCATTCCCAAGATGGGCGCGACGGGCCTCGCCTATGACATTGCGCACCAGTTCGGCCATGACATCATTCCCACGCGCCCTGCCCTTGTGCCCTTCGTCTTCACCGGCGCGGACCAGGAAGACTTCGCCTCCATTTCGGGCGTGGCCTGCGATGTGCGCGCGCAGGCAGGCGGCACCAGTTTTGACGAGGCCATGCTGTTCACCCATCGCGGCCTGTCCGGCCCTGCCATCCTTCAGGTCTCCTCCTACTGGTCGCCGGGCGAGCCGGTGACGCTATCCCTCCTCCCCGGCACTGACATCGCCGAAGTCCTCAAAACGGCCAAGCGCGACCGGCCGATGCAGACGCTGGCTTCCGCGCTTGAGACGCTTTTTCCCAAGCGGCTGGCAGGAATGGTCCAAGAACGGTCCGGGAATACCCACGCTTTGCGCCTGGCTGACACATCGCACGCCACATTGGAGGCCCTTGCAGGGGCGCTGAAGGACTGGAAAGTCCGCCCCGCGGGCACAGAAGGCTGGCGCACGGCCGAGGTGACGGCCGGTGGGATAGACACGTCCGGCCTGTCCTCCCGAAGCATGGAAAGCCGCCATCTTGCGGGACTCTATTTCATCGGCGAATGCGTTGACGTGACGGGCTGGCTCGGCGGCTATAATTTCCAGTGGGCCTGGGCCAGCGCCGCCGCCGCAGCGGAAAGCGCTGGCTGAACTTGTACTTCACCGGCAGGCTTTCATGTCGCTTACGGAAGGTCCCCTTCGGTTGCGGCGCTGTAGGCTGGCTGGGAGGACGCAGACTGCTTCTCCGGGCGCTTGCTGAACAGGTTCAGCGGGTAGAAGGCTTCTTCGGCCCAGTGGACCTGTCCGCCCGGCACGCCGTAGCGGGACGGCTGGTCGTCTGGCAGGAAGAGCGTGCCGAACATCCAGTCGAAGATGGAGAGGCAAAGGCCGTAATTGCAGTACATCTTGCCGTTCTTCCCATAGCCGTGATGGGCGTGGTGCATGGTCGGCATGATGAAGACATGTGACAGGGCGCGGAAGGCGGGGTTCGACAGGACGCGGGCATCAGCGCGCCAGTGCATGTGGGTGAACGTGTTCCACAGATAGAAGAGAACCAGGTAGATGGCGACCCCCTGGCCCATGCCGGCATAGATGAACAGCGCAATCATCCAGATGTGCGGCGTGAATACGGCCCAGAAGATGTTCTGGCGCTGCACGATGGACGAATTCAGGGTTGTCGCGGAATGGTGCGTGCGGTGGATCTTCCAGAGCCAGGCCAGCTTGTGGCCTTTCTTCTGGCCGACATGCCCCCAGCGGTGGATCCAGTAGAAAGCGAACTCCACGGTGAAGAACACGATCAGCGCCGCTTGCCAGACCGGGAGGGAGGCGGCGAAGCCCGCGCCCGCAGGGACCAGCCATGTGGCCAAATAGCCGACGGCCAGCGCCATCAGGGGCCGCGTCGTGACCGAATTTGTCAGGAAGGTCAGCACCGTCAGACCCAAGTCGCGCCTGGTATAGGTGCGCAGCCGGCCGGTCAGGGCCTCGAGAATGAAGATGATCAGCGTCGCCAGATAGACCCAGAGCGCGTCCGAGGGTGTGAAAGAGTGGTCCGGCATCGTGTTGGGTCCTCGTCTGTTTCCTTTGGGTTTCCGTCGTGTGGAGACGTGCGTGTGGCCGCCTCTTCGCCTGTTGTGAGACCATATTTAATGTATATGCATTAATTAGGCAACTGTCATAATCACCGGCTTCGCGGCATAGAGGGGCGACGACCGGAAATGGCAGGCAAGGAACGCGCGGAATTGACCCGGCAGAGCGAGACAAGGAACGGACGGACGGCAATCATAGAGGCGGCAGAGGCCCTCTTCGCCGAATACGGCCTGCACGGCGCCTCATTCCGCCAGATCAGCGAGGCGGCGAAACAGAAGAACGCCTCCGCCATCCAGTACCATTTCGGATCGCGCGACCAGCTGGTGGAAGCCGTTTTCGAAAACCGGATGCGCTATGTGAACCCGAAGCGTCTGGCCCTGCTGGAGGCGGTACAGCCGACCGGCGGCACCGGGGAAGCCCGTGCGCTGGTCAGCACCTGGGTCTGGCCACTGGCCGAGGAGCTGCGGCCGAGAGAGGAGGGCAATCACTATGTCCAGTTCATGGCGCGCGCGACGCGGGAAAAACAACTGGTGATCCAGCTCGCCCCGGCAGGTCTGATGACCGGGTGGTTCCTTGCGGCCGACCGGCTCAAGCAGCTGATGACCCATTTGCCGGAACAGGTCATTCGCACACGGCTGCTGGCAGCGAGCGACCAGTGCGTGAACTGCCTCGCCGCTTTCGAAGCGGAGCAGGCGGGCGCCTCACCCGATTTCGAACTTCAGGTCGAAACCCTGATCGACATGATCACCGCGGGCCTGATGACGCCGATGTCCGAAGCCAGCGAGCGGGCGATGAAAAAAACGGGGCGAGCGGCGTAAACAATCCTGATTGCAGGGGCTGCCTCAATCCGGACACCAGTTTTGCGGATCGTTGTCGCTTGACGCACGGGCGCACTGGTTCCATTCGATGCGCCCATGAGTGAAATGGACAAGACCGCCAGCCAGCCAGCCCGCAGGACCCTGCTCCTCGGTGGCGGACTGCTTGTCGGTGTCTTCATTCTCTTCGCGCTTGGAAAACTTGGCTTCATGCCAAGTGAGAAAGCGCTTAATGCCTGGATGGAGACTGTCGCCGGCAGCCCGTGGGGCCTGCCCGCAATCATTCTTGTCTTTTGCGTCGCAGCCTTTCTGGGCGTTCCACAGTTCGCGCTGATCGCCGCCGCCGTCGCCCTGTTCGGCCCCTGGCTGGGCCTCTGTTATGCGTGGCTGGCCAACATGATTTCCGGCTCGCTGACATTCTATGTCGGCCGGATGGCAGGCGAGAAAGTCTTCCGGCGCTATGCTGGCGCCACGGCCAACCGGCTTGCGGCCTTCGTTGGTCGCAATGCGCTCGCCACCAGCGCACTTGTCCGTAACGTGCCGACCGGGCCCTTCATCATCGTCAACATGGCGTTTGGCGTCAGTACGGCCAAGTTTCGCGACTTTGCCATCGGCATGGGTCTTGGCTCCTTACCGAAAATGGTACTGATCGCGTTCGCAGGGCAGAGCCTGTTTGCCGCCATGAAAGGCAATCCGGGCCTGGCGATACTGACAGCCTTCATCGCTGCGGCGATCTATGCGGCGATCGCGCTTTATGCCCGCACCCGCATGGGGCCAAAGGGGCAATCTGTCCCTTTGATCCGAGACAACCCGGTTGACACGGGGCTGAAACAAGATGAATAAACCTCGCATGTGCAAGAATTTGCCCCTTATCCTCCTGCTTACCGGCCCCTGGCCGGAGCCGACCGCCTAGGTAACAGGCAGTTGCGCGGCCAGGGGAATGCTTCAAGCCCCCCTTTTTCTCACTAAGCAGAGCCGCAAAAACCATGACTGCCAATCCACATATCCGTATTTTCGACACCACTTTGCGTGACGGCGAGCAATCGCCCGGCGCCTCCATGACCCATATCGAAAAGCTCGAACTCGCAAGCCTGATGGAAGACATGGGCGTCGACGTCATCGAAGCCGGTTTTCCCGCAGCCTCCGACGGTGACTTTGCCGCCGTCAGCGCTATCGCCGCCCAATCGAAAAGCGCCATCATCTGCGGCCTCGCCCGCTCCACACCTGCCGACATCGAGCGCTGCGCCGAAGCCGTGAAGCACGCTGCCCGCCCGCGCATCCACACATTCATCTCCACCAGCCCCGTGCACATGAAGCACAAGCTGAAAATGGGGCCGAATGCCGTGCTGGAAGCTGTCGGACGTTCCGTTGCCCAGGCGCGCAACCATACCGACGATGTCGAATGGAGCGCAGAAGACGCAACCCGCACCGACTTTGACTTCCTCTGCAAGTGCATCGACGTCGCCATCGCGTCGGGCGCCACAACGATCAATGTGCCCGATACGGTCGGCTATTCGCACCCCGATGAATATGGCGCGCTCTTCCGCCGCCTGATCGAGAACGTGCCGAATTCCGACAAGGCGATCTGGTCGGCGCATTGCCACAATGACCTCGGCCTCGCCGTCGCCAACTCGATCTCCGCTGTCGCCAATGGCGCCCGCCAGATTGAGTGCGCCATTAACGGCCTCGGCGAACGCGCAGGCAATGCCGCGCTGGAAGAAGTCGTCATGGCGATGAAGGTCCGCGAGGACACGTTGCCCTTCTCAACCGGCATCAAGCCCATCTACCTGTCACGCGCCTCTGCCATGGTCAGCCGCATCACCGGGTTCCCGGTCCAGTACAACAAGGCCATCGTCGGCAAGAACGCCTTCGCGCATGAAAGCGGCATCCACCAGGATGGCATGCTGAAGAATGCCGAGACCTATGAGATCATGAAGCCGGAAGATGTCGGCGTCGCAAAAACCTCGCTGGTCATGGGCAAGCATTCGGGCCGCCACGCGTTTCGCGACAAGCTGGAAAGCATGGGCTACTTCCTCGAAGGCGAAGCCCTGAACGACGCGTTCAAACGCTTCAAGACACTGGCCGACAAGAAAAAGCATGTGTTCGATGACGACATCGCCGTGCTCGTTGACGACCAGCTGGCCGCCGAAGGCGAGCGCATCGTGTTCAAGCGCCTGCGCGTCGTCTGCGGCACCGACGGTCCTCAAACGGCCGAGATCGACCTGACGGTTGAAGGCGAAGAGAAATACGCCATCGCGCGCGGCAACGGGCCTGTGGACGCCGTGTTCAACGCCATCCGCCTGATCGTGCCCCATCACAGCGCGCTGGATCTCTACCAGGTCCATGCCGTTACCGGCGGCACCGACGCGCAGGCCACTGTTTCAGTTCGCCTGAACGGTGAAGGCATCATGGCCACGGGCCGTTCATCAGACCCGGACACGCTGGTTGCCAGCGCCAAGGCCTATCTGCACGCGGTCAACAAGCTCGAAGCCCGCAAGGCCAAGCGCAAAGCCGCCTAGGGAACCTTCCCGCCCCTAACGCGATTCATATGTGCAGATGCATAGGATCGCGTTAGGAAGCGGGCATGGCCAAGGTAAACAACCTGGAATCGCTGCTCGCGAGCCTGACGGAGAAAACGTCCGGCGAAGACGTGACCGTGCGCGAGATGCTCGACGCTGTCGGGCGCCGCTCATATGGGCCGATCCTGCTATTGCTTGGCTTCATTGCGATTTCACCGCTGACAATCATTCCGGGCACAAGCTGGCTTGTTGCCCTGATCATCCTGCTGATCGCGGGGCAGATCGTATTGGGCAGGGCCTTTCCCTGGGTGCCGAAGCGCGTGCTCGACATTTCCTTTCCGCGATCAGCCCTCGTGACCGGTGTTGAGCATGCTGGCAGATATGCACGGCCCGTGGACAAGGTACTGAAGCCACGCCTCGCTTTCCTGTCGCGTACGCCGTTCATTGGGCTGTCAGCGCTTGTCTGCATTGCAGCGGCGCTGGTGACCTTTCCACTGGGCCTGATCCCCTTCGGCCCCGTATTGCCGGGCCTCACCGTTCTGCTGTTTGGCCTCGGCCTGACGGCACGCGATGGATTCGTGCTTATGGCTGCAGGCCTTGGCCTGGCGGGGGCCATCTATATTCTCATGCGCGTCTGGTCCGCCCTGCCCTTCGGCTGATCCGCGCGAATTCCCGTATCAGGACACTCGGCTTGCACGGCTTCGCCGCACGCTGTTACATGGCGCAGCGCAGAATGCGCCGGGATCGGGATAATGGCCACTTTCAGCCTCTTGCAAAAGCGAACCGTGTCGCGACGCGTCCGCTTCCGGTCGTCCCGCCGCGTGCCTTTCATGCCCTATGGCTTCGTGCCTGCCTTCGGCCTGCTTGTTCTCTTGTGGATCGGCATGGGCCCCTTCGCGAAATACGTGATTGAACAGTCGGTCATCCGTGCGACCGAACACGTAATCGCAACGAATGATGCCGGTTGGGCACGGGCCGCGGTGTCCGGACAGCAGGTCTGGCTGGAAGGCCAGCCGCCGACGCAGATGGAGGGCGAGCAACTCGTCGCGCTGGTGCGCGCAGCACGGATGCCAGCCCTGTTTGGTGAGGAACGCCCGGTGACGCGTGTGCGGGCACGCTATGGCCCGGCCATCACTTCGCCGACCGCGACCCGCAAGCCCGAATGGACTTTCAGGGTATCCGGCGGCGTCATGAGGCTTGAAGGCACCGTACCCGACGAGGTGACCCGCAGTTCGCTCGCTGCGGCCGCAGAAGGCCTGGTTGATGCCCGGAACATCACGCAGGTTGATGATTTTCTGACGGTCACGCATGTCGCCGAGGATACGGCTTACACCCAGGTCGCCCTTAAAGGCATCACGGCGGTGGGCCAGTGCGACCAGGGTGTTGCGACATTTCTCAATCAAGAATTCTCGCTGCGGTGCGAGTTGCCGAACACGGGTGTGACGGCCTTGCAGCAACTTATTGCCCAGCCGCTACCGATCGGGCGTCTCGGCAATGTTGACATCCTCTCCAATGAGGCCGTCGCAACATGCGATAGCTCGCTCGCAGACCTTTTGGGCGGCACGCATATCGAGTTTGCGCTCGCCAGCGCCGAGATTGATCCGTCGAGCAATGGCCTGTTGCAGTCGGTCGCCGATGCCGCCGCCACCTGCCCTGGCACATTGCGTATCGAAGGCCACACCGACAGCATGGGCAGCGCGAATGCCAACGAGCTGCTCGGCGATGCCCGTGCCGAGGCCGTGCGCGAGGCATTGATCGCGCGGGGCATCCCTGCTGACCGCCTCATCGCCGAAGGCTTTGGCGCCCGCCGCCCGATTGGCGACAACACCACGGCGGAAGGCCGCGCCCATAACCGCCGGATCGAAATTCGCGTCGTCCGTGCATCTGATTGACCCAAGCGGCCCAATCGGGCCTTCTGGAATCCCGAGTTCAAAACCATGTTCTTTCTTCTTGCCCAGATTTTCCCCCTCCTGCTCCTGGCCGCTGTGCTGGGCGCCGTGCTTGCCTATTGGTGGCTGAAAAACCGGCAAGAGGACGTGACAGAGTCCTATGAGCGGGTAACCGAGCGCCTGGCGGCAATCGAAGCGCGCCCTGAGCCCGCTGCCCGCGAAGACTATGAAGCTGGCATGGCATTGATTTCCTCGGCGGTGCGCTCGCTGCGCATGCCGGACATGGAGCCGGTCAACCAGCGTCTTTCGGCGCTTGAGGTGTCCGTGGCAGGCTTCACTGTGCCGGAAACTGACCTCGCGCCGCTGCATGGCAAGTTCGACGGGGTGGATGCGAACCTCTCGGGCATCGCCTCGCGACTCGCAGACATTGAAGGTCGCATGACCGCGCAGGACCCGCGCCTCACCGCCATGGACGAGCGCCTGTCCGGATTGGGAGAACGCGTTGCGAATGTCGATCCACGGTTCGCAAAACTCGACGAACGCCTGACCTCGCTCGATACGGCGATTGCCTCCGTTGCCAATGCCGTCGGCGACCTGCGCAATACCGACCTCCAGCCCGTCGAGGCCCGCTTCGGCAAAATCGAGGAAACGCTTGCGGCTTTCAAGATTCCGGAAGTCGATCTCGGCCCGCTGCACAGCGGACTGGCGCGCCTCGACCTGACCATTGCCGGACTTGACCGCCCGGCGACTGATCTTGGACCCGTGCAGACACGGCTCTCGGAATTCGAAAGCCGCCTGGGCCTTCTCGGCGAACGGCTCGAAGCGGCGCAAAAGCGCGACATGGACAAGCTGTCTGCAGACATCACCGCCGTCGCCTCCGGCGTATCAGGTATCGAGATGCCGGACATGGGCGCAGTCTACCAGCGCCTCGTCAGCGTCGAACATGCCATTGCGACCTTTACCATTCCCGAGCCCAACCTTGCACCGATGTACGAACGGCTCGCCGCACTGGAGGAAGCCGTCGCCGCCATCCGCTCCGGCATGCCGGGTACGCCGGACTTCGCACCTGTCGAACGCCGCATCGCCAGCTTGCAGGAAGCCTTCCTGACGCAGACGCCAACAGACTTCACGCCTGTGCTCGATGCTGTTCAGGCCATTGAAGGCAATCTCGACCTCGAGGCCATGGAGAACCGGCTCAACGCCATCGAGTATGGCCTCGCGGCCATCCACCACACACTTCGCGCACGCCCTGAACCGGCCGCACCCAAGGCAGAACGCGCATCAAGGACGCGGACAGTCTCTGCGGCCACTTCGCCGTCCCCCGCGATTGCCGCAACACCTGTCGCGCCCCCTCCCCCGCCGCCACGCGAGATTGACCCGATCAATGAAGCGCGCCGCGAGGATGACGAGGCCAACCTGCTCGTCGAGGCGGCCTTCGGTGATGCCGATGACCTTGAGCGCATCAATGGCGTCGGCCCGATGCTGTGCGAACTGCTGCACGAAGTGGGCGTCTTCTATTTCTGGCAGGTGGCCGAATGGAGCCCGCAGGATATCGAATGGGTCGACGGCAAGCTGCAGCACTTCAAGGGCCGCATCACGCGCGACAAATGGGTTGATCAGGCCCGTGACATGGCGATGTTGCCCGACTCGGCCCGCCGCCCTGGTTCATAGATCGTTGCGCGGGTCCCTGCCGGTCATCATGTCGTCACCACCCTGGATCTGCGCCTCTGCACGTACGCGCGGCAGAGCATCAGGGTGTTCCTTCTGCAGCCAGTCGATCATTTCCTCACGGATATAACAGCGCAGGTCCCAGGCCTGTGGTGAGTTCCGCGCGCTTGCGAGGGCGCGGATTGTCAGCGTGGCATTATCCTTGGTCTCCGACACTTGCAGGTTGACGACATCGCCGTCCCAGAGCGGCGTGGACTTGCAGATTTCGGTCAGTTTCTCGCGCATTTCCTTCACCGGCGCGCGGTAATCGACATACCAGAATACGCTGCCGATGATCGAGGCCGACTGGCGCGTCCAGTTCTGGAAGGGTTTTTCGATGAAATAGGAGACCGGCACGACGAGGCGCCGCCAGTCCCAGATCTTGATGACGACATAGAACAGGCCAATCTCCTCGATCCAGCCCCACTCACCCTCAACCACCACGGCATCCTTGATCCGGATTGGCTGGGTGAACGCAATCTGCAAACCGGCAATGAGGTTGCTAAGCACCGGACGCGCCGCAAGACCGATGGCGAGGCCCGCAATGCCCGCTGACGCAAACAGGCTGACCCCGAACTGCCGGACGCCCGGAATAACCGTCAGCGCAGCTGCGACCGAGACGATTGCGCCGATAACCACCCAAACGCGCCGCGTGACATCCAGCCGGGTCGCCAGCTTGCGCGCCGTGAGGTCATCCGGCTGGTCCAGCTTCAACATGGAGAGGCGGCGCTTTATCAAGGCGTCCACTGTTGTCGTGATTGCCCAGCCGATAGCTCCAACGATGAGAACGCTGGACAGCACAGACAGCGTGCCCATGATGACAGGCGGGAGAGCAATGTCTTCTGGCAGGAAGTGAGGGCCCGCGCCGCATGCGACTGCCAACAGCGCAAACACGACCGGCGGCCGAAAGCGTTTTATCCAGCGCGTCTTATGCTTGAATGTCTCTTGTGGTGCGATCTCGCTAGCCTTCTCTCTGTTCGTTCTACGGTTACGGTCCCAATCGGGTTCCCGGTGGTCAACTCCGTCCGGGCAATAAAGCCGCCCGGACGGGTTTTGAATGCACCAGCGCACAAGCCTTGGGCATGGCAACGCCCTCGCACGCTTGACAGAGGGCCAAGTTCCGGCGACGCCATCGGCCGTGAATAGTGCTGTTTCCCTTCCCCCCGTTCGTGGCAAACTCATCCCGCAGGCGAGCCTAGCCCCTTATACTTGGTTCCGTGTCGGCGGCCCGGCCGACTGGCTGTTCCTGCCCGCCGACGCCGAGGATCTCGCTGATTTCCTGAAGCAGCTGGACCCCGCCATACCCGTCACTGTGCTGGGCGTCGGCTCGAACGTCATCGTGCGCGATGGCGGCATCGAAGGCGTGGTCGTGCGCCTGATGGGCAAGGCCTGGGGCAAGGTTGAGGCCGAAGATGGCATTACGGTCTCGGCAGGCGCAGGCGCGCTGGATCTCGCTGTCGCAAAGACCGCCGCCGAGAATGGCATAAAGGGACTGGAATTCCTGTCAGGCATACCCGGTTCGCTGGGCGGTGCCACGCGGACCAATGCCGGCTGCTATGGCAAGGAATTGCGCGATGTCCTCATCAGCCTGCATGGCATCCGCCGCGACGGCAGCCGGGTGGTCTATCGTGGTCCGGGCCGCGAGGGCGCTCAGCCGGAAGCCCATTTTTCCTATCGCCACACTGACCTGCCGGACGACCTGATCGTCACCCGCCTGCTGCTAGAAGGCAATGATACCGGCGCCCCGGCCGAGATTCTGGCAGACATCGAAGCCCTGCAGAAACGCCGGGCCGAAACCCAGCCCATCCGCGAAAAGACATCCGGTTCGACTTTCGCCAATCCTGATCCACCCGGCACGCCCAATCAGCGCTCGGCCTGGAAGCTGATCGACGCAGCTGGCTGCCGTGGGCTGCGTGTCGGTGGTGCGCAGGTTTCAGAGCTGCACTGCAACTTCCTGATCAATACCGGCGATGCAACTGCGGCTGATCTCGAGACTCTTGGCGAGACCGTGCGTGCACGGGTTCTGGAGCACAGCGGCGTGCAGCTGCGCTGGGAAGTGCGCCGTATCGGACGGCTTGTGTCCCGGCGGTGACTTTTTCGTAACTTGAGCCGGAGCATGATCCGGTTTCGCCTGACTCATGCCGCTTTCGTGCGGCATAGGCGGTGGCAAGCGGCAGAAAACCCGCACTCAACTTGCAAGAAGGACAGGCCATGAAGCGCGTAGCAGTTATTTACGGAGGCTGGTCCTCCGAGCGTGAAGTCTCTCTCTCCTCAGGACGGCAAATGGCTGAGGCAGCGCGCGCTGCCGGCTATGATGTGGTCGAGATCGATGCGGGCCGGAACCTGGCAGAGCAGCTCGCCGAAGCGAAACCCGACGTCGTCTTGAACGGGCTGCACGGGCCCTGGGGTGAAGATGGCTGCGTACAGGGCGTGCTGGAAGTGATGGGCCTGCCCTATTCCCATTCCGGCGTGCTGGCCTCGGCCCTCGCCATGGACAAGCTGAAATCCAAGGCGGTCTACCGAGACGCCGGCCTGCCGATCGCTGCCGACAAGCGCGTCACCCGCGCAGAAGCCGCCGCAAGCCACCCGCTAAAGCCCCCCTATGTCGTCAAACCTGTCGCGGAAGGGTCCAGCTTTGGTGTGCTGATCGTGCGTGAAGGGGCCAATACGCCGCCGCAGGAATTACTGGGCTCCAGCTGGCATTATGGCGACAATCTGATGGCCGAGGAATTCATTCCCGGCCGCGAACTGACGGTCGGCGTGCTCGGTGACAGGGCCCTCGCTGTCACCGAGATCACGACCTTAAGGGACTATTACGATTTTGATGCGAAATATCAGGCTGGAGGATCGCAGCATGTGATCCCGGCAAACCTGCCTGCTCACGTGACCGAAGCCGCGATGGACGCAGCTCTCAGGGCACATCAGGCGCTCGGTTGCCGGGGAGCCACGCGGTCCGATTTTCGCTATGATGACAAGAGAGACCGCCTCGTGATCCTGGAAACAAATACACAGCCCGGCATGACGCCCACCTCGCTTGTCCCCGAACAGGCCGCTTTCGTTGGCATATCCTTCGAAGCGCTTGTCGCATGGATGATCGAGGATGCTTCATGCCAAAGGTAAACCGGAACCAGTCTGTCCCGTCCCGCTCGCGTCGCCGCCCCGCCACCATCGTTGATGAGTCGACGGGCGAAGAGATCCGCGTATCGTCCATCCTGTTCGGGCTGGTCATGCTGATCGCCATCATTGTGGCCACGGCCGCCTGGATGGGCGGATCGCTGTCACAGATCGAAACGCGCTTTGGCGGCTTCATGGATGATACGGCGCGGATGGCCGGCGTGTCTGTCAATGACGTCTCCGTGCTTGGCCTTGAGCAGAACCCTGCTCTTGCGGATGATGTCCGCGCTGCCGCCATGATCGAGCCGGGCGAGAACATGTTCCGCGCGGACCCAAGCCTGATCCGCCGCCGCGTTGAATCCACACGCAAGGTATTGAATGTACGCGTCCACCGCCTGTGGCCCGGTCAGATCGTGATCATCGCAGACGCCGCCGAGCCAGTGGCGCTATGGCATGATGGCAAGGCATGGACTGTCGTTGACGGTCTTGGCCGCATCCTGCCGGACGCCAATGCGGATGACCACAAGACCCTCGTGCGCCTTGCTGGCCGCGGCGCCGCAGGCGCTGCCCCTGCCCTCGTAAAGGCCCTCAAGGAAGCACCGGATGTTGCAGCCCGCCTCGCCATCGCGACGCGCGTTGCCGATCGCCGCTGGGACGTGCGCCTCGTGAATGGCGCCACCGTTCGCCTGCCGGAAGACGCCGCCATGGATAGTGCGCTCGCCCGCCTCACAAAGCTCCAGACACGCACAGCCCTGATGCAGCGCCCGGTCACGATGATCGACCTGCGCAACAAGGGCCGCATCTACCTGTCCCCCGCGCTTGAAGGCGGCGCAATCAAAGTTGCAGAGGCAGCCCGTTCCTGATGGCAAATGTACAGTCCAGACGCATCGCCCATCATGGGTCACGCAGCACCGGAACGGTCGCCGCGCTGGACATAGGCTGTTCCAAGATCACCTGTCTTATCGGCCGCAATGACGGCAGCGGCCCGCGCCGCTTCCAGATACTGGGTGGCGGTCGCCAGCAATCACGTGGTTTCAATGGCGGCGCCATTACCGATATGGAAGGCCTCGAGCGCTCCATTCGCCTCGCCGTGGAAGACGCCGAGCGTGAAGCTGGCGAGCAGATCAGTGAAGTCATCCTCGGCATCACGGGTCCGAAACTCGCGTGCACACTTGTAACGGCTGCCATCGAGATCGGCGGACGTGCCATCACGCACAAGGAAATCAAGCGACTGCAGGCCCTGGCGCTTTCAAAGGTGCCCGCGAAAGGCGTTGATGTGCTTGCGGCCTGGCCTGTCGCCTACCGCGTCGATCAGCAGGAAGGCGTGCGCCAGCCTGCCGGCATGTATGCCGAACAGCTCGGCATCCTGCTGTCTGTCGTCACGGCGCCGCGCCCGATCATCAAGAACCTCGTCGAATGCGTCGGCCGCGCCCATCTGGGCGTCTCGGCCCTCGTCCCCTCCTCCATCGCAAGCGGTGCGGGGACGCTGATCGATGACGAGATCGAGAACGGCGCAATCTGTATCGACATGGGCGCCGGCGTCACGGCGGTGTCGGTCTATCTCAACGGCTCCCCGGCCTGGCTCGGTTTGGTGCCGACAGGCGGCACGCATGTCACCAGCGATATCGCGCAGGGCATCGGCACGACCTTTGCCGCTGCGGAGCGTCTGAAATCGGTCTATGGCACGGCCAATCTTGAAGGCCCCGGCCTTGCCGAGCGGATCGAGGCGCCGCGTCTTGGCGATGATGGCCGCCTGCAGGGCATGCGCATGGAAAAAGGCGCAATTGCCGAAATCATCGCACCGCGCATCGAAGAAACATTCGAGCTTGTGCAGAAAACGCTCAATGCGAGCGGTGTACGCTCCGTTCTCCCCCGCCGCGTGGTCCTGACCGGTGGCGCGAGCCAGTTGTCGGGCGTGCGCGACGTGGCCTCCCGCATCCTCAATGCACCTGTGAGGCTTGGTCGCCCGACAATCGCCGAATTTCTGGGCGAAACACTGGCAACGCCTGCTTTTTCCACAGCCTCGGGTCTGCTACTGTATTCGGAGTTGGGATTCGTGGATGCTGCCGGGGCAGGCGTCGCAGTGAAGGAATATGGAGCCGAAACGGGCAGCGGAGCAGTGAACAAGGCATTCCATTGGCTGAAAGAAAATTTCTGACGCCTTTTGTCTTCACTTAACTGTCTTTTAGCCGTGAGGGGCCAAGGTGGCCTCAACCCGGTTCCGGAATGTTGATTGAGGTACGCGAATGACACATGAACTCACGCCCAGGATTCTCGTCTTCGGTGTTGGCGGCGCAGGCGGAAATGCTGTCGACAACATGATCGAGGCCAACCTGCAGGGCGTCGAATTCATCGTCGCCAACACGGATGCACAGGCGCTCAACCGCTCCAAGACAGAGCAGCGCATCCAGCTCGGCCCTGAAACGACATCCGGCCTTGGCGCTGGCGCACGCCCTGAAGTGGGCGCCAAAGCCGCCGAAGAGTCGATCGCCGAGATCAAGGAATACCTGACGGACGCCCACATGGTGTTCATCGCCGCCGGCATGGGCGGCGGTACGGGCACAGGCGCTGCACCCGTCATCGCGCGCACCGCGCAGGAAATGGGCATCCTCACTGTTGCCGTTGTAACCAAGCCCTTCGGCTTTGAAGGCGCCCGCCGCATGGCACTCGCCGATCAGGGCCTGATCGACATCCGCAAGCATGTCGACACAATGATCGTTGTTCCGAACCAGAATCTTTTCCGCATCGCCAATGACCGGACGACTTTTGCAGAAGCGTTCCGCATGGCTGATGACGTGCTCTATTCCGGCGTTCGCGGCATCACCGACCTGATGGTCATGCCCGGCCTCATCAACCTTGACTTTGCCGATGTCGGTTCGATCATGCGCGGCATGGGAACAGCCATGATGGGCATGGGCGAGGCCGAAGGCGAAGGCCGCGCATTGGAGGCCGCCCGTTCGGCCATCGACAATCCGCTCCTTGATGAAGTCAGCCTCAAAGGCGCCAAGGGTGTTCTGATCAACATCACCGGCGGCTATGACATGACACTGTTCGAACTGGACGAAGCCGCAAACGAAATCCGACGCGAGATCGATCCGAACGCCAATATCATCCTCGGCTCGGCCTTTGATCCAGAGCTTGAAGGCAAGATCCGCGTTTCCGTCGTTGCCGCCGGCATTGAAGCAGGTGTGGAGGTCGAAGCTGACCCCAAACCTGTGCGTGAAACGGTTCGCCAGCCAATCGCAGCGCCAATTGCGGATGAAGTCGAAACCAAATCTGAAGCCGCAAAAGTGGACGACGACCGTCCCCTTGTCATTACCGGACACACGGCATCGATGCGCTCGGAAGAGAGCGACCCCCGTTCCGACTTCAAGGGTCAGCCCCTGCCGGCCGACCATTATGAAGGCGCCGAGGGCGAAGATGAAGTGACGGCGGACGCCGTCTTCGGATCGCGCAAGGAAGCCCCTGCCCCGGACAAGGCCCGCCCAGACCAAGGGGCGTCCGGCTTCTCCCACCTGTTCGGCTGGCGCCGCAATCCGCAGGGCGAGAATGACGACGCGCCGGAAGCCCATGTTCCGGCACAGATCATCTCCTCACCGGACGACCATCCCGAAGCGGCTCCGTTCGATGATGCCGATCTTGAAATCCCGGCCTTCCTGCGCCGCTCCGCAAACCACTGATCAGGCAATAAAGTACAGGCCTGACAGGCTGGATTATTTCAAAATAAGTACAATAAATACAGGGCCGTGATGCAAGTCATGGCCCTTTTTGTAACACGCCGAAACAAGGCGTGTTTTGTACTGGCGCCCAACCCCCTCCAGATTGCAGAGTGAAGCGGGGGGTCGATAAAGGTGTTGAGTAGCATGCAGATGCAACAGACAATTGAGCGTCCGGCCATGTGTGCCGGCATCGGCGTTCATAGCGGCGAAAAAGCCCGGCTTGTCCTGAAGCCTGCCCCAGTCGGCACCGGCGTCGTGTTTCGCCGTACAGATCTTGATGCCAGCGATATCTCGATCCATGCGCATGCCGATGCCGTGTCTGACACGCGCCTCGGCACGACACTGACAAATGAAGCGGGGGTTTCCGTTGCAGTGGTCGAACACCTGATGGCCGCGCTGGCCGGCCTTGGTATCGACAATCTCATCATCGACATTGACGGCCCTGAAGTGCCAATCATGGATGGCTCATCCGCCGTATTCTGCGAGCTATTGCTGCAGGCCGGTCTGAAAAAACAGTCTGCACCGCGCCGCCGTATCCGCATTCTTGAGCGTATCGAGATCATTGACGGCCCAAAACGCGCGACACTGTCGCCCTCGGATGATTCCATCCTCACACTGCGTGCCCGCATCGAATACGACGATTCCGTCATCGGCATTCAGCAAATGGCCCTGCGCCTGGCACCAGGCATGTTTGCCCGCGATCTTGCATTTGCCCGCACCTATGGCTTTGCGCGCGACGTGGAAATGCTGCGCGCCAACGGTCTCGCACGTGGCGGCTCGCTCGATAATGCTGTCGTGCTGGACGATGGCGCCGTGATGAACCCGGAAGGGCTGCGCGCGGAGGATGAATTCGTGCGTCACAAGATGCTGGATGCCGTCGGCGACCTGATGCTGGCAGGCGCTCCGATTGCCGGCAGCTATGATGCTGTCCAGCCGGGCCATGCGCTCAACAATGCGCTTGTCCGTAAGCTGCTGTCCACGCCGTCCGCATGGTGCTGGGAAACCGACGCGGATATGGACGTCCATATGCCTGTTCGCGCCCGCGTTTCGGTATAGCGCCGCACTCGAGGCCGAGGCTGCATTACGGCCACTTAATACGCAGCATGACAATGATCCTTGGAAAACCGGTGCAGTTCAGGCTAATCAAGCTGAAGACATTCACAGCTGAAAGTTACCGACAGGCATGTCCCTTCTGAAACTCCGCCCGAGCCTTCTGATCCTGGCCACTGTAGTCGCTATTTCAGGCTGCCAGTCCGGCAGCAAGCGCAAGCAGGAACTCGCCTATGTCGAGCGTCCGGTCGAGCAGCTCTACAACGCAGCCGCCGAACAGTTGGACAAGCGCAACTATCCCCGTGCGATTCTGCTGTTTAACGAGGTCGAGCGCCAGCACCCCTATTCGGAGTGGGCGCGTAAATCCATGGTAATGACGGCCTATGCAAACTATCAGGCGCGTGATTATGACGAGGCAATCTCGGCGGCGCGCTCATATCTCAGCCTGCACCCCGGCGGCTCTGAAGCCGATTACGCTTACTATCTCATTGCCTGTTCCTATTTCGACCAGATCGTCGATATCGGCCGTGACCAGCGCACAACCGAACTGGCGCTCGCCGCCCTTCAGGACGTGACACGTCGTTATCCCGACAGCTCCTATGCACGCGATGCCGGCCTCAAGATCGACATGGTCAACGACCAGCTCGCGGGCAAGGAAATGGAAATTGGCCGCTGGTACCTGCGCTCCAACCAGACGCTGGCTGCCGTAAACCGCTTCAAGACCGTTGTGACGACCTATGACACCACGTCTCACACGCCTGAGGCCCTGCACCGGCTTGTCGAATCCTATCTAACGCTGGGCCTGCGCGACCAGGCACTGGCAGCGGGCGCGACGCTCGGCTACAACTATCCCAATACCGACTGGTACAAGATGAGCTACCGCTTGTTGACCAAGCAGGGGCTTGATCCCGAAGCGGTCGTACCGAAGCGGACGCTCATACAGCAGATTCTGCCGGGCGGAAAATAGGCCTCAGGCCCCGTCTACCAGGGCCAGCCACTCGTCTTCTGTCAGTGTCTTGACGCCGAGGGCTTCAGCCTTCGCGAGCTTTGAACCTGCACCTGGTCCCGCGACGAGAATATCCGTCTTCGCCGAAACCGACCCCGAGACTTTTGCGCCGAGCGAACTCGCCCGCGCCTTTGCTTCGTCGCGTGTCATCCGCTCAAGCGTACCTGTAAACACGACCGTCTTTCCTGCCACAGGGCTGTCGCTCGCGGCAGCGGTCTCGTCCACGACCGTAACTTCGGACATGAGCGCAGACAGCATCTCGGCATTGTGCGGCTCGTTGACGAAGGCCCGGAGCGAGCCGACGGCTGCGCCGCCAATACCATCTATGCCCATCAGCTCAACCGTTGCCTCGCCGTCCGGCCCCTGCTCTGCTGCCGCCTCCACAAGACTCCAGAAGGTATTCCAGGACAGGAAGTGGCGTGCAAACTGGTTGGCGGTGGTCTGACCCACATGGCGGATTCCGAGACCGTTCAGGAAGCGCGCGAAGGGCACCTTGCGCCGCGCGTCGATCGCGGTGAGGAGCTTTCTGGCCGACTGCGCGCCAAAGCCGTCCCACTCATCTAGCGGCGGGAGGTCCAGTTCAGCTATGCGTTGCGCAATGCGGAAAATATCCTGCGGCGCGCGCACGACGCCTTTCTCATAGAATAGCTGCACCTGCTTGGCGCCGAGCCCGTCAATATCGAGCGACTTGCGTGACACGAAATGCTTCAGGCGCTCGACCGCCTGGGCGGGACAAACCAAGCCGCCTGTGCACCGGCGGCGCACATCGGACTCGCCCTTCTCGTCCACATCCCTGACCGCTGCCGACCCGCACACAGGACATTCATGGGGCATTTCGAAGGGCATCCCTGCCCCTTCCGTGACCACTTTCAGGACTTGCGGGATAACATCACCGGCGCGCTGGATCTCGACCGTGTCGCCGACCTTGACGCCAAGGCGGGCGATTTCGTCTTCATTGTGGAGCGTGGCATTGGACACAACCACACCGCCAACTGTGACGGGCGTCAGGCGCGCCACCGGCGTCAGCGAGCCCGTGCGACCAACCTGGATTGTAATGTCTTCGAGAAGCGTCGTCGCCTTCTCGGCGGGGAACTTGTGCGCGATGGCCCAGCGCGGCGCGCGACTGACAAAGCCCAGCCGCTGCTGCCAGTCGAGCCGGTCGACCTTGTAGACCACGCCATCAATGTCATAGCCAAGGCTCGCCCTCTGGCGCTCGAAATTCCGGTAGGCAGCGATCAGTCCATCGACACTTTCGGCCCGCGTCATCAGCCTGTTCACATCGAATCCCCATTGCGCGAAGAGGGCGATGGCATCGGTCTGGGTTTCGGCAAAAGGCGCGCTGGCCGCAGCCCACGCATAGGCGAAGAACTTCAACGGGCGTGATTTGGTGATCTCGATATCGAGCTGGCGCAGGCTGCCTGCGGCCGCATTGCGCGGATTGGCAAACACCTTGCGGCCCGCTTCGGCCTCGCGGGCATTGAGCGCCGCAAAATCTGCGTGGCTCATGTAGACTTCGCCGCGTATCTCGACGCTGTCAGGCCAGCCTTTCTCGGCAAGCGCGTCAGGCACATCCTCCAGGGTGCGGGCATTCGCGGTAACGTCCTCGCCGACCTGCCCGTCCCCGCGCGTGGCAGCCCGCACAAGCTTGCCCTTCTCATAGGTCAGGCTCAGCGACAGGCCATCGATCTTTGGCTCGGCCGTAATGGCGACCGGCTCGTCTTCCGAGAGCCCGAGAAAGCGGCGGATTCGGCCGACGAATTCGGCGACGTCCTCATCAGAGAACGCATTTTCGAGCGAGAGCATGGGCGCGCCATGCGCCGCCTTGGAAAAACCGTCGCTGACACTGGCGCCGACCCGGTCAGCCGGGCTATCGGCGCGCTTCAGGTCAGGAAACCGCGCCTCGATGGCAAGATTGCGCTGGCGCAGCGCGTCATATTCCGAATCGGTCAGGCTGGGCGCATCGTTCTGATAATAAGCCTCATCGGCTTCGCGGATTGCTTCGGCCAGACGCGCCAGTTCTTCTTCAGCAGCCTGAGGCGTCAGTTCTTCGACGGGGACGGTTTGGCTCATGCATCCTCCAGCAACCTCCCTGCCGCAGCCCGGGCCTCTTCGGTGACCTCGGCGCCAGATAGCATTCGGGCAATTTCTTCCTGCCTAGCGCTGTCATCTAGCCCGCGAACGCGCGTGCCGCCAGCTTGATCAGTGTCTTTTTCAACAAGCCACTGCGCGGCAGCCGAAGCCGCAACCTGCGGGCTGTGCGTCACGGCAAAGATCTGGCGGGCACCAGCCAGACGGACCAGTCGCTCGCCAATGGCGGCCGCCACAGAACCCCCAACCCCCTGATCGACTTCATCGAAGATGAGGGTCTGGGCCGAGCCTGCCTCGGCCAGCGCGCATTTCAGCGCCAGTGAGAAACGCGCCAGTTCGCCGCCCGATGCAATCTTGCGCAATGGGCCGAACCCGGCGCCGGGATTTGTCTCGGCCTCGAACTCGACGCGATCGGCACCGTTCGCGCTTCCTTCCCCTTCGGCCAAGGGCTCGACACAGATCGCAATCGTTGCCCGGCCGAGCTTCAAGGGCGCCAGCTCTGTCGCGATCGCCTTTTCAAGCTGACCGGCGGCAGCCTTCCGGGCGACGGTCAGCTTCTCGGCCACCTGATGATAACGCGCCTGCGTCGCCGTCTCTGCCTTGCGCGCCGCAATCAGGGCATCTTCGCCCGCTTCAGCGAGGTCGAGCCGCCCGCGCAGCTTCGCGAGCAGGTCCGGCAGGGCCTCCGGCTCTGTCATATGTTTGCGGGAAAGTGCCCGCAGGGCAAAGAGGCGCGCTTCAGCGCTTTCAAGCGCATCCGTGTCATGGGAGATGAGGCGCTCAAGACCGAAAACGGCCGCGCCGGCTTCGCGCGTTTCAATGATCGCCCGCTCGATCGCCTCTGCGGCCGCCCGGGCCGCCAAAGGCAGCGTCTCGTCAGACCCCTCGAAGCCCGGCAGCCGGCAAATGCGTTCGACGGCCCGTGCGGCCCGGGAAAGAGCCGTCTCCATATCGGCCCCATCCATGGCCGATTCGGCCTCGCTGACAGCTTCGGTGACCCGCTCGGACTGCATCAGGCGTGTGCGCCGCGTGGTCAGCTCTTCAGCCTCGCCCGAAACCGGCGCAATCCGCTCTAGTTCCTCGACCGCCTGTCCGAGCCATTCGCGCGCGGCAATCGCCTCGGCCTGTTCGGCTTCGAGCCGGGCCCGCGTCTCGCGCGCCTCATGCAGGGCATCGAAAGCCGTCGAACAGGTCGAAAGAAGCGACTCATTTCCCGCAAACTGGTCCAGCAGGCGGCGATGCATGGAAGGCCGCATCAGGGCCGACGCGGCATGCTGTCCATGAATCTCGACCAGCATCTCGCCAATCTCCGCAAGGAGCGCTGCGCTGACCGCCTGATCGTTTACAAAAGCCCGCGCCGGACCGCTGGTGCGCACAACACGCTTCAGCGTCAGCGCCTCGTCCATTGACGCCTCGATGCCCTGTTCCTGCAGCACCGCCCATACGGGATGGCGCGAAGGTGGCCCGAACTCGACCGCTACGCTTGCCTGGGACGCACCGCTTCGAATGAAGGACCGGTCCGCCGGTGCCCCCATGGCCAGCGACAGGGCATCAAGAATGATCGACTTGCCGGCCCCTGTTTCGCCCGTAAGCGCGGTGAAGCCAGCGCCCGGCTCAATGTCCAGGCGGTC
>JAHJYW010000037.1 GCA_018827375.1 Alphaproteobacteria bacterium
AAGGGGCCTGACATGGCTGGTTCAAATTCAAACGGCAACGGTTTTCTATACTTTCTGGTCGGCGCACTTTTCGTCGGTGTCATCGGCTTTGGCGTCTACTATTTCACGCAGGACAACAGCGCCGATGCCGACCTTGAAATCTCGGTTGGCGAAGATGGAATCAAGGTCGACGGTAACTAGCCTGCCCCGCATCAGACCGCCCAGCCAAAGTGCAGGGCGGCGATGCCACCGGAAAAATTGGTAACGGAAACGCGGGTAAATCCCGCGTTTTCCATTTCTGCCCGGAAGGTTTCCTGATCCGGAAACTGGCGGATGGATTCGACGAGATATTGATAGCTCTCGCGGTCGCCCGCGACGAGGCTGCCGAGGCGCGGAATGACATTGTAGCTGTACGTGTCATACGCGGCCTGCAGGGCGGGCGCTGTCATATGGCTGAATTCCAGAATGCCAAGACGGCCGCCGGGCTTCAGCACGCGGCGAAATTCGCGCAGCCCTGCGACACGATCAGCGAAATTGCGAATGCCGAAAGAGACTGTCACGGCATCGAAACTGCGATCGGGATAAGGCAGGTTTTGCCCATCCGCACAGACCCAGTCCAACCGGCCATCCCATTTTGCATTGTCAGCCCGTGCCTTGCCGGCTTCCAGCATGGCGTCATTGATATCGCAAACGATGGCGGTGGCTTTCGCATCCAGGCCACGCCGCTTACCGGCCTTGTCGGCAAGTTCCAGGAAGGCCCGCGCGAGTTCGCCCGTGCCCCCGGCGACATCAAGGTGGCGCTCACCCGGCTGGGGGTTCAGCTTGTTCATGGCGTCATGCTTCCACAGGCGGTGCACGCCTGCCGACATGAGATCGTTCATGAGGTCGTACCGCGAGGCGACCGAACGGAATACGCCCTTCACCCGGGCGACCTTCTCGGACTCCGTCACCTCCTCGAAACCGAAGGAGACCTTGCGCTCTGTTTCTGCGTCTGACATGCGCGCCACCATAGTTACCTGAACGGCCATAGGCTATATGCGATAAGAATGCCTGAATTACCTGAAGTCGAGACAGTTCGCCGCGGACTCGCCCCTGTCATGGAGGGCGCGATCATTCAGTCATTGCTTCAGAACCGGCCAAATCTGCGCTTCCCGTTCCCCGAACGGTTTGCCGAACGCGTCAGCGGCGCGCGTATCGAGCGCATGGGGCGCCGGGCAAAGTTCCTGACGCTGGACCTGTCGACGGGCGAAGTATTGGTCATGCATCTCGGCATGACTGGGCGGTTCACGGTTGGCGGAAATGCAACGGCGGACTTCCACCATGCGACCGGTAATGATGCGCGCCACGACCATGTCGTCTTCCAGATGCAGGACGGTCAGACGGTGACCTATAATGATCCGCGTCGCTTCGGGTTCATGGAGCTGTGGCCTTCAGCGACCTTTGACACCTATCCACGCCTGATGGCGATGGGACCGGAGCCGCTGTCCAACGGATTTTCCGCCGCCTACCTGGACACGGCCCTGAAGGGCAAGGCAACGCCGATCAAATCGGCCCTGCTGGACCAATCCGTGATTGCGGGACTAGGCAATATCTACGTGTGTGAGGCGCTATACCGCTCCGGAATTTCGCCAAAGCGCAAGGCCTCCAGCATTCCCGGCCAGCGCGCGGCGCGGCTGGCGCCAGCGATCAACCAGGTGATTGCCGAAGCAATTGACGCAGGTGGATCGTCGATCTCGGACTTTGCCAATGCAAGCGGTGAGCTTGGCTATTTCCAGCACCGGTTCGATGTCTATGACCGCGAGTACAAGCCCTGCAAGGCATGCGGCGCGCCGATCCGGCGGATCGTCCAGTCTGGCCGGTCGACCTTTTATTGCGGCACCTGCCAGCGCTAGCGGCCGGGCTTGAGACCGAGCCTCCACAGCGGGGCGCCGAGACCGCCTGATACCATTGCTGCCAGAACCTGCGGCGCTGGCCAGACGCGGCTGACGGGCGCAGCGAACCAGTCGCGCACCAGCGGCAGGATCCGGGAGTCCGACTGGTAGACCGGCGTGAAGAGGAAGCTCATCATCTGGAACAGGCGCACGTGCAGAGCGCGCATCTTCGCATAATCGTTCAGCGCATCGCGGACATCCGTCTTACGACCAAGGGCACGGGCGAGCGCAAAGGCATCCAGCAAGGCCATGTTGGCCCCCTGCCCGAGTTGGGGACTGGCCGCATGCCAGCTGTCGCCAATATGGACCATGCGGCCCGCGACGGCGGGCCAGTGTGTGCGGTGGCGATAGCGGGCGAAGGTCAGGTCGTCATGGGATCGGAGGGGCGCAAGGAGGGATTCGGTCTCGGGCCATAGCGAGAGGGCCGCATCGCGCCAATGGTTAAGCGGGGCAGCGCGCCATGCATCATGCTGGTCACCGCGAATGGACCAGAAATAGGTGGCTGTATCAGGCGCTCCCGTTGCAGCACGGCCCGATGGCATCACGCCGGCCATGCGGCTGGCCGCTTCATAGCGTTGCTCAAGGGCATCGGCATGGAACCCGACCGTTACAGGCCAGGGCAAGGTGGCCCAGAGGGCGCCATAAGGCAGCTCATTGCCTGTTGTAGAGGAGAGTACCGAGCGTACACCAAGGGCATCGATGATGAGATCGAACGGGCCATGCGTCGCGCCGCTGGCAGCGACCAGCACGGCATCCTCCGGATTGGCAGCCGTAATGCGCGTAGACGCCTCAATCCGCGCGCCTGCAGCAAGCGCTGCATCGTGGACAAGGTTGAACAAGGCAGGCCGCTGGATCGAAACGCCCATCAGGGCCGGGCGCAGGGACCCATAACGCACATCCAGTACGGTACGGCCCGACTGTCTCGACAGGCCATAGAGCCGCCTGATGGGTGCGCCGAGCGCCTCCGCCTCTGTGCGCAGGCCTAGTTCGCCGAGAATGGTGAGACCGGTTTCCTGCAGGATCAGGCCGGAGCCGATGGGCCCCACGGTTTCAAACTGGTCGAACACCGTGACGCGGTGGCCTTCACCGGCAAGCAACGCCGCCGCCGCGAGGCCGCCGAT
>JAHJYW010000038.1 GCA_018827375.1 Alphaproteobacteria bacterium
AAAGTGGTCCGTTATTTGAGTTAGTTCCGGCTTCAGATATGGAGCTGAGACATGGGCAAGAGAGCCAAGCCTGAAGAGATTATTGCGAAACTGCGGGAGGTGGAGGTTCGCCTCGCTCGCGGTGAAACTGCAGCTTCGGCGGCGCGCGCCGTCGGTGTGACCGAACAGACCTACTACCGCTGGCGCAAAGAGTATGGCGGCCTGCAGGTCGACCAAGCCAAGCGCATGAAAGATATGGAGAAGGAAAACGCCCGGCTTCGGCGCGCAGTCTCTGATCTCACGCTGGACAACCAGATCCTTCAGGAAGTCGTGCGGGGAAAGTTCTAAGCCCTTCGCGTCGTCGTGCTGCAGTCGATCACGTGGTGGAAGAGCTTGGCGTCTCCGAACGCCGGGCCTGCCGTGTGATCGGCCAGCACCGTTCGACCCAGCGCAAGCAGCCCATACGGCGAGATGATGAGGACGCCCTGACATCGGCGATTATCCGCCTGGCCGAACGGTTCGGCCGGTATGGCTATCGCCGGATCACGGCGCTTCTCAGAAATGATGGCTGGTATGTGAACGAGAAGCGGGTTTACCGCATCTGGCGACGGGAGGGGCTGAAAGTGCCGATGAAACAACCAAAACGCGGTCGTCTCTGGCTGCATGATGGCTCGTGTGTACGGCTGAGGCCGGCGCACAAAGGCCATGTCTGGTCCTATGACTTCGTGCAGGACCGCATCCATGATGGACGTGTGTTCCGCATGCTGTGTGTGGTCGACGAGTTTACACGGGAGTGCCTCGCCATCCGAGTCGAGCGAAAGCTGAACTCACGGGATGTCCTCGACACGCTGGGTGAGCTGTTCGTTCGGCATGGGCCGCCGGAACACATACGCTCTGACAATGGCCCTGAGTTCATTGCAACAGCCCTCCGTGACTGGCTTGAGCGGATCGGAGTGAAAACGCTGTACATTACACCGGGATCACCCTGGGAAAATGGCTACTGCGAGAGCTTCAACTCCAAGCTCCGCGACGAGCTTCTGGCGAGGGAAACTTTCTTCGATCTGCGAGAGGCGAAGATCCTGATCGAAGCCTGGCGACATCACTACAACACCGCCCGTCCGCACTCTTCGCTCGGCTATAAGCCACCCGCCCCAAAAGCCGTCTTGCCCGCAGCGTTCATGCCGCCTTACTATGGGGAGGTGGCAGCATGAACGCTGCTACTTTGAAACCGCCGGGCTAATAAATCTGGTGGATCACCCCTGTGGGGCAGGTCAAGATAGCTTCGCTTTGTAATGAAAAAACGCGTCCCCGAAATCCAGTCTTATTGATTGACCCAAAGCATCAACTCCCTTGATCCGTAGTGCTTGACACCCGTCTTGGTTCGCAAAGAAATTCACGACTTCGATCACGCCATCCTTAGTGAATCGCGATTGTGGTGAGTCTTCAAACTGCCCATTGAAAATTAGCTGGACGCTTTGCTCTACGAAAGGAGAGCTTCCAATATCTTTAATGATCTGAGGTGCTTCATCAAAGACATCGGTAAACGCAGAAGTATCGACTTTAAGGTACATCTCCCCCGAATCCGGGAGCCTTTGCAGTGAAGCATAGTCTTTCTGTTTCGGCACAAAATCCAAGTGTATTTTCGAACTGCGATCACTTTTGAATTGCTCAAGCATGATTTTAGCAACGCCTTTAAGGCTGCCAGTCGGGCCTGATGTAAATCCAAGTACGAGCTTTTGTTCTGGGACGACCATAAAGAAATAAGGGTCTCCGATGATGCCTTGGTTGGAGGAAATCCCAGATAACTTGCCGTCTCGTGTTGCTCTAGCCTGCCAAGTGTTTCGCTCTCTCACGACTGTAATGCAAAATGCAGAAGCAGCCGAGGAATTTTCCGGTTTAAGGGCCTTAATCAGATGCTTTTTGGACCGTAAATTGAATATTCTGGAGGTGGATGAAGCATCCGTGGACGCTAAAAAATTAGACACAAACCCACGAAAAAAGTCCTGATCAGCTTCAATTGAAAAAAAGCTGACGATAATATTCTTCGTGATGCGGCTCATTTGCCCTCCCAAACCAGCTAATTTTGTTGAGATTGGGAATATAACCAATCCGCGGGAGCGTCAAAGCTCGGCGTATGGGCTTCATCAATCTCTGATCGTGCATGCCGATCCAAGCTAAGAATGCAAATTTCACTTTTACGCCCCTAATTACCATCCAGACCAGCACCCAGCGCCCACCCCGGATTCTCCCGCTCAAATAGCTCCATCACCCGCGCATCAAACGGATGCGCAATCTTGAGCAACTCTTCCCGCCTGTATGAAAGTGACCCGCCGTCCCCATAAACCGGCCGTGTCGTCTTGTGGCCCATGAGGAGGCAGCGCAGACCGTAATCGATATTGGCCTCCTGCATGCGTTTTTCGAAAGCGTGGCGGAACGAATAGATCTTGTGGTCCGAGGACTCCAGCAGGCCGCGATTTCGGAAATTCTTCATCATGTTGGCGGAGAAGAGCTCGCCCTTGTCGTAATAGTGCGCGAAGGCGCGAGGGGCGGCCCGTCTGGCCGCCTCAAGGGAGATACCCACCAGAGGGATATCCCGCTCGGACGTGTCCGTTTTGACTTCCCTGTCTGTGCGGGCGCTGATCGAGATGTACGGCACTAGCTCCTCGATATGGAAGTCTTCGACACGCAGGTTGATGATCTCGCTCGGCCGGCATCCAGTCTCGATCAGCATGAGGGTGATGAGCTGCAATTCCGGGCGCCATTTGCGTGTCGCGCCAGGCGCGAGCACCTTCGTCCGGACCCATTCGCTTGAGTAGGGTGGCACTTCGGTGCGCGCCTTTGCCTTGAAATGCATGTTGGGAATGGATTGGGCCGTTCTTCCTCGCCGACATGCTTGAAATAGTCGCCGTAGAGCGAGCGGATGTTTCCGATGTGGCGATTGGCCGTGTTGGGCGCGACGGGCGAGACTTTTTCGTCTTTGGGTTTGACCTGCTTTGCCCAGTGCTGCTGGTATTTCAGCGCGAGTTCACGCGTGATGTCTTCCAGGGCAATGTCACCGGCAAAATCGATGAAATACTGGATCGATGTCCGCTTGGTCTTCTCCCAGGACGCTCGCTGATTGGGCGACTTGTAGAGCTGGGCATTGTAGGCGATCTCGCTCAGATATACTTCGAAGGCATCCGACACCGGGATCGTGGGTTTCGTCGCGCCACCCAGTAAAGCCTCAGCGTCCCGCTCCCTCGGAATCTCAGCCGGTCCGGC
>JAHJYW010000039.1 GCA_018827375.1 Alphaproteobacteria bacterium
CGTCGGCGGCATGACGCGTATGCCTGCCGTGCAGGAAGCGGTGAAGAAGTTCTTCAACCGCGAACCGCACAAGGGCGTGAACCCGGATGAAGTCGTGGCACTCGGCGCTGCGATCCAGGGCGGCGTTCTGCAAGGCGACGTGAAAGATGTGGTCCTGCTCGACGTGACCCCGCTTTCGCTCGGCATTGAAACGCTGGGCGGAGTGTTCACTCGCCTGATCGACCGCAACACGACGATCCCGACCAAGAAAAGCCAGGTCTTCTCGACCGCTGACGACAACCAGGGCGCCGTGACCATCAAGGTTGCCCAGGGCGAACGCGAAATGGCCAATGACAACAAGCAGCTTGGCCAGTTCAACCTCGAAGGCATCCCGCCTGCCCCGCGCGGCCTGCCGCAGATCGAAGTGACCTTCGACATCGACGCCAACGGTATCGTGTCCGTGTCCGCCAAGGACAAGGCCACCGGCAAGGAACAGCAGATCACCATCCAGGCGGATGGCGGCCTGACGGACGAGGACATCAAGAAAATGATGGCCGACGCCGAAGCCAATGCCGGGGCTGACAAAGCCCGCCGCGAACTGGTCGAAGCCAAGAACAATTCCGAAGCGCTGATCCACCAGACCGAAAAGCAGGTGGTTGAGCATGCGGACAAGGTCTCGGCCGAGGTCAAAGCTGAAATCGAAAAAGCGATCGAAGAGCTGAAAGCCTCCCGTGAGGGCGACAATGTCGGTGACATCCAGGCCAAGCATCAGGCCCTGATGACGGCTGCCATGAAGCTCGGCGAAGCGATTTATGCCAACCAGCAGGAAAGCGAAGCCCACGCTGACGCCGCTGCTGACTCGGCTGGTGACAGCGACGATGTGGTCGATGCCGACTTCGAGGAAGTTGACGGCAAGAACAGCTAGATCTGATTATTTCTCCCAGAATGAAGAAACCCGCCGGAGCGATCCGGCGGGTTTTTCTTATCCGAGGTGGTCCGGTGACGACGGGACCGGGACATCATCGGTTCTGAACATCACACCGACGGTCAGTCCCTTCTGCCAGGCTACCTGGCACGGCGTGCGCGACGGTCGCCCCGTATTCGGGTTCAGTACGATCAGGTCGAAATGTAGCGGCAAAGGGTAGATATCCGACATCACCAGCCTTGCGCCTGTCTCTGACATGTCGCGGATCAGCACTTCGAATGTGCTGGTCATTTCATTTATGGCAATGCGACCGGTCTTCAGGGTCTTCTGGCGGGGCGCTCGTGGTTTGATGCCGTTATCGGAGGCGCTTTTCTGTATCATAGACAATATACGACACTGAACTATGGCCATATCAAGCGCGATAAGCATCTCAGTCTATAAATCGGACTCCGACCTGTTCGCCCCTCTGCCAGGCCTTCCGGCATGCATGACGATCAGACTTCCCGCTATTGGGATTGAGTACCAGCAGGTCAAACTGTTCCGGCACAGACCAGACGGCCTTCAGGAGAAGACGGGCGCCTGTGTCTGACATGTCGCGGATCGTCACATCGAACGTGCTCGCGTGCCCGTTCACCTCGATACGGCCTGCCTTCAGCGTGCGCTGGCGGCTTGAAACGCGATTATTTACAATTGCGTTTTCGGGAAGGTCAGAAGTCGGGGCCATATGGCTACTATGCGCACCGGACCCTTAGCGTTCCCGGCGCTGCGCAGCCGACCTGCTGACCAGACGCTTAGCCGACCTGAACGGCCCCAACCCACGCCCTGACCAGCCCCGGCAAGACGCGACTGGCCTGATCGATATCATCGGCATTTCGAAACGTCGCCACGGCGCGAATGTCCGATGCCCATTCCAGCAGGCCTGTCGTGTCCTCCATGAAGGGAGGCCCGCCAACAGTCTCCTTGCGCCGCGTGCCGCAATGGAAGACCAGGCGAGCGCTTTTCCTGTCAGAGAAGTTTAGTGTCAGCACGTGGTCGGCGCCGAGCGCATAGCTCGGCGCGTTCCATTTTAGGGATTCCACGAGGCCGGGCGCTGAGGCCCTGACGATATCGCGCAAAGCCTGCGCTTCCGCCTTCCGTGGATGGTCCAATGCTTCCATGAACCCGTCAGGCGTCTGCGCAGGGGATTTGGCCATTTACATGGTCACCACGACCTTGCCCATCGCCTTGCGGTCCATCAGCTCGCGGATCGCGTCAGCCGACTTTTCAAGCGGATAGGTGTTCGACACATGCGGGCGGATCTTGCCGTCGGCATAGAGCTTGAACATCTCTGCGCAGTTCTGCGCGTGGGCCTTCGGGTCTCGCGCGACAGCCGCGCCCCAGAACACGCCGCGAATGTCGCAGCTTTTCAGCAGGGTCAGGTTCAGCGGGATTTTCGGGATACCGGCCGGGAAGCCGATCACGAGATAGCGCCCCTCCCAGTTCATCGCGCGCACGCTCGGCTCGGCATAGTCGCCGCCGACCGCGTCATAGATGATGTCCACGCCGCCGCCGCCAGCTTCCTTGATGTCATCGGAGAGCTGTTTCTGCTGCGCACGGTCAAGATCGCCGGTCGGGTAGACAATGCCCTTGTCGGCGCCCTTGGAGAGGCAGAAATCCACCTTCTCCTGCGTCGAGCAGGCTGCGATCACGGTCAGGCCCATTGCCTTGCCAAGCTCGACAGCGGCAATGCCGACTCCGCCAGCCGCGCCCAGCACGAGCAGGCTTTCGCCCGCTTTCGGGTCCGCGCGGTCCTTCAGGGCATAATAGCTGGTACCATAGGTCATCAGGAAAGCAGCGGCTTCCTCGAACGGCATGCCGTCCGGAATGGCCATCGTGCCGTGCGAAGAGGCGACGACGTATTCGGCCATGCCGCCATTTCCGCATGACGCCAGCACACGGTCACCCGGTTTCACATGGGTAACACCTTCACCGACAGCTTTGACAATCCCGGCGATCTCGCCGCCCGGGCTGAACGGACGCGGCGGTTTGAACTGATACATGTCCTGGATGATCAGCACATCGGGATAGTTCACGCCGCAGGCTTTCACCTCGATAAGGACCTGGTTTTTGCCGGCTTCCGGCATCGGGGTGTCCTCGATAACGAGTTTTTCGGGACCACCCACTTCTTTCGACAGTACAGCCTTCATGTTCTGGCTTCCTTACCTTGTTGTTTCTGTTGCCAGACGGTAGCGGTGTGGCAGGCATAATCCAAGTGTGACGTAAGGGAGATGTGCGCAATGACGAAGAAATGGGCGCTCGTCCTGCATGGCGGTGCCGGGCCGATCTTCGGCCAGGATTACTCTGCGCAGGAAAAACACCTCGCCTCCCTCTTGAAGGATGGCGGCAAACGCCTGGGCGATGGCGAGGCGGCGGTTGATGTCGTTGAGGCGATGGTTGCGGCCATGGAAGCCTCCGGTCTTTATCTGGCCGGCAAGGGCGCTGCCCCCAACCTGAACGGCGCCTATGAACTTGACGCGGCCATCATGGATGGCCGCACCCGCAATGCCGGCGCCGTTGGCGCGCTGCAGGGCGTACGCAGCCCCATTGCCGCAGCCCGCATGGTCATGGATCGCACGCCAAACGTGCTGATCGTGGGCGATGGCGCCCGCCGCCTGACCGATGCTGCGGGCCTCGCCACCGTGAAAGACCCTGACGCCTATTATGTCCCCGTCGACGAACGCACCCGACAGGTTGGCGTCCCGGAGATCGGCACAGTTGGCGCCGTCGCGCTCGACAGCTATGGCGACATGGCCGCAGCGACCTCCACAGCTGGCGTGATGAACAAGACGCCGGGCCGTCTCGGCGATACGCCGGTCATCGGTGCGGGCACTTGGGCTGACGAACGCTGCGCCATTTCCTGTACGGGCCTTGGCGAATACTTCATCCGCGCCAATGCGGCCGCAGATGTCTCCGCGCGCATCCGCTATGGCGGCGACCGACTGGAACCTGCGGTGCAGGGCGCGCTGGATGATGTCAAACGCCTCGGCGGCGAAGGCGGCATGATCGGCGTCTCGGCTGATGGCGAGATGGCCGCCTACTTCAATTCGGGCGGCATGAAGCGCGCGATGGCCGATTCCGAGGGCCGGTTCGAGGTCGCGACTTTCCTGTGATGATTGTTTTCTGGATCGTATTGGGACTGGCCGTTTTCGCCTTTGCCCTGGCTGCACAGATGCGCTTGATCATCTCGATCATGCTGCGGCGCGCGCTTGCGCATCGTTTTGGCGGCTACACAAACGACACGGCCTACCGGCTGGCCGTGGTCGAGGCGGCAAGCCCCGCCCAGGCCAGCGAGGCGGCCATCCATCTCGCAAAGACCTACCCCAATCCCCTCTCGCACCTGCGCCTGGCCCGGCGCGTATCCCTTGCTGCCCCCGTCCTGATCCTTATGCTCCTGATCCTTGGACGATTTGCCCTCGGAGTGATCTGACATGCGCGGCTATTTCTCGATCGGCTCGGAACGCATTTCCAAGCCAATGAACCTCGGCGCCCTGATGCGCACGGCGAATGCCTTTGGCGCGAGCTTCGTTTTCTCAATTGATGCCGAGCATCGTCTGCGTGATGCTTATCAGGCCGACACATCGAAATCAGCCGGGCAAATCCCCTATTACCAATGGGACTCGGTCGAGGAGATGCAGATGCCCCGGGGCTGCCAGCTTGTCGGGATTGAGCTGACCGATGACGCGGTGATGCTGCCGACCTTCCGCCACCCGCCCCAGGCCGCCTACATTCTCGGCCCTGAAAAAGGCAACCTGTCAGACGCGATGCTGGCGCGCTGCAGCCATGTCGTGAAGATCCCGACCAAGTTCTGCATCAATGTCAGTCTTGCTGGCGCACTCGTCATGTATGACCGCCATCTCTCGATGGGTGGCTATGCCAATCGCCCGATCATGCCGGGCGGATTTGGCGGCGATGGCAAACTTGCAGATCATGGGCGCGGCTGACCCTCAAAGCACGCGACAGTCACACCCGTTCGAAAGCCGGCCGGATGTCATTCGCCCATACTGGCATGAGCGGATGAAGGCGGACGCCGCGAAAAGCGTTCCCTCGACTGGCTTAGTGGCCCAGAATGCGCTGCATCACGCCGATCATGCCCGTCAGGCGCAGCGCTCCGTCGCGTACGATCAGGGCGTAACAGACATCGCCTTCGTCACCGACAGGCGTGTGCGTGTCGTCCGGCCCCTTCAGTGACAGGTCGCCTGGCCCGTAACTGCCTGTGCCGTCGCTATAGCCGCCCGTCACAACCAGCGTGTATTCGTTTGCGCCATGCGTGTGACGCGGCACGGAAGCGCCGGGCTGGATTCTGAACAACTCGACTTCAGCGGCACTGCCCATATCCAGCCTAAGGCGCCGTATACCGCGGCGGGGAGACTTCCAGCCCTCCGCTGCGACCGACCTGCTGACAGCTTCAGCCAGGGGTGCGGGCAGCCTGCCGATTTCATCCGCATCATCCGGCGTTCCGATGCGGCTCGGCGCCGCGACCGGGCCCAGCGCATCAATCGATGCAAAGGCACGGTCCAGCGCATTCGCCGCCATGGGCGCAGCCGCTTCTGCTTCCAGCAGGGCACCCGCCGCCGCTTCGCTCATCGCTATCGCGCGCCGCACATCCTGGCGCAATGCACCCTGCGTCTCGACCAGAAGCGCATAACCAGGATCAAGCGTACCAGCTGCATAGGCCGCATAGAGCGCGCTGTATGGGATCGCGTTCTCCGTCATCAGGCAGCCCCGCACAGCTTAAAAGACAGACTAGGTGGGCGCATCAAGACCTCCGCGCATCTTCATGAAGGCAAGACGTATACGGCTCTTAACGGTGCCCAGTGGAATACCATATGTCTCGGCGATCTCGGAATGTGAGAGACCATCATAAAAGGCGGCCTGCAGTAATACCAGCTGTTCTTCGGGCAGGTTTGCCATCTGCGCACGCACCTGTTCCTCAAGCTGCCCACGCGCCACTGCCGCGTCTGGCTGTTCGGCAGGCGCGGGTTGCAGCATCGGCTCGTCCGGTTCCAGTTCCGGACGCGACGTGCGGCGCTGGGCATCGATGCGGCGATTGCGCGCCACGCGAAAGATCCATGTCGAGACGGAGGCCTGACGGGGGTCATACATGCCGGCCTTGCGCCAGACCGTAATCATCACGTCCTGCACCAGTTCCTCGGCTTCGGATTCATTCGCCCCAAGCCGCTGCATGTAACTTTTCAGGCGTGGCGCAAAGAATTCAAACAGCTCTGCAAAGGCTTCGCGCGACTGTTCGCAAGCGATGCTATTCATACATGAGGCATGACGTTCGCGTTGCGCCAGATCAGCCGTACGGACCATCGTGGCTTTCAAATTCGCTCCCCTTGTTAAGTTCTGATCGCAGTATCGACTGTGTGCCTTCGGCGTGCAACCACAGGAGACTGTTTTGGCACCTTGGGCCAGACGCGCAAATGTGTCGTAGTTTGGCCTTAACTCTGTTGCCATAAGACTTAACCTCAAACATATCACGGGGATAATGTATTCAAGATGCAATACTTTACGACGCACATCAACCGAATCGCGATTCTCGGGCTCTTTTTAGCCATTGCGGTTCCGTGCGCCATGGCCCAGCCAACGGCCATTGGCCGATACAATGACTGGTCCGTCTTCACCGATACAATTTCAGGAGAAACAGTGTGTTACGCTGCGACTCCGGCCACAGACAAGGCTCCTGCCTCAGCCAATCATGGTGAGGTCTGGTACTATGTGACCAACTGGAAGTCCGGCCGCGCGCGCAACCAGCCAAGCCTCAAAGTGGGCTTCAAACTGCGCGAAAGCACAGGCGCAAAAGCCAGTGTGGGCCGTTCTTCATGGTCGCTTTTTTCTGTCGGTCAGGAAGCTTTCGCTGACGATTCAGATGACAAACGCATCATTGATGCGCTCAAGAAGGGCTCGGAACTGCGCGTGGAGGCCGTTTCGGAACGCAACACGCAAGTTGCCTATCACTTCTCCTTGAAAGGATCGGCTGCCGCCATCGACAAGGCTTCCGCCATCTGCCGCTAGAGGGATGCGTCCGGCAAGGCGAACTGGTCGGCATTGAGGCCCTTGGCGCTCGCATAGGGCGCCAGAATGGCCGGCAGGTCGGCCGCGAAGTCGCCGCTTGTCTTTAACGGCCCGGCCAGGCGCACCGTGCGGGTGCCATAATCCAGCACCGACATCAGCAACGGAACGCCCGCCGAATGGGCGATATGGTAATAGCCGCTTTTCCATTCCGTATTGCGCTTACGCGTGCCTTCCGGCGCCACGGCCAGGAACAGGCTCTCGGCTGCCGCAAAGGCGGCCCGCATCTGGCCGACAATATCGGTCGATTTACCCCGCTCGATCGAGATGCATCCCGTTCGCTTTACCAGCCAGCCAAAAGGCCCCGTCGTCAGTGATTTCTTGCCCATATAGCTCAGCTTGACGCGGTACCAACCCGCAACGGCCAGCATGTTGATGCCATCCCAGTTGGATGTATGCGGCGCCGCCAGGATCACCATTTTTGGGTCGGGCGGCCAATCATCCAGCAGGCGCCAGCCCGCAAGTCGCAGGTACATCCCACAGAGGACATGCACAATTTCAGAGCCGAAGCAGCGATAGGCCGTCGGCCTGCCCAGACGTCGGCCGGGTTCGGGAGGGGGGCTAGGTGCCAGCATCGCGCCAAGTTCCATACTTCGGCATGGCTTGGCCAGCGGGAATTGTGGATCAGCCACGGAAATCCGTTTATGGATGTGGCCAGGCCAGCCCGGAGACATGCGCCATGCAGATCGGTTTCATCCTGTTCCCCAATGTCACCCAGCTGGATTTTACCGGCCCGCTCCAGGTGCTCCACCGGATGCCCGGCGCAACCACCCATATCCTCGCCAAAACCATGGACCCCGTATCCAGCGATTGCGGCCTCTCCCTCGTGCCGACCGGCACGTTTGCGACCGCCCCTGTCCTCGACATGATTGTCGTACCGGGCGGCTTTGGTGTCGTGGATGCCATTGCCGATGCTGAAACCGTGGACTTCATCCGCAAGGCGGGCGCCTCGGCCACCTATGTCACGTCGGTCTGCACCGGCGCTTTCCTGCTCGGCGCCGCGGGCCTGCTCGACGGCAAGCAGGCAACTACTCATTGGGCCTATACATCCCTGCTCCCGCTCGTCGGTGCGACGCCTGCCCCGGGCCGCTGGGTGAAAGACGGCAATACTTACACGGGCGGCGGCGTCACGGCGGGTATCGATTTTGGCTTTGGCATCATGGCCGACATTTGCGGGCGTCAGGTGGCCGAAGCGATCCAGCTCGCGATCGAATACGACCCCGCCCCGCCAACAGGCACAGGCCATCCCTCTCACGCCAGCGACAAGCTGATGGACATGATGAACCAGCGCTATGACGGCCCGGTCGCAGCCATGCGCGCAGCCGTTTCGGCCTGACCCCCAAAAGAAAACGCCCGCCAGCGCGAAGCTGACGGGCGTTCTCTGACTCTGGCCTTTTCAAGCCCCGGATCAGCTTTCGGTGATCGGTGTCAGGATGATCTCGACACGGCGGTTGGCGCGGCGGCCAGCTTCGGTCGAATTGTCGGCGATTGGCTGGGTTTCACCCATGCCATAGGCCTGCAGGCGAACAGCGGTCACGCCCTGATTGATCATGTAGGATTTGACCGAATTGGCGCGGCGCTCGGAAAGCGCCTGATTGTAGGCGTCGTCGCCATCGGAGCTGGCGTGGCCAATAATGTCCACAGCCGTCGACGGATAGTTGACGATCGTCGTCGAAACATCATTCAGCGACTGGTAGAAGCCCGGAAGGATTTCTGCGCTGTTCACGTTGAACGTGACGTTCGATGGCATGGTCAGGGCGATCTGGTCGCCATTACGGGCGACTTCGATGCCGGTACCGGCTGTCGCGGCGCGCAGTTCACGCTCCTGCTTGTCCATATAGGCGCCAGCTGCACCGCCGGCGATCGCGCCGACAACTGCGCCGATCGCAGCGTTACGACCGTCATTACCGCCTGCCAGCGTGCCGAGGCCTGCACCTGCAATGGCGCCAGCGCCGGAACCGATCAGGACGCGGTTGCTTGGGCCTGTTTCACAGGCAGTCGGGATAAGGGCGAGTGCGACTGCGCCAAGAATGAGATGTCTCATGGAGATCCTCCAAATTGTGGGCAGGTTTTTTTAACTCAGCCCCGTTGATAAGCGTTCTATACGCGTGGACCGGGCTTTCGGTTGCGCGTGTGGCAAATTAAAGGCCGCCACATTAACTCCCGTCCATAATGCCCTGTCGCCGACGGTTTCTGCGCCGGTCAGCCCATGCTATAGCGCGATTTCATGACAATCACACTCGATCTCTCGCGCAAGCCCGACCAGCCCCAGGGCCGCCCTTCCCTTGCCGGAATGCCCCTGCCTGCGCTGAAGGCAGAGCTTGAGGCCATGGGGCTTGATCCCAAGAAGGCCTCGATGCGGGCCAAGCAGATTTCCCGCTGGAGCCAGTATTTCGGCGCCACCGACTTTGGCGTGATGACCGATGTCGGCAAGGAATTGCGCGCCGAGCTGGCCGAACGCTTTACGCTCGACCGGCCGGAGATCGCTGATCATCAGGTCTCCAAGGATGGCACCCAGAAATGGCTGGCCCGCTTCCAGCCCGGGGTTGAGGGCGAAAGCGTCTATATCCCAAGTGTCGGCATGGACGGCGGGGCGCTCTGCGTCTCCTCCCAGGTCGGCTGCACACTGAACTGCACCTTCTGCCATACCGGCACACAGGCCCTCGTGCGCAATCTCACCGCGCAGGAAATCACCGCGCAGGTCATGATCGCCCGCGATGCGCTCAATGAATGGCCCTCCTCCATCGAGGCGCGTAACCTCACCAATATCGTCTTCATGGGTATGGGCGAGCCGCTCTACAATTTGGATAACGTCGCTGCCGCCATCGACACCATCTCGGACGGCGACGGCATTTCCATCGGCCGGCGTCGCATTACGGTCTCCACCGCTGGCGTCGCCCCGAAAATACCCGAGCTGGGCGAGCGCACAAACGCCATGCTCGCCATCTCGCTGCACGCCACGAACGACACGCTGCGCAACGAGCTGGTGCCGATCAACCGCAAGTACGACCTGCAAATGCTGTTCGAGGCGATCCGCGCTTATCCGGGCAGCGGCAACTCACGCCGCGTCACGTTCGAATATGTCATGCTGAAAGGCATCAACGACACGCAGGCCGAAGCGCGCGACCTTGTCCGCCTGCTGAAGGGCGTGCCCGCCAAAATCAACCTGATCCCGTTCAACCCCTGGCCGGGCAGCCCCTATGAGTGCTCCGACTGGGAAACCATCGAGGCCTTCGCCGAGATCGTGAACCGGGCCGGCTACGCCTCCCCCATCCGCACCCCGCGCGGCCGCGACATCGACGCCGCCTGCGGCCAGCTCCGCTCCGAAAGCGTCAAGAAATCCGCCGCCGAAAAACGCCGCGAAGCGCTGGAAGCTGCGGCCTCGCCGGAGGCCTAGCGCAGCTTCGCAATCTTCAGCTTGTCGAGCTTGGCGCGCGTGTGGATGGATTCCTCGCTGCGCATCATGGCCTTGCTGATCGCCTTGAGGCCCATGCCCTTCTTTGCCAGCGTGTGCAGTTTCTGCACTTCGTCAGGTGTCCAAGGCTGGCGGTGGCGTTCGAATTTCTCGGCCATGTGCGGGTCTCCTGTTACGGCCACCCCGGTGGCGGTCCAGGATTTCCCATACACCATTGTCGCCGAATGGGCGATGCCCCCCGCGCGCGTGCGCGTCTAAACGGCGCGTTGGAGCGCGGCCATTTCAGGCAAGGCCAGCAGGTCGGGCTGGTCAGCATTATCATGCGCAGCCAGACGGCGGGGTAGCAGACCTGCAGCCACCAGCGCATCGGCCGCCATGGGCCGGCTGAAATGATAGCCCTGCAACTCGGCGCAGCCCTCGGCCCGCAACATGTCTGCGAGCGTCTCCGTCTCGACGCCTTCAGCAGTAGTGCGCATACCAAGACTGCGCGCGAGGCCCACGACTGACCGCACGATCGCGAGGCATTCCTCGCTGCTTTCCATTTGCTGGACGAAGGACTTGTCGATCTTGATCTTGTCGAACGGGAAGATGCGCAACAGGCTGAGCGACGAAAAGCCCGTGCCGAAATCATCGAGCGATATGGTCACGCCAAGACGGTGCAGGGCATGCAGGGCGCTCAGGCTTTCTTCCGCATCATCGAAGAGGGCTGTCTCGGTGATCTCGAAATCAACGCGCTTCGGATTAACACCGCTCTGCGCCAGCGCATGGGTCACCGTGGTGATCAGCGACCGGTTGCGCACTTGCAGTGGCGACAGGTTGATCGACACCCTTATGGAATCATCCCAGGTCGCCGCCTCGCGAAGGGCCTCGCGGATAATCCAGTCGCCAACGGTCGTGATCATGCCGGCCTGCTCAAGGATTGGCACGAAAGTGTCGGGACCGACTTCGCCGCGTTCCGGGTGCGTCCAGCGAATCAAAGTCTCCATGGCGCGCAGCTCGCCTGTGCGGGCGCTGATAATTCGCTGGAAGTTCAGCCTGAACTGGTTCTGGGCCAATGCGTGGCGCAAGTCATCTTCCATCGCGACCCGCTCGCTGACATCGTCATTGAGATCGGTGTCGAAGAAGCAAGCCGTGTCGCGCCCTGCGCCCTTTGACGCCAGTAGCGCCAGATCGGCAAACTTGAGCAGCTCGGCCGGCGTGCCCGCATGTTCGGGGAAAACGGCAATCCCGATGCTGACGCTCGACTGGGCATTCGAACCGTCGACATTGACCGGCTCGGCCAGCGCCTGCTGGATCGTGACCGCCAGGGCCATGGCTTCACCGCGCCCTGTGATGTCATTTTGCAGGATCACGAATTCATCTCCGCCGAAACGGGCGACGATATTGTTGGGTCCGATAATCTCCTGCAGACGCGCCGCCGTAGCCTTCAGATAGGCATCGCCAACTGAATGACCGTACACGTCATTGATCGTCTTGAACCGATCAAGATCAAGGGCATGCACAGCGAATGGCTTCGCTTCGCCATGCGGCGCATTCACAGCCTCTTCAAGCGCCTTGAGCATCCGCTCGCGCTTGGGCACGCCTGTCAGGGAGTCGAAATGCGCAAGCTTGTAGATCTGCCTTTCGGCCTCGTACTTTTCCGTGACGTTCGAGGCGACGCCGCGATAGCCTTCGAAGATGCCGGCCTCATTGTAAATCGGCTTGGCAGAGACACGCCACCAGACGGTCACCTCCCCTTTCTTGCGCACAGGCAGGCGAAGGTTATGGATTTCGCCATTCACCTCAAGCGCGGCCAGCAAGGCCTGAAAGGCCGGACGACCTTCCACATTGGTCCCGTCGAAGAAACTGGCAACGTGTTGACCGATCAGCTGCTCGGTCCTGAATTCTGTCCGCTCGGCCAAGACACTGGAAGGCCGCACAACCCTGTGGTCCTCGTCCAGCTCAAACAGGGAGTCGGAGGCCGCCTGTTCGAACTCGTTCAGCAGCAGGCTGATGACGCCCTGCTTCTTCTCGAGCTGCTTTGCCTGGTCCTTGAGCTTTTCCTGCTGCAGCCATGCGGCGATATAGTTGCGGTGATTCCAGAAGGTCGTGCGGAGCATGACGACTGTAAAGCAGACCAGCAGTGCCAGCAGGGTAAAGCGCCCCACGCCGCCGTCTGAGCGGAGAATGCCCATGGCCAGTCCGAACGCAAGGCTGACGACAAACGGGACAGCTGCGCCCGGCAGTGTGGAGAGAACATAGGCACCGCCGGCCATCATGCCACCGCAGACACAGATGATGAGTGCAAGGTCGAAACCTTGCAACTGGGGCACGAACAGGAGCGGACAAACGGCCCAGGCCATGCCGAGAAGCGTCGATTCCGTGATTGGCCGCCACAGGGCCTGTACCGAGCGCGGCCGGGGCGCAGTGGCGCGTCGTGAGGCCCGCAGGCTGGTCCGCAAACCGAGGAGACCCATGAGGGCCATGACCCCCGCCCACATGATCAGCGCCGAAGACGGCGCATGCGCGGCCATGAAAGCGACACAGATGGAGGCATTGAACGTACTGGCGATCAGGCCATAGGGGACGAGTGATCTCAGTGTATGAAGCTGCATCCCGCGAATGAAGGCGGCGTGCTCGGCGGACATGTCCTCCCGCGCATTGCCGTTATCCAGCAATATGTTCAGCCTGTGTTTCAAGTCAGCCACTCCCGGTCTCATTATTGCGGAGCCCTCACTCCCCGCATGCTTTCGCAGTGATATTGATACCAGAGCGGATAAAATATTCGTTTAAGTAGATAGAATAAATTTTTCTGATTGCATAAGCTGTTCGCACCGCAATGGCGGCAGAGCCGTCTGGAATTTGCCACGAACGCCCGCTAGCGTCCCGCAATGTCACGCAGACTCACACGCACCCCGATCGGACTCCTCCTCAGCGCCCTTGCGCTGACCCTGCTGGCCGCCTGCAAGCCCCCGCCCGCGCATGCCTGCAACCCCGTGGCCTTCGACGGCGCGCCCTATACCGTATGCGCCTATGACGTCGCCACAACCGACATCCGCCTCTTCCTCACCCATCCGGACGGCGCGCCCTATGCCCAGTTCGACCGGCTGCGCGACACGCTCCAGTCAGACGGATACGCCCTCGCCTTTGCCATGAATGGCGGCATGTATCATGACGACCGCCGCGCCGTCGGCCTCTACGTCGAAGAGGGCGTTCCGTATGCCCCGCTGGTCAAGTCGGCCGGGCCCGGCAATTTTGGCCTGCTGCCCAATGGCGTCTTCTGGCTCGACGATGCCAAAGCCGGCGTGTCTGAGACCAATTCCTATGCCACGCGGTTCGACGCCGCCCCGCCCCGCTTTGCCTCCCAGTCCGGCCCCATGCTTGTCATCGACGGCCAGCTGCACCCTGATTTCAACGAGAACGGCCCCAGCAAGAAACGCCGCAATGGCGTCGGTATCAGCCCGGATGGCAAGACGCTCTATTTTGCCATCAGCGATACGCCGGTAAACTTCCACAGTTTCGCCAGCCTCTTCCGCGACCAGCTCGGCACGCCCAATGCGCTCTATCTCGACGGCGTCGTCTCGCGCCTCTACGCCGCCGACATCCAGCGCGACGAACCCGGCGGCGACCTCGGCCCCATCGTCGCCGTCATTGTCGACGCGCCCTGACACAATTCGGCCCTTCGCCAGACCTATGCTAGGCTAGCGCCATAGCAGGAGCCTGCGCCATGATAGCCGACACGGTTTGCGTCATCTTTGGAATCTATGCCCTCGCCGCTGGCGTCGGCATGGTAATCGAGCCCGCCCGTGCGGGCCGCCTGCTCGCCGCCTTCGAGAACAGCCCGGAAGTCGCCTATGTCACAGGCGCCTTCATGTTCTTCCTCGGCGCGGGCGTACTTGCCATGTCACAAGGCTTCAGCACGGTTACGCAAGCCATTGCCACATCCATTGCCGCCATCATGGTCGTGGAAAGCCTGCTCCTCCTCGCCTGGCCAAAGCCCATCTTCGCGCTTGGCCGCTGGATGATGCCAGAAGACGACCATGTGCGCGGTTTCGGCCTTGTCACCATGGCCTTCGGTTTGGTTATCGCCGTTCTGGGCACCATATAGGCACCGATGACGATCAGACACTTCAAGCCGGGCACGATCATGCCAATATCCACGAAATATGCGGCTCTGCTGCTTGGCGTGCTCGCCGCGTCGCTTCAGGCGACTGGTGAAGGCAAATGCAGCGATCAGAACGCATCCATTATCCAAAGTGCGCTGGAGTCGCGGCTTGAGGCTGAATCGAGCACCGTTGTCTGGATGCAAAACAACAAGCAGTTTGAGCTGAACAGCTGTCTCGCTGCCGACGATGGCCATCAGGGTGAAGGCACGCTCTCGTTTACCGGAACGGACGGTGCTTCGTATTGGGTCAAGGGACGCGTCAGGCTCAACCCGGACGGAAAGATCGTCTCTAACGAATTCACCGATGCCAGCAGCAATTTCAAGACACTGGCCATTATGAAGGCGGGCGCCGTGGCCGCCGCTGCCGGTGGGCGCTGATTGCAGCTAGCGCCGCATCATTACCCAAGCCCCGCCCCTTGCATTGCTTCAGCAATTCGCCTCTTTTCCTCCATTAGATACGCACAGAAAGACTGTTTATAATGTCCAATCCGCCCCTGACGCTTTATGGCCTGAAGAATTGCGACACATGCAAGAAGGCCATGCAGGCGCTGACGGCGGCTGACCATGAGGTCGCCTTTGTCGATATCCGCGCCGAGGCGGACCTTGCCGCGCGCGTGCCCGAATGGCTGAAGGCTGTCGGCGCCGAAATGCTGGTCAACCGCCGCTCCACCACATGGCGCGGCCTCAGCACCGACCAGCAAGCCAAGGCCCTCGGCGACGGCGCCGCCGCGCTCCTCATCGAGAACCCCACCCTGATCAAACGTCCCGTCATCGACACCGGCGCCGAGATCCTCGTCGGCTGGACCAGCGGCACCCAGCAGGCCTTGCAGAACTAGGCCATGGCGCAGCCTGCAAGCCGCCTCTGCGCCTTCCTTCTCGGCCTCTGCCTCGTCCCGTTACTCGCCGCTTGCGTCCACAGCGCGCCCTTTGCGGCGCCATCTGCCGACCAGCGCCTTGAACGCCTCGCAGCCGGTGACGGCGACCCGGCCCACGCCCTGGCCGGCGTGGCACTCGTCGTGATGCAAGGTGATACGGTGATCTATGCGGGCGCCGCTGGCCGCGCCCATATCGAACCGGGCGCCGACCGCCCGATGACGCCAGAAACGAAGGTCCGCGTCGCCTCGATCTCCAAGATGGCGCTGGCCCTGATGACACAGGAACAGGCCGACGCCGGAACCATTGATCTTGACAACGATGTCTCCGATTACCTCGGCTGGCCCCTGCGCAACCCCGCCGCGCCTGACGCAGTCATCACAATGCGCCATCTCCTCGCCCATACGAGCACGCTGCGCGACCCGGAAGAATACTGGGCGCCGCTCGGCGACGACATTCGCTCGCTCATCCTTGTCGAGGACGCGCCTTTCTCGGCCACCCATCCGGTGCCCGGTGACTGGTATGAGTACACGAACCTCAATTTCGGCGTCGCCGCCACCGCGCTTGAGGCCGCCACCGGAACCCGGTTCGACCAGCTCGCGAGCCGCTATTTCGCCGCCCATGATCTCGACATCGGCTACAACTGGTCAGGCGTCAGCCTCGCCGCGCGCGCTGAGGGCGGCACGCTCTACCGGCGCGAGGACGGCACCTGGATCGCCCAGACCGACGACACGCCAGCCCTCAATGCCAGTGCGCCTGTCTTCATCAATACAAACAATCTGGATCTCGCCGCCTACACCCCCGGCACCAATGGTACGCTCTTCTCACCGCAGGGCGGCGTCCGCGCCAGTGCGCATGACCTTGCCCGCCTCGTGCGCGAGTTGAAGCAGCCGCATAACCGCTCCCTCTGGTCAGACCCCTGGCGCTATGATGCGGCACAGCCCAACGGCGTCACCTCCGAAGGCGGCCCGAAGGCCTATGACTTTACCACCGCCTACGGCCTCGCCGTGCACCTGCTGGAAGGCGATCATCCCGGCGCAGCCTGGCCCGGCGAAACCCTGATCGGCCATGCAGGCGAAGCCTATGGACTGCTCTCTGGCGCCTGGGTCAGCACCGACCGCGACCTCTCCTTCGCCTATGTCATCACCGGCATCAGCGACGCGTCAGAGCCGCCCCGCGGCCAGCGCACCAAGGCCTTCTCCGTCTACGAGGAAGCCCTCATCGATCTTGCCCGCGACATAGCCGCGGCGCGTTGAGCAGGATGGCATCCCCTTCCGGGGTGATACCGAATAAGTCTAATTCCGTGCCGCGCCTTCTTTCCCGCGCCGAGGGTCTTATCTCCTGCTCAGCAGTGCTGACCAGAAGGAGACACACGATGAAAACCACAGGCAACACGATCCTGATGACAGGCGGCGGTTCCGGCATTGGCCGCGAACTGGCCCGCGAACTCCACGCCCTCGGCAACACGGTCATCGTCGCTGGGCGCACACCTGCCAGCCTCAACGAAACCATCGAGGGCCGCGATGGTATGCATGCCCGCACGCTGGACGTTGGCAATGCCGAAGACATTGCCAACTTCGCCGCCGAACTCGTGAAAGACTTCCCCGCCCTGAACACCCTTTTCAACAATGCCGGCGTCATGGCCAAGGAAGACTGGCTCTCCGACCCGGTTGACCTCACCATCACCGAGAATACGATCACGACGAACGTGCTCGGCCCCATCCGCCTGACGGCCGCACTTCTGCCCCACCTGCGCGCCCGCCCCGCCGCCCGTGTCGTCAACGTCACGTCGGGCCTTGCCTATGTGCCGCTCGCCCACACGCCGGCCTACAGTGCCTCGAAAGCAGCCATGCACGCCTGGACGCAGTCCCTGCGCTACCTGCTGAAGGATACGAATGTCGAGATGATCGAGCTTGCTCCGCCCGGCGTACAGACCGGCCTCACCCCCGGCCAGTCAACCCGCGAATCCTACATGCCGCTGAAGGACTTCATCGCCGAGACAATGGAAAGTTTCAGCATCGAGGACACGCCCAAAGAAGTCGCCGTCCAGCGCGCCAAAATGCTGCGCACAGCCGAAGCCGAAGGCCGCTTCGACCAGACCTTCAAGATGCTGAACGACGCCTACGAAGGCTGATACAATCGCTGAAGCAGAACTGAACTACCGCGGCCAATTGTTGGGCTCTATGCAAGTCTCTCATTAGAACCTAGTTTAATTTCAATTTAGGGGCGCATCCGCGGTGGTCGCGGCTTGAAACTTAGTGCGCCTGTTACTGATCGAAATGGCGGACACAACAATGGCAAAAAAAGAACAATATAAGTCATCGACAACAGGCCCAGCATTCGGTGCAATATTCACTGTTGTTTGGGTATTCGCAATCGGAGCCCTGTTTGCCCTTTTGTTAGGAACGTTTGATCCGACAGGGGGTGGCGTGTCAGAACTTAGAACAGCAGCGGCGCCACTAATTTGGCCATTTATTTCACTGGCACTTGGTGTGCCAATCATCGTCTTTGTATGGTTTGGTGGCTATGCTGCAATTATCAGACTCGCGGATTTAAAAAATCACCTTGAGCACTTGGGCACTTATGCAAGCGACTTTGATCGCATGGCGGAAACCGCCAAGGAATTGAATGTCAATGTGAGCGCAGCTTCGTCTGCCGCCGCAGAAGCTTCAAACCAGATAAACTCAAACTTTGAGAAATATGAGAATTCGATAGCTCCTAGAATTGCGCAATATTTTGAGAGCGTAAAGGGGCAGGCAAGCGGGACTATTCCTAAACCAGCCCCTGCTTTAGCTGGAGATGCTACGTTACACGTCCGACTTGCCACTGAAGATATGAGCGACGGCGAAGCCAGCTTCGACGAAATGCACCAGCTCGCTAATGATATGTTTTATGAAGCCCTATCGAGGCGAAATGACTCTCCAGGCCGCGGTCGCAATCAGTTAGTAGTCGCACGGGGCGGATGGAATAAAGCCGAAATCGTGAGAAAATTGCGAGATGAAAATCGTTTCGAACCAGATACCGCAGAAAGCTTGATACTAGCCTTTGAGATGGAAGCAAGCTCGCGCCGATGGGGCCGCGAGAACTTGGATCAGAATGAGATACTTCGCCTATTTCGAAAGCTAAAGGATGCTTGGAGCGCTTACCAAGATGCGGAAAGCTAGAATACTCCAACCTGCAACGATGCTTTAAAGGTCTCTGTGGCCACGAGTTAGCACGTCGTCTCGGAATCCCATTCGTACGTTTAATATTGATATACGTCATTCGGCTGAGCGCTTTCAATGAGTCAAAAAATTGCCTATACGAGTATAATCCGAGGGGTGTCCGCGATGGTCGCGGGCTGAGAGTTACCCTTTGAACCTGATCCGGCTCATACCGGCGCGAGGGACGGAGGACAGATTTGACGCTCGACGAGTTCACAGCGCATTGC
>JAHJYW010000006.1 GCA_018827375.1 Alphaproteobacteria bacterium
AGATCCATCGATATCCGACCCACCAGCGGACAGGCTATGCCGTCAATATAGGTCATCAGGTTGTTTGCCCCGCTGCGCAACAGACCGTCGGCATAGCCAATGCCCACGGTTGCCAGCACCGCATCCTGCGCCAGCGTATATGTCGCGCCATAGCCCACCGTTTCCCCCATCTCGGCGTCAAAAACGCTGAGGATGGCCGCATCCAGCGTCAGGCCGGAACTGATGCGCAAACCTTTGGGGGGCCGCGTTCCGCCATAGAGGGCAATTCCGGGCCGGATGAGGTCATGGCCATAGGCCTTGCCGAGGTAGCAGCCATCCGAATTGGCCAGGCTGGCCGGCGTGTCCGGGAAGGCGCTTGATATGACGTCGAATGCCTTCAGCTGGGCGGCGTTCATCGGACTGGCTCTGTCTTCTGCGCAGGCCAGGTGGCTCATCACCAGGACGGGCTGCAGCTTGTGCAGCGCAGGCAGGGATGTTTCCAGGAGCGAGGGCTTGAGCCCCAGCCGGTTCATGCCCGTATCGAAATGCAGGGCTGATGTGCCCTTGGGCGCGCCGGACCAGGCTTTTACATGGTCGGGTGACGACAGCACGGCGGTCAGGCCGGCCGTCACATAGGCGGACATTTCCTTGCGCGTCGGCCCGTTGAGCACGAAAATGCGGGGGCCGAAGCCCAGTATTTTTCGGAGCGCCAGACCCTCCTCGAGATAGGCCACGAAAAAGCTGGAGCAACCGGCGCGCATCAGGGCGCGCGAAACAGGCCCGGCGCCCAGTCCGTAGGCGTCTGCCTTGACGACGGCCGAGGTGGTTGCGCCGGGGTGCAGCCCGTCAAGCGCCCGCCAGTTGGCAACGATATTCGACAAATGGATCGTGGCGCGGGGCAACTGGCTCATTGCTGCGATGTAAAACGCTTCTTGTCAGGAGTCACTTCCTGGCGGCGTACTCTTTCCAGGCCTCGCCCTTCATGTTCCAGACGGGGGTAAAGAAGACCATCCAGAGAATGATCAGGGTCATGCCGCCCGCCGGCACAATCGCGATTTTCTGGGGGCCGAATAAATCGACCAGAGCGCCCATCAGTGCGGCGCCAAACGGCGCGCCAGCCATGAAACCGAGCTGGTAGATGGAAAGGACGCGGGCGAGCTTTTCCTTCGGGGCGGCGTCCTGAACGATTGATCGGCTCATGGCGATCGAAATGCCTGCGGCGAGGCCCCAGATGAAGACGATGGTGAGAAATGCCCAGTGCGGAACATCCCACATCATGGCGAGGATGCTGCTGGAGCCGAGGAATTGCGCGATGAGCAGGAGCCGCCCCTGCCGCTTGATCCGGCGGAAGACCGAGAGCACCACCGATGAGACGAACGCCCCCATCCAGAAGGTCACGAACATGTCGCGGATGCCATCGGACCCCAGATGGTAGACGTCGCGATTAATGATGGGCAGCACGACAAGGAAGGCGCCAATCACGAAGATGCCGACGCCGAACATGAGCGCTGTCATGGCCCAGAGCTTTCCGTCCGCACGCACTGCGCGGAAGCCTTCGGCGATATCTCCGAATGTTGCGCTGATGCCCGTCCGGCCGGTGCGCACTTGTCGGCCCTTGGCAAGGTTGAGGGCGAATAGCGTGCCGACAGCGAGGACGATGCCCTGAGCCAGCAACAGTTTCTCCGCGGCGATCGGCCCGACACCGAACCCGCCCATCCATTGCGGCATGCGGGTCATTTTGTCGGCATAGCCAGCCAGAACGAGGCCGGCGATCTGGGCGAGGAACTGCGCCATTGTCGCCAATGTCACACCCAGCTGGAGCGTAACGCCCGAGCCGACCCGCATCCGCCGCTCGACCACTTCGTTCACGATCGAATCGCGCGCTGGCATCATGAAGGCACCGACGGTGCCAATTGTGAGTCCATAGATGATCATGCCGGCATAGGTGAGCTGTCCGCGCGCAACGGCCACAGCCAGGAACAGGGCAGGCACGGCAGCCAGGAGATGAAGAATGATCAGCAGGCGGCGGCCATCGGCCCGCTCTGCGACGACGCCGCCGATCAGGAGGAAGATCACGGAAGGTCCCGACAATGCCATGTTTGCAAGGCCAAGCGCCAGGCCGTCCAGATGGAGGTGATCGCGGCCGGTGATCAAGTAGGGGAACAGGACCATCTGCAGGCCGAAGGCCATGAACCAGCTGCACTGGACCATCAGGTAGGCGGGCAGTTCGATCTTTACACCGCGGCGCAGGCGTTTGGCGCGCCAGTGGGTCGCCGTGGACAGAAGCGAGGCGCCAGCGCCGAGCGCTTCGCTCACGCCGCTGACGGGTGAGGTCACATCACCTGCGGCCCCTTCGGCCATGTCATCGACGAGTTCTTCGATCCTGTCGCTCATATCCGCTCCCGTGGACGATAGCGACTGTATGTACGGTCTATGGCGGGGAAAAGTAAATCAGCCAGCATCGTGGCTGAGCAGACGAGGGCTCAGCCCTTCTTCTGCTCGGCAGCCCTGATACGTTCAATCAGGCTCTGCAGCTTCTCGGGCACGGGTTCGTTGACAGTTTCCTGATAGCGATCGCGCAGCGCGTCCCTCATTCTTTTCGACAGGGAACGGCCATCCGCAGTGAATTGCGAAAGCGGGCCTGATTTTTGGGCCTTGTCGTCTTCGTTAGTCACGTGCGCGCCATAACTCTCTGTCTCCCCGCAGTCCTGTAGCGTTTAGGTTGCGATTACTCAACTCGCCTTTTGTGAGTTTAGAGTAATCAACGCCTACATTGTCAGAAGAGGAGTAAAAAAGTATAGAAAAAGAGTGGTTTACTGAATTTTTTTGACTTGCCTCTCAGTATTGGAGGGCGATGATCAGTTGTTTGGCGTGTACATATGCGGCGTTACCTTGAGGAAAGTTCGGAGTTCATGAAGTGTCATATGCCCTATCAATTTCACATGGTCATCCATTTTCAAATATACCGCATGTAAACTGTTCCGATTATGCGCATCCAGGAAGTCGAAGAATCGCGCTTCGAGATCGTCGGCATGTACACACGAATGCGTCGGCTCGTTCTCGTTCATCGAGTTAAGGAAGCGAATGAGCAAGTCATCGGCTGGCTGAGCGTTAGGCGCAAGAAACCTGGTGATCGACCGGAAATGAGGAACGAGGGTCTTCAGGGCCTCGGAGAGAGTCCTGAAGGACTGGTGCCGGGGAGTTCCCATATCATCACATGTGTCCGAGTGTCCGGAACCGTCTGTGTTCGTAATGGGCATGATCGGCCCTCTCTGCATGATGGCCAAGCCACCTTTTGGAGGTGTCTGTGCGATTGTGTCTGTCGCATTGGCATTATATTTCAGGGTCGCCGACTGGCTTGGTGCCTGTAATTTTCTGTTATCTAACAATACGGCTGTATCGATGGCTTTGTTCCGTCGGCGTTGAATTTATCGCGTCCAACGTGTGTTTTGCTGACGTGATTCCACCTGAGGACGTTTGCCTGAAATTCGCTTTGCGCCGCGCCCGGGCGACCGCATCAGTTGCCTTGGCGCCTGAGTGTTTGTAGCGTCCAGACTGGCGCATTGCCTCAAGCACATGCCAAGGGTGGAGTATCATGAGATTGTTCAGGCACCTCGTCAGCTGGGCGCTCGCCCTGTTTCTGATCGCCATGTTTGTTCAGGCGACAATCCATCCGCTTCCCAACCCGCCTGCGGGTGCGGTGAAGCTCTTCGATCCGCCCGGCACCAATATTGTCTTCCAGACCCTCGCTGATCGCTCGGGCCAGACGCTTTTCGAGCCTGCGGGCCGTGTTCTGACAGGCATTTTGGAGCTTGTTGCAGCCTTGTTCCTGCTCTTCCCGTTCACCCGGCGCTTTGGCGCGATCATTTCCGCGACAATCCTTGGCGCTGCCGTGGCTTTTCACCTGTCGCCCTGGCTTGGGCGTGAGGTTCCGCTTACGCTGGATGCCGGCGAGACCGCCACGGATGGCGGCATGCTGTTCATGCTCGCGATCATCATGCTCGTCTCCAGCCTTCTGGTCCTGGTGGTCCATCCGGGACGGCGCGATTAAGTCTGAGGCAATTGATAGGCGCGCCTGTACGGCTCGTTAACCGTTTGGGTTCAGTCTGTTCGTGTTGCGATGCAGGCAAGCCGATGGACGATATGGAAGCGCAGATGAATTCGCCGCACGCAGGGCGTGCGCGGGACGCCCTGTTCAGGCGCCTGCTGGATCTTGTGGCCATGCCGGCCTCGCGTCTTGCCCACCAGGACCGCAACATGGTGGGCGATATCCTGCTCGACATGCTGTTTCACGCAAATACCCGGGAGCGCACCATGTGCGCCAACCGCCTCGCCACCAGCCGTGAGGCGCCGCGTCGCCTGCTGCGTTATCTTGCGCAGTGTTCGTTCGAGATTGCTCAGCCGCTTCTGGAGCAGAACGAGGCATTCGATGCCTGCGACCTGAGCGAAATTGTCGAAGCCACTTCAAGCGAGCACCGGCTGGCCATCGCCCGCCGTAAGGTCGTGCCGCCGGGTGTGAGCGCCGCGCTTGCCGAGCATGGCGAGACGCACGTCGTGCGCGAACTGGTCGCCAATCCAGGCGCCACGCTGCCGGAATCAGGCATCGACAAACTGCTGACGCGCTCGCGCGATGAATCCCAGCTTTGTGCGCTACTGGTCGAACGGCTCGAATTGCGCCCGTCTCAGGCCATGGCCATGTTCTGGTGGTCGGATGGCGCCACGCGCCGCAAGATCCTCCAGCGCCACGCGGCAGATCGCCTTGAAGTCATCGAAACCTGCAAGGATGTGTTCGAGATGATGGCGGCCGAGAAATGGGCCGACCCCGTCGCGCGCAAGGCACTCCAGCTGATCGAGCGGCGCCAGCGGAACCGGGAAGCACTTGAGCGCAGTACTTTCGACAGTCTCGAAAGCGCCATCAATTCCGCCGGTCTTGAGGGCATGAATTCCGAACTTGCCCAGGAGATCGGTTATCTCTGCGGTATCAAGCCCGTGACGATTGCCAAAATACTATCCGATACGGGCGGGGAGGGGCTTGCAGTCCTGTGCAAGGCGACGGGCGTGAAGCGCGACTTCCTGCCTGTTCTCTGGGTGGCGCTGCGGCGACCGCTCGAAATCGACGAAGGCGAGATCCACCCGCAATTCGCACTCGTTGCTGAGACTTACGAGATTTTGACGGTCGCCAAGGCCCAGACAACCTTGCGCTACTGGAACTGGTCGCTGTCTTCGGCCTTTTCGGCGCAAGCCCTGCGCGAAGCGCAGGCATCGGGCGCTCCGGCGAACGAAGAGGCGGCGTTCTCGACATCCCAACGCACGGCCAGACTGGTTTTTGGTAGCTAGTCTGCGAAAAAGCAGGAAAGAGGCTTCCCAACGGGCCTCCGGCCATTTAGGCCAAGCACTGGTGGATTGGGTTGATACGGGAGCTGAGACGCTGTGGCGTACTTTCTAGGGCTTTTGTTTGCGCTGGTTGCGTTCTGGATCGGCATGTCCGGCCATTTCGAACCACTCCTGCTCGGCCTTGGTGCCGTGTCGCTGGGCCTCACAATGATCCTTGCCTACCGGCTGGACATCCTTGACCGCGAAGGCGTGCCCTATGTGCGTCTTGTCGGCTTTGCGATGTATTTTCCGTGGCTGATGAAGGAAATCATCAAGGCAAACTGGACCGTTATCCGGGCCTGCCTGCGCGCCGAACTCGACATTGCGCCGACGCTGGTGAAGCTGAAGACGACCTGCACATCGGATCTCGCAAAGGTGACGTTCGCCAATTCGATCACGCTCACGCCGGGCACTGTCACGATCGAGATCGATGGCGACAAGCTGCTCGTGCACGGCCTTTACGAACAGGATTCCCAGCCGGAAGCCTTCATTGAGATGGACCGGCGTTCGGCCCGTGCCATTGACGGCAAGGGAGCCGCCGCATGACCGCCACCGCCCTCATTGCAATCCTGCTCGGCATGGTCCTGCTGCTCATTCGCACCCTGATCGGACCCACGCTGTATGACCGTGTGCTTGCGGTAAACTCGCTGGGCACGAAGACAGTTCTTGCGCTCGGCCTGCTCGGCTTTGTCATGGGGCGGCCCGAGTTTCTCGACATCGCGATTCTCTACGCCATGATCAACTTCGTCTCGACGATCGCGATCCTCAAATTCTTCCGCTACCGCTCTTTCCAGGTGCCGCTGGTTCGCCGCGGCGGCGCTCAGGGAGGCAAACGCTGATGTCTGACCTTCTCACCAACCTGTATCATTTCTTCGAGATCGTTCGCTATCCAGCCGGATCGGCGCTGTGTCTGGCCGGCGCCATACTCTGCGTTATCGGCACGATCGGCGTAATGCGGTTTCCAGACTTCTACACGCGCATGCATGCCGCCAGTATTACGGACACATCCGGCGCAACGGTCATCCTGATTGGCATGGCGCTCATGGCGCCAAGCTGGATCATTGTTGCCAAGCTGGGTACCATTTTCTGGCTGCTGTTCCTGACCAGCCCTGCGGCGTCACATGCTGTCGTCAACGCGGCCCATACGGCGGGCCTGCAGCCGCTGATCGGACGGCTGGGCAAAAAGCCTGATGACGAGGAGGGCGCAGCATGACCGGCGTTCTTGAAGGCGATATCGGCATCGCGCTCGTCAATATCCTGCTTCTGACTGTCCTGTTCGTGGTGGCGATCGCGATTGCGCGCCTGCGCAACCTGTTCGCCATCGTCATGCTGTCGGGCATCTACTCGCTCGTATCGGCAACATGGTACGTCGTGGTCGATGCGGTGGACGTGGCCTTCACCGAAGCCGCCGTCGGCGCCGGCATGTCCACGGTCGTGCTGCTGGGAGCGATGCTGCTGACCTCGCGCACAGCCAAGCCGGACAAGAAATTTGCTCGCCTTGGACCGCTTCTCGTCGTTATCGCGACAGGCGTGATGCTGATCTATGCGTCGGTTGACCTGCCAGCGCTTGGCGACCCGAATTCGCCCGTGAACCAGGGCGTCGGCCTCACCTATATGCAGATCAACTGGGCCGATACGGGCATCCCGAACGTCGTCACATCTGTCCTCGGCAGCTATCGTGGCTTCGATACACTTGGCGAGACGACGGTGGTCTTCCTGGCCGGTCTCGCCGTCGCGCTCCTGCTCGGTTTCGGCGAGCGGTCGCTGGCAGAATCAATTCGCCGCGAAGGCAATCTGCCAGACCGCAATGCTGCGTCAGGTGCTGAAGCCGGCAAAGAGGAGGACGCCTCGTGAACAGCGATCATCACGTCATTCTTCGCGTTGTTTCAAAGATGCTTCTGCCGATCATCGTGATGTTTGCGTTCTACACGCAGTTCCACGGTGATTTCGGCCCGGGCGGCGGCTTTCAGGCAGGCATCATCATTGCCGTCGGAGTCATCCTCTATGCGCTGATTGCGGGCGTTCCGGCCGCCATGCGCGCCGTGCCTCCGGCCTTCACCCGTTCGCTCGCGGCCATCGGGGTGATGGTCTATGCGGGTGTCGGCTACTGGGCCATGTTGAAGGGCGGAAACTATCTTGAATACCAGGCGCTCTTCAACGAGCCGCCGGGCGAGCATCACGGCCAGCATATCGGTATCATGGTCATCGAGCTTGGCGTCCTTTTCGGCGTCTCCGGTGCCATGCTGACAATCTTCTATGCGTTCGCTGGCCGCGTTGCCGAAATCCGCGACAAAGACTGGTAAGCCATGCTGGAATTCATTCTCGAACGGGCAAACTACTGGGCCATCATCGGACTGATGATGATCGGCCTCTACATCACGTTTGCCAGCGGAAACCTGATCAAGCGCCTTGTCGGCCTCTCTCTGTTCCAGACTTCGGTCTGCCTGTTCTACGTGACCCTCGGCAAGGTCGCGGGCGGTACCGCGCCGATCCTCTATGGCGAAGATGCTGTGGAACATGGCGGCGGCCACGGCGCGGATGCGGCCCATCACGCGACAGGCGTCACTGGCGGGCATGCCCTTGGCAATGCCAGTGCGCCGGTCGAACTTGTTCACACCTATTCCAACGTGCTTCCCCACGTGCTGATGCTGACGGCGATTGTCGTTGGCGTGGCGACGCTGTCGGTGGGCCTCGCCCTGATCGTTCGTATCCGAGAGGCCTATGGTTCTATCGAGAGCGACGAAGTCCGCGAGATCGACCTTGAGATGGCCCTCGCGCAGGAAGCCGAGATTGACCAATGGCTCAACGAGGCGGGCGCATGATCGAGATGCTGTTGAGTTCCGTGCCGCAATGGGCGCTGGCGCATGCTGCGCCATTGCTTGTGATGGTGCCTTTGATGCTTGCCCCGCTGCTGGCGCTTGTGCCGAGCGGGCGTGTCGCATGGCTGGTCAGCATCGCTGCGACAGCGGCAACGCTGGTCTTCGCGCTGATCCTGCTGGGCATCGTCCAGTCGCCTGAATCGGGCGGTATTGTCAGCTACGCGATGGGCAACTGGCTGCCGCCGCTGGGCATCGAGTTGCGGGTCGATGCGCTGAACGCAATGATCCTTGTGCTCGTGGGTGTCATTGGCCTCCTGGCAACGATCATGTCCTATCCGACCGTGTTGGCCGAGGTGCGCAAGGAGAAGACGGCGCTCTTCTATTCTGCCTTCCTCGCCTGTTTTGCGGGCCTTTGCGGCGTCGCGATCACGGGGGATGCGTTCAACCTTTTCGTCTTCCTCGAAATCAGCTCGATCTCGACATATGTCCTCGTGGCGCTGGGCGCCTCGCGCGATCGGCGCGCGTTGCATGCCGCGTTCAACTACCTGATCATGGGCACGATTGGCGCCACCTTCTTCATCATTGGCGTCGGGTTCCTTTATGCGGCAACCGGCACACTCAACATGGCCGATATCGCTTCCAAGCTGCCCGCCCTTCAGGGCAGCCGCACGGTGCAGGCCGGTTTTGCCTTCATTGTGGTGGGGCTCGGCCTCAAGGCGGCCATGTGGCCGCTGCACCAGTGGCTGCCGAACGCCTATTCGTACAGCCCCAGCTTCGTCACCATGTTCCTCTCGGCCACGGCGACCAAAGTGGCGCTCTATGCCCTTATCCGCTTCCTGTTCTTCGTTTTCAGCCCAACCTTTGCCTTCGAGCATGCCGCCTTCACGGCGCTGCTGATGCCCCTCGGCATCGCGGCCATGGTCGCCTGCAGCTTCCAGGCTGTGTTCCAGACCGATGTGCGCCGCGTGCTGGCCTATTCGTCTGTTGCGCAAGTGGGCTACATGATCCTCGGCGTCTCGGTCGGTACGGCGGCGGGCCTGAGCGCCGGCCTGTTCCACCTCCTGAACCATGCGATGATCAAGGGTGCGCTGTTCATGGCGGTCGCCGCTGTCGTGCTCACCTACAAGGGCACGAACATCCGCGACTTTGCCGGTCTCGGACGCTCCGCGCCTTGGACAATGACCGCCTTCGCGATTGCGGGCCTTTCGCTCATCGGCGTACCGCTGACGGCAGGCTTCCAGTCCAAGCTGCAGCTCGGCTATGCCCTGTTTGATAATGGCTGGTGGTGGGCCGTGATCCTGGTCGTGTTCTCAAGCTTCCTGGCCGTAATCTATGTCGGCCGCATTCTTGAGGCTGTGTTCTTCCAGCCGCCGGTCAATCCACGCAAGACCCGCAAGGAAGCGCCCATCGTGTTGCTGGTTCCCTTGTGGATATTGGCGCTGGCGAACATCTATTTCGGCATCTCAACCGATATCCCGCTCGGCCTCGCCCGTGACGCGGCAGCCGCGGCCTTCGGACTGGAGGCGTTTCGATGAGCCCTGACATGCTGATCCTTGCGGCCCTTTGCCTGCCCCTGCTGATTGCCATTGGCATTGCCGCTGCGGGGCGTTTCCCCAACGTGCGCGAGGGCGTGACGGTTGTCGGCTCCGTGCTCCTGCTGGGCGTCGTGATTGCACTGGCCATGGCCGTGTCGAATGGCGAGACACCTTATCTGGATCTCGGTTCCGCTGCGCCGGGCCTGTCCTTCACCTTCAAGCTGGAACCCCTCGGCGCGCTTTTTGCGCTGGTCGCCAGTGGCCTCTGGATCGTGAACTCGTTCTATTCGATCGGCTACATGCGCGGTAACCGCGAGCGCAACCAGACACGCTTCTACATCTGCTTTGCCTTCGCCATTTTCGGTGCGCTCGGTGTGGCCATGTCGGGCAACCTGTTCACGCTGTTCGTTTTCTATGAAGTGCTGACGCTGTCGACCTATCCGCTGGTTGCCCACAAGGGCGATGCGGCGGCCAAGCGCGGCGGGCGCATCTACCTGCTGACACTGCTCGGCACATCAATCGGCCTGTTCCTCACCGCGCTCATGTGGACATGGACACTGGCTGGGCAAAACCTCGACTTCGTGCAGGGCGGTCTGCTGGCCGGCCTGAACATCAGCCCGGCCGTTTCGACGGCGCTGCTCCTTCTCTTTGCCTTCGGTATCGGCAAGGCGGCGTTGATGCCCGTGCACTTCTGGCTGCCGAACGCCATGGTCGCGCCGACGCCTGTGTCGGCCCTGCTGCACGCCGTGGCCGTTGTGAAGGCGGGTGTGTTCACGGTCATGAAGGTTTCAATCTTCATCTTCGGTGAAGAGCTGCTCAATGCCACCCCGGGGCGGGAGTTCATTCTCGGGGTCGCCTGTTTCACGATCATCGTTGCCTCACTGGTGGCGATGACAAAGGACAACCTGAAAGCACGGCTTGCCTACTCGACAATTGCCCAGCTGGCCTATGTCACCGCTGGCGCCATGCTTGCCAACGAGGCCGGTTTCCTTGGTGGCAGCATCCAGATCGCGGCCCACGCTGCCGGCAAAATGACGCTCTTCATGTGCGCAGGCGCCATCTATGTCGCGACGGGCGTGACGAATATTTCGCAGATGCGCGGTCTTGGCCGCCGCATGCCGATGGTCTTCATCGCCTTCTTCATCGCGTCCCTCTCGATCATCGGTATTCCGCCCATGGCTGGCAGCTGGGCGAAGTATGAGCTGATGCAGGGCGCCATAAATGGCGGCAATGCCTACGTGCCCTGGGTGCTGATTGGGTCTTCGCTGCTCAACATCGCCTATCTCCTGCCCATCCCGATCCTGGCGCTGATGCCACCGCCGGGCTCGCCTGAGCCGAGACCGTTCAAGCGGCCCGGCGGCGCGCCTGCGCTGACGGTTGCAGCGCCTGTCTTTACGGCGGCCCTGTGCATCATTCTCTTCTTCCTTATCGGGCCGCTCGCGGATTTCCTTGCGCCAACCGTTGGCAGCAGTGCTGCAGCCATCGCTACAGGAGTTCAGCCATGAGCAATGACACGCCTGAAACACGCGACAAGTCCGGCCGCTTCCTCAGTCGCGCCGCCGAAAAGGCGCACGACCTTCACACCGTCTCTGACGAGGGCATCCACCCGATGGCCAAGGTCCTGTTCGGCTGGACCGAAGCCAAGAATATCGGCGCGATCATGTTCTGGGGTGTCGGCGCGCTCGGCGCCGCCCTCATCGTGCTCGACGTGTTCATCCAACGCCACGAGTATTTCGGCTTCGCCAACTGGACCGGCTTCTACGGTCTCTATGGCTTTGCCTGTTTCACGTTCGTGGTGCTCATGGGCTGGCCACTGGGCAACCTTTTGCGTCGCGGTGAGAATTACTATGGCGATGCCGGTGGCCCGCCCGCCGATGTCGATCCGGAAATGCCCCTCCCGCCTGAAAGTGCCCAGCCCACCTATGAGGGAGACGACTGATGCCGGCTTTCCTGACTGCTCTCAATCCTGGCTGGCTGATGATCCTGGCGGGCGTCGTGGCAATCTTCCTGCCCATGCGCCGCGTGCGTCAGGGCATTACCATCGCTGCGCCGCTGCTCGGCATCGCGCTGCTGGTGATGGCCGACCAGAACGTAAACCACCTGACGGCCAGCGTGATGGGGCTGGACCTCGTGCTCTATCGTGTCGACGGGCTGAGCTTCGTGTTCGGTCTTGCCTTCCTGCTCGCGGCTCTGCTCAACAGCATTTACGCCTGGCATACCGATAACCGGCTGCAGGATGGCATGGCACTGGCCTATGCCGGCGCAGCCATCGCTGCAGCCTTCTCCGCAGACCTGATGACCCTGTTCATCTTCTGGGAAATCACGGCCGTTACATCCGTCTTCATGGTGCTGGCTGCGGGCACGCGCGCTGCGTACTTCGCGTCGATGCGCTATCTCGCGATACAGGTCCTGTCAGGCGTCCTGCTTCTGGCAGGCGCGTGCTATGTCTACAACAATACCGGCAGTCTCGGTATGAAGGCCTTTGTCAGCCTTCGCGAGCCGGGCGCGATGCTGATATTCATTGCCCTTGGCATCAAGGCAGCCTTCCCCTTCATGCACAACTGGCTTCAGGACTCGTACCCGAAGGCCAGTGTCGTCGGCGCCGTGGTTCTCTCGGCCTTCACGACCAAGCTGGCTGTCTACGCCTTCATTCGAATGTTCCCGGGCCAGGACGCCCTTATCTGGATCGGCGCCGTCATGACCGTGTTCCCGGTCTTCTTCGCTGTGATCGAGAATGACCTGCGCAAGGTACTCGCCTACTCGCTGAACAACCAGGTGGGCTTCATGATTTGCGCCATCGGGCTTGGGTCGGCCGGTGTCGGCAATGCCTTGGCGCTCAATGGCGCGACGGCCCACGCCTTTGTTCACATCATCTACAAGGGCCTCTTGTTCATGAGCATGGGCGCCGTGCTCTACCGCACGGGCACCACAAAAGCCTCCGAACTGGGCGGTCTCTACCGGTCAATGCCGTGGACGGCCCTGTTCTGCATCATTGGCGCGATGTCGATTTCGGCCTTTCCGCTGTTCTCGGGCTTCGTTGCAAAATCACTGACGATGAGCGCCGTGTCGCATGAGGGCCTGACCGTTGTCTGGCTGATGCTTCTGTTCGCCTCGGCAGGTGTGATGGAGCATTCCGGCATCAAGATCCCGTATTTTGCCTTCTTCGGTCATGATAGCGGCCGACGCGTGAAGGAAGCACCGTTCAATATGCTCCTTGCCATGGGCATGGGGGCCTTCATCTGTATCGCCGTTGGCATTCCGGCGATCGTGCCCGGCCTTGGCTATGAATGGCTCTACAACCTGCTCCCCTATCGCGAAGAGGCGATGTCCTACCAGCCGTTCACCTTCGACCATATCCTGACGCAGATGCAGTTGCTCGTGCTTGCCACGTTCGCCTTCATCGTGCTCAAGCGCTTCGGTCTCTACCCGCCGGAAAAACCAGGCACGATTCTCGACACCGACTGGGCCTATCGAAAGATCGGCTTTGGTCTGGCCCAGTGGATGGGCACGGTCTGGGGCAAGGTGGGTCCAGCCATGACAGCTGTCTTCCTGGGCATCTCCAGCCGCGCCTATGAGCGGATCGAGGCGGCCTTCAGCCCGCGCGGGGAACTGGCGCGCGGCGCGTTGACGGGGGCCATGGCCATATGGACAGCAGCATTGCTGGGGCTTGTGCTTTTACTTGCCTTTGTAACAGTCGGTTAGGCGCCTATTGGCAGGGCAAGTGCCGTAAAGAGGCGTGAATAGTTGTTTTTGAGTCCTTGAGACTGCATTTTTCTTATTTACTATTAGTCGTCTTCAGCTAGGCCGGAATTTATTGTGGCTGGGGAGGTGCAAAATGCCTGATTCTCTTAAGAGTACTGCTCGCGACAGTGTCGTGATCGAGCTTGCGAGTGAGATCGTGGCTGCGTTTGTTCGAAATAATACGGTTTCGGCATCCGACCTGCCAGATCTTATTCGGAGTGTTCATGCGTCTCTGGCCGGGCTGGGTACGTCTGATGCCGAACAGAGCCCCCAAAAGCCTGCCGTGTCGGTCAAGCGTTCGCTTGGCGAAGACTTTCTCGTCTGCCTGGAGGACGGGAAGAAGTTCAAGTCGCTGAAGCGCCATCTTCGCACCAAGTATGACATGTCGCCCGATGAATATCGTGAGAAATGGAGCCTGCCGGCTGATTATCCCATGGTCGCGCCAGGGTATTCCAAGCATCGTTCAATGCTGGCCAAAAAGATGGGCCTCGGTAAGGGCGAAAAGGCCTAGTTACTGCACGCGAATACTGTTCGTTACGGGGCCGGAATGAAATAAAATGGTAAGAGTGGTTAAGAAAGTCTGTAGTTGACTCTTGATCCGGGACTCCACTCGCGCGATAGGTGATTCTATCGAATCACCTGGGGGTGGCCCACGATGTCAAAGAAAACCGTTTTTCAGGGCGTTACAATCGCCCAACAAGCCTTGATTGATTACTGGAAACAGCTGCGCGATCCTGCCGGCAGTGTTGCCCGTGACGCGATTGATCCGGGCGCGCTGCGCAGCATGCTGGCCAGCATTTCGATCGTTCAGTTCGATGAGTCCGGCGACGGGCGCTTCCGTATTGCCGGCTCTCGCCTGAGGGACATTTTCGGAATGGAGGCGCGCGGGCGCCGCGTGGCGGATGTCATGGGCGAGAATGGCGAGGCCTTTGCGCTTGGCCTCTCTGTGGCGCTCGAGCGCCGCGCCCCTGTGGGCGGCATCATGGAGCAGAAGGACGGCATCCATGCCTGGCTGCGTTTGCCGCTTTTGGATTCGACCGGCCAGCTGACCATGGTTCTCTGCCATGATGAATTGCTGCCCAGCCGCCGCCTGCTCAATTTAAAAGGCGGCGACGGCGTCTCTGTGCACACTTCTTCACCACGCGCGGCCGCCTGAATCGCCTGCGCTGCCTGATGCCATCTTGATGGCATAGGAAAGTTATCCTACACCTTCCGGGACCGGGTAGTCTTCTGCCTGCCAACCAGAAGGAGACAGTGATGGCGAAATTCGATCCACAGAAAGACGAGGACCGCGCCTACCTGGCCGCTGCATTGACGGCCTATGCGCTGGGCTTGAAGCTGGAGTCGGTGCTTTCGCCGGAGCGTGGCAGGCCCATAGAGGCGCGAGCACGCCATATCGCGATCTATCTCACGCATGTGGCGCTGGGCATGAGTCTTGCGCGTGTCGCGCGTGCGTTCGACCGTGACCGCTCAACGGTCGCTTATGCCTGCCACCTGATTGAGGACAAGCGCGACGATGCCGATTTCGATGACTGGCTTGATCAGCTGGCGCTTGGCCTGTCGAGTGTTGTGCTGCTGGGCGCGGCGCCGCAACTGGCCTGTCCTGCGACGTTCAGGCGGTAAGGGCCGCATGGGCATCGTGACGGATCCGCTCCAGCATGGAGGCAAGTCCATTGGAGCGTTGGGCGGTCAGCGCGCCCGATACGCCGATCTCATCGAGCAGGCCCTTGGCGTCGAATGCCTCGACCTCTTTCGGGGCGGCGCCGGAATAAACCCGTACCAGAAGCGCGATCAGGCCGGACACGATCATCGCATCGGATTCGGCCCGCACGATCAGGCGGCCGTCTTCCATATGTGTCACCATCCAGACCTGTGAGGCACAGCCCCGCACAATCGTCTCTTCCGACTTCTCGTCCGGCGCCAGGGCCGGGTTGGCCTTGCCAAGATCGATGATGTGGGCGTAGCGCGCTTCCCAGTCATCCAGCCAGGAAAACTCTTCACGTATTTCTGCGGCGTTGGATTCAATGCTCATGCGGGTGAAATGGGGCAGGCGCGGGCAAAAGAAAACCCCCGGCGCCATGATGGCCACCGGGGGTCTGGTCTTTTCGAAGGGTGGTTGGGCCTACTGGTAGACGCCGCCGATACACTTGCCGACATCCGACAGTGCATGTTCGCCGATGCAGAAAGGCACTTCGTATTGCTGATTGGCTGCAGCCACACACTGCTGGAGGTTCAGGTTTGCCATGTTGAGGCAGCCCTTGGTCTCACGCTCGGCCATGGCCGAGTTGATCTGGCTTGAGTTCTTCTCGGTGCTGGCGCCCAGCACACGATAAGCCGCCAGCGTGGCGATCTGGTCAGCCACAGGCTCCTTGCCGAACTTCACCCGCTTGCGGTTGCCGGTCAGGCCGGATGTCACCGAAGCTGGAAACTTGATGGCATTGGCAGCGCCCGACACATTGTCCCAAAGCGAGGGAGCGCCTGTGCTGCCGGCCTGCACGAGAACCGAATCAAAGTCTGTTGCGTTCATCGCTGACACGAGACCCAGCTTGGCAGGAATGCCAGCCGACTGGCTGGAGTCCAGGCCGCGCGCCTTGGCGCCCGAATTGCCGATCTTGGCCTTGGCCCAGCCTGATGCCTGGAGCGAATAGGCTTGTTCTTTCACATAGGCAGCCGCGCTGTTGAGGCGGCGGCTGTCAGCTTCCGTAGCGACCAGTGCCGAGCTGACGGCAATATCACCGCCGCTGAGCGTGCGGGCGTAGCGCACATCATTGCGCATGCCGCTTTCCAGCGCGTCACGTCCGTAGAAGCTTTCAATGTCGTGCACCGCGGCACGGTATTCCGGGTTTTGCGAAGCGATCAGCGCAGAATAGGCGATCCAGCCTTTCGACAGCTGGTCGGGATTATGGCCGCCCAGCGAAGTGAGGGCATGGTCGATGTCCCCAGCTGATGACAGTGGTTTGTCTTTCACGTCTGTGACGTCTGACTGGTACGTGGCATAAACTGCGGCTGTATCCGAAATCGGATCGGTACCCTGCGCACTTGCGCCTGCTGCCAGTCCCAATCCGACAAATGCCGCCCCGATCATTCTGATGGTTTTCATGGTCTCAACTCTCCCTCACGCGATACGCGATAGTCTTGCCCCATCTTCCCCACCGGGGGAACCTCACCTTGCCTGTCGAAAGCATTACAAATACAGCAAGGGATGGGAACCAGCTTCAGAATGCCTAATGAATCTCTATGGGATGTTAACGAGTCCCCGCGTATGACGCATCGCCGATTAAACTTGGTTAATGTTACCTGGCTGGCGCTCATCGCAGCAGCAGCGCTTATTGCTGTGCTGCGCGGCGTGGGAATCATCCCGCTTCTCGTGGGTTGTGCGATTGCGGTTCTTCCAGCCTGCGTGGGCCTTGTGTTGCTTCGTCCGGGTCGGGAAGCCTCCAGTTTTGCCTCTCCCCTGCTGGTGATTTGCTGGACGCTTCTTGCGGTGCTTGGCGTCGCCCTGACAGGGGGACCGGCCTCTCCGCTAACCATATTGTTCGCGCTGGCCCCGCTCGTTGCCCTAAACCTTTCAGATACAGACATGGCGGCCGAGGCGGCCATCTTCGGCGTCATTGCCTATTTCGCTGTCCTCATCATGGGCCGCTTTGGACTGCTGCCTCCGGCATTGCCCGAGCACTTGCCCTTGATTGTCGCGATTGCGTTTGCAGGCCTTGCCATGGCTGGGTTGCTTGTCTGGGTTCTGGTGCGCGATCGCTATGCCAATGGCGTGGCTGTCGCGGCCGACCCTCTGGTTGCCACAGTATCGGAGACGCCGCCTGCGCCGCTGCCCGTCTTCCCGACGGCCTCGGGCCTCCTGTTGCTCGACATTGCACCAGAGGGGCGTGTTCGCGGCCTGTCGGGTGATCTGCTTGGTCTTGCCTCATTGAAGACGGGCGCCGCGCTGACCAGCCTCTTCGGCCCGGAAGCGGATGTTGCCGCACTGCGTCCCGAGAGCGGCCTTGCCCAGGGTGAGATCGTGCTGGCCGATGGCCGCCTCGCTGCCTACACGGCAGAGGCCCATGATGGCGGCACACATCTACTGCTGCATGATATCAGCGCTGCCCAGCGTCAGAGCGAGGAAGCCTCCCGCGCCCTCGAAACCGCCGCGAGCAAACTGCAGGACCGCACCGCCTTCTTCGCGTCGCTCGGCCACGACCTGAAAACACCCCTTAATGCCATCCTCGGTTATGCCGACATGATGCGCGCGCAGATCCGCGGTCCCCTGCCAGATGCCTACAAGGATTATCCGGATATCATCCATGAGAGTGGGCAGGACCTCCTCCTTCTGGTCGATGACATTCTCGACCTCGCGAAGGCCAATGCCGACCGTCAGCGGCTGGAGCCGGAGCCGGTGGACCTTGTGGCGTCTGCCCAGTCAATCATCCGCCAGCTCGACAACCAGGCCGAGCGTGCGGGCGTGAAGCTCAAGATGAAATCCGACAGTGAAGTCTGGGCAGAAGCCGACGCGCGGGCCGTGCGCCAGATCTGGCAAAACCTTGTGTCCAACGCGATCAAGTATTCCGAGCGCGGCGGCACTGTTACGCTCGATGCCTTCGAGGCGGGCGGTGCAGCCGTAATCAGCGTCATCGACCGGGGCGCCGGCATGACAGAGGATGACCTGAAGAAGGTCACCGAGCCTTTCGCGCAGGGCGGCAATTCGCGTGGCCGCGCGGGTACGGGCCTTGGCCTTGCCGTCGTGCGCAGCTTTGCCGAGCTGCATGGCGGCCTGCTCAACCTCACATCACGGCCCGGCAAGGGCACGCGGGCGGAGGTCACTCTCCCACTGGCCGACCCGGCCGATATTGCCCCGCTTGAGGATGCCGCCCAATAGGCTGGGCGTCGTCGCTTGCGGGCCAGCCGCAATTCACGCAAAGGTCCTGCCATGGTCCGTCTGCCGTCGAAACTCTGGGTCGAAGCCCTTATCCGCAGTGTTGAAGTCGCTGGCTCCTCGGCCTTCGTGGTGCAGAAGGGCGATGCCGATCGTGGTGATACCTTGATCAAGGTCTCGCGCCTCGATGGCACGGCCGTCGCCTACACCCCCAGCACAAACCTTGAGGGCGACCGTATTTTCCGGAACCTGCTGGCCCAGGGGGTCGGCCCGGACGAGGCCAGTGTGGACGCCTATATCCAGCGCGCCCGGTCGCGCGACAGCGACCTCTGGGTGGTGGAGATCGAGGACCGTGAGGGCCGCCATTTCATTACCGAGCCTATCGAGGATTAAATTTGCCCCGCGTGCCGCGAATTTGCGGCAGGCCTGTCCTGATAAACGTGCTGTTAACCCGTCCAAGGCAGCGTCAGGCTGAATCCACTGCCGGGGGCGCGCAGACCATGCTGTTTCTTCTCAACGATATGATCGCCGAGATTGATATCCCGGAGATCCACCTGTCCAAACGCTGGAAAAGCCTCGGCTGCGGCGATCCGCACAGCATGCGGGCGCGGGAAGCGCTTGCGTTCGTGACACGTGTCGTGTCGGACCATGTCCGCGAACATATGCCGATGGACGAAATCCTGATCCAGGATCTTGGCTCATTGATCATCGCCAAGACCGGCGCCAATGCAGCGCTGTTCCCGGTGTTTGAATCCTCGGTCGGCGAACCGCGCCTGACCATTCTGCCTGAAGCCATCCTGAGAACATTGAAGCAGCGTGCCGAACAGGAAGGCACGCCGCCCAATATTGCCGAGATCTGGCCGCTGGCGGCCTGACGTCTATTTCACTGTAATCGGTTTGGTCACGACGACCGTGCGGCTATTCCTTGCCTGCAGCACGTAGCGAACCGTATAGGCACCCGCCTTGTCTGGTGCCTCGAGCGAAATTGTCGGGCCCTCGGACGTGTAGCCGTAGGACAATTCCCCACTGGTGTTCGTGTAGCCGTCCGGCACAAGGTCGACATAGTCGCCACGATAGGCAGGCCCTGTCCATGAGACGTCGAAGCTCGTCCCCTTCTCAACGCTTGCAGGGCTGTCCAGCGTCGCCTTGGCGGCGGTCAGCGTCAGCGGCGCCACGGCCTTCACGGAACGTCCCGTTGAGGACTCCAGCACATAGCGCACGTCATATTCGCCAGCTTCCCCAGGTGCCTGGATCGATAGCGGGTTTTCGGCCTGAATATAGGCGTAGGACTTCTCGCCACTTGTCTGCTTGTAGCCGCGCGGCACGATGTCGATATAGTCGCCCTGATTGGCGGGGCCGGCCCATGCGACCGAGAAGGTTTCACCGACGGTCACACTTGCCTTGGATGGCGTCACGTCGAAGGGAATGTCGTTGAGCGTCAGCGGCACGGTTTTCAGCACTGTGCGTCCGTCGGCCGATTGCAGCACATAGCGAACATCATATTCGCCGGGATCGCCCGGCAGTTTCAGCTCGATCGGATTTACGTCGGTGACGTAGGTGTAGGCCTTTTCACCGCTCGTCGGCTTGAAGCCACGCGGGACGATATCGACATAGTCGCCATTCGTTCCTGGCCCGGTCCAGTCGACCACAAGGGCCTTGCCGATAGCGACGGCAGGATTGAACGCCAGATCGACGCGCGTGTCAGTCACCTCCAGCGGCACGGTCTTGAGCACTTTGCGGCCATCACTGGCCTTGGCGACATAGCGCAGCGCGTAGGCGCCCGGCGTGCCGGGCGCGCGCAGCTTCAGCGTTTCGCCATCCTTGGTATAGGCATAGGACTTTTCTCCGCTCGTCGCCGTGTAGCCTTGCGGCACGAGGTCGACATAGTCGCCATCATTATTGGGGCCGCGCCATTTGACCGAGAGATCCTGACCGATGCCGATGGAAGGTTCGGACAAAATCGCGACAGCCGCGTTGACCACCTTGATCCTGGTGTTCGCGATCAAGGTGCGGCCCTGCGGCGCGTTCCAGACATAGCGCAGCTCATAATCGCCCGGTGTGCCCGGCGCGCGCATGGATACCGGATTGCCGTCCTCTGTGTAGCCATAGGAGAGCTCGCCATGGGTCTTGGTGTAGCCCGGCGGCACGAGATCAATATAGTCTTCGTCAGCGCCGGGACCGTCCCAGGTCACTTCAAACAAGGAGCCGATCTCGACCGTTTCCGGTCCGGTGATCGTTGCCGTCGCGGTTGCTGCTTCAGGCGGGCCGGCTTCGACCGCCTCGGCGACCGTGCTCAGCGCATCTGCCAGTTCGCCAGCGTTGGAAGCTTCGATATACTTGCCGCCCGTCTGCTCGGCGAGGCAGGCGACCTGACGGCCTTCATCGGCGCTGAGGCCAAAGCCGATGACGTGAGCGGTAAAGTCCACGCCGCGCGCTTCCAGCGCGGCGCCTGCCGCACACGGGTCGGCGGCGCAGGTTTCGATACCGTCGGTCACGAGGATCACGGTCGCGCGTGTCTCCTCGATCTTCATGGCGTTGGCCGCTGTCTCGACGGCCGCCGTCAGCGGCGTCTTGCCAACCGGCACCAGCTTGTCGACCACATCGGGCAGGGGCGTTGTGGCGCCCGGGCTGCGCAGCAGTTCAATGTCCTTGCAGTCGCCCTTGCGGCGGTGGCCATAGGCGATCAGGCCAGCCGAACCGAGGTCCGGATTGCTCGCGACCATGGCGCGCACGGCGTCGCGGGCGATATCGCGCTTCGACTTGCCGTCAATCTGGCCCCACATGGAACCGGAGGAATCCATGACCACCATGACTTTCATGGGACCCTTGGGCGTTTCAACGACGGCATCTTCCGGCTTGGCCGGTGTTTCAAGGTTTACCGCTATGGGCTCAGCGCCGCTGTCGCTCGCGAGGGCGGTCGGTTCTGCTGTGGTTGTTGGCGCCGGATCCGCAGCATTGGTGCCTGATGCCAGTGTTTGCGGCGTATCGGCGTCAGGTGCCTTGGCCTTGCTGCAGCCCGTAAGCATCAGTGCTGCCGCGCAGCTGGCGAGAATTATGTTTGAATAAGCCATGAAAAGCGTCCCCTTTATTCTGGTTAGTCTGTCCCCACGCACATCATACTACGCAATCGCGGCGTGCAAAGCCGCCTTGAGCCCCTTCATTCCTGACCTCAAATCGGCTAGTGGCTGGCGGCTGAAACAGAATTGTCCGGAAATACCATGTCCCATATCGCCGAATCCGCCCGCCGGCGCACCTTTGCCATCATTTCCCACCCGGATGCCGGCAAGACGACGCTGACTGAAAACCTGCTGCTTGCGGGCGGCGCCATCCGTGCGGCGGGAGAGGTTGCGGCGCGCGGCGCCCAGCGGCGCACCCGGTCTGACTGGATGAAGATCGAGCGCGACCGGGGCATCTCGGTCTCGGCCTCGGTGATGACGTTTGAGTACAGCGATCTCGTCTTCAACCTGCTCGATACGCCCGGCCACGAAGACTTTTCCGAAGACACTTACCGCACGCTTACGGCAGCGGATTGCGCCGTCATGGTGCTCGACGCCGCCAAGGGTATCGAGCCGCAGACATTGAAACTGTTCGAAGTCTGCCGCATGCGCGACATTCCGATCATCACCTTCATCAACAAGATGGACCGCGAGGCGCTTGAGCCGATCGAACTGCTCGACGAAGTGCAGGATAAGCTGCAACTCGACACCGCGCCGCTCTACTGGCCTGCGGCCTCGGGCCAGCGCTTTGCTGGCATGAAGGATCTTCGCACCGGCGAGTTCTGCCAGTTCGACCGCCGCCCCGGCGAGCCGCCGCATATCGGCCCTGCCACCCGCATTCCGGGCAGTGACGAAGACCTGCTCGGCAAGCTGGATGATCATGTCTATGCAGAGCTTGTCGAGGGGGTCGAGATGGTCACCGGCCTCCTGCCAAAATTTGACGAAGAGGCCTTCAAGGCCGGTAACATGACGCCTGTCGTGTTTGGCTCGGCCCTGCGCCATTTTGGTGTGGCCGAATTGCTCAATACGCTGCGCGACTTCGCGCCCCCGCCGCGTGTCCAGAAAGCTGAGCGCAAGGGGCAGGTGATAAGTGTTCAGCCGTCTGACAATGATGTTTCCGGATTTGTCTTCAAGATTCAGGCGAACATGGACCCGAACCACCGCGACCGCGTGGCTTTCCTCCGTCTCTGCTCGGGTGAGTTCAAGCGCGGTATGAAGCTGAAGAGCGCGACCGGCAAGCAGCTGAATATCCACAACCCGCTGATGTTCCTCGCGCAGGACCGCGAGATTGCCGAGACCGCCTATGCGGGTGATGTGATTGGCGTGCCCAACCATGGCCAGCTGCGCGTTGGCGACAGCCTCTCGGAAAGCGGCGACATCCAGTTTGCCGGCATCCCGAACTTCGCGCCGGAACTGCTGCGTCGCGCCCGCGTGAAAGATCCGATGAAGGCGAAACACCTGCGCAAGGCGCTCGAAAGCCTCGCCGAGGAAGGCGTCACGCAGCTCTTCAAGCCGGCCATCGGCTCCGACATGATCGTCGGCGCCGTGGGTCAGCTCCAGTTCGAAGTGATGATCGAGCGCGTGGCGGCCGAATACGGCCTCGAAGTTGTTTTCGAAATGGCGCCATATAACGTTGCCCGCTGGATGGCATGTGATGATGCCGACAAGCTGGAAGAGTTCCTTGACCGGAACAAATCAGCGTCCGGAACGGATCTTGACGGCGCACCTGTCTATCTGGCGAAGAATGCCTGGGATGTCGGATATGCGCAGGAAAAGAACCCGTCGATCCGCTTCACCGCCACGAAAGAGCGCTCGCTCTAATGTCGTAGCGTCTCGGCTTTCGGGTCTTCGCCGAGAAGGTCATCGGTAGGCATTTCAAGCACGGGCGAGAAGAACGCCTCATGCGTTGGCGAGTAGCCGGACGTTGCTGCCGGGTTGCGTTCCAGCTTTCCGCCGCCGCGTTTCAGCTCACAGCGCGCAGGCGTTTCGCCGACGATCGCAACAAAGCTCCACGCCTTGCACATCTCATTGTCTGCGCAGGCGCTCTGGCAGCTGAGCGCATCTTCCGATGGCGTCACGCTATAGGTCGCGCCAAAGCGGTAGATGCCCTGTTCGTATCCAACGGGGGCAGGCGCAGCTACAGCCTCGGCTTTCAGCGACATTGGCGCCTCTGCAAAAGCAGGCATTGCAAGGCAGGCGGCCAGTGCTAGCAGTCGAATATGGCGCATCACGAAAACTCCCCGGTCTCAAGTCGCAGAAGCTAGGCCGCGCCGGTTAAGGAAGCTTTTACGCTCAGCTCGTCAGTGCTTCGCGCTTTTCCTCGATTTCCATCCATTCCATCTCGGCTGTCTCGGCTTGGGCACGCGCTGCGCCGATACGTTCAGACTTGGCGTTGAAAGCCTTCGGATCACGGGAATAGAGGGCCGGGTCAGCCAGTTCCTTCTCCAGCTTCGCAATCTCCGCATGCAGTTTGGGGATCAGCGCGTCGATCTCTTTCTGCCGGTGCTCGTCCTTGAAGGACAACTTGTTTTGTGGCTTCGGCTTGGGCGCCTCGGCTGGCTTGGCCTTGGCGGAACGCGCGTCATCCTCGCCATTGCGGCGCACCTGCGCCAGCTGGTCCTGCGCATCGGTCCAACCGCCAGCGGTCTGCACCCATTTGCCTTCGCCGAGCGGGCAGAGGCAACTCGTCACGGTACTGTCGAGGAAGGCCCGGTCGTGGCTCACCAGCAGCAGCGTGCCCTCATAGGCCAGCAGCATGTCTTCGAGCAGGTCCAGCGTCTGCAGGTCGAGATCGTTGGTCGGTTCATCCATCACCAGCAGGGTGGACGGCTTGGCAAGGCCAATGGCCAGCGCCAGTCGGTTGCGCTCCCCGCCCGACAGTGCGCCGACAGGCTGGCGCAGTTGTTCGGTCTTGAACAGGAAGTCCTTGGCATAGGCCGCAATGTGGCGCTGCTGCCCTTGAACCATCAGCGAGTCCCCGCCGGATGGCGCGAGCGCTTCCCAGATCGTGTCCTTGGGGTCCAGCGTGTCGCGCGTCTGGTCGAGGTAGGTCACGTCCAGCGTCTTGGCATGGCGAATGCTGCCGGCGTCGGGTTCGATCTCGCCAAGCAACAGGCGGACCAGCGTCGTCTTGCCCGCGCCGTTCGGCCCGATAATGCCGATCCGGTCGCCGCGCAGGATCTTGATCGACAGGTCATCGGCAATCACCAGCGGCCCGTTCGGCGTGTCGAATGTCTTCGACAGGTCTTTGACCTCGATCACCTTCTTGCTCATCGAGTCGCCAACGCCCGCGCTGAACTCGGCCGTGTTCTTGCGATCGTTCAGCGCCGCGCGCATGGCGCCATGCTGGGCACGCATGTCGTGCAGCTTGGCGAGGCGGCCCTGGTTCCGCTTGCGCCGCCCGGTCACGCCGCGTGCCAGCCAGTGTTGCTCGGCCTTCAGCTGCGTGGTCACGCGCTTCAGCTGGCGCTCTTCCTCCACTTCGATCGCCTCGGCCCACTCGTCGAACTTCACATAGCCATCGGGCGATTTCAGCACGACGCCCTGGCGCAGCCACAGCGTATTGGTCGAGATATTCTCAAGGAAGCGCCGGTCGTGGCTCACCACCAGAACAACGCCGTTGAACGCCTTAAGGCGCCCTTCGAGGTATTCGATCATCGGCACGTCGAGGTGGTTGGTCGGCTCGTCCAGCAGGATAACGTCAGGTTCCGCCGCAAAGGCGCGTGCCAGCGCCACGCGCCGCTGCTGCCCGCCCGAAAGCGTTTTCGGGTCCGTGCTGCCATCGACGCCGAATTCCATCAGCTCGGCCTCGGCCATGTAGTCATATTCCAGCCCGTCGCTGACATAGGCCAGCACGGTGTCATAGCCGTCAAAGCGCGGCTCCTGCACAACGGTGGCATAGGTCGTGCCCGGCTGGCGCCACACCTGGCCGCTGTCAGCTTCGAGTTGCTCTGAGATGATGCGCATCAGCGTGGACTTGCCCGCACCGTTGCGCCCCACCAGCGCCGCCCGCTCGCCCTTGGACAGGCTAAGCGTCACCCCTTCGAACAGGGGCTTCGCGCCAAGCGACAGACGCACATCGGACAATGAAATCAGGGGAGGTTGAGCCATCCGCGCCAGATAGCGTGTGCGGAGGGGAATAGGAAGGGGCTGGATGTTTTGCCCAGCAGGGCAACATGCGCGGCCGAGATCAGCCGCGCATGTTGGATTTTCAGTTTTATGCAAGATATATTGCCTTGGCGTTGACGAATTCCTTCATGCCAAAACCGCCATGTTCGCGGCCATAGCCGGAATTCTTCACGCCGCCGAACGGCATGTTCGGGTCAGCCGTACCGAAGGAGTTGATGCGGACCATGCCGGTATCGAAATGGTCGCGGGCGAGGGCAATTGCCTTTTCCTCGTCCTTCGTAAAGATGCCGCCGCCTAGGCCGTAACGGCTGTCATTGGCGATGCGCATCGCATCCTCGTCATCCTTGGCCTTGATGATTGAGGCAACCGGCCCGAACAATTCGTCGTCATAGGCGGGCGTGCCCGGCTTGCAATTGGCCAGCACGGTCGGCGGATAATACTGGCCCTTGCCCTCTTGTGGCTTGCCACCGCAGAGCAGTTCCGCGCCGCCTTCAACACTTTTCGAAACCTGCTCAGACAGCGTATCAAACTGGTCCTTGCTGGAGACGGGGCCGAGCTGGGTATCCTCCTTCATCGGATCGCCCATTTTCACGGCTTTCATGGCGTCAACAAAGCCTGAGACAAAGGCATCGTAATTTGCCTCAGTCACGATAAAGCGCTTGGCCGAGACGCACGTCTCACCATTGTTGAACAGGCGCCCCTGAACGCACGTTTTCACGGCAAGCGATATGTCCGCATCGTCGAGCACGAGATAGGCGTCATTCGAGCCGAGTTCGAGAACGGTTTTCTTCAGGTTCTTTGCGGCCAGCTGGCCGATATGGCGTCCGGCGCCATCGCTGCCGGTCATGGTCACAGCACGCACCAGTTTGTGTTCGATGATTTTGTCAGACGTATCATGGTCAATCACCAGCACGTCGAAGAGGCCTTCCGGCAGGCCCGCCGCGAGGCAGATGTCGCGCAGGAGCAGGCCGCTGCCGGTACATATGCTGGCATGTTTCAGGACGACCGCGTTGCCCGCCATAAGGTTTGCAGCCAGAACGCGCACCGGCTGATAGAGCGGGAAGTTCCAGGGCTGGATGCTGTAGATGATTCCGATTGGCGAATAGGTGATGATGCCGCGCTTCTTGCCGCCGGAGTGCTTGCGCTCTTCGTCGGCGAGCTCGGAGGGGCCGTTATCAGCGGTGTATTCCAGAATGCGCGCACACAGTTCGACTTCCATCTTGCCGTCGCGCAGCAGCTTGCCCATTTCCATCGTCATCAGGTTGGCAAACTTGTCTGCATTGTCGCGCATGCGGGAAGCAATATTGCGAAGATGCTGCGCTCGCTCGTTATGGGTTTTCGTTTTCCAGTCGGTGAATGCGGCATGAGACGCTTCCAGCTTTTCAAAGGCTGTCTCTGAACTCATCAGATCATAGGTCGCAAGCTTTTCATCTGTTGCCGGATTAGTGGTCGTAATGTGTGTCATATAAATGTGTCCTGATCTTTTAGTATGTAGGCGGGGGCAGGGCGCTCAGCTGAGCAATGCCAGCAGCTTCTCGGCTGCTTCTGCCGATGAGGCGGGGTTCTGGCCTGTGACCAGTTTGCCGTCCGTCACCACGAAAGAGGCCCAGTCGTCGCCCTTCTTGTAGTGCCCGCCATTCTCTTTCAGCATGTCTTCCACGAGGAATGGAACGACATCGGTTAGGCCGACGCCTTCTTCTTCCGTGTTGGTGAAGCCGGTTACGGTCTTGCCCAGTACGAATGGCTTGCCATCCTTGCCCTTCGGATACTTGAACACGGCCGGGGCGTGGCAGACGGCGCCAATCGGCCGGCCGCTGGCGGCAAAGTTCTCGATCAACGAGATGCTGTCATTATCGTTCGCCAGGTCCCACAGTGGGCCGTGGCCGCCGGGATAGAAGATCGCGTCAAATCCGTCGGCAGACACCGCCTTGAGCTGCTCGGTCGTGGCGAGCGCCTTTTGCGCGTCGGGGTCAGCCTTGAAACGTTTTGTCGCTTCGGTCTGTGCATCGTCGGTGTTGCTCATCGGGTCGAGCGGCGGTTGGCCGCCTTTCGGTGACGCCAGCGTGATGTCGGCGCCGGCATCCTTGAACACGTAGTAGGGCGCTGCAAACTCCTCTAGCCAGAAGCCGGTCTTTTTGCCGGTGTCGCCCAACGTGTCGTGGGATGTGAGGATCATGAGAATTTTCATAGCTGTGTCGCCTTGTGTTCAATGAACACGGTCACCAATGAATTTTGATGAGCGTGGATCAGTGACTGAATTACTGAACCATACCAACGAACCCATGGGTGACTTGTTCCAAGGCGAGAGCAGTGACTGCCCACCGCTCCGCATGGTGATGCGCTGGTTGGCGCGGGTGCCATCCCTATCGTGCCACCTCTTCCTCAACCTGGCCCAACCGGTCCTTGCCGAAGAACATCTCATCGCCGACGAAGAAGGTTGGTATACCGAAGGTTCCGCGGGCCACGGCTGCTTCTGTGTTGGCGACGAGTTTCGCTTTCACGCTCGGGTCCTGCGTCGCTTCCAGAAGCGCGGCGCCGTCGAGGCCGGCGGCAGTCATCGCCTCCACGTAGACCGCCGGGTCATCCATCTTCAGCCCGTCTTCCCACATGGCCTTCAGCCCCGCCTCGATATAGCGCGCTAGCTCTCCGCGCATGTCGGCCGCCACCGCGCCGCGCATCAGCACCAGCGTGTTGACCGGAAAGTGCGGGTTCATCTTGAAGCTGGTCAGCCCATGCTTGCGCACGAAGCGCATCATCTCGAGATTGTCATATGCGAGCTTGCCCTTCACATTGCCGAAGGCCATCACGGGCGACTGGTTGCCCGTCGCCTTGAAGATGCCGCCCAGCAGGCACGGGATGTAATTCACGCTCGCCCCGGTGCGCGCCACGAGGCCGGGCAGGGCCTTGTGCGCGAGATAGGCATTCGGGCTGCCAAAGTCGAAAATGAAGTCGATGGTTTTGCTCATGGGTGTCCTCCTACCAGGTTTCTTTCCAGGGCCGCAGGTCCAGCTCGTGCGTCCAGGCCGTGCGCGGTTGCTTGTGCAGCATCACGTAATTCTGTGCGATATGATCCGGGTTCAGAACAGCGTCCTCCTCGCGCAACGCGTCGACGTTCGGCACATTCTCGCGGATGAAATTTGAATCGATGGCGCCATCGATGATCGTGTGCGCCACATGAATGTTCTTCGGGCCAAGCTCGCGCGCCATGGATTGCGCCAGCGCCCGCAGCGCGGCCTTGGCCCCAGCAAACGCCGCCAGATGCTCGCGTCCGCGCGTGCTGGCGGTCGCGCCGGTGAAGATGATCGTGCCATGCCCGCGGGTCAGCATCTTCTTCGCCACTTCGCGCCCCATCAGGAAGCCGGAGAAACACGCCATCTCCCACACCTTGTGATACACGCGGGCCGTCGTCTCGGTGATCGGGAAGCGCACATTCGCGCCGATGTTGAAAACGGCCACGTCGATGGGCGCCACGTCCGCCTCGATCCGCTCGACCAGCGCAATCATCGCCTCCTCGTCGCGCGCATCCGTCGGCATCGCTACCGCATCATGCCCGTCATTGCGAATGCTCGCCGCCAGCGCTTCCAGCGCATCGGCATGGCGCGGTCGGCGCACCAGGCAGGCGGTCATGCCCTCACGCGCAAAGGCCCGGCCAATTGCTGCGCCGGTGTCATCCCCCACGCCAATCACGAGACAGGCAGACTTGTCAGGCATGAAACATCCTCCCTATTATATTTGGTTTCTAAATAAGACCATTATTCATTTGGTTTTAATTTGCAACCAATATATTATGAGTCGGATAGAAGGAGCCGCTCATGGCCAAACGCCACACGCACACATGCCCGATTGCGGGTGTCCTGAACATTTTCGGCGACAACTGGACATGGCTCCTCATCCGCGAGGCCTTTTACGGCGCCACACGCTTCAGCGAGATACAGCGCAACACGGGCATCGCCAAGAACGTGCTGAGCGACCGGCTGGACGTGCTCGTCAATGAAGGGATTCTTGTGCGCGAAGACGTCGGCGAAAACGGCACCCGCTATGCTTACCGCCTGACCGCCAAGGGCGAGTCCCTTCATCCTGTGTTGTTGGCGCTGCACCAGTGGGGCAATGAACACGTCTACGGCCCCGGCAACGAGCCGGTGCTGCTGCTCGAGCGCGCCACCGGCAAGCCCCTCCAGCCGCTCGCCCCCACATCCCGCGACGGCCACCGCCTCACTCGCGCCGAGATCGAAACCCGCCCGGGGCCCGGCGCCAGCAAGGCAACCGTGCGCAGGCTGGCGGAAGCGCAGGAATAGGCGCGCGGCATGGCCTTCCTTGCGTTTGTTCGCACTCCATAAAGGTTCAGGTGAGCATAAGGATGTTCTCCAGGGTGCCGAAAAATGCTCGTCGCCCTGTTCGCGACAGGGATGTTTCATGACGGCGGATCCATGCTGAAAAAACGCGTCCTTCAGGGCACAGCCTGGCTCCTGCTCGGTCGCTTTGTCAGCCAGGCGATTGGCCTGGTCAGCACGCTGGTGGCGGCCAGATTGCTCCTGCCTGAAGACTTCGGGCTCGTTGCCGTGGCGGTCAGCCTGTTTACGATCGCAGGCGCTGTGGTGGAATTGCCGGTCGGTGTGGCGCTGGTGCAGCTGAAGACCGTGACGCACCGGGATTTCGACACGGCGTGGACGCTGAACGTCATACGCGGCGTGATCGTTAGCGTAATGATGCTTGCCGCGGCCTGGCCGATTGCGCTCCTTTTTGGTGACCAGCGCCTCGTCGCGCTCGTCTGCGCGCTGGCCACATATCCCCTGTTGCTGGGTTTCCGAAATTCCTGGTTCGAAATGTATATTCGAAACATGGATTTCAAATGGGAGGCGATGGTTGAGGTCGGAACCAAGGTCGGGTCGTTCGCCGTCATGTTGGGCGTCGCGCTCACGACAGGCAGTTACTGGGCGTTACCACTCTCATTGATTGCCTCGGGCGTAATTGCGCTGATCATGTCTTTCGCGCTCTGTCCCCGTTTGCCGCGAATTGGCCTTTCCGAGTTCCGCAAGTTCTTCGGGTTTTCGGTTTGGCTCGGGCTAGGTCACATGGCTGACAGTCTGCGTGATGCGATCACAAACCTGTTCGTTGGCATGCTGCTTGGCAGTTCCCGGCTCGGGATATATTCCGTCGGCTCGCAGTTCGCCGACAGGCTGGAACAGTTTCTCTATTCCCCCGTCGAGCGGACAATGTTTTCGGCCATCAGTTCCATTCAGGATGACCGCGACCGGGTTCGCGCGGGATACCTGAAATCTCTGCAGGCGAGTTTCGCCATCGTGCTTCCGGTTTGCATCGGCATCGGCCTGCTTTCACAAGAGATTATCGCGATCACGCTCAGTCCGGAGTGGCGAGAGGCGGCATTGGTTCTGGCCTTTGCCGCTCCGACGACGGCGATCTATCTTCTGGGAGCGACGAGCGTTTCCATCAACAGTGCGCTCGGCGATACGCGGTCGGTATTCCTGCTCAAACTCATATCGACATGCTTCTACCTCCCCCTTATGGTCGCGGCTGCCCTCATGTTCGGCTTGGTTGGCGTCATGTGGGCCGGCGTCGTTGGCGCGCTGCTCTGGTGCGGTCTCAGTTTCAGGCTGATATCGAAGGCAATCGGTGCGTCGATTCTACAGCAGATAAGCGTCGTGGGGCGAACACTCGCCGCCGCGCTGGCAATGACTGTCGCGGTGATATGGCTGCGCTCGAATCTGACCGATGCGCCCGGCCAAGACGTCTTGGCAGAGTTGTTGCGGGGCGGGTCCCTGGCGATGTTCGGCGCTGGCGTATTTTGCGCAACGCATCTCGGTCTCTGGATCGCGGCTAGCCGACCAGCAGGGATTGAGCATATGCTTCTGGCTCGGTTCTCGAAGACCCGATCAGCCTAATCAGTTCTCCAGCTAAGCCAACCAGCATACCGTGAACGTCGGGTGCCAGCCAAGTCGTGTCGCCATATTCACCCAGGCCGAGAGTCTTGTTGGCGTCGAAGATGAAAGGCTCGCCATCGACCATTGTATAGTCGATCTTGCCATATTGCAGGCCCAGCTGCCGGCGCAACGCGAGCAGGCGCGGGTGTGGCACGAACGGCTTGCATGAGACGTGCTCGTCTTCCGTTATGATCAGGTCGCTGGACCGTTCGATGTTCTCATAGTGTAGATCGCCGAGGAAAATATACTCCCTCAGGACGTTCTTCGCGCCGTCGCGTTCCGGCATGAATTTCTGCACGACATAGTCTTCGCCAAAGTAATGCCGCGGCACTTCCGCGAAACTGTCATAGATGCGGTAATCGCTCTTTGTGCGAATTGTATAATCGGTCGCTCCCAATAATCTCATCGCGCGCGTGATCAGCCTGCGCGGGATTGTGCGGACCCGATTCTGGGAGTTTCGCTCCGGTTGGCCCGCATAGTTGAGATCGGTCTTGACGATCACTGGACCATCATGAGCGTCGTTGCGGCCGAGCAGGCCGTCGATATAACGGGCCTTGCGGATATCGGTTGCGTACGCATTGATCGCATTGGGATAGTGCAGGGCAAATGAGCGCGTTTCGGGCGAAACGATTGACCGGTCAACATGCACGAAGAGAAGATCGGCCGGTATGTAGTGGTCGGTGCTGACAAGGTGCACGACCTCAATGCCCGACGCCTTGAGAATGTCTTCGATCAGCACGATCATGTGAATGCGCTGGTCTGGCGAATAGGTCGCTTCATGCAGGAAGGCTACACGAGGCTTACTTGCGTCGCTCATGTATGCAAGTCCTCTGCACAACCAGATGGCGTATTCCATCGCGTCTGCACGCTTAACATCACAATGCTTTGCAAATCGTTGTGCGGCTTGGCTAAATTGAAACGGCTTCGCTTTTTGTGTGGGTCAGACGAGACGCGAAGTGTCTTCTGCGCCCAGAATCCGCCATTCGCCCTCAGCCAACCCGTGGAGGGGCAGCGGGCCGAATTGCGCGCGGTGCAGGGCTTCCACATGGTTGCCGACAGCGGCGAACATGCGGCGCACCTGGTGGTAGCGGCCTTCGGTGAGCGTGACGCGCGCTGTGCGCTCGCCCGTCACGTCCAGTGTCGCAGATTTCAGCGGCTTGTCCTCGCCGCGCAGCACCAGTGTGCCGCTGGCAAAGGCTTCGCCCTCGTGCCCTTCGAGCGGTCGGGCGAGCGTCGCCTCGTACACTTTCGGCGTCTCCGACTTCGGTGAGATCAGCCTGTGCAGCAGCTTTCCATCATCCGTGAACAGCAGGAGTCCCGTCGTCGCTGCATCCAGCCGACCCACGGTCGACAGGGCAGGCGCGCGCGCGAGGAACCGTGGCGGCAGAAGTTCGTAAACCAGCTGGCCGCCGTCAACGCGCGAACAGGTATAGCCCGCAGGCTTGTTCATGATGATGACCATTCCGGGCGGCGGGTCGAGCGGTTCGCCGTCAAAGGTTATGCCCTCGAACGGCGGCGCGAGGCTTTTGCTGCCACCCTCAATGCCGCCGATACGCCCCCGTCGCACCGCATTCTCCACCTCCTTGCGGCTGCCATAGCCGAGGCCGGCGAGATACTTGGTCAGTGCGCGGAGATCTTTCATTTCTGGCGCTTGGGGCGGTCTGCGCGGATGATCTTGTAGCCGCCAGCATCTTCAATGATCTCGAACTGTTTGAAGCAGGCCTTGATCGTCGCCTCATAAGGTAGGTGGCGGTTGGCAACCATATAGAGGCTGCCGCCCGGCTTCAGCGCCCGTGCCGCTGCCTGGATGAATGACTGGCCAAGGTTTGCCGCATCGGCGCGGCCGACATGAAATGGCGGGTTCATCATCACGAAATCATAGCGTGTTTCTGACACGTCCCGCGTGACATCCGCCCAGCTGATCGTGACATTCTCAAAGCCTTCAAGCGTCTTCTCGGCGCAGGCAATTGCGCGGTGCTCGGCCTCGTAAAGGTCAAGGTGCTTCACCTTCGGGCAATGCGACAAAACTTCCTTGGAAAGGTATCCTTGGCCTGCGCCAAAGTCGGCGCCCATGCCCTTGATGTCCTCGGGAATGCACTCGGCCAGCAATTCAGAACCGGCGTCCACGCGGTCCCATGAGAAGAGGCCCGGCCGGCTCCACATTGCGCCATCCGCTACCGGCTGCGGCTGATCGGCGGCAACCCAGGCCTCGGCGAGCGCCTTGTTGAAAGTCGCGCTGTCCTTGCGCGCCCAGAAGGCCCGGCACTTGTGTTTGCTCAGGCTTTCGGTCTCGCCTGCGATCTCGCCCAGCGTCTTCTCGGCGGTCTTCGCGCCCAGCGTGTTCGGCAGGCAGGCCAGCACGACGCCGCCCTCCGGTGCCGACAGCATGGCCCGCGCATAGAGGCCGCGGGCCTCGTCCTTCTGGCGCGGCGGCAGGATCAGCGTCAGTTCGGCAGGCAAGAAGGTTTCCGTGCCCGCAGGCAGCAGCGTCAGGCCCATTGCAGCCAGCGCCTCATAGGGCGGTTTGAACGTCTGCTGGCAGGTCAGCCGGTCTTTCGGCAACAGCGGAATGGCCGGGCCCGGTTCGGCCCGCAGGAACAGGACGTCCCCGGTTTCCGGCACGGTTACACCACCGCCATCAAGGGCGAGCTTCAGGGTTTCGAGAACATCAGTATCCATCCGTCAGCCTGTTAGGCGGAATGGAGCGCCCTGAAAAGCCCGGACTTACTGCGGCGCTGACACGCCAGCGGCCCGATTGGATGCGGCAACGCTGAATGCCTGGCTGAGGCCGCGATAGAACGAGATGCGCTGCTCGGCCGCTTCGCCGATCACCAGTCCACTCTCTGCGCCAATCAGGCTTTCCGGTGGGCTGCCAACATGGACGACTTCCATCATGTCCGACCAGAGGTCCGCCGGCAGGCCGCCGCCACTCACGCGCTTCATCGGGCTGTCATCATCATTGCCCACCCAGACCGCTCCGACATACGCCGCCGTAAAGCCGACAAACCAGGCATCGCGCCAGTCCTGCGACGTGCCGGTCTTGCCCGCGACGGTCCAGTTCTTGATCCTTGCACGCCCACCCGTTCCGATGGGCGCATTCACCACGCGGGCCATCATGGCATTCATGTCCTCGGCAAGGTCATAGGGATAGACGCGCTCACGCTCATATTCCGGCCGCTGGTAAAGCACCATGCCGCGTGAATCCTCGATCTTGTCGATCAGGTACGGGTCCATGCGCAGGCCGCCGGACTGGAAGGCCCCAAAGGCGCGCACAAGTTCCCACATGTTGACCGCCTGGCTGCCCAGCGCGATTGAGGGGAATGGCTCCATGTCGCTGGTAATGCCAAAGCGCTTGGCCAGCGAAATCACGCGTTCTTCGCTGCTCTCCTGCGCCAGTTGGGCGGCGACCGTATTGGTCGAGCGCGTCAGTGCCTCGCTCAGCGTCATCGGGCCGAGATAGCCGCCGCCATAATTTGTAGGCTGCCATTTGTCGATCGTGACCGGCTTGTCCACCATGACGTCATAAGGCGAGAAGCCGTCTTCCAGTGCGGCGGCATAGACAAACGGCTTGAAGCTCGATCCCGGCTGGCGTTTTGCCTGCGTCACGCGGTTGAATTCCGAGGTCGCATAATCCGTCCCGCCGACCATCGCGATCACGCGGCCATCCTTGCCCATCACCAGCGCGCCCACCTGGCTCGCGCCCTGCGCCTTGCCGTCCTTGGCCATGCGCGTGATCAGTAGTTTCTCGATGCTCTCCTGCATCTTCGTGTCGATGGAGACGGTTACCACCAGGTCGCCTGGCAGCTTGGGCAGCATGGCCTTCACGCGCTCGGCGGAGGCGTCGATCACATAGCCCATCTGCGTGTCATAGGTCGGCGCATCGATGATTTTCACATCGGCTTCGCGGGCCTTGGCGGCCTGTTCCTTGGTGATGAAGCCCTGATCCAGCATTTCCGACAACACATAGCGCTGGCGCTCGCGTGCCCCGGCGAGGTTCTCGCGCAGGTTCAGTTTCGACGGCGCCTTGGGCAGCGTGGCCAGCAGGGCCGCTTCCTGGATTTCCAGCTTTTCAGGCGGCTTGCCGAAATAATTGCGCGCGGCGGCATCAATGCCATAGAGCCCGGCGCCGAAATAGACGCGGTTCAGGTACAGCGACAGGATCTCGTCCTTGCTCAGCTGTTTCTCCAGCTCCCGGGCGAGCTTCATTTCCTGCGCCTTGCGCTTCAGCGTCTGGCGATTGTCGAGCACGAGGTTCTTGATCAGCTGCTGCGTGATGGTCGAGGCGCCGGAAACAGTCTCCCCGGCGCGCAGGTTCGAGAAGGCCGCGCGGGCAATCGCGGCATCGTCAGCGCCGTCGTGCTCGTAAAATCGCTTGTCCTCGGCCGCGATGAAGGCTTGCGGCACATAGGCGGGCAGAGCGGCCACATTGGTGGCGCGGCCATAACGCGGGCCCCTTACGGCCAGCGTATTGCCGTCCCGGTCGACGAATTCCATCGACGGTTCGCGGTGAACCTCCCACAGCTCGGCCGTATCGGGCAGTTTCGGCATGCCGAAATACAGCGACTGCCATTTGTAGAAGGCAAAGCCGCCGACCGCGAGCAGGATTCCGGCCACGACAAGGATGATCCAGCCGCGCACGGTCGTGGGCAGCGTGAAAATCGGACGGCGCGGCACTTTTATGGTGCGCGGCCCGTTCGGATCAGGGGATCTAGCCATGTCAGCCTGTGGATCGAATCATGAGCGAAAGTCTACATGAAATTTGATTACGGCAGGGTGAAGGCATTGTTCATCTGGCACTGCTGAGGATCTGTCATCCGCCGCTAAGGGCATATGCGTATGGTGGCGGGCAGGGCACCGGCTAAACTGATGATGCATATTTCCATCAATCGCCCGCATGAATGCTGTTTCGACAGGTCTGCGTGGCACAACTGAGGAGTGCCTTGTCCATGTTAGGACCTTTCCGCCGTTCCATCGCGTTAACGCTGCTTTTGCCCCTCGTTGCAGGGGCTTGTAATGCCGCGCACGACGATGCCCCCGCCGCCATGGTCATCAAGACCGACGCGCAGTCGATTGCTGACGGCCGCAAGATCGCCGAGGCGCAATGCGCCAATTGCCACGCGCTGGATCAGGACGCCAAAATCCGACCGGAAGATGCGCCGCCGCTGCGCTACCTGCTCGCGCAATACAATCCCGACACGCTGTCCGAGGATTTCCAGAACGGCATACATGTCGGCCACGAGATGATGCCTGACTTCGTATTCGGTCCACTGGGCGCCGAAGTCGTGCTCGCCTACATCGTCTCAATCCAGGAAGAACCGCCAAAGGCCGATCCCGTATCGGAATAGGCGCTAAGCCATCCCCGGCCGCCACGCATCGCGCACATGCGCGGGCACGCGGGCCGGTTGCAGCGCAATCAGGTCATAGCGCCTGCCATGCTCGGCATAGCGCGGACGCCGCGCCATCCAGACATCCGCCGCGCGGGCCATGCGTTGCCAGCTGGCCGGCGTGACCGCGCCCAGCGCATCGTCACGTTTCGCCCGCGCCTTTACTTCAATAAAAGCAACCACTTTGCCCTTATTGGCGATCAGGTCGATCTCGCCGACCGGCGTGCGCAGGCGCGTTTCCAGAATGCGATAGCGCTTGAGGCGGAGCCACAGCGCCGCACGTGTTTCGGCGGCGCGCCCGCGCCGTTCAGCCCGCTGCCGCGCGCCCTCAGCCATTGGCTCTCAGTTGCAGCGCGCGCTGGTAGACATCGCGCTTGGGCAGCCCCAGCGCATCGGCCACGGCATTGGCTGCGGCCTTGGTCGGCTGGTCCTTCAGCGCGTCCAGCAGGGCCGCGTCGAGGTTTTCCTGCGTGATCTCGGTGTCCAGCGGTGGCCCGACCAGCAGCACGATCTCGCCGCGTGGCGCGCCCGCCTCGGCATAGTGCGCGGCCAGTTCGGCCAGCGTGCCCCGGCGCGTCTCCTCGAACAGCTTGGTCAGCTCGCGCGCTACGGCGGCCTGACGGTTGGTGCCCAGCGTCGCGGCAAGGTCTTCCAGCGATGCGGCCAGGCGCGGCCCGCTCTCATAGAAAATCAATGTCCCCGGAACGGTCTTCAAGGCCTCCGCCGCGGCCCGTCGCGCGCCACTCTTGGGCGGCAGGAAACCGGCAAACAGGAACTGGTCGCTCGGCAGGCCGCTGGCCACGAGGCCTGCCAGCATTGCCGAAGCGCCCGGAATTGGGAACACGCGCACGCCTTGTTCCAGCGCGTCATGCGCCAGCTTCCAGCCCGGATCGGATACGAGCGGCGTCCCGGCATCGGAAATCAGCGCGATTTTAGCCCCTGCCTGCATGCGGGAAATCAGGCCCGGTCGCCGTTCCGCCCCATTATGGTCATGGTACGGGCTCAGCTTTACCCTAAGCCCATAGGCAGACATCAGTTTTCCGGCCACGCGCGTGTCTTCGGCCAGCACTTCCTCGACACCAGACAGGACATCCAGCGCCCTCAGCGTGATGTCGCGCAGGTTGCCGATGGGTGTGGAGACAACATAAAGGCCGGGATGAAGTGTCTGCGCCGGTTGCCCGGCGCGGTGGCTGCCCGTAGAGTCGCCTAAGGCGTGAATCGCTTCGGGCTCAGAAGGATCAGGAGATGACATTGCTTCAACCATTGCTCAGGAAGCTCAAAGCGCCAAGCCTTGTTCTGGCTTCCCTTCTGCTCGCTACGGCCTGTGCCACAGCGCCCGCCCGCCCGCCAGTCCAGATCGGCACCGGCGAGCCGCGCGTCGATCCGGTCACCGGCGAGCCGATGACACCCCGCGAAATCGACGAAGCGCGCGTCAACGAACTCATCTCGCCGAAGGCCGTGCGCGGCGATGGCGGCCTCACGCCGCCCTTCATGGAAGGCCGCGATGTCAAACGCGCCGCCGTGCTGCTGCCCTTCTCGCACCCCAATGCGCAGGTCCGCGCCGAGGCGGAAAGCATGCTGGCCGGAATTGAGCTGGCCCTGTTTGAATATGCCGGCGACAATTTCCTGATCATGCCAAAGGATACGGCCGGCAAGCAGTCGGTCACCGAGGCCCGCATCGATGAGTCGCTGAAAGAAGGCGCCGATATCGTTCTCGGGCCGCTCTTCGGCGCCAACGTAAAAGCCATCAAGCCGGTGGCCAGCCAGAAACAAGTGCCGGTTATCGCCTTCTCGAATGATCGCAGCGCTGCTGGCGGCGGGGCTTATCTGGCATCGATCTCGCCGGAAGAAGAAGTCACGCGCGTCATGGAGTATGCCGCCTCGCGCGGCGTGCGCACATTCGTATTCCTTGGCCCCAACAGCGAATATGGCCGCCAGGTCGAAGCCGCCATGCGCTTTCAGGCGTCCCAGCAGGGCGGTGTGCTTGCCTCATCCGCCTTCTATGATCCTTCCGACGGTGGCACGGCTGCGGCGCGCCAGGTGGCCAGCGTGCTGAAAGCGCAGGGCGGCAATGGCAAGGTCGGCGTGATGATCCCGGAACGCGGCGTGAAGCTGCTCTCCGTGGCGCCGCTGCTACCTTATAATGGCGCCCCGATGCAGAATGTCATGCTGATGGGTACCAGCCTCTGGGATGATTCCAGCATCTGGCGCGAGCCCACCCTTGCGGGCGGTGTCTATGCGGCGCCGGATCCTGCGAACCTCGCCGGCTTCAAGCAGACCTACAAGCGCATCTACGGCCGCAACCCGACAGACCTTGCCGCCGTGGCCTATGACGCGGCCGCCCTGTCGGTGCGCCTCGCGACGGATGACAACATTCGCTACAATGGCGTCACCGATCCTGATGGCTTCATGGGCGTCAACGGGCTCTTCCGGTTCCGCATTGATGGCACATCGCAGCGTGGCCTCGCCGTGATGCAGATACAGGCATCAGGGCCATCTGTTGTGGAAAAAGGCATCACGTCCTTCGGGCCGGGGTCCAGTTAAGCTACGCACAATCTGCAGCTATCCCTTGCGGGCAGGGCCACTTCGCCCCACATGACTGCGCACGACAGGAACTCGGGAAGACGGCAGTAGATCATGGGTAAACGTGACTATTATGAAGTACTCGGCGTTGCGCGCGACGCAGACGATAAACAGCTGAAATCCGCCTATCGCAAACTTGCGATGAAGTACCATCCTGACCAGAATCAGGGGAATCCGGAAGCTGAGGCCCAGTTCAAGGAAGTCGGCGAGGCCTATGGCATCCTGTGCGATGCCGACAAGCGCGCCGCGTATGACCGCTACGGCCATGCCGCCTTCGAGAATGGCGGCGCCGGCGGAAACCCATTCGGACAGGGCGGCGGCAATCCCGAAGACATTTTCCAGGACCTGTTCAGCCAGGTGTTCGGCGCCGGCGGTTTCGGCGGCGGACGCCGTCGCGGCGGCCCTCAGCGTGGGGCGGACCTGCGTTACGATCTCGAGATCACGCTGGCTGAAGCGTATTTCGGCAAGGACGAAACCATTCACGTGCCGCAGGCCGTACCGTGCAAGCCCTGTTCGGGCACCGGTGCCGCGCAGGGCAGCAAGCCCGAGCAATGCGACATGTGTGACGGCCATGGCCGCGTGCGCGCGCAGCAGGGCTTTTTCACCATGGAGCGCGCCTGCCCACGCTGCTCTGGCAAGGGCAAAATAATCCGCAAACCTTGCAAGGAATGCGGCGGCGCCGGCCAGGTCCGCGAAGAGCGCCAGCTCTCTGTGAAAATCCCCGCAGGCGTCGAAAGCGGCATGCGCATACGACTGTCCGGCGAAGGCGAGGCTGGCTCTGCCGGCGGCGGCAAGGGCGACCTCTACATTTTCGTCGATGTGGTCGATCACGACATTTTCGAACGCGACGGGCCGAACCTCTATTGCCGTGCCCCTGTGCCCATGGCGACGGCGGCCCTTGGCGGCGAAATCGAAATCCCGACCATCGACGGTGGCCGCGCCCGCGTCGCCATCCCCGAAGGGGCCCAGACGGGCCGCAAGCTGCGCCTGCGCAACAAGGGCATGCCGTCGGTGCGCTCATCGGCTCAGACCGGCGACCTCTATGTCGAGATGTTCGTCGAGACGCCGCAAAAGCTGTCGGCCCGCCAGAAAGAAATCCTGCGCGAATTCTGCGATTGCTCGGGCGCTGACTGCCACCCCGAAAGCGAAGGCTTCCTCGGCCGCATCAAACGTTTCTGGGGCGGAAACGAAGACGAGAAATACCCGAACTAGGGCGTTAGCGGCAGTCCTCTGCCCACTCGATCACTTCATCAATCAGTTCCTGGCGTGACCATGAGAATGAATGGTCGCCCGACAGCACTTTTGCCGTGAGGTCGATGCCCGGCTCGGCTTCATAGGCCGCGACCAGCGGATCGATCACGCGCTCGACTGTCACGGACGTGTCCTTGTCCCCGCCAATGATGAGCACCGACTTTTCCACCAGCTTTGGTGCCAGCAGTCGCGTGTCGAAGGCCTCCCGGTTGGCTTCAATCTCCGCAATCGCGTTCTCACCGGTCAGGCCCGACAGCATCTGCATCGTGTCGGCATAGGCCGCAAAGCCTGCCGCGGCCTCCGGATTGGCCGCGAACACCTCTGCCGACCCGCCCATATTCGCCGGCGCGATGCCCGCCACGCAGGCAATTGTCTCGTCCCGCGCGGCCGCCTCAAGCGCCGCAAAGCCGCCCATGGAATGGCCGACAAGGATCAGCTTTTCAGGGTCGGTGCGAAGCGTCTCGGCATTGGCGCGCAGGTAATCGGTCGCCGCCGCCACATCCTCGATCACATGCGTGAGCGTATACGTGCCCGCGCTGCCCCAGGCGCCGCGATAGTGGAAGAACAGGACGTTGAACCCGTCGCTGCGCAGGTCCTGCGCCAGGTCCAGGTTGCGCTCATTGCCCGGAAAGCCGTGCAGCAGAACCACGGTCGGATGCGGGCCAGGTCCATTGGCCAGATAGGCATGCCCGTTCAGTCGGTCGCCATGGCTTTCGAAGTTCAGCTCCACGAGGGAGGGGGGGAAATCGGCATCGAAAGCTGGCGCAGGATCAGCAGCAAGCGTCGGTGCACTTGCGCAGGCAGCGACAAGTATCAGCCCGCTGAGCGATGCGGCAGTTATCCGGATCATAGTCTTCATGCCAGTCCCCTTCGGTTTTGCCGCACACTAGGCTGCATGGCGGAATCAGCAAGCCCGGCTACCGTCGCAGAAACCGGAACACCAGAATAACGCACACGAACAGGATCAGGCCCCCCGTCGCCAGCGCCGACAGGTAAAGGCCCAGATAGGTCAACTGGTCCCCCAGTGTGTGATCGGACTGTGCCGCGTGAAGAAACGGCAGCACGCCATCCACGGTGAATCGCGCCGGGGTTTCGCCGGAGGGCGTGAAAATATCCGCCACGCTGAACACAAGCTGCAGCAGGCCGAAAAAGCCGAGAGCGCCAAGCGCAAAGTTCACACGGCCCTCATCCTCCTTGGTGATGCGGGCCTCCAGGTCGCGGGTCTGACTCTCCATGTTCGAGACAAGGCCCTCGAGGTATTCATCGCGCCGCACCGTTCCGCGCCGCTTGTCCAGCGCTTCGAATACATCGCCTTCGGTGTCGTAACGAAAAATGTTGCGATAGCGGAACCGGCCATAATTGGCGAAAGGCCCCGTCCGGAACCGGTAGAACCTATCGGCCGCCTTTTTCAGGCGTCGTTTGCTATTCAGCTTCTGGACATCCTTGATCAGGCTGAACGTCGACATTTCGTATTGCCGGGCGAGATATTCATTGTGAAGCGCGGCGACGTGAATGAGGAAGGCATAGGGACAGGTGCCGATATAGTCATTGCCGGTATCGAGGCTGCGCGAGCGTTTGACGAACGTCACCAGCGCGCGCGGATTGGCAAAACGCACGAAGAAGCTCTCCTCATCCTGGCGGTCATTCGTGGGGTAAACCGGGTCCAGGCTGTCCTGCACTTCGGACGCGTCCTGGTTCATGAAGTCGATGATGTTCTGGCAGAAGCCGGCCATGAAAAGATAATGGAGGCAGTCGGTCCGGGCCTTGTCCTGCATGGCGGGGCGTGTCGCCTTCAGCCGATTGAACTCTTCATCCGTGTACTTGTCTCCTGTCAGCCAGTCCCAGTAGTCCTTGTCCATGTCGACGCGCGGGGGATTGTGGTGGCGGCCCTTTTCGACAAGTTCTTCGATCTTGGCGGGATAGCGCACATAACACCGCTCCTGACACATCACCGAACGGGGCGCGCGGGTTGTCTCCCCTTCAGCAAGCGGCGGCATCAGGCGTTCGAACAGCGTCTCGTCATTGAAGAAGAACATGAAGCGCGCCAGCGGCATCTCCAGCCCCGGTACTTCTATGAAGGGGTTGTGAACCACCAGCGTCTCGAACTGGAGGGATTCAAGGTTCAGAGGTGGGTTCAGGTATTTCTCCCAGAAAGGCGGCGCGTGCGACGGGTCCGGCTCGACGGACTGGCCGTGTCCGGCGCGGCGCAGACGGGGTATCAGCGCGCGCGCATCGGCTTCGAAACGCCGTTTGACGAAGTGCCAGAAGCGGGCATCCTCGACGTCGGTATCGCTGACCAGCATCTCGTCGAGTGGCTGGACGCCCGTCATGCGCGCATCGGTGGGGCGCCGGCTGCGAGCCTTTCCGTTCTCGAGCGAATCGGCATTATTGCGGGAGAATTCCTTGGGCGCCGCTGCCTTTTGCAGCAGGGAGAGGAAGTAGAAGTCAGCCGGCGTGTGCTCATAGGCGACGCGGAAGGAAAGGTGATAGCTCACTGCACCATCGAGATGGCTGTACCAGAAGCGTCGGAAGTCCATCGCCCGCGGCGTGTCGAGGCCGGGCGGCGAGGCGCAGAAGACACTGCCCTCCGTTTCCCATTCGATCTGGCCTGGCGCCGTGATCGCAATCGTCTCGCCCTGGCGCGGCGTCGAGGCTGCGAGGAGGATGTCATCGACTTGGCCCTCGCGCTCGCGGTCGGCTATGTCATTGAACAGCGGCTCCATCGCGTTGCGCAGTTCCAGGCTGTCGTTGGAGGCCATCTGCACGGCACGGTAATGCTCGGGCTGCGGATGAAATCCGAGGACGTCCTTCAGGTTGTCGCGGTCGATATAGAGTGACAGCGTCCAGTAGACCGATTGCGGCTCGTTCGCCTGGTAGCCCTTCGGCATCTGACCAAGCGAGATCGTCGTCATCGTTGGCCCGTGGCCGAGGCTGCCGTCCGGCGGGCAAGGTCAAGGAAGGACTGGTCGGTCCGCTCGGACGCGCCCCGCGCAAGTGCCGCGCCGGGGTCGATCAGCGCGATACGTTCGCCGCGCTGGCAACGCGCGTCGAGCGCCGACACTTGTCGAAGGGCGTCGGCATCGTCTTCAATCTTGCGGCCCTTAAGTACGGAAATGCCGAAGAACTGCCGCAGATGCCGGGCCAGCAGGCAGGCCGGCAGGCTGTTGCCGGATGCGCCGAGCACGCCATAGAGCAGGCCCGTGTCGGGTTCGTGATCGGGCGACAGGGGCGGTTGTAGATAGTCTAGGTCCACAAGCCGCGCGCCGAGGTGGCGCCAGATGCGCAGGCGGTCATACTGGTCGAGGCCCGAATGTGCGCTGTCGAGCGCATAGCTCTCCGGGTCGAGGCGAAGCGGGTCATTCTGCTCGATGAAAATCAGCACCGGCAAGGAAGCCGGCGCCACGAAGGCAGCGCGCGCTTCACGCTCGACCAGCGCCATCAGCCGCCGAAAATGGCCGGCGCCACGCGCCTCCCGGGTAACAAAGATATAGTTCAGATTGACGGTGATCGCGTTCTGTCCGCTCAGCGCGATGAAATTTGCGCCGCCCATCACCTTGCCGCTGGCCTTCTGCAGCAGGATGACCAGCTCGCGGAACGCACCATAGCGCTCCTCCAGCCGCTCGTACGGTGCCCCGCCATTCAGCGCCAGGCAGTCGCGGAAGCCCTCCAGGTCTTCCTTTTCCGAGGGCAGCACGAAGGCTGCGTCATAGGCTGTGTAGAAGGTTTCGAGCGCGGTCGCGTGCGGATCGGTCGTCACCAGCACGCTCATTCCAGCGGACGTTTCCGTTTCCCATGTCTGGTATCCGGCGCAGCGCGGTTGCAGGGCGTGAGATTGAGACATGGATGGACCTGCAGCTGGCACCGTCAAATTGTGGCAGGTGACTGCGTCGTTGGCAATCGGCCCTGGCAAACCCGCGCACGAAAAAGCCCGCCCCCGGTGGCTGGGAGCGGGCTCAAACTAGTCCGGCATAAAAGCCTAGATGCGTTCGATGATGATGGCAGGAGCCATGCCGCCGGCTGCACACATCGTGATCAAGCCGTAACGGCCGCCCGAGCGCTCAAGCTCGTCCAGCGCCGTGCCGATGAGAATAGAACCGGTTGCGCCAATCGGGTGGCCAAGGGCCATGGCGCCGCCATTGATGTTCACTTTTTCACGGTCAAGCTTGAGATCGCGGATGAACTTCTCGGCAACGACCGAGAATGCTTCGTTGATTTCGTAGACATCGATATCGTCGGTCGTGAGGCCGGCTTTTTCGAGCACTTTCTTCGCCGCAGGCACCGGAGCGTTCAGCATCAGTGTCGGGTCGTCGCCCATGTTCGCCGTGGCGACAATGCGGGCGCGTGGCTTGAGGCCGTTCTTGTCAGCGTATTCCTTCGACGTGATCAGAAGGCAGGCTGCACCGTCAACAACGCCCGACGAGTTGCCGGCATGGTGAACGTGGTTCATCTTGCCTTCGAGCTCTGGGTATTTCCGTGTCAGGAGGTTGCCGTACGTGTTGCCCTGGTCGTCGACCGGGATGTCCATGTACATGCCGAACACGGTCTTCAGGCCGCCCAGCGTTTCCATCGTTGTCGACGGGCGCGGGAATTCTTCGTGGTCGAGGGCCAGCGAGCCATCTTCATTGTAAACAGGCACGACAGACTTGTCGAAACGGCCTTCTTCAATGGCGCGGGCAGCGCGCTGCTGGCTGACATAGGCGAGGTGGTCGAGCGCTTCGCGGTCGATGCCTTCCAGCGTCGCGATCGCATCGGCGCAAACGCCCTGCTGGGTCTGTGGGTGGCTGGCGCGCAGGCGTGTGTTGCCGGCGTCCATGACAGGGGGTGTTTTCGGGTCGGCAGAGGCCGCCGTGTAGCTCATCATCTCGGTGCCGCCTGCGATAACGCAGTCTTCCATACCCGACATGACCTGCGCAGCGGCAAGCGCGACAGACGTGATGCCCGAGCCGCAGAAGCGGTCGAGCGTGACGCCGGAGGCTTTCACGTCATAACCGGCATCAAGTGCGGCCATGCGGCCGAGGTCAGCGCCCTGCGCGCCGCGCTGGCTGCTTGTGCCCCAGATGATGTCATCAACAGTGGCCGTGTCGAGCTTGTTGCGCTCGGCAAGGGCCTTCAGCACGGTGGCTGCGAGTTGCTGTGGGTGGATGTGGGCGAGGGCGCCCTTGCCAACTTTGCCAATGCCGCGCGGTGTGCGGCAGGCGTCGATGATATAGGCTTCAGCCATGAGGGTCTCTCCCGGTTTGCATCAATATTGATTGCTTGGCGCAGGTTTACGCGCACGTAAGCGTCAATGGAAGGGATGACGTTGGGAGAAGCGCTGCTGAATGATGAAGGGCGCCCCCTTGGGGACGCCCTTCTGAGAGATACCATTGCAGGGTACTGAGGGGGTGGCAGTACTTATTGGAGCGACGCGAAACTAATGGGGACGATTTCGGGTGCCGGGTATCCCTCGAAATAGGCATCGAGGTTTACGATGTCTGTGCTCTCGACGGACTCAATGACGAGTTTGTTGACGGCGGCGGCGACGAGGTCTTCGACGCATTCGCGCTCCATGCGTGATTTTGTGGCCAGGCCGAGGATGGTGCCAGTATGGGTCCGGCAGACCTCGCGGGCGGTCTGTTCAATGGAGGCGTAGATTTCGCTGACGCTGGCATCCGGATTGTACGTAAAGGCGACGTCAGGTGTCTTGTCGGCCCATGCGGCCATGGCTGTACCGGCAACGATGATGGCGGCGAGAAGGGATTTCGTGATGTTCATTGGTTTGTCTCTTGAAAAATTTGTGCAGCGGAGTTGCTGTGTCGCCGCTCTCTCACCGATCCGCACCACTGGCCTGACGGACATCGTATGGGTTTTTGATATTCACCTGATTGTTATCTGATCAAAACCTGATCACATTGAATCAAAACAGATTTTGTTTCGCGCTGCGCAATTGCGGAATCACGTCGATCCTCTAAAACTCTTCTTTGGCGGGAATCTGACGATGCAAACGGAAACGGAATACCATCGCGGACCATTCCGGGTTGGACTGTGCGACGTCGATCCGGCGCGCAACCGGATCATCTACAGGGGTGATGCAACGCCCTTGGAGCCGCGCGTGATGGATGTCCTGTGCGCGCTCGCCGATTCAGGCGGCGAAGTCGTGTCGCGCGATGCTCTGATCGACCGTGTCTGGAAGATCGAGCATGGCGCTGACGAAAGCCTGTCGCGGGCGATTTCCCAGTTGCGCAAGGCATTCAAGCTGACCGGCTGTTGCGATGAACTGATCGAGACGATCCCCAAACGGGGTTACCGGCTCATACCGGACGTCGATTTCGATGTGGCGGCAGACGTTCCGCCAGGGCTGGTGAAACGCAAGGATACCGCCCCGCTGCCAGCCGAACCCGCGCTCGTCATGCCCGGATGGCAGGTCCAGCTCCGGAAACACTGGCGAGTGGCCATGACAGGCGCAGTGGCGCTTATCGTCGTGGTGGCCGGTATGATCCTCACGCCAGGCCCGGGACGGCAGCGGGGCCCGGCGCGTGCCGTTCCCGAGCGGTCAGTCGCCGTATTGCCTTTTGTCTCCATGAGTTCGGACGTCGAGGACGGCTATTTTGCCGATGGTCTGTCGGAGGAGCTGTTGAACACGCTGTCCGGTATCCCGGATCTCAAGGTCCCGGGCAGGACGGCCACGTTTGCCTTCAAGGGCAAGACCCCGAAATTCAAGGAAATCGGCGAGGTTCTCGGCGTTGCCCACGTCCTGGAGGGCAGCGTGCGGCGTTCCGGCGACCGGATCCGCATATCGGCGCAGCTGATCTCGGTCGAAGACGGCTATAATCTCTGGTCGGAATCCTATGACCGCCACGCCGACGACCTGCTCCTGGTCCAGGACGATATCGCCCGCCGTGTCGCCAGCGCCCTCAACTCGCACCTGCCGGCCGGTGACGCACCCCTGTTTGATGCCGGCACGCAAAATTCCGTCGCCTTCTCGGAATATGTCAAAGCGCGCCAGTACCTGAACAATCGGGGTTGGGGCGTTGCCAGGGCCATCTCGGGTTTCGAGGCGGCAATCGAGGCCGATCCCGAATACGCCCGGGCCTATGCCGGCCTCGCGGTGGCCCACACCGTGTCGCACACCTATCTCAAGTCGCCCAAGGAGATCGCCTGGAAGCGTGGCGAGACCTATGCCCGCAAGGCAACCGAACTCGACCCGAGGCTGGCGGAACCTTTTGCCGTGCTCGGCGGCATCGCCCTGGACCAGAACCGCTGGGAGGATGCGCTGGCCTATTTCGAGCGGGCGGAATCCCTCGATCCGAAGGATCCGACCGCCTTCCTCTGGCATGCCCAGACGCTGATGGAGCTTGGATACCTCGCGGAGGCGACCACAACGATTGAGGGTGGTCTTTCGACCGATTCAGGGTCGGCGATCATCAATATCGTGGCGGGATATATCGCTCGGATGCAAGGCCAGCTTGATGCGGCCGACGCTCATTTCGAGGCGGCGATTGATGCGGGCATGTCCTACGCCGTTTTTGATCTCGGTGTGACGGCCTTCATGCGCGGCGATTTGATTGCTGCCGCCGACATGCTGGCCGAGGCCGCCGTCACGCTGGACACAATTGCCGCCGAGGAAAAGCCGGCGCTCGTGGACTATTACCTCGCTATCATGCGTCGTGATGCCAGCGTGGATGAGGCGGTTGCAGCGTTTCCGACACTGGCATCGGACGATGACTTCCTGACACCGTCCTATCTTCTCGCAGGAGAAAGTCGCAACGCGCTGGAGATGATCGCGCTGGATCCCGACGGCGACAAGGACACGTTCGGAAAGCTGTGGAGCGATGTCGACCCTGGCCTGCGTCAGGATCCCTATATGAAGACGCTTGTTGCAGATACCGGCTTGCTGGCCTTCTGGCGCAAGCATGGTTGGCCCGATAAGTGCCGTGCGTCAGGCGACAACAGCTTCACGTGTGACTAGGCCCTGCGCGTTCATCCGCCAGCGAAAAAGACCTGCCACACCCGGAGTCCAATCGGGCATGGCAGGTCCTCGCCGCCACAAAGGAGGAAACGACGGCGGCGATCCGGGGAGCGTCCCTTAGCGGGACACGGTCTTGATGCGGGCAGGTTGGGCGTGGCTCTTGCCGGCCTGCGCTGGCGGCAACTGGTAGTATCCGCCAAAGCCCACATAAACGACGGACGAGCCGGTATAGATGCGCGGACCATCCCTGAACTTCTCGTCTTTTGACGGTGTGTAGGTCCATGCCGAAGCCGGGCAGCTGACCTGGCGCATGTGCTTGACGTCGGCGGCATTCTCGCGCGGGGCCGACGAGACGCGCTCATCGAGGCGATGCTTCACGATATCCGGGCAGCTTTTCGGATCGAGCCGCCAGTCACCGGCAGATGCGCCAGCGCAGGCCCCGAGCGAGAGTACGGCCAGGCAGGCGGCCTTGAGCGCGAGGGATGAGGGCATGGCGTGTCTCCTGTACTGTACAACACACCTCTAACGAACGCGGCCCCCGCCTCCGTCGCGCCTATCTGTACAATGACGGGATTTTAATATGCCGCTTAGAGATAGGCTTTCCACATGAACATGTAGGCTCCGAAAATGCCGACGGCCATGACAAGCGTCGCCGCTGTGACTAGCGCGGAAACAGCATATCTCTGCACGGGCGAGCCAGCCGCTTTAGCGCGCAGGTAAAGCTCCAGTATGGCCAGCGGCACGAGATAGCTTCCATAGGCCGAGAACAGGTCGACCCAGCCATCCATGTTGTCCGTCATGCCAACAGGGCCCTGATTGATGATGATCCATCCCATCAGCCCAACCCCGAGGAACCAGACCCCGCTCACCACCATGAACAGGCGCAGGGCCCATCTCTGGTGCGCGGCGATATTGCGACGCATGGCGTGTCGCAATGCCAGCGCCCCGAAAACGAGAATAAGGACGGAGTTGAGCGTGATCGCCAGTGCGCCGGGAATGTGGAAATACCCGCCCCGTATCCAAACGAGATAGAGCCCGCCCAGTGCCATGATGCCTGCGGTCGCCATGTAGACGCGTCCATTCCAGCGGTGGAAGGTGCGCGCCCGCTTGCGGATCTGCGGCACCAGCTGCAACGTGCCAGCCAGCGTGATCAGCGCCGCCCCCATCATGTGAGAGGCGAACACAATATTGCCGGTCGTGTCCCCGACCACATGCCCGTTGAACAGGCCCGTGTTCCGGTTCCAGCCCTCCAAATGCCCCGTCACCGTCGGGCCGCCATATAGCGACAGGATATAGGCGACAAACAGCCATTGGCCGACAACAGCCGTCAGGAACCAGAACGTTGCGGCATACTTGAGGGCGAGCGCGCTGGATGGGAATTGCACATGTGCGCGGGTATGGGTGGTTTCAGACATGGGCATTCCTTGCTACTTGTCGTTAAACGATAATCTTTCTCGGTAACGCCCCCTATGACGCGCGCGATCAAAATCATGACTTCTGGTGACAGGATGCGCGCCGCATGAGCCAGCCAACGGTCTCGGCTGGCTATGCCAAAACGCTGCTCGATTTTGCCGTCGCGCAAGGCGCCAGCGCGGATGCGCTCCATCGCCGGTCCGGGCTCAATGATGAAATGCTGGCCGACCCGGACAATCGCGTGCCCCTGCAGGTCTACAAGGACTTGATGAGCGCGGCGAAGGCCCTGTGCGATGACCCGGCCCTGCCGTTACATCTCGGCGCAGCCAAGAACTTCACCGAGGTCTCTGTTGTTGGCCTGATCTGCTATTCTGCGGCAACCATGGGCGAGGCGCTGTTGGAGCTGAACCGCTTCGGCCGCCTCGTTGCCGAGCTGGATATTCCGGAACAGGATGAGCGCTTTCAGGTGCAGCAGATTGATGGCGGGATGTGGCTGGTCGACACACGAACCGACCCGGACAGTTTTCCGGAAATGACCGAGGAGACCTGGGCGCGCTTCATCTGCGAGACAGCTCGCAATTTCCCCGGACAGCCATTCGCCTTGTCCGTTCACGTTACCCATGCGCGGCCCGAACATGGCGACGTCTATGCGCAGGTCATGCAGGTGCCCGTCGTGTTCGAGAGCGTCCGCAATGCCATCCTGTTCGATCCGGCATGGCTGATGATGCCGACAAATCGCGGCAACACCTATGCCTTCGGTGTGCTCAGCGAGCGGGCGGAAAAACTGCTGCACGATCTTGAATCGTCCCGCACCACACGCGGCCAGGTCGAGCGCTTCCTTATCCCCGTCTTGCACAAGGGGGATGCCAACATGGCGCAGATCGCTGCCGCGCTTGGCATGAGCCGCCAGTCGCTCTATCGGCGCCTGAAGGCCGAAGGGATAAGCTTCGAAAGCCTGCACGATGACCTGCGCCATCGCATGGCGGTCCATTATCTGAACGCGCGCAAAGTGTCGGTGAACGAGACCGCCTATCTCGTCGGCTTCTCAGACCCGAGTTCCTTTTCGCGCGCCTTCAAGCGTTGGACCGGCGACAGCCCTGGCAGCCGGAAACGCGCCTAGCCGAACGCGCGATACGCATGGGTAATGGCAAGGCTTATGCCGTGCAGTGCGCGGTCGATCTCGCCGAGCGGGCCGATGATGTTGCGATGGATCCGGTCATAGCCATAGGCATTTGACTTCGCCTCGCTGCCGGCCTCGGTCAGCTCCTTGAACGGCGTATCCTCGTCTCGGCCACGCGGGAAGATCTTCACCAGCATGTCGACAGCGTCGCTGATCTGCATGTCCAGAACCATGCGCAACAGGTCGCGCGTGTTGGTATCGTGGCGCTCTGAAATGCGTGGCAATTGCCCGACCAGAACGAAGGCGTGCATCATCAATGCCTGACGAATGGCATGCAGCGCGTGCAGGTCCAGCCGCCCCTCATGGCGTTCCTCTGCCGAGGGGGCATCATCGAGCTGGGCGAGAAGGCGGTCGAAGCGGCCAAGGTCGATCGACAGGAGGTTGGCGATCCGGTTGATCGATATTGCCGTCTCGTCATCCCGCAGCCCGTAATAGACCGCGCGATAGGCGCCGGCCCTTTCAGGATCGACCAGCCGCGAGTGCGCAATCCAGACGCTCGGGTCGAATACATTGGCATAGGCACGCAGCGCCGGCAGGCTCGTCACCGCGCGGGCATTCAGCGCCAACAGGATCAGCGCGTGCATGCGCGGGCTGGTATTGATCAGCTCCACCAGCCGGTCGTTCTCGCGTTGCAGGGACGAGCCGATGCCCGCCGCCGTATTGGCTGGAATGCCGAGCTGTTGCAGCGTTGCGTTGTGAGAGATGGCCCGCAGCGCGCGGGGGCCGGTCGGCCCGCCGGTGCGGCGCTTCTGGCGCGAGCCGGCTTTGACCACCAGCCCGGCGGCGAAGTCGCCCAGCAGCCGGCCATAATCTGCGTTGACAAACAGGCGCTCATGCCATGCCCGAAGCGAGCGGTAGAAATCCCAGACAAGATCCGTACGCGTATAGAACGGGTCTTCGGTCGTGTCCGGCGGCAGCGACAGCGCGCGTCGGCACCACGCCGCATAGGTCGTCTCGGCCAGCACGGGATTGGCAAAGTGCAGGAAGCCATCGCCGCCCTGGAAGCTGACTTCGTGCATCAGCGGCAGGTTACGCGCCGCCGCGCCATTGCGCGTCCACGGCGTCAGCGCATGGTCAAAGCGCTGGCCGAAACTGCCGGGCCAAGCGCCGCGCCCCATGGACTCGCCATGCGTGTTGAAGATCAGCAGCGCCACATCGGCGCCCTTCGCGGCTAGCGCCCGTGCGATAAGGTTATGGATGCGCTCGATGGCCATGTCGGCAGCGACCTGCCCGATAAACCGTCCGGCATCGGAGAAGCCGAGCTGGATCGAGAGATAGCCGCGCTCTTTCACATAGCGCAGGAATTCCGGTTCCTCGAGCAGGCGCTCAATGAAGCGTCCGCCGGTTTCTAGCGCTTCCGGCGTTTCGAACAGCGGCGAGATATCGAGCTTTTCGGCCACGCCATATTGGCGCGCGAGGTAGAGCGCGCCCATTACGGTTGCCGGGTTCTCGCTCTCGGCGATCAGGAAACGGATCACCGATCCGGAATCGATATGCTTGAGGATCTGTGCGCACATCATGAACTGGCGCCGCGCCGTCGACTGCTCAAGGAAGAGGTCGGCGAAGTTCACGTCCACCGGCTTCGAGGTGCGGGCCTTCTGGGAAAGTTGCGCCAGCGCGAGGCGGCCAAGCTGGCGGTCCTCGGTCTCAAGGCCAAGGTCGCGGTTGATAACGGTGCGCACCTGCGCAGCATTGACGCGCAGGTGAATGCGCGCGGTGCCGAGCTGCAGCGACTCCACTTCCGCCCGGAAGGCGATCAGGCTGGCGGCGAGCGTGTCGTCGGCCTCCGGGATCACATCATCCAGAATGGAAGTGATCTCGGTCGCATCGAGGATCATGCGCTTGCTGTGATTGCTGAGTGCGTTGGCTGCGGCGACCAGTTTTTCCGGGTCGGTCAGGTCCTGGTCAAACAGTTTGGCGTCAGCGGCCGTATCCTTGGCCGCCCCGCGCAGGCGCACGATGAGGCGGGCCAGTGCCGCGATCTTGGCGCTGCCGGACATGGCTTCCAGCCGCTCACCATAGCGGGCCAGCTGGTCGGCCTTCTCGCGCAAGCGGAAGGTCAGCGATTGCGACCAGTGAATGTCGGTGCGTCCGTCGAGGTCATAGCCGACCCAGCTGGCCAGTGTCGGCAGGAAGGGGCGCAGGTCGCGCCACTGGTCCGGGAAGGCCTTGCGCGCCACGTCCAGTATGACGCTGGCATAGACCTGCTGCGCCCCGGCGGCATTCAGCAGCGCCTCCTGCACTTCGTCATGCTCGCCGTTCAGGTTGATGCCCTTGTTCCACTCGCGGCCATCCTCGCGGATATGCTTGAGCAGGGCTGCGCGGGTCGATTTGTTGGGCCGTGTCACATGCGCGGTGAACGCCTGCCGAAGGGCCCGGGAAAGGGCAAAGGTCGGGTGGGCCGTGAACACGATGCCGCCGGTGTTCCGCTCGACGCTGGCCTTGAACGCGTCGAAACCCTCTTCGGCCAGCACCTCCAGCCGCCCGCGCACATCGGTCCAGGCGGCCTTGGTATCGGCGTCATAATGCTGCTCGCGGAAATGGTCGGCGCGCTCGCTGATCAGCGTCAGGTGCAGGTCGCCGGCAAAGCGGGAAAGCTCGCTGATACTGGTGCGGCCGGCCTCGACATCCTGGAACAGTGACTGGGCCAGCGCGAAGACTGAATTGGTCATCGGATCGACCGCGATCCGGGCCGATTGGGCCCGCAGGAAGTCCTGCGCGGCGGCGAGCGTCAGGGGAGTTTCGGGTGCGCTTGTCATAGGTTCACCACAAACCTGCCTTTAGGGCAGTTGTCAAAGCGGGCAACGTCAGACGTGCCCTGCATTTCAGCAGGGCATTGAACGCTATTCCACGCAAGATTGTCCCTATGGTGTGGCGGATGCAACGGATATGTCGTATCAGTAATATGCCGTTACAGGGGCAGGTGTAGATGCAGATTCGGACAGCGGGCATGATCCTGACAAGCGTGGCAAGCCTTGGCTTGGCCATGATGCCCGCCCTTGCCCAGCCTGCGGCGACTGCGATGGAACAGGTGCTTGGCCCGGCATCAGACCCGCTCAGCGTCGTCGAACCGGCCGTTGCGCCCTTGTCGAGCCCCGTGCCCGCCGCCGATCATAATGTCATCTCGCAGCCAAAAGTGTGCCGCATCCGCTCCGATGACGAGTGTTTCCAAGCCGCCGCAGCCTGTCTCAAGGTGCGCAGCATCGCGGGTCTCTACAGTGTCGACTGGCGCGCCGGAGAGCCAGCCGTGGTGCGCGTTCAGGAAGGCATGTCGGACGCGCAGGAAAAAGGCGCGCGCGGCTGCGCGACCGATCTCCAGCAATGCCTCAGCGGGAAGTGCTGAGCGCCTAGCGCCGTCCGAAGAACTTCACCGCGCCGAGCAGTCCGGCGATGGCTGAGCCGAGACCGCCCAGCAACACGAACAGCGGATTGGCCTGGTCGGCAAAGGCAATGGCCCGGTTAAGGCCCGACACCTGCACTGTCACCGTGTCGCGGAATGTGCGCAGTGGAACCACCGAATCCTGGTCGATGGCATAGATCTCGAACACGAGGTCATGATCGCCTGCCGACAGTGGCATCACCGACCAGCGCCAGACATTCTCGGTCAGGGGCGACAGCTTCTGGATACCGGGCGACATTTCGATAATCTCGAAATTTGCGCCGCTGACGCGTGCTTCCACGCGCTCGGAGACCTTGGCCTCGCCGGTCACGATATTGCCGCCCCGGTTGGGCAGGGCATCGACCGCCGTGTCGTCGCCGGTCGCATCAATGGCGAGTGTCACGTCAAAGGCGCGCTTGTATTCGGCCGTCTTGGGCGTCTCATGCGCGACGGGAACGGTCTGCAGGCTCTCCATGAAAGCCTCTGCATGGGATTTGGACGGCGGAGGCGGGGCTGCGACGCCGGCGGCTTCGGCCACCGCATCGGCTGCATCGCCCATGTCGCTGAACGCCTCCTCGGCCATGTCGCCAGCCTCGTCGAACGCGTCCTGAACCGATGCGACACTGGCCGTCTCCTCATCGGCGACGATCGGAGGCGACAGCGAACGCGATTTTGCCATTGAGCGCGCTTCAGGGGCGGGGGCTGATGCCATTGGTGCTTCATCGAGCGACGCCTGAGGGGCAGGAGCCATCGCAACAGGGGGTTCTTCCATGGCTTCCGGCGCGGCTTGCGCCATCGTTTCAGGCACCGCTTCCATGGCCTCGGGCGCGGCTTCCATGGCCAGTTCGGGTTCGGGCGCCGCTTCAACAGCCTCCGGCATAGGCGCTTCGGACATTTCGTCCATTGTGACGGGCGCACCGGCTGAATCCATGGCCATGGATGCAGGCTCTTCAAAGCTCTTCATGACAGCTGCACCGCCGAATATGGCCGCCGCAATGCCGCCCAGCAGAAGGAGAATGGAGAAAAGTCTAAGCATCGCGCGCGCTCCCGATTGGCGATTCAACCCGTTAACCCTAGCAGAGTGTCACGCGGCTGGGAAACGATCCCGACTCGCTTCGTAAAATGCAATTGCGGCAGCATTGGACACGTTCAGGCTTTCCATTTCCGGGGCAATCGGGATGCGCGCCAGCTCCGCGCAGGCCTTGGCGACGGCGGGGCGCAGGCCCGAGCCTTCGGCCCCCATCACGATGGCCAGCTTGGCCGTGCCTGCTACGGCATCCGCGAGGCTGCGGCGGCCTTCTCCAGCCAGGCCCACCGTGTGGTATCCCGCCTCGGCCAGCTGCTCCAGCGCCCGGGCAATATTGACGACCCGCGCCTCCGATACCGTCTCCACAGCGCCCGCCGCGCTCTTGGCCACAACGCCGGTCACAGGCGGGGCATGGCGCGTCTGCAATACGAGGCCCTGGAACCCGAAAGCGGCCGCAGAACGGTAGATCGCGCCCAGGTTGTGGGGGTCTGACACCTGGTCCAGCACGCAGATATGGCTGATGCCCCGGTCGATCAGGTCTTCCAGGCTCGCCGGATTCAGCGGCGCGGCCTTCAGGGCGAGGCCCTGATGGACGGCGCCAGCGGGCAGGCGGTTGTCCAGATCCTTGCCGAGGATGATTTCCGGCGTGATTCGGGCTGGGCCGAGCCGCGCCGCAGCGTTTTCGGTCGCCAGCAGCATGTGCAGCGTGCGCGACGGATTGGCCAGCGCGGCGGTCACCGCATGGGTGCCCCACAGCCAGCCTTCGCCGTCCCCGCCGCCACTGCGCTCGCGCGGACGGTCCTGCCGTGGCCGCGGCGATCCGTCCGGACCGGCAGGTGCTTGTGTGTTTCGGCGTTTTGGATGGTTGCGCGCCATTTCTTTCGTCCCTATAAGGCCGTCTCCTGAAGCGGATGAGGGCACGTAATTGACGTGCCTTTAGGCGGTTCGGGGCGACGGCGTCAATTATCGTAAGTCGCAGGCAGCCCTTGGAGGGGTGGCCGAGTGGTTAAAGGCAGCAGACTGTAAATCTGCCCGCATAGCGTACACAGGTTCGAATCCTGTCCCCTCCACCACTGTTTGTGTTATGGTCGAGCGACGCGTCAGGCGCGGGTATAGCATAATGGTAATGCACTAGCCTTCCAAGCTAGCTATCTCGGTTCGATCCCGTGTACCCGCTCCAGAATGCTCCCTGTTTCATTACAAGCCGGCCATGAATCGCCCCGCAGAAGCCTTTGCTTTAACTTAGGTTATGGCCTTTCTGTATTTCCTATAAAGCGTGCAACGAAAGCCTTGCGGCCACGTAGCTGAGAGATGCGGCCGCGCCCTGCGCCGCCTTTTCAGCGAAAGGATTTCCCCATGCCGATGAAGCCTGGAGCCCCCCTCGACAAGAGTGGAGCGCCCCATCAGACCACCAAGGACGGCTACGAAGCCATGACGACCCAGCAGGGCGTGCCTGTCCGCGACGACCAGAACCACCTGAAGGCCGGAACGCCCGGCCCGATGCTGATGGACGACTTCCATTTCCGCGAAAAGATGTTCCATTTCGACCATGAGCGCATCCCGGAGCGCGTGGTGCATGCGCGCGGCTATGCGGCCCATGGCTTTTTCGAGCTGACTGACAGCCTAGAGGAATTCACGCGCGCCAAGGTGTTGACGGAAGTCGGCAAGAAAGTGCCGCTGTTTACGCGCTTCTCCACCGTCGCCGGCAACAAGGGCTCACCCGACCTCGCGCGCGACGTGCGCGGCTTTGCGGTCAAATTCTACACCGATGAAGGCAATTGGGATCTCGTCGGCAACAATATCCCGGTCTTCTTCATCCAGGACGCGATGAAGTTCCCGGACCTGATCCATTCCGCCAAGGCTGAGCCGGATCGTGGCTTCCCGCAGGCGCAGACGGCGCACGACAATTTCTGGGACTTCATCTCCCTATCGCCGGAAGCGATGAACATGGTCATGTGGATCATGTCGGACCGCACCATCCCGCGTTCGCTGCGCTTCATGGAAGGCTTCGGCGTCCACACGTTCCGCCTGATCAATGCCAAGGGCAAATCCTCATTCGTGAAGTTTCACTGGAAGCCCAAGATGGGGATGCAGTCGGTTGTCTGGAACGAAGCGGTGAAGATCAATGGCGCCGACCCGGATTTCCACCGCCGCGACCTCTGGACTGCCATCGAGAGGGGCGACTTCCCCGAATGGGAACTCGGCGTCCAGATTTTCGACGACAAGTTTGCCGACAAGTTTGCCTTCGACGTGCGCGACGCAACCAAGCTGATACCGGAGGAGGAAATCCCCGTCCGCATCATCGGCCGCATGGTGCTCGACCGCCGCGTCGACAATTTCTTTGCCGAGACCGAGCAGGTTGCCTTCTGCACGGGCAACGTGGTGCCGGGCATCGGCTTTTCCGACGATCCGCTGCTGCAGGGACGCAATTTCTCCTATCTCGACACGCAGATCAAACGGCTCGGCGGACCGAACTTCACGCATATTCCCATCAACGCCCCCAAATGCCCTATGCGCACTTTCCAGCAGGACGGCCATATGGCCATGAAAAACCCTGTCGGCCGCGCCAATTACGAGCCCAATAGCTGGGGCACCGAACAAGGCGGCCCGCGCGAAGACCCGGACAACGGCTACCAGCATTTCGCCCAGCCGATAGAAGGCAAGAAGGAGGCCCTGCGGCCGGAATCCTTCGCCGACCATTACAGCCAGGCGCGGCAGTTCTATATCAGCCAGACCGAAGTTGAGCAGGCCCATATGGGCGACGCGCTCGTGTTCGAACTTAGCAAGGTGGAGAAGGCCGAAATCCGTGAACGGATGGTGGCGCACCTCGTGAACGTGGACAAGGGACTCGCCGATACGGTGGCTGAAGGCCTCGGCATCAAGACGCCGATTGCCATGAAGGCGGCCCGGCCAACGATGCAGGACCTGCCGGCTTCCGACGCCCTCAGCATGCTCAAGAATCCGCCCAAGAGCTTTGCAGGTCGTAAGCTTGGGGTATTCCTCTGCGATGACGCGTCGGCGGAGTCGTTCAACGCCCTGAAAGAGGCGGTCGAGAAGGCTGGTGGCATGGTGGCTGTTGTGGCGCCAACCATCAATGGCGTCGACCTTGATGATGGTACGCATGTTGCCGCCGACGAGAAAATCGATGGCGGGCCGTCTGTTCTGTTCGATGCCGTGGCCATCATGCTGACCGAAGAGTGCGCCGACGACATGGCGAAGAAGCCACCGGCCAAGGACTTCCTCAATGATGCCTTCGCGCACTATAAATATATCGGCTACACGCCAGATTCGATGAAGCTTTTCGAGGCTGTTGGCATGGCTGACCACATGGATGGTGGCTGCGTTGAACTGGGTAAGCCCGCTACCATAAAGAGCTTCGTCTCAGAACTCGCCAACCTCCGCTTCTGGGATCGCGACGGCGCCTGAGCGCGCCTTTGCCTCCGGGACAGTATCAGACCCGCCAGCCTCACCGGTTGGCGGGTCTTTCATTTGGGCGATGGCGACGAAGCGCTGGCGTGTGGGTGTCATTCCTTCGAAGGGATAGCAGGTGGTGAGGGCCAGCGTGGGCGCGCCTGTGCCGCCCGGGGTGAGCATGCTCGCGTCTTCGTCCACGATACGGGTTTCTGTCAGTATGTAGGGATGGGGCGTGCCGTCCGGTCCGGTGAGCCGGATCGTGTCGCCGATGCGGGCATGCTGCAAAAAGGCGAAATGGCTGTCGCGGTGGCCTGCGAGCAGCGTCAGGCCTGGCTGGCCCGGGGCGGCGGAGCCTTCCATTACGCCGGGGCCAAACGCCAGGGCCTGCCCGCTGGTGCCGGTCAGCACAATGGCCGAGGCCTTGAGGCGCGGCAGTTCCAGCTTCGCTGCAGCCGTCACGTCAGCCCATGGCCAGGGGCGGGCATCGGCTGAGCCTTGCAGTGTCTTTTCCCAGGCATGGGCAAGCAGGACCTGCGAGAGGCTGGCCTTGGCCTTCAGGTAGGCGCCATTGCCCATCAGGATCAAGCCGGAAAGGAGGAGGGCGGCGGTGAGGCCGAATGCCCTCCTCCGGCCCGGGTGGGGCCACCTCCCCCATGTGGAGGGAGGATCACGTGTTTCGGCGTCATGCGGCATGGCGCAACTGGATGCGGCGGAAGATGAGTTTCACCATGAAGCCGAGCAGAACGAGGATGATGCCGGCGAGCAGTTTCAGGTCTGATAGCGTGCCTGTGTTCGGCAGGTGGACGCCGCGGTCGACCTGCATGGGAGCGTTCATCCGTTGCGGATCCGGCTTGCGGATGGCGAGCGCATCGACGGGGATCATCGGCGCGTCGGAGCGGATGCCCTCATGGCCGAAGACCTTGCCGAAATCCCATCCTGCAGGGAGGTTCAGGGGCACCTGCGCGCTGTCGAGGTCTGCACCTTCCGGGCGGCTCGGTGTCACGTCCACGGCAACCAGGCTGGTCAGGCGCGAGACGAGATGGTGGGCGAGGGCGACGCTGAGAATCTGGTCGTCGACGAGGTCCGGGAATGTGTCGGCGCGAGCACGGTCGAGTTCCAGCGAGGCGATTTTCTTGCGGGCCCAGAGTTTTGAAATGCCTTCGCGTTTTGCCGCTTGCTTGAGGGGCAGGCCGACTTTCCAGGGCTGGTCGCCATTCAACCCGGAAACCCAGACCAGGCCGTCTTTCGCGGCGGCATTGGCGGCGATGACGAGTGTCTCGCCGGAATAGATATCCGGCAGTGGCGAGGGCCATGCCTCGACCTTGGTGCCGTCCGGCCATGTGGCGGCGAGGCTGGTGATGGCGGGGCTTTCGAGCTTGGTGAAGAGGGCACCCATGCGGGCGGCGACTTCATCGACATCGCCAATGTGCGTGTAGCTGCCTTGGCCGAGTTCTGCTGCGCGGGACATGAAGAAGCTGTTGGGTGCGGAGCCGATGCCGACGGTGAAGATGCGCGCGTCGGCGCGGTACTGCGTGATGGTTTCAAACAGTTGCTGCTCGTTGCCGATGGCGCCGTCCGTCAGGAAGATGACCTGGCGCAGGCGGCCGTCGCCGGTGCCGTGGTCGGCAAGGGCTTCGCGCAGGGCGGGCAGCATTTCGGTGCCGCCCGTGGCCTCCAGATTGTTCACCCAGCGCGTGGCGCGGGCGCGGTTAGTAGTGCTGGCATCCAGGGGATGATCGAACAGGGCATGGGTCACGGAATTGAACTCGATGACGTTGAAGCGGTCCTCGGGCTTGAGGCGGGCAATGGCGAGGGCGAGGCTTGTCCGGGCCTGCCGGATCGACTCGCCGCCCATGGAGCCTGATGTGTCGATGATGAAGGTGATCTCGCGCGGTGGTGGCGGCGCGGATTGGGCGGCGACAGGCGGCGTGACCATAAGGAGGTAGTAGGGCTCACCATCCACTGTTTCAGTGAAGAGCGCGGCGCTGGGGGCCTTGGAGGCCTTGGGCGTCCATGTCAGCTCGAAGTCGCGATTGGCATAGGTGCTTCCTGAAGACAGCGTGAGGTTGGCGGCGCTGGCACCGGTCCAGCTCGTGTCCATGGGATGATAGGTGGACTCGAGTTTTCCAACCGCAAACCCGGCGTCTAGCGAGACGCTGAGCGTGAGCGGGTTGGTGTTGCCAAGTTGCGGATTCAGGACCGGCGGGGAGATCCGGCCACGATCCGGCACGGGGTCGCTGACAGCCCAGCCTTCCTCGCCGAGGGAAGCGGTGAGGATTTCAGGGGCAGGCATGTAGCGCGGCGCGACGACCATGGGGAAGCGGAGCGAGAAGGTGTCGTCGGAAAGGTGGACGGTTTCCTGATACTCGATCTGGACAATGATGGTTTCGCCGGGGCCGATATTGGCAACAGAATTGGTGAAGAGGTTTGGCCTTTCCTGTTCGAGCAGGGCGGTCTTTTTGCCTTCGGACTTGGCCTGTTCATAGATGGCCTTGGCCTTCTTTTTCTCCTCGATCAGGCCTTCGATGAAGCGGTCGCCGATTTGCATGCGGAGCGAGTCGACAGCGCTTTCATCCGGCAGGGGGAAAACGTAGACGCCTTCGACCCAGCCATCGGTCGTGTTCTCGAAACGCTGGGTGACGCGGGTGCGGGCGATGGGGCCTGAAATATCGATCTGGACATCCGTCAACAAAGACGGGGCCTGAACGTATTTTCCTTGTGTGGATGCCTTGAAGAGCAGCGTGCCAGTGGTGGCATCATTCGGGGTGACGAGGCGGGGTTCCTGGTCAGCCCAGGCGGCACCAGCGGCAAATGCCGCCGCTGTCAGGGTTGCGCCAAGCCACTGACCTGAACGGGAGAACAGGGGACTCCAGTCTGAGACACGGGCACGGATCCTGACGGCGGCGAACATGGGCGGCTCCTTTCATTGCGTATTTGCAATGATTGGAAGCTGCACCCCGAATAAGGCAGGAAAGGTCTTGCTTTCAGGCGGACCCGGTACGTGTTCGGGGCCATTTCCGGAAGAGAATGAGGCGGGCTGCGGCCCGGCTGGTCAGCATTGCTGCAACGTCGTGCGCAACGGCAACTGCCTTCCCCCATGTCTGAGACGGGGGAAGGCAGCGGGAGGAAACGCTTCGACTAGTAGGTCAGGCGGACGCCGACCTTGCCAGTCCAGGAGTAGGTTTCGTACTGAAGGAGACGATCCTGATCCGGACCTTTCTGGAAGGCGACGTAAGGTTCGTCACCCATGTTCACGAACTCGACGAAGCCCTGAACCCGGTCGGTGAAGCGATACTTGGCCGAGGCGTCGATCTGGAGGTGGTCCTTCACGTAGCGGTCGGTTCCGGCATCGGAGCCGAGTTCATCCAGATACTCGTCGCGATAGGCGGCGGTGAGGCGAAGGGACAGGCCCCCCTTCTCGTAGCCAAGCATGGCGTTGTACGTGTTTTTCGCAGCCGCCGGCAGCATGATGGAGCGCATGCCACCGTCGCCATCCGGCACGTCGCCCTGGGCATCGGTATAGGTGTAGTTGAGGCCGACCAGCATGCCGTCGAGCAGGCCGGGGAGGAAGTCGAGCGCCTGCTGGTAGTTCAGTTCGATGCCCTGAACGGTCGCTGTATCGCCGTTGATCGGAATGGTGGCTTCCGTGAAGGCGATGCCATTGAAGACGCCGTTATAGGGGGCGACATCGTCCTGGAAGGTCTGTTCGACGATGAAGTCCTTGATATCCTTGTAGAAGACGCCTGCCTGCAGGACAGTGCCCGGGTTCGGGTAGTATTCGATGCTGAGATCGCCGTTCCAGGCCTTGTAGGGATCAAGGTCGGGGTTGCCGAAGGAGGCTTCGAGGTCTTCGTTGATCGAAGAGCGCGGGGCCATCTGGCCGATGCCCGGGCGCACGACACTGGCGAAGACACCAGCGCGCAGGATCAGGTTTTCCATGGCCTCGTACTTGAGGTTCAGGCTTGGAAGGACGTTGGTATAATCGTTGGAGAAGTTGAGCGGTGTGGCCGTGACTGCGTCTTCGTCGACGAGGTTACCGCCAAGATCGTCCTTCGTCTGTTCAACACGCACGCCGCCGATAAGGGTCATGCGATCGGTCGAATACTTGCCCTGTGCATAGGCGGCATAGATGTCTTCCTGCACTTCATAGGCGCCGGAAATGGAGTCGAGGAAGGAGTCGTCTTCGTTGAGGACAAAGCCGGCCTTGTTCGCCGCATAGAAAGCGCGGACCTTGCCGAGATCCGGCAGGACGCCGAGGTCTGCGAGACCATAGGTCTGCTTGCCGGTAACGTCGGCGAGCGTGTAGTCGTCTGCGCCGTCGAACTCATCATAGATGAGGTTATTGGCGGAATAGGTCTTCTCGCGCAGACGGACTTTGAGGCCGGTCTTGAATTCAAACTCGCCGCTGGCAAGGTCGAACGTGCGGGCGATGTCACCCTTGGCCGACCATTCCTTGTCCTTGGACATGCCGTCGTTCACGGCGAGCTCGGTGAACTCGTAGCCGGAGGCGTCGTTGAAGTCGTCAGCGCCGGTCAGGATGGAGAAGACAGGCTTTTCAAGATTGGCGTAATTGACGTTGACGGACAGTTCGCCATTGTCCTTGAAGTCCTGCTGGAAGCGCGTCGGGTCCTGGGTGTCGTATTCGTGTTCCTCGGCTTCGGAATAAGCGAGCTTGTAGTCGAACTTCCAGGGGCCGGTCTCGGTTTCGCCGCCGACCTGGTAGGACTGGATGATCTGGCTTTCGAAGCGATCCTTCAGGCCGCGGCGGACGCGGATACGGTCGTCAGTATCATTCGTGTCGCCGTCGCCGGAAACGAACGTGGCTGAGTCTGCATCACCGGAGACAGGCGAGCCGCTGAAGGCGAAGACGAGGCGCTGGCGCTTTTCGGTGTCGTCGAACTTGGAATAGATGGCGCGGGCGTAAAGCGTTGTCGTGTCGGTGGCTTTCCAGTCGAAGGAGAGCGAGCCGCCTAGGCGTTCGCGCTCAACATCATAGTCGCGATACTCAAGGTCTTCGGCATAGGTTACGCCGCTGTCGTCCGTGGTCCAGCCGCCCATCTCGATATTGTCGGTCGAGGTCTTGCGGTTGGAGAAGGACAGGCCGCCGGCCACGCCGAACGTGTCCGAGATCGGGATGGAGAAGTCGACCGCGGCTTTTGGCGAGTATTCGCCGTTCAGGTCATTATAGGAACCTTCGAGCTTTGTGCTGAGGAATAGGTCGTCGCGGTCGAACGCCTTGGTCGTGTTGATCTCGATGGAGGCACCGATCGTGTCGGCGTCCATGTCAGGCGTCAGGGTCTTCTTTACTTCAATGGATTCAACGAGTTCGGAGGCAACAACGTCAAGCGCAACGGCGCGCGTATCGGATTCCGGAGACGGCAGGCGTACGCCATTGATGGAGGAGGCGTTGAGCGTCGGGTCGAGCCCGCGCACGGAGATGAAGCGGCCTTCGCCCTGGTCGTCGAGAATGTTGACGCCGGTGAGGCGGCGCGTGGATTCGGCGACGTTCTGGTCGGGAAACTGGCCGAGGGCATCACGGGTGACGACGCTCTGGATCGTGTCGGACGCGCGTTGGCGGGCGATGGCGCTTTCCATCATTGCGCGCTGGCCGATGACGGTGACGGTGTCGAGCCGCGCGTCGGCGTCAACTTCCGCAACTTGAGCATATGCGGGTGCGGAAAGGCACAGGCTGGCAGTGGCGAGCGCTGTGGTGAGGAGGAGTTTCTTGTAACGGAGATTCATGTGTTTGACCTATCGAGTCCCGGGGAGGAATGGGCCCCCTCTAGGTCGTCAAGGTGACAGTCGCGCGACACTTCTTCTGAGGATTTACGACAATTACGGTTTGGTAAGCTTAACGCTCTGGCAGTGTGGTTGCCGGGCAACAAGGCATGGTGCGATTGTCAAGTAAACGTCATGTTTTCATCACTCAATATCCGGAAAAATGTAGTCGTTCGGAGCAAATGCCCTGTGGCCGTTGAAGGTGAAAAGGCGTAGTCTTTCCGACCGTGATTCGAGCGGGCGTATAGTTCGCCCCATGCAGACCACTCGATACCGGAAACACATGAACGAGCGGGAGGCGCGGAACATACGGTTTCTTGTCTTGCTGGGCCGTGTAGGCGCTGATGCTGGGGTGGACAGGTGGGCCGCGTGTGCGCGCGCTCTAGGCAGGCGCGAGTGGCCAGCCCGGCGGGCGACGAAAACGGCTTGATCTCCGACACGGGGCAGCGGAGGCTGGAGCCGTTAAATCAGGAGAGACGGGCGATGACACAGCTGACACGGCGGACATTTGCGGCGACGGGGCTGGCGGCCATGGCGACGGCCTGTACAGGCGTGCCGAAGGCGAGCGGGCCGGGCGTCGCGATGAAGCAGGTGCCGCCGGTGATCGTGGATCCGGGCCGGGTGGCGCGGGTTGTTGTTGGCCTCCGGCCATACCGCCCGACGGGATTCCGCGTGGAGCGGGAGATGCTGGTTGAGAAGGCGGTTATCCATAATTATGGCCATGGCGGCGGCGGGATCACGCTGTCCTGGGGCACTGCGCATCTGGCCGTGGAGGAGGGCTGGGACCCGGACGTGAAGGATTATGCCGTGATGGGCGCCGGGATCGTGGGACTGTCGACCGCGATGCTGTTGCTGGAGCGCGGCGCGAATGTGACGATCTATGCCAAGGCGCTGTCGCCGGAGACGACATCGAATATTGCGGGCGGGCAGTGGTGGCCGGCGTCGGTCTTTCAGGACAGCATGGTGGACGATGCCTACAGGGCGAAGCATGTGGCGGCGTCGCGCTTTGCGTTCCAGCGCTTCCAGCTGCTGACCGGGCCGGAATATGGCGTCACGTGGGAAGTGAACTATGTGCTGTCGGACAAGGCGAAGCCGGAGACGCCCGCGCCGAGGGGCAGCCCGATGCATGAGTTTGTCGTCAACGAGCGGGAGTATGAACCGGGCGAGCTGAGCTTCAATGCGCCTTTCGCGAAGAGTTTCGATACGATGATGGTGGACACGCCCTATTACCTGCGGGTGCTGGAGCGGGACATCCGGCTGCGCGGGGGCAAGATCGTGGTGCAGTCATTTGATGATGTGGCGCAGGTGGCGGCGCTGCCGGAGACGGTGGTGTTCAACTGCACCGGGCTCGGTGCAGGGGCGCTGTTTGGCGACACGGTGATAACACCGGCACGCGGGCAGCTGGTGATCCTGCAGCCGCAGGCGGAAATCGATTACAACATCATCACCGGGAGCCATGCCTACATGTTCGGGCGGCGCGATGGGATTGTGCTGGGCGGGACGTTCCAGAAGGGCAACTGGTCGCTGGAGCCGAGCGCGGAGGACACGGCGATGATCCTGGCCGAGAACCGGGCGCTGTTCGAGCTGCCGCAGCAGGCCTAGTTGCCAGCGCGGAAGGACTTGCGGCCGAAATAGGCGTTCTTCGGGCCGTCGTCGCTGCCGGTGGGGGGCGTGTCGTCGGCGGGCGGCGGTGTATCCTCAGCCGGGGCAACCTTGGCCTCAGGCGTGGTGGTCTCGCCGGACATGACCTTGCGGATGTGGGCGGCAGCAGCGCCAGCGGTGGAGACCTCGAAATCGTCCACGTCCTTGTCGAGGCGGCGGGCGAGCAGACGGGCATGGTGGCTGGACAGCCGCTTCAGTTCGGTTTCGAAGATTTCAGTGCCGACAGACTCGCGCAGGAAGACCATGTCTTCGGTCGTCTGGCCTGCGGAGATCATGAGCTTGCGGACGAGGAGGCCAGCGGCGGCAGAGAAGTCTTTCTCGGCCAGCTTGGCAAAACGGTCGCGATTGTCGAGCAGGGCTGCCAGCGCGCCGGCACCCCCGGTGGCTGTCGTCATGCTCATTTCAATAGCTCCAGGATTTCCTTCATGAGGGAGTCGATGATGCCGAGCGCTTCACCGGGCCATTTGGCTGACAGGGTCGGGTCCGGTCCGAGTTCGATCGGGTTGGACGCAAAGCCGGTCTTGAGAGGCACGACGGTCTTGAACATCCGGAATTCGGCTTCCTTCGAATTGGCCGCATCGCGCATGGCCTGCAGCACGACCTGCTGGTGAGGCGTGTTGTCAAAGCGCGTGGCGAGGACAACGGGCAGGTTCTCGATATCACGATCGCGCAGGTTTCGCATGATGTCGCCGGTGAAAAGATCGAGGCCGAGCGTGGACATGAAGTCCGGTATCGTGGGCACGACGATTAGGTGGCTGGCCGCAAGCACGCTTTCGGTCATCACCGAGATGCCGGGCGGGCAGTCGCAGATGATGACATCATACTCGCTTTTCAGCAGGTCGAAGTCGTCGCGCAGGCGGCGGCCAACCTGGCCTTCGAGGGCCTGCATCGAGTATTTCTTGGCCGTGAGTTCGTAGATCAGCTCGCGCTCTGTCTTGCGCAGGCGCGGCGACGAAGGGATCAGATCCAGCGGCAGGGACTTGCCCTCATGCGTGACGTCGCTGGCGCCTGTGACGACGAATTCGGAAAGGCGCTTCTGCTCGTTTGCGAAGAAATTCTCCAGCAGCCAGTCGGAAATCGTGGCGTAATCATTGATCGCCTGGAACAGGTGTTCGTCGCCCTCGTGGCCGTAGACAAGCAGGGAAGCGTTGGCCTGCGTATCGAGATCGACGACCAGTGTGCGGCGGCCAGAAGCCGCGAAAGCCTCGGCCAGCATGACGCAGGTGGTGGTCTTGCCGACACCGCCTTTTGAGTTGGCAATCGAGATGACGCGTGCCGACATTCTGTTAGCTCCTCTTCCCCTGTCACAAGCGCGGCACAAAGCAGATTTGGATCTGCATGGCTATTGCCTGTTTCTCTAAAAATGCAGGTCCCGAGCGCCCGTTTCCCTCAACTTATCAGGCTAGTACCCGAGGATTGCTGCGGAATTTTATCTTACGTCCGACCGCTATGCCTGCGGGAGTAAATTCGCTGCATCGGAAGAAGCTATCGGGAAGCGAGGGAAGCATGAGCTGGGGTGGCCATTTGCAGGCGCACGGCGCGAATCGAAACCCGCGGCACCTCTGATTGCACTGTCGCAATTGGGGGTAGCGGCGTGGGGCGGGCGCGATGCCGCTTCGCTGACGCAGGCTTCGGTCGCGCTTGTATAAGCCGGCGGAGGCGCTGGTGACGCTGGTCTAGGCCTTACTCGAAGGTGAGGTGGCATGCGCCGAGGACGCGGAACATATGGTAGCGGTCGCGGGCGTCGGGGGCGGTGCGCAGGTCTAGATAGGCCTGCAGGGCGATGGGGGTGGCGATGTCGACTTCCTGTTCGAAGCGGGCGGTGTCGCCGGTCTCATCCTCGTAGATGTCCGAGGCCATCTGGGCCCAGTAGCCGGCGGCGAGTTCGCTTTCGGCGGGGCGCAGGTCCGGGCTGAGGCGCTCCATGAATGCGGCGTCCCAGTCCTGGGCGGCGCTTTGCGACCAGACAGCCCAATAGGAGGCGCAACGGACCATGTCGGACGGGTTTTCGGGCGCGACCCCGGATTCCACGGCCCGCTGGTAGTAGCCATTCATATAGTCCGTGCTCTGCGCGGTGGCGGGCAGGGCGATGACGGCCGAGGCGAAGGCTATGATCCGCAAGTACAAGGGTGGCTCCGAATAGAGGGACTGGGCGGAACTATAGACTCCAAGTGCTGAACCAAAAGCAAACGGCCGGATAGAGGATTGATACATAAAAGGATTTCGAGATGACAAAGACGGTGATCACACCGCCGGACGGGGAAGCTTTGTCCATTGATGCCGCGAAGGACCATCTACGCATCGGGACGGATGGCCAGGATGCGCTGGCGACGCGCTGGATTGGGTGCGGCGCGGCGCGGATGCGGCGACGAACAGGGCCTTTCCCGAGGCGGCAAATGCGGGCCGGTTCGCTGTGGAGGTGGATACCGGGAGCGGCTTTGGGGCGCGCTTTGACGTCACCATGCCATCGGCGACGCTGGCACCGGGCGCGGTGGCGGCGCGGGTAGCGGAGACTGGCGCTGATGGCCGAGTGGGTCCATGGGTTTCAATCGGCGCCGGAACATCCTAACTCTGGGCCAACAGTGATTTTACCCATTTAGAGGAATACCCGCCCTTGGCCCTAGATCCCTATAGCGTGCTCGGCGTTACCCGCACAGCGAGCGAGGCCGAGATCAAAAAAGCCTATCGCAACAAGGCGAAAGCCCTGCACCCTGACCTGCATCCCGACGACAATGCCAAGATGGAGGAGTTCAAGCGGGTGTCGCAGGCATGGGATATCCTGGGTGACAAGGAGAAGAAGGCGAAGTTCGACCGGGGCGAGATCGACGGTGACGGCAATCCCGCAGGCTTTGGCGGCGGCTATCCCGGTGGTGGCGCTGGCGGATATCCGGGCGGTGGCGGACAACGCTGGCAGACGCGCGGCGGTGGCAATCCATTTGATGGGGCGCAGGGCGACCCGTTCGAGGACATCCTGGGCGGCATGTTTGGCGGTGGCGGACGCCGTCGCAATCCAGGCCCGCAAAAGGGCCGCGATATTCGCTATCGCGTCGAGATTTCCTTCGAGGATTCGATTACAGGCGCGCGGCGCCGGATGACCATGGCGGACGGGACCGCGCTGGACGTGAACATTCCGGCTGGCATCGAAAGCGGCCAGTCGCTGCGTCTGAAGAGCCAGGGCCAGCCGTCGCCGAATGGCGGGGCGCCGGGCGACGCGCTGCTGGAAGTGGAAGTGCGGCCGAGCAGTGTGTGGGAGCGCGATGGCAAGGACCTGCGCATGAGCGTGTCGATCAATCTCAAGACAGCCATTATGGGCGGCAGCGTGGAAGTGAAGACGCCGTCCGGCCCGGTAACACTGAAAGTGCCTGCAGGATCGAACACGGACGCGCAGCTGCGCCTGAGGGGCAAGGGCGTTCAGACCAGTACGCCGGGCAACCTCTACGCCCGGCTCAAGATCATGCTGGAAGATCCGGCAGACCCCGGCCTGAAGAAATGGGCCGAAGGCAAATCCTGATCTCTGTCAGGTCAGGCGGCTGAGAGCGCTGCGTGGGGATTGCGGAATTCTTGCTGGGGCTGCTCTGGCGAGATAAAGGGTTCCGGGCGGGCGATCAGGAAGCCCTGAAGCTCCTCACACAGAAGGCTTCGCAGCAGGCTGGCCTGCTCCTCTGTCTCGACCCCTTCGGCAACGACCGGGATATCAAGCGAATGGGCGAGGCTGATGATCGCTTCAACAATGGCGCGCGATTTACGGTCGCCATTCATGGCTGCCACGAACGAGCGGTCGATCTTGAGGCGGTCGAACGGGAAGGACTGAACATAGCTCATGGACGAGTAGCCCGTGCCGAAATCATCGAGGGCGATCTTGATGCCAATTCTCTTCAGTTCCATCAGGATGGTCGCGGCGAGCTGCTTGTTGAGAATGAGCGCCGTCTCGGTGATCTCCAGCTCAAGACGTGCGGGGTGGAGGCCCGTCTCATGCAGAACGTTGCGCACATCTGACACCAGATTCGGATCGAGGAACTGGCGGGCGGAGAGGTTGACGGCGACTGTCTCGTTCTCGTCCCAGTTGACGGCTGCTTCGCAAGCGGCGCGGATCGTCCAGCGGCCAATGTCGTTGATCAGAAGGCTTTGTTCCGCCACGGGGATAAAGGTGTCTGGATAGACAAGGCCCCGACCGGGCCTGTTCCAGCGGATCAGCGCTTCGCGGCCGACCACAGCACGCGTTTGGGTACAGACCTTGGGCTGGAAGTGAAGCACGAACTGTTCTTGATCAACCGCTTCGTGGAGGGCGGTTTCGAGATCGCGCTTCTCCTCGTGCGCCTCATGCAGGGCGGCATCATAGACGCGATAGCAGGCCCGGCCGGCCTGTTTGGCGGCATAGAGTGCGCGGTCGGCTGCCATGAGTACGCGTGCCGTGCCGGTGGCCTCAGGCTCCGCAAGGGCGATACCGATGCTGGCGCGCATCAGCAGGGTGCGTGTGCCGAGCTTGATTGGCGTGGCAAAGGATCTGAGGATCGCGTTGGCGGTCCATGCGACCTGGTGGATGCTGGTGCGGCCGCGCAGAATGATGGCAAATTCGTCGCCACCGAGGCGGGCAACCATGTCGGCAGGTGACAGACAGGCGGAGATGCGGCGGCCCACAATACGCAGCAGGCCATCGCCAACATCATGGCCGAACTGGTCGTTCACTTCCTTGAATTCATCAACGTCGATGATGAGGACAGCGAGATCGTTTTCGGCATAGGGCTTGTCGCGAATGCCGGCTTCAAGCGCATTGTTGAACGCCGCCCGATTAGGCAAGCCGGTGAGTGTGTCCCGATAGGCAAGCGCACGGACCTTGGCCTCCTGGCGCAGGCGCTGTGTGAGGTCGCGGACGGCAAACACCGTAAACCCGGTGTCTCCGTCCGACATCGCACGTGTCGTGATTTCCACGGTGATCTCCGGTCCGCCGGTGGGGCGGAAGATGCGTTCACCGATCAGCCTGTCTTTGCCATTGGTGAGATTTCTCAGATCATTCAGCTGGAGAATATCGGAAATGTCCGCCCCCGGCATTTCGTCACGTGGCATGCCGAGCAGTGTTTCGGCTGCCATGTTGGCCTGGATGACCTTGCCACGGTCAGACACCATGAAGAGCGCTTCCTGGGACGAGTCAGCCAAGGCAGACAGCTTGCGCGCTTCAAGCTGGCGCAACTGTACGAGGAGCGAATCGAGGCCCGCAGCGAGCGCCGCAAACAGAAGGATCAGGCAGGTGGTTGTTGCGATGGTGATACTCAGCGCGCCCGTGCCCATCAGCCAGCCGGCTTCAGGAATCGTTTCCCGCGGCGTCAGTGTCATCGCGGCCATGCCGATAAAGTGCGCGCCGAGGATGGCGATCATCGCGCAGGACCAGCTGATGCCATTGCGGACAAAGAGCTGCGTGCTGAGGCGGCATGTGTAGGCGATGATATAGAAGCCAAAGCATACGATGACAGAGAGCGAGACGAGGAGCGGATCAAGCGTCATCAGGACGCTGTCATTCAGCGCGGTCATCCCGAAATAGTGCATGGTGACGACGGTGCATGACGCGATGAGCGCTGCAATCAGCTTTCGTACGGTCGTGTGACTGTTATGGACGATGGACGTGGCTGTCGTCAGGCCGACGATCGCGATCAGCGCCGACATAAGCGTCACAATGGCGTCGAACTTTATCGGAAAGCCCGGTTGGTAGCCGATAAGGGCGATGAAATGAGTGGCCCAGACGCCAAGCCCGGTAATGATACCTGCGGCGATGACCCAGCGACGGCTGCCGGTTTCGCTGCGGGCAATCTGGCCGCGCTGAAACACCAACAGCGAACACACGAGGCTGAAGCCCAGCACCGCGATGGCGATGAGCATATGTATAAAATCGTGATGGTTTGTTAATGAATTGAAAACTATGAACATTTTGGGTCGGCCTCACTCGTTGGACCTATGCGTGAGCTGGCGTATTCGTTCCACGTCAGCGGCTTTTGCCCGGGGGCCAGCATGAGCCGGAAAAATAGCACCCGCCTCACCCCCCTGAGGGGGGATGCGTATCCCGGCTCACGGGCATTAGACTGTTGGCTCAAAGGATGACTGGAGGGGAAAAGATGAGACGATACCTGCTCTTGCTGCCACTGGCGGCGCTTACAGCGTGCGGCAAAGGCGAAGCCACCGCCGGGAAAGACCCTTGCGCGCAGATTGCCACGATCATGGCGGCCCGCGACGAGGACGAGCCCTTTACCAGCCTGCGAGGGGATCCGCGCATGTTGGGTGATGAGCCGCTGCCGGATGCGTGGGTGTCGAAAGACGGCCTGCTGGACGGGACCTGCCGGGTCAGTGCCATGCGCGGCTTCTTCGGCGGGGATACGGATATTTTCACCTATTCCTGCACCCTTTTCGAAGCGGGCACGATGAACCCTGAAGCCGATGGGGAGCTGGCCAAAGCGGCCTATACGGAAGCGGTCAGTGAAGTCGAAGCCTGCCTGGGAGATGCCTGGGCCGCGGAGAAAGAGACAGAGAGCGCGCAATACGAGGTGTATGGCAAAACCACCTTCAAGCCGGTCGTGCCCGAAGAGCAGGTGGGCGATTTCAGCGCAGACCCCCTTTATGTTGAAATGCTGTTCTCGCAATTCACGGGCGGTCGGGGCGGCAATTCGGGCTGGGAAGTAACCCTTCAGGCGCAAAAGCAGACCGCTGCTGACTAATCCGGACCGGGGCGGAAGACACATGGTCTTTCAGCCACCCGCTGGCCGGGTTTGACCAGCCGATTCGGGCGCGAGTCGCGCGGGTGGTGATTTCCGGCCCGGCCCGGTCTCTTCAGCCTGAACGAAACTGATTGTACGTGTTCACTTCACATTCAGGGCTTTGGACCTATAGGCTTGGTTCATGAAGCGGATTCTTGCCTCTCTTGCAGCGATTGCGATGCTTTCGACCGGACCTGCCATGGCGCAGGGCTGGGGCGATTCCTTTTCGCCAAAGCAGGCACGTGATGCTGTGCGCGATGGCAAAACCGTACCCTTGAGCCGCATATTCTCCATGCTCAAGCAGCAGTATGGCGGTTATCAGCTGGGCGCCGACCTTGTGTCGAAACAGGGTGGCGGCGCCGAATATCATATTGACTGGATGACCGAGGATGGGCGCAAAATGCGCTTTATTGTTGATGCCCAGTCTGGCGCCATCACGGATCGTCGCGGCGGCTAAATCGTGTTAACCCGTTCTACGGAAGGTAATGTCCATGCGTATCCTGGTAGTTGAAGACGATGCCGACCTGCGCCGCCAGCTGGCGGACGTGCTGTCGCAATCAGGCTATGCGGTCGATCTGGCCGCGGATGGCGAGGATGGCCACTTCCTGGGCGATACCGAGCCCTATGATGCGGTGATCCTGGACCTTGGCCTGCCCAAGATGGACGGTGTCAGCATCCTGAAGAAATGGCGCGCCGACGGGAAATCTTTCCCCGTGCTGATCCTGACCGCCCGCGACCAGTGGAGCGAGAAGGTTGCAGGCTTTGATGCCGGCGCCGATGATTACCTGTCGAAACCCTTTGTGACCGAGGAATTGCTGGCACGCCTGCGCGCCCTGCTGCGCCGGGCGGCGGGCCATTCGGCGGCGACGCTGGAAGCCGGCAAGCTGATGGTGGACACGCGCGCCGCGCGCGCCATGGTCAATGGCGAGCCGATCAAGCTGACGGCGCATGAATACCGCGTGCTTTCCTACCTGATGCACCATCAGGGCCGGGTCGTGCCGCGCACGGAACTGGTCGAGCATATCTATGATCAGGACTTTGACCGCGACTCGAACACGATCGAAGTGTTCATTGGCCGCCTGCGCCGCAAGATCGGCGTTGACCGGATCCAGACCGAGCGCGGCCTTGGCTATCGCCTGATCGTGCCGGAAAACGAGGCGCGCGTTGCAGGCTAGGCGCCTGCCGTGGCAGACCGTTTGAATGGACGCAGCCGACACACCCAAGCTCCGGTTTCTTGACCGCTGGTCGAGCGTTTCGCTCGCCCGGCGGATCATGATTGCGGCGGCTATCTGGGGCTTTGTGGTGCTCATCGGCGGCGCGCTGGCACTGTCGGCCCTGTACCGCGCCCAGACGCTGACGCTGCTGGAAGAAGACCTCGACCAGACACTGGTAACACTGACCCGGGAAATGACCCGCGAGGACGCCTTCCTGGCCGATGGCGGCGTGACCGATGATGAGCGCCAGTTCCTGGGCAGCGACGCGCGTTTCCAGACACAATATTCCGGCCAGTACTGGGCCGTTGTCGGCCTGACGCCGGACCTGTCCATTGCCGCGGATTTCCGCTCGAAGAGCCTGTGGGACGAGCCGGTGCCAGTCACGGCTGCGCAGATCAAACGGGCGGTGGCTGACCCCGGTTCGACCCAGTTTGACGACTATGCCGGACCAGCCGACCAGACGGTCCGGTCTGCGGCCAAGGCGATCCTTGTCGAGAATCGCAAGACGCCGCTGATCCTGGTGGCGGCGGCTGACCGAACGCCGAATGATGCGGCGACAGTGCGGTTTCGCAACATGCTGCTGGGCACGATGATTGCGCTGTTCGGCGGCGTGTTCGCGGCGATGGTGGCGGGCATCCGGTTTTCGCTGCAGCCGCTGAAGCGGATCGAACGCGACATTGCCGACATTCGAGAGGGCAACCGGCAGACGCTGCGCGAAGGCTATCCCATCGAGGTTCGCCCGCTGACGGAAGAACTGAACAAGCTGATCGGGCATAACCGCGTTGTGGTGGAGCGTGCGCGTACGCATGTCGGCAATCTCGCGCATGCCCTGAAAACCCCGCTGGCCGTGCTGCGCAACGAAGCTAAGGGCGAGACGCAGCTGGACGATGTGGTGCGGCGCCAGACCGAGTCCATGCACGAGAATGTGGAGCATTACCTGAAGCGTGCGCGGATGGCCGCGCGGGCCGAGACGCTCGGCGCCCGTACCGATGTGACGCAGGTGGTTGAGGCATTGGCGCGCTTGTTGAACCGGCTCTTCGATGCGAAGGGCGTGAATGTCAGCGTCGTGGATGGCGCAGGCGCAGTGTTCCGCGGTGAGAAGCAGGATTTCGAGGAAATGATCGGCAACCTGATGGACAATGCCTGCAAGTGGGCGAAGGCGGAGGTGCGTGTGTGCATTTCCGACAGCCCGCAAGCGCTTGTGATTGATGTTGAGGATGACGGCCCCGGCCTGCCGCCCGAAGCGCGCGAAGGCGCGATGAAGCGCGGTGTTCGGCTGGACGAGACAACACCCGGCACGGGGCTTGGCCTGTCCATCGTTGCCGAGCTGGCGGAACTGCACAAGGGCAGCCTGGACCTCGGCGAGAGTGACATGGGCGGCCTTCTGGCCCGGTTGAGGTTTCCAAAAACATGACACGTTTGCAGGCGATTATTGTGGGGCTTTGCCTCGTCCTCGGCATTGCCGGCTACCTTGTGTTCGGACGGCCGGGCATGGCCGACCAGCCGATGGACAAGCGCCAGGCCGAGATCATGGAAAAGATCCGCACGGCGCCCGAAACGCTGACGCCAGCCGAAACACTGGCGCGGCTGGAACAGACGGCGATCGACAAGCCGGACGCGACGGAGCCGCATTATTATATCGGCGTAATGCTGCGCCAGCAGAACCGTCCGGATGATGCGGCGCGGGCTTTCCAGTCTGCGCTGCGGCGTGACGGAGCCTATGTTCCTGCGCTGATCGGGCTGGCTGATGTGCTGGTGGAACTGGATGGTGGCGGCGTGAGCGTCGATGCCGCCCGCCTTTATGCGCGGGCCTATGAGCTGGACCCGACCGAGGTGCGAGCCGGCATGTGGGCGGCCATGGGCGCGGCGCAGGCTGGCGATCAGGACAAGGCGGCGCAGATGATGCGCGCCGTCTTTGCCAACCTTCCGGAAGACGACCCGCGCCGGGAACGCTTTGCCCCCATGCTGGACGCGATCGGGCGCGATGGTCCGCCATCGCCGGATCAATAGGTCTCCCACTGCAAGGCTGCTGCATGTGCCGCACTGTCAAATCGGGCGGTTCCCAGTATAGATGGCCGTCATGAGAGCCCGGACCCGCAGATTGTGGACTTTTGGTGTGGCGGCTGCCCTGTTGCTGGCGGCGGCGGCGCTCGCGTTCTTCGCCCTGCGGCAGAATGCAAACTTGTTCTACACGCCTGAAGTGCTGGCCGAAAAAGGCCTGCCCGCGCCCGGCAAGGACGTGAAAGTGGGTGGCTGGGTCGAACCCGGCTCATTGACCTATCCAGGCGATGGCAGCGAGATGGTGTTCACCATCATCGACAACAGTCCTGATACGATCACCGTGAGCTTTACAGGCATTGCCCCGGACCTGTTCCGAGAGGGACAGGGCGTTGTGGCGATTGGCTCGTTTGATCAAGCTGGCCTGTTCACCGCCCGGCAGGTGCTGGCCAAGCATGACGAGAATTACACGCCGCGGGAACTGCGCCCGCTGGGCGCTGGCCCGGATCAGAATGCAAGCTGAATGATCGAGCTTGGCCACCTTGCTGCGTTCCTGGCGCTGGCCGCTTCGCTGGTGCAGGGCATCCTGGGCCTGATGGGCGCGCGGGCGATGGCAGGCCGTGCGGCCCTCGTGGCCTTTGGCGTCATGGCGGTGTCATTCCTGACGCTGGTTGTGGCGTTTGCGCAGTCTGACTTCTCGCTGGCGCTGGTGGCGAACAATTCGCACACGCTGAAGCCGATGCTTTACAAGATCGCGGGCGCCTGGGGAAACCATGAAGGTTCGATGGCGCTCTGGTGCCTTGTGACCCTTGGCTTCGGCGCGGCGGGCGCGCTGTGGATGCGTACCGGGCGCGAGCTGTTCGAGGCGCGGACGCTGGGCGTTCAGGGATGGCTGGCGACGGGCGCGCTGTCCTACCTGCTCTTTGCGTCCTCTCCCTATTTGCGGCTCGACCCTGCCCCTTTGCAGGGCGCGGGGCTGAACCCGATCCTGCAGGACCCGGCGCTCGCCTTCCATCCGCCCATGCTTTACCTTGGCTATGTCGGCTACTCGTTCGTCTTCGCGCTGGCGGCCGCCGGCCTGATGGAAGCACGCATTGACCGGGTTTGGGCGAAGGAGGCCCGGCGTTGGTCGCTGGCGGCCTTCATACCCCTCACGCTCGGCATCGCACTGGGCAGTTACTGGGCCTATTACGAGCTTGGCTGGGGCGGCTGGTGGTTCTGGGACCCGGTGGAAAACGCCTCGCTGATGCCGTGGCTGATCGGGGCAGCGCTGCTGCACTCGGTTGCGGTGACGGAGAAGCGCGGCAGCTTTGCTGCCTGGACGGCGCTGCTGGCGGTACTGGCCTTCCTGTTCTCGGTGATGGGGGCGTTCCTTGTACGTTCGGGCGTACTGACATCGGTGCATGCGTTCGCGGTTGATCCGAAGCGGGGCATGGTCCTGCTGACGGGGCTGGTGGTCTATGGCACCATTGCGCTCGGCCTGTTTGCCTTGCGTGCGCCGAAGCTCGAAGGCGGCAAGCCGTGGCAGATGCTGAGCCGCGAGGGCGCGCTGGCGGTCAATAACGTGGTGCTTGTCGTGGCGGCGCTGACCGTTCTGCTGGGCACGCTGTTCCCTCTGATGGCCGAAGCCGCAGGCCGCACGATTTCCGTAGGCGAGCCGTATTTCCGGCTGACCTTCGTGCCGATGCTGGCCGCGTTGCTGGCGATCCTTCCGGTGGTTCAGATCTGGAGCTGGGGCAAGGCGGACCTTTCCATGCTGTGGAAATGGGCGGCGGGCGGCGTGGCGCTTGTGGTCGTGTTCATGGCGCTGGGCGTCGGACTTTGGGACATTCCGCTGGGCGCGGCTTTCGGGCTGGCGCTGGGCGTGTGGCTGGTCTTCGGCGCGCTATGGGAACTGAAACGGCGGGCCGTGAGCCTGCCGCGCGTGTTCAGGCTGCCATTGCGCGTCTGGGGCATGACGCTGGCACATATCGGGCTGGGCGTGTTCGTGATCGGCGCGGTGGTGGAAACCACGCAGCGCTATGAGGCGACGCTGGCACTGCCGGCAGGCGGCTCTGGCACGGTAGCGGGCTGGAACATCACCCTGAAGGATGTACGCGCCATTGAAGGGCCCAACTGGTATGCAGACAAGGCGGACATCACGGCGCGTCGTGGCAGCGCCACGGCCGAGATGGCCCCGACCAAGCGCTACTATCCCGCCGCACGCATGCCGACGACCGAGACGGCCATCCACAAGACCGGCACAGGCGACCTCTATGTCGCCTTGGGTGAACGGCGTGAGGTAAACGGCGAGACGCGCTGGGTGTTCCGGGTCTATTTCAACCCGCTGATTGATCTCGTTTATCTTGGTGTTCTGTTGATGGGGCTTGGCGCTTTCTTTAGCCTGCTGCCGCGTGGACGGAGGAAAGCCGGATGATCTTGCGGAGCCTTTTTCTGGGTATCGCCGCCTGCCTGCTGGCCCTGACGTGTGCGGCGCAGGCCCTCGACGACCCGGCCGAGGAGGCGCGGGCGCAGTCCCTGATGCGGGAGCTGCGGTGTGTGGCGTGCGAGAATGAACCGATTTCGCAGTCATCTGCCGCGATTGCCGAGGACATGCGCGCGCGCGTACGCGTGATGATCAGCGACGGAGCGAGTGACGCCGAAGTACGCGACTGGTTCGAGAGCCGCTATGGCGAGTTCGTGCTGTTCCGGCCGAAGGGCAAGGGACTTGAAGGCATGTTCCTGTGGGGCGCACCGTTCGGCCTGTTGATCATCGGCGGACTGATTGCGTTCGGCGTGGCGCGTCGGCGGCAGGCAGGCTCAGCCGCGGCTGAGCCGGTCGCGCCGGAAGACGTCTAGATCGTCTGCACGAAGCCAAGATATGGACCGGCGAGCCAGACAACCCATCCAGCCAGCGCAATGAAAGGGCCGAAGGCGACGGGCGTATCGCCTGACATGCTGCCTTTGCCTGCGAGGCTGGCCAAAAGGGCGACAACGAGGCCCGTGACAGATGCGACGAGCAGGACGGGGGCGAGGCCAGGCCAGGCCACCCACATGCCGATAGCGCCGAGCAGCTTGGCATCTCCCCGACCAAGACCGTCACGGCCGCGGACGCGCTTGTAGGCGATTTCCAGCGCGACCAGTGCGCCATAACCGATGGCCGCGCCGATAAAATGATGGGGCCATGCGTCCAGCCGCGTCAGGGCCACCATGATGACGCCAAAAATCAGGACGGCGAAGTTCAGCGCGTCCGGCAGCCGGAAGGTCCTGATGTCGATGTAGGCGAGCGCGATCAGCAGGGCGCCGAAACTGAGTGACAGGAGGATGGTGCCGGGCCGGGCGAACAGCCAGGCGCTGCCGATCATGACCAGAATGGCAATCGCCGTGAAAATGTAGCTGGGCTTCATGAGGGTTCGCAGTGTTCAAGCGATTGGGTTGAGCTGTCACGAACCGCATGCGGACCCGGCAAGTCAAGCCTGCACGCGCTTTCGGTTGCGCAAACGGTATGGATGCGGGGTTGCGCCGGGCGGCTGCGTCCACCAGCTTTGTGGCTGGACACATTCAGGGAGCTGACATGGGCGAATCAAACCGCATAGAATTTTCCGGTCATGACGGGGGCAAGCTCGCTGCGCGGCTGGATGTGCCGGTCTTCAAGCCGCACGCCTGGGCGCTCTTCGCGCACTGCTTTTCCTGCTCGAAGGATATTTATGCCGCGCGCGAGATCACCGCAGCACTGGTGGAGCAGGGGATTGGCGTTTTGCGGTTCGATTTTACCGGGCTCGGTAATTCGGAAGGCGATTTTTCGAACACGAACTTTTCGACCAATGTGCAGGACCTCGTGGCGGCGGCCAGCTGGCTGGCGGAGACGCATGGTGGGCCGCAATTGCTGATCGGGCATTCGCTGGGCGGCGCGGCTGTTATCGTGGCGGCCGGTGAGATGCCGCAGGTGAAGGCGGTCGCCACCATCGGGGCGCCATCTGACGCGGCCCATGTGATCCACGCGATACGCACCCATGTCGAGACAATCGAGACGGAAGGCGAGGCGGAGGTCGAACTGGCCGGGCGCACATTCCTCCTGAAACGTCAGTTCCTGGAGGATGTGCGCGGGTCCAATGTGTCACGGGCGGCTGAGAATCTCAGGCGGCCTTTGCTGGTGATGCATGCGCCGCTGGACGAAACGGTCGGTATCGAGAATGCCACAGGCCTGTTCGTGGCGGCGCGCCACCCGAAATCCTTTATCAGCCTCGACCAGGCCGATCATTTGCTGACCTCGCCGGGTGATGCGAAACGCGCCGGGCGAATGATTGCTGCGTGGGCCGAGCCTTATGTTTTCGAGGAGGGGGCGGCGATGCCTGCGCAGGAAAGCGGCGGGACACGCGATGTATTGGTCCGGGAAACGGGCCGGGGAAAATACGAAAACGCGATTGTGATCGGCGATTTTGTCGGAATCGCAGACGAGCCAATCGACGTCGGCGGCGGCGGCAGGGGGGCGGATCCGTATGAATACCTGGCGGCCGGGCTGGGCGCCTGTACCTCGATGACACTCCGCATGTACGCGGACAGGAAGGGCTGGCCGCTGGAGCGCGTCTCCGTGTCGATCACCCGTATCAAGGACTATCCAGACGATTGCGTGCATTGCGAGGAGGGACGGAAGATCGACACATTCAACCGCGCGATCACAATTGAGGGAGCTCTGGACGCTGATCAGCGTGCCCGGTTGATGGACATTGCTGACAAATGCCCGGTCCATGAGACACTTGAGGCGGGTGCACAGGTCCGCACAGTGGAAATCCCAATGAAATCTACCTAACTGTCTTTTAATGACCTTATTGCTCCGGACATGTTTATCTAGAGCATGTTCGGCTAACCGACATAATTTCAGTGACTTGGAGAGACTAATGAAGAATTTTGGCATTTCGAGACATGCCCTTGTGGCGGCTGTCTTCGGCGCGGCGGCCGTTGGCACGTTCACGCTGGCGCCGAAGGTCTTCAGTCCGCTCGCGGATGCGCAACCTATTGCCGTTGAGGCGCCGCGAGGCGCGCCGCTCAGCTTCGCCGACCTGATCGAGCAGGTTGAACCTGCAGTGGTCAGCGTCAACGTGGTGAGCGAGCGCGAAGTGGGCAAGCTGGCGGACATGGAGCAGTTCTTCGAACAGTTCCGCGGTATGCCCGGCTTTGATGAGTTCCTGCAGAACCGCGAAAAGGAAGAAAAGGAAAATCCGGAGCCCGAGACCCAGGAAGCGCGTTCGCTCGGGTCGGGCTTCCTGATCTCCAAGGATGGTTATGTCGTCACCAACAACCACGTTGTCGAGAACGCCAAGGAAATCGAAGTCACGCTGAAAGATGGTCGCGAAATGGAAGCCGAGCTTGTCGGCACCGATCCGCAGACCGACCTTGCGGTGCTGCGCATCGTGGAAAAGGGCGTCTATCCCTATGTCCGCTTCGGCAGCTCGCACACGATGCGCAAGGGCGACTGGGTTGTTGCACTTGGCAACCCGTTCGGCCTTGGCGGCACGGCAACGGCCGGTATTCTCTCAGCTGACGGCCGCGACATCGGCGCTGGTCCCTACACAGACTTTCTTCAGATTGATGCCTCGATCAACCGGGGTAACTCCGGCGGCCCGACGTTTGACCTCAATGGCAACGTGATTGGCGTCAACACCGCGATCTTCTCGCCAACAGGCGGCTCGGTCGGTATCGGCTTTGCCATCCCGGCAGAGCTGGCCGATGAAGTCACGCAGGCGATCATCAAGGATGGCCGCGTGTCGCGTGGCTGGCTCGGTGTTGCGATCCAGGACCTGACAGAAGACATGGCCGAGGCTCAGGGCCTGAAGGATGATGCCGGCGCAATCATTGCCGACGTCACCATCGGCAGCCCGGCAGAAAAAGGTGGCCTCGAGCGCGGCGACATTATCCTTTCGGTCAATAGCCAGAAGGTGAAGGATGCCACGACGACGACGCGTCTTGTCGGCAAGCTGATCGCCAATACGGCGAACAAGTTCGAGATCCTCCGCGGTGGCAAGCAGCAGACCGTCAACGTGACGGTTGGCGAGCGCCCGGATGATGTGACGGCGCGTGTTGTCCCTGCCTCGGGATCGAAAGCGCCTGCGGCCGAAGACAATAGCACGGAGCTTGGAGATCTCGGCGTGACCTTCAAGCCGATGGACGAGGAAACACGTGGCAAGCTCGGCCTCAAGAGCGGCGAGCATGGCCTTGTGATCACGGATGTGAGCCGCAAGGGCGTGTTCCAGGAAGCTGGCCTGCAGGTCGGCATGGTGATCCTGGAAGCTAATAACGTGCCGGCCACTTCGGTCGAAGCGTTCCAGAAAGCGATCGCGGATGCGAAGAAATCCGGCCGCAGCAAGGTGCTTGTCGCCGTGCGTATCGGTCAGATCACCAATTACCGCACTCTCGACCTGACGACAAAAGGATAGGATAGAATGATGCAGGACACCTTGGTGGAGAATACAGCCGTGGGAGACACTATGCGCGTACTGGTCATTGAAGACGATGCCGAGATGGCAAGCTTCATCGAAAAGGTCCTGCTGGAAGCAGGTCACACCGTCGACAAGGCGATTGACGGCGAACGAGGCCTCGAACTCGCCCGCTCGTCCGAATTCGATGCCCTTGTGGTTGATCGCATGCTGCCCGCCAAGGATGGCCTGACCCTGCTGAAGGAATACCGGGAGGCTGGCGGCACGACGCCGGCCCTCTTCCTCTCGGCGCTGGGCGATGTCCAGAACCGGGTCCAGGGCCTGAAGGCCGGCGCGGATGATTATCTGTCCAAGCCGTTTGCGCCTTCCGAGCTGGCTGCGCGTGTCGAGGCCCTTGGCCGTCGCCAGGCGGGTGAGCCTCAGGTCACGGCCCTCAAGGCCGGCGACCTCGAGATGAACCTGCTCAGCCGCAAGGTGACCCGCGGGGGCAAGAAGATCGACCTTCAGCCACGCGAATTCCGCCTGCTGGAATACCTGATGCGCCATGCCGGACAGGTCGTGACGCGCACCATGCTGCTCGAAAAGGTCTGGGACTATAATTTCGACCCCCAAACCAACGTGATCGACGTGCACATCTCCCGTCTGCGCGCCAAGATCGACAAAGAGTTCGACGAGCCCCTGCTGCACACCGTGCGCGGCGCCGGGTATCGTTTGCAGGGCTAGACGGCCCGCCCGCGGACTGGCACGAGGCGAGTCATGAAACTCGGGCTGCCGACCTTCCTGCGTACGACGACGTTCAAACTGGCGCTGCTCTACAGCGCCATGTTTGCGGCGTTCTCGGCCGCACTGCTGGTCTATCTCTATTATTCGACGGTGTACTATATCCGCAACGAATCCGACCGGCGGCTTGACCTCGAGTTCGAGCAGCTGGGCAATGCCTATTTTACCGGCGGTATGGAGCGGCTGAGCCAGTCCGTGCTTGAGCGCATGACGCGCACGGGCTCGACCTATTTCTATTATCTCGAAGACTCGTCCGGCCGGAAGATTGCCGGGCATTTCGGGCGGATGCCGGTGGCGCCGCCCGAAGTCGATTCCAAGACCGTTTACTTTGATTTTGACCAGCCTGAACCGGACGGGTCTGTCATCGTGCGGTCGGCGGCGGGCAAGTTCGTGCGCCTGCGCGACAATGGCGGGGCGCTTCTGGTGGCGTTTGATACGGCGCAGCAGACGGCCATCGTGGTGCGCATCCAGCGGGCCATCTTCATTGCCGCGCCCATCGGGCTGTTCCTGTCGCTGCTGGGCGGCGTGCTGAGTTCGCGCGGTGCCGCGAGCCGGGCGGACGAACTGGCGCGGACAGCAGAAGCGGTGATGGGCGGTGAGCTGGGCCGGCGCGTGCCAGTGCGCGGATCGGGCGACGAGTTCGACCGGCTGGGCCAGCGGATCAACGCCATGCTCGACCAGATCGAGAAGCTGGTCGACGCGACACGCCATACGGGCAACGCCATCGCGCACGACCTGCGTTCGCCGCTGTCGCGCCTGCGCAACCGGCTGGAGATTGCGCTGTCTCAGCCGCTGTCGCAGGAGGCCGCCAGCGCGACGCTCAGCGAGACGGTTGAGGAAGTCGACCGCGTGCTGGCCACCTTCAACGCCATCCTGCGGCTCGCACGCCTTGAAGCGGGCGCCGAGGGCGAGCGGGTGCGCATGGATGTCAGCGAACTGGCCGAGGAGCTGGCGGAATTGTTTGATCCGGCCTGCGAAGAGGCCGAGCTGTCGTTCAAGAGCCAGATCGCGCGGCACATGATGATCCTCGGCGACCGCGACCTGATCGGGCAGGCGCTGGCCAACATGCTCGACAATGCCGTTAAATATACCCCGGCGGGCGGGGCAATCTCGTTCACCGTGCAGCGCGGGCCGGACGGGACGATTGACCTGACCGTGGTGGATTCCGGGCCGGGCGTGCCTGAGTCGGCGCGCGCGCTTGTTGTCCAGCGTTTCCAGCGTCTGGATTCGGCGCGCACCCAGCCGGGCTCGGGTCTTGGCCTGTCGCTGGTCGATTCCGTGGCTGACATGCATGGCGGCCGGTTGATGCTGCAGGATGCGGGCGGCCCGGCTGGTCTGCCCGGGCTGAAGGCGACCCTGCGTCTGCCGAGGGCCTGATCCATGCTGAAGATACGTCCGCTCGCCCCGACGCCTGAGGCTGCGCTCGCCGCGGCGCTCTCGGACGCGCCCTATTTGCGCCGCCTGTCGGAGCGCACTGAAGCCCGCAGCTTCGAGGATGCACTGGCATCGGTGGTGGACCTGCCGGCCGATACACCGATTGAGGAGGCCATGCGTGTGCTGCGCAAGGCCAAGGCTGCTGTACACTTGTCGCTGGCGGCTGATGACCTGTCTGGCCTGCGCGATGTGATGCAGGTGACGGCTGCACTGACCGAACTGGCAACGGCGGCGGTTCAGGCCGCCTTGCGTGTGGCGCTCGGCAACCGTGGCCTCTCAGACAAGGGCATCTTCATCTTTGCGCTCGGCAAGATGGGGGCGTTCGAACTCAACTATTCCAGCGATATCGATATTGCGGCCTTCTATGAGCCTGACAGCTTTGATGGCGGCGACCGGTCGCCGGGCGAGACGGCACAGCGTGTCTTGAAGGACGTGGTGAAGCTGCTCGATGAAGTGTCGGCGGACGGCTATGTTTTCCGGACCGACCTGCGCCTGCGGCCAGACCCATCTTCAACACCGCTCGCCGTTTCGACCCATATGGCGGACGTTTATTATGAGAGCGTCGACCAGAACTGGGAGCGGATGGTCTGGATCAAGGCGCGCGCAGCGGCAGGCGACATGGCAGCGGCTGAGCGTTTCATCCAACGGATGAGCAGCTATGTCTGGCGGCGCAATCTCGACTATTGGGCGATTGATGACATCCAGGCGATCAAGCGCATGATCAATACCAAGATCGGCGCGAAAGGGCTGGAGAACCCCTCGCCTGACATCAAGCTTGGTCCTGGCGGCATTCGCGAGATCGAGTTTTTCGTGCAGACGCAGCAGCTGATCCTTGGCGGTCGCCACCCCGCCTTGCGGGACAATTCCACCCTTGGCGCCATGGCGGCCCTGCGCGATGCGGGCATTGTGACGGGCGGAACGGCAGATGCCCTGTCAGTGGCCTACAAGGCGCTGCGCAATGTCGAGCACCGCATTCAGATGCGCCATGACGAGCAGAGCCATACGATCCCTGCCGATACGGCTGAACGCGAAGGTGTTGCGGCGCTTTGCGGCTATGATTCGCTGGCCGATTTCGACCGCGACCTGCTTGAAACGCGGCAGATGGTGCAGGAAGCCTATGATGGCCTTTTCGCGCATGATGACCATGAGGACGCGGCGAGCGACGTGGGCAACCTCGTGTTCACGGGCGTTGATGATGACCCGGAGACGGTGCGTACACTTGATGGTCTGGGCTTTACCGATCCAAGCCGGGCGATTGGCACGATCCGCAACTGGCACAGGGGAAATGTCCCCGCGACCCGCACCGTGCGTGGGCGCGAATTGCTGACGGCGATCCTGCCGCGCATGCTGACGGCGATGGGCGAGACAGGTGAACCGGACGAGGCGTTCCGTTGGTTCTCTCGCTTCTTCAGCGGGCTGTCCTCAGGTGTGCAAACACTGTCCATGCTGCTTGCGAAACCGGACCTGCTGGACGACCTTGTGGCCACGCTGGCACTGGCTCCACGCCTCGCGGAAATCCTGTCGCGCCGGCCCGACCTGCTTGAGGCGCTGGTGAGCGGTGATGCGCCTGTGCCACCGCGGGCTGATGCTGCGACGAATTTCGATGCTGCACTGGATGACTGGCGCCGGTATCATCGCGAGCAGAGTTTCCTGATCGGGCACCGCCTGCTGCATGGGCTGATCAATGCGTCCGATGCGGCGATGCACTGGTCGCGCCTTGCTGATGAAACCATTCGGCAGATGGCCTCGGCCGCCGAGGCGGAGACTGTGCGCCGCTATGGCGAGGCGCCGGGCACCTGGGGCGTGTTCGCCATGGGCAAGCTGGGTGGCTCGGAACTGACAGCGGGATCCGACCTCGATATCATCGTGATTTATGATGCTCCGACGCTGGACGCGCAAAGCTGGTTCACGCGGGTGACGCAGCGCCTGATCACGGCCCTGACAGCCCCGACTGCGGAAGGCGCGCTTTATGAAGTCGACATGCGGCTGAGGCCGTCAGGGCGTGGTGGGCCGGTGGCAGTCAGCCTGGCGGCCTTTGAGCGATATCAGAATGACGAAGCCTGGACCTGGGAACACATGGCGCTGACGCGGCTGCGTTTCGTGGCGGGTGACGCCGGGCTTGGCGCGAGCGTGCTGACCGTAGCGAAAGCCGCGATTGCCGGGCGTGCGGTCAAGGATGCCGGCCAGATCGCGCAGGATGTGTCCGACATGCGAATGCGGCTCTACAAGGAAAAGCCGGGCAAGGGGTTGTGGGACCTGAAAACCGAGCAGGGCGGCCTGATCGATATCGAGTTCATCGTGCAGGAAGCCATGCTTCTGGCCGGCCGGACGGACTGCATCTGGCCGAATGTGGCTGACGCCCTCAAAGGCATTGCGGCGCATGCGGCCACAGCGGATGCCGATTTTGACATGCTCGAGGAAGCATTGGGCTACCTGCAGGCGCTGCAACAGGTCCAGCGTCTTGCCATCGGCAGCGACATGGCCGCAGATGAAATTCCTGACGGTCTGAAAGCACGTCTGTGCCGGGCTGTCGGCGCAGACGGATTTGACGTGCTGGAAGCGCATCTCGCCGATCTGAAGGCGCGGGTGCATGACATCACTGTAAAGAAACTGCACCTGACCGCGACGGATTAACCCGCGACCTCCGTTGAACCTGTGATGGGTTTATAATGATAACGGAGGAATACCTCATGAAACGTACAACACTTGCAGCACTTCTCGGTTCGGCCGCTTTGGTCGTTGCCCTGCCGCTGGCCGCACAGGCCGAACGCGGCGGAGATCGCCACGGTGGTATGCGCGGTGATCACATGAAAGCCATGGATGCCAACGGAGATGGCGACATCTCTACCGCAGAAGTCGAGGCCTTCCAGGCCAACATCTTTGCCGCGGCTGATACCAACAAGGATGGCTCGCTGACACTGGCCGAGCTGAACGCACACCATGAAGCCATGGAAGCCAAGCGCAAGGCAGAGCGCCAGCAAGCGATGTTTGCCAAGCTCGACACTGACGGCGACGGCAAGGTCAGCACTGCCGAGTTTGCGAGCAAGCCCATGCGCGGCATGGAGCGCTTCGACACTGATGGTGACGGCACCGTGACCGAGGAAGAGCGTGAAGCGGCGCATGCCAAGATGAAAGCGCATCGTGGCAAGTGGGGCCAACGCGGCGAGAAGCCGGCCCCAGACGCACCTGATGCCGAATAGGCCGGACTGACGGAAAGCCAGGCGGACCGGAGGCATGATATGCGAATTTCTTTCCTTGCATCGCAGATTCACGTGCGTTCGGTTCGCCTGGCAAACCGGCTTTACCCGCCGGTTTGTGCTGAACCGCTTTCCCCTTTGTCCCATGACAGGATAGACTCCGCCTCGTGGCGTTCTCATCTGACCTTGACCAGATTACACGGGCGGCTGCCGGCGAACGGCAGGCGGTTTCCGCGTTGGTCAACCGTTACAGCCCCGGTGTGCTGGCCCTTGCCACGCGCATGCTGGGCGACCGCGGAGAGGCAGAAGACGTGACACAGGAGACGTTCATCCGGGCCTGGAAGGCCCTGCCTGACTGGGAACCAAGGGCGAAGTTTTCGACCTGGCTGCACCGCGTGGCGCTGAACCTGTGTTATGACCGTCTGCGCAAACGCCGTGAAGCGACAATGGCTGAGCCGCCCGAGCAGGTCGATATGGCCTTGCGTCCGGACGATGCACTCGATCAGGCGGAGCGTGTGAAAGCGGTGGAAAGTGCCATTGCGGCATTGCCCGAGCGCCAAGCCGCCGCCTTGACGCTGTGTGCGCTGCAGGACCATTCTCAGGCTGAAGCGGCGGACATAATGGAAATAAGTGTGGAGGCGCTGGAAAGCCTCCTGGCCCGGGCGCGCCGAACACTGCGCACCGTATTTATGGAGAGGAGTGAAGCATGACGCAGAAAATGACCGATGCACGGCTGATCGAACTGATCGATGCCTGGGGCGCGGATGCGAATGCTTATCCGGTCTCCGAACGCGCCGCCGCGAAAGCGCTTCTGGCTGCTGCTCCCGACAGATTTTCTGCCGAGCTGAGAGCGGCGCGCGACATGGACACGCTGCTGGGTGGCATGTCGGATGTGATGCCCTCTGCCGCGCTGACGGCTGCGTTGATCGACAGTGCACCGCGTACACGGACGGAGCGCCGCAGCTGGTTTGCCTCCATGCCGCGCTGGCCCGCCGTTGGCGCTCTGGCCTCTCTCGCCATTGGCCTCGCCATTGGACTCGGAACGGCCCAGACAGAGCCCGCGAATACAAATGAAGATGCCGTGGATACCCTTATCTATGCGGCACTGGGTTTCGACACGACTTACACACTGGAGGCCGCTCAATGAGCGAGACCAGACCAAAGCGCCGGATACCTTTCTGGCTCACGCTCTCCGTGATGGCCAACCTTTTGCTGGTTGGCCTGCTGATCGGCATGGCGCTGCGCGCGCCTGACTATGGGCGCGGACCTAAGGGCATGGAGGGGCGACGTCCCCCCATGCTGGAGGGTGCTAATCCTGAAGACCGCACGGTCGTTCGCGAGATGATGATGGAAACTTTCAGATCTGCCGAGGCCGAAATGGAAGACCGCCGCGTCGTGCGCAAGACGCTGGGCGAGGCGCTGCAGATTGACCCTTATGATCCGGAAGCGGTGCGCCGGGCTTTTGCCAGCCTGCGCATCGCTGACGAGGTTGTGCACTCCAAGATCCAGGAGTCACTGGTTCACAGGATGAGCGATCTGACACTCGAACAACGCAAGTCGCTGGCTGAAATGCTGGCGCACGAACCGGGTGAGGGGCGCGGCCCCCGCAGGATGCGTATGCGCGATGGTGACGATAGCCTGCCCGGACCGCCGCCAGTCGACGATTGACCAGCGCGCCTCAGGCTTGTGACTTGTGCGCCAGCTTGCCTGCATTGGCCTCCCAGTTCTGGCCATCAAACGCATCGATCGTGACATCAAGCGCCTGCCAGTTATCAAGGCAGCGCCAAGTCACGGCGTAGCCCTCAGGGTTGGAGCGTGGCACGTAGAAGCTCTTGATACCGCATTTACTGCAGAAGAGATGCTTCGCGCCGCCCGTATTGAATGTGTACTCGGACAGCGCGCCCTGACCCTTGAGGAGCCGGAAACGACTGGCGGGGACAATCACATGGATATTTCCGCTCATCGCACAGATGGAGCAATTACAGTCCTCGACCTCGAAGGCTTCCGGCAGGTCTGCCTCGAACCGTACAGCGCCGCAGTGGCAGCCGCCTGCACGGGCGGTGAGCAGCATCAGCCTTCTTCCTGCATATGCGAAACAAAAGAGTTCAGGATAACGAAGAAAAATTTCACTTCTTCTTCGCCGATCTTGTTTTCATCCGCTGTGATGAAGGCGTAGTCCACGCCGATAACATAGCCATCCTCATCGCTCTCGGAGCTGATCAGGAAGGCGCGTCCGAAGGGATAGTTGTCATTGTATTCGTTGATCTTGATATAGTCGTCGATGCCGGGAGCGCCTGGCATGTCGAAGGTGGCGAAGAGCATGTTCGAGACGCAGCGCTCTTCAGCGTTGCAGTCCATCAAGCGGAACGTGAAATTGTAGCCCTCGCGGTTTGCATCAATGCGAACGGTTGCGTCATCGACCCATTCTGTTGCGATGTTGGTACTGTCCATCGACTGCAGAAGCGCCACAACATCCTCCGGACCTGCCGGATCGGCGGCGGCAGCAGAGGCGAGTGTGACGGCGGATATCGCGAGGGCGAGAGACTTCAACATGCTGGGTCCTTTCGGGAATCAGGGCCGGTTTCTTTCCAAACTCTCACATAATGCGGCCTGCGGGCAATCACGACATGGTTCATACCACCCAGACCGGGGGTTTTTTGCTGGCCCAGGGCGCGGCGCGCTCGAGTTGACCCGCAAGGGCGAAGAGCAGGCTCTCCGTGCCGTACCGTCCACCGAACATCATGCCGATGGGCAGGCCTGATGGGGCTGTCGGCGTTGGCGCCGTCCAGTGCAGCGGTACGGTCATCGCGGGTGCGCCCATCTGGTTGAAGACGGGGCAATGCGGCGTGAAGCTGGCGACGGCGGCGCCCATCGTGTCCCGGTCAGCGGTAAGGGCCATGACCCCGAGCTTCTCCGGCGCACGTGACAGCGTGGCGGAAAGCGTCATGTCGAAGCCACCTTCGTCAAGAAAGCGCTCATAGGCGATGGCGGCGCTCTGAAAGGCATTGTTGGCTTGTGCAAGTTCAACCATCGGAACGGTACGTCCGAGATGTGCCATGGAGAAGGTAATCGGCTCCAGCTCATCCTCGCGCACCGGGCGGCCGAGCGCCTTGCTACGGTCATCGATCATGGCCGCGATATTGGCGGAAATGGTGAAGAGGGCTGCTTTGCCGAGGGCTTCGCCATCCATTTGGGGCGCGGCTTCGACCACGGTGTGGCCGAGGCTTTCCAGCAGGTCGGCGGTGTACTTGAGACCGGCTTCTGCGTCCGCGTCGGGCTTTGTGCCGTTTGGTGCGGTGCGCCACAGAGCGATCTTCAGCGGCTTTGGATCATGATCCAGTTCTGAGAGGAAAGGGCGGGCCGGAGGCGGCGCATGGTACCGGCTGCCCGTTTCAGGGCCGTGCGTAGCGTCCATCAGGGCCGCATTATCTCGCACACTGCGGCTGACCGCGTGGACGGTTGAGAGGCCGTTCCAGCCTTCGGTGCGGCCGGGACCCATGGGGATGCGCCCGCGCGAAGGTTTCATCCCGAAGAGGCCGCAACAGGCCGCCGGGATGCGGATCGAGCCGCCGCCATCGCTGGCTTGGGCGAGAGGAAGCACACCGGAAGCAACGGCGGCAGCGGCGCCGCCTGACGAGCCACCGGAGGTGCGGGTGGTGTCCCATGGGTTGCGAGTCTGGCCGTAGAGGGTAGATTCCGTGGTCGTTGTCAGGCCGAACTCCGGGGACGTCGTGGCGCCAAAGAAAACGAGGCCAGCCTTGCGGTAGCGCGCGGCCAGCGTGCTGTCCTCATCTGCGACATGGCCTTTCCACGCAACGGAGCCCTGCGTGATCGGAGCGCCCTTGATGTCGACCGCGAGATCCTTCGTAACGAAGGGCACCCCGGCGAAGGGGCCATCGCTGAGGGGCTGTTCCAGCTGTTCATGAGCGAGATCGGGGAAGAGCGCGGAGAAACAGTTGACCTTATCCTGTGCGGCTTCAGCCCGGGTGAGTGTCGCCTCCAGCAGTTCCGAAGGTTTGACCTGTTTCGTGCGAACAAGATGGGCAAGGCCCAGCGCGTCATAATCCGTGTAATCGTCCATCGCCTTGCGTCCTCCGGCTTTTTTGCCAGTCTGGAACGTCGGGCCATGAAAGGAAAGGGACTAGGTGTCGTCGAACGCCTGGTCTGACTGGGTAAGGCTGACACGCGTGCCTTTTCCGGGCCATTCCGTAAGGAGAGTGCCGCCCGCCTTGCTGGCGAAGGCGTCAATCAGACGCGCGCCCAGGCCGCTGCTGCGGCTGGCGGGCTTGGCATTATCGGGCGTGCCGCGGCCATCATCCGTGATCGTGAGACGCCAGGGGTTGTCATCGCCTGCTTTGAGCGCGACGTGTATCGTGCCTGTGTCGCCCTCCGCGAAAGCGTGCTTGGCGGCATTGGTGACGATTTCATTTGTCACAAGGCCGATGGCGACGGCTGTGTCACGCGGAAGCGCCACCGGATCGCAGTCGAGTGTGATCGATACCGTGTCGCCGAGGAAGAGCGCGCCTGACAATTGGTGGACCAGGGCGGCGAGATAGTCGCGCATATTGATCTCCTCCACATAGTCACCGCCGCTGTAAATGGCATTGTGAATGGCGGCGAAGCTGTGGACGCGCGAGCCGGCAATCGCCAATGCCTCCTGAACATCTTCAGAGGGGTGATGGCGGCGCTGCATTTCCAGCAGGCTGGCGACCATGGCGAAATTGTTCTTGGTGCGGTGGTCCAGCTCGCGCAGGAGCAGGGCGTGTGTCGTGATCTGGGCGTTGCGCTCCATCACGGCGCGCCGAACGGCGCTGCGGAAGAGCCCGGCAAAGACGACAATGATAAGCGCGGCCCCGCCGTTCACGATTGTTCGGGCACCATCAGCGGCGTCAGCGAATTGAAAGGAGTAATGGTATGGAAGGACGGCGTACCAGGAATAAGCGAAGGCGCCGACGAAGGTGATGAGCCCTGCCTGCCAGCGGCCGAAGAGCGTGGATATAAGGATGGCCGGGTAGATAAGCGAATAGGGGCCTGCCGATGCGGCAAACAGGTTGACGAATGCGCGGGCACCGATGGCCGCCATGACACATATGACGCCAAAACCAATTTGTATGAGTATGGGCGGTATGGAGCCGGGAAGACGATCCACCAGATCGAGTTCACCCAGTCTCGATCTGTGTGTCGCCATAGACACTTGCTCCTCACCCGTCGCGCCTGTTTTACGCGAGGCTCGGAAGTTCTGTACATAACATTTGTTATGACGGCTGCTTAATCCAGAACAACCGCCGTACCAGACACGGCGACCATCATCATGGATCCGGACTGGCCGATGACCTGGTAGTCGAACTTGACCCCGACAATGGCATTGGCGCCGAGGCGCTCAGCGTCGCGCATCATTTCATCCAGGGCGCCGTCGCGGGTCTCGCGGATGGTCTTCTCGTAGGCATCCGACCGTCCGCCGACAATGTTCGTGAAGCTGGCAAGAATATCTTTTCCGATATGCGCGCCAATAATGACCTCGCCGCAGACGATGCCTTTATAGGCAGTGATCGTGCGGTTCTGGATGGTGGGGGTGGTGGAGACAATCATGGCTGCTACTCTGCCGCCACATCTGCGCCGTCACCTTCAAGCACTTCCAGCATCTTGATGGCGCTGTCGGCGATGACGGAGCCGGGGGGGAAGATGGCGGTGGCGCCAGCGGCGTAGAGGGCGTCGAAATCCTGTGGCGGGATGACGCCGCCGACGATGATGCGGGCGTTGGCCGCGCCTTCATTGCCGAGGGCGCGCTTCAGTTCCGGCACAAGCGAGAGGTGGCCTGCCGCAAGTGAGGAGGCGGCGACGATGTCGACACCGGCTTTGCGGGCATCGGCGGCGGCTTCTTCCGGCGTCTGGAAGAGTGGGCCGATTTCGACATCCCAGCCAAGGTCCATCAGGGCGGAGGCGACGACCTTCTGGCCGCGGTCGTGTCCGTCCTGTCCCATCTTGGCGATGTAGATTTTCGGGCGACGGCCATGGGCCTTCTCGAAAACCGCGGCGAGCGACTTGGCTTCTTCGGCGCGCGGGTTGCCTTTGACGCCGCCGCCATAGACGCCCTTGATGGAGCGGATAACGGCGCTGTGGCGGCCTTGGCTGCGTTCAACGGCTTCGGAGATTTCGCCGACAGTAGCCTTGGCGCGGGCAGCATCGACGGCAAGGGCAAGCAAGTTGCCCTCTGTGCCGGCAGCGGCCTTGGCGATGGCGTCGAGCTTGGCATCGACTTCGGCCTGGTTGCGGTCTGCTTTCAGGCGGGCAAGCTTGTCGAGCTGCATGCGGCGCACGGCGGCGTTGTCGACCTTCAGTACGGGCACGTCTTCGTCTTCATCAAGATGGAACTTGTTGACGCCAACGACGGTCTGCGTCCCGCTGTCGATGCGGGCCTGCGTATTGGCAGCGGCTTCCTCGATGCGGAGTTTCGGCAGGCCTTCCTCGATGGCCTTGCGCATGCCGCCCATTTTCTCGACTTCCTCGATATGGGCGAGGGCCTTGGCGGCGAGATCGTGCGTCAGGCGCTCGACGTAGTAGGAGCCGCCCCACATGTCGATCGTCTGGCAGGCGCCCGCTTCCTGTTGCAGGAAGAGCTGCGTGTTGCGGCTGATCCGGGCGGAGAAGTCTGTTGGCAGGGCGAGCGCTTCGTCGAAGCTGTTCGTGTGCAGGCTCTGCGTCTGGCCGCCTGTGGCGGCGACGGCCTCAAGGCAGGTGCGGATGACGTTATTGTAGACGTCCTGCGCGGTGAGGGACCAGCCGGAGGTCTGGCTGTGCGTCCGCAGGCTGAGGGATTTGACGTTCTTTGGCTTGAACTCTTTCTCGACGAGCTTGGCCCAGATGAGGCGCGCAGCGCGCATCTTGGCCACTTCCATGAACGTGTTCATGCCGATGGCCCAGAAGAAGGAAAGGCGCGGCGCAAACTTGTCGACATCAAGCCCGGCGGCGACGCCCGCGCGGATGTATTCGATGCCGTCGGCGAGCGTGTAGGCCAGCTCAAGGTCGGCCGTCGCACCGGCTTCCTGCATGTGATAGCCGGAGATGGAGATTGAATTGTATTTCGGCATGTTCTGCGACGTGTAGGCGAAGATGTCGGAAATGATCCGCATGCTGGGCTTGGGCGGATAGATATAGGTGTTGCGGACCATGAACTCCTTGAGGATGTCGTTCTGGATCGTGCCGGCCAGCTTGTCGGGCGTGACGCCCTGTTCCTCAGCGGCTGCAATGTAGAGCGCGAGGATCGGAAGCACGGCGCCGTTCATGGTCATGGAGACGGACATCTTGTCGAGCGGGATGCCCGAGAAGAGCGTGCGCATGTCGTAGATGGAGTCGATGGCAACGCCTGCCATGCCGACATCGCCTGAGACGCGGACATGATCGGAATCATAACCGCGGTGGGTGGCAAGGTCGAAGGCGACCGAGAGGCCTTTCTGACCGGCCGCGAGGTTGCGGCGGTAGAAGGCGTTGGAGTCTTCAGCGGTGGAGAAACCGGCATACTGGCGCACGGTCCAGGGCTGGTTCGTGTACATGGTCGGGTAGGGACCACGGCCGAAAGGGGCGAGGCCGGGATAATCGTCGAGGAAGTCGAGGCCCTTGGTGTCGGCAGCCGTAAAGGCCGTTTTGACGTCGATGCCTTCGGGCGTGTGCCATGGCTCGCCGAGGGATGGCGCGGCGCTCTTGGCGTGTGGGTCGCCGAGTTCGGCTTTGGTGAAGTCGGGAAATTTGGTCATTGGGAAAGCCCCAGTTCTGCGTGCGCGAGCGTTAATGTGTGGAGCACATCGCAGCCCATGAAGATGTTGGAGTCGATGCCGGGTGCTTCGAACTTGCCGGCGAGCCAGAGGTGGCGAACACCTGCGGCCTTGAGGGCGGCAGCGGCGGCTTCGGCCTCGTCCGTGTAGCGCGTGTCGCTGCCGCAGAGGACCGCGATCTGGCAACCGGAGGCCTTGAAGGCGGCGACCAGTTCGGGAACGGATTTCGGCACGACGGGTGGCTCTTTGGATTCGAGGCCGCCGGCGGCGAAGAGGTTGCGGGCGAAGTCTGCCCGGCCGGAATGCTCAGCGACAGGGCCGAGCGTGGCGAGGAAGATGGCGGGCGCCTTCTTCGCGGCAGCAGCAGCATCGCGCAGGGCCTCGAACGGCGCGGCGAGCTGGATGGGAGCCAGCGGCGTGCATGTGAGCACGGCGGCAGGCGTCTTGGGCGCGGGCTTTGGTGTCACGGCATCGGCCACGGGGGCGTCGATGGCGTCCAGTGTCGGGAATTCGGTGACACCGGTGATGGGCACCTTGCGCTTGGCGATGTCCTTGGCGCGGGCGTCGCGTGTGGCAGCGACGCGGGTCTGGAAGGCGCCGGAGAGGAGCGCGTCGGCATAACCGCCTTCGCGTTCGATGGTCTGGAATTCTTCCCACGCGGCCTTGGCGAGATCGTCAGCGAAGGTTTCGGTAAACCAGGCGCCGCCGGTCGGGTCCGCCACGCGTCCTAGCTGGCTTTCTTCCATGGCGATGATCTGGGTATTGCGGGCGATGCGGCGGCCGAGCTCTTCCGGCGTGCCGAGGGATGAGTTGAACGGGCGGACGGTGACCACGTCTGCACCGCCAACGGCGCCCGCGAAGGCGGCCGTGGTGCAGCGGAGCATGTTGGTCCAGGCATCGTAGCGGGCCAGCATGCGGGCGGATGTGGTGGCCTGGATGCGCATTGGGGCAGGTATCACGTCCAGCAATTCGAGGCAGCGGGCCCAGAGGCGGCGGGCGGCGCGCAGCTTGGCAACGCCGAGGCCGTAATTGGCGTCGAGGGCCAGCGAGAAGGTGATGCGCGGCGCGAGGGCGGCGAGATCTGCGTCGGGCAGGCGGCGCAGCGTGTCGACAGCGCTGGCGATAAGGGCGCCGAGTTCCTGCGCGTCGGAGCCGCCGGCTTCATGCACCATGCGGGCATCGATGCGGATCAGGCTGGCGCTGGTGAAGGGGCTAAGGCGGGAAAGCGTCTCGGCGAGGCTGGCGAACGTGTCGTCAAGCGAGGCGGCCAGCGCGCCGGTGCGGGCAAGCGCGCCGAGGGGATCGAGGTTGAAGGCGAGCTTCAGGGCGCCGAGGTCGGCAGCGCCTTCGGCCCAGGTTGAGAGAAGGCCTGCGGCGACAAATCCGGGTTCGTCCACTGGATCCAGCGCGATTGTGGCGATCGTCGCGTCGACGCCGTCGAGCGCGGTTTGCAGGTCGGCAAGGCCGAGGACCTGAACGCCGGTCTTGCCGGTCGGGTCGAGCGTCAGTTCCACGGAGGAGACGCCGCGCTCAAGGTCGCGCAGGATTTCAGCGTTTGTCGTGGCGGGGTCCGGATGGGTAAAGGCCTGGCGGATGTCCCAAGGCAGCCATGCATCAGGCGCCGCTGTTGGGCCGCGCAGGTAGGGCGCTGCGCCGGGCGTGCCGAGCGGGTCGGTTGCGGAGGGAAAATCACTCTCGCGGTAAAGCGGATGGACTTTCAGGCCGTCGGCCGTCGTGCGGGTGATCGAGTCGATACCCTTGCCCTTGAGCGCCTTGTCAACGGCGGCCAGCCATTCGGCTTCGGTTGCGTCCTCGAACGCGCTGCTGAGGGGGAGGATATCATCTGCCATGTCGTACGGTGCCTGTATTCATTTCTCTGGCTAGGTAATGGAGTTGACGTGGGCGTAAGGCAAGGCCCCGGATAGGATATGCGACATTGAAACGGGTGCTGCCGTCGGGGCATGGGATGCCCGAAGCCTGATTGCCAAGCGGTGCCTCATCCGGTCAGAATGCGCCTGCGCAGAGGGTAAAACGGGGATTCACATGAGTGATACGCACGATAGACCATCCACACTGCGGACGGGCCATGGGCACGAGAGCGGAAAGGTCGGCTTCGTCGAGCTGTTCTTCGACCTGGTTTATGTTTTTGCTATCACGATGCTGTCGCATTCCCTGCTGCACCATTTCACAGGAATCGGGCTTGCCGAGACGGCGTTCCTGCTGGTCGCGGTCTGGTGGGTATGGGTCTATACGACCTGGGCGATGAACTGGCTGAACCCGGCGGCGACATCCGTGCGGCTGATGCTGTTCAGCCAGATGTTCGGGGGGCTGGTGCTGGCGCTGGCCATTCCACACGCTTTTGGCGATGGCGGTCTCGCCTTTGCCGGGGCCTATGTCTTCATGCAGGTCAGCCGGTCGCTGTTCACGGCCTGGGCCCTGCGGTCGGATCCCGGTCATTTCCGGAACTTCATGCGTATTTCGCTCTGGCTGATGGTTTCGGGCGTCTTCTGGTTCGCGGGGGCCTTCCTTGAACACGAGGCGCGCTGGATTGTGTGGGGCATTGCGCTGCTGATTGAAATATCGGGGCCGTATGCTTTCTACTGGACGCCCGGCCTCGGCAAATCGACAACAGCGGACTGGGATATTCGCGGCGAGCACATGGCCGAGCGTTGCGGCCTGTTGATGATCATCGCGCTCGGCGAGTCGCTGCTGGTGACTGGCGCGACCTTTGCCGAGCAGGAACCGACCCTGATCCCCATTGCGGGCCTGGTGACGGCTTTTGTCGGCACGGTCGCCATGTGGTGGGTCTACTTCAATATCGGCGCAGAACGGGCCGCGCATCGCATCGCGCAAGCAGAGGACCCGGGCCAGCTGGGACGGCTGGCCTATACATACCTGCACATACCGATCATCGCGGGCATCTTGCTGACGGCCGTGTCCGACGAGATCGTGCTGCTGCATCCGATGGGGCACCATGGCGCGACAGCGCCGCTGGAAGGGCTGGCCTTGCTGGGCGGACCAGCGCTGTTCCTGGCCGGAAACCTGTTCTTCAAGAAGGCGGTGTTCGGCAAGTTTGCGCGCTCTCATATCGCGGGCATCGTGATGCTGGCTGCAGCCGCCTTTGCCATGCCGGTGGCCGGGCCGCTGGCGCTGGGCTTGGTCGCCACGGTGGTCATGGTGATCGTCGGGGCGTGGGAGCATATGGCGGTCAACCGGCGCAAGTCTGTCGCGGGGTAGCTCTTGCCGCGTACCACTGGCTGGTCTCTAGTGCCGCAAAAAGCAGGCCTAACGAGGAAAGACAGAGCGCATGAGACTGAACAAATCGCGGATCGCACCGCTGGCAGATTCCGAACTCGACCCCGAGATGAAAGAAACGCTGGCCAAGAATTTCAATGGCCGGCCCGTCTTCAATATCTTCCGGACGCTGGCGCGGGCACCTAAGGCCTACAAGTCGTTCATGCGCTGGGGCGGCTATATCCTCTCGGACCATAACAGCATTGCCCCGCGCGAGCGTGAGATCATCATCCTGCGTACGGGCTTTAACTGGAAGTCCGGTTATGAATGGGCCCAGCATGTCCGCATCGGCAAGGAATGCGGCCTGACCGATCTGGAAATCCAGCACATCAAGGACGGTCCGCTGGCGCCGAGCTGGACGCCGCTGGAAAGCGCCATGATCCGCGCGGTGGACGAGCTGACGACAGATGCGTTCATCTCCGATCAGACTTGGGGCGAACTGGCGGAGCTGAGCGAGAAGCAGCGCATGGACCTGGTGATGACGGTCGGCCAGTACACGCAGGTGTCGATGATGCTGAACTCGTTCGGCGTGCAGCTGGACGATGACCTGGAACTGGACACGGATCTTGCCAAATGAGCCTGGGTGACGTCTCGGGCCGGCTGACGGGCAAGGTGGCGATTGTCTCAGGCGCGGGCCAGACGCCGGGTGAGAATATTGGCAATGGCCGGGCGATTGCCCTGCTGTTTGCGCGTGCCGGGGCGAGCGTGCTGTGCGTGGACCGGGAAGATGCGCGTGCCAGCGAGACCGTGGCCGAGATCGAAGGCGAGGGCGGCGTGGCCTCACCCTGTCACGCAGACATCACCAAAATGGGCGATGCCAGCCGGATCGTTCAAGATTGCATCAACGCGTTCGGGCGTGTCGACATCCTTGTCAACAATGTCGGCATTGGCGGCAATGGGGACGGACCTGCGCACAAGCTGACCGAAGATGCATTTGACCGGATCATGCGGGTGAATCTCAAGGGCGCGTGGCTGGTGACCAAGGCGGTGTTGCCGAGCCTGCGCGAACAGGGCAGCGGGGCCATTGTGAACATCTCGTCGCTGGCCTCGGTCGCGGGTGGTTTCCAGATGGCTTATGAAGTCTCGAAGGCGGCCATGAACCGGATGACCCAGAGCGTGGCGATAAGCGGGGCCTCGCGGGGCGTTCGCTGTAATGCGATCACGCCGGGCCTGATGGACACGCCCATGGCGGTGGGTGGCATTGCAGCGGCGCGGGGCATTTCGGAACAAGCACTGCGCGAGGAGCGCTCACAGAGCGTGCCGATGAAGTTCATGGGCATGGGGTGGGACACGGCCCACGCTGCGCTGTTCCTCGCGAGTGACGAGGCACGGTTCATCACGGGTGCGATATTGCCTGTCGATGGCGGCGGCAGCGTGCGCGTGGGTTGACGCCTGTCTCAGCCGTATTTGGCAGCCAGGCGCCTGACAGTGTTCTCGTCGCGCTGGATCGTTTTGATTTCGTTCGGGCTCAAGGCAATCTCGCTATCACATGTGACGCAATTCCGGCCGCGCGCTTTTGAGGCGTAAAGCGCTTTGTCGGCACGTGTCATCAGCTGCGAGAGCGACTCGCCTTCGCGATGCTGGGCAACGCCCAGGCTGGCCGTAAAGCTGACCCCTGTATTGTCGTCCTGCACATGCGTGGAGGCAAATCGCCAGCGGATCGATTCGGCAAGTTCCACCGCCATGGCAAGGGAGACACCCGGCAGTAGCAGGCCGAATTCCTCTCCGCCCAACCGGCCCGCCACGCGGCCGTAGCGGGCATGGTCGCCCATGAGGGACCCAAAGGATGCGATGATCTCATCACCAAAGGCGTGACCGTAATTATCATTCACGGATTTGAAGTGGTCGAGATCCGCAAGGATGAGGCTGGCAGGCTGCCCCGTGCTGGTGAGCAGCGCCGCTGTTCCGGCATCGTCAAAGCCGCGCCGATTGTTGATGCCCGTCAGGACATCCGTCACGGAGCTGTCGCGCAAGTCGTTGAAGATTGACTGGCTCAAGACGACCAGAAGGCACATTCCGGTTGTCACCGCGCAGGCGCCGACAACGAAGTGCATGCTGAAGATGAAGACGGTCTCGCTATGGTTTGCGTGGGTCAGGGGCCCGTCAACCCATAGAGCGATGGCAATGGGGCGCAGAAAGCATTGCAGGCTGGTCAACGCGAAAATGGCGGCGAGGACGCGATCGAGCGTCCGGTTGAGGTGTCCCCGAAACGCCAGCAAGCCTATCGCGGAGAGGATACCGCAGCCCACATTGGCGCTGAAGGACCGAATCCAGTCGGCTTCTATCGCCATCAGGTAACCGTAGACGGAAAGATGGACCACCGTGAGGCCGACAAGAAGCCTCCAGGGCGCTGGCTTCTTGTAGTGAAGGAACAGCCCGCCGACGAGAAAGACAATTGTCGTGGCATAGAGGCCCGCAATGGGAACCCGCGTTATCAGAAGCGTACTGTCCTGGAAGATGAGATCCGCAATGAAGGCGAGCGCGCCGAAAACATAGGAGAGCGAGATCGCCAGCGCACTGGTGTTTGGACGCATGTGGTAGATGCAGAGAAAACCGACCGAGAACAGCCCGAAAACGAGCGGATTCATGAGCTGAAAATAGACTCCGGTCGGCATATGCCGTCCCCCCAATACGCATTTTTAGAGGCTCACATCGCTCTCACGACCCATACCTGTAACGTCGGGCTTACCGCACGAAAGTTTCGAAACGATCAATTCGCGGCGCGTTTTTCGTAGTATCCACAACAGATTGCGCGTTATTCTGTGTTGCGGGTAGGTTAGGAAAAGGCGTGTGCCGCACCAGGGTTGGCGCATTTGGCTGCGCGTTTCATACTCGTTTTAGGTGCGGTTTGGGCGTTTGTGGGGAATGAGAGGATCTGGCGGTGGCTGACGACAGGACTGTGGGGCTTCGCGAGGCGGTTTCCATCGGAATTGGCGGCATGGTCGGCGGCGGTATTTTTGCCGTGCTCGGGCTGGCGGCGAACCTGGCCCAGGGAGGCACACCGATTGCGTTTCTTTTTGCCGGGCTGATCGCGCTTTTGACGTCCTACAGCTATGCGCACTTGTCCAAGGCCTATCCGGATCGTGGCGGTACGGTGCGTTTCATCAATGAGGGGTTCGGGCGCGGCGTGTTCAGCGGCGGCGTGAACAATCTTCTTTGGGTCAGCTATGTGATCATGCTGTCGCTCTATGCATCCGCCTTCGGCTCGTATGCGCCGAACCTGATCCAGATTACGGGCGACAAGCAGCTGGACCAGCATCTGTTTTCCAGCGCCATCATCCTGCTGGCAACGGGCATAAATTACTACAGTATCAAGGTTGTGAGCGCGATTGAGTCCTATGCCGTGATCATCAAGCTGGTGATCCTGCTTGGTTTTGTCGGCATTGGTGCAGTAGGGCTGGTGGGCAATCCCAGTCTTTCCCAGCTCAGCCTTGGCAACTGGCCATCGCCGCTGACACTGGTGACGGCCGGCATGATCATCTTCGTGGCCTATGAAGGGTTTGAGCTGATCGCCAATGCGGCGCCGGACATCAAGTCACCGGAGAAGAACATTCCACGCGCCTATTATATCGCGGTCGTGTTCGTGATTGCGCTTTACCTGGCGATTGCCGTGATCACGGTCGGGTCGTTGCCGTTCAAGCAGATTGCCGGGGCACAGGATTATGTGCTGGCGGAGGCAGCCAAGCCGATGCTGGGGCAGGTCGGCTTCACGATCATCACTGTCGCCGCGCTGATCTCCACCTTCTCGGCGATCAATGCGTCGCTCTATGGCGGCAGCCGGGTCAGCTACGAGATCGCCGAGGATGACGAGCTGCCGCATGAGTTCACGTCGCAATTCTGGAACCAGCCGATTGGCCTGCTCGTGACGAGCGTCTTGACGCTGGTCCTGGTCAATACGCTGAAACTGGAGAGCATTTCGTCGACAGGGAGTATTGGTTTCCTGCTGATCTTTGCTGTGGTGAACATGGTTGGCTTCCGCAAGGCAGCGGAGATCGGATGCTCGCGGATCGTCGCGGCCACGAGCGCCTTCTTGTGTTTTGCCGCGCTGGTGGCCCTGCTCGTCCACAATTTCCAGACGAGCAAGCTGAACCTGCTGATCGCGGCAGTTACCGTCGCGACCTGCTTTGCCTGCGAGTATGGCTACAAACGCTTCAAGTCAGGCGGCGGCAGCTAGGACGCGGGAGCCCAGTTGCCGTGGAAGCCGGGCGGGATGCGGTGGGGCACGTGGACGAGGGCGACCGGCGGCGCGGTGAAGTTTGTGGCGTCTAGGATCGCTAGGTCGGTCGTGTCCGTATTTGTGTCGATGACATAGCCCATCAGCCAGCCGTCGCCCTCGGGTGCATCGTCTGATCGTGGGATGAAGACGAATTCGCCGGGTACGCGGCCGGGACCGAAATCATGGATTTCGCGGGTTCCGGCGTCGAGGTCGTGCTTGAAGAGCTTGGTCTGGTCGAAGATCTGGAAGCCATGATCTTCCGGCAAGGCCATTGTGTAAGCGTAGCGATACTTCCGGCCGGTGAAGCGCTCGTCGGGGCGGGGGAATTCCTGGGGGGCTTCGTCGAGCACCGTGCGGGTGACCCTGTGCGCGGCTGGGTCGATGATCCAGCGTTCGAAGGTGACTTTCTCTGAGTCAGGGCCCTGCTTGCTGTCGGCGAACATTGTGTCGTGGACGGAGACATCCATGATCACCTTACCGTCTTCGGCTTCGTAGGCATTGCAGGGGTGGAAGACGTAGCAGGGTTCGATATCGCACCAGATGACATCATCGTTCTTGCCTTGGCGGGGCATCAGGCCGATGCGGGCCTTGTGGGCCGGGTTCCAGCGATAGGGGAAGGACTGGCCGTCAAGCAGGGTCTTCATCGAGAAGGTAACGGGCAGGTCCATGATGACGACGTATTGCTTTGTCACGGCGCAGTCGTGGATTGAGGGGCCGTGTTCGACCGCGATGGGTTCTTCGCGGATGACCTTGCCCGAGGCATCGACGACGGTGTGGTGGATGCGGGTCGGGTCCATGGCGTAATAGGTGACGGCGTGCATTTCGCCGGTCGCATGATCGAGATGCGGGTGGGCCGAGAAGGCGCCTTTGAGTGTGCCGCCAAACGGGTCGTGGGCGAGCGTATCGAGCTCGTCATTCAGGCGTACCGGGTAGGCGCCTGCCTCGACCAGGGCCCATGTATTGCCATTGTGGCCGATGACGTTCGTATTGGCATTATCCTGCGTGCCGTGCCGGGGGCCGGGGGCATCCTGTTCGCCGAGGGCCGCGGAGACGGCTTTCGAGCGGACCCAGCGATTGCGGTACCAGAGGGCCTTGCCGTCCTTGAGGCGGACGCCGTGGATCATGCCGTCGCCGGAGAACCAGTGATAGGTGGCAGGGTTTGGCGGGGCAACGGGATTGGGGCCGATGCGAAGATAGCGGCCATTCAGTGCTGGCGGGATTTTGCCGGTGACTTTCAGGTCTTCCAGTGTCAGCTCGGCGTCGACCGGTTCATGGATGCCTGTCAGGAATGTGTTCGTCTTGCCGCCGAGTCGGGGGCGCGTGCGATTGAACGCCACGACCTTCATGATGCCTTTGGTGACGTTATCGCGGATGACGGTTTCGACTGAACTGGCCATTGGGACTCTCCGGGGTTGAAACATACGCAAATAATGTTTACAGCGACAACATGAGCGCAAATGATAACACTGTCAACATCCGGGCGAACAAAGGCGGCTATCATCATGGCGACCTGCGGTCGGCATTGATCGAGACGGGCCTTAAAATGCTGGAGCAGGGCAGCGCGGAAGCACTGAGTCTGCGCGAGATCGCGCGTGAGATCGGTGTCAGCGCGACATCGATCTATCGTCACTTCCCGGACAAGGATGCGCTTCTGGCGGCGCTGGCGGCAGAAGGTATGGCCAAGCTGGCCCGTGAGCAGAAGGCGGCCGCCAAGGGAAAAGACGGCAAGGAAGCCTTTACCGAAATGGGCCGGGCCTATGTCCGCTTCGCGGTGCGCAACCCGGCGCTGTTCCGTCTGATCTATACGTCGCTACCGGCTGCGGCAGACCCGAACTGTGTGAACGCGGAAGAATCGCCCGGCTGGCTGTTACGCGAGTCGATTGCGGGACTGGCGGGTGCGACGGCGAGCGCGGCGCAGAAGCGTGCGGCCCTGTTGCGGGCCTGGTCGCTGGTGCACGGCCTGGCAATGCTGATCCTCAGCGGACAGATTGCGGGACCGGACGTCGACAGCCTGATCAACGAGGTTGTCAGCGTCGACAGCCTCAAGCTGAGATAGGGGCAGGCTGGCTGTCCCAACGTTACCGCTTGTCCCCGATGCGGGGGCATCTAGTTAGTTACTGAAGCTCTTTATCCTGTGAGGAAAATCCATGGCCCTGCCACCTGTCCTGCAAAACATGCGTGTGCCTGTTATCGGCTCGCCCCTGTTCATCATCTCCAATCCCGATCTGGTTATTGCCCAGTGCAAGGCCGGTGTCATCGGCAGCTTCCCGGCGCTCAATGCGCGTCCCGGCCCTGTGCTGGATGAATGGCTCGACAAGATCACAACCGAGCTTGCCGAATGGGACGAAAAGAACCCTGACCGGAAATCGGCGCCCTATGCCGTGAACCAGATCGTGCACAAGACGAACAATCGTCTCGATCATGATGTGGAGATGTGCGTGAAATGGAAAGTGCCGATCGTGATCACGTCGCTCGGCGCCCGGCAGGAAGTGAATGACGCGATCCATTCCTATGGCGGCATCGTGCTGCACGACATCATCAATATCGTGTTCGCCCACAAGGCGCTGGAGAAGGGCGCTGACGGCCTGATCGCGGTTGCCAGCGGCGCGGGCGGCCATGCCGGTACGCTCTCGGCCTTCGCACTGATCCAGGAAATCCGCGAGTTCTTTGATGGGCCACTGGCACTCTCTGGTTCTATTGCCACCGGCAACGCGGTCGCTGCGGCGCAGGCCATGGGCGCCGATTTCGGCTATATCGGCTCAGCCTTCATTGCCTGCCATGAGGCCAATGCGGTTGAAGGCTACAAAGACATGATCGTCGACTCGAAAGCAGGCGATATTGTCTATTCCAACTTGTTCACGGGCGTGCACGGCAACTATCTCGCGCCGTCGATTGCCAAGGCGGGACTCGATGCGAACAACCTGCCGGAATCCGATCCGTCGGCGATGAATTTCGGCTCCGGCGGCAATCAGGAAGCCAAGGCGTGGAAAGATATCTGGGGCTGTGGCCAGGGTATCGGCACAATCAAGACGCGCATGTCGACGGCTGAATATGTCGACCAGTTGGTCCGCGAGTATGATGGTGCGCGCGAGGCGCTGCAGAAGCGTCAGGCATACACGGCGAAAGCAAAAGTCGCCGCCGAATAGGCTGCGCCTTTTCCGCCAAATGAATGGCCCGCTTGTCCGCTGATACCGGCAGGCGGGCCTTTCTTTTCCGACCGTAATGGCGCCGGGCGCATGATGGCGTCCATGCTGATTGCCCATTTCCCCGATCAAGACCTTGCCAGCTGGCGCTGGCCGCATTTCACGCCGCGTGAATGTGCCTGCCGGTGTGGCGGGCGATTCTGCGCGGGGGCCTATTGCCATGACCCGGATTTCCTTGATGCGCTGAAGGCGCTGCGCGCGGCGATGGGGCGATCGCTCGTGGTCAATTCAGGGCATCGGTGCGAGGGCTGGAATGCGGCGGTTGGCGGCGCTGCGCAGTCGAAGCACAGGACGATCGCAGTCGATATGGCGCTGGCGGGGCATGACCGGTTCGCCCTTCTGACTGCGGCTGAGCGGCTTGGTTTTACCGGTATCGGCCTTGCCAAAACCTTCATCCATCTCGACCGGCCGGCCGGGCCTGCGTGCTGGTATTACAAGGGGAGTGCACGTTCATGGCAGATATAGCTGGGCTTGCCGCCAGTGCGGCGGGTGGCGGCATTTTCGGCCTCATTGGCAGCGTCATCGGGCGCGCGGCTGGCCTATTCGAGCGGCGTCAGGAACAGGCGCAGGAACGGGCCCGATGGGAGCATGAGGCGCGTATGCTGGACGCGCAGATGCGGGCCAGGCAGCAGGCGAGCGAGGCGGACCTGCGGCTGTCGGATGTGGCGGGTGGCTGGCGCGGACTCGAAGCGTCGATGGAAGCGGAGGCCGCGATTGGCCAGAGCTTTCAATGGGTCAATGCCGTACGCGGGCTGACACGGCCTTTCCTGACGCTGCTATTGTGGCTGATTACGGGCCTTGTCTTCTTGGGCAGTGGCGCGGCTGCGCGGGGCGAGATTGTCGAGACGGCGACGTTCGCGGCTACAGCGGCGACGCTCTGGTGGTTCGGCGACCGGGGACCGCCCCGCGATCCGCGTTGACCGAACCGCCCGGACCGGTCCATCTTCGGCAAAAATCCGGAGGCAGTTGCGTATGGGCGAATATATCCTGGTGATCGACGAGGGCACGACCTCGACACGGGCCATCGTGTTTGATCGCGCCTTCGCGCAGGTCGCGCTCGCGCAGCAGGACCTGACACTCACCTATCCGGAAGATGGTTGGGTGCAGCAGGACGGTGAAGAGATTTGGGAGCGCACGCTCGCAGTCTGCCGTGAGGCGATTGAGGCAGCGGGCGGCGCCGGCATGATCGCGGGCATTGGCATCACCAACCAGCGCGAAACGACGCTTGTGTGGGACCGCGCGACGGGCAAGCCGATTGCGCCTGCCATCGTGTGGCAGGACCGTCGCACGGCGCGCGCTTGCGAGGCGATGAAGGCCGAGGGCCATGAGGCGGCGGTTCAGGCGGCGACCGGCCTGCTGCTGGACCCTTATTTTTCCGGCACAAAGATTGGCTGGATCCTCGACAATGTGGATGGCGCGCGGGCACGGGCCGATGCGGGCGAGCTGGCCTTTGGCACGGTTGAGAGTTTCCTGATCTGGAAGCTGACGGGCGGGCATGTGCACGCGACCGACGTGACCAATGCGTCACGTACGCTCCTGTATGGGTTGGGCCTGGGCGCGGATGGCGGCTGGAGCACGGCCATGGCGGATCTGTTCAAGGTGCCGATGGGCATGTTGCCTGAGGTGAAGCCCAATGCCGCCGATTTCGGGATGAGCGATGAAGGCTTGCTCGGTGCCGCGTTGCCAATTCTCTCTGCTGCGGGCGACCAGCAGTCTGCGCTGGTGGGGCAGGGCTGTCTTGCGCCGGGCATGGCCAAGATCACCTATGGCACCGGCGCCTTCCTTGTGGCGAACACGGGGGCCGAGCGACCCGATTCGCAGCATCGACTGCTGGGGACGGTCGGCTACGAATTGCCAGGCGGCGGGGCGATGGCGCTGGAAGGCTCGATCTTCAATGCGGGCACGGTCGTCAAATGGCTGCGCGACGATCTCGGCCTGATTGATTCAGCTGAGGAAACGGAAACCGTGGCCTCCGGCCTGAAAACCAATGGCGGCGTTTATATCGTGCCTGCCTTTACCGGCCTTGGCGCGCCGCACTGGAACGCCGATGTGCGGGGCACGATAAGTGGTCTGACGCGGGCGACCACCGCGGCGCACATGGTGCGGGCCGGGCTGGAATCGGCGGCTTATCAGACACTGGACCTGCTCGAGGCGTTCGAGGCCGACGGCGCGGGCATTCGCGAGTTGCGCGTCGATGGCGGCATGGTGGCGAATGACTGGCTGATGCAGTTCCTGGCAGATATCTGCGACCGCCCTGTGCTCAGACCTGACTACCGCGAGATGACGGCGCTCGGCGCTGCCGCACTTGCCGCCATGCAGATTGGCTGGCTGGCGCCCAAGGACTGGCAGGATCGGCCTGTCCAGGGCACACGCTTCGAGCCGAAAATGGCCGCACCAGAGCGCAAGACCCTGATCAAAGGGTGGAACGACGCCATGCGCCGCACGCTGGCCTGACGCTCAGCAGCGAAGTTCCTCCAGCGCGGGAATGTGCAGTATCTTTAAACAAAAAAAGAGGCGGCGGAACATGTTCCGCCGCCTCCGATTATTATCTGTCGTTTGACTAGAAAGTCTTCGACACGCTCACAAAGGCACGGCGTCCGCGAACGTCATAACCCGTTGCCGCAACTGGCGAGTTGCCGGCGCTGAGCTGGGTGATCCCGGCGATATCCGAAACCTGCGGAACGCCTTCATCAAAGATGTTCTGAACGCCACCGGTGATGGTCCATGTGTCACCTGACCAGCGCGCGGACAGGCCGTGAATGAACGCAGCTTCGGTGTACACCTTGTAGATGCCGCTAAGGCCGAAATAGTCTTGCGGCTCGTTATAGTCGAGGTCTGTATCAAACCGGTTGTTGTCCTGACGACCGATGAAGTCGGTGAACCAGGAATACGTCCAGTCGCCCCGATCAAGGCGGAACGTCACGTCGCCAACGACGCTCGGATAGCCGATTGTGCCGTTGAAATCATTGTCTGTTACGCCGGACACGAAGTCGGATCCGAAGACGTTGATGTAACGCTCAAGTGCCCAGTTGATGCTGCCTTCCACTGTGAGTGTACCGAAGTCGAACTCGTTCGTGTAACGCACTTCGAGATCGAGGCCACGTTGTGACTGGGAGTCCACGTTCAGAATTGGTGCGGAAACCGAGTCGATGGAGAATTCAGACAGATCACCCGCCGGGTTACGAACCAGAAGGTCACAGAAGTCGTTGGGGAAGGTGTTTGTGCCGTAGCAGCCACCAACAATCTGTCCCGCACCGATCGCTGCAATCTGGTCATTGATTTCGATCTCGTAATAATCGAGTGCAATGTTCAGATCTGAGAACGTTGGTGTAAAGATGATACCGGCCGTGAATGTATCACCCGTTTCAGGTTGCAGCGCGGCGCCGCCACCCGATGTGGTGATGAGTGCGGAACCAGCGCCGCCTGCATAGTCAGCAGGAATACCGTCAGCCGCACAGTTTGTCCGGATGTTCTGGTTGTTGCTGTTGCCCCAGTCGATACATGGGTCGATAGCCAGCTGGCCAAGGAACGCTGTTTCGTCTTGCAGGAAGAGTTCGAACAGGGCTGGCGCGCGGTAAGACGTGCCGTAGCTGCTGCGTACCCGGAGCAGTGGGTTGATCTGCCAGTTGATGCCGGCTTTGTAGATCGAATCCGAGCCACCGAGTTCATAGTCGAACGCTCTGACGGAGCCCGAGACCTCCACATCTTCTGCAAAGGGAGCGCCCTTGAAGATCGGCACGTTGATTTCGGCAAATACCTCTGTCACGTTGTTCGAGCCGACCGTTGGGCCTGCTGTCGACGAGCCCCAGATATCGCCGGTGCGGGAAAGTTCGCCCGGTTGATCATCGATGCTGAATTCACGATATTCTGCACCCAGGCCGAGGCCAAGGGGGCCGGCAGGAAGTTCAAACACTTCACCGGCAACAACGGCCGTGAAGGTTGTCTGATCATATGTGGTCTTGCCGGTCTGGTAGCCGCCAATTGCTGCGACCAGTTCGTCTGAGCGGTTGCCTGCAAGGACGTCTGGATCGAAGAAATTGAATGTCGGTGAAGACACGGTATCAGGGATGCCGTCGCCGTTGAAGTCACCTACGCCGTCCAGGTTCCAGTCAGATGATTTGGAAGCCAGAATTTCAGTACCGCCGTACTTGCCTTCGCCGAGCGAGTAGGTTGCGTCGAGTTTCCAGGACCAGCCATCCAGCATTGTGGTGCCGAAACCGCCCGAAAGCGATGTGCTGAGGTAGGTATAGTCAACCTCGACATTGTTTTGAGTTGGATACGGCAGGACAACCTGGGCAATGTTATTCGCCGGGCTGACATAGGATGGATCGTCGATGTAGCTGTAGAATGGATCATTCCCAGCAATATTGACGGAAGAGCCGATGATCGGGAAGAACTGACGCCAGCCTTCGACATCCGTCGTCCGTCGGCTGAACAGTGCTTCACTATCCCACGACATACCTGCAATTTCGATATCAGCCGATGCGAAGAGGGAGATGTTCTCGTTCTTCGGAATGAAGTCTTGATTGTCCAAGAACGCAGCGTCGAGGATATCTTCGTAAAAAGGCTGGCCATCGGCCGTGAAACCTGTGCCCACGCGTGGACGGTAGCCAGGAACAGTCGTTCCGTAGACCGTCGGGATGGTTGTGCCTTCAGGGGATGGGACCAGACGTCCACCGCCACCGAAGATATCAAGCACAGTGTTGTGGTACAGGTTCGAACAGTTGCGCGTCGGGTCAGTTGCCGTAGCAGAGAAGTTCAGGCGGTCGATGAGACCACCACCACCAGGCTTGCTGACATAGTCACGCGTACAGTCGAGATAGTCGCGCTGGCTGATGTCGAGCTGTTCATTGAGGCGGTATTCCGCAGAGATGGTGAACTCGGCATTGTCGCCGATGTTGAAACCATACGCGCCGCTGATGTTGTACTGCTCGCCACCGCTTTCGAATGGCTGTGTGGCCTGCGCGTTGAGCTCAAATCCATCAACCGAATCGCGGGTGATGATGTTGACCACGCCGCACACGGCGTCAGATCCGTAAATCGTTGAGGCGCCGTCCTTCAGGATCTCGATGCGCGAGATGATGGATTGCGGAACCACGTTAAGGTCGAGTGCCGCGATGGATCCGCGGGTACCGGAAGGACCAGGGCGTTTGCCGTCAATGAGGACCAGCGTGCGGGTATCACCGCAGCCGCGAAGGTCGATTGTCTGGGCGCCGATGCCGCCATTGGTCACGAAGTTCTGGAATGTGTTGTTGAGCTGGGTTGAACCAGATGCAAGCGACGATCCCTGAAGAATGGAAGCTGTGTCCACGAGACCTTCGAGCGTTGCGACTTCAGCTGTGATCACCTGGATTGGCGAAGAAGACGCGAATTCGTCGCGCGCAAGCAGCGAGCCGGTAACGACGATTTTGTCCTGCCGGGCTTCCGGCTCGGAATCTGATGTGTCGGTGATCTGGACAACGACTTCGTCATCTGGATCAGCCGTAGTGGCCTCTTGTGCGTTGACTGCGCCAGACAAAATGAATGCGCAGGACGCCGCTCCAATCAAGATGGAACGACGGAATGGTCGTCTAGTCATGTTATTACCCCTAAACATCTGGAACGATATTTCTCAAGCTGGCAGGAACGCCAGTGAGCCCCGACGCTCACCAACACCGGGGTTCGGATCCAAATTTCAACATCGAATTTGATCTGGCAAGGTTTGCTGCCGAAGTTTGATGACAAAAATGTTATACAAGGGCGTTTCGTGCAGGAAGTGTGCTGTTTCGGCAACCATATGCCCTTCAGCCGTCGCTTCGTGTGAATTTGAACTGACAATTCGGCGCTGACCATGACTGGCGTGCTTGACTGGCGAGCGCCCCACCGAAATATTGCAAAAACTTGAATTAGGAGGAAAACGTCATGCTGAAGCGCTTTGCCATGATAGGCTCGCTTGCTCTTCTCGCTGTTGTGCCGCTTGCAGATGCAGAGCCTTTGCCGGTGGAGGACTTCGCAAGATTTGAATATGTTTCCAGCGTTTCCATGTCACTTGAAGGCGATATGCTGGTTGGCGTGGTGGCTGACCCCTCCAAAAACGGCGACGCGCGTGCGGCAGCCTACTGGGATCTGTCCGGAAAGATCGACACGTCCAAGCCCCTGCTGCCATCGGCCATCACGCCGTCGAGTGGCAAGACGATGTTTTTTGCGGCCGCGGCGCTGAAGGACAAGAAGTCGCTCTGGTTCACGGTACAGCCATACATTGGCGCACTCATGGGTTGCGGTGAAGGCAGGGACACGGGCGCGACCAAGAAATATCTTCAGAAGGCCTACATGGGCAATGAGATGATCACTGAGATTGATGATCTTCCAGATGGCCGTGCTGAAATCGGGGCCAACAAGGACATGTTGCGCTGTTTCGAACTCGTTGGTGAGACCAACATCGAGTCGCTCCTGCCGCTTGATCCGAGCAAAATCATCATTTCCCGTGCCAGCACGAAAAACGGCACACGCTATTTTGAGCACGACCTCGCCAACGGTCGCGAGAAGTTCCTCTACAAAGCCAATGATACGCAGCAGATTGAAGTGAGCGACAGGGACGGCAAGCCCGTTGCGCGGACCGAGCTGGAATATGAAAAAGGCGCATGGCTGCAGTACATTAGCCTGCCTGATCCGAGCTCTGGTGACTTCCGCCGCGCGAATGCCCTGACAACCGAAATTGCGAACCGCTACACAATGACCGTTGCCGGCAAGCAGCAGGATTCAGGAAAGTACTTTGTCATCACAGACAAGTTTGCCGACAAGGCGGCCGTGTACATGTTCGACCCAACAACGGACACGCTCGACGACACAGCGGTGCTCGCGCATCCCGAATTCGATATCACCGGCTTGATCACATCGCGGCGGGAACAGGACTTCGGCAAGCTGATCGGCTTCACCTATGGCGGTCCTGTCAGCACGAACTACTGGCTCGATCCCGAAATGCGCTCCATTCAGGAAGGTCTCGACGCCGCGTTCCCGGACAAGTTCGTCTCGCTGATCGACTACACGGCCGATCGTAATCGCGTCCTGTTCGAGGTGGAGGCCGCGAATCTGCCGCCTTCGTATTACCTCCTGGTGGACAAGGCGAAGCTTGCTGTCATCGGCTCGCAGCGGCCCTGGATTGACGAAAAGTCGCTCGGCAAAGGTGAATTCACTTACTACACGGCACGAGACGGGATGAAGATCCCGGCGTTCATCACGTATCCAGCTGGCTACCAGGAAGGCGATAAGGCCCGTGGTGCCATCATCCTGCCGCATGGCGGGCCCTGGGCGCGCGATACCGGCGGATTTGATGCGTCGGGATGGACCCAGTATTTCGCCAGTCGCGGCTACATAATCCTGCAGCCCCAATATCGCGGCAGTGCCGGCTGGGGCCGGGCCCTGTGGAAAGCCGGCGATGGCGAGTGGGGTCAGAAGATGCAGGACGACAAGGATGACGGGGCCGCCTGGCTGGTCGAGAAGGGCCTGGTTGATGCCGACAAGATCGCCATTCACGGCTACTCCTATGGTGGCTTCGCGGCGATTGCCGCATCGGTTCGCCCGAACAGTCCATACCAATGCGCCATCGCGGGCGCCGGGGTCGGTAACCTCGCCAAGCTCTCGAACGAGTGGGGCGACAACCGCATTCAGCGCATCGTTCAGGGCGATACGGTTGCCGGCATGGACCCCATGCAGAACACCGACAAGATCAACATTCCGATCCTGCTCTATCATGGCGATTATGACGTACGCGTGCCGATCTTCCACAGCCGCGATTTTTATAACGCCATCAAGGACATGGAACCTGAAAGCAAGTTCATTACCTTCACGCAGATGGGCCACCAGGGCAATAAGTGGCTGCCGGAACACAAGAAAGAACTGCTGCAGGAAGTCGAAACCTTCCTGACAAATACCTGCGATATGTAGCCTGAGCACAGGCGCTTGAAAGCAGCTCTCGGGATTGGGGTGCCGTGGCACTTCAATCCCGGGCGTGGCTGTTTAGCCAGTATCCGGGCGCATCGTCTTAAATGCGCGTTTTCGGTTCATGATCATTGAAATCTGCAAAGGCCAGCGCCAGCTGGACCCTTCAGTGCTTGAGTGCATAAAGGGAAAACTGGTGCCGCCGGACGGAGTGGGCTTAAACACGATTTTCGATGAACTGGCCGCCATCGTGAAAAGGCCGGAAAACTCTAACCGGCAGTGGTCCAGACATGGATCTCAGAGCAGAAAGGGGCATCCTCTCGAAATAAGTGAGGGACTGAAGGGTCTCAGGTCATAAGAATTGATATAATAGTGGTATTTTTAACGATTATCCTCTATAATTACCCTTATGGTATCACTTTTAACGCCGAGTAAAGCCCAAGAAACCCTTGCCGGTAATGTGCAGGCGCGGCG
>JAHJYW010000040.1 GCA_018827375.1 Alphaproteobacteria bacterium
AAGCCGTCTTGCCCGCGGCGTTCATACCGCCTTACTATGGGGGTGTAGCAGCATGAACGCCGCTACATGGAAACCGCCGGACTAACAAAGGCGATGGACCACCTCAGTGGGGCAGACCATGGCTTTTCCCTCAAAGGTTCATGACCCTTCTCCTGCGACCATGCAATGCTGAATTCGACATCGGTACATGTTGAACGAGCCTGGCGAGTGCAGTGACCGCTTTGCGACAAAATAGACACGAAGAGATCTATGAGACACCGCTTCCCGCGCGCAGCGAGTAAAAAAGAAGATGCATCCTGACCCCTCGCTATAATTGCTCACGAGCGATCGCCTCAATCGATACGCCTGCATTGTAGATGAACTTCCAGACAAGCCGCGCTATGCATTGCCCTTACTGTAGCGCCCGCCTATTGGTATCATTATGATATGAAAAGGAGACTTGATAGCATGCCGGCACCCAAAGGAAATGCATACTGGAGGCAACGCCATTCTCATGGCCGCTTGCCGAAGTCCGAAACTACCGATGCGCTTTGGAATGCGTGTGCCGAATACTTCGACTGGGTCGAGGCTAACCCGTTTCATTCAGCAGAGACTGTGAAGTTCCAAGGCGAAGCACGTATCGTCAAGGTGCCAAAACTGCGCGCCATGACGATCGAAGGGATGTGCTTGTTCATCGGCATCACACATCAGACCTGGACGCAATATCGCGCTCGAGATGCAGGCTTTGCTGAAGTCACGTCCCAAGTGAACAGCATCATTCGAACGCAGAAGTTCGAAGGGGCTGCAGCCGACCTTTTCAACGCAAATATTATCGCGCGGGATCTTGGATTGGCAGACCGACAGAAGACAGAGACCCGCCTCGAAACAGGCGATTCATTCCACGATATTGTCGAGGGATTCGCGGCGCAGAAGTTTAGCTTGGCGTCTAATTCTTGAGACGTATCTCCCTGCTGGAAGATAGACCGATCGCACAGAATAGTCTAAGAAGGCGTGACTTATCCAATTGATCGCCCGCTTATAATCCAATGTATTCATTGAAAAATACGGACTCAAACCCTTACGTATGATGCAGTTTATGGGCTCAATTGGTGGTATTTTGAAAAACCGAACAAAAATGTGTAATAAAATCAATTTACTAGTGGTTATATAGAGTCCTCTTCTGGGACTTATATAGCAGACGCACCAACTTCGCGCCTTCCCAGAGTCTCCCTGATTTGGGACTCTGTGTCTATGATCCCAGCCTTGCAACCCAACGGAAAAATTAGGCTTCAGCGAACGAAGACGTTTGAGATAACGATCAATGGTTTGCTGGCAAAGCGCGTTCATTTAATCCGCGACGGTGAGCGCCAGGATGACATTGCCGCGCTGGACCGCACGTTGCGCGTTCTGGGCTATGAAGGCGAGATTGCGTCTATCAGGCCCACTGAGAGCGTCAGGGTGTTTCGCAATGGCGCACTACGGCGCGCGTGTTTGGACGTGCTGGAAGCCGCTGAGGCCGCTCACCAGTCGGGAGATTGCGGAGCGGGTTTATGTGGGGAGACGCTGACTATGTAGCGCGGGCTACTATGCGTATTAGCAAGTGCTTGAGGGCGGATAAGAGCAGCGGAGACGTGAGTGAGCAGGGGCGCGCGGGTGGAGCATTATTATGGCAGCTGTCTTTGGCGCCAAAACCATCACCCTCAAGTTGACTCTCAATACCCCCCTCATTACCGCTTTGTCAGCGGGAGGGACACATGCAGTCACCAAGAACGATAAAGAATGACGAGGATGGCTGGAGCCTACTCAAAGAATTACTATCATATCCAGACGACACGCCGGAAGAAGACCTCCCCGAAGTGCTCTTCGAAGGATGGCCAATCCTGAATATTCAATCCCAAAAGGGAGAGTCTCAAATTGATGCTCTCACGATGAGAGGGCTCATAAAATATCAAGAGGCAGTCTGGAGATCCTACTTAACCTTAGCAGAAGGCACGAGAAATCTTCAGCGGATAGGATCGGAAGACAAGTTGGAGCTTCTACTTCCGGTTCACGTCGGGCATGGTAGTTCAAAGTTCGATGTGGACTTGACCGAAGTCCTCAAAACTGTGGCTAAAAAATTGGCTAACAAGCTTACCGCGCGAGATATTTTGATTTTGGTGATCGGCACAGGATTCCTGTTTGCCGGACAAAGTGTTTGGAAAACGCACATTTCCGAAAATGCAAAAGTACGAATTGAAAAAGTGAAATCCGAAGACACAAAGCAAATGCTGGAGGCCTTCGTTAACTTATCACAGCAGGAGACCGAGCGTCTAAAAGTTCTCCAAGATGCGTTTCATCAAGTTCCCGAAACGAAGGTCAGCGAGTATGAGGCCAATTCCGCTCGGCAGGACTTGCTCCGAAGCCTTCCAGAAGACTATGGACTGAATATAGAGGGCATCCAATTGTCCCCTGAGGTGCTACAAGAGATTATAAAGTCGGAACGAACACCTTATAACGAGGTCACTGTGAAACGCACATATTACATTGAAAGAGCAAGTAGCGCTGACTCTGGTTTTCAGGTGCGCTTGGTTGATACTGAGACAGATGAAAGATTCTCCGCTCATTTCGGTGAGGCCCTTAGTAGTGTTGCCGAAAGGGCTGCTGTTCAGCAGGCATTTTTCAATAAGCAACCCATAGTATTGACCCTTGATGCTAGAAAGCGCGGCGATCTAATAATGTCTGCTGAAATCAAAAAGGCCGAACCAGTTAGACCGTAGTCTAGCGCTGCCAGTACCCTGCAAACTACCGGCTGACAGGTGCAGCCTTCGCATTCCTAGCCAGACGCATCGTCAGATCGTCATTGCTTTCGCGGCGGTGATCTTCCAGCCAAGCCGCGTGGTTAGCATAATGGTGCGGGTATTTCGGGCTGACAAAGTGATGCTGGTGACCTGCCGCTGAGATTTTCCTTCAGATTGAGTTAGAGTCCGGCCCTCAGGAAGGACGGACAGATGAAACGATCCCGTTTCAATGAAGACCGGATCATCGCGGTGTTGAAGGAGATGGAAGCTGGCGCGCTTAATGGGCGGCGCTCGGTGCAGCTACACACGCATCTTTATTTCTTTGACGGCGGGCTATCCGGCATCACTAGGTCAACATGCGATACGCCAATCGCCTGAGCGAGTTCATATAAGGTGACCACGGTCGGATTGCGTTTTCCCTGCTCAAGACCGCTCAAATATTGCTGACTGAATCCTGAGCGCGCTTCGACCTCCTCCTGAGTGAGGCGCTTTTCGCGACGAAGACGCGCAAAGTTACGGCCCACCAGCCTTCGCATATCCATGCTGGAAGAATAGCCATTTACATACTTTAGTGTTATGTACTATAGTGTGTAATCGGGTGGCGCGGCGCTCCTGCCGGCCCTTGGCCAGGAGGCAGAGCATGTCAAGCACGTCATCGCGCCAGATAATCGAGCGCCACGCTTCCGGGCAATTGCCTAGCTTAGAAAAGACCGAACCCGATAAGGCAGTTTCAACCTGTTCAGAGTGGCTTGCGCGACATGATGAACAGGAGGTGCTTGCGAAGCACTGGCAAAGACTTGAGTCTTACTTAATCCGTGAGCACCACTGGTTTCAACTGAGCAGGCGGGAGCGCGCAGCTCTTCCAGAGGCTACTCAATTGGATGCTATCAGTAATCGTCTTGATAAGCTCTACAAGCTGAATCAAAGGCTGCTCAATACGCTCCCTGAGGTAGCAGCATCCTCACCGCACGGACTAGCTTGCAAGCTATCGGTCGCCTTGGCGCTCGTTCACCCAGAGGAGAACAAAGAAGCGCACAGACTCATTCAGAGCGTTCTCCTGGATGTTAAGGCAAATACCCCGAGCGTCAGCGAGTGAGCGGGCGCTTCGAAATTGACATGAGCGCCTCATGCCACATCGAACACAAAGCTAGTGCCACTCACGCGTGCTGGATGTTTTTGAGGGAGTGGAGGCGCGAGGCGCAGGACGTCACGGGCTTTGGCGACATCGAGATCGCCAGGCGTTTCGCAAGCGCCCAAGAGCTTGTCCTGCTCGACGCGCGCTAGCCAGATCAGATATGCGGCGGACCGCGCTCGCAGGGAAGCCAGGGAGAAAACCATCCTGGGGCAGATCAACGACGTCTGTCATGCTGACAGGGGGCCGGCTTCCGCGGCGGCGGCCGCATCGAACTCCCGCCCGGCGCCCAGCAGCAATACCGCACTGAACAAAGCCAAGTTTGAATCGCGAATGAGCTACCTTCAGGGCAACTCCAGCCAGTATCTTTGCGGCAGTTCAAGTTTCTGCGACTAAGGTGTGGTCTCTGCCTCTTTGCCAGGATCATGCAGGGTAGCGCTCCTCAGCCTTTCAGGAGATCGAATCCGGCACCTCAAAAACCGATTGTTTGCTGAACGAGGCCTCCGGCAAACCTGCCCCAACGGAAAATGTGAGCCGCGCCGGGTTTTCAGGCGTCTATTTTTATAGCTCACAAGATGTCAGTTTACGCTGAACAAATAAATGTAGCACACCAACCAGAGACGCGCCTTAGTTTGCAATGTCTCCCTCTATACCCGAAGCTGAAGTCGGAGTTTTATCCCTGAGGCGGACGTTGATGAGAAAGTCGTCAGAAACATGCCAGATTGCATTATCAGCAACGATGAGGTCGCTGAATTTCCGCCGGAAACGCCTTCGCTAATGGCTCACAATCCAAGACGTGGTCGAGACTTTCCTGTGCGGTGGGATGATAAGTTGGGCCACGACGGAGTTATCGCTGGACTGGAAACCCTCTGTGGTTTTCCATTTCACAAGCCGTGAAGAAAGACGAGTTCGGATTATGAAAGACATGGGCGCAGCCTCATCGATACCAGTCGTCAGTGCGGCTGCCACGGGCGATATCGCGGCCTTCATTCGTAAATGCGGATTGGAGGCTGAACCGGTCTTCCTCGATGCAGGCATCGATGTCAGGGTTTCGAGCGATCCTTATCAAATGATTGAACTCGCGAAGTTCACACGTCTTCTGAAGGTCGCTGAAGAGGCAACGCGATGCGCGACAATCGGTTTGAATGTGGGGGGGCGCCAGGATCCGGCCCGCTGGGGGGCCTTCGGCTATCTCGTGCTCAATTCCCCGACGATTGGCGACGCGCTCAGAAATGTCGTCTCTCACGCCACCATCTGGCAGACTGGGACGCATTTCGCCTTCCGACAGACGAAAGACGATATAGGTGTTGAATATGCGATCACCCATCCAGCCGTTGAGCACAGGGCGCAAGACGCCGAGTTTTCAATTGCCTATGTGAAAAACATCGTAGACCGGCTGAACGAGCGTCCGGTAACGCCGTCTGATGTCTTATTCGAGCATGATCCCATTGCAGGGATGGACGCGTACGAGCATGCCTTGGGTGTACGGCCTCTCTTCAATCAGCCGACCAATGCGATTTTCTATCCCCGCATCTTTGAGAATAAGCGGATCGCGTTCGCGGATCTGCACCTCTTCCCGGTTATCAAGCGCCATCTACGGGACATGGCGTCCGCCGTGCCCAAAAGCGAAAGCCTTGAGGGCGATATCGTCTACCATATCCGCCAGTTTCTTCCGCGGGGTAAGGCGACCCTCGAGAATATCGCTGGCGTCATGGGGCTCCAGACGCGCACGATGCAGCGCAGACTCAAGCAAAAAGACGTCAGTTTTACCGACCTTCTGGAGCGGGTCCGGCACGAAACCGCCACCCATCATCTTACCGAAACGTCCATGTCGATCAGCGAGATTGCCTACCTGCTGGGCTATTGCGACACGAGTGCCTTCATTAAAGCCTTCAGGAAGCAGACAGGCACAACACCGTCACGGTTTCGCGATACGTAACGGGATAACTGTGCCGGAGACGCGGACCCTCAGTAACGTACGCCCAGCTCTACCCCGATCTGACTGGGAGCTCCAAGCATCAGCTGGTTCGCGCCGATCGTGTCGACCAGATCGAAACCGTGCGAGTAATACTCCTTGCCGCCAATGTTCTTCGCGAACAGGGCTGCATGCCAGCGTCCCGAGTCGCTTTCCACCCCGACCTGAGCGTTCCAAAGCCAATACGCATCCTGGGACAGCGGCTCGGTATTGTCGGAAGTGAAGTAGACCTGGTCCTGGAAACTGAAATCAACCTGTGCAGAGTAAAGGAGAGACCCAAAGAGAGGTCGCTCATACCGGGCCATGCCATTGGCGCTCCATTCAGGCGCCTGGACCAGTGCGTTTCCTGAGAAATCGACCCCGCTGTCGGTCTGATAGTCCTTGAGCTCTGTTTCGAGATAGGCAAGTCCCAGGGATAGGTGCAGCCCTTCAGCTGGCAGCGCGGTCAACTCGATCTCGGCCCCCTGCGTCACGGCATTGGCCGCATTGTCCAGCACCTGGAACGCGACCGGACCGCCGCCCGACACGACGGTAAATATCTGCATGTCGCTGTAATCATTGTAGAAGACAGCTGCGTTGAGGCGCGCCCGGCCGTCGGCGAGGTCTGTTTTCACACCCACCTCATAAGCGGTCACCGTTTCCGGATCATAAGGCTTCTGCTCACTAACGTCGAACAGGAAGCCGCCATTATAGCCGCCGCCCTTGAAGCCATTGGCGACGCTGGCATAGAGCAGGCCGCCCTCATAGGGCAGATAGTCGAGCCCGAGCTTCCAGGATATTTCTTCATCACTCTGATCGTCACTAAAGTCGAAGAGAGGAATGGAACCCAGTGCTACTTCGTCGAGGCTCGCTTCCTGCGTGAAGTCCCTGTCTTCCTTGGTGTAACGCAGGCCGAGTGTGCCCCGCCACTTTGCGGTGAACGCATAATCGGCTTGGCCGAAGAGGGCGTAGACCTTTGTTTCCAGACCATTCACCGTGCGGTAGTCGAGCGCCGGCACGCCAATCGCGACGCCGGCCGGGTCGAACCCGTCTGGATAGGCTTGCGGGTCGACTGATTCAATCAGTGGCCGGAATGCCTTGTAGAGATCCAGGCGTTGGTCCTGGTCGAGCGTTGAATTGGAATAGAATCCGCCCAGCAGCCAGTTCAACCGGTCCTGGCTTCCCGCGATCTGGATCTCCTCACTCATGTCCTCAGACTCCACGCCATACTGGACCGTCAGGATATTCGCCGGCGAAGAGTCACTGTCCTCGAGAAAGACCTTGTCCAGCGACTGATAGCCCGTGATCGATGTGATGCTGAAACCGTCGAACTCCCAGAGCAGTTTGGCCTGGGCGGCGTAGCTGTCGGCCCCGAGGCGCGCCGGTGTGTCCTGGTCGACAGCGTAGAAGCCGTCAGGGTTCTGGAAGCCGAGTACATTTACACAATCATTGGCAATGATGGCCGGTGTGTCACATGGGGTCGCCGCATCGAGCGGGCTGAGCGCGCCCTGGCTGCGGTAGCGTGGCCCCGGCTGATCAACAACAGACCCATAGATACCGAACTCGCCCGAAAGGCTGGCAGAGAAGTCGACGTCGAGCAGGCCGCGAAAGGACAGATTATCCGTTCCGCCGGCATCCGACCCGTCAAACCGATTTGTGATGTACCCGTCGGAGTCATTCTTCTCGAACGCAACCCTGCCGCGCACTACGCTCGAAACCGGACCGGAGAGGAAACCTGTTACTTTCGTGGTGCCGAATTCGGCATACTGCCCCGTCAGGCCGGCTTCGAGCGCGTCGGTTGGCCGGGCGGTCACGAACTTTATCGCGCCGCCCGTTGTGTTGCGGCCATAGAGCGTGCCCTGCGGTCCCTTGAGCACCTCGACGCGCGCAAGGTCAAAGATCTGCATCACCTGCGCCCCGGGCGAGGAGATGAACAGGTCGTCGACATAGACGCCGACGGGGCCGAGATTGTTCGTCGCAAAGTCGTTCAGACCGATTCCCCGCAGGAAAATGGCTGGCTGGTTCCCCGCGCCGGTCGGCAGGCCGATATTCAGCCCCGGGACGAGACGGGCAAGGTCATTTGAGTCAGACAGGTTCGCATCATTCAGCTGCTCGCCGGTATAAGCTGTCACCGATATCCCGACATCCTGCAGCGATTGCTCCCGCTTCTGCGCAGTGATGGTGACCGTGCTGAGCCGGTTGGTCGCCTCTTCTTCCACGGGTGTTTCGGGCTCGGCTGCCTGCGCGAGGACGGAGGGTGCCAGGGCGAGGACCGCAGCACTCAGCAATAGAACAAACCTGTACATATCAATGACCCCTTGTTTTGGTTGCTGCGCCCAACCCAATTTGAACGGGCGCCATGAAGAGAGGCTACGATCGGCTCGTCTTGGGGATTAGGACTCTTGCGACAACGGATCGTCCCAATGCGTCAGACGGACGAAGTTTGACCTCGATTTTTCATATGCCTTTCAGCCCAGGCGGCGATTGACGTTCCGGATACGGGCTTCCGTCTGCGTGCTGAAATACTCCGAGGCGGTCAGATCGAGCGCCTCCGCCTCACCAATGCTCTTCTCGACAAGTGCCATCAGCTCTTCGGCCTCCTCTATCGTCATGATGAGGGGCGGCATGAACTGCGCGCAGACCCGGTCATTATTGGAGAAGACGCAAAAGACACCGTTCTCGTTCAGGCGCGCGACGGCCGAAATGCAGGTCGCGACATCGACAAACTCGATGGCCTGGAACATGCCGATCTGACGCAGTCCGGCCACCTTGTTGGACCGTTCGGCCAGGTCATCTACCGCGTGCCTGAAAAAGCTGGACAGCGCATTCACATGGGCCAGAAAGTCGGCATCGGTTGCATGGTCGATCACGATTTCAGCGGCGGCACATCCGATTTCGCTACCACCAAAGGACGAGAAGTGGATCATCGGATTCTGCTCGTAGACACGTTCCATCTCATCCCTGTAGACGGTCGCTGCGATAGGATAGATGCCGCCCGAGAAGCCTTTGCCAGTGGCAAAAATGTCCGGCATGATGTCATAATGCTGGAAGGCCCAGGTGCGGCCCGAGCGTCCGCAACCGGTCTGGATTTCGTCAAGGATCAGCAGAATGCCATGCTCGCGCGTCACTTTGCGGATGTGTTGCATCGTCTTTTTGGGGATGACGTTCATCCCCAGCGTTGCCGGGATCGTCTCCAGGGACACGGCCGCCGTATGCTCGTCGAAGAACGTCTCGATCCTGTCCAGGTCTTCCAGGCTGACTTTCACGAAGCCTTCGGGCTTGTAGTTCCAGGCGTCAGTATATTTCTCGTCGCCGGCGCCCATGGAGAGGCCGGTATGCCCATGATAGCCGCCTTCCAGGCAGAGGATTGTCGACTTGCCGGTATAGCCCTTGGCCATCTTGAACGCGAAATCCATGGCTTCGCCGCCGCCAGACGAGAACACGACCCTTCCCATGCGCTCGCCGGAGGATGCCTGCCCGGCAGACTCGACCAGCTTTTTGGCAAGGCGCGAGCGCTCCGACGACATCAGATGATGATTGCCGAGATCGAGATGGTCGAGCGCGTCGCGTACGGCTTTGACCACTTTCGGGTTGCGATGGCCGAGATTGTAGACACCGCCGCACACATGGCAGTCGAAATAGCGTTTGCCATTAAGGTCCCAGAAGAAGACGCCCTCCCGCTTGCCTTCCACAACATCCCAGCCGAACTGGCGGAAAAGGGGAAGCTTGTGCTTGGAGAGATAGGTCTCGTGCAGTTCAACGGTCTCGTTACGGGTCGTCATCGTGGGCATCCTTGAATTGCGAAATTGGGAAATCGAGATCACAGACCGGCAGGCTGGCCGGCCGAAATTGGCAGCGCGACGCCTGTCATGAACGAAGCCGAGTCGGTAGCGAGGAAGGTCACCACGCTTGCGACCTCTTCAGGCTGGGCTCCCCGTTTCAGGGCATTCTGCTGGGCCAGGGCATCCCTCGCCTCCTCAAAGGAACATCCTTCGAGACCAGCGATCATTTCGTATTCCTTGTCGCCCATTTCCGTCAGCACCATGCCGGGACAGACGGCGTTCACGCGAATGCCGGCTTCGCCTAGTTCCAGCGCCATGGTCTTGGTCAGGCCGACAATCGCGTGCTTGGTCATCACATAAGCCGAGACAAACGGGGCGGCCCCAAGACCGTAGATCGAAGCGTTGTTTATGATATTGCCGCCGCCCCTCTCAATCATCGACGCGATTACGGCCTGACTGACCTCGATCATTCCCAGGACGTTGATATTGAAGGCCTCCTGGAACGCTTCTGATGTCGTCTCGGTGAAGGCGCTGGCGAAGGCGGTGCCCGCATTATTGAAGAGGATATCCACGCCGCCAAAGATTTCGACCGCACTGGCAACCACCGCTTTGACCTGTTCAGGCTTCGACACGTCCATTGGCAGCGCAAGGCACCTGACATTGTGGGCCAGGACCTGAGGCACCAAGTCCTCGAAGGCCTTGAACCGATCGTCGCCTGTGACGACCAGCTGGTTGTCAATCTGACCGTTGGTGCGCGCCGTCATGATGATGTCAGCGCCTGCTTCAGCCAGCTTGAGGGCGGTGGCAAAGCCCATGCCCCGGGCAGAGCGTGCCCCGGTAATCAGCGCAACCTTGCCCTCGAGCGGACGCGGCGTATTCGTTGCGCTCGCCGGACGTATTTCGGTTATGGGCGGTTTCGCTGCTGTGGACGGGCCGGGGGCGGCTAAATACTCAGAAGCCAGGGCACAGACACCTTCGACGAGCGCTGGGCCAAGCTCTTTGGCCGCTTCCGTCTCTGCACGGCTCTGCGCCCATGCCATGTAGCTGAAGCCTCGCGCCAGGATCATTCCCGGTAACAAGGCAAGGTGCTCATCCGGCAACGGCCGCCGCGAACGATACCCTTCAAGCAGGCCCTCAAGAGCGGTCTCGAAACCCGGCTCGCCGGCGAGGAAGAACAGCGATGTGGCCAGATCCATCAGATGCCAGCCGTAACCACAGTCGTCGAAGTCTATGATCCGGAGGGTGTCCCCCTCCTTCAGCAAATTCTCAGGCAGAAAATCCCCTTGCGTCAGGCCATACCGGTCAGGACTTTTGCCAAAACTGGAAAGCTCACCGCGCAATTTCTCGCGGGCGTCCAGAAGGAGGCGGCGCTGGTCATCGCTCAGCAGTTCATATTCCCAGAAGCATCCGAAGTGGCCATCGTCGCCGAACAGGCCCTCCTCATCCCAGTGCCGGCGGGTGAAACCGGCAGGAGACGTCCAGCGCTCGGTGAAATTGTGGATCTGGGCGGCCAATTGGCCGGCCATGACATGGTTCTCGCGCAAATGATCATCCGCTTTGCCGGATTGGGATTCGATTGCTCCGATAGATACGCCATCGACCCAGCCCAGAATGTCGATCTGGCGCGGCTCGGGAACTTCCGGATGCTGAAAGGTGACAAATCGGTGCCCTTCCATGGTTGCGATTGGTTCAGGCGTCGCAATCCCGGCCTGACGCAGAGCGTCCATCAGTACGAGTTCCGAAGCGAGTTCGGCGTCTGAATGATAATTGGCGCGGTGGACGCGCATTGCGAAGCGGCCCCCTTTCGCCGGCTCGACTTTGAAGACTGCGTTCTCCCGGTACTTTATAAGCGTGATGTCGGCGTCATTGATGCCCCAGGCACCGAGCGCTGCGCGACCGATTTTCACCAACCTCTCGACCTGCTGGTCCTGATGCAGGGCATTGAAAGTTTTTGGATCGGTAGCGCTGTCCTTGCTTTTGTCTACCGCCTTGTTTTTCATCCAGTTCAGCATCGCCGCCCTCGCAATCAATAAGTCATTGTCGGCCAAATTGGGGCCGCCATTGTGCGATGGAACGATACGGGAGCGTCACTGGCGGCAATTGTGAATTGGCGACAATGATTATTTCATTCGCGACAGGACTCGATCTCATGTCCGAGTTAACGCCGTTCGCCGCTGGCCGTGTCATGCGCCTACAGGACGGGGGCTTGCGAAAGACGGACTACCAGTTGCGGTCCGTTCCAGCAGAGCTGAAGTTTCACAACCTCAATCTCCCCGAATGGACAATCTATTGTAAGATCACGCCTGGTCTTCCTGGAGACCTGCATAGTATTTGACGATCATCCGCGCGACTTCCGTGCTTATGTGTTCGGCGTCACGTTCGGGTTCTTCAAGCACCATTTCCATGGCAGCATAGGTGAGTTCTGTCGTCAGGCGGGCGGCGGCAGCGAAGCGTTCGCGGGATATCCGCGGGTCCCGCTTGGCCATGGCGTCTGACAGGCGTTCGGCTACCATGTCGCGCGATGACAGGCGTACTTCGCGCAATGTCGGAATGGCCCGAAGCGCCCGGAGCACGAAGATATTGCCCGGAAACTTGCGCGTGATTTCATTGACGCCTTCTTGAAGGCGTTGATGGCTTTCGACAGCTTCCTCGAACGTCGATGTGTTAAGCCCGCCGCTGTCGACCCATGCGAGAACGGCCTGATCCTGCAGGTCCATGAGCCGCTCGCCCAGTTCCCTCAGGATGGCATACTTGTTCGGAAAATAGCGGTACAGCGCTGGCGGCGAGAGCCCTGCCCGCTTGCAGACAAGGTTTGTGGAGAGTTTTTCAAGCCCGACTTCATCGAGAAGGTGCCCGGCAGTCTCGAGAATGAGTTCGAACGTGTCCTGGGCGCGTGCCTGCTGAGGCATATGCTTTGTTGTCGTATCCACTTTCGCGGGTAATTTTCTCGCCGTCTTGCGACCGGACTTCTTCGGTTGGCTGCTCATTTCTGCGGCGCTCCCCGGGCTCACGTTGCACATTTATCGCACACGGCCATCTAACATCATAAAATGGTAATAAAAGCTATTGCAAAAAAATAGTGATCGCTACCCTATCCTCAGATTCTGAGTAAGAATAATAGGGATAGTTAAATGAAATTGCGTCTTGTCGGTACAAGCGCTGCGGCGCTCTTGTTTCCCGCGACCGCAACTGCGCAGGGACAGCAACCAGGTGCCGATGCGTCGGTTCAGGCCGAGAAAGAAGGGCGATTATGTGTTTGACAAACCCAAGGCCTCCGCGTGGGGCAGAAAATTGTAAATGGAGGATAAAATGAGTTTTGGGAAAACTGTACGTTTGAAGTCGGTGCTATGGATAGCGCAACTGTTACGCGTACCCATAGCACCGCACCATCGCTACTTTATCCAGTCAAAGATGATGCCAGAGAGTTCGGGTACTCAATATGACGAGAAAGGTACTCCCGGGTCGATAGGTTGATCACCAGTATCTTGTCTTTCTGGCTAAGATCGGTCTCGAAATAGATGTCGTCATGAATCTTTTGGAGACTGTGGTTTGAACTAAATGAGAGAAACGATGTCGTTTCATCCCAAACTATCCCTGATGCCAATTCGCTGATCTTCTCTACAAGCGAACGATATCGAATCTGATACGTCGAATCCGCATGAATCTCGAAACTGAGGATGTATGCTGCCAATGGAATTTCCTTTCATGGCATAGGCCGGAAAGGGCTTGCATTGGGCGACAATGCGCTTCAATCTCTGACTACCGCTAGACATGAGACCCTCCGGGGTTAAGTGAGAGCCCGCCTGCGAATCAGGTGGGCTCAACTTCTATTGGGGATCGATTCAACCTGAGAGTCCAGCCTGCTTGTTCTCATCATGTTCCGGATTGGTCTGGGCTCAATCCCTGGCTCCATCCGCATTCTCGGCACATAAAGACACGTCAATATGTTGATACGAGCAGGGGTCAATCCGACTCCTGACACAACATGTAGTATACGGCTTGAACTAACCTGTTTCCGGAGTCATCCTGCCCTGACGATCAGATTCGGAAAGACCGCCAGCTCGGCTAAAGCTGACGGTCCCACTCCGGTCCGGTCTCCGCAAATCCCGGTCTGTACGGGCGCGGAAAAGGGTCCATCTAGACCGGGAGAATCTCCCGGAGCGCCCCTTCAGTCAACCCGTGCAGGCCATATTTGTCTGACGAAAGGTCTGACTGTAATGATCGAACTGATTAAAAATGCGATCCGCGAGCGCAAGAAGCTCACGATCTACTATGCCCCCGGTGAACGGGAAATCGAGCCGCATGCTCTGGGCACCAGCAAGGATGGAAACATCCTTCTGCGGGCGTTCCAGACGGCGGGAGCAAGCGCTTCCAACGAGCACAAAGATTGGAAGCTGTTTCGCATTGACCGCATGGGCGGCGCTTCTGGTAACGGCGGAGAGTTCAACGGCCCCCGCCCTGATTACAAGAAGGGCGATAAGGCTATGAAGGGCGGCATTATTGCTGAGCTGTAGCCCCGCAATCGCATGGCCCCGGCTCTAAGGCGGGGCCATTGTGAAGGGCGCAGTCAGAGGCATGAGTCTTTGACTGCGCCACTTTCTCTAGCACTTCATCAAAAGCCTTCTCGTCCATGTTGCAGTGTGCTTCGCGGGCGGCGTCTTTGAACTTGTCAATTTGTGATTGATCCATAACAGTCCCTCGATGGCTGGTGATTATCCTTACGACTACATAGCATATATCGATGAGGCAGGCGATCCGGGCTTGCGCAGAGTCAAGCCGATGGACGAGAACGGCTCCAGCGAATGGCTAGTGCTCGCAGGCGTCATAGTAGATGCGCGGCGGGAGCCTGAGGCAGTCCAATGGGGGAGAGACTTTGTTCGCCTCTGCGGCACGCGACAAACAAAGCACCTCCATTTTCGCAACCTATCGCCGCAGCGGCAGATTTTGGCGTGTGAGAAGTTTTCACAGTTACCCCTTCGGGCGTTTGTTGTGTGCTCCAACAAGAAGAACATGAAGGGCTGGAAAAACCCATTCGCAAACGCGAAGGGCGAGACCCTTATAGGGCGAATGCAAAGTTACAACTGGTTCTACTATTGGCTGTCCCGCATTCTTTTGGAGAAGATGACAGACTACGTTTACCGCCGATCAACGCGCCTTACCGGGCACCCTGGGCTGTTAAAAATTGAGTTCAGTGAACGTGGTGGCATTCGTTACGATGAGCTTGATCAGTATTACAGATTGCTTCGTGAGCATGACTGGAGAGGCACGCAGTTCATCACCTACGATTCAGTCAGATGGGAGGTTACGAGGCGGGAACTGATAGAGGCATATCCACACAATAGTCGTGCGGGCTTGGTCCTTCCCGACATTGTCGCGAGCTCATTTTTTGCCGCCTCCGATAAGCATGACCGCAATCGCCCCCCAGATCCCCACTCTGCTTTTCGGCTGGATCAAAGAATGGCACGAAGAAATGGCGACTTTACTTCAACCCCGGCGGGCTATGGAGTAAAGCTGATCCCCTCAATGAGGGTTGCCAACTTGGATGCAGACCAAGCCAGAATCTTCAAGCACTATGGATATGTAGAGCGGTAGGCCCCGGGCCGCTGTTCCCTATAGTCAGCTAGCCCAGCTTCAAAAGTAACGCTGAGCGTCCCATAAGGCGCCAAGGGGATGACCCTCAACACGGACACCGGCGACCCAAATACATTGTAGCACACAATTCGAAAACCGCAAGAATCTTGTTAAGAATCAAGACTCTTCTCTAAGCCGTTGTTCCGAATCCACTTTTCCCGTCAGCCCGCCGATAGGTCAGCCGTTTCCCCACTACCCCACGCAGAGCTTCAGTCGCGCGTTCTCCATCCTCAATACCGAGGGCGGAACGTTTGTTATAGCGGTAGTCAAACTCAGCCATGTACCGGTGTAGATGCTTCTTAGAGCAATGCTGATACACGCCTTTCATGCCGCGCTTGAACACGCTGAAATAACCTTCAATCGTGTTCGTGTGGATTTCACGATCCGTCAGGCGAACGTACTCGTTGGCCTTGTGGTTGACGGTCTGGTGATCCGAGAACTTCAGACCGGGCTTCCGGTAGACACCGGCCTCATCCGTAAGCAGGCGCGCTTCCTTGGAGATATTGGCCTGAAGGATAGGCATGATTGTGGGCTTGTCCACGCGATCCACAACGATAGAGCGGGCTTGGCCGGTGTTGCGATCCACAAGGGAGAGAACCTTCATCTTGTGGCCAGAGCCGCGCTGCTTCGTGGAACCCGGTTCGCGGCCGATATAGGTTTCGTCTACCTCAACAGAACCACCGCCAGCGCCGAACACATCTAGATCACCACCGGAGCGCATGGCTTCGCGGATACGATGGCAAAGGAACCAGGCCGTCTTGTACTGGACCTCCAGAACACGGTGCATCTGGTGAGCCGAGAAGCCCTTCTTGCTGGAGCAAAGCAGGTAGACCGCCTGAAGCCACTTGTGCAGCGGCAGATGGCTTTCCTCGAAGATCGTGCCCTTGCGAACCGTGAACTGCTTGCGGCAGTCACTGCACTTGTAAAGGCCGTGGCGCTCCACACCTTCCGGGTTCTTCTGGCTAGGCTTGGAGCGAACGCCCTTGAGCGCGTAAGAATTGTCCACGGTGCCGCAATGCGGGCAAACCCGGCCCTGCGCCCACAGGATCGATTCAACATGTGCGAAGGCCGAAGCCTCGTCATGGAAGTAGGGTTTGGACAGAATCGACATGGGGCAGAACTCCTATGAGTTCTATTTAGGAACTTTCTCCGGGTTTGTCAAATACATAATCGCCGAAAGAAGACGCCGTAGCGGTTCTGGAGCGTGTCATTGTAACCGCCCAGAGGCGCGCCGAAGATGTCCAGGAAGTGCCAATCGCCATTACGGCCATGTCGTCCCTTACGCTTGAGAAGAAGCGCGTCACCAATGTCGTGTCCCTGGACAACCTCGTTCCCGGCGTGCGCATTGCCGCTGCTGATGCGGCCGCCAACCCCAAGATTTTCATCCGCGGATCGGGCCTGAACGATTTCAACACGACGTCTTCCAGCGGCGTGGGTCTGTATGCTGATGGGGCCTATATCGGCTCGCCGCTGGCCCAGTTTGCAACATTCTTTGATCTTGACCGCGTTGAGGTCCTGCGCGGACCGCAAGGGACCCTGTACGGGCGCAACACCACCGGCGGCGCCATCAACGTCATCAGCAAAAAGCCGACATTCTCGCCAGAAGGTTATGCGGCTCAGTTGGAGGCCGTTGAATTCCGGATATCGGCGTTCAGTTCCGCGAGTTTCAGGCTTACCGCATAGGCCTTCCGCGTCTCCATGCTGGCCATAATGAGGCCCGCCTGTTCGCTGCGCATGAGGCGCAGGAAATTGCCCGCAAAATCCGGCTCCATCTGATTGAAAATCGCCGCTGCCTGATCGGGCTTCATTGAACCATACATGCGCGCCAGATGCATCAGGTCTTCGTCGGAAACGGTCTGCATTTCCTTCCAGCGCGCTTCGAGCGTTTCCTGCAAGGCGTCGAGTTCGGCCGTGCGGCTTTCGAGTTCAAGCGCGCGGGCCTTCAGCGCCAGCTTCTCTTCCTGCAACTGGTCTTCCTGCACCGCGATCAGATCCTGCTCCGCTGTGATCGCTGCGGCAGTCTCTGCGGTCAGGCAAACCTCGTTCATTGGCCGGGCTTCAGGCGCTGCGGCGGCGTGATCTGTTTCAGGAGTGCCTTCTTCGCCGGTGTGTGCGCCGGTTGCGAGCGCTTCTGCCGCTGTGGCGAGATTGCTCGGCAGAAAACGTACAGCCGCGCCGACGAAAAAGAGGAAGCCGAGCGTCAGGAGGACATACGAGCCGCGATTGTTTATTGATTTCATGGCGCTAGTCCGCCGGATGCGGAATGGCAGACCTGCGTGCAGGTGCCGACACGTTGCCCCGTGATGCATTGTCTTCGGTCAGGTCCCGGAATTCCTGCATCATGTTGGTCATTTCAACGATCCGGCTCTTTGACTGGTCAAGGATGATCCGCATCATGATACCGAGTTCCGTCTGGGTATTTGTGACCTGGTCGACAGCGCTCTGCTGCGTGTTTTCCAGCGAGGACTGAACCGTTTCCAGGCGTGCGCAGGTGGCATTGGCCTCTTCGAGCAGGCCAGCGAGACGGCCGGCCATTTCGCCAACATGGGAACGGGTTTCCTGAGTTGAGTTCGACATGGCCGATATCGACTTGGACATGGCGAGGATGGTGGCCCCAAGGCCGTCCTTCGTGTTCTGCAACGCCTTCAGGCGCCGGCTGAGCACAAAGCAGTACACGCAGGCCGCACTCGACACCAGGATGATCGCAATGTCTGTGGGTTCGAAACTCATCGCGCTACCTCAGCAGGAATTCTGTAATCAACACGCCATCTGACACGCCGCCGCCAAGTACCAGTTGCGAGCGACGCCCCAGCTGGTCCCTCATGTGCGAATAGAAACCCGGATTCTCGAAATCGGTCAGCTCCACCGACCGCAGATAATTCGTGAAGGCGTCGATCAGCACGGGCTCAGCATCCGTCACCGCTGAAGTGCTCCCGGAATCGCAAATGATCGCAATCTTCAGCTTGATGTACCGTGTTGCTGGTTCGCTCCCGATCGTCACGAGAATATCCCGAAGTTCGACATAGGATTGATTAGGCTTGATAGATGATTCGGCCACTGCAGGCGATTCTCCGGGCGCACACTCGGGTGTCACGGCCGAAGGCTCAGGAGGTGTTAGAAAAAAGACGGTGGCAAACGAAGTCGCCAGCGCGCCAACGGCGAGCAGCGCCAAGCCGACCACACCGCCGGATTTCGCTCCAGCCGGTGCGGCGCCTGGTTCATCCGTGCTTGTGGCTTTAGCAGCCTTCTTCCCCGCCATAGGCAGTCACCTAACTTACCATCCGTGAAGTCTGTTAAACAAATGTTGGGGTAAAGGAACCGTTAACAATTACCCGTAATAAATTAACCAATACCGGGAATTAGGGTTCAGGCGGGAGTTGGTGGGTTATGAGTTTTATCTCAACCTTGAGAGGATTGCCGTTGTCGCGGCAAATCATGCTTGGGGTGGCTGTCCTTGGCGTTGCACTGGCTATGGCCTTTCTCGTGCGCGGCGCAACGCAACAGCCGATGTCTCTGCTGTATTCCGGTCTTGAGCCGGCGCCGACAGGTGAGATCATTGAGGAACTCGAAAAGCGCGGTACACCATATGAAATCCGCGGAGACGCGATCTTCGTGGGCGCTAGGGACCGCGACGCTGTTCGCTTTTCACTCGCGAAAGCGGGCCTGCCGCAACAATCCGTGCAAGGCTATGAATTGCTCGACAATGTGAACGGTTTTTCCGTCACCTCGGAAATGTACAACGCGGCCTATTGGCGCGCCAAGGAAGGCGAACTGACCCGTACCATCCTGGCGATTCCGGGGATCGAGTCGGCCAGGGTGCACATCGGCGCCAGTCTCAGAAGCGGCTTTTCGCGCAGCGCCCCTAAGGAAACCGCCTCGGTCACGCTCTCGACCAAGTATGACCTCTCCGGCGGGCAGGCTCAGGCGATCCAGTACCTGGTCGCGCTGGCGATATCCGGCATGAGCCCGGACGAAGTCGCGGTCATCGATTCAAAAAAAGGCATCCTCGCCGGTCCAGGCAATGACACGGCCGATCAACCCGGCATCCAGGCGGAAACGCAGGAAGGCATGCTGGAGCAGAAGGTCATGCGCCTGTTGGAGGCCCGCGTCGGTCCAAACAATGCCCGCGTGTCGGTCTCTGTGGACGTCAGCCATGAGCGCCTTCGCACATCGGCCGTGACCTATGATCCGGACTCGCGCGTCGTCCGCAACCGGTCGACGGGTGATGTCAGCGAATCGAGTGGCGGAACATCTGGCGCTATCACGGCGGCGAGTAATCTGCCTCAGGCAAATGATGCTCCGGGCGGTTCTTCCAACAGCACGGCACGCAATTCCAATGAAACCGTCTCCTACGAAATCAACGAAACGCGTACGGAATCCGAACGCATGCCGGGCGCCATTGAGCGCATATCGATTGCTGTCCTTCTCAACGAACAGGTTCTCGGCATTGATCCTGCGGCGGCCGATGCCGCGACCCTGACCGAACAGATGGCTGCCGACTTCAAGCAATTGATCATTTCAGGCGCTGGGTTGGATACAAGCCGCGGTGACGACCTGACGGTCGAATTCATGCCCTTCCAGGCCCTTGCCGAGCCGGAAATGGTCGAAGCGCCAAGTTTCGTGCAGCAGCTTCTGGAGCGCTACATGTGGTCAGGCATCAAGATCTTCGTTTTGGGCGTTGTCGTCATCGTGCTGGCCTTTGGTGTGATCCGGCCTCTGCTTAGCCAGAAGCCTGCAATGGAAGGCGGCGTTGGCGGCGCAGGCGACCCCTTTGCGCTTGGCGCTGATGGCACGGCGGATCCGTTCCTGTCTTTGAAAGACTATACGTCAACCCGCCAGGATGATGCGGCTGCCATCCTGCAGGAATGGCTGAGCGAAGACCGCAAGGCGGCAGTCAATGAGTGAAGCCTTCCTCGCCACGCTGCCACGGTTTGATACAGACGCTCCCGCGCCTTCGTCCAATGCGCGGCGCATACTGCTGAGGCAGGAATCTGCTACAGAACCAGAGCCTGAAAAGCCGGAAATCGTGCTGACGCCCGAGACAGAACCAGAGCCCGAAGTGCAGCCGTTGGTTCACCCAGATTTCGCTGATGTCGAGATCGTCATGGCGGCGCTTTCCGATACAATCGAACGGCTTGAAATAGAATCGCGTCAGCAAACCATAAAGATGACGCAAGCCATCGCTGCACGCCTCTTCCCGGAACTGTCGCGGTCATTTCTGGCGCACGAGATTGGCCGGCATCTGGGGGCGATGGTGCCATCTAATGCACCCGCCGTTGAGATCAGGGCGCAATCACTTCTGGCAGACAAGCTGAGTGAGCTGGTTGCGGCATCGCCATCACTGAGTGAGCGTTGCGCGGTTCTCACGGCAAGCCCAGAAGAAAGCTCCCGCGTGGAAGTTTCCTGGGAAACAGGCGGCGTCACGTTCGATTTCGATGGGCTACTGACTGCCTGCCTCGCCCAGCTGGATTTCCCTCAATCCCCGATCAAAGAGTAAAAGCATGGCAAACCCGGAAGAAATTCATCAACCCGAGACTGACCGGCGCGAAACATCAAACGCGAACAAGTATCGGCGCTCGATCTTCAATGTGCCGGTCACGGTCACGGTCTCGATCGGTCAGGCCCGGCTGAGCGTTTCGGAAATTCTGGAATTGCGACCGGAATCGGTTGTGCCGTTGACGTCGCGAATTGACGATCCGGTTGATATATCCATCGAGAACAAACTGATCGCACGAGGCGAACTGGTCGAAACCGAAGACGGCTCACTGGGCGTCAAGATCACGGAAATATCAGAGCAGGCAGGCGATGCCATCGCTTAGGAGCGTCGGCGTCTATCGCTTTCTGGCAATCCTGATTGCGGCATTTGCCTGTGCGGCAACGGCCGCGTATGCGCAAGGCGCGCCGACGGCTCCGATAACAGGGCTTGATGACGTCCTGAATGGTGCGGGAGGGGGCTTAAGCCGCTCCACAATCCAGCTCTTCCTGCTGATCTCTGTGCTGAGCCTCGTGCCTGCCATCGCCATGATGGTTACGTGCCTGCCCTTCATGGTGATCGTCTTTTCGTTCATGCGTCAGGCCATCGGTGTCCCCCAGGCCCCCCCCAACATGATGATCATGGCGCTGGCCATGTTCCTGACCTTTTTTGTCATGGAGCCGGTCTTCAAGGATGCGTGGGAGACGGGAATCTCACCCTATATGGATGGTGTCTCGACCGAGGAGCAGGCCTGGGTGGACACGACAGGGCCCTTTCGCGAATTCATGTCGCGCCGCATCGAGCCGGAGACAATCGCCGTGCTCGGTGATGCGGTGAACCGGCCTGTCGTCGAAGGCGAAGCGCCCTCATTTTCACTATTGGCGACAGCCTTTATGCTGTCGGAAATCAAGCATGCGTTCCAGATCGGCTTTGTTATCTTCCTGCCCTTCATGGTGATCGACCTTGTTGTCGCGTCGGTCCTCATGGCGGTGGGCATGATGATGGTTCCGCCGACAGTTGTTTCTCTTCCGTTTAAGCTTGGATTCTTCATTTTGGCTGATGGTTGGCTTAAGATCACCGAAGCGGTGTTGAGAGGATATACCGGATGAGCACGCAGCCCCGCACGGAACTGGCGACGCGACTGTCGACGACACCCGAACCGGTCATGCCCCGGCTTGTCCCGGTATCGACCATTACGCCCTCGCAACGCGCAGCGGTGATCATCACCATGCTCGGTGAGGCTGCGGCAAAGCCGATTGTCGAAAAACTGGATGACGCAGCGCTGGCCAAGGTGGCGGTCGCCTTGCAAAATATCTCATTCGTTGCGCGAGACGAGATTGTCGCCATCGTGATCGACTTCCTGACCCATTTGCGCGGCTCGGATGGCGCGCTGCGCGGCGGGCGCGACAAGGCGCGTGAAGTATTGGCCGGTGTCCTCGATTCAGAGCGGCTTGCAATGATCATGGGTGACGAGAAAGCCAGCAAGGCTATCTCCGGGACGCCTGAAGTGTCCGCCGATCCCTGGGTGCGTTTCGCGCGGCGCGAGCCACGTCAGATCGCTGCGTATCTTGGACGGCTATCTCCCAACATTATCGCGCTTATCTTGCGCAAAATGGAGCTCGGCATCGCATCTGAAGTCCTCGGGCTTATGGATGATGCCAAACTGGCACCAGCCATGGGATTCATGGTGCAGGCCCAGAAGACGGATCCGGGCATTGACCAGGTTCTCGCGCGCATGATCGAGATGGAATTCCTCAACAATGAAACCGAGGGATCTGAGGAAAATGAGGATCACTTGTCGGCAATTGGTGAACTGCTGAGCCTACTGCCGACTGAAAAGCGCGACACACTGGTCAAGTTCCTCGAGACGTCACATGAGGATAAACTGCAGGGTATCCAGAAGTCACTCTTCACGATTGAAGGCTTGCCGGACATGCTGCCCAAGAATGGCGTGCCTGTTGTTTTCCGCGAGCTGGACGAACCAACCTCGATCAAGCTCTTGAGCAGTCTCCAAGGCACATTTCCCGAGGTTGCGGAATTCCTGTTGGGAAACATATCCTCCCGACTGGCCGACAAGCTGCGTGAGGAGCTCGCCGAGGCCAAGGCCGTGCCACCAGACCAGGGCGAACTGGTGCAGCGTGAATTCCTGAGCATGCTCATGACAATGAAGCGTAGTGGCAAGATTACGCTTGAGACGCCTGCCTCCGCTGCTGCCGAAGATTGAGGCTTTCCAACAGCCCTTAGCGAACGATCAGATCGGCATGGATTGCGCCGGCTGCCTTCATTGCCCGGATAATATCTGCCATCTCCTGCGGTGACACGCCCAGTGCATTCAGGCCGCTGATAAGCTGGGACAGGGAGACATTCTGATCGAGCATCGCGATGTTGCCATTCCCCGTATTTCCGATTGTGATCTGCGAGCGCGGCACGGCAACGGTCTCGCCCTGCGAGAACGGATTGGGCTGGGAAACGATTGGCGACTCGACGATTTTGATCGAGATATTGCCTTGGGCGATTGCAACTTTCGATATGGTCACATGTTCACCCAGAACGATCGTGCCCGATTTCTCATCGATAACGATCCGCGCAGGTGTTGAAACGGCGACGGCCAGGTTCTCGATACTGGCGAGTACACGAGAAGGGGAGTCTGTCACTTGCAGAAGGTCCAGGTCGACCGTGCCGGAATCGCGCATAGAGGCCATCTGGAAGCCCATGGATTTGTTGATCGTGTCTTCAATCCTTGCGGCCGTGGTAAAGTCGGGATTGCGCAAAGCGAGTGTAACGATATTGCGGTCGTTGAAGTCGTAGTTGATTTCACGCTCCACGCGGGCACCATTTGGTACCCCGCCCGTGGTCGGCGAGCCGCGCGATTCGCTGGCACCGGCTGCCTGAACGTTGATACCGCTGACGATGATGCTGCCCTGGGCGACGGCGTAGACTTCATTGTCGGCGCCTTTAAGCGGCGTCAGGATAAGCGTACCGCCTTCAAGACTTTTGGCATCGCCGATTGAGGCCACGGTCACGTCAATGGTCGAACCATTGCGGGCAAAAGAGGGGAAAGTCGCGGTAACAAGGACGGCCGCGACGTTCTTCGGCTTGATGTCCTCTCCCTGCACGTTCACGCCAAGGCGCTCGAGCATATAGGAGAGCGAATCTTCGGTGAACGGCGAGTTTTTCACCGAGTCGCCGGTTCCGTTGAGGCCAACAACAATACCATATCCGACGAGATCGTTTTCACGGACGCCCTCGACATCCACGATGTCGCGGATGCGGGGTTCTGCTGCCGCCGACATGGGCAGGGCAAAAAGGACAGCCGCAAGAAGGGCCTTCAGTCGTGGAGAACGCTTCATGGCATTACCTCAGGAAATTGAGCAGAGTCAGGTTGGCGAGGCGCGATGTGAGCAAATAGGATGCCTCTAGACTGCTTTCGAGCTCTTTGAGTTCGGCTGCGGCTTCATATTGGTCGCGCGCCGTCAGTTCATTAAACGCAGCGGTGAAGACCGTCTTTTCAACACTGAGCGCGTCCTTGTCTGTTTCGACCTGAGCCTGGGTAAGGCCTACGGATGCCCGCAAATTCGTCAACGTTGTCTGGCCGTTCGATACGCTTTGGGCGGCAGCATAGACCGAGTCGCTTCCGGCACCCAGAATGGGCAGAGCTTCGTCAGGGCCCGAAAGCGCCATCACAGCCAGCCCGGAGACAATCTGCACGATACTGTCATGTGTGCCGGGCACGGAATCAGGGTCGGAGGCCGTGTCCGTTCCGGCATAGATATTCGCTCGCCATCCGCCAGTCGGCGTATTGAAATAGGTATCCAGCTGCGTTGCGAAGTCTGCGGTGTCCGTCGCTGCAAGTGCGATCTGACGGATATCTGTCAGGAGGTCATCGACTGACGCAAAAGGCGGGGTTGTGGCGGCGTCGCCGGAGAAAAGATAGCGCTCACCGTAGCGGGCGTTCAGCGCCGAAAATGTCTCATTAAGCGCCGCCTTGGAATCCCGCGCGGTAGCGGCTTTTGAGGCCGCGTCTTCAGAGCCGAGGGCTGCCTGCATACGCGCTGAGAGGCCGCTGGCGCTGGTCTGGACGACTTCAAGGCTACGCTGTGTGAGTTCCAACCGGCCTTCGCGAATGTTCAGGCGAACACTTTGTTGTTCAATGTCGTCAAGTGCCTTCTGGCCGAGCATGGCCTGGCTGATGCGGCCCGACAAGTGCTGGGTCATGTCCTCGTATCGACCTGTGACGGTCTCCTTGGACGTGGTGGCCAAGCGCTCGCGCAGGGACGTAATCTCAGGACTGAGACCCGAGGCTGAAAGCAGGCCGGAGGAGGGCAGGAACCGAAGCATATCAGATCTCCATGAGCCGCTGGAGCATCTGGCTCGCGATCTCGATGACCCGCGCATTCGCTGCGTAGGCCTGCTCGATCAGGAGTAGGTCCTGCATCTGGCTATCCACATCGACACCATTCTGCGCCTGCTCGGCCTGCAGCAGCATTGTATGCTGCGTCGCTGTTGAAGACAGAACCGTTTCATTCTGGACGCGGCTTTGTCCCGCAAGCGAGGCGAACTGTGCAACCATCTCGACGGAGGAAAACGAACCCTGGATGCCGGCGGCATTGACCCCATTGGCAGACTTGAATGCGCCAACTAGGCCGGTAAGAATTGTCGTATTGCCGGTGGGGCCGGGCGTGGTGGCGCCGAGACCATCGCGCAGCCGCCACGTGCCGCCGCCCTGGTCTGGGTCTATCGCCGCATTGACTGCGATCCTGCTGGCGAGACCGATTCCTCCGGCGCCTGTCGAGTCGACAAAGAGCCCTTGCTCTCCGGGCGTCTTGGTTGGGTCGAGCGCATCATCGGACATGCGCGTTATAAGGTCACCGGCCAGTGCATCGAGCTGGGCGCCAACTGTCGGCAGATCCTGGTCGCGCAGCGTGAAGAGCGCGCCGAACAGTCCGCTCGAGACAGCTCCATATGAGGACGTTCCAGGGGTAATGGAAATGCCGTCCACCGTCATTCCAGACAGCGTGCCGCTGGCCAAAGTATCACCCTGGGCGAAAGCGGCTGTTGCATTGAACTCTATGGTTCGTGCTGTACCCTCAAGCAGGAAAACGCCTTCCGGGGTCACGACATCAATCATGCCGTAATTACGGTCAACTGCCTTGACCGGCATGTATTCGGAGATCGTGTCGAGCGCGCGATTACGTTCATCAATCAGCCCCGCAGCCTGGCTGGACGAGCGGTCGATGCTCGACAGTCGACCATTCAGGTCTTGGATAGTCTGCAGCGCTGTATTGACGATGTCGACGCCATTGGAGATTTCGTGATCTGCTTCAGCTCTCAGGCTGTCGACCATTTGCGACAGGTCGTGGAATTCCTGTACGATGGATTTGGCCGACCTGAGCACGGCAGATGCATTCGAGCTGGATTCCGGTGACAGCGCGAGGTCTGACAAGGTCGACTCGAATCCGGAAAATGCCTTGAACAGCCCGGTGCCCTCTGACGAGTCGCCGATGCGAGATGATATGGTTTTCCATGTCGATGTCAGCATGTCGGCTTGCGCGTAATCGCTGGTCAAGCTTCGGCGTTCGGCCGTCAGTGCATAGTTCTGCGACCGCGATATGCCGATGGCTTGGACACCCGCCGATGAATCACCAACGCGTTTCTCCGATACGACCAGCGTCCGGCTGACATAGCCGGGCGTTGAAGCATTGGAGACATTGGTCGCAGCAATGTCGGCCCTCAGACTTGTTATCTGAAGGCCGCTTTTTGCTGAATTGATGGCACTGGTCAGGGTCACGTGTGCGGTCGCCTTTTAACGCTGGCTATCAGCGTTTCAGATTGGTCGTTTCCTGCAGCATTTCGTCCACGGTCTGAACGATTTTGGCATTTGAAGAATAGGCGCGCTGCGTCTCGATCAGGTCGGTCAGCTCGGCCGCGATATCGGTCGTGGATTCCATCAGGGAGTAACCAGCGACGGCGCCGACAGGCCCCGCGCCTGCATCCCACAGGTACATGCTGCCGGACGAACCGGACACCTTGTAGGCTTGGCTGTCCAGCGCTTGAAGGCCGTTCATGTTCGGCACGTCTCCCACCGGTATCTGGTAGAGTGTGCGACGCAAACCTGTATCGTAAACGGCCTGAAGGTAGCCACGATCGTCGATTTCAACCGATTTGAGATCCCCAATCGGTGCGCCATTCTTGGAAACGTTCGTTGGCGAGAATGGAGCCGCAAGCTGCGTGATGCCCTGGCTGTCATCGGGGCGACCAATGTTTACCGACACGGGGCCGTGGGGCAGGGTGAGCGCAATGGCGCCTGTTGCGGCGTCATAGGTTGCGCCACCGCTTGCTGTTGCCGTCAATATGCGGCCGCCCGAGACAGGCGCGTCGCTGAATTCGAGCGCCAGGCTGCCAATTGAGACCGCGGGATCGCCGGCGCTGTCGAAAATTTCGACTTGCCATTGATTGCTTGCCCCAGTCGCCGGAACAACCGGTGTAAACTGGAAGGTCAGCGTGTTTGCGCGCCCAAGATTGTCGAAATACTCGACGGGCAAGTTGAAGTCACCTGTTGTGGAGCCGGCGTTGGTTGCGTCGGCAGGCAAGTTGATGCCGAGGTCCATTTCGCTTGTGGGCGTTGCGGTAAACTGCGATGTTGAAATGTTCACGGGCGCAAGGTTTACGCCGCTATTGCGGCTGACGTTTCCGACTTCGCCCGAGGAGTTGGCGGGCCAGCCAAGCAGGAACAAGCCGCTCTGTGTACGAAGATTGCCATTCTCGTCGGCGTAGAACGATCCGGTTGGCACCAGCATCATGTTTCTGTTGGAGGCGGTCGACGTCAAACCGCTTGTGTCGGTAACCGGAAGGAGCCCGCGACCCGAAACCGCGATATCTGTCGCGCTGCCCGTCGAGATGAGCGACCCGCGCGCAGCGACATCCTTGAAAGTATCGACCCTTACACCGCCTGCGGCGTAGGCTGATGACCGCTGCTGGATAACCATGCTCGAAAAATCGACCTGGCTGCGCTTATAACCAGCGGTGGAAGAGTTTGCGATGTTATCTGAGATTGTCGAGAGCCGCGCGGAGTTGACGTTCAACCCCATGACGCCAGCGTTCAGGGACGAAGAGATGCTCATTACGGTTGCTCCTGCAAAGGTATAGCAACCAAAATTAAGCGTTGATAGTTAATGAGCGTATAACCGATTGGCCCGTTTTGTTAACGAGTCAGGATGGTGATTGAGATCCGGCGGTTTTGCGGTGCCGATGTATCCCCCTGGATCAGTGGGTCCGTATCCGCCTTGCCGGAGACCTCAAGAATCCGGCTAGGGTTCATGTTGGCGGCGAGCAAGAGCTTGCGTGCGGCATTGGCCCGGTCAGATGACAGGTTCCAGTTGTCGTATGATGCACCATCACGGTAGCTCAGACTGTCCGTATGACCCACAATCTTGATGTCGTTCTCGAATGTCGCGAATGACTTTGCCACCTGGCCGAGCATGCCTGTCAACAGTTCCGAAGGGTCGCTCCGGCCAACCGGGAAGAGAGGGGCATCTTCGGAATCGGTAATCTCAAGCACCAGGCCTTCTGGCGACATCTTGATCAGCATATGCTCCGAAAGCTGCTTGCCATCAGCGCTCATGGACTCCTTGAGCGATTGAAGTTCTGCGGCAATCTTGTTCTCTGAATCTTCCTTGCCTTCGCTGTGGCGGGCAACGGTTTCCTTGCGAGCAGCGCCCGTTCCCATGCGGGCATAAGTGTCTTCGGTCATGATCGACGACCCGTTAAGGCCATCCGAACCGCCACCGGATATCCGGGAGATCGGAATCGTCGGGCTGAAATAGTCGGCGATGCCCTTGCGCTGCTCTTCTGTCGTGGCGTTCAGGAGCCACATCAGGAGGAAGAACGCCATCATGGCTGTCACGAAGTCTGCATACGCAACTTTCCACGCGCCGCCGTGATGCTCGGCGGCTTTCACGACGCGTCGGCGCTTGATGATCGTGGGCTGCACGATAGCTGCGTTTTGAATTTCCATAGGTCCCGCCAGTTCAATTGCTGGGACACATTTACCAAAGACCAATGAAGGATCATTGCTTCCACAATGCTTAACTTTGGGTCTCCCGTTAATGCTTTTTCAACGGGTCAGTCACCAATTGGTAGGGTTATTATCCCTCTAGTTGCAGGTGATTCGTGTCCGCGATTCTACGGAAAAAGATCCAAGCGGGAGCTGGTGTTCCGCCATCCATCGCTAATCTGCGTCCGTTTTGGGATCAGATGCAGTCCAATGCTGAGGCATGGGCGCACGCGAATCTGGGTGAAGACAGCCGAATAAAGATCGTGGCACGTCGCGCAATTGGCGCAAGCGCAGCCGCTGATATTCTGGATGATCCATTTACCTTCTTTATGGCTTCGGACATGTCGCCCGGGATTGCCTCCATTACGCTGGACAATCGCATTGCAGTTCAATGCGCGGCTGCGCGCCTTCATCAGGACGTCGAAAGCCTCGCAGAGGCATCGGCCCTGTTCCTGAAACTGTTGTGCGAACAGACGTCCGTCACGCTCTGGCAAAAAATCGGCGGCGGGCTTGCCGGGCATGACACAGTGTCTCAAAAATCTCCGCTTTGTGACAGCGTGTCCTCTGTTGGCGGTTTTGATGCGGCCAGCCGATATCTGCGTGTGGATCTGGAGCTTCAGTTCGGAGAGGGTGTTTCAACCCTGACGATTATGTTCGGCCTGGATTTTGTGCAGCAGCATGCGCAGGCAGCGCAGCGCAATGAAGAGGCCAGAAAACAACAGGCCTGCCAGCAAACGCCGAAGTCACTTAGTGAGTCCGTGCGGGCGTCGGTTATATCGCTTGATGCGGTGTTGGAGCGCATGACGCTGACAATCGCTGATTGTTCGCGACTTGAAGTTGGCCATGTGCTGCCGCTTGCCAATGCTGATGCGAACCGTCTTTCGCTCAGCGCAGAAACAATAAATGGAAGTGTCGATATCGGCTTGGGAGAGCTGGGCGTGTGGAAGCGGCAAAGGGCCGTTAAACTTCATACGCCAATATCAAGCAACTTCGCACGTGAGATAGTTGATTTGTGACAGCGCCCTGCGCCGTGAGCGCGGGAATAGGGAGTTTCTGGGGTGAATGCGATATTTGGACTGATTATAACCGTGGTTATGGTCTTCGGTGGTTACCTTCTTGCTGGCGGCAAGATGGACATCATTATGCATGCATTGCCTTTCGAAGGCATGATGATCGGTGGCGCTGCGCTCGGCGCCTTCTTTGCGGGTAATGACATGAATACCGTCAAGCACACCTTGGGCGACATCAAGTCCGTGTTTACCGGGGCAAAATGGAAGAAGACAGATTACCAGGATCTGCTTTGCCTGATGCACGAGCTGCTGAACCTGATGAAGCAGAACCCGGTCGAGGTCGAAGCGCACATCGAGGCGCCCGGTGAATCAAGCATCTTCACTAAATACCCGCGCATTTTGAAGGACCACTCCGCGATCGAGCTGGTCTGTGATACGATCCGCTCAATGATCATGAACTTCGACAATGTGCATCAGGTTGAAGAGCTGATGCAGAAGCAGCTCGACCAGCTGGCCGAAGACAAGCTCCACGGCTCGCACGCTCTCCAGAATATGGCTGATGCCTTGCCAGCCCTCGGTATTGTCGCGGCCGTGCTCGGCGTCATCAAGACGATGGCATCCATCGACAAGCCACCTGAAATCCTCGGCGGCATGATCGGCGGCGCGCTCGTCGGCACCTTCCTCGGCGTTTTCCTTGCCTATGGCCTCGTCGGTCCGTTTGCCAAGAAAGTGAAAGATATCCGTGTGGAGGAGCATTCCTTCTATGCAATGATTGGTGAGATCCTCGTGTCGAACCTGCATCTCAACCCGGTCAATATCTGTGTTGAAGTTGCCCGGCGCCATGCGCCATCCCGTGTCCGCCCGACCTATGATGAGGTCGATCAGGCCATACGCAGCATGAAACGCGCCGCATGAAGCGTTATCCCTTCATCCTGATGCTCAGCCTCTGCCTGGTTCCCCAGAGCCTTGCGGTTGAGCCGGATGCAGGGACGCCTGACTTGGCAGAACGTGAATCGAATCTCTCTTCCGACCTTGAGCTGTTCGTTCAGGGCGCGATCAAGGAAGGTATCCTGACACCAAAGGGGTCCGGGGCAGAGCCCTCCGTCGCTGAAGACACGCATTCCGATCACCAGCCAGCGCAGCTCGTGACCAATTCCCCTGCCGCTGTGCGCAAGCCTGAGCGCACTTACAGCGCATGCGAAGCGATCGGTGCGTTTGATTTCACCGCATACAAGGATATTACCGAGTACCAGCAGCTCTATAAAGCGCGTGAGGCCACCAGCCGCCATGGCGATGAAAGCCATGCATCGCCTTCTGGTTCTGATCTGGCCAAAACCTATATGGCGCTCGGCCTGTATTCAGAAGCGCAGATGGTACTCAAGTTATCGCCTGGCGCTGAAGCAGTAGCGCTGGGAAAGCTGGCCGACTTGCTGGAAAATCGTCACGCACCGGACGTCGACTTCTTCTCCCAGATGGCATCCTGTGAACCAGATGCGGCGATATGGCTGGCTGCCGCTGAACTGGTCTCGGGGAGCGGGGAAGGGGTGGCGCGGCTACAGGGCGCGCTATCCGACTTTCGTAAGCTTCCGCTGCGCCTGCGCATTGATTTCACCATGTTAAGCGTCCCGAAACTGGAAGAGCGCGGCGCCAGCGCGCTTTCCCAGAAACTGATCGCTGATTTCAATGACGCGGATTTCGCCAATTCACCGCCGCTGCAATTTTCCCGTGCCCTGATCGAAATGGATGGCGGTAGTTCTGCAGCGCGGAAGACAGTCGAGAGCTTCCTGCGGCGCCCGCAGTTTCAGGAAGAAGCACTTGCTGCAATGGCGCGCCATGACGTGCCGGTGAACCCTGCCTTTGAAGAAGTGCTGCTCGGCGATCTTATGCAGAAATTTGGTTACATCAGCAGCGACAAAGAGCTCGCTGCCAGTCTCCAATATGCCCTGAGAGAGTTGAGCGCGCGCTCAAGCTACAAGCCGCTGATTAAGCTTGCCGCGCTCCCAGCGCTTCAGAATCCTGATGCACAGGCAGAGGTCAAAAGACAACTGACGGCAAGTCTCTATCGTGATCTTGAGAGCGATGAACCGATGCGCAATATGGCAGCAATCGATGCGATGATCGAGACGCCGGACATCCTTGCGGGCGAGCTCAGCCGGGATGCGCTCTTCAGCCTCGCATCAGGAAAGGCTGTTCGTCTGGGTTTTCGTGACCTTGCGAAGAAACTTTCAGAAGGCGTGTCCATGACGGATGATTTTGCCGCCGAAAGCGCGGAGCTGGCTTTCCGGCGCCAGGACTATGATGCGGTCCTGAGCCTGGCGGATAAATATGTCACCAATAAATCGCTCAACCTGCTCGCGGCGCGCAGCGCCATTCGCACGCACGCGCCAGAGCGTTTGAGAATATATGAGGATCGTCTCGAAATCGAGCCAGAGACCATTCTGGCGCTCATCGAAGAAGATGCGATTGCTGGCGACTGGATCGTATCTGAATGGGTCTACACCGCTGCGCGCATGCTGACAGGTGATGATCACGAGCGGCGCGTTGAGCGGGTGGCCGGCATGCGGAGGATGGTCCGCAAGGGGCCTTCGTCCCAGTCCAGAGTTTCAGTCTCACAAGCGCCAGCCATATTCAGCCGTGTCAGCGGATCTTCAGCACCGGTCGGAGGGGGAAACTGATGTCCAATGCGATTTACGCCACACTCGCACGTCAACACGGCCTGATGCAGGAAATGCAGGTCGTTTCAAACAACCTCGCGAACTCCAGCACCACGGGTTACAAGACAGACCGTGCCATTTTTGCCGAGTTCCTAGTCAATACCGGCTCGGATACCGCCTCACTGTCAATGGGAAGCCTGGCCGGCCACTCCTTCGAGATGGAACAGGGTGGGCTGAAAGTAACCGGCGGTCAGTTTGACCTGGCAGTTCAGGGCGAGGGATATTTCACGGTCGATACACCGCAGGGTACGCGCCTGACGCGCGCCGGGCATTTCCAGCTGTCGGCCGATGGCACCTTGATGGACATGAATGGAAGCAATGTTCTGAATGCCGGCGGCGGCCCCATAACCATTCCCCCTGAGGCCACGAATTTAGCGATCTCGGGTGACGGTACAATCTCAGCCAATGGCTTGCAGATTGACCAGGTCGCCATCGTCATTCCCGAGGGTGACCTGATGCGCGATTCAAACACATACTTTTCTGCCGCAGGCGGATTTGTTCCGGCAAAGGAATTTGGCGTTGTTCAGGGAGCGCTTGAACAGTCCAACGTTTCACCGGTCCTTGAAGTTTCGCGCATGATCGAAGTTCAGCGTGCCTACGAAGCGGGACAAACGCTTCTTGAGACGGAAGACAAGCGCATTGGGCAGCTTATTTCAGCTGTGCGCGAACGATAGGCCATGATGGCTAAGGAGAGGAGAAGGACATGAAGTCCCTACAGATTGCAGCAACAGGTATGGCGGCGCAGCAGATGCGTGTCGATGTTATATCAAACAACATCGCCAACATGAGCACGTCGGCCTATCGCCCGCGCGTGGCCGAGTTTTCGGACCTGATGTACCAACAGTACCTTACGCCCGGCACAATTACTTCGCAGGTCGGAACTGTTGTTCCCGCGGGTATCCAAATTGGTACCGGCGTGCGTCCGTCCACCGTCTCGATGCAAATCACGCAGGGGGCTCTCAAGGAGACCGGCGGTGAACTGGATCTCGCGATAGACGGATCAGGTTTCCTCGAAGTGACCTTGCCGTCCGGCGACTCTGCCTATACGCGGGACGGAAAGCTGAACCGCAGTGCCGAAGGCGAACTCGTCACGATGGATGGCTATCCGCTTGCCGATGGCATTACGATTCCGAATGATGCGAACCGCATCTCGATCAGCCGCGATGGGGAAGTTGTGGCCTACTTTGACAACGCAGCAGTGGGCCAGGCAATCGGCGCGATCTCGCTGACGCGCTTTGTCAATGAGAAGGGTCTTGAAGCCGTCGGCGACAACCTCTTCCGCGAGACAGAGGCCTCAGGTCCACCTACTCAGGTCGTTGCGGGCACGGAAGGTGCTGGCTACATCCGCCAGGGCTTCATCGAGGCTTCTGGCGTCGATGTCGTAAAAGAGATCTCCGAACTGATCGAAGCCCAGCGCGGATACGAGCTCAATTCCAAAGTCATCACGGCATCTGACGAGATGCTCGCGGCGACAACACGGTTGAGGTAGGGCCATGATCTCGCTCGCCGCACTTGGAATAGGCTTGATAGCCACTGTGTTCGATTCCTCATCGCTGGTCGCCGCCGAAGTCATTCGCGCCGGAGACCGGGTTTCACAAGCCAACGTCGTGACCGAAGAAGGGGATGTCGCTGAAGGCGCAGACCCACTTCTGGGCCGCGAAGTGCGCCGTACGGTCTATGTCGGCCAGCCCGTAACGGCGAACAATACGCGCGCGCCGATGCTCGTGAAGCGCAACCAGACTGTCTCGGTCAAATATATTAGTGGCGCACTCGAGATCACGACGACAGGGCGCGCGATGGGAGACGCCGCGGCGAACGAATCCGTGACGATCCTCAATCAGGACTCCCGACAGCTCGTGCAGGGGATCGTTCAGGAAAACGGATGGGTGCTGGCACAATGAAAACGTTTTTCTCAACAACGATCCTGGCAACGGCAATGACGGCGTGTGCAAGCGCGCCACCGCCAACCGCGCTTCCCGATATGTCATACGCCACGCAGTGGAACGTACCTGTTGATCAAAGTGCAGACGGCACCAATCCATCACTTTGGGCGACATCGCCCAACGCCCTCCTCAGCATGCGCAGGGCAAAAGAAGTCGGCGACCTTCTCACGGTTGTTGTTGAGATGGACGATCAGGCAAGCCTGAAGAGCTCTTTGACGCGCACTCGCGATTCAAGCGAAAACTTTGGCGTCGATGCCTTGTTCGGTTTGCCTGAAGTGGTCAACCGGGCGCTGCCGGGTGCGGCCAGTGTTTCGCCCGCAATTGATTATCAGCGCAATTCAAACCTCAATGGTGCCGGCGCCGTAAACCGCGCCGAAAAGATCGCTTTCACCTTGGCGGCGCGTGTTGTCGGGCTTGAGCCAAATGGCAACCTCGTGATTCAGGGTTATCAGCAGACACGCGTCGGCAATGAAGTTCGGTACTTGAGCGTCGCAGGTGTTATCCGTGCGCAGGACATTACGCGCACCAATACCGTGTCCTACGAGAAGATTGCGGACGCTCAGCTTTCTTACGTCAATGATGGCGACACGACCGGTGCTGGCGGACGCAAGCTCGTCCCCCGGATGATCGACAAGGTCCTGCCTTTCTAGGGTACAATGATGAAAAACCTTATCCCCGCGCTTATCGTCATAATCTGCATCGTTGCCGGCGGCATCGGTGGTAACTTTCTGCGGACATCGGGGGGAGGCGCATCAGACGGCGCCGAAAAGCATAAAGCTGAAAAGCCCAAGGAATCCCATGGGAAAGAGGAAAAGGGCGGGCATGGCAAGGAAGAGAAAGCCAAGGATTCACATGGGAAGGATTCCGCCGCAAAGGACTCGCATGGGGGCGCTGCCCCGTCGGGCGTGGACTATTTCAAGTTCACGCGTGAATTCGTTGTCCCGGTCATGCGGGACGCGCGTGTCGATAGCCTCGTCATCCTGAACATAAATCTCGAAGTCGATGCAAGCATCCTGCAAAAGCTGTTTTCGATGGAGCCGAAGATCCGTGACAACATCATGACCACGCTGATCGGGCTGAGCAATGATGGCACCACGCTGGAAGCGATATCCAACATCGACAATTATGAGTCGATACGCGCGACAGTTCTGATGAACCTGCAGAAGATCATTCCGACTGGCATCGAAAACGTGCTCATCGTTGATATGGCCAAGCAGGAACTCTAGGCGCGCGGCGTTGCTGTCGCGCCTTGAGCGTTAGCTCGCTGTGACACGTGGCGCAATTGTGCCAGCATATTCATCGCTGATGTAGATTTCCACGCCGAACTGGTAGTTGCCTGCAGGCGACAATTCTTCCGTCGTCTGGTTTTCCCCGCTCCAGCTGAATGTCTCCGTTCCGGGTTCCAGTTCCTTGGTCCATACGGTCTTGCCCGCCTGGTCCTTCACCGAGAGGATAGCGGTCCCGGCATTCTCGGGAATGTCGACGGCGAAAGCCACAGCTTCACCCGTGAATGGCTCCCAGGTCGACTCAACCGATACAGTCTGTCCAATCCACTGGCTTGCCGCGATTGCATAAAGTTCGTCCATGCGGGCGGCGATCGTCTCAAGGCTAGTATTGGACTTAACGTCTTGTTCAAGCGACGAGAAGGTTGCGAGTTGTTCGACAAACTGGGTGGAATCCAGCGGGGCCAAAGGGTCCTGGTTGCGGAGCTGCGCTGTCAGAAGTTTGAGGAAAGTATTGAATTCCGATCCGGTCTCGGCTTCCGCGGTTGGCGACGTTGGCACATTGGATGCGTAGGCGGTCGCGGCGTTCACTGTGGTCATGGACGTTTCCTCAGAGCTTGATGTTAAGCCCGGCGCTCAATGTCGGCCGCGACTGAATGATGTTTTGGGCGATGAGTTCCGGTGTGGCGCGTGAAGTCTGGCCTGTGGCGCCTCTCTCTGACGTACCGATATCGCGCCCAGTCTGCTGACCCTGATCCTGTGGCGTCTGATGCTGCTGGAAGGACATATTCTGGCTCGACAGGCCCTGACGCTCCAGTGCATTCACCAGTTCGAAGTGCATCAGTCTCAACTGCCGCATGGCGTCAGGTGTTTCGCCAAAGATGGTAACGTGCTGAAGGCCATGTGCATCGAACTTGAAGTCGATGGACACCCTGCCGAGTTCGGGTGGATCAAGCTGGATATGTATGTGGTTCTTTTTCTCGTCCGGTGATGCCAGCGAGTCAGAGATGATATCCACGACTTCCGCAGGTGTCGCGACCACGAGCGCGTTGGTGGGTGTCATTACAGGCGGGGCGGCAGGCGCAGCCGATTGCGACACCGATGGGCTCAGCGTGCCTGCTGTCATGCCCATGGCCGCCGGATCTGCTGGCGCTGCCTTGCCGTGACCGGCCGCGAGTTGCGCAGTGTCGTTCTGGCCGGTTGCGGCGGTTAGCAAGTCAGCGCTGTCTGTACTATCGACCTCTATGGTCGGTGTTTCGGCGCGATGCTTTTCGCCCTGTCGTACATTGGTGTGCGGCGCTGTCTCGGCGATGTCAGGGGCTGCTGCAGGGGCGCTGACGGATTTTTCGGACCGTGCTGTGGCCGTGGCTACCTGCGAGGCTGCCGCGCTCTGTGCCAGGGTGTTCGTCGTCGCGCTCGACTGAGTGGCTGGTGCCTCCACAACGGCCTCAGAGGTGGTGTCCGGCGCCATGTTTGCTGCCTCGGATGGCGTTGCTGCGTCAGTGGTTTGCCGTTGGGCATCAGATACTGCGGCGGGCGGTGAAGCGACAACATCGCTCTCCGCGGCAATCGCATCCGAAGGCTCGGCCGTAGCAATGTCATCGGGGGTCTGGGCGGGAGCGGTATTCAATACAACGATTTGCGCCGGAGCATCGCTCGGCAGGGCTGCATCAGTCTCGCCCGTTTCCGGCGATATGAACTCAGTTTCGGCGTCTTCTCCAGCTTCGCCGTCGACAATGATGTCGCTTCTGATGTCAGGGAGCTGGTCTGCAGCTGTGGCGGCGTCTGGCGCCGGCAGCTCACTCTGGCTCTGCTCTACTAAAGGGCGTGCGGCAGATTTAATGTCCTTATTGGGTCCGGTCTGCTGCGTGGCTGTGTCTTGCGCCGGTTGCTCCGAATCAGCTCCAGCAAGTGACCGGGCGAACTCTGCACCGGATCCGGTTTCTTTCGCATTGCCACGGCTGCGAGAGGCCGTCTCGCCCGGCGCTGCAGAGCGACGCGCAGTGAAGTCCGTTTCAAGAAGGAATGTCATTGCGGGTCCGGTCTGTCTTCCATTAACCAAATTAAAACCAAGCCGCGTAAAAAGTAGGTTAATAATCAAAATGATTTTATTCACCCTTTGATCAGTCATCTGAATGCGGAACCCTAAATGTCGGACCCGATAGGTTTACAGATTGGCGGCGTTGTATCCCAAACGCCGATCAATCCAACCCCCACCCAGAAGGTCGCCAGGGAGGCAGAGAGCATCGGGCAGCGGTTCGAGCAGATGCTGTGGGCCGAGATGCTGTCACACGCTGGTCTCGAGAAAGCTTTCTCCCAGGGCGGCAACGAGGCGGCGTCGGCTTTCTCGCGCTATATGGTCGAAGCTGTCGCCAAGGATCTTGCCGCGACGCACCCGATGGGGCTCGCGGCGGCCGTTGAGTCCAGCATCGCCGCACCCAAGGGGAATGAGTAATCATGGCAACGGATTCCATACTCGATAAGGCGACGCGTCTTCAGGATATACTGGCGATCGAGAAAGACATGCTCCTCACCGGGCGTGCCCGGGATGCCGTCTCGCTCATGGATGAAAAGCTGGGTGCGATAACCTCCCTTGAGAGCGCTCTTGCAGACCCGGAGTTGCGCGCAATGATTGAAGACCATCAGGGCCTCCTTCGCGCAATTGCAAAGTCGGCAAAAGAGAACGCGGCACACTTCGACGCCATTCGAAATGGTCTTCGTCATGCGATTGATCGCCTGCAGTCCCTGCATGCAGGTGCATATGTTGGATCGTATGGGCGGGGCGGACAAAAAGTTCCCTTTACGGAAGTTACCGGTCAGTTCCACAAAAAGGCCTGACTGGTTAACCCAATTTACACACTAGGCCCCTAGTTGTGTTTCTACTGACCAAAGAATGGTTAGGTGATTTTCACTGTCAGGACGACGCGTGTTTGATCAATCCACGAGATGCTCGTGGAAAAAAATCTGAGGTAACATACTGTGTCCAGTATTCTGACAAATAACAGCGCCATGGTTGCGCTTGATACGCTGCGCAACATCAACAAAAATCTTGCGACCGTACAAAACGAAATTTCGACCGGTAAGAAAGTGTCGTCCGCCAAGGACAACGCGGCCATCTGGGCCATCTCGACAGTCATGTCGACCGACGTCGAAAGCTTCAAGACGATTTCCGATTCGCTGAACCTTGGTTCGTCGACAGTTGGCGTTGCCCGTTCGGCCGCTGAAGCCGTCACCGAGAACCTGCAGTCCATCAAGAACCTGATCGTTTCAGCCCAGCAGAGCAACGTTGACCGCGACAAGATTCAGGCTGACATTGATGAGCTGACCAAAGGCATCCAGACCAGCGTTTCCGGTGCTCAGTTCAACGGCTTGAACCTGCTTGATGGCAGCACGTCTGCTGACGTTGACTTCCTTGCTTCGCTTGATCGCTCTTCGAGCGGTACGGTTTCGGCATCTTACATCAGCGTTGAGCGCCAGGACCTGTCGTTGAGCAACAGCTCGACTGCAGCTACTTTTGGTACAACTGCAAACGCTGACCAGACGATCATCGCCTCGGGCGTGAACTCGGGTACGGTAACGTCTGCTGGTGCCGGTGCGGATCTGGACATCGAGATTGCGTCGGTCGCAGACGGCAACAGCTACCGCATCCTTCTGAACGACTCGGCTACCAACAATACTCTTGGTCAGCGTACGTTCGAATACGTTGCGGGTTCTTCGGACAGCGCTGATTCGGTTGCTGCAAATCTGGCCAACCAGATCTCCACATACCTGTCGGCAACCGGTGAGACGAACTATTCTGTCTCGCGTACGGATGGCACGATCACGATCTCCAACTCTTCGGCTGCAGCTCTTGCCGTCACAGCGACAGCAACGACGGGCGGTACAGCTGGTACGACGACTGGCGGCCTTGGTAACCTGGCCACGATCGACGTCACGACGGATGCAGGTGCAACCGCCGCTCTGACAGCCATCGAAGGCCTTCTGCAAACGTCGATCGACGCTGCATCGGCTCTTGGTTCGTCGCAGAAACGTATCGAGAACCAGGGCGAGTTCGTGAACAACCTGGTCGACGCAATGACGACAGGTATCGGTGGTTTGACCGATGCCGACATGGAAGCGGCTTCGGCTCGCCTCCAGGCGCTTCAGGTTCAGCAGCAACTCGGTGTTCAGGCGCTTTCGATCGCCAACTCTGCACCGCAGCAGCTTCTGTCGCTGTTCCGCTAATACGACTACCCGACCCGGGCGTGGGACGCGCCCGGGTCACCCCATTACTAAGGTGTTCAGGAGGGCGCTTTGCAACATTTGGCATTCAGGGCTTACGGCGAAGTCCAACAACGTACCGCCGGTCCCAAAGAGATCGAGCTATCTCTCTTCCGCCAGATTACCGAAGCGCTCGAGACTGTTGCGGCAGTCGAGACGCCGCCGCTTGAAGCATGGGCCGACGCGCTCTATCGCAATCAGCAACTCTGGACCATCGTCGCGACAGACCTGGTCAATCCGGACAACACGCTTCCCGAAGAGACCAAGCGCAACCTTGTGTCGCTCTCCCAGTTCGTTCGTCAGTGCAGCAATCGTGTGCTGGCAGGAAATGACGGGATTGCAGACCTCATAGATATCAACAAGAGCATCATCGCCGGCCTTTCGGGCATTCCTGTTTCGACAGTGACGGAGGTGGCTGCCTGATGTCGGGTCTTGTCCTGAAGATCGCTCCCGGAGAGCGTTTTATCGTAAACGGTGCTGTTCTTGAGAACGGCGACAAACCGGCCCGTATCCGGATCGCTGATGGCGACGCGCGCGTTCTGCGCTGCCGCGATGCCCTTCGCCCGGAAGACGTCAACACGCCCGTCAAGCAGGTCTATTACGCTGTCCAGCTACTGATAACAGGCGACCTCAAGGAAGCCGACACGCTTCCTGCCATCGACGATGCCTGTTCCAGTCTTCTCGATGTCTTTCGCGTGATCGATCCTGAACTGGTGCCACTGCTCCGTTCAATGATCAGTCGTGGAAACTACTATTCCGCGCTATGCCATATGCGGCAAATGCTGGTGTTTGAAAGCCAGCTGCTCTCGCACGGGAGCGCGTCAGCTCCGGCGGACACAAAGGTCGCCTAGGCCATGTTTCAGCCCGTTATTCCCCTCAGCGGTAACAGCGGATGGAAATTCCTGGAGGCGACCTATGATCGCCAGCTGAAATCCTATACCGACGCGCCGCAAGTGCAGCTTGACCGCGACTATCTGATCGAGAAATTCTCCCAGCCCGTCGCCGTTGAAGATTTCCTGAAGGATACGCGTCTGCTGCGCGTCTCTCTCACGGCGTACGACCTTGGCGGAGAAGAATGGAAGCGCGGGTTTATCGATAAAGTGCTGAGTGAGGTCTCTGACCCGGAAAGCACATTTCTTACCCGCCTCAATAACCCCAAATACACGGCTTTCGCGAATGCAATGAAGCCGGTGGATGGCAAGATCACGCTTTCGCCCGCGGCGGTTTCTGCGATGGCGACGGAATATGAGGCGGCCGCGTTCGAAGCGGCGGTCGGCGAAGTCGATGACAACATGCGCATCAGCCTCAACTACAAATCAGAAATCGGTGGCATTGTCGGCTCCAGCTCGAGTGAGTCAGCGAAGATCTATCGTATGCTGGCTAACGTGCCTGTGCGTACCTTGCTCGAAGGCGCGATGAACCTGCCTTCAGACATCCGTAAGCTGCCGATTGAGCGCCAGGCGGAAATATTTCAGGAGCGGCTCCAGAGCACATTCGGCATCAACAAGATGTCGGAGCTCGACTCGCCTGAAATCATCGACAAGGCCATCCAGAGATTCCATGTCATGGAATCGATCAAGGAAGGCGTGGCCAATTACTCGTCTGCATCGGCCGCGCTCACATTGCTGGGAAATGGCCTCGGCAGCCAAAGCAGTCAGAACCTGTTCCTCAGCCTGCTCTGATCAAGGTGCCATAACCTGTATCGGCACAGCTTGGGTCTCGGTTGAAAGTACAGCCCGCAATTGTTCGAACGCATCGTTGATGCCGGCCTTGCTGCGCGTGGCCGCAAACCCGTCGAGCGCGTGAAACAATCCTATCGCGCGGTCTGCCTCTGCGTCCTTGCCGGGCTCGTACAGGTTCGCCCGCAGCATGGGCGACACTTCCTCATACAGCGCCAGCATTCGCCGTGCGTCACGGATGAGGATATTCTGCTCATCTGTTGCGGCGTGGGGCAGGCTGCGTGATACGCTCCGCAAGATGTCGATCGCCGGATAACGGCCCCGTTCGGCGATCTCTCGTGACAGGATGATATGCCCGTCCAGAATGCCACGTATCATGTCGGCCACGGGCTCTTCCATGTCGGATCCGGCCACGAGTACTGAATAGACAGCCGTTATGTCGCCCTTGCCATCTGTGCCGGGGCCTGTCCGTTCGGCCAGTTCGGCAATCACTCTGACCGTCGAGGGCGGGAAAGCGTTCAGTGCCGGGGTTTCGCCGGCGAGTAGCGCGGTTTCCCGGTGAGCCTCCGCGAAGCGCGTGATTGAATCGAACAGGAATAATACATTCCGCCCCTGGTCGCGGAAATATTCAGCCGCGGCCATGGCGCAATAGGCAGCGCGCTTCTTGGCGCCGGGCGGTTCGCTCGCGGTTGCGGCCACCACGACGGTCTTCGACATGATGGCAGCAGGCAGGATGTTGCGAACGAAATCGTTCACTTCACGGCTGCGTTCGCCGACCAGGGCGATGACAATGACATCGGCTTCCATGCCGCCGGCCAGGGACCCGAGAAAGGTGGACTTGCCAACGCCAGAGCCTGCAAACAGGCCAAGCCTCTGTCCACGGCAGATCGGCAGCATTGTATCAGTCACCATCCACCCTGAATCCAGGCGCGGGCCGATCCCGCGCCGGGCGTGGGCGGGCAGGGCGGCAGCGTGCAACCGGCGACCTGCTGCAGTTCCCTCAGAAAGCGATTCGCCCTGTCCGGTGACGTCGCCGCGATAGTTAATGATCTGACCGAGCCAATGGTCACCTGGGGTGACCCTTGCTTCCTGTTCTATCTGCACGGCATCGCCGATGCGGATGGCGTCGCAAGGCGAGAACAGCAGGGCGGTGACGCTGTCGCCCGATACGTTGAGGATCTCCCCCAGAACGGTAATGCCCGGTTTTTCTATGACAATTTCATTTCCAACGCCCGCGAGTTCGCTGACGCCAGCCACTTTGATCATGCCCGGCGCCACATCGGTGACCGTGCCCCAAAGACGATAGAGTTGTAGTGAGGAGGGAGAAACCTGCATGGAGAGCGTTCTGAACCTTCATCCTAAATTAACCGTTTCCTTAATATAGATTACCAAATCTTGTGATGGGGTTAACTAAAAGGACGGGTCGATGATTACAGAACTTCCCATGTTCCAGATCCTGAGCGCCATGGCCCGCCATGCGGCGGAGACCCAGAAGGTGAGCGCGACCAATATCGCGCATGCCGACCAGCCCGGATACAAGGCCTCTCAAATTGAATCTTTCGATTCCTTCCTTCAGCGCGTCCGGTTGGGCAGCGAGGCCGGTGGTCTCGACGGTACGTTCCGCACCAATCCCTCCGATACGCCAGCCGCGCCAAATGGCAACACAGTCAGCCTCGAGCAGGAATTGTTCAATTCAGCCGACGCGATGGGCCAGCACCAGATGGCGCTGACAGTTTACACCAAGTCGCTCGACCTGCTTCGCACCGCAATCGGCAAGAGATGAGTAAGGAGGACACACAATGAATCCCCTCAAGGCAGTCATGCAGCAAGCCGTCGCCGGCATGGGACTCGAATCGCAACGGATCACGGTTGCGGCCGAGAACATCTCAAACGTCGACACGCCCGGCTACCAGAAGAAACTTCTTGCCATGCAGCCGCAGATCGGCGGCGCAGATACGTTTGCGGCGATGAAGCAGATTCTCGACGAGTCACCCGGCGAGCGCGACTATCAACCGTCCCACCCGATGGCGGACCAGGACGGTTATGTCACCATGTCGAACGTCTCACTCGTGATGGAAATGGCCGACATGCGTGAGGCCAACCGCTCGTATGAAGCCAACTTGAATGCGTTCCAGCAGGCGCGTTCCATGTATTCCTCGCTGCTCGATATTCTGCGTCGCTAGGGAGGCGAACGACACACATGTCTACAGTCAGTTTCAATGCCTACACGGCACTTAACACCACCCGTCCTGCCGAGAGCGCTCAGGCGACAGGCAAGGCCGAAGCCGCCAAGAACCCTGTCGCAGAAGGCATTTCCGATTTTCGCACGGCGATGCAGCAGGCGGAAAATTCGACAATGCAGACCGCCGTTGCAGGCGCCGATCCTCACGCAATGGTGGCGGCCCTGGCGAATGCCGAACTGATGCTGGATGCGGCCGTCACAATTCGTGACAAGGTCGTGGAAGCCTATCAGGAACTGCTGCGGATGCCTGTCTAGGCATGGGAGTCGGCCGTGTCGGAAGCTGAGGTCTTTGAGGTCCTGCGTGCCCACATATGGGCGGCCGCACTGATGGCCATGCCTATTCTTGTCGCTACCCTGATTGTCGGCTTCGCGATTGGCCTGCTTCAGGCGCTGACATCCATCCAGGAAATTACCCTGACGTTCATTCCGAAGATTCTTGTCGTCGTGATCGTGTTCTTTCTTTCGCTCGGATACATGACCAGGATCTGTCTCGACCTGTTCAATAATTCGGTACTGCCGCTGATTGCCCGATAGGTCACATAGTGCACACTTCCATTCTCTACGGACTGTCCAGGCCAACTTCCCTGCTGGCAATCGGCTTGATGCTGGTGATCCTGGTCATGATCCTGCCCGTTCCGGCATGGGTCATGGATGTCGGGCTGACGCTATCCTTTGCGTTTGCCATTCTCATCTTTGCGACGGCCGTATTCATCGAGCGCCCACTGGATTTCTCTTCATTCCCAAGCGTGCTTCTGGCGTCGCTGATCCTACGCCTCGCGCTCAATGTGTCATCGACCAAGCTGATCATTGGTGAGGGCCATACCGGCACGGATGCCGCTGGCGGCGTCATCGAGGGCTTCGCCATGTTCATCATGGGCGGCAACCTGTTTGTCGGCCTTGTTGTCTTCGGCGTGCTCGTGATCGTCAACTTCATGGTCATCACCAAGGGTGCGGGCCGCATGGCGGAAGTCGGCGCGCGCTTTGCTCTCGATGCCATGCCCGGCAAGCAGCTAGCCATCGACTCTGACCTCGCTGTCGGCGCGATCACGCATGAAGAAGCCAAGATGCGGCGCCAGCGTGAACAGGAAGAGGCGGGCTTCCTCGGCTCCCTCGACGGCGCCTCGAAATTCGTCAAGGGCGACGCCATTGCCGGCCTGATGATTACCGCGCTCAACCTTGTCGCGGGTATCGGCATCGGGCTCACGGTTCACCATCTCAGCTTCTCGCAGGCGCTCAGCAATTATTCGATCCTGACGGTCGGCGACGGGCTTGTGTCACAGGTTCCTGCCGTGATCGTCTCGGTCGCTTCGGCCTTGCTCCTGTCGAAGGGCCGCGAAGAAGGCGCAATCGATCTTGCGCTTCTGGCGCAGCTCGGCAGCAACGTGGCGGCCCTGATGATCGTCGCCGGTATCCTTTTTGTGTTCGCGCTTTTCCCCGGCCTCCCTTTCATTCCCTTCATGGCGGCGTCGGCCGGCTTTGCGGCAGCATCATTCTTCGTCCGCAAGAAAAACCGTGAAACGAAAGTCGCGACCGAACTTGTCATCGAGGACGAGACGCCAAAAGCGATCGTGTTTGGCGATTCGATCCATGCCGACGAAATCCACCTGGAAGTCGCGCCTGACCTCGTGAACCTGGTTCTGATTGGTGAGAACGGCTTTGAGAGCCGCATCCACAAGATCCGCCGCTACATTGCGGAAGAATATGGCTTCGTGCTGCCGCCGATCCGGATGACCGACAACCCGACCCTCAAGAAGAACGATTATCGCATCCGCATTCAGGGCGTGCGGATTGATTCCGGCATGCTGCGTCCCGGCTCCATTCTGGCGCTCATGGAAGACGACCAGCTGCCCCAGTTGCAGGGTGAGAAGGTCAAGGAACCGGTCTACAAGGCAGCCGCCCGGTGGCTTCCGAACAGCAAGAAGCAGGAGCTTGCTGCGACGGGCATCCCGGTTGTCGAGCCCATCGAAGTGCTTGCAACGCACATGCTCGAAGTGATCCAGTCCAATTTCTCGCTCGTGTTCACGCGCATGGTTCTCCTGGATACGCTCGATGCGCTGACGACAGTGAGCGACAATGATCGCGCTGCCTCCAATCGCCGATTCCTGGACGAATACATTCCCGGCAAGGTCACGCCCGAACTGCTTCTCTCGGTGGTCCGCCTGCTCCTTGAAGAGCGCGTGTCCATTCGCAACCTCTTCCTCATCATCGAGACAATCGCCGAGGCCAAGACCTCCAATCCCGGCCTGCCGCGCATGGTGGAACTTGTGCGTCAGCGTCTCGCTTTCCAGATTGTCGACCGGTTGCAGGACGATCAGGGCCGCCTGCCGCTCGTGCAACTCTCCACAGCCTGGGAGCAGAAATTCACGCAGTACGAAGTCACTGGCGAGAATGGCAGCAGCGACATTGCCTTGCCGCCTGAAATGTTCGGCGAATTGACCAATGAGGTTCAGACAAAGCTGAATGAGGCCGCCAAGAAGGGCGTCATGGCTTCCGTCGCGACCTCTTCGCGGCGGCGTCGCTTCCTTCAGACAGTGCTCGCCAGCAAGGGTATCCGGAACTCGGTTCTGGCCTATGAGGAAATTAGCGCAAAGACCAAGCCGTACATCATCGGCGTTGTCTGATGGAGGCACTGGCACCATTGGCGGGGCCGCTGGCCGGATGGCTGGGCCTGTTCATGGTGGTACTGGCGCGGCTGTCCTTTGTCGTCTTCCTTATGCCCGGCATCGGCGAGCAGGCGATCCCGGTCCAGATGCGCGTTATCGTCCTCCTTGGCGTCTCGATGGCACTCGCGTCGACCGGCGTGGTTGGCATTCCCGTCATGTCGCCATTCTCTGGGTTTGTCGCCATTCTGTTCAGTGAGCTGACAATTGGTCTCTGCCTCGGCGTGACCCTGCGCGTGACCGTCTGGATGCTTAGCATCGCCGGAACGCTGATCTCCCAGTCCATCGGCCTGTCGCAGCTGATTGGCGTTGCCATGGAGCACGAGGCGCAGACCATGGTCGCCAACCTCTTGTCCCTTGCAGGCGCGGCAATTCTCCTGTCAGCGGATTTTCACATAAGCGTCATCGCGTCGCTGCTGCGTCTCTATGGGGACATACCTGTAGGGGCGCTTTGGGCGCTGGATATGCGCATGCTGGTCAACCAGTGTTCGGCCGCTATCGGCTTCGCCGTACTGCTTGCCTGGCCCTTCGTTGCGGTCAATCTGCTCTACAATATCTGCCTTGGCTTCATCAACAAGGCGCTGCCCCAGCTGATGGTCGCCTTTGTCGGTGCCCCGCTGCTAATCGGTGGCGGCATGATATTCCTGGCGCTTTCGATCATCGGCCTTCTGGTGGTCTGGAAAGAGCGCGTCATCGATGTCGTCGGGTGGATGTGAGCTAGCCCATGTCAGAGCAGGAAAATGATAGCGGCGAAAAGGAATTTGATGCCACCGAGGCCAAGCAGCGGCAGGCCCGGGAAGATGGTAACGTCCCCCAGTCCAAGGAGGCCAACGCCCTCGCCCTGATCGTGGGCATTCTTATCGCCGGTATCGTTCTCCAGTTCACGGTTGGCAAAGCCGTCTTCAGCGACTTCTCGTCGATCCTGTACCACGCAGATTCCTTTGCAGACGATGTCTTCGACTCCGGCGGTGCCCGCACGCGCACCTGGCTCTCGGGCACGCTGATTCACTTCTCGCTGATATATCTCCTGCTTGCTGCGGTGGTTCTCGTTTCGCTTGTGGTCCAGCGGTCGATCTCGTTTTCGTTCAAGAAGATCAAGGTTGATGCGAAGAAGATTTCGCCGATCGAGAATCTCAAGAAACGCTACGGTGCGCGCGGTCTGACAGACTTCCTCAAGGACACATTCAAGCTGGTCATTGCGGGCGTCATTGCAGTGATGTTTCTGTCGCAGATGGCCAGGGATTACTACGCGATCAGTGCCATGCAGATGGACCAGTTTGCGGGATTTACCTTTAGCCAGGCGCTGAAGCTCATCATCTGGTTCCTCGTCTTTCAGCTCCTGCTCGCGGCTGTCGACCTGCCGCTCCAGCAAAGGCTGCATAACAACAAGCTGAAAATGTCACGCGAGGAAATGAAAAAGGAGATGAAGCAGAGCGAAGGTGATCCCCAGCTCAAGCAACAGCGCCGGCAAGCCGGCTCCAAGATCGCGCGCGGCCAGATGATGCAAAACGTCAAGACGGCCACCGTCGTGATGGTCAACCCCGAGCACTATGCTGTGGCCCTCCGCTGGAACCCGGAGGAAGGTCTGGCGCCGGTTTGCGTGGCCAAGGGCGTCGACCACCTCGCGGCCAAGATCAGGGAGATCGCGATGGCCAACGATATTCCGATCTTCCGCGACCCGCCGACAACGCGCTCAATGTACAAGCTCGTGGAGATTGATGGCGAAATCCTGCCCGAACATTTCGCGGCCGTTGCGGCGGCGATCAACTTTGTGGAGCGTGTGCGCAAGCACATGTAGTCAGATGGCCCGTCGCCAACCCGATCTGCAAAAACTCGTCTCGCTGAAGCGGCAAAAGGCTGAGCAGAACTATCTGGCCGCCCAGCAGGCCCATGCCGGCGCGCAGTCCGAAAGTGAGCGTCTCTCAGAAAACCTCAAGGCAATTGATCGCGATACAGCGGATGTTGATTCCCTGATCCTGTCCCACCAGCAGGGCCATGCCCGCAAGCTGATCCGCGATATCGACGTTCAGCATGAACGTTTGGACGAAGAGGCGCGTCAGGTTCGTTCGGCGCGCGAAGTGCTCCAGCGGGCCTTCGATTCCGAACAGCGCCTCAAGCGGGCGAAAGAATAGCCGACCAGGTATTGAGCCGGCTCAGGCGCGGACGGGCTCGCGCACACGTTGTGCCCAACAATCCGGCAGCGGAAGAATGGCGGCAGGCGCGCCCCGAAAGCGCCTCAATGTCGCGCGCTTTTATCGCACTTGTGAAATTCGGCGATCCCAATCATAAGCACGCGCCTGAGCGGAACCGACCCGAATGGTTCGCCCGCGATACCACTGCTTCGAGCCGGAAAGCATGGTTGCTGAACGATCCGCACCGGACCAAGCGGGAACTCTTTGTCGGAGTGCCCTTTTCTCATTGAAGCGCGTAAAGCCGCTGCCCCGAAAGGACCTGAAGATGCATGATCCGCGTAAACTTGCTATTCGCCTGTTCCTGACGATGCCGTTTATTGTGGCAACGACGCCCGCGGCGATTGGTGCAGTGCATGGCATCGAGAGATCCAATTCGTCCCAAGGGCAGCAGCAGCCGCGCGGCCATGGCGGCGCGGGCCTGACGGAAGACACAAGACGCACTGGCCTCGGCCAGGACGACGCGTCCGACGCCGAATAGGCCGGATCGGCTTGCCGATTGCGGTGTCCCAGATGCCGGTAACTCTGGCACAATCAAAAATGAGGGTAGGGCAGTAGCTGGGGCTGCGCCCCGCAAACGTTTGCATGCACCTGCGCGCGATGTGCGCACGGCTGATGCAGGCAGCATTGCCGACAATCCGTCCCTGACCGCTGGGCCACGTGGTTTGCTCCCGATCCGCTCCCGCCACTCCTGCCGCGTCCGTTTGATCCGTCTTGGTTAACAATATTGAGATTTCTGTTTACTTGGTAAACGCATGTAAAAAGAAATTTAACCAACGCATACATTCAATATGTATTGCAGATTATCATTCAATTCATGTCGGTGTGTGAAACAAGTATTTCGATTAACGAAGTATAGAAAACGCACGTATGCGCCAGACCGAAACAGCTAAACAGCAGTTTACCCCGGCTTCCCGTTTTGCGCCCTTGCGCACGATAAGTGCTGTGGTCGTGCTGGCATGCGTTGGTTTGATTGCTGCGGCGCCTACGCCGGACGCAGTTCAGGTCCAGCTTTGTATCGCAACCATCGCCACCTATTTCTTCATGGGGTGGGTGCGGCCGTCAGGCGGTCCCTTCCGCAGCTTTGTGTCGCTGCTGATCGTCTTTACCAGCACGCGCTACATGATCTGGCGCGTCACCGAGACCCTGCCGACCGATTCTGCCCTGTCAATCATCGGCGGCATGTTCCTGCTCGGCGCGGAGACCTATGGTTACATCCTGCTCCTGCTTTCCACCTTCCTGTCGGTGGACGTCTACAAGCGCGCCCCGCGTCCGGCGCCGATCTCGCCTGAGGCTTGTCCCACAGTCGACATCCTGATTCCCAGCTATAACGAACCGGACGACCTCATCGAGGTCACGCTGACTGCCGCGCTCAATGTCAATTATCCGGAAGGCCGGGTGAACGTTTACCTCCTAGATGATGGCGGCACGGTCGCCAAGCGGAACCAGGCTGATCGGGAAAAGGCGGATGAGGCGCAGGAGCGACACGCGTATCTGCAACAGGTCTGTGCCCGTCTTGGTGCGCATTACCTGACGCGCGAAGAGAACGACCATGCCAAGGCAGGCAACATAAATGCCGCTCTTGAGCATACGTCCGGCGAACTGATCCTCATCCTTGATGCAGATCATGTCCCGTCGACCGACATTCTCACGCGCACGGTCGGCTATTTCGTGGAAGATCCGAAACTCTTCCTGGTCCAGACGCCGCACTTCTTTCTCAATCCCGACCCGCTCGAACGCAACCTCGGCACGTTCAAGAACATGCCGAGCGAGAACGAGATGTTTTATTCGGTCATCCAGCGCGGGCTTGATGGCCTCAATGCGTCTTTCTTCTGTGGTTCGGCAGCGGTGCTGCGACGTGAACTCATCATGGAGATCGGCGGCATCCAGGGTGACACGATCACCGAAGATGCCGAGACAGCGCTGGAACTCCATTCAAGGGGTTACCGAAGCGCCTATGTCGACCGTCCAATGGTGGCCGGCCTGTCGCCCGAGACCTTCTCGGGCTTCATCACGCAGCGGATGCGCTGGACACAAGGCATGGTCCAGATCTTCCTGTTGAAGAACCCGCTGCTCAAGAAGGGTCTGACCTTCGGTCAGCGCGTCGGCTACTTCAATTCATGCTTCTACTGGTTCTTCCCGCTGGCGCGCATGGCATTTATCCTCGGCCCGCTGCTCTATCTTCTGTTCGGCATCCAGGTCTATGTCGGCGACCTGTCAGACTTCCTGATGTATGGCCTGCCGCACATTGTCGGCGCCCTGATGCTCTCTTCCATCCTTTACGGCCATACGCGCTGGGCGTTCGCGTCAGAGCTTTATGAAGTCATCCAGTCGATCCACTGTTCCGGGGCCATCCTTCAGGTGCTGCGCAATCCGCGCTCCCCGCGCTTCGCTGTTACGCCGAAGGGCGAGAGCCTCGACGAGAATTTTGTCTCGCCGCTTGCCCGCCCATTCTACATCCTCATTGCCATCGTTTGCCTGGGCGAAGTGGCGGGCCTCGTGCGCTGGTTTATCGATCCGGTTGGCGCAGGTGTCATCACGGTCCTGCTGTTCTGGAATACGTTCCACCTGATCTTGCTCGTGTCGGCACTTGGCGTTCTCTACGAGCGTTCGCAGCAGCGCATCTTCCCGCGCTTCGAGACGACCCGCGACATCACGCTCAAGCATTTCGGCGCGCCCGTTCCTGGCCAGATGACCGACGTGTCGATCACCGGCATGGGCTGCAAGGTGCCCTATGGCGAAGGCAAGCGTTTCGTCATCGGCGACATATTCCAGGCGGATGCGCGTGACCTTGGCGCCAGCTCGCCGACACGCCTTGATCTCAAGGTTCTGTCAGCCACCGATACGCCCACAGGCCAGAAGCTCGGTCTCAGCTTTGTGATCGAAAACAACGAACAATGGTCGACCGTTGTCGGCCTGATGTACGCGCGCAGCGAGAACTGGAAAACTTTTCGCGATGGCCGCGCCAAGTCAGATCACATGGGCGCCAAGATCGCCGGTCTCGTTCGCTCAAGCATCTCTCACGCCATGACCCATATCCAAGCCGTTACACGGGAAGCCCGCTCATGATTACTTTTATCCGCTCCACCGCGCTGGCCGCCATACTCGCGGTCGCACCGCTCGCTGTCCCGGCGCAAGCCCAGCAGGCTCAATCCGAAGATGCCGTTTACGACGTCTATGCCCGCTTCCGTGACGATCCGCAGGTCGCGGTCGAGCGTCTTGAGAATGGCCTCTGGCGCGCTCGTCTTCCCTTGGCTGCGCTGCGGCCGGAGCAGGGCGCCATCCGCCTTGATGGCGCCAAGGCCAGCGAGAACATTTCCTTCGCCGTTGCGCCGCAGGCCGATGTCCAGTCAGCGCGCGTCGTCATGCGCCATGTCAGTGGCCGCGCTCAGGAAGACACGCGGCCCCAGCTCCGGCTTGGCCTCAACGGCCGCTTTGTCGCCCAGCTTGACGGCGTCACCGAACGGGCAGCTGCCGTGAACGAGATCCTGCTTGATCCCGATTCTGTCATGTCCGGTTTCAACACGCTGCGGATCGATGCTGTCCAACGCTACACCTATGGCTGCCAGGATCCGGCTGCAGCCGAGCTCTGGACCGATATCGACACGTCGCGCTCGTACGTCGAGATCACCTATGCGCGCCGTCCATTCGCTGGCTCGCTGGCCGACCTTGACGCGCTCGTTACGGCAGGCGTCGGCGGGGTCGAGAATCTCGGCATCCTCGTAGCCGATGGTGAGATGACTCAGGAGACGCTGCGCTGGGGCACGCTTGCGTCTCAGGCTGTTGCCAACCGTCTCGCCTATCGCCTGCCGGAAATCACCCGCATTCATGCTGGCGACCTCGGCGATGCGGCTATCGGCACGGACCTGATCGCCATTGGTACGCCTGATCAACTGTCGGGTATCGCACCTTCCGGTCTGGCTGACCTTCAGGGCGATGAATCCTGGCTGTCGATCAGTCCGTCTCCGGCGGACCCCTCCCGCTTCCTGATCGTCGCGGCGGGGCGTACACCGGCAGCCATCGAAGGCGCAGTGCGCGCACTAGGCGCTGCCAGCTTCCCGCTGTCCGATACAGGCTCGGTCATCCTGTCCGCTGCTGAGACACCGGCCGGTTCGATCATGGCCAAGAAACATCCCCTACGTCCCGGCACCAAATATGCTTTCCGCGATCTGGGCCTCGTCGAGACCTCGCTGCTCGGCCAGGAGCGCGGCGAAATCGGTCTTGATTTCACGCTGCCCGCAGACGCCCAGTTCCGGTCGAAGGGAGAGGTCGAATTCTCGCTCGACTTTGCCTATGGCGCGGGTCTTGACCCCAGCTCTGTCGTCAACATCCTGGTGAATGGCGAGTTCCAGCGTGCCATCCGCCTCACCAATGCTGACGGCGAAGTGATGCCGGGCTATCAATTGGCGATCTCGCCTGCTGCCCTGCACCCCGGTCAGAACCATGTCGCCTTCGAGGTGGAACTGTCCACACCATCGCAGGGCGAATGTGCCAGCCGCAACCTGCGCCATCTCGCCTTCGTCATGAAAGACAGCTCGACACTTACCCTGCCAGCAGCCGACAGTTTCGTTGAACTGCCCAATCTGGCGCTCCTCGCGGAGTCCGGCTTTCCCTATTCAGGCATCGAAGGCACACCCTTTGCCATCCGCGCAGGTGATAAAGGCGACGATACGGCGGCTGCCGTCTGGACGATGGGCGCCAGGCTCGGCCAGGTCTATGGGACAGTCTTCACTGACAGCGATTTCGGTTTCGGCCTCGCGCTGCCGGATGCGCATACGCTGGTCGTCGGCACGCGTGCCGCGCTGAAGGGCTTCCTGCCTGCGGAAGTCAGCCTGACAGGCCAGTCCACCGCCCTCGCAACGCGTGGCTCCGATGAACCGCAGGCAATCATCACACGCGACTACAAGTCGATTGACCTTGGCGACAATGGCCTCCTCGTCGAGGGCCTCTCCCCGGAACATGCCGGGCGACTCGTCACCGTCGTTACAGCTGAATCTCCGGCCCAGCTCATCGCCTCGACCCGGTCCCTCGTGCGGCCAAGTCACTGGAGCCAGCTCAAAGGCGGCGCGGCCGTCTGGCGTGACAGTGCCGCCACGGTCGTCACGCAGACCCCGGCGGCCACATTCGAGATCGGGCAGATGCGTCCGGCTGAAATGGCGCGCATGAAATCCGGCCGGTCGCCCTTGCGCTGGATCATCACGCTTGGCGCCGTGCTGTTCGCGCTCGCCGCCATTCTGGCTTTCATCGCGCGCTACATGCGGGATCGGATGAACGAGAAGTGATCTTGCTTCGCCGCCTCCTGCGCGCGGCTGCGGTCGGTGCCGTCATCACCATGCCTTTCGGCAGCGTGATGACGGCTGCCGCCGAGCCAGCGCTGGCGGTCAAGGCGGAAAGCGTTGTGACGATCGGCATCCCGAAGGGCGAAGGGCCGGACGCGCCGGATATCACGGCGGAAGACACCTACACCAGACCGGATCCTGCAGCCGTCCAGGCTGTCTGGGATCTCGGCGCGGCGAACGCATGGAACAGCGCTGAGAGCCAGCTCATCAGCCTCCAGGCTGCCTATCCGGACTGGCATCCGCCGCGCGATCTCAGTGCCTATGTCGCCAATGGCGCGCTCGACCAGCGCATTGCTGACGCCGTGGACAGACATGACTGGGCCGCTGTGCTCGAAGCTCTGCCGGACGTCGGCTCTGATGCATGTGAAAGCCCGTTCCGCCTCTTCGCGCGGGCGGACGCTCTCGAAGGCATCGGCGAACCAGTGGCGCTCGACGTATTTTATATCCGTACACTTGCAGTCTGCGATACCCCGGACACCGTCGCCACACTGGCTGCCCGCGCCGCCTCGGTGCTCGGCATGGATAGCCTCGCGGTACTGCGCGATTCTGTGCCGCTGCAACGCCGCGCCGCTGCAGACCCCGGGATCAATGCAGCCTATGCAAAGATCCTCCAGGCCGAAATCCGCTTCCGTTTCGACGCGGCCCTGGCCTCCGGCGACGCCGGCGCTGCTGTCTCTCTCGCAGAAACGTCAAAGGATCCGTCGCTTATCACAGAGGCCGGTTGGGCCGTGCTTGAAACCGATGCGCCCGGCGCGGCATCACTCTTCGCGCGCGCGCTGGCCGAAAATGGCCCTGAAGATGCCCGCCGGGGTCTCGTCCTTGCCTCGCTCGCAACGGATGACCTTGGCGCAGCGCGCGCCGCCGTCGCGCAAGCGCCCGATCCCGCCAGCCTGGCTGAACTCAGCGGCCGCATTGATCTGGCCGACGCGCGCCTGCACCGTGAGTCCGGCGACTGGCGCACAGCCGTCACGCTGGCCAATCGCGCTGCCAGTTTCTTCCCGGCCCTCGACGCTGATGCACAGGCCCTTGCTGGCGGCGCGCTGATGGATGCGGCGGCACAGGAAACAGACGCCAGGAACGACACAGCCGCCCGGGCGCTGGCCCTTGAAGCATCGACCTATCCGCCCACCCGCCGCGCGGGTCGCATGCGTGCGGCTTGGTCAGACCTTCAGCTTGGCAATGCCGATGCTGCCGCCAGCGTGTTCAGCCAGCTTTATGTCGAAACGCCGGAAGCGGAATCGGCTGAGGGCTATGCGCTCGCCGCAAAGCGTAGTGGCGGCATGGGCACGGCCGAGGCGCTCGCGCGCACTGTTGGCGGCCCGCTTGGCGCCCGCCTCACGGCCCTTAATGCCTCAGCCGCGTTTGAACAGGGAAGCTATCTCACCGCCAAATCGCTTGCGCCGGACAGTTTCGCGCCGCTCGAGGGCATCGATTCCAGCTGGTACCGTCAGGCCGTCTCCGTTCGCAGCCAGAGCGGCACAATCGGCCAGAACCGTCTCAGTGGTTTTGCCGCCACCACATCCGCCGGCCTTGTTCGCGGGCGAAGCCGCTACGAGGCAGGCGTGTCTGTCTATTCGCTTGATCCCGGTCGTAGCGCGCTGCCTGCCATCACGGCCTCCAGCGAGACAGTCGCCATGCCTTACGTAGCGTGGAGCCGCGAGGGTGAGACGCGCGTCGCTGCCCGGCTCGGCGTCAGTCCGATGAATGCCGATGTCGATCCCGCCCTGATCGGTGAGATTGCCGTTGCGCGTGAAGACGCAGGCCGCGCCATCGAGGCCCGTGCCTTCGCCCGGCCGAAAACAGACAGCGCCCTCGCCTTTGTCGGTCAGAAAGGCGCCGTCACGGGAGAGGCCTTCGGGCGCGTTATCGAAACCGGCGCCGCGTTGCACGGTCGCCTGCCGGTTGGCGACCGTTATGCGTTGCAGGCGGGTGTCGAAGCCACGCGGCTGGAAGGCGAGAACACAGCCGACAATACCAGGTTCGCAGTCGATGTTTCCGCCAATCGTAATTTCGTCCGCAAGGGTTTTGCCTACCTTGTGTCCGGCCCGTTCTATCAATTCCAGTCCTATGACGAGAACACCAATTTCTTCACGCCGGGCCATGGCGGCTATTTCAGCCCGCAGGCCTTCCACCGCGCCGGCCTCTCGCTAAATGCCCAGACCGATCCGCTGAAGTCCTGGATCCTGAAGGCTGATCTCGCCCTTGCCCAGGAATGGGTCGAGGAAGACGCGGCGCTGACCGATCCGCGCCTGCGCGGGCCACAGCCCTTTATCGGCGGTGGCGACAGCTCCGGCATCGCGGGCGCGCTTGATCTCGCTGTGGCTCGCCGCATTTCGCCTGAGGTCATCTTCTCGGCCAACCTGTCGGCCATACAGTCTGAAGCCTATGAGGATGTCCGTCTTGGCCTGGCCCTTACATGGGTGCCCGGTGGCCGCGACGGCCTCGTGCGCACAGACCTGCCATCAGACCCGTTCAATCCAAATGCCTGGAACCAGCCATGAGTAACCTAATCCCACCTGTTGCTGATACTTCGGGCGGAGGCGTCCGCACGCGCCTCGCCAAACGGCTGGAGCGTAGCGATCCTTTCCTGATGCGGGCTGTCCAGGCCGCAGCCCTTGTCGGCTGCATAATGGGTGTACTGATCTATGCCTGGCAGGTCGTGCGCCATGATACATCGGCGACGCGCACTGTGCTTGCCGAGGCGGCATGGACAGGGCAGGTGGCAGTCGAGGCGGATCTTGCCCGCATTAACGCCACAGCCATTGAAGCAAAGCCTTTGATCAGCGCCGCCATGGCAGCGGATGTTCCCGCCAGCGAGCAGCGCGCGCTCCAGGTGCGCATGACGCAGCTTCTGGCAGACACGCCTGTGACAGCCATCATTCTTCCCGGCGCCAGCGGCGCCGCCCCTGTCATCTTCGGGCAAGTACCGTCAGATGCTTCAGGCGCTTTGGCCCCGCGTCCGTACAGTCAGCGGGCAGGGCCCGAAGCGCTTGGACTCGGGCTCGTGTCTGTCGGGCCGGGCAAGGCCGCTTGGTATCGCGACATAATGCTTGCTGACGGCCAGCGAGTACCTGCCGTTTTCGTGCTCCGGTCAGGCGCGTTCCGGTCTGCTCTGCAGGTCGGTTCCGCTGCCGGCAAGCAGTGGCGCGCGGCTTTGCTCGACCGGGACGGCAAGCCTGTCCTGACAGCATCGGCTAGCAATGCAGCCTTTGATGCCGCGGATATAGACCTGGCGTCGACAGCGCTGGGCTGGGTGCCCCTGCACGCTGATGATGTCCCGGCCGCCAATAATGTGTCCGGCGCGGCGGGCGATACATTCGTCGAAGCGCGTGGCATCGCCGGCGGCGCGCTGCAGCTTGTCTATATTGGCACGCAGCCTTCGGTCTGGGCAGTGCTCGCTGCGCGGCGCTATGAATTCATGGCCTTGTTCGGGGCTTCGCTCATGGCCGTCCTGCTGGCTGTCTCGCTGATCCAGAATGAATGGCAGCGCCAGGACCTCGAGGTACGGGATGCCGACATGACTGCCGCGCGGGCGGAGATCACCTGCGACCTGCTGGCTGCAGGCGTGATTGACTGGTCGGTGAGTGAGGGCACGGTCAGCTATTCGGAAGGCTGGGCCGAGATGTTCGCACAAGGCGTCGAGCCGACTTCGGAAGATATATTTGACTGGATCGCCCGCATCCATCCAGACGATCGTCTGGCCGCCCGCCATGCCTATCAGCGCATGCTGGACGGGGGCGAGTCCGAACTCGTGCACCGCTTGCGTGTGCGCATGTCGACAGGTCTATGGGTTCAGGTTGTCGAGCGCGGCCGCGCGCTTGCCGGTGCGAGGGGTGAGATCAAGCGCATCATTCTCGTCCAGACGACGGAACCGGTCGATGGCAGCATGCTGCGCGACGCGTTCGGCGATACGAAGGTTCCCGACAGACAAGCGGGCTGACGCCACTCGCGTCAGCGCCACGCCGCCGACCTTCAGTCAGGCTGCGTTATTTATCGGCAATTCTGGGGGCTCACTTAGACGCTTAATATCGGCGAGCAACTCGTTCAGGCCACGTGTCGCTTGCGAGAGCTCGCTGGGCCCACCGGTTATGCTGTGGCCCTTCTCTGCCTGTGTCATGATGTGCATGACGGCATCGCGTGCCCGGCTGACGCGGCTCTTCACCGTCCCGGCGGAGCAGTCGCAGATCAAGCCGGCTTCGTCATAGGTAAAGCCGGCCGCCACAACCAGGACAATCGCATCGCGCTGGGTTTGGGGAAGAGAATCGATAGCGGCCTGCAGCACGCGGAAGTCTGAGCGCGCTTCCAGGCTTTCATTTGCCACCAGCGTGCGCTCAGCCTGTTCGGGCTCCAGCTCGGTCGACCGCCAGGCGCGGCGGGCATGCTGGTAAAATTCGTTGCGAAGGATGCGGAACAACCATGGCCGCATCGCTGCGCCGGGCTGGAATCTGTCGATGGCCGCCCAGGCGTTCAGGCAGGTTTCCTGCACCAGATCGTCAGCGAGATCGCGGTTGCGGCAAAGGCTGCGGGCAAAGGCCCTTAACTCTGGAAGCAGGCGCTCCAGTTCATCGGCAAATCCAAGAGGGGGTGCGTTGTCGTCCTCGACGGTACTCATAGGCGCCAAATCCTTTGGCTGACTGCAAATTTTCACATTTGTCATGTCATGGCATTCATTGCCGTGACGATTCTTGCATACTGTAGATTCTACTTCTGTTCGGGCGTAGAAAGCTGATGAAATTCGTCTGAAATTTCACCCGATAATAGATGTTTGGCACAATACATACTGTGCAAAGGTTTGTTAAAAATGCGTGTCAAAAGTATATGAGAAAAAAGAATACGCATTTTAGCTCCTCACTTTTTGATCAATGCTAGGCCAAATGATGCTCTCAGCTCTTATTGAAAGCGAACTGCCCTTCCTGCGGCGCTATACGCGGGCTGTTGTCGGCTCGCAGGAACTGGGTGACCAGCTTGTGTCTTCCATGATCGAATCGCGCCTGCTGCCAGAAGTTGCCGCGGGCGACACAGACTTCGACAGGATCCGGCTCTACAAATACCTCGACGAGGTTCTCGCCGAGCCACGCGAGGCGGCGCGGCCCAATGATATCCTGATAAAGATGGGCGCGGTCGAGCGGCGGGCGCTGCTGCTGGCATCCGTCGAGGGGTTTGTGGTTGAGGACATCGCGACAATTCTTGGCATGTCGGTTGCCGAGGTCGAGCGCGCGCTGACCGATGCCGAGGCGGGGCTGATGCAGGCGCTCGCCACGCGGGTCTTCATTATCGAGGACGAGGCCATGATCGCGGCCCACCTGTCAGAGATCCTTTTGTCGCTCGGTCACGCGACGGTCGCTGTCGCCACGACCCACTCTGACGCCGTCGCAATGGCGTCCGAGGAGGATTTCGGCCTGATCCTGGCGGACATACGTCTGGCGGACGGGTCGTCAGGAATCGATGCGGTTAATGACATCCGCAAGACGTGGAACGGTCCGGTCATTTTCATCACGGCCTATCCTGAAACCCTGCTGACCGGCGAGGGGCAGGAACCGGTTTTCCTCATTCCGAAGCCCTTCCGGGCCGAACTCGTGAAAGCCGTCATCAGCCAGGCGCTTATCGGTCGCCACTGACGCGCACACGCATTAGGCGCTGCAGGGCCACCTGAATCCGCCTTGCAGCGCCAACCGTTCTGCAAATGGAACGATTGCTGCCGCCTCCGTATAGAGTCAGCTTGAAGCCCGACGGAAGGAGGTGTGCCATGATTGTTCTGAAAAAGTCCCGCGATCCCGTCAGCGGCGTACCGGATGGCCGCCGGTACGCGCGCGCAAAAACAGCCCGCACAGCCTCGGTATGGAGCCTGGACGACCGGCTTCTCTCGCGCGCCAACATGGTCGATATGTCTGCGGGGGGCGCCTGCCTCGAGCTCACGACGGAAGCCGTCCTGCCTCGGCATTTTACCGTTCGATTTGAACGCAGGTCCGGATTGAAGGCGCACGTGGTCAATTGTCAGCTCGTCTGGCAGCACGAAGCGATTGCGGGTGTCCGTTTCTGCGAAGGGCCGCTTACAGCCACTTCATGATGTCATGTGCCCAGCCGGGCACCACATCACTGGCTTTGCCATAGCGCGCCTCGTCGAAAAAGTTCGCGCCATCCGATGGCTCAAGGTTCAGCTCCAGTGTCCGCGCCCCGGCCCGCCGTGCGAGCTGGACGAACCCGGCCGCCGGATACACATT
>JAHJYW010000007.1 GCA_018827375.1 Alphaproteobacteria bacterium
CGTCAAAATGGATGTCGAGCTGATCCAGCCGATCGCCATGGACCAGGGCCTGCGCTTCGCCATCCGCGAAGGCGGCCGTACCGTCGGCGCCGGCGTGGTCTCCGCCATCAAGAAATAAGCTCACATCAGCTTGTTAAAGTTAAACGCCGCCTTGGAAACAGGGCGGCGTTTTGCGTTTCAGGAGTAAGTTCGACGCAGGAAAAGCTTTTAGCCTTTGTCTGAACCTTCAGTCTTGCAGCCCGCGCTCATTTGAGGCAAACAACCGCTTCGCCTGTAGGGGTATAGCTCAGTTGGTAGAGTACCGGTCTCCAAAACCGGGTGTCGTAAGTTCGAGTCTTACTGCCCCTGCCAGGCGTTAATTCATTCCAGATCTTCGCCGGGTCACGCGTCAGCCGTGGCCGTTACAGACTGTGCTGAAAGCGCGGCAGTCATCTCGCGGACAACGATTTCACTCCGGCCGACCACACTCGAAACGAGCTCATGAGAGAATGTCGAGCCGCTGAACCATGTCTTGTTATGACCCTGGACACGGAGGAGGTCGCCGAAAAGGCCGGTCGCTACCGCTTCAGCCTTATATTGCGGAAAATACTGCCAGGATTTCTGAAGGATGATGTTGTTGATGGTGAATCCAAGGTGTGCGGCATCGGCATGAAGGATTTCACGCAATTCCTCGGGCGTCAGGCTGTCCGAGAACTGCCCCGTAACGTAAAGGCGACCGCCCAGATCTGCGCTTTCCCCTTCGGCACGTCCCCCGAGAATCGCTCCCTGAAGCGAGCTGTCCTTGGACGCGCGAGAATAGCCAATAACCTGATGCCCGGTGAACCAGTCATTCGAGGCAAGAAGTGTTGTTGTATAGGTTTTCCAAGCGATGCTGTCGGCAACGCGCTGCTCCATTTGAGTCGCGTCCGTTATGGCGGTGAATAATTGCATCGGGATGGTCGAGATAACGGCGTCGAAGACCTGTTCGCCTTCACGGGTATGAATGACCGGTTTCGGGCCGGATCTGTCGAGACCGAGGACAGGTGTGCCCAGCCGGACATCGAGGGCGCTTGCGAATCGTTGCCAGAATGTGGTCCAGCCCTGTTCCGGCATGTGCAGGTCATTCAGCACACCCGAAAGGACGTATTGAAGGTCGCACCACTGTACGGTCTGACCGATTGTGGCTTCATCCACATAGCCATAGCCCTGCGTCGTCTGGATTCGGTGCATGGCGCGTTCAATCTTCGGAATATTGAGCGCGTGCACCCATTCGATGGTTGAAAGCGAGGCTTCTCTCATCACTTCGGGGTCATCCGGGCGTGTGAGGATAGCTTTGCGAAGTTTAGCAGCTTTCCGAATGAAACGGACGACTTGCAAGGGCAGGGGGGCGCCCGGGCCATGTTTCACATAATTGACGACAGGTTCACCATCAAACCGGGCTTCGCCCAAGCGTTTGAGCGTTATCCCATTATCCTTCATCCACCCCTTGATCATCGTATGGGACCGCGTGGTGTAGCATGTGCCCATCTCGTTCATGTTATCGCCGTTAAGAATGGAAAAGGATTTTCCACCTATACGGTCATTAGCCTCGAAAACGGTCGCGCGTATGCCGCGCTGCATCAGAAAATGCGCTGCGCTGAGCCCGGCAGGACCAGCTCCGATTATTGCAATTCTGAATGGCTCCGGCGTGCCCACAATACGTCCCATGAACTCTATTTATTAACGAAATCGCATTCACTCTCATAAAGTTAGCACTTGGTGACAAGGCTCATTTTCATCTTATGGCGGTAATCGGGCCTAATGCCGACTAATGGTTCTCAGATTTCATTCCTGAAGTACTTGCTACAGCGCAAGCACCCGAACACCACGGCGGTGGATCGTGTGGTGTTGCTTGAGCAGCATCTGGCGTTTGCGAGTCACACCGCGACCATGGCCGGGGTGATGCTCGTCAACTCGACAGCGACGACCATGCTGATCGAGCAGAGCATTGCCAACACATCGCTGCGCTACTGGTTGTTCATGAACTGGGTGCTGGCGGCGGTCCTCGTCATTGATGCACTCCTCAAGCGCGGATTGTCGCGACCAACCAACGTAAGTGGACGTTACCTGCGCCGCTCTGAATGGCTGGCCTACACGTTCGGGTTGGCGTGGGGTTCGCTGCCTTTCTTCATTAATGGCGATAAATATATGGCGGTTATCTATGCCGCCCTGCTCATTTTGCCGATGATTGCCGGCATGTCGGCGCTACTGCCACATGTGCCGCGCGTGGCTTTGCGATATTCCGGCGCCGCCATATTCATGTTTCTGCTATTCATCGCGATAGCATCCGCCCGCTCGACTTTCGCTATTTCCCTCATGGTCATGGTCTTCATGTTCGCCGTCTATTTCGGCATGAAGCGGACATATCTGACTTTCGTGTCCAACGTGGAGTCGCGCATCCGCGCGACCGAATCACATGAAATCCTGATCGGCGCCTTGAACGCGAGCGGACAGGCATTCGCCTATCTGGATGCGAAAGGGACCGTCCTTGTTCAAAATGATCTCCACAAAAGTTATTTCGCGGGGACAGAAGGCGACTTGAGCGTCGGTTCGCGGCGGCTTCCCAAGGCTGGGGATCGTTACTGGCAGAAGTCGGTCGAAACCGTGCCAAATGGCGGTCACGTGATTCTCCACACCGATGTCACAAGTCTCGAGCAAAGTAAGCGCGAGATCGAGGTTGCGAAGGAAGAGGCGGAAACGGCTGACGCGGCCAAGACCCGCTTCCTTAATTCAATGAGCCGCGAGCTGAAAGTGCCTCTGGATGTAATCGTCGGCTGTTCGGGACTGATGGGTAGTGATTCGAATATCCCGTTCGATGAGCGCGAATTCCGAGGTTATGCCGACCAGATCCGCAAACATGCGTCCTATCTTGGTGGCATCATCGATCAGATCATCAGCTTCTCGAAATTGAATCGGGAAACGGTCACAGCTGAAGAAGAAATTGTTGAACTGTCCGAGATCATCAACAGCGCGGTCAGCCGGGTTCGACTGGCTTCGCCAGGTTATGCCGATGTGCCGTTGCAGGTGAGTACCGAGCCAGGGCTGCCTAAAGTTTATTACGACCGCACCGCACTGGAGCGTATTGTGCAGAACCTTGTGACGAATGCTTTCGAACACGGTTCTGCGTCACCGATTACCGTGAAAGTGTCCCGCATTGTCGGCCGTGGCATCCTCCTGATGGTCAGGGACCGCGGTTCAGGCATGAGCAAGGAAGAGCTTGAAAAGGCTTTTGAGCCCTTCTTCCAGGGTGCGCGAACCAATGAGTTCAAGGACGGTCGGGGTGTAGGCCTTGGCCTGACGGTCAGCCGGAAGCTTGCCCGTCAGCATGATGGCGACGTTCTGCTGGATAGTCAGGAAGGCCGGGGAACGAGCGCGTTTCTGGTCATTCCGTCCAGCCGCTGCGTTGTCGCCGGCGATCAAAATCCTGCGGATGGCGAGCGCAGCGTCGTCTGATCCTGCCTTCAGGCGGCCACGCGCTCAGAGCCTGCCGACGCGCGCCCGGTTTCTGATTCGGCGATCATGCCCAGAAAGGTTGCATCCAGCTCGGGACTTTCCTCAGGCACGCCCAGCTGACTGGCGATTCCATCTATCCTGACCTTGGTGCCCTTGCGACCAATGATACGCGCCAACATGCGACTGACAGCGACGCTCTCGCCCTTGATAAGGATGTCATGTGTGTAGCAGACGTAATTGTCCTGCCAGCCAACTATTCGGGTGACGATCTCGACCTTGCCCGGACGCGTCAGGGCTTCCATTCGACTAATCGTTTCGGCCTGAATTATCGGCATCCATCCATGTTTGCGGATCATCCGGCCAAGCCCGATGCGTATGACGGAATTGATTGTGCCGAGATCCGTGAGCGAGCGTACCCGGTGCAATGGCACAGTCGAGGCAAAGCCCTGATCAAAGCGACACAGGCGCACAGTCAAGTACGTCGGTGCCAGCGGATCGTCCGCAATTGGCCTGCGCAGCGCAGCCAACAAGACAATCATGAAGCGTATAAACAGATTCACCTGGTCCCCTCCTTGCGGCGTGCTTATCGCGGAGGTGGCCCGTCCCGGCCGCCAGCGCGTGCTCGCCTAGGAAGTGACTGTATCAGACAAAGTGGCGTATCGCCCACCGTGAAAGAGAAGGGGGCGCGCATCATGATCTGCGGCGATGCGGATGACTTCGCCAAGGAAAATCACATGATCCCCCCCATCATGCTGGGCATAGGTCCGGCATTCGAGTCGCGCCGCGCTGCCTGGAAGAATGGGAACACCGCCCGCTCCGGGCTCAAAATCCATGCCTTCGAACTTGTCGATGTCGCTCATGGCAAAGTGCCGGGACAAGTCTGTCTGGTTTTCCCGCAGAATGTGTACGCAGAAATGCTCTGCCTTGCTGAAGGCTGTAACGTTGCGTGAAGCCCGGCTGAGGGACCAGAGGATCAAGGGCGGATCCATTGACACGGAATTGAAGCTGTTGGCTGTAACCCCGAACGGTACGCCAGCTTCATTTCGCGCAGTGATGATTGTGACGCCCGTGACAAACAAGCCAAGTGCGTCCCGAAGAGAGCGGGTGTCGAATTCCATACCTGCACATCTAAGGTGGTTTCGGTCCGGGTCAAAGCCGATTTTCCTGTTCCGGTATTCGGTTGACCGCGCGATGGTATACTCCTGAATGGGCGTTTTGCGGGTCTTGTGTCGCCCAAATGCGAGTGAGGATGAGATGGAACAGGAAAAGGCCGACAAGCCCTGGTGGCGCGGCGCCGTAATTTACCAGATTTATCCACGCAGCTACCAGGACTCGAATGGTGACGGCATCGGTGATTTGCCGGGCATCACCGGGAGGCTTGATCATATCGCGTCACTAGGTGTCGATGGTATCTGGATTTCGCCGTTCTTCACGTCGCCCATGAAGGATTTTGGCTATGACGTTTCAGACTATTGTGATGTCGATCCTATTTTTGGAACATTGAATGACTTTGACCGCCTTCTAGAGGTCGCCCATGGGCTGGGCCTGAAAGTCGTGATCGATCAGGTCATGTCCCACACGTCAGACGAACATGCCTGGTTTGCGGAGAGCCGGACTGACCGCACGAATGCCAAGGCGGACTGGTATGTCTGGCGCGATGCGCGTCCCGACGGAACGCCGCCAAATAACTGGCAGGCTGTTTTTGGCGGCGCCGCCTGGACGTGGGATGCGCGTCGCCAGCAGTACTTCATGCACAATTTCCTTCGCGAGCAGCCACAACTCAACCTGCACAATCCTGACGTACAGGATGCCTTGCTGGCGGCCTCACGGTTCTGGCTCGAGCGCGGCGTTGATGGCTTCCGCCTAGACGCCATCAATTTTTCCATGTTCGACCCCACCTTCAAGGACAACCCGGCCTGGGAGATTGGCAAGCGAACCATCACGCGGCCATTCGACTTGCAGCACCATGTTAACAACCAATCGCACGCCGATATTCCGCTCTATCTGCAGCGCGTGCGCGCTTTGACGGACGCGTTTGGTGCCATTTTCACGGTGGCGGAAGTGGCCGGTCCCGATCCGCTGCCGGAGATGAAGGCCTTTACAAAAGGCGAGCGCCGCCTCAGCTCGGCCTACAATTTCGATTTCCTCTACGCATCGAGTTTGACGCCGGGCCGTGTGCGGCGGGCCCAGTCAAACTGGACAGGTCCGGTGGAGGAGGGATGGCCGTCCTGGGCTTTCTCCAATCATGATGCGCCTCGATGCGTCAGCCGTTGGTATGATGGCGCGTATAGAAGCCGGTTTGCCCAGATGACAAATGCATTGCTGCTGTGTCTGAGAGGCAATCCCATACTGTATCAGGGTGAGGAGCTCGGCTTGCCGCAAGCCGAGGTGCCGTTCGAATGCCTTCAGGACCCTGAAGCGATCGCAAACTGGCCACTGACGCTTGGCCGAGATGGCGCACGCACGCCCATGCCGTGGACTTTGAACGACCATGAAGGTGGCTTCACGACGGGGTCACCTTGGCTGCCGATGGGCCAGGGGCATCTTGAGGCGGCAGTCGATGTGCAGAATGCAGATGCCGGTTCCGTTCTGAACTTTACGCGCCGCCTTCTGGAGGTTCGAAAGGCTTCCAATGCGCTTACGGCCGGAGACATATCATTTGAAGAGGTCAACGCACCGCTACTGGCTTTCTGGCGTTCTTGTGAAGGCGAAAGGCTGCTCTGTGTATTCAACCTCGGGCCATCGCCCCAATCGCGGCCTGCCTGCATGCGCGAAGGTGCAGATGTGTTGCTTGCCTCAGGATGGAGCCAGGGAAACATGCCCGGGCCTGTGCCTGAATATTCCGTATGGATCGGCCGAGCTTAAGCTAGACCGCAGGATTCCCGTACGATGAGTTCGGTCGGGAGTCGTTCTGACGGCATAGCGACGCCATCGCTGGCAGCCAGGAGCTTTGACACGATCACACGGCCGGCCTTTCCCAGATCCTGCGAGATGGTCGTGAGTGAGGGAAGGCTGTAGGCGGCCAGGCCGATATTGTCATATCCGACGACTGACACATCCTGCGGCACTCGGCGGCCTGCTTGCGAGAGGCTGCGAATGGCGCCAAGCGCAACAAGGTCGCTGCTGCCGAATATGCCATCGAATTCCAGCCCCTCCGAAAGCAGCGCGTTCAAGGCCGCTTCGGCCGATTCAATCTCAAATCGGGCGGGGACAATCAGGGCTGGATCCATTTCGGCACCGGCCCGCGCATGCGCTGCGACGTAGCCTTCATAGCGCTGCAGTACTTCAGGCACACGAATATCGCCCAGAAAGGCAATCCGGCGTCGGCCAAGGTTGAGGAGATGACTGGTCGCGCGCGCGCCGCCCTTCAGATTGTCCGATCCAACAGAGCCGTATTTTTGGCCAGGAAGCTGACCGCCCCAGACAATGAAGCGGGTCTCCGTTTCAGCAAGCTTGTTGAAACGCTCGTGGAAAAGGCTTTGGCCGAGGAAGAACACGCCATCTGCGCGATTGGTCGACATGACGTGGGCGAGATCGTCGGGGCTTTTCGGGGCGAGGTGTGAAATCAGGATGTCACAGTCCGAGCTGCGCGCGGCATCGCTTATGCCGCCTATGAGCTCCTGAAAAAAGGGGGTCGTGGTCTGCGTGGGTCGCCCGGGCGACGTCGGAATAATGAGGGCAATGGTTGCCGCAGAGCCGGATATGAGCGCTGGCATGCTCGGCCTGAAACTGTAATTCTGCTCGCGGGCGATCTTCCACACACGGCGCTTTGTTTCATCGTTGACTGCCGCACTATTGTTCAAGGCACGTGATACAGTGGCGATTGATACCCCGGCTATTTCGGCGAGGTCTTCAAGTCGGGTACGGTTGCTGGACATGTGACCTCGAATTTGGAAATCCGGCTGGTATTTCTAACGCCCCGTTTCCAAGTTGATAGCGCTATTCTAGGGGATGTGAAAAAAACCGCAAATCGGTTTTCAGTTCATGGGTGAACTACAATAAACAATAGCAAAGATTGATGTAAATATGATCATGCTCGACGAAATGTTGTGCGCTCACAAAGTCTGCTTTTGCAAGTTCGGCAAAATACTATAAGTCAGGCCTTAACGCGCGCATTTGCGTGCTGATGGTCGAGCGGGGAGTTTGAATATGGCCAAGTTTATTCCGGTCGATCCGTTTGACATCGTAATATTCGGCGGAACGGGTGACCTCTCACGGCGGAAGCTTCTTCCGGCGCTTTATCACCGGTGGGTCGACGGACAAATCCCGGAAACCAGCCGTATTGTCGGGACAGCGCGCTCTGAATTGACCACGAAGGAATACCGCGAAATGGCGCGGGAAGCCTGCGAAACGGCGTCGGGCAAAAGTTGGGATGCGAAGGCCTGGAAGGCTTTTGAGCGGCTCGTTGAGTATGTCTCAATTGATGCCACAGACCCGGCAGCGGATTGGCCCACGCTGAAGTCCAAGCTTTCGTCGAATAGCGAGCATCCGTGCGTCTTCTATCTCGCAACGTCGCCGCGGCTCTATGTCGGTATATCCGAGGCGCTCGGGCGCGCAGGGTTGGCGACGCCCAACGCACGAGTCGTGCTTGAGAAGCCCATTGGCACAGATCTCGAGTCTGCCCGTGAGATCAATGATGGTGTCGGCGCGGTTTTCGCTGAGCGGCAAGTGTTCCGGATTGATCATTATCTCGGCAAGGAAACGGTGCAGAACCTGATGGTCCTGCGGTTTGCCAACATGCTGTTCGAGCCGCTCTGGTCTCGCAACTATATTGATCATGTCCAGATTACCGTCGCTGAGGATCTGGGCCTTGAGGGCCGTGCTGACTATTACGACAAGTCCGGTGCGCTGCGCGACATGGTGCAGAACCACATGCTCCAACTGCTTTGTCTCACGGCGATGGAGCCACCAAACCATCTGGATGATGACGACGTTCGTACCGAAAAGATAAAGGTTCTCAACGCGCTGACCCCGATATCGGGCGATGACGCGAAGCGCCTGACTGTGCGCGGGCAATACAAGGCCGGAGTGCGCGGCGATGAGCCCGTCAAAGGATACGTCGACGAGCTCTCGTCCGACACGGAGAGCACGACGGAAACGTTCGTGGCGATCAAGGCCGCCGTCGATAACTGGCGCTGGGCCGGGGTGCCGTTCTACCTACGGACTGGCAAGCGCCTGCCATACCGCCATTCCGACATCGTCATTCAGTTCAAGCCGACACCGCATCCGCTGTTTGGTGAAGGCAATGACGCGGTGAACCGTCTCGTCATTCGCCTGCAACCCGACGAAGGCGTGCGGCTATATGTGCAGATCAAGGAGCCCGGTCCAGGTGGCTTGCGCGTGAAGTCACTTCCCTTGAACCTCTCCTATGCCGAGAGCTTTACGGTCCGGTATCCCGATGCTTATGAGCGTCTGCTGATGGACGTGGTTCGCGGCAATCTTTCACTCTTCATGCGCCGCGATGAAGTCGAGGCTGCCTGGACATGGGTGGATGGTTTGATCGAGGCCTGGGATCGGGGTGGTGGTGCGCCGGAGCTTTACGCGGCCGGCAGCAACGGCCCCCTTGCGGCGGCCATGATGATGGACCGCGACGGGCGCGCCTGGTTCGAAGGAAAGTAAAGTTATGAAGCACGAGTTTCTCGCCTATGAGACGCGTGATGAGGCTGCTGACTTCGCCGCGCGCATGGCGAGCGGCGTGCTGGCGGCTGCGATCGAGGATTCCGGCAAAGCGAGCTTCATGGTTTCAGGTGGCACGAGCCCCGCGCCATTGTTCAAGCGTCTCGCCACCACAGATCTATCATGGGACCGCGTCACAGTTGGCCTTGTCGATGAAAGATGGGTGGGGCCTGAGCACGCTGGCTCCAACGAGGCGTTGGTCAGGCAGCACTTGCTGACGTCGAAGGCCGGCGCTGCGGGATTCCTGCCGATGAAAACGGCGGCGCTAACCGCCAAGGCTGCGGTTGAAGATCGCGTACAGGCCTATTGGCCTCATTGCGATCCGATTGACCTTATTTTGCTGGGTATGGGCCCGGACGGCCATACCGCCAGCTGGTTTCCGAAGGCGGGTGGCTTGAAGGCGGCGATGCATGCAGCGGATGGCGTCACTGTCGCAGCCATTGATGCGACCGGATGTGAAGTCGCCGGAAAGATGCCTGAACGCATGACTCTTACGGGTCCGGCCATCATCGATTCTGATGCGGCGATCCTTCTCATATTTGGCGAGGACAAGCGGGCAGTGTTAGATGCAGCTCTCAAAGCGTCACCTGAAGACATGCCCGTTCGGTATGCCATCGATGGACTCGGACCGCGTCTCACAATCATATGGGCCCCATAATGCCAGACATGAACCAGACAATCGCTGAAGTCACAGATCGCATAAGGCTTCGTTCGAAAGATTCCCGCGCCGCCTATCTTGAACTGATCCGTTCGCGCCGCCCGACCAATTTTGCCCGCTTGAAGATGACCGAAGGCAATCTCGCCCACGCGTCTGCTGGTTGTGCGGTGATGGAGAAGGCCGAACTTCTGGGGGCAGGGTGGCCGAATATCGGGATTATCACGGCCTATAATGACATGCTCTCGGCCCATGCGCCTTTCGAGCACTATCCGGATATTATCCGCAAGGCTGCGCGCGAAGCCGGGGCTGTGGCGCAGGTTGCCGGCGGCGTGCCCGCCATGTGCGATGGCGTTACCCAGGGCCAGGAAGGCATGGAGCTGTCCCTCTTCTCTCGCGACGTGATTGCCATGTCATCCGCGATTGGCCTCAGCCATGACGTGTTCGACGCAGCCCTTCACCTGGGCGTTTGCGACAAGATCGTGCCGGGCCTGGTGATCGCTGCCTTGCGCTTTGGCTGGATACCGTCGGTTTTTGTGCCAGCCGGCCCGATGCCGTCTGGTCTCCCAAACCCTGAAAAAGTCCGCATTCGTCAATTGTTCGCTGAAGGGAAGGTGGGCCGCGAGGAACTTCTGCGCGCAGAAGCCGAAAGCTACCATACACAGGGCACCTGTACATTTTATGGCACTGCCAACTCGAACCAGATGCTGATGGAAGTGATGGGCATGCACCTGCCTGGGGCGGCCTTCACCAATCCGGGCACGCCGCTGCGGGAAGCGCTGACGCGTGCTGCGACGCAGCGTGCGGCTGCCATAACTGCGCAAGGCGATGATTACAGGCCGATGGGCGAACTGATTGATGAGCGGTCTGTCGTCAATGGAATTGTGGGCCTCATGGCGACGGGCGGCTCCACCAATCATGCGCTGCATATACCGGCCATGGCGGCTGCTGCGGGCATTAAGGTCACCCTCGAAGATTTCGCTGACATCAGTGCCGTGACCCCGCTCCTCGCACGGATCTATCCGAATGGTCCGTCCGATGTGAACCATTTCCACGCCGCGGGCGGCATGAGCTTTCTGATGCGCGAGCTGCTCGGTGCTGGTCTCATGCATGGGGATTGTGAAGGTGTTGCTGGCCCGATGTCAGGTTACGGGCAGGAGCCTTTCCTCGAGGATGGAAAGCTGGTGTGGCGCGACGCGCCGGCCGAGAGCGCTGACCTTGAGATACTGCGCCCGGCCAGCGATCCATTTTCCAAAGACGGCGGATTACGGCTGATGAGCGGCCGGCTGGGCAGGGGGGTCAGCAAGGTCTCGGCCGTCAAGCCTGCGAACCGGGTCCTGGAGGCACCAGCGATCGTCTTTGATTCTCAGGCGGCGCTTAAGTCTGCCTTCGAAGCCGGCAAGCTTGATCGCGATTTTGTTGCCGTGGTTCGTTTTCAGGGGCCGGCTGCGAACGGCATGCCTGAACTTCACGGCCTGACGCCTGTTCTGGGTATTCTTCAGGACCGGGGTTTCAAGGTTGCTCTCGTGACCGACGGACGCATGTCCGGTGCCAGCGGCAAGATCCCGTCTGCTATCCATATGAGCCCGGAAGCTGCGCGCGGCGGTCCGCTGGCAAAAGTGCGCGATGGCGACATGATTGCCTTCAATGCGGAGGAGGGCACTCTCGACATCGCTGTCGATAGCGCAACCTTCGATGCACGTGAGGCGGCGCAGTTCCGTCCTAATGAGTCATCGATAGGGCTCGGGCGCGAAATGTTCACCTACTTCCGCCAGTTCGCAGGAACGGCTGATGCCGGAGCTAGCCAGTTCGCCTTTCTTGGCGAGGAGCGCTGAGTGACGGATCATGAGCTTCTCGTCGGGGACGTTGGAGGGACCAATGTCCGTTTCGCGATGGCGCACCGCATGGACGGCCGCTTCCGAATCGAGGCGTTCGAGAAACTCAAGGGCGATGATTTCAATTCATTTGATGACGCCCTCGCCAGCTACCTGGACAAGACGGGCCGTAAGCCGGCCAAGGCCTGCTTTGCTATGGCGGGACCGGTCAGCAAAGGGGAGGTCATCCTCACCAATCGGGGGTGGCAAGTATCGGCCAGCCGGATTGGCCGGACTTTTAACATTGGTAGCGTTCATCTCATCAATGATTTCGCCGCGATGGCTCGTGCTGTACCGGAACATGGCCCGGAAGATTTCGAAACCATCATTGAGGGCACGGCTGTCGATGGCGCGCCGATGCTGGTGGCGGGTCCCGGAACAGGTTTTGGGGTTGCCACCCTGCTGCGTAACCGGACGGGCGGTTGGTATGTGCTGAATGGCGAGGGAGGGCATATCGCCTTCTCCCCCAGGGACGCTACAGAGATCGAGCTGACACGCGTTCTGCTCAATCGGTATGGCTATGTCTCGAACGAGCTTGTTGCCTCGGGCAGCGGGCTTGAGGCCGTCCATGAGGCCTTCTGCGAGATCTATGGCCGGCCGTATCTTGATGTAAGCCCTCAGGAAATGCGCCGCCTGGCCGATGAGGGCGATGAAATGTTCCTAAAGCTTATAAGGGTGCGTGCGAATACGGTGATGAGTGCGGTGGGTGACCTCGTGCTTGCGAATGGCGCGCTGGGCGGGGTTGTTGTTGCAGGTGGTGTTAGCGAGCGCATAGCGGACTTTCTCAAAACGCCTGAGGCGTGCGAGAGGTTCGTTGAGCGTGGGCCGCTTAGCAAGTATTTGAGTACTTGCCCTGTCAAGCTGATGCACGACCCTGAGGCGCCCCTTATTGGCGCTGCGGCTTATCACGAGCAGGAGACACAAAAGACATGACCTTCCCATTGAAGTCACTTGTCGAGGCGGCGAGCACAGCCCCGATTGTCCCCGTCCTTGTCGTTGACCGGATCGAAATGGCTGCGCCGCTGGCGCGCGCGCTGGTCGATGGCGGGCTGACCATTGCTGAAGTGACATTGAGAACGCCTTCGGGTCTTGCGGTCATTGAGGAAATGAAATCCGCCGAGCCCGGACTCAAGGTGGGCGCGGGGACCGTCCTGACGGAAGCAGATGTTGATAATGCACTTTCTGCGGGTTCGGACTTCCTGGTGTCACCGGGCATGTCACCAAAACTGCTGGCCGGCCTCGGGAATCGGCGGCGCCTCATGATCCCGGGTGTTGCAACGGCCAGCGAGGCCATGAGTCGCCACGAAGAGGGTTTTGATCTCTTGAAACTGTTCCCTGCCACAATCGCTGGTGGCGTAGGCGCGCTGAAGGCCATCGCCGGGCCGCTACCGCACCTGCGGTTCATGCCGACCGGCGGGATTACCGAAGCGGACGCAGGTAAATACGTGGCGTTGCCAAATGTCGTGGCGGTAGGGGGCTCGTGGATCGCGACCGGCGCAGACATTGCCGCAGAAGACTGGAAGGGAATCAGTGCGAAGGCGCGAAAAGCGCTGGCCGCGATCTGACGGAAAATATTGGATTTCCGGCTTTATAGGATTAAGCTTGGCTGTGACCATCAAGGCGCTACGCACAATAAATGGTTTAAGGGTTGATCGGCTGCCTGCGCGTGACGCACCGCCGCAGCTCATGGCCCGTGAATTCAGGGCCTTAAGAGTATAGAGTCTCCACTGGATATATAATGTGGCTGTCTGTTGCGCGATGGGCGAAACCGTCCTAATCCGGCGCCAGACAAGGTCAGGAGAAACTGCACATGACCGAGATTGAACGGCTCGCACTGGATTATTTTCCAGTGATCATATTCCTCGTGATTGGCGCCGCGATTTCGGGGCTTTTTATTGTCGGAACAACGCTTCTGGCACCATCAAACCCCGATCCTGAAAAGAACTCGGCCTATGAGTGCGGCTTCAATGCCTTCGATGACGCGCGGATGAAGTTTGATGTGCGATTCTACCTTGTCGCCATCCTGTTCATCATCTTCGACCTCGAAGTCGCGTTCCTGTTCCCTTGGGCAATATCGCTGGGCACCATTGGCCTCGTCGGCTTCTGGTCGATGGTTGGGTTCTTGGGCGTGTTGACGATCGGTTTCATCTACGAATGGCGCCGCGGCGCGCTGGAGTGGGAATAAATGGCTGACGACGGTTTCAAGAAATATGCGCTAGGCGCGGCCCGCGCAGGCGTCGAAGGCGGATTTGTCCCTCGCGCGGATGACCCATTCTATAACGGCCTCTCGGATGAGTTGGCCGACAAGGGCTATTTCACCGCCGCTGCTGACGACCTGATCGCCTGGGCGCGCACCGGCTCGCTGATGTGGATGACTTTCGGCTTGGCGTGTTGCGCCGTCGAGATGATGCATGCGGGCAACCCGCGTTACGACCTTGAGCGTTTCGGCATGGCGCCGCGCGGTTCACCGCGGCAGTCTGACGTGATGATCGTCGCGGGCACGCTGACCAACAAGATGGCCCCGGCCCTGCGCAAGGTTTACGACCAGATGCCGGAGCCCCGTTACGTTATCTCGATGGGCAGCTGTGCCAATGGCGGCGGTTACTATCACTACAGCTATTCCGTTGTTCGCGGCTGTGACCGGATTGTGCCTGTGGACATCTACGTCCCGGGCTGTCCGCCAACCGCCGAGGCGCTGGTCTATGGCTTCCTGCAATTGCAGAAGAAAATCCGCCGCGAAGGCTCGATCGAGCGCTAGGGGAAGAGCATGAGTATCGAAGCACTGAAAGATCTCGCGGCCCATATCGAGGCGACTCAGGGCGATGCTGTGCGGGCGTCACAGATCGTCGTCGGCGAGCTGACATTGCTTGCCGAGCGCGATCATATCGTTCGCTTGTTGCGGTTCCTGCGCGACGACCAGCAATGTAACTTCGAAACGCTGGTCGATATTTGCGGCGTTGATTACCCTGAGCGATCTGATCGCTTCGAAGTCGTCTACCATCTTCTGTCCATGCGCATGAACCACCGTATTCGCGTGCGTATCCGCACCGATGAGGAAACGCCTGTGCCGAGCGCTACGGTTCTCTGGCCTGCCGCAAACTGGTTCGAGCGCGAAGCTTTTGACATGTACGGTATCCAGTTCGCCGATCACCCGGACCTGCGCCGGATCCTGACCGATTATGGTTTTGAAGGGTATCCGCTGCGCAAGGACTTCCCGCTGACTGGGCATTACGAGGTTCGCTATGATGACCTTGAAAAGCGCGTCGTCTATGAGCCGGTCAAACTGACCCAGGAATACCGCAACTTCGATTTCCTCTCGCCGTGGGAGGGCATGACCAGCCAGATTCCCGGTGATGAAAAAGCCGTCTCCGAGGAGGCACCTGAATAATGGCTGACACGATCCACGCATCCATCGAAGAAGATCGCAAGTTCACGCTGAACTTCGGGCCGCAGCACCCGGCCGCGCACGGCGTACTGCGAATGATCATGGACCTCGATGGTGAGGTCGTGACGCGCATCGACAGCCATATCGGCCTGCTTCACCGCGGTACAGAGAAGTTGCTCGAGTATAAGACTTACCTGCAGGGCCTGCCTTATTTTGATCGGCTCGACTATTGCTCACCCATGAACCAGGAGCATGCTTGGTGTCTGGCCATCGAGAAGCTTCTGGGCGTTGAGGTTCCGCGCCGCGCCAGCCTTATCCGCGTGATGTTCTCGGAAATTGGCCGCATCATGTCGCATCTGCTCAATATTGGCACGGGCGTGATGGACGTCGGGGCGCTGACGCCGATCACCTGGTGCTTTGAAGAGCGTGAAAAGCTTTGCGGGTTTTACGAGCGCGCTTCAGGCAGCCGCATGCACGCCGCCTATTTCCGTCCTGGCGGTGTCCATCAGGACCTGCCTCAGGCGCTGATCGACGATATCGCGACCTGGTGTGATTTTTTCCCCACGGCGATGGAGCGTGTGGAGTCTCTCGTCACCGAGAACCGCATCTTCAAACAGCGCAATGTCGATATTGGTGTTGTCGATGTGAAGACCATCATGGAATGGGGCTTTTCCGGCGTCATGGTTCGCGGCTCGGGCCTGACCTGGGACCTTCGTCGTTCACAGCCCTATGAGTGCTACGACGAACTCGACTTCAAGATTCCCGTAGGCCGAAATGGCGACAACTATGATCGCTACGTTTGCCGCATGGAAGAAATGAAGGAATCGACCAAGATCATCCAGCAGTGCATTGAGATTCTCGCCAAGGAAGGCCCCGGGCCGGTCCTGCCGCGCGATTCCAAACTCTCTCCCCCGCGCCGCGCTGAAATGAAGAATTCGATGGAGGCCCTTATCCATCACTTCAAACTTTACACCGAAGGTTTCCACGTTCCAGAAGGCGAATGCTACGCCGCTGTCGAGGCGCCGAAGGGCGAGTTTGGCGTCTACCTTGTCTCGGACGGTACCAACAAACCCTATCGCGCCAAGATTCGTGCGCCGGGCTATCCGCACCTGCAGGCGATGGATCACCTCTCGAAGGGGCATATGCTGGCCGACGTTTCAGCAATTCTCGGTACGCTCGACATCGTGTTCGGGGAGATTGACCGTTGAGCGCGTCAACTGATCTCGTCCAGCGCCAGCTTGATGCCTACAATGCACAGGACATTGAGGCCTTCATGGCATTCTATACCGAAGACGCCATTCTGGCTGGCTATAATGGCGCCGTGAACCAGGCAGGGCACAACGCTATTCGTGCGCGCCATCTGGACCTGTTTGCCGAGTTTCCCGAAAACCGCGCAGACGTGGTCAACGAGATCGACCTCGGCCCGATTGTGATGGTTCATGAGCGTGTCGAGCGCGCCCCCGGCGGCGATAATTTCGAGGTTGCTGCAATCTACACACTCCGCGACGGCAAGATTGCCCGCGTCGACTTCGCACGGGGCAGCTGAGCCATGGGGGCGTTTCCGGAAAAAAGACTGTCGATCATCACGCTCGGTGTGCAGGACCGCGCTGCGATAACCCAGTTCTATGAATCGGTGCTGGGGTTCCGGAATGTCGGCCCTGAGGGCATGACAATGTTTGACATGGGCGGCTTTGTTCTCGGCCTCTGGGAAGAAGACAAGCTCGCGAAGGATGCCGGAGTTGCGAACAATCGCACCGGGGACTTCAAGGGCGTAGCGCTGGCTTATAACGCGCGGTCGCCTGAAGAGGTCGATGCGATTTTCGATCGGCTGTCGGCGGCCGGTGTGACAATCAGCGCGGCGCCTCACAAAGCATTCTGGGGTGGATATTCAGGCTACTTCACTGACCCGGAAGGCAACGCCTGGGAGGTCGCTCACAATCCGTTTTGGACACTGGACGAGGCAGGCCGCGTGGTGCTGCCCTCCACGGAGGACGTTTAGATGGCATTGCGCCGGTTCGACATTGAAGCAGGCGGCGACAGTTTCGCCTTCAAGCCTGAAACTGAAGACAAGATTGCCTTCTGGCGCGCCAAGTATCCGGCGGATCGCCAGCGCTCCGCTGTGATCCCGCTGCTCTGGCTGGCCCAGAAGGACAACAATGGCTGGCTGTCCGAGCCCGCCATGCGCGAAGTCGCTGATCGCCTCGAGATGCCCTATATCCGCGTATATGAAGTCGCGACCTTCTATACGATGTTCCGTATGCAGCCGGTCGGCAAGTTTCACATCCAGCTGTGTGGCACGACGCCCTGCATGCTGCGCGGCTCGGAATCGTTGCGTGATGTGTGCAAAAAGGAAATCGGTCCGGCGATGTACGTCACCGACGACAAGCGCCTTTCCTGGGAAGAAGTCGAATGCCTCGGCGCCTGCGTGAACGCACCCATGGCGCAGATCAATGACGACTATTTTGAAGACCTGACGGCTGACAGTTTCAGCAAGATCCTTTCCAAACTGAAGAATGGCGCCGATGTGCAGCCGGGACCGCAAATCGACCGGATCAACAGCGGCCCTGAAGGCGGCACGACCGTGCTGACCGAGCCGCACCTTTTCGATGGCTCCCGCAACGAGGTTTCGGTCCTTCCGAACCTGCCGTCGGCTGAGCCGGAAGCGGATTCCGAAGGATCCAAGGCGCTACCGAAAGAGGATGCGCCAACAAACACGAAACGTGAAACACCAGAGGCAAAACCGGGTACGAAAACGACCCTGCTGCCCAAGAAGGGTGATGAGGACTAGGACATGTTGCTCGACAAGGACCGCATCTTCACCAATCTCTACGGGCTCCATTCACCGAGCCTGGAAGCCGCCAAGAAGCGCGGCGCCTGGCACCTCACACGCGAAATGCTCGCGATGGGGCCAGACTGGATCTGCGACCAGATCAAGGCCAGCGGCCTGCGCGGCCGTGGCGGCGCAGGGTTTCCGACAGGCCTGAAGTGGACATTCATGCCGAAGGAAGTGCGCGAACGTCCGCATTATCTTGTCGTGAACGGTGATGAGTCCGAGCCAGGTACGTGTAAAGACCGCGAAATCATGCGGCACGACCCGCACCTTTTCATTGAGGGCTGCATGGTGGCCAGCCGCGCGATGCGGGCACACAAATGCTATGTCTACCTGCGCGGAGAATACATCGCCGAGCGTCATGCAATGGAACTCGCCATCAAGGAGGCCTACGAGGCCAAGCTGATCGGCCAGGACAATGACAATGGCTGGGACTTTGATATCTACGTTCACCACGGTGCCGGCGCCTATATCTGCGGCGAAGAAACCGCGCTGCTCGAAAGCCTTGAGGGCAAGAAGGGCCAGCCGCGCATGAAGCCGCCATTCCCGGCCAATGCCGGACTCTATGGCTGCCCGACGACAGTGAACAATGTTGAATCCATTGCTGTTGCGCCGACAATCCTTCGGCGCGGTGCGGAATGGTTCGCCGGCTTCGGACGCCCGAACAATGCTGGCACGAAATTGTTCTGCATTTCCGGCCACGTGAACAAGCCTTGTAATGTCGAAGAAGAAATGTCGATCACGTTCCGTGAGCTGATCGAAACGCATTGCGGCGGTATTCGTGGCGGATGGGATAATCTGAAGGCTGTGATCCCGGGTGGCTCATCTGTTCCTATGGTGCCCGCTGAGCAGATCATGGACGCATACATGGACTTTGACACGCTGCGCGACCTGAAGTCGGGTCTTGGCACGGCGGCCGTCATCGTGATGGACAAGGACACCGACCTGATCAAGGCGATCGCGCGCCTCGCCTATTTCTACAAGCACGAATCCTGCGGCCAGTGCACACCTTGCCGCGAAGGCACCGGCTGGATGTGGCGCGTCATGGAGCGCATGGTCAAAGGTGAGGCCGAGCATGACGAGATCGACACGCTGCTGGATGTGACCAAACAGGTTGAAGGCCACACGATCTGTGCGCTCGGAGATGCAGCCGCCTGGCCAATCCAGGGCCTGATCCGCCATTTCCGGCCTGAAATCGAAGCCCGTATCAATGAATATCGCCTACCCCGCGCCATGGTGCAGGGCGCGGTCATCGCGGCGGAGTAACAAGACATGTCCGACACGTTCAAACTGAATATCGATGGCCAGGACATCGAGGTCCCCAAGCACTACACGCTGATGCAGGCGTGTGAGGAAGCGGGCGCAGAGATTCCGCGCTTCTGCTATCACGAGCGCCTCTCTGTTGCCGGCAACTGCCGCATGTGCCTCGTCGAGTGGGAAGGCGCGCCGAAGCCGATTGCGTCCTGCGCCCAGACGGTTGGCGACATGCGTCCGAACCGCGATGGCTCGGCGCCAAACGTGCGTACGAAGGGCGACTATGTCCAGAAGGCCCGTAACGGCGTGATGGAATTCCTTCTGATCAACCATCCGCTCGATTGCCCCATCTGCGACCAGGGCGGCGAATGCGACCTTCAGGATCAGGCCATGGCCTATGGCCGTGGCGGCAGCCGCTATGATGAAAACAAGCGTGCGGTCGACGACAAATACATGGGGCCGCTCGTCAAGACGATCATGACGCGATGCATCCAGTGTACGCGCTGCGTTCGCTTCATTGCCGAGGTGGCTGGTGTCGAGGAGATCGGCATGATCTCGCGAGGCGAGAATGCCGAGATCACGACGTATCTCGAGAAATCGTTGACGTCCGAACTGTCTGGCAACGTGATCGACCTTTGCCCGGTCGGTGCTTTGACATCCAAGCCTTACGCCTTCAACGCGCGCCCATGGGAGCTTCGCAAGACCGCTTCGATCGATGTCATGGATGCGATGGGCGCTTCGATACGCGTCGACGCCAAGGGTGATGGCGTGATGCGAATCCTGCCGGAGACCAACGAAGAAGTGAACGAGGAGTGGATTTCCGACAAGTCCCGCTTCGTCTGGGATGGTCTGGCCCGCCAGCGTCTCGACAAGCCCTATGTCCGCGTCAACGGCAAGCTCGTTCCTGCAACCTGGGGCGAAGCATTTGCGGCTGCAAAGGATGCATTGTCGGTGTCCTCCGACAAGATCGGCGTCGTCGCGGGCGACCTGATAGAAGTCGAACAAGCCAAAGCCGCGCTTGACCTGTTCCGCTCAATGGGCGTTCAGAATACAGACTGCCGTCCGGCGGGCGCCACCTACGGCACCGACGGTGTGCGTGAGCGCTACATCCTCAACCCAACGCTTATGGGCGTGGAAGAAGCCGATGCGCTGCTGCTGATCGGCGCCAATCCGCGCGCTGAGGCGTCTGTCTGGAATGCGCGCATACGCAAGTCCTGGCTTTGGGGTGAACTCAAGGTCGGCGTCATCGGCGAAGCCGCTGACCTGACCTATGATTATGACCATCTCGGTACAGGCGGCGATGCGCTTGCCAATGTTGCCAGCAGCGACTTCTTCAAGGTTCTCAAGGACGCCAAGCGTCCAATGGTGGTTGTCGGCGAGGCTGCTCTCTGCCGCGCCGATGGGCAAGCCGTTCTGGAAGCTGCCCTGAAGCTTGCGCAGGACGTTGGCGCGGTAGAGGATGACTGGGCTGGCTTTGGCGTGCTGCACAATGCGGCTGGCCGAGTCGGCGCGCTGGATGTCGGCTTCGTGCCGGGTGAAGGCGGAAAAGCCACGGGAGAGATTCTTGGCGGAGGTATGGAAACACTTGTTCTGCTCGGCGCTGATGAAGTTGACCTGTCGGGTATCGGCAGCAGCAAAGTCATCTATGTCGGTTCGCACGGCGATGCAGGGGCCTCACGTGCCGACATTATCCTGCCTTGCGCCACCTATACCGAAATGGACGCAACTTATGCCAACACCGAAGGCCGCGTTCAGATGACGACCCGCGCTGTGCAGCCGAAAGGCGAAGCACGTGAAGGCTGGGCAATATTCCGCGCCTTGTCGCAAGTTGTTGGCAAGACGCTGCCCTATGATACCGCTGACGCTTTGCGCGCCGGCCTGCGCGGGCCAGAGGGCGAAAGCACAGTGTTCTCCGGACTGGGATTTGCACCAGGCACCAGTGGTGTATCCGCGCTACAGGCAGCACCCACCGGTTCGGCCGGAGCGCTCTCGGCGGATGCCTTTAAACCGGCCATTGATGATTTCTACCTGACAAATCCGATCGCTAGAGCGTCTAAGACGATGGCGGAGTGCTCGGCGCTCAGCACGGCTCTAGACACTCCGGTAGCAGCGGAGTAGGGCGGCGGCATGAGCAATCTCATCGAGTCTTTCGGCGATTTTACGGGCTTCTGGATGGTGCTTGGCCAGATTGCCTTGTTCACGCTTGTCCTGTTGATCTCTATCGCCTTCCTGCTCCTGCTTGATCGCAAGATCTGGGCAGGTGTCATGATGCGTAAGGGCCCCAACGTCGTGGGGCCGTTCGGCCTTTTTCAGTCTTTCGCGGATTTCGGCAAATTCCTGCTGAAGGAGATCGTGATTCCGGCTGGCGCCAACAAGACTGTTTTCATCCTTGCGCCAATTCTGACTTGTACGCTGGCCTTCGTGGCTTGGGCAGCCATTCCCGTGGCGCCTGGCACAGTATCGGGCACGAGTTGGGTTGTCTCGAACCTGAACGTGGGCGTGCTTTACCTGTTCGCGATTAGCTCACTTGGTGTCTATGGCATCATCATGGGCGGCTGGGCCTCGAACTCGAAATATCCCTTCCTTGGCGCGTTGCGCTCGGCTGCGCAGATGGTGTCCTATGAGGTCTCTATCGGCTTTATCATCGTGACGGTCATACTGCTCACCGGCTCAATGAATCTTAGCGCAATTGTCGAGAATCAGTCGGGCGGTTTCTGGAACTGGCATCTTTTCAGCTTCCAGTACTTCCCGATGATTTTCGTGATGTTCCCGATGTTCGTCATGTTCTTTATCTCGGCACTGGCTGAGACCAACCGTCCGCCGTTCGATCTGCCGGAAGCTGAATCTGAACTCGTTGCCGGCTACCAGGTGGAATATGGCTCGACCCCATACCTGCTTTTCATGCTTGGCGAATATCTGAATATCGTTCTGATGTGCGCCATGATGACAGTCCTCTTCCTGGGTGGCTGGCATGGACCATTTGCCCTTGGCGACGTGGTCAAGGACTGGCCACCGCTATTGCTTAGCCTGTCCGGCCTGTTCTGGTTCATGCTGAAGATCCTGTTCTTCTTCTTTATGTTTGCCATGGTGAAGGCCATCGTGCCCCGCTATCGCTATGACCAGCTGATGCGTCTCGGCTGGAAAATCTTCCTTCCCACGTCGCTCGCAGCCGTCCTGATCGTCGCGGGCTATGTTGTTTACACCGGAGTGCAGTCATGAGCCTCGCACAGACCATCCGCGGCGCCCTGCTAACCGACTTCATCGGCGCTTTCTGGACCGCGCTTCGGGAGATGTTCCGCCGGAAGGCGACTGTGAACTATCCGTTCGAGAAGAACCCGCTCAGCCCGCGCTTTCGCGGCGAGCATGCGCTGCGCCGCTACCCGAGCGGCGAAGAGCGCTGCATCGCGTGCAAGCTATGCGAAGCGGTCTGCCCGGCGCAGGCGATCACGATCGAGGCCGAGCCGCGTGCGGACGGCGCCCGTCGGACAACGCGCTATGACATCGACATGGTGAAATGCATTTATTGCGGCTTCTGTCAGGAAGCCTGCCCGGTGGATGCCATCGTCGAAGGGCCGAACTTTGAGTTTGCGACGGAAACGCGCGAAGAGCTGTTCTACGACAAGGATCGCCTGCTAGCCAATGGCGACCGCTGGGAACGATTGATCGCGAAGAACCTGGAGCTGGACGCGCCTTATCGATAGGGCGCACCCGCAGAATAACTGAACCGGAGCGGCAGGGCAGAGGCCTCGCTGTTTCACCAAATAGGGGCTTTGAGGGCTTTGGCAGTTTACGCTTTCTGGATTTTGGCCACAATCGTGGTCTTGTCCGCCGTAATGGTGATCGCGGCGCGCAACCCTGTGCACTCGGTCCTTTTCCTGATCCTTGCCTTCTTCACGTCGGCAGGCCTGCTGGTGCTCATCGGTGCCGAGTTCCTGGCGATGCTGCTCGTCGTCGTTTACGTCGGCGCTGTCGCCGTTCTTTTCCTTTTTGTCGTCATGATGCTCGACGTCGATTTCGTCGAACTCAAACAAGGCTTCCTGAGTTATCTGCCGTTTGGCCTATTGGTCGGCGCCGTGTTCCTGGCCGAGATTGTACTTGCGTCATTCGCTGGCCTCGAAAACCACGTTAGCACGTTCGATGCGTCGCCGGGCGCGGAAACCAATGCCGAGGCCATCGGTCAGGTCATGTACACGCAATACATGCTGCTGTTCCAGCTCGCCGGGATCGTCCTCCTGATCTCCATGATAGGCGCCATTGTGCTGACACTGCGTCATCGTCCGGGGACGAAACGGCAGAGCATTGCCCACCAGACAGCACGACGTCGTTCCGACGCCTTCGACTTGAAAGACCCGAGCTCCGGGCAGGGGATCTGATATCATGGACCTTGGACTTTCCCACTTTGTCGCCGTTTCGGCGGTCCTGTTCACGATTGGTGTCGTTGGCATCTTCGTGAACCGCAAGAACATCATCGTCATCCTCATGGCGATCGAACTGATCCTTCTGTCAGTGAACATCAACTTGATCGCCTTCTCGGTGTTCAATGGTGACATCACCGGGCAGATTTTCGCCATGCTCGTCCTCACCGTCGCCGCTGCTGAAGCGGCCGTCGGCCTTGCCATTCTCGTTGTGTATTTCCGCAATCGCGGCGATATCGCGGTCGAGAATGTTGACCTGATGAAAGGGTAACGGACAATGTTGCCGGACTTCCTCATCCTCTTCATCGTTCTGGCGCCCGGCATCGTGGCGCTGTCGGGTCTTGTTCACAAACAGATCGGTGACGGTCCTGTCATGATCCTGACAACGGGCACGGTTTTGCTCGCCGGTGCGCTTTCGCTGTTCCAGCTGTTTGCCTATGCTACCGGCATTCACGGCGCTGAAGGCCATGGCGAGGAACTGGGCCATGCGGTGGAGGCTGTTGCCACCAACGGCGCCCACGTCATCACCCTGATGCCATGGATTGATGTCGGCGCATTCCAGGCCAACTGGGCGATCCGTATCGACACGCTCTCCATCGTTATGATGGCTGTCATCACAGGCGTCTCTGGTCTCGTGCACCTCTATTCCTGGGGCTATATGAGCGAAGATCCACACAGGTCGCGCTTCTTTGCCTACCTGTCGCTATTCACCTTCGCGATGCTGACGCTGGTTGTTGCAGACAATTTTATCCAGCTCTTCTTCGGCTGGGAGGGGGTGGGCCTCGCCTCATACTTGCTGATCGGTTTCTGGTACACGAAGAAGGCGCCGAACGACGCCTCCATCAAGGCCTTCGTGACCAACCGCGTTGGGGACTTCGGTCTCGCGCTCGGCATCATGGCCGTGTTCTTCGTCTTTGGCTCGGTCGAATTCGAGCCTGTGTTGAGCGCGATCCGTGAGAACGCCATTGTGACGCCACTGGCATTTGCCAGTGCAGCACCGGCGCAGGAGTCGATCATCACGTTCCTCGGCCAGCGCGTCTACGCGCTCGAATTGATCGGCGTGCTCCTCTTCATCGGCGCCATGGGCAAGTCGGCACAGTTCTTCCTGCACGTCTGGCTTCCTGACGCGATGGAAGGCCCAACGCCTGTGTCGGCCCTTATCCACGCGGCGACCATGGTGACGGCGGGCGTCTACCTCGTCTGCCTCATGTCGCCCCTCTATGAACACACGATATATGCCGCGGGCATGATCACGATCATCGGCGCAGTAACCTGTCTCTACGCGGCTACGGTCGGCATGGCGCAAAACGACATCAAACGCGTCATTGCCTATTCCACCTGTTCGCAGCTTGGCTACATGTTCTTCGCCGCAGGTGTTGGCGCCTATGAAGCGGCGATGTTCCACCTCTTCACACACGCGTTCTTCAAGGCGCTTCTTTTCCTTGGCGCTGGCTCGGTCATCCACGGCATGCACCACGAGCAGGACATGCGCCGTATGGGCGGCCTCGCGAAATACATGCCGCTGACTTATGCGGCGATGATGATCGGCACGATCGCCATTATTGGCCTTGGCATTCCGCATACACTGATCGGTTTCTCCGGTTTCTTCTCGAAGGATGCGATCCTGGAAAGCGCCTTCGCGGCAGGCGAACATCATGTCATGTTCGGTCAGGTGGCCTTCTGGTTTGGTATCGTCGCAGCGATGCTGACCAGCTTCTATTCGTGGCGCCTCATCTACATGACTTTCCACGGCCCAATGGCATCAGCGGAACATCATGACGATCACGCGGATCATTCGCATGCTGTTGCTGACGACCACGGCCATGACCACGCTCACGACGCCCATGCCCATGAGCCGCATGAGAGTCCGGCGATCATGCTTGTGCCGCTTGGGCTACTCAGCCTTGGCGCCATGTTTGCAGGTTTCTACTTCCATGACTGGTTCGTCGGTGATGCCGAGAGCGCGTTCTGGGGTAGCTCAATCTATTCAGCGGCTGACAATCATGTTCTGCACGACCGTCACGATGTGCCCGAATGGGTCATCCTGGCTCCGCTGGTCGTTACCGTGATCGGCTTCCTGATCGCCACGTTCACGTATTTCTTCAATCGCGGTTTCGGCAAGCGTATCGCCGACAGCGGCGGACCCTTGCATGCCCTGTTCTCGAACAAATGGTACTTCGATGAGATCTACAATGCGACGCTCATCAAAGGTTCGGCCATGCTCGGCAACCTGTTCTGGAAGGCTGACAAGAAAATCATCGACCGTCTGGGACCAGACGGTGTGACATACCTTACCCGCTGGAGTGCGCGCCGCCTGTCGGCCATGCACACCGGCTACCTGTATCATTACGCCTTCGTGATCATCGGTGCTGCGCTCGTCTTTGGCGCGGTCATGTGGTTGCGGGCTGGAGGAGCTAACTAATGGGCGGGTTCCCCATCCTTTCAGCAGTTGTATTCCTGCCACTGCTTGGTGCGCTGATCATAATGGGCGTGCGCACGGCTACGGCCGGCAGCTTCAGCAAGGAAGAAGCCGGCAAGGAAAACCGCGCAGCGTTGCTTGCGGGTATGATTATTTCCGGTGCGACTTTCCTCGCCTCGGTGGCCGCATTCCTGACATTCGATGCAAATGCTGCCGGCTATCAGCTGGTCGAGCAATATGCCTGGTATGGCGCGGTGACCTACAAAGTCGGTGTCGATGGCCTGTCGATGCCACTGATCCTTCTGACAACCTTCCTGACGCCGATCTGTCTTCTGGCGAGCTGGAACTCAATCAATACACGGGTCACGGAATACGTCGTCGCATTCCTCGTGCTCGAGACATTCATGCTCGGCGTTTTCGCCGCGCTCGACATCGTCCTGTTCTACATCTTCTTCGAGGCTGGCCTGATCCCGATGTTCCTCATCATCGGTATCTGGGGTGGCAAGGAGAAGATCTACGCGGCGTTCAAGTTCTTCCTCTATACGCTGCTTGGCTCCCTGCTGATGCTGGTCGCGGTTGTCTACATGTTCCAGGCGGCGGGTTCATCCGACATTGAAGTGCTCGAGAAATATGCCTTCTCGCCACACGTCCAGACATGGCTATGGCTAGCCTTTGCGGCGTCGTTTGCGGTGAAACTGCCAATGTGGCCGGTACATACATGGCTGCCCGACGCCCACGTTCAGGCGCCAACGGCTGGTTCGGTCATCCTGGCAGGCGTGCTGCTGAAAATGGGCGGCTACGGCTTCCTGCGTTTCTCGCTGCCCATGTTCCCGGATGCGAGCCACCTGTTCCAGCCTGCCATGTTTGTTCTGGCCGTGATTGCGATTGTCTACACGTCACTCGTCGCCTGGCGCCAGACGGATATGAAAAAGCTGATAGCCTATTCATCCGTGGCGCACATGGGCTTCGTCACGCTTGGCATCTTCTCGTTCACCGAAGTGGGTGTTCAGGGCGCGATCTTCCAGATGCTCAGCCACGGCCTGATCGCCAGCGCATTGTTCCTCATCGTTGGTGTCGTCTACGACCGTATGCACACCCGTGAGATTGCGGCCTATGGCGGCCTCGTCAATCGCATGCCGGTTTACGCCACACTGTTCATGCTCTTCACGATGGCAAACGTGGGCCTGCCAGGCACCAGCGGGTTCATCGGTGAGATCCTGACTATGGTTGGTGGCTTCCAGGCCTCGACCTGGGCCGCTGCAGGCGCGGCGCTCGGTGTGATCTTCTCGGCTGTCTACATGCTGACGCTCTACCGTCGCACCGTGTTCGGCGAGATCACCAATCCGAAACTCGAAGGCATTCGCGACATGAACATGATTGAGTTGGTCTGCATCGTGCCGCTGGCCTTGCTGACCTTGCTGTTTGGCGTCGCGCCGAACCTGATTTTCCACATTACTGAAGGGGCGGCGAACCGCATTCTGTCCCTGATGGTCGGAGGCTGACGGCCCATGCTCGACTATACCGCTATGATCTTGGCAATCGGACCGGAGCTTTGGCTTGCGGCGGCGGGCCTCGTGGGCGTGCTGCTGGGCGCCGTGCTCAAGGACCGCTTCAACAGCCTGTCATTCAAATACGGGGCGCTTGCACTCTTCGGCGCTGCAGCCCTAACGCTTATATTCTATCAAGGCGGCGAAGCCTTTGGCGGCCTTGTGCGAACGAACACGTTCGTGAATTTTGCAAAATTCGTCAGCTTCACCGTTGGCGGCTTTGCGCTGATCATGTCCGAGGGCTTCCTCAAGCGTCATGAAACAATCCGCTATGAATATGTCCTGCTGACGATCTTTGCGTCTCTTGGTATGGGGATCATCCTGTCAGCGTCTGACCTGATGACCCTCTATATGGGCGTCGAGACGCTCAGCCTGTCTTCTTACGTTCTGGCAGCGTTTCACCGCGATTCCGCGCGCTCGTCCGAAGCCGGCCTGAAGTATTTCGTACTAGGGGCCTTGGCATCCGGTATGCTGCTTTATGGCGCGTCGCTTGTGTACGGCTTTGCCGGCACCACAAGCTATGCAGGCATCTTTACGGCTGAGACATCCATCGGCCTGCTGTTCGGCATGGTCATGATGATCGTGGGCCTTGCCTTCAAAGTATCCGCCGCACCGATGCACGTCTGGACGCCCGATGTTTACGAAGGCGCACCAACTCCTGTGGGCGCCTTCTTTGCAACGGCCCCGAAAATGGCGTCCATGGTCGTTTTTGCAAATGTGATGTTCACGGCCTTTGGCGGTATTCTGGACCAATGGCAGATGATCATCTCGATCATCGCGGGCATGTCGATGCTGATCGGTTCATTTGGCGCGCTCACGCAGACCAACATCAAGCGCCTGCTTGGCTATTCATCAATTGCGAACATGGGCTATGCGCTGGTCGCTGTTGCTGCGGGCCGTGAGACCGGAGCAGGTGCTCTGTTGATATTCATGACCCTGTACGTGATTTCATCGCTTGGTCTTTTTGCGGGCGTTCTCGCCATGCGTCGCCGCGGCGGTATGGTGGAAAGCATTGATGAACTCGGCGGCCTGATGAGCACGCGACCCTGGTTGGCGATCGCCCTGTCGATCCTGATTTTCTCGATCGCGGGCTTGCCGCCTTTCGGTGGCTTCTTCGGGAAGTGGGAAGTCTTCAATGCAGGCGTTCAGGCCGGTCTCATGCCGCTGGCGATCATTCTGGTCATCGCGTCGGTCGTGTCGCTTGGTTATTATCTGCGCATGGTGAAGATCATGTGGTTTGATGAGCCGAAAGAGCGCTTCGAACCGATTGATGGCTCTGTCACGCTGACCGTTCTAGCATCGGCCTTTGTGGCGGGTATCGTGTTCCTGATCTTCATTAACACGCTTGCTGACTGGGCGAACACGGCCGCTCTGGGACTGCCCTCTTGAAGTTTGACTGGCCCGTCCATCACCTCGGTACGATAGACAGCACCAATAGCGAGGCAAAGCGGCGCGCCGCAGCAGGGGGCTTCGCTGATTGCTGGCTTGTCGCCGAAACCCAGTCGGCCGGTCGCGGAAGGCTCCAGCGCAGCTGGTTGTCGCCTCAGGGAAACCTCTTCACCACAGCGCTTTATCGCGAACCTGGCGGAATGGTCGTGGCTGCCCGCACGCCATTCGCGGCCGCGCTGGCGGTCAGCGATATGGCCCTTCAGTTCGCACCCGATGCGGATATCCAGGTTAAATGGCCAAATGACGTGCGCATCCATCGCGCGAAACTCTCCGGCATACTGATTGAAACCGGCGGTTCGGGCGCAGACACATGGGTCGCGGCAGGCATCGGCATCAACGTCACGCATGCGCCAGAAGGCGCTGGGCAGTCTGCAACTTCAATTGCGAGTTTGCGCGGCGATACGGCCGTCAAGGCAGACATGGTGCTCGAGGCCCTGCAGGAAGCGTTCACGGCGCGCATAACCGAGGCCCGCGCGGGGTTCTCGATGCTCCGTAAAAGCTGGCTCGAGCGCGCCGAGGGGCTTGGGAGCACTGTCCGCGTCACCGCTTCGGGAGAGCCTGTTGAAGGCATATTCGAGGACATGGACGAAACTGGTGCTCTTATACTCAGATTGCCCGATGGCACTCTGCAGACCATAAGGGCTGGAGATGTTGACCTGATAGGGAGAGTATAAGCGCGATGCTGCTTGCGATTGACGTGGGTAACACGAACACCGTTTTCGGTGTGCACGACGGCGACAAGTGGATCGTCCAATGGCGCAGTGCCACCGATGCCCGCAAGACGGCCGACGACCATGCGGCATGGCTCTGGCGTCTGGCTGACATGCACGGCATGGATCTTGGTAAAATTAATGGCTGCGTGATTTCGACCGTTGTGCCGCAGGCGGTGTTCAACTTCCGCAACCTTGCGCGCCGCTACCTCAATGTAGAGCCAATGTTCATTGGTGATCCGTCGCTCAAATCGGGCGTCGAGATCCGTATTCACCGGCCGGAACAGGTCGGTGCCGACCGCATCGTTAGCGCGCTTGGGGCGCATGTTACGTATCCGGGCAACCTGATTGTCATCGACAGCGGCACGGCCACGACCTTTGATATCGTTGCCGAAGATGGCGGCTTTGAGGGGGGTATCATTTCGCCCGGTATCAACCTCTCAGTCAGCGCGCTGCATGATGCTGCGGCGCAATTGCCGCGGATCGCCATCCAGCGCCCTGCACAGGTAATCGGCCAGGATACGATCAGTGCGATGCAGTCCGGTGTGTTCTGGGGCTATATCGACCTGATTGACGGGCTGGTACGACGCATCAAGGCCGAGTATGGAAAGCCCTTGCAGGTGGTTGCGACCGGCGGCGTTGCCTCGCTTTTTGAAGGCGCCAGCGAAACGATCGACCACTATGACCCGGATATTCTCATCACGGGCCTCCTCGAAATCTATAAACGTAATAAATAGGACCTTATGGCCGATTCAGCACAGACAACCGACGAACTAGTCTTCCTCCCGCTTGGGGGATGCGAGGAAATCGGCATGAACCTGAACGCCTACGGCTATGGACCGGCGCATGCCAGGCGCTGGATCCTGGTCGATGTCGGCGTCACGTTTGGCTCGCTGGATACGCCCGGTATCGATCTCATCTGCGCCGACCCTGATTTCCTGATCGGCGAGCAGATCGACGCTATCTTCCTTACCCATGCGCACGAAGACCATATCGGGGCCGTCGGCCTGCTTTACCCGCGGCTGCAGACCAAAGCGCCCATCTATGCAACGCCCTTCACGACAGAGCTCGTGCGCTCCAAGATGCTCGAGCGTGGGGTTGATCCGCGTTGGCTGAAGCCGGTAGCGCTTGGCGGCACAGTCGTGGCCGGGCCGTTCTCGGTTACCTACATAACGCTGACCCACTCGATCCCCGAGCCCAATGCGCTGGCCATTGAAACGCCGGCAGGCATGATCCTGCACACGGGCGACTGGAAGATCGATCCCGATCCCCAGATTGGCGGCCCGACCGACATTGCAGGTCTCACGGCACTCGGCGACCGCGGCGTGCTCGCCATGGTTTGCGATTCCACGAACGTCTTCGAGGAAGGCGAGTCTGGCTCTGAAGAAACCGTGAAACAGGGCCTGATAGACCTGATTGCCCAGCAGAAACAGGCCGTTGCCGTCACCACCTTCGCCTCGAACGTCGCGCGTGTGAAATCCATCATTGAAGCCGCCGAGCTTGCGGGCCGCAGCGTCTGCCTCGTTGGGCGTAGCATGCATCGCATCACGGACGCCGCAAAAGCCGTCGGTATCCTGCCGCGCAACATGGAGTTTGTGAACGAGGCTGACGCCAGCTCCATTCCGGCCGAGAACATCCTCTATCTTTGCACGGGCAGCCAGGGTGAGGCACGCGCCGCACTCGCCCGTATCGCCCGCAAGGACCACCGCAACGTTTCGCTCCATGAAGGTGATTGCGTGATCTTTTCCTGCCGTATCATTCCCGGCAACGAGCGCGAGATCTTCCAACTCCAGAACTCGCTCGCTGACCAGGGCGTGCGGATTATCACGCCGCGCATGGTGAAGGATCCGATCCACGTATCCGGTCACCCCTGCCGCGGCGAGCTGCAGCGCATGTACCAATGGGTGCGGCCCGAGATTGCCGTGCCTGTGCATGGCGAGCGACGCCACATTGTCGAACACGCCGCCTATGCCAAGTCGCTGCAGGTCCCGCAGGCCATTGCACCGCGCAATGGCAGCCTTGTGCGCCTCGCGCCTGGCAAGGCCGAGATCATCGACCTCGTGCCGGCAGGTCGCCTTTATCTTGATGGCAAGTTCCTCGTGCCGGAAGGCGCGCAGGGCATCAACGAGCGCCGCAAGCTGGCTGAGAATGGTTTTGTGCTGGCCAGCGTCGTCATTGACGAAGCCGGCGACGTGATCGACGGGCCGGTTGTGGTCGTGCGCGGCTTTTCTGAAGCGGACGGCCGCCTCGCGGATGAAAGCCTGGACGAACTCGACGAGGCCGCCGAGAACGCTGTCCAGAAGATGAAGCGCAAGACCCGGCTTGAAGATGATATGGTTGAACGCGAGATCGGCCGCGCCTTGCGCAAGGCGTGTGACGCCACGTTCGGCCGCCGTCCGATGATTGATGTGACTGTTTTGAGGAGTTGAACACGATGAGCGAATTCAAGCTTGGCCCGCTGAACCATGTCGGCGTCGCCGTTCCGGACCTGGAGGAAGCCTGCGAGACCTACCGCACGCTCTATGGCGCGACCGACATCACCACACCATTCGACATGCCGGAGCAGGGCGTCAAAGTTTGTTTCGTCAACCTGCCTAATGCCCAGATCGAATTGATCGAGCCGCTGAATGCCGAATCGCCCATCGCAAACTTCATTACCAAGAACCCCAAAGGCGGCCAGCACCATGTCTGTTTCGAGGTTGATGATATCAATCAGGCCGTCGACGAGATGAACAAACGCGGCGCAACCGTACTCGGCAAACCGCGCATCGGTGCGCACGGCACGATGATCATCTTCGTACATCCGAAGAACTCCAACGGCGTCCTGATCGAATTGATGGAAACGCCCAAAGGCGCCCACTGATGACCATTGCGAGTGGCGTTGTTGTCTTCGTGCTGGCCTGGTGGATCAGCTTTTTTGCGGTCCTGCCGATCGGTGTGCGCGGTCAGTTCGAGGACGGTGAGCACACGCCAGGAACGGAAGAGGGAGCTCCTGTCAGGCCGATGGTCTGGAAGAAAGCCCTCTGGGCCACCATTGGCGCAACTGTCCTGACGGCCATTGCCGCTGTCGTTGTGCCGCTCCTCCTTGCGGAGTAGGGGCGGCTGCGGCTAGTTGAGCGCCTAATTCAGCGATAACGGGGAATCCATGCGCCTATCGAAGTTCTTTCTGCCCGTTAGCAAGGAGGCGCCGGCAGATGCCGCGATTGCTTCTCACAAGCTTATGCTGCGCACAGGCATGGTCCGCCAGAATGGCGCTGGCATCTACACCTGGCTGCCGATGGGACTGAAGGTTCTAACGCGCATCGAACAGATCGTGCGCGAGGAAATGAACCGCGCCGGTGCCGTCGAGATGCTGATGCCGACCCTGCAGCAGGCTGACCTCTGGCGCGAATCCGGTCGCTATGACGACTATGGCAAGGAAATGCTGCGCATCACGGACCGGCATGACCGCGAGATGCTCTACGGCCCGACCAATGAAGAGCTGATCACCGACGTCTTCCGCGCCTATGTGAAAAGCTACAAGCAGCTGCCACTGAACCTGTATCACCAGCAGTGGAAGTTCCGCGACGAAGTGCGTCCGCGCTTCGGCGTCATGCGGGGGCGTGAATTCCTCATGAAGGACGCCTATTCGTTCGATCTTACGGAAGAAGACGCACGTGTCTCCTATCGCAAGATGTTCTGCGCCTATCTCAACGCTTTCGATCGAATGGGCCTCACCGCCATTCCTATGCGCGCGGATACCGGCCCCATCGGCGGCGATATGAGCCATGAATTCATCATCCTGGCTGATACGGGCGAAAGCGCTGTCTTCTGTGACAAGGCGCTGCTGGACCTGCCGCCTCCCGGACTGGACCTGGATTTCGACAGTGACCTGAATGCTGAAGTCGAAAAGCGGACGCAATATTACGCGGCCACCGAAGAGATGCACGACGAGGCAGCTTTTGCAGCGATCCCGGCGGAGAGCCAGGTATCTGCACGCGGCATCGAGGTTGGCCACATTTTCAACTTCGGGACAAAGTACTCACTGCCCATGAACGCGGTTGTGCAATCGGCAGATGGCCAGATGGTGCCTGTCCAGATGGGCAGCTACGGCATTGGCGTGTCACGCCTCGTCGGCGGTATCATTGAGGCCTGCCATGATGAGAACGGCATTGTGTGGCCTGAATCGGTCGCCCCATGGCATGTCGGCTTGATCAACATGCGCGTGGGCGATGCGGCCTGTGACGCCGCCTGCGACGATGCCTACAAGGCGCTGACGGATGCTGGCATGGACGTGCTTTATGATGACACAGATGAACGCGCTGGGGGCAAGTTCGCCCGGATGGAACTCATCGGCCTGCCCTGGCAGATCGTGATTGGTCCACGCGGCATCGAGAATGGGGTGGTCGAGGTCAAGAACCGCAAGACTGGTGAGAAGACCGAGATGCCCTTTGCTGAAGCGATGAAGAAAGTGGCGCCTAAATGAACGAGTTAGGGCATCTCGCCTCACCATTTGGCAAGCTGGAGCGCACACTGGCTTGGCGCTATCTGCGCGCCAAACGCGAACATGGCGGTGCGTCGCTCATCTCGATCATTTCCTTTGTTGGCATCTTCTTCGCGGTCGCGGCCCTGATCATCACGATGTCCGTCATGAGCGGGTTCCGGGCGACGCTGCTGGATGCGCTGCTCGGCGGCCAGCCACATGTCTATGGTGTCGTCAGCAGCTACACCGAAGACGAAGCCAACGCCCTGGCTGCCAAGATCCGCGACATCGACGGCATCACGAGCGTCACGCCCTATATCGAGGAATACGTCCTGATCACGGCCAATGGCCGCAAGACGGGCGCTGCCATCCGCGCTATCCGTAACGAAGATCTGGCCACGATGCCTTTCCTGAAAGACGGCGGCAAAGCGGCTGTCGAATCCGGTTTTGGTGAGGGACGCAATGGCGGCAATGTCATCATGCTTGGCGCCTTCCTGGCGGCCGGGCGTGAAGGATTGGGCGTGCGTCCGGGCGACAAGGTCGACATCATCACATCGCAGCAGACAGCAGGGCCCATGGGCGGCACGCCGCGAAGCAAATCCTATGTCGTCGGTGATATCTTCAAGACAGGCAGTGTCGAACTCGACAGCCTTTATGCCTTCATGCCCATGGAGCAGGCGCAGATCCTGTTCCAGTCGAAGGGGCATTATTCGATGTTGGATATCCGGCTGAAGGACCCCGAGAAAACCCACGAAGCCATGGCCGCTATATCCAACGCGACAGGCAATGCGCTTTACACATTTGACTGGAAGAGCCAGCGCGAGAGCTATCTCAATGCCCTGCGCGTTGAGCGCACGATGGTGCGGCTGCTTGTCATGGTGATCATGGCAATTGCCACACTCAACATCATCGTCGGCGTGGTGATGCTGGTGAAGAACAAGTCACGCGATATCGCCATCCTGCGCACAATAGGTCTGGGACAGGGCGGGGTGCTGCGTGTGTTCCTTCTGGTGGGCACGGTACTTGGCACGCTGGGAGCGCTTCTGGGCGTTCTTGTGGGTGTACTGGTAGTCCTCAACATTCATTACGTTGAAGCCTTCATCAACCTGTTCGTCCAGGGCGAGGTGTTTGACGCGGAGACCTATGGGCTTGAGGGCCTCCCCGCGATTCTTGACTGGAATGAAGTCATCCGCACGGGGCTTTATGCCCTGTTCATGTCGATGGGCGTGTCGCTCATTCCGGCCTGGTGGGCTTCCCGCCAGGATCCAGTCAGCGCGTTGAGGTTCGAATAATGTCGGGTCCCGTTCTTGAGCTGATCGGTATCGACCGAACCTACCGGACTGAAGCTGGCGAATTGCCTGTTCTTCGTGGCACTGAGCTTCGCCTCAATGCCGGTGAGCTTGTGGGCCTTGTCGGTCCGTCCGGCTCGGGTAAGTCGACGCTGCTGCACACGGCCGGCCTCCTTGAGCGTCCTGAAGGCGGCAAGGTCATGCTCGACGGCATCGACTGCCTCGCGCTTGACGACAAGGGGCGCACAGCCGTCCGCCGCAACAAGATCGGCTTCGTCTATCAGTTCCACCACCTGCTGCCCGAGTTCAATGCGGCGGACAATATCGCCATGCCGCTGATGATAGCTGGCGTGAAAAAGAAAGCCGCGCGCGAAAAGGCGCAGGCGCTTCTCGAGGTCATGGGCCTCGCTGATCGCGGCCATCACCAGCCGGGACAGATGTCCGGCGGTGAGCAGCAGCGCGTGGCGATTGCCCGTGCGCTGGCCAATGACCCACGTCTGGTGATTGCGGATGAGCCAACCGGCAACCTCGACCCGGTCACGACAGAGCGTGTCTTTGCAACGCTCATCAAGATGGTGCGCAATGAGGGCGCCGCTGTGCTAGTCGCGACCCACAATTTTGCGCTGACTCAGCATATGGACCGCGTCCTCACGCTCCAGGATGGCCAACTGGTCGATTACAAACCGGAATAAGCTGTGGAACAGCCGCCGCTGACGGGTGGTCTGGCGGCGGGGCTGGCGGCAAGGTATTCTGGCCGCTGGAGAAACCGTTTTGTCTGAGTCGTCCTTCATCCACCTTGCCATCCGCTCGAGCTATTCGCTGCTCGAAAGCATGGTCACGCCCAAGGGGCTGAAAGGCTGGCTGCTGGGGCAGGGCATGCCTGCGGTTGCCGTCACGGACCGGAACAACCTGTTCGGCGCGCTCGAAATATCCCTCACCATGTCGGAAGCCGGCATTCAGCCCATTATGGCCTGCTGCTTCGACCTGACCGACGGCGCCCATCGCAGCGAGCCGAGCCGTATCAGCCTCTACGCACAAGACCAGACCGGCTATCAGCGGCTGATGCTGCTCTCATCTCGGGCCTATCTCGACGCTGATGATGGCGTGCCTAAACTGCACCGTGACCTGCTGCTCGAAAACACTGACGGCCTGATCGTGCTGACGGGCGGCGCCGAGGGCGAAGTTGCGCGCCATCTGCTGAAGGGCCGCACAGCGGACGCGCGCACGGAACTTTCGACACTGGCGAGTGCCTTTCCGGGGCGCTGCTACGTCGAGATCACACGGCACGGAACGCCGGATGAGGTCGCAACCGAACCCGGGCTGATTGACCTTGCCTATGAACTCGACTTGCCGCTGGTTGCCACCCATGACGCGCGGTTCATGAAGCCTGCAGACGCCACGGCGCATGACGCCCTGATGTGTATCGCTAATGGCCAGTATCTTGGACAGGATGACCGCAAGCGGGTATCGCCGTCGCAATATATCAAGACGGCAGCAGAGATGACTGCGCTGTTTGAAGACCTGCCGGAAGCCATCGAGAACACGATTGAAATCGCCCAGCGCTGCGCCGTTCAATCTGTCACGCGTGCGCCAATCCTTCCCTCGTTCAGCAATGAGGGGCGCTCGGAAATCGAGGAGCTCAAGAAACAGGCGCGGGAAGGGCTGGAAGGGCGTCTTGAGGCCGCTAGCAAACTCTACGCCGAACGTGAGACCTATTTCACGCGCCTGGACTATGAGCTCAGCGTCATCGAACGCATGGGCTTTCCGGGTTACTTCCTGATCGTCTCGGACTTCATCAAGTGGGCCAAGGAGCAAGGCATTCCGGTCGGGCCGGGCAGGGGCTCCGGCGCTGGCTCGCTCGTGGCCTGGTCGCTGTTGATCACCGATCTTGACCCGCTCCGCTTTGACCTGCTGTTTGAACGCTTCCTGAACCCTGAGCGCGTCTCGATGCCCGACTTTGACATCGACTTCTGTCAGGAACGGCGCAGCGAAGTCATACGCTATGTCCGCGACAAGTATGGCGCCGACAGTGTGGCCATGATCATCACGTTCGGTACGTTGCAGGCCAAGGCTGTGGTGCGTGACGTGGGCCGCGTGATGCAGATGCCATACTTTCAGGTCGACCGGCTGGCCAAGCTCATCCCGTTTAATCCCGCCAAGCCGCCAAAGCTGCAGGAAGCCATCGACGACGAGCCGAAGTTCGATGACGAAATCGAGGCGGACCCCCGCGTTGGCGAGCTGATCAAGATCGCCCTTGCGCTGGAAGGTCTATACCGGAACGCTGGCACGCACGCGGCGGGCGTGGTGATCGGTGACCGGCCTCTGGTCGAGATAGCTCCGCTCTACAATGATCCGCGCGCGGACCTTCCTGCCTCGCAGTTTAACATGAAATACGCCGAGATGGCTGGGCTCGTGAAGTTCGACTTCCTCGGCCTGAAGACCCTCACGGTGATTGACCGCGCGCTGAAGCTGATCCGCCGCGATGGTCGCGACGTTGGCCCGGAATGGGAAAACCTCGACGATAAGGCGACCTACGATCTGATGGCGAGTGGCGAGACGCTTGGTGTCTTCCAGCTGGAAGGCGCCGGCATGCGCGACACGCTGCGCAAGGTACGGCCGAATAATATTGAAGACGTGATCGCCATCATCTCGCTCTACCGCCCGGGGCCGATGGAGAACATCCCGCTCTATGTGCAGGGCAAGGAAAACCCGGAAGGCGTGCAATATGCCCACCCGGACCTGAAGCCGGTTCTGGAGGCCACCTATGGCGTGCCGGTCTATCAGGAGCAGGTTATGCGGATGGCGCAGGAAATCGCCGGCTATTCGCTCGGCGAAGCCGACCTTTTGCGCCGGGCAATGGGTAAGAAAAAGCTCGAAGAGATGATCGCGCAGCGCAAGCGTTTCGTGGAAGGCGCCGCAGCCAGCAAGGAGATGCTGGAGCCGCTCGCAAACGAGATCTTCGATACGATGGAGAAATTCGCTGGCTACGGCTTCAACAAGTCCCACGCCGCCGCCTATGCCCTCATCGGTTATCAGACCGGCTATCTGAAACGCCATTTTCCGGTCGAGTTCCTGGCGGCATCAATGAGCCTCGATCTTGGCAATACGGATAAACTGGCTGCCTTTTTCCAGGAGGCGCGCCGCTTGAAGATTCCGGTCCTCGCGCCGGATGTGAACACATCGACGGCGGACTTCGATGTGCGGGACGGGGCAGTTGTCTATGCGCTTGGCGCGTTGAAGGGTGTGGGGCTCGAGGCCATGCGCCATGTCGAGGCCATGCGGAGCACAGACGGCAAGTTTATCGATCTCTATGATTTCGCCGAACGGGTGGACCCGCGGCACATCAACAAGAAGGCTTTCGAATCGCTCTCCAAGTCAGGTGCGCTGGACGGGCTTGATGCTAACCGCGCTAAGGTTCTCGCTGCCGCGCCAATCCTCGCCCAGATGGCAAACAAGTCTGCCGAAGACCGTCAGGGCGGGCAGGGGGGCTTGTTTGGAGAAGCCGAGCCGGCGCTGCGGCCGTCACTGCCCACGGCAAAGGCATGGAACGGCCAGCAGAAGCTGGATGAGGAATTCAAATCGATCGGCTTCTATTTTTCCGGTCACCCGCTGGACGATGTACTTGAAGGCATTGACCGCGACCGGGTTACGCTCGCCATCGAAATCGAGGAGCGCGCGAGCGACGGCAAACCGCTCGAACTGATCGGCGTCGTGCGCATGCGCAATGAGAAGCCGGCCCGCAATGGCGGCAAGTTTGCCTTCCTCACCCTTTCTGATCCCACGGGCGAAGTGGAGATGATGGTCTTCCCGGAAACGCTGCAGCAAAGCTATGACTTGCTTCAGGTCGGGAATGCCGTGGCGATCACTGTTGGCGTGAAGCGGACGGGCGATGAAATCAAACTCAATGCCGAACGGATCGTCCAGCTGGAATCGGCCCGCCTGTCCAAGTCCATGGGCGCACTCAAGGTCCGCTTGGCTGTTGGGGCGAAAACAGACGATATCGTTGGCATTATCAGCCATTTGGGGCGCCTTCAGGACCATGAACGGGGCGCCATTCTGGTCGAGATGCCGCTTGAAGATGGCCGTATTGTTCTTCTTCGTCTGGCAGACACATATACGATTGGTCTGAAGGCTCAGCGTGCCCTCAAGGATGCGCCGGGAGTCGAGCGGGTCGAGCCCATGAAGGCGGCGTAACAAAAGCGCACCTGTGAAGCTTGCCGACATTGCGGATATATGTATAAGCCGCCTTATCTGAAACCATTTCGCGGGTGCATCCGGTGCGGAAAGCCATTCTGGCCCAACGTTCCACCTGCGAAGGCTAACCGGATGGAGAAAATGAATGGCACTACCTGACTTCACAATGCGTCAGCTACTCGAAGCTGGCGTTCACTTCGGTCACCAGACCCACCGCTGGAACCCACGCATGAAGCCGTACATCTACGGCGAGCGTTCCGGCATCCACATCATGGACCTGTCCCAGACCGTCCCTGCGCTGCACCAGTCGCTGGTCTTCGTGCGCGATACGGTTGCCAAAGGCGGCCGCGTGCTTTTCGTCGGCACCAAGCGTCAGGCATCTGACCCTGTGGCAGAAGCAGCCCAGCGCTGCGCCCAGTATTACATGAACCATCGCTGGCTTGGCGGCACGCTGACCAACTGGACCACGGTGTCCAAGTCGATCAGGCAGCTGAAAGAGCTCAACGCGATGTTCTCGACCGGTGGCGGCGAAGGCCTCACCAAGAAAGAACTGCTCGACCTGGAGCGTCGCCGCGACAAGCTAGAGCGCGCCCTCGGTGGTATCTCTGAAATGGGCGGCCTGCCTGCTGCCATGATCGTGATCGACACGAACAAGGAAGCCATCGCCGTCATGGAAGCCCGCAAGCTGGGTATTCCGGTCGTGGCCGTGCTCGACACGAACTGCGATCCTGCCGACGCTGACTACGGCTTTGCCGGTAACGACGATGCGGCGCGCGCCATCTCGCTCTACTGTAACCTGTTCGCAGACGCAGTGCTCGATGGCCTCGCAGAATCGACAGCTGGCCTTGGCGTTGACCTCGGTGCCCTCGAAGATATCGAAGGTATGGCCGATGCTGACATCGCTGCAGCTGCTGGCGAAACCACGGAAGATGCAACGGGCGCCTAAGCCCCCGAGTTGAACTTTTACACTGAAGGATAACCGCAATGGCCCAGATTACTGCTGCGCTCGTCAAGGAACTGCGCGAGAAAACCGGCGCAGGCATGATGGATGCGAAAAAAGCACTCGTAGAAAATGACGGCGACGAAGAAGCCGCCATCGAGTGGCTCCGCGCCAAAGGCCTGTCCAAAGCTGCCAAGAAGTCGGGCCGCACCGCGGCTGACGGTCTTGTGGCTGTGAAAGTGTCTGCTGATGGCAAGTCCGGCGCGATCGTCGAACTGAACGCAGAGACGGACTTCGTGGCCCGCAACGAGGGCTTCCAGAAAGCCCTCTCCGGCATCACCGAAGCTGCGCTCGGCACCGACGGTTCGGTCGAAGCTGTTTCGGCTGCGCCTGCGCCAGACGGCAATGGCACTGTTGATGACATGATCAAGCGCATGATCGCCACGATCGGCGAAAACATGACGCTTCGCCGCTCCGCCAAGCTCACCGCTGACAAGGTTGCGTCCTATATCCACAACGCCGAAACGGCTGGTATGGGTAAAGTTGGCGTCCTGGTTGCGCTTTCGGGCGCAGGCGACCTCGACGATATCGGTCGCAAGATCGCTATGCACATCGCGGCGACCTCGCCGGCTGCTGCAACGACGGACGAACTCGACCCGGCCCTCATCGAGTCCGAAAAGCGCGTCCTGACAGAACAGGCTCGCGAAAGCGGCAAGCCCGACAATATCATCGAGGGCATGATCAAGGGCCGGATGCAGAAGTTCTACAAGGAAGTCGTTCTTCTTGAGCAGCCTTTCGTCATGAACCCTGATCAGACGGTTGCCGCTTACCTTAAAGATCAAGGCGCGACGCTGACTGGCTTCGTCCACTTCAAACTGGGTGAAGGTATTGAAAAAGCTGCGGATAACTTCGCAGATGAAGTCGCTTCGCTTACAAAAGGCAGCTGAACGGGCTTGCCTTTAGCCCCACGTGAGGCCTTAAACAGTCCCGGCTGCCCATGACAGGCAGCCGGGAATCTTTTAGGAGCTCTATTGAGGGCTTCAAGTGACGGAGAAAGCTATGCCAAGCGAGAATCCGGAGACCAGCCCGCTAAAGTACAAGCGCGTGCTCCTTAAATTGTCCGGCGAGGCCCTTATGGGCCCCGGCCAGTTCGGCATCGACATTCCGACCGTAGAACAATTTGCCAAAGCCATAGCCAATGCCCGCAAGGCAGGGGCAGAGATCTGCCTCGTCATCGGCGGTGGAAACATCTTCCGCGGGATGGCGGGCGCTGCCAAGGGCATGGAGCGCGCGCAGGCTGACAGCATGGGTATGCTGGCAACTGTGATGAACGCCCTCGCTATGCAGAGCGTGCTGGAAAGCCAAGGCGTCCCTACGCGCGTCCAGTCGGCCATCACAATGGACCAGATCTGCGAACCCTATATTCGCCGCCGCGCTCAGCGCCATATGGAAAAGGGCCGCGTTGTTATCTTCGCGGCCGGCATCGGCAACCCGTTCTTCACGACGGATACCGGTGCTGCGTTGCGCGCCATTGAAATGAATTGCGACGCGCTTCTCAAGGGCACCCAGGTCGACGGCGTCTATACGGCAGATCCGAAGCTCGACAGCAGCGCAACGCGTTATGAAAAAGTCGCGTATCAGGAATTGCTGGCCAAAGATCTGCGAGTCATGGATTCGTCTGCTGTCAGCCTTATGCGTGACAACAATATCCCGATTGTGGTTTTCTCGCTCAAGGAAGAAGGTTCGCTCCTGAATGTCCTGCACGGGCGGGGCACATCGACAACGATTTCGAATGAAGGAGGGGTCGCGAAATGACCTATGACAAGAAGGATCTTGAACGCAGGATGGAGGGCGCGCTTACGTCTCTGTCGACCGAGTTCAGCGGCCTGCGTACGGGCCGCGCCTCGGTAAACCTGCTCGATTCGATCAACGTGCCCGCTTATGGCTCGACTGTGCCCCTTTCACAGGTCGCATCGGTATCTGTGACCGACATGCGCATGCTGTCCGTTAACGTCTGGGACAAGACCGTTGTGGGCGCGACAGACCGCGCAATCCGTGAATCGGGCCTTGGCCTGAACCCGGTCATGGATGGCCAGACCCTGCGCATCCCAATCCCGCCGCTCAACGAAGAGCGCCGTGTGGAGCTGACCAAAATTGCAGGCAAGTATGCCGAAGCCGCGAAGGTGGCGGTGCGCAACATCCGCCGCGACGGCATGGACAGTCTCAAGAAAATGGAAAAGGACGGCGAGATCAGCGAAGACCGCCTGCATAGCCTTTCCGATGAAGTACAGAAGCTGACTGACGCATTTGTCAGCCGTGTGGATGACGCGCTGAAAGCCAAGGAAACGGAGATCATGCAGGTTTAATGTCAGCTGCATCCGCCTCTGATGTCACCAACGTTGTATCGGGGCAGCAGCCGGGGCTCTCCCATGTCGCGATCATCATGGATGGCAACGGCCGCTGGGCCAAGGCGCGAGGACTCCCGCGCGCAGCAGGGCATGAGCGGGGTGTTGAGGCGCTTAGACGTACGGTCGAGGCGGCCGGCGAGATCGGCATCCGCTACCTGACGGTCTTCTCCTTTTCGACCGAGAACTGGCGCCGGCCTGCTGCTGAAGTGAATGCACTGTTTGGCCTGCTCAAAGCTTATGTCCAGCGTGACCTGGCGCGGCTGACACAGGAAGGCGTCCGCGTTCGCATCATCGGACAGCGTGAAGGCCTCCCTGACGATGTTGCAGCCCTTGTCGACAAGGCGGAGCGCACAACGGCGGCCAATACGAAATTCTATCTGACAATTGCTTTCAATTACGGCGGGCGAGAGGAAATTGCCCGTGCCGCGCGTCGCATGGCCCTTGCTGTCGAGGCGGGTGACCTGATGGCGGATGAGATCGACGAGACACGGCTGGGCCATTTCCTGGATACCGAAATGCTGCCTGACCCCGATCTCCTCATCCGTACGAGTGGCGAATACAGGCTGAGCAATTTCCTGCTTTGGCAGTGCGCCTATTCGGAGCTTGTTTTCATGGATGTGCTCTGGCCTGACTTTGACCGGGCCTGCCTCGAGGAGGCGCTGGCGAAGTATCAGGAGCGCGAACGCCGGTTCGGCGCGATCTCGCCTGGAGCTTACTGATGGGCGATTGGACGCCGCGAGACCGGCGTTTCTCGGAACTTGGGCTTCGCCTGATGTCGGCAGCGGTGCTGATCCCCGTCGCTGTTGCAATGGTGTGGGCCGGTGGCTGGTGGCTGGCAATTGGCTGCGCAGTCTTTGCCGCTGCAATGGGGCACGAATGGAGCCAGATAAGCGCATTCCCGCGTCCCCGCGCCATGTCAGCCGCAACAGCCCTTTTCTGCCTTTCCCTGCCGCTCGGCTTGGTATGGATCTCCGCGCTGGTCTTTGTCGCAGGCTCCGTTTTCTGTGTCGTTGCCGCGGGTGGAACGCCTCGGTTTCGCAGCACGGCGGCCTTTGGCCTGCTCTACGTTACGGGCATGGCTGCGGGACTCTATTTCCTGCGCTCCGGCCCGTGGGATGGTCGCGCGGCCGCGCTGTTCTTCATGTCACTTGTCTGGGCATCGGATGCCGCCGCTTACTTCACCGGTCGTGGATTGGGCGGCCCGCGCCTTCTGCCTAGTGAAAGCCCGAATAAGACCTGGAGCGGGGCATTGGGCGCCGTAACGGCCTGTGGCCTGTGCGGGCTTGCGATCGGCGACATCGAGATGGCCTCCTATCCTGTTTGGATCGCTGCAGGCGTCGGCACATCGATTGTGGCCCAGTTCGGTGATCTGTTCGAGAGCGGCATCAAGCGCCGTTTCAAGGTCAAGGATGCGGGCACGTTGCTGCCCGGGCACGGCGGCGTGCTTGACCGGGTCGACGGCTTGGGTGCTGTTTGTATTTTTGGATCGCTTGCGCTCTATGCCATACCGGGGTTCGCAGAAACGCTTGGATTCTAGTTTATGGCCGTTCCCCGTCGTATTTCCATTATGGGCTCGACCGGCTCGATAGGCACGTCTGCACTTGATGTTGTCGCGCAGGCCAATGCTGCAGCGGAAACACCTTTTGAAATCGTCGTGCTGGCTGCTGGCAGGGATGTCGCGGCGCTCGCGGAGCAAGCCTTGGCCGTTCGGCCTGAAATTGCTGTCATTTCCGATGAGTCGCAGCTGCCAGAGTTGCGTGAGCGTCTGGCAGGGAGCGGCATTGAAGCTGCCGGAGGTGTCGCCGCCATTACAGAATCGGCTACCCGGCCCTGTGACAGGGTTCTGGCAGCGATCGTCGGCGCGGCGGGACTAGCGTCTACGCTCGCGGCCGTGCGGCATGGCACCGATGTCGCGATTGCCAACAAGGAAAGCATTGTCTGCGGCGGCAAGCTGATTCTGTCAGAGGCGGCGAAGTCAGGCGCGCGGATCCTGCCCGTTGATTCGGAACATAGCGGCATTTTCCAGAGCATCGGCGATGGGCGCTCGCTGGAAAAGCTTACCATAACCGCATCTGGCGGACCCTTCCGGACGTTTTCACGGGAAGATATGGCCAATGCGACTCCGGCTGAAGCGGCCGCCCATCCCAATTGGTCCATGGGCATCAAGAATTCCATCGACAGCGCAACGCTGATGAACAAGGCGCTCGAATTTATCGAAGCGGCCTATCTGTTCGAAGTCGATGCCGCGCAGATCGATGTTCTGGTCCACCCGCAATCGATCATCCACGGCATGGCCCATTTCACGGATGGCTCAGTGATCGCACAGCTCAGCATGCCGGACATGCGCGCGCCGATTGCCTATGCCCTCGGCTGGCCGGACCGCATTGCGACCAATGTGGCCCGTCTTGACCTCGCAACGTTGGGCCGTCTCGACTTTGAACCTGTAGACGCGACACGCTTTCCGGCGATCAAACTCGCGCGACAGGCGATTAGTCTCGGAACCGGCGGTACCACGGTATTAAATAGCGCTAATGAATCAGCGGTTTCTGCATTTATCGCGGGTAAATGCGGATTTCTGGACATAAGCTGGGCCGTAGAAGAAGCCTTGAGTCGCTTTTCTTCCGGCAATATGGCCGCTTTGGCCTGTGACACGCTGGACGAAATAGCTTATCTGGACCAGTTCGGGCGGGAAACTGCGACTGAATTGTTGAGAAAGGCCCCTAGTCGGGCAGGAGGGTAAGTCGTTTGGGTCAGCTGCTTAGCCAGGGTCCGCTCTTCATCGTATGCCTCATCTTCATGATGGGCATCGTCGTGATTATTCATGAGCTTGGCCACTACCTCATGGGCCGCCTTTTTGGCGCTGCGGTTGAGTCCTTCTCTGTTGGATTTGGGCGCCCCGTATTTGAGCGCAAAGACAAGGTAGGCACACGCTGGCGCGTCAACTGGATCCCGCTTGGCGGCTTCGTAAAATTCGTTGGTGAAAGCCAGCTTGCAGGTGATGTCGGCAAGGTTGAGCAGGGGCCGGTCGGCAAGCCCTACAAGAACCTGACTGTCTGGCAGCGCATGCTGGTCAGCCTTGCGGGACCACTCGCCAACTTCGTTCTTGCCAGCCTGATCTTCTCCCTCATTCTCGGCACGCATGGCCGGACCAACTATTCCGTTGGCATCGCAGCCGTCGTTGCTGATTCGCCTGCAGATCGCGGCGGCCTGAAAGAAGGCGACGCCTTTGTCAGCATTAACGGCCATCCCGTGAAGGATGCGAGCAGCATCACCATTCCGATCATGCTCAACCCCAATCAGGAAATGACTTTCGAGATGCTGCGTGATGGCGCGCCCGTTACGTTGAAAGTGACGCCTGACGAAGTGGTTCGCGAGAATGAATTCGGTCAGATGGTGCCTCAGGCTACGATCGGTATTGGCATGGCGCGCATCGCGGTGGGCGAGCGTATCAAATACAACCCTGTCGAGGCGCTTGGCGCCGGGGTGGTGGAAACCGGCGCGACGATTGACCGGACTGTCACCATGTTGTCGCGCATCGTCACAGGAAAAATGTCCGTGCACACGATGACGGGCCCTGTGGGAATCGGGGATATCTCCCGGCGCGTCGTGAACAAGGTCTGGGAACAGCCGGACGTCAGCCAGACTGCCAAGCTGGAACAACTTTTCTGGATGCTACTCAGCATCTGCGCCGCCATTTCCGTTGGTGTCGGCTTCTTCAACCTTCTGCCACTGCCTGTGCTGGATGGCGGACACCTTGTCTTTCATGCTTATGAGGCCGTCGTGGGCAGGGAACTGCCAGAGAAAGTGCAGGAGATGAGCCTGACATTCGGTCTGATCCTGTTATTGGGGATGGTTGTGGTGATCACGTGGGGTGACATCATGGAGACCGGCTTGTTCGGAGGAACAGGCGGCTGATCCGGCCGCCTCAGAGTTAATCAGAGAGATTTGTCAACAATGCGTAAGTTCCTTGCAGCAACCCTTATGGCGACCAGCGTATTTTCGTTTGTTGTCATGCCGGGACTGAACAATACCGCAGAAGCGCAGGAAGACTCCCGCTATGGCGGCACGATCCGCTCTATTCTCGTTGAGGGTAATCAGCGTATCGAGGCACGTACGGTTCAATCATATCTCCTGGTTGAACCAGGTGATGCATTTGACCCGGAGCGTATCGACCTCTCCTTGAAGACCCTGTTTGCGACAAACCTGTTTGCGGACGTGTCGATCGACCGTAGCGGCGATGACCTTCTGGTCCGTGTCGTGGAAAACCCGATCATCAACCGTGTGATTTTCGAGGGTAACCGCGCCCTGAAGGACGAAAAGTTTCAGGAAGAAGTTCAGGCCGCGCCGCGTGGTATCTTTACCGCAGCGCGTGTGCAGGCAGATGTGCAGCGAATTCTCGAGCTTTACCGGCAGTCCGGCCGTTTCGCCGCCAAGGTCGAGCCGCAGTACAAGCCACTCGAGCAAAACCGCGTCGATCTCGTATTCGAGATCACCGAGGGGCCTGTGACAGGCGTTCGCTCGATCAACTTCATCGGCAACAAAGCTTATACCGACTCGCGCCTGCGCAGCGAGATCGTCACACGCCAGTCGCGTCTGTGGCGCTTCTTCAGCTCGAATGACAACTATGACCCCGGCCGTCTGGAGTATGACCGCGAAAAGCTTCGCGAGTTCTACCAGAACAATGGCTACTACGATTTCCGCGTGGATTCAGCCGTCGCCGAACTGACGCCTGACCAAAAAGACTTCTATATCACGATGACCATTGATGAAGGTCGTCAGTATGATTTCGGCGAGGTGAAGGTCGAAACTGCGCTTGAGAAACTTGATGCCAAGGCGCTGCGCGCCGCCGTGCCGATCCAGACAGGCGATCTTTTCCGCGGTAATCTTATCGAAACCACCATCGACACGCTGACCTATGCGGCAGGCATTGCAGGCTATGCCTTTGTCGACATCCGTCCGCAAATCGATGTGAACCCTGAAACAGGCCGTATCGATGTAACCTTTGCTGTGGACGAAGGTCCGCGGGTCTATATCGAACGGATCAATATCGTCGGTAACACGCAGACACTGGACCGTGTCATCCGCCGTGAACTGCGCATTTCCGAAGGGGACGCTTTCAACCGCATTCTGCTCGACCGTTCCAAGAACCGTGTTCGTGCGCTGGGCTTCTTCAAGGATGTCGAGATTGTTGAAAATCCGGGTGATGGCCCAGACAAGAGCATCGTGGATGTGAAGGTCACTGAGCAGCCCACTGGCGAGCTTTCCTTCGCTGCTGGCTTCTCATCGGTTGATTCCTATCTGTTCGATCTCAGTGCCTCGCAGCGGAACCTGCGTGGTCGCGGCCAGTCCGTTGTGGCTCGTGTGTCGACCTCTAGCCGTCAGCAAGTCGTTGACCTGCGCTTCACCGAACCGCGCTTCCTTGATCGCAACCTCTCTGCTGGCGTTGATGTCTACGCCACCAAGCAGGACTTCAAGCAGTTTGGCAGCTACACTGCCGAAACGATCGGTACGGGCCTGCGTGTCGGCTTCCCGCTCAGCGAGCGAATGCAAATGGGCCTCAGCTACAAGATTCAGTCGGATGACGTTCAGATCCCCGATGTGAACATCCTGCTTGATACAAATACCGGTTTCCGGTCCACTCGAGTTATCCAGACAGCCGGTGTGGACACGCCGAACGACGCGACTGATGACGAATTTCGGTCGGCGACAACGGCAGATTTCCCTGATGAGCTTCTGATCGTCGACCAGTGCGATCCGCTATACCTTCTGCGCGATTCAAGTTGCCGGTCCGAGCGCAGCGAGATCTCGAGCATCGTCGGCTACAGCTTCTTCTGGGACCGGACCAACGATCCGATCCGTCCAACACGCGGTTTCGACTTCCGCTTCAGCCAGGAAGCGGCAGGGCTTGGCGGCGATGTGAAGTATCTTCGCACCGAAACCAGCGCGTCCCTTTATCGCGGCATCTGGAAAGACATCATTGCCAGCGCACGTCTCTCGGGCGGCTATATCTTCCCTCTCGAAGATGGACAGGGCATCCGGATCAACAACCGCTTCTTCCGGGGCGGTAGCACGTTCCGTGGCTTTGACGTTGCCGGCCTCGGCCCACGCGAGATCGTGCGGACCTTCGATCCCAACACAGGTGAAATCATATCGACGCGTCGCGGTAACTCGCTCGGCGGTAACGTCTATTATCAGGGCACTTTCGAATTGACCTTGCCGAGCGTTTTCCCTGAAGAATACGGCATCAAGAGCGCCCTCTTTGCAGACGTCGGCGCGGTCGGTTCACTACGCGGGCCGGATGTCAGCCCCAACGTTTTCTACCAAACAACAGACGCTGCCGGTAATCCGGTTTCGGCTGTTCGGGTTACCAAGGATGCCACATCGCTGCGCGCATCCGCCGGTCTTAGCGTGTTCTGGGATTCGCCTTTCGGACCCATCCGCTTCGACTTCTCGCAGATCCTGCGCAGGGAAGACTATGACCGAACCGAGACTTTCCGGTTCTCAACCTCTACACGTTTCTAATCCAGAAATGCCAAACAGGAGACCGACCATGTCCCCAATCAAAAATATGCTTTTTGCCCTTTCGCTGGTTGTCAGCGCTGCGGCGATCGTTGCGCCTGCCGCTTCTGCACAGGGCACGACAGTCGTCATGATCGACGAAGGTCGCATTCTCAGTGACAGCAAGGCTGGCAAGGACATCCAGACCAAGCTCAAGAACCTTGAAACACAGATGAAGAACGAGCTGGAGCCAACGCGCGCGACGCTTGAGACAGACGGCAAGGCACTTCAGACCAAGGTCGAAGGCAAGACCCGCGAAGCGGTTGCTGCCGATACGGCACTTGTCTCCCAGCTTACGGCTTATCAGACACGCGCGAACGCCTTTGCGCAGAAACGCCAGACCGTTAGCCAGGAATTCCAGCTGACCGAGCGTCAGGCACTGATCGAGTTCAACAAGGCAATCGAACCTGCCCTGATGGAAGTGGTCAAGGAGAAGAACGCGCAGGTTGTGATGTCGACCAGCCAGGTCATTTACAGCGTCGAAGCCATCGATGTGAGCGCACAGGTGATCTCAAAGCTTGATGCCAAGACGCCGACCATAACAGTCACACGTCAACGCGTTCCGGCCCAGCCCGCACAATAGAAAGACAGGCTCCGTGACGGTCGACCCACGCTTCTATGCCCCTCAGGGCACCCTGACGCTTGGCAAGATCGCGGAGCTGACGGGCGCCGTGCTTAACGGGGATCCGTCTGTCGAAATTACCGGTGTCTCCGCAGCGGCCACGGGTCGCGGCGGAGACCTCGCATTCCTTGATGGCGACGGGAAAGGCGAGGTTTCAGTCGATCCTTGTGTCTCTGCGCTCATCCTGAATGAGGCGAACCTTCGGCATGTCCCAGAAGGCGTTCCTTATTTGACGACGCCGCTTCCGCGCCATTTCCACGGCCTTGTCGCCTATGCGCTCTTCCAGCCGCGTCACCTCATCTGGTCTGGCGAAGACCGTATCTCACCTGATGCCAAGGTGCATGAGGGCGCGATCATTTCCCCCGGTGCCGTCGTGGGCCCTGGTGCCACAATTGGCGAAGGCACTGTCATCGGCGCAAATTCGGTCATCGGACCAAGTGTGCAGGTAGGGCGTCAGTGCCGCATCGGCGCCAATGTATCGATTATTTGCGCTCTTGTCGGTGACAAGGTCACGCTTCTCTCCGGCGTGCGCATCGGTGAGGCTGGTTTCGGCGTCACAGGTGGACCGACAGGTATGGAGGATGCGCCGCATTTCGGACGCGTCATCCTACAGGACAATGTCACGATTGGCGCAAATTCCTGCATTGATCGCGGGGTGTTCGATGACACGATCATCGGCGAGCGCACCAAAATCGATAATCTCTGCCAGATCGCCCACAATGTCGTTTTCGGGCGCAGCGTTGTCATGGCCGCTTTCGGCGGCATTTCCGGTTCGGTCGTCATTGGCGACGGCGCAAGGATCGGCGGTCGCGTAGGTATTGCCGATCATGTGCGCATTGGTGAAGGCGTCAATCTGGCTGCCTCAGCTGGCGTTTTCAGGCATATCGATGCTGGCGAAACTTGGGGAGGTACGCCCGCCAAGCCCCTCCGCCAGTGGATGCGGGAAGTTGCCTGGTTGCAGAAACAGGCAAATCCGAAGAAAACGTCCTGAACGCGGCTGCACCAATTTTTCCTTAACCGCAGCGCCCGGACCCGATAATGCCCATCGAAATCCATCCTACTGCCCTCGTGGAACCCGGCGCCAAACTCGGCGACGGCACGCGCGTGGGGGCTTTCTGCCATGTGGGCCCGCATGCCGTGATCGGTTCGGGCAGCGAGTTGCGCTCTCACGCCGTTGTCACGGGGCATACGACATTGGGAGAGAACTGCGTCCTGCATCCCCATGCCGTTATCGGCGGGCCACCACAGGTCATCGGCTTTCAGGAGACTGCGGAGTCGCGCCTCCTTATCGGCAACAATTGCATATTCCGGGAATATGCGACGGCCCATACAGGCATCCCGAAGTTCGGCGGCGTCACCCGGATTGGCGACAATTGCTTCCTGATGATCGGGGCGCATATCGCGCATGACAATCATATCGGCAACAATGTCGTGATGGCGAACAATGTCTCGCTCGCTGGCCATATCACCGTGGGTGACAATGTCTGGTTTGGTGGGCTAGCCGCCGTCCACCAGTTCACACGCATCGGTCGTAATGCCTTTGTCGGCGGCGGCGCGATCCTGGTGGAAGACGTCATTCCGTTCGGATCGGTTGTCGGCAACCATGCAAAGCTTGCTGGCCTGAACATGGTCGGCCTGAAGCGACGCGGTTTTGACAAGGCGCAGCTTCAGGAAATACGGGGGGCCTACAAAGCCGTATTCACCGGTGAGGGCATTTTCAAGGATCGTCTGGCGCAGGCCGCTATTACTTTCGCGGATAAGCCGCTGGCGATGGAGATGATCGATTTCATTCGCGCAGGCGGCGACCGTCCGATCTGCAAACCCTGATGAGTGGGTCATGACGGCGCCTCTCGGACTTATCGCAGGCTTGGGCGACTTGCCCGTCAGCATTGCAGAAAATGCCGTTCAGATCGGGCAGGGTGTCTATGTCCTCCGACTGAAGGGCTTCGAGGAACCGCGCCTTGCGAGCTATCCGGGCGCTGTTGTGGGCCTCGGCGAACTCGGCAAGCTATTCTCCCTGCTCAAGACCGCCGGCTGCAAGGATGTATTGTTTGCTGGCATTGTGAAACGTCCGAACTTCAAGGACCTCAAACTTGACCTGCGCGGCGCCGCGCTACTGCCCAAAGTCATCGCCGAAGCCGGGAAGGGCGACGACGCGCTCTTGCGCCTTATGGTCAAGGAAATCGAGAAACAGGGCTTCAACGTGATCGGCTCAGATGTGGCCCATGCCGGACTGCTGGCGCCAAACGGCTTGATCGCCGGTCCTGCGCCCACTGACAGAGCACTCGCGGACATCTCACGCGGCGCGCATGTTGTGGCCGCCTTGGGCGATCTGGATATCGGGCAGGGTTGCGTGGTTTGCGACGGTCTGGTGCTCGCTGTTGAGGCGCAGGAGGGCACGGACGCGATGCTAACGCGGTGCGCCACCCTTCCGGAAACGGTTCGCGGAACGCCCGCAGCTCGCCGGGGGGTACTCGTCAAGCGGCCCAAACCCGGCCAAGAGCGGCGCATCGACCTGCCGACGGTTGGCGTATCAACCGTTGAGCTGGTCGCGGCTGCAGGCCTTGCGGGTCTTGCCGTCGAGGCTGAAGGTGCTCTCATGCTGCGTCGAGCCGAGATGGAGGTTGCTGCTGAACGGCTTGGCGTCTTCATCTATGGCTTTGAACCATGACCGCGCCGCGTCTTTACTTCGTCGCCGCGGAGGCTTCGGGTGACCTGCTGGCCCGTGAGGTGATTGAAGCCATCAGGGCGCGGCAACCGGACGTGCAAGTCTCAGGGATAGGTGGCGCCGAGATGGCGTCTCTTGGCATCATGTCACCGCTCGATATTTCGCCGCTTTCTGTTCTCGGTTTGCTGGAAGGCCTGAAAGCCTACGGAACAGTGGTGAAGCTGGCCGATGTCGCCGCTGACGCCATCATCGCTGACGCGCCTGACGCTGTTATCCTGGTGGATTCCTGGGGTTTTATGCTGCGTGTCGCACAGCGCGTAAGAGCACGCGCGCCGCATATCAAACTGGTCAAACTGATCGGCCCGCAGGTCTGGGCCACGCGGGCGGGCAGGGCGAAAACGCTGGCGGCGACGGTCGATCACCTGCTCTGCATGCATGAGATTGAAGCCCCGTTTTATGAACCTTTCGGGTTAAAAACGACTGTCATCGGGAATCCCGCCCTATCGCGCCACCAGTGGGGTGACCGGACTCGCTTCCGCATGGCGCAAGGCATTTCTGAGGCCGCGCAGGTGGTGCTCGTCCTGCCGGGCAGTCGTTCCAGCGAGATAAAGCGTGTTGCGCCGGCGCTTGTCGAGGCAGCGCGGATTCTCAAGGATTCTGATCCGGATCGTACGATCGTCATGGCGCCCGCTGCCAACGTGGCTGCCCAGTTCGCTCAGGCCTTTCCAGATGTCACGGATTGGGCGACGGTTTCGACGAACCCTGCCGAACGCTATGATGCGATGGCGGCCGCTGACTTGGCGCTTGCCTGTTCCGGCACAGTAACGAGCGAGCTGGCCATGCAGGGCACGCCGATGATCGTTGCTTACAAAACGGGTTGGGTGACCTGGTCGCTCGCGAGGGGGGTCCTCTACAAGAAACGCCATATAACGCTTCTTAACATCGTAAGTGATGATCAGGAAATCGTGCCGGAGTTCGTCCAGACCGAGCAAAAGCCGGAGCTAATCGCAGCGCGCGCGTTACATTGGCTGACGGATGCGGGTGCGCTGGCCGAACAGAGGGCCAAACAGCAAATCGCCCTCTCCCGGATGAAAGAGGGCGATCGCGATGCAGCCGAAATTGCGGCTGAAGTGATACTCGAGGAAGCTGGCGCCTAGCGCTTGTCCATCGGAACGTAATCGCGCATGGCGTGGCCTGTATAGATCTGGCGCGGACGGCCGATACGCTGCGTTGGGTCGTCGATCATTTCGTTCAGCTGGGCAACCCAGCCAACCGTACGTGCCAGCGCGAAGAGAACAGTGAACATCTGCTTCGGGAAGCCCATCGCATCGAGGATAATTCCGGAATAGAAGTCGACGTTCGGATAGAGTTTCTTCTCGACGAAATACTCGTCTTCGAGGGCGATACGCTCAAGCTCCATGGCGACTTTCAGGATCGGCTGGTCACGCAGGCCGAGCAGGTCGAGCACTTCGTGGGCCGATTCCCGCATGACAGTGGCGCGTGGATCGTAGTTTTTATAGACGCGGTGACCGAAGCCCATGAGACGGAAGGGATCGTTCTTGTCCTTGGCCTTCTCGATATATTCCGGAATGCGGTCAACCGTGCCGATCTCGTGCAGCATGTTGAGGCAAGCCTCGTTGGCGCCGCCATGGCTTGGACCCCAGAGACAGGCAACGCCGGCCGCAACAGCTGCAAACGGGTGAGCGCCCGACGAACCAGCAAGACGCACGGTCGATGTCGAGGCATTCTGTTCGTGGTCTGCGTGCAGGATGAAGAACCTGTCCATCGCCTTGGCGATTTTCGGATCGACCTTGTAATCCTCTGCCGTGACGGAGAAGCACATGTTCAGGAAGTTCTCGGCATAGGAGAGCTCGTTACGTGGATCAACGAACTTCTGGCCCATATTGTACTTCAGGATACGCGCGCAGAGTGTCGGCATCTTGGCGACGAGGCGGATCGAGCCGAGGTGGCGTTCCACAGGGTCTTCGCTGTCGATGGCGCCGGGATAGAATGATGCCATCGCGCCAACGGCGCCCGTGAGCATGGCCATTGGGTGGCTGTCACGGCGGAAGCCTTCGAAAAAGCGGTCCATCTGTGTGTGGAGCAGGGTGTGCTGCTTGATCTCGGCGTTGAACACGTCGAGTTCATCCTTCTTGGGCAAAGCGCCCTTCAGGATCAGGTGGCACACTTCCGGGAAGGTCGACTGCTCGGCGAGCTGGCCAATCGGGTAACCCCGGTGCAGCAGGACGCCCTCGTCGCCGTCGATGAAGGTTATCTGGCTCTCGCAGCTGGCTGTCGAAGTGAAGCCAGGGTCGAATGTGAAATGATTGGATTCGGCGTAGAATTTGCGGACATCCACAACGTTTGGACCATGTGTTCCGGAGAGCACTGGCAGGTCATATGTGTTACCGGCAACTTCGAGTTTGGCGGTTCCGGCGTTCTTCGTCTTGTTTTCCATCAGCATTTGCCCTTCATGTTCAGTGTCTGTCCGGCGTGGCTTATGAGCCAGCCTGGACGATTTGATCGTCAATCCGCCCGAGCGCTTCCTCTTTGCCGAGCCATTCCAGCACCGGCGCAATGTCGGGTGCGGGAAGGCCGCCAGTGAGCGCGCCGCGAAGCGGTTGACCTACCTGCCCCATAGATAGGTCTTGTGCAGTGCAATACGAAGTAATCGTTCCCGAAATTTCTTCAGCTGTCCACTGCGATATCCGAGCCAGTTCGTGGCGCAACCCGGCGAGCCGGTCAAGTCCCTCTGCGGAAAGCGCCTTTCTGGCGTTCTTGTTGAGATCCAGTGGTCGTTGGGCCTGCAGGAATGCAAAAGCGGATGCCAGCTCTGAAAGCGTGCTGCCGCGGTCCTTCAGATGCGGCAGCGCGCGGAGAATACGCGCCTGTTGTTCCAGCTGCAGCGGGCCGTCGGCCTCGAAGAGCGGCTTCAGCAGGGCGAACAGGCGGTCGTCATCTGCAAGCCGCATGAAATGGGAGTTGATCTGGCCCAGTTTCTCAAGGTCGAGCCGCGCAGGCGCGCGTCCGATGCCTGCCAGATCGAAGACGGAAATGGCTTCTTCCTGGGTAAAGATCTCCTGGTCGCCATGGCTCCATCCGAGACGCAGAAGGTAGGCCTTCATGGCTTCGGGCAGGTAACCCATTTCGCGGTAGGCCAGTGTCGATAGCGCACCATGCCGTTTGGAGAGCTTGGCGCCATCCGGCCCGTGAATCAACGAGACGTGCGCAAAGGCAGGCGCTTGCCAACCCATTGCCTCATAAATCGGGATCTGGCGGAACGTGTTGCGCAAATGGTCGTCGCCGCGAATGACCTGCGTGACGCCCATGTCATGGTCGTCAACGACAACGGCCAGCATGTAGGTCGGCGTACCGTCGGCGCGCAGCATGATCAGGTCGTCGATCTCGCTGGCCTGGATGCGGACACTGCCCTGCACGCCATCTTCAACCACGCGGTCGCCGTCATCCGGCGCGCGTAGGCGGATCGTATAAGGGGCCTCAGGAGAAGGGGCCGGGGCACCATCGCGCCATGGCGAACGGTAGGGCGCCAGCAGGTCATTAGCCTCGGCCAGCAGGGCCGCACGGTCGCCGTCGCTCAGGCCATCAGCCTTGGCGGCCTGGCGCTTCTCCTCGCCGAGGTCGCGGCGGGCCTGCAGCTCTTCCGGGGTGGCGTAGCATTTGAACGCGGTACCGCGCGACAGCATCTGGGCGGCGACTTCGGCGTGGCGGGCTTCGCGGCTCGATTGCATTAGCGGCGGCTCATCCGCGTCAAGGCCGAGCCATTTCATGCCTTCAAGAATGGCGGCTGTCGCTTCGTCAGTCGAGCGGGCGCGATCGGTGTCTTCGATGCGCAGTAGAAAGCGGCCGCCATGGTGGCGGGCAAACAAGTAGTTGAAAAGTGCGGTCCTTGCCCCTCCAATGTGCAACATGCCGGTGGGAGAAGGGGCAAATCGCGTGACAACGGTCATAAGGGCGGCATGCTCCAGCTAAATGCAGGTGAATACTTCATCTGCGGTGCACAAACACAAGGTTGCGCCGGAAGGCAAGGGGGCGGCCCCGGACTGGCGCAGCCTGTGGTCCGGTATGTGGTCGCTGGCGGCAATCGATGCTGTTCGCCTTTTCCCTCTGCGCGGGAGCGACGACCTACTTTCTGATGCCCGACGAGCCGCGTCTCATCGCCTGTCTCGTGACGTGGCTGGGCGCGCGAATGCTCTTGATCGGCGCCCGTCGTCTGGTGGCGTGGACTTCTCTTTATGTGGTCATGGTGGCCGGTTTCGGGGTCGTGACAGGCTTTACGGCAGGGGCCCTGCGGGCGCGAATGGTGGACGCTCCAGTGGTCAGCGAAGCAACGCGACCGGTAATGCTGGAAAGTTGGGTGGCAGGCATTGAGCCTGGCAAGAAGGGACCGCGCGTGCGCCTTGAAGTTCACGCGATCCAGGGCTTCGCGCCCGAGGATCAGCCGCGCTTTGTGCGGTTGACACATATGGCGCGGCTCGAGGTCGCGCCGGGGCGGTTCGGGCGCTGCTGGGCTGTGCTAAGGCCTCCGCCGGGGCGGGACGTTGGGCGCGCCAACAGGGCTTGCTGATCGGCTTGGCATAGGCCTCTCAACGTTTCGCGTAACCTCGCCGCGCATGTGAATGTCCCCACAGCACCCTTTGCGCTCTACCATTTCGACAGGCTGGCGGGGCTTGGCCTTATCGCGAACCTGCTCGCCATGCCGGTGATCAGCTTTGTGAGCGCGCCGTCAGCGGCGCTGGCGCTGCTGTTGACGCCTTTCGGACTTGGCTATGTGGGCCTGAGACTGTTCGGCTATTCGCTGGAGCTTGTCCTGATGATTGCGCACTTGTGTGCGGGGATATAGCGCCGTCGAAGGTCTCGCTTCCCTCAGCGATGCCGGGGGCGAGTATGGCACTGTTTGCGGTCGCGCTGGCGCTGGTGACGACAGCGCGCGGAGCCGGGCAGGCGTTACTGGGTGGTTTAGCAGTGGTTCCGGCAGTGTGGTTGTGGGCCATAAGCCCGAAGCTGCTGCTGCATTGGTCGGCTTCCGGGGAGGTTTCTGCACGCACCAGCGACGGCGGAATCACGCGATTTGAGTTTGCCGATGGCGATGGTCTTGCGCCGCTGCGCTATAGCACATTGGAGGCGACAAACTGCGGGGAGCTGCCGTGCGAACTGTCGACGCCTGCGGGCACTATCGAACTGAGCGCCCAGAGCAATTGCCGTCGTCAAACGGAGGCGATCATGCAGCTGTCACTGACAGAACCGACCGAAGCCTGCGCTTTTAGTCACAATTGGGACGCTGTCAGTCGCGAAGGTGGACTGTCGGTCTGGCAGGGTAAGGCTGGATTGATTGTCCAGGCCGGCGCGGTACGCCGCGACCGGCCCTGGAGGCAGTGTCAGTCGTAGCGACGGACGAGGGCAACGAGGCGGCCCTGGATCTGCACGCGGTCGGGACCGAAAATGCGGGTTTCGTAAGCGGGGTTGGCGGCTTCGAGAGCGACGGAGGCCCCCTTGCGGCGGAGGCGCTTGAGCGTGGCTTCCTCACCGTCGATCAGAGCGACGACGATATCGCCTGTATTGGCGGCTTCGGTGCGACGCAAGATGACGAGATCGCCTTCAAGGATGCCGGCCTCGATCATGGAATCGCCTTTTACCTCGAGTGCGAAATGTTCTTCGCCCTCGGCAAGATCATCCGGCGCGGTGATATGGCCATTGTCCTGCTGAATGGCGGAGATTGGCACACCCGCCGCGATACGCCCAAGGATCGGAATGGCGCGGGGCGCGCGGGCTTCGGTTGGCAGACCGGTGGCGACGAGTGCAGGCTTGAAATCCTTGCGACCCCGGACAGCCTGATTTGGAATAGCCGACTCAGGCATCTTGAGTACTTCAAGAGCGCGTGCCCGATGCGCGAGACGGCGGATGAATCCGCGCTCCTCAAGCGCCGAGATCAGGCGGTGAATGCCGGACTTGGAAGCAAGATTGAGCGCTTCCTTCATCTCATCAAAAGAGGGGGAAACGCCTGTCTCCTTGATCCGCTCATTGATGAAGAGCAGCAGCTCTTTCTGTTTACTGGTCAGCACGGGTGATTCCTTCCGTCCGAATCTATGTTCGCTTATGTTCTACATGCGTTCATGTTTCGGGTCAATTGGAACGCGCTTTTCTTAACCCTCTTACAGAGGACTCGCGCATTTGGTTCATTTTCATCAGGCTTTCCCCAATGAGGAAGCGCCGGGCGCCAGTGGCCCGCAGACGAATTATGTGATCTGTCGTGGATATGCCGCTTTCAGCGATCAGGTGACGATCTGACGGCACCAGAGGGGCAAGTCGCTCGGTGGTCGAAAGATCAGTCACCATGCGTTTCAGGTCACGATTGTTGACGCCGATCAGGGGCGATGGGAGGCGCAAGGAACGTTCCAGTTCGGCCTCGTCATGGGTTTCGACGAGAACATCCATGCCGAAACTGGTTGCGGCAGCCGAAAGTTCAGCGGCCAGCACGTCATCGACGGCCGACAGTATGACGAGGATGCAGTCAGCGCCATGGGCGCGCGCCTCGGCGACCTGGATCGTGTCGACGAGGAAATCCTTGCGCAACATGGGCAGACTGACGGCGCTTCGGATGGCGGCGAAATCGGCGAGCGAGCCGCCAAAGCTGGGTCCATCGGTGAGGACGGAGAGGCAGGCGGCGCCGCCGGACTCGTATTCGGTGGCGATGGCCACAGGATCGGCGCCGGGCAGGATCTCGCCGGCGGAAGGGCTCTTGCGCTTGAGTTCGCAGATCAGGGCGTTTTCATCCTGCGCGGCGATACGGTCCATGGCGGCGGCAAAGCCGCGAACCGGGCTGGCCTCGCTGGCCATGCGGGAGAAGCTTTCGAAGGATTCGGCCTGCTTCAGCGCGGCCACTTCGTCATGCTTGTAGGCGATGATGCGATCGAGGGCGGTTGTCATGCCGGTTCCTGCCCGTTGGAGAGCGCAGCGAGGCGACGCAACGTATCACGGGCCTTACCGGAGTCGATCGCCTTGGCCGCCATGGCGACGCCCTGTTTAAGATCAGTAGCGAGGCCGAGGACGTGGAGCCCAGCGGCGGCGTTTAGCAGGACGGCGTCGCGGAACGGACCTTCCTGGCTGTCGAGCAGGTCGGTGATGGCCATTGCATTGTCCTGTACGCCGCTGCCTTCAAGACGCGAGAGCGGGCTGGTGTCGAGGCCGGCATCGCCGGGATGGATCTCGAATTCGCGGATCGCGCCGTTTTCGACTTCGCAGACATGGCTGGCGCCGGCGATGGAGAGCTCGTCAATACCGTCACGGCCGTGGATAACCCAGGCCTTGGTCGTGCCGAGCGCGGCAAGCGCTTCAGCCATGGGGCGGGTCCATTGCGGGGCGAAGACGCCGAGGACCTGGAATTGCGCGCCGGCCGGATTAGAGAGGGGGCCGAGCAGGTTGAAGATTGTGCGGATGCCGAGCTTGGCCCGCACAGGCGCGACATGGCGCATGGCGCTGTGGTGGGCGCGAGCAAACATGAAGGCGACTCCGGCGCCATTGAGGCAGGCCTGGAATTCGCTCTCGTCGGTTTCAAGGTTCACGCCGAGTGCTTCCAGCACGTCGGCCGAGCCTGTCTTGGGCGGCACGGACCGGTTGCCGTGCTTGGCGACGCGGCCACCCGCAGCGGCGATAACGAGCGCGCTGGCGGTTGAGGTGTTGAGGCTTTTCCAAGGGAGCCCGCCGGTGCCGCACGTGTCGAGCACGGGGCCTTCGACATGAACCTTGCGGGCGTGCTGGCGCATGATGCGCGCGCCGGCGCTCAGCTCGGTTGCCGTTTCGCCGCGCACGGCCAGGCCGGTAAGGAAGGCACCGATCTCTTCCGGGGCCGCTTCGCCGGTCAGCAGGAGTTCGAACGCCGTTTCAAGCGTATCGCCTTCCAGCGTCTCATTGCGGGCGATGGCCTTGATGGCGGTGGTGAGGGCAGTATCAGTCATCAATCATTTCCAATGGAAGAGCGACACCGATAGCGGCCTTGGGTGCGCGGTTCAATGCGCCAAACCTGACTCAATAGCCAAGAAAGGCCAGGATGTCGGACAGGATACCCGGATCGAGGGCAAGATCGCGGTGGCTGAGCGTTTCGCGTTCGATCAGTTTGGCGCCCGGCAGGGAAGCGGCGAGATCGCGGATCAGGCCGAGCGGGGAACTCTCGTCGGCGTCCGAGCCGATCACGAGGATGGAGCCTTCATAGTCTGAGAGGGCAGCCGTGATGTCCGTTTTGGACATGGGTGCGCCTGTCTTCTCTTCGTGCAGTTCGAGTGCGCGCGTAATGACGGCGTCATCCTCGCCCCGCATGCGCTGGTAGTCTGCCCAGCAAAGCAGCGGAGGCGCGACCATGACGAGGTAGTCGGGCTCGGCACCTGCCGCAATGGCAAGCGCGGCGGCTTCGCATCCGAAGGAATGGGCGATGATCGTGTCGATAGGACCTTCGGCTGCGCAGACTGCAGCGACGGACGCGCCTGCCATGACGGGCGTACAGGCTTCAGCTTTAGAGGCGCCATGGCCCGGCAGATCCATCAGCAGGAGGGGCCGTGTGTTCTGGAGGAAATCCTGCGCGAAGCGGCGCCAGACGCGGTGCGTGTCGTCCCAGCCATGCACGAACAGCGCGGCCGGGCCAGTGCCCGCGCGCCATATGGGCGTGTCGCCAAATTCGCCGGGAATGTCGCTTCGCGTGTTGGGCGGCAGGAAGTTCTGGCCCGGCGCGGCACTGGGGCTGATCGGCAGGGCACCCAGAAGGGCTTCAGCTCTGGCATCCAGATCGCTCATGACGCGCCTTCTATTTCACCTTGCTGAGGAAGTTCTTCAGCAGGGCGTGGCCGTGTTCGGTCATGATGGATTCGGGGTGGAACTGGACGCCGTAGAGCGGGCGGGTCTTGTGGTGTAGCGCCATGATCTCGCCGTCGTCTGTGTGGGCATCGGCGACGAGGCAGTCCGGCAGGTCACTCTCGCGCACGGAGAGCGAGTGGTAGCGGACGACCGTGTAGGTTTCGGGCAGGCCCTCGAAGAGGTCACCACCAGTTTGGTGGATGTCGGACAGCTTGCCGTGGCGGATTTCCTTGGCCGTGATGACAGCGCCGCCAAAGGCCTGTCCGATCGACTGATGGCCAAGGCAGACGCCGAGGATGGGCATGTCGTCAGGTGCGGACTTGATCAGGTCGACACAGATGCCGGCCTCGTTGGGCGTGCACGGGCCGGGGGATAGCAGGATGCCGTCGGGCTTTAGCGCGAGGGCCTCTTCCACCGTCAGTTCATCGTTGCGGATGACCTGCGTATGGGCGCCAAGCTCTTCCAGATAGTGGACGAGGTTCCATGTGAAGCTGTCATAATTGTCGACGACGAGGATGTGCGGCTTCATTGGTCGAACTCGTAGGTGGCGGCGAGTTCGGCGGCGCGGCGGAGGGCGCCCGCCTTGTGCAGGGTCTCGTCATATTCATATTGCGGAACGGAATCGAGGACGACCCCGCCACCGGCCTGAATGTGGAGCTGGCCGTCCTTGATGATGGCGGTGCGCAGGGCGATGCAGGTGTCGAGGTCGCCATTCCAGCCGAAATAGCCGACGGCGCCGCCATAGATGCCGCGGCTGGCGCTTTCCATCTCGTCGATGATCTGCATGGCGCGTATCTTGGGTGCGCCAGAGACTGTGCCTGCCGGGAAGCCGGCGAAGAGCGCATCAACGGCGTCGAGGCCTTCCCGGAGATTGCCTTCGACATGTGAGACGATGTGCATGACGTGGCTGTAGCGCTCGACGATGAAGCGCTCGGTGACTTCGACGCTGCCATAGGCGGCGACGCGGCCGACATCATTGCGGCCAAGGTCCAGCAGCATGAGATGTTCGGCGATCTCTTTGGGGTCAGCCAGCAACCCCTCGGCGCGGCGGGCATCCTCTGCGGCATCGCCCGAGACGGGACGCGTGCCGGCGATCGGCCGGATGGCAACGCGGCCATCGCGGACGCGGACCAGGATTTCCGGGCTGGAGCCGACGAGCCGTACCTTGCCGAGGTTCATGTGGAACATGAAGGCCGACGGGTTCAGGCGGCGCAAGGCCCGGTAGAAGCTGATCGACTTGCGGGTAAAGGGCGTCGACAGGCGCTGGCTGGGGACGACCTGGAAGATGTCGCCAGCGCGAATATAGTCGCGGCACGCTTCGACGATCTCGAAATAGCGCTCTTTGCTCGTATTGGAGGTGAGCGTCACTTCGGCGGGCTTCTGGTCCTTCGGTGGCACGACGGGCAGGCGTTCGAGCCGGGCTTCAACTTCGTCGAGCAGTGTGTTGATTGCAGCTTCGTTGCCGCCCTGGACACGGCCGATCAGCAGGATTTCCTGATAGATATGATCGAAGACGATCACGACCTTCGGAATGACCAGCAGGGCTTCGGGCACGTCGAGCGTGTCTTCGGTGGTGATGGTGACCGGCTCGACGTGCTGGATCATGTCATAGCCGACATAGCCAAACGCGCCGGAGGCCATGGGGGGCAAGGGCGTATCGGTTTCGGCGCGGGCGCTGGCGACGAAACTGCGCAGGGCGTCGACGGGGTGCGCGTCCAGCTTCACGGCATCGCTGAAGGCGGCATCGGTTGCTGTTTCAGCGACGCCGTCCTGAATGCGGAACCATTGCTCGGGTTCAAGACCGATGAAGGAATAGCGGCCGAGCCGCTCGCCGCCGGCAATGGATTCGAACAGGAAGCTGCCGGGCTGGTCATCGCCCAGTTTCAGCATCGCGCCGACGGGCGTTTCAATATCCCCGATGCGCCGACGAACAATCAGACGGGCTGGTTTCATTGTTCTGTGGCAATCGATTTCTTGTAGGCCGCGAGGGCGCCGGGGCTGGTTTTCAGCTTGATGGCTTTCTGGATCTCTGCCTGCAGGGCGACCTGAAGGTCTTCATTTAGCGCCTGGTTCAGCGAGGAGGTGGCACGCGTGCCCAGCACTGCGAGCGCTTCGTCGGAAGGCGGTGTGATCTTGTCGAGGCGAACGACCATGTACTTGTCACCAGCGCGGTTTGGATAGGCGTAGACGTCGCCTTCACTGCCGCTGAAAATGTCGGTGATGGCCGGTGATGGCAGGCCGCTTTGCTCAGCGGTTACGCGGGTGAGTGGCATGGGCGGCGATTCGAGAACAGAGTCAGCGGCTGCAGCGGCATCGACCAGTGTGGTTTCGCCGGATTTCACCTTTGCGACAACATCGTCAGAATAGGTTTTCATCGCAGTCGCTGCGCGCTGCTGGACCAGCAACTGGCGGATGTCTTCCTTTATCGTGTCGAATTCAGGTGTGCTCGGCGCAATGATTGTGTCCGGGGACGTCAAGTAGACGGCCTCTTCGCCATCAAACCGGTTGGATACGTCGCCGGCACCGATCTGGAAGGCGCCCTGAAATGCGTCCTGCGCGGCAATCAGGCCGTTCATCAGAATGCCGCTCTCGGTCAGCCCATTTGCATCGACCGGCTCGAAGCTGAGGATTGGCACACCCACTTCGGAAGCGATCTGAGCCAGCGGATAACCGGCGCCGATGGCACGGTCGAGGGCATCGAGTTTCTCATAGAACAGGACCTGGGCCCGCTCGCGGGCGAGTTCTCCACGGATCACTTCGGAAACGGTTTCGATTGGATAGACAGCGCCCGGCTGAACCGAAACGAGCCGCGCGACCTGCCACCGGCCTTCAACCTCACGCGGGCCGAACAGGGCACCGCTTTGCTTGCCGGGGCCGAACATGGCGTCCTGCAGGGCGGTGTCTGCAATGCTCTCCTTGTCGCCCGTCTTGGTCTCACTGGACAGGACACCGGGCAGGGTCGCCGGGTCTGCGCCGCCGGCAAGCAGGCCGAAAGCCGTACGGGCGGTGTCACGGTCAGCAAAGTAGAGTTCGATATAGGTGCGCTGGTCCGGTTCGGAGAAACGCTCGGATTTGGTCGCCTCGTAGATGGTCGCAATTTCCTGCTCGGTGACGGTGACCTGGGACAGGAAGTCGTCAGCCGACATCTGCAGGAGATTGATTGAGCGGCGCTCTGGCTGCTCAAGGCTTTCCAGATTGGCGTCGTAATAGGCGCGGATGTCGTCATCCGTCGGTGCTTCCGGCGTGGGAGCCTTGGATGCATCAAGGATGAACCACGTGACGTCACGCGTCTCGCCAATATAAAGGGCCTGAATGCCGGCAAGGACCTGCGGCGGGAAAAGCGCGGCGGTCGCGCCCTCGCTCATGGTCTTCAGCGTCAGGTCGTCGGAGACCTGCTGCTCGTATTCTTCCTTGGTGAATCGGTTCTGGTAAAGAACTTCACGATAGGTATTCAGATCGAGCTCGCCGGTCAGGGGGTTCTTGAAGGCGTCGACTGTCTTGAGCTGCTCAACAACAGCATCGGTTGACGGCTTCACGCCGATGGCGTTGGCGTAACCGAGATTCACGATCTTCGACTTTTCGAGTTCGAAGACCTGATCGACGATGCCTTGATCCGCGGCTTCTGATTTCGTGATCGGCTTGTCGGCATTCGCATTGATATTGCGCAACAGGTTTTCGACGCGGCGATCGAGCGTCTGCGCATCGATACCCCGTGCGCCAGCGCCGGCCAGATTGCTGCCGAGTCCGGAATTCACCGCGGTCCATGCCTGGTCAGCGCCCCACAGGGCCATGCCTGCACAGATGATCATGACGACGATCTTGCCGAAGATCGAATTCATCAGGCTTTTCATCAGGGCTAGCATTATGACGCAGTCTTTCTGAACGTTTGCGGGATGGCTCAGTGCTTGCTAGGCGACACGGCTTAGTCTTGCAAGATAGGGATGGCTGCATGTCACGGACACTGATCGCTGGAAACTGGAAAATGAATGGCCTGCGCGATGGCCTTTCGCAGATAGAGGCAGTGGCTGTTGCAGTTGGCGCCGGAAAAGAGGGGGTGACGGCGCTGCTTTGCCTGCCCGCCACGCTCGTGGCCTTGGGCGCTGCGGCAACAGGCCATTCTGCCCTGCGAATCGGTGGGGAAACCTGCCATCCGAACGAAAAAGGCGCACATACGGGCGATATTTCAGCGGAAATGCTGGCGGATGCCGGCGCATCCCATGTGATCGTCGGGCATTCCGAGCGCCGCGCGGACCATGGCGAAACCGATTCCGTGGTTGCCTCCCAAGCCAAAGCTGCGCTTCGGGCGGGCCTCGTTCCGATCATCTGTGTGGGTGAAAGCCTTGCTGAGCGCGAGGCCGGACGGACGCTGGAGCGGATCGAAAGCCAACTCGCCGGATCAATCCCGGCCGGAATCGGCGCAAGCGATTTTGTGATTGCCTATGAACCAATTTGGGCCATCGGGACGGGAAAAGTGGCCAGTACGGAACAGATTGGCGAAGTTCACGGCGCCATCCGGGCCTGGCTCGCAAGCCGGTTTGACGCCGGCGCGTCCTCCACACCGATTCTGTATGGGGGTAGCATGAACCCGGGGAATGCCGCTGAAATCCTTGCGGTAACTGATGTTAATGGCGGCCTGATCGGCGGTGCGAGCTTGAAGGCTGAGGATTTCCTCTCCATTTACATGTCAGCTATTTAACCCAGACTGACGGGAGAGGCTTGGCGTTAGCCTTTATAGGCGATATGCGGGCCCCTTGATTTCAGGAAATTCGGTCCGCCATGCAGAATCTTATCCTCGTCGTCCATATTTTCGCCTGTGTCATCATGACGGGGCTTGTTCTGATTCAGAAGTCGGAAGGCGGCGGTTTGGGAATGGGCGGCGGCGGCGGCGGCAATTCGCTGATGTCGGGTCGCGGCGCAGCGGGCGCTCTTGTACGCACGACGATCATTGTCGGCGGGGTGTTCTTCATTACGAGCCTCGCGCTTACGTCGATCGCCAACCGGGACAACGACACGCGCAGTGATGTCGAAAAGGCGCTCGGCGCCGACGATACGGGCGCCTCTGGCGGCCCAACGGACCTGTTTGACCCGTCTAGCACGCTGCTGGATGGCCAAGATGGTGGCGCGGGCAGTCTCTCTACCCCGGAAGCGCCAACGGATGACCTGGTCGACCCGACCGCATCTGAACCTGCCGCGCCGCTTGGCGACCCGGCAGCAGAGGAAACCCCTGTTCCGACTGAACCCGAAACGGGCAATCCCCAGTAAATTTGCGGCACGGGCATTTTGCCCGCGCCAATCATCAACGAATCACGGCATCGGGATAGTCCCATGATCCGCTACATTTTCATTACGGGCGGCGTGGTGTCATCCCTCGGCAAAGGGATTGCTTCCGCCGCACTCGGCGCATTGCTGCAGGCAAGGGGCTACAAGGTCCGCCTGCGCAAGCTGGACCCTTATCTTAATGTCGATCCGGGCACGATGAGCCCGCGCCAGCACGGCGAGGTCTATGTCACCGACGACGGGGCAGAAACCGACCTCGACCTTGGCCACTACGAGCGCTTTACCGGCGTCTCGGCCCGCCAATCGGACAATATCACGACGGGGCGCATCTATAGCCGCATCATCGAGAAGGAACGGCGCGGGGATTATCTCGGCGCGACGATCCAGGTGATTCCGCACGTAACCAACGAGATCAAGGATTTTGTCCTGTCCGATCCGGGCGAGGACGTGGAATTCGTGCTGTGCGAAATCGGCGGCACGGTGGGCGATATTGAAGGCCTGCCTTTCTTCGAGGCGATCCGCCAACTCGGACAGGAACTCGGGCCTGACCGCGCCTGCTTCATTCACCTGACGCTGCTGCCTTACATTCCGGCGGCCGGGGAGATGAAGACCAAGCCGACGCAGCACTCTGTGAAGGAACTGCGGTCGATCGGTATCCAGCCGCATATCCTGCTGTGCCGGTGTGACCGGCCGATCCCTGAGACAGAAAAAGGCAAGATTGCGAGCTTCTGTAACGTGCGCCCGTCCTCCGTGATTGAGGCGCGCGACGTGGGCCACATATATGACGTACCGGGCGCCTATCACGCCGAGGGACTGGATACGGAAGTTCTGGGCCATTTCCGGATTGCTGATGCGCCTGAGCCGGACCTGACCTCGTGGGACCAGATCGCCAAGACGATTCGCAACCCGGATGGCGACGTGTGCATCGGGCTTGTCGGCAAATATACCGACGTGCCCGACGCCTATAAGTCCGTCATGGAAGCGCTGGTGCATGGCGGCCTCGCCAATCAGGTGAAGGTGGATGTCAAACTGATCGATTCCGAGCAGTTCGATGACGAGCATGCACCGCTGGACATTCTTGAAGGCGTGCATGGGGTGATCCTGCCGGGCGGCTTCGGCGAGCGCGGCGCGCACGGCAAGATGCGGGCGGCGCGGTTTGCCCGCGAGCGCAACGTGCCATGCTTCGGGATTTGCTACGGCATGCAATTGTCGGTGGTGGAAGCTGCGCGCACGATGGCGGGCATTGCCGATGCCTCGACCAGCGAGTTCGGCCCGACCAAGGCTCCACTTGTTGGCCTGATGGAAGAGTGGACCAAGGGCAATGAACGGGTGGTGCGCGACGAGAACACCGATAAGGGCGGCACGATGCGCCTTGGTGCCTATCCGGCACGCCTGAAAGAAGGCAGCAAGGTCGCCGAGATCTATGGCTCGCTGGATATCTCCGAACGCCACCGCCACCGCTATGAGGTGAATGCTGGCTATATCAAGCAGCTGGAGAAGGCGGGCCTGTCGTTCTCGGGCATGTCGCCGGACGGCAAGCTGCCGGAGATTTTCGAGCTGCCGGACCACCCGTGGTTTATCGGCGTGCAGTTCCACCCGGAACTGAAGTCACGCCCGTTTGAGCCGCATCCGTTGTTCGCGAGCTTTATCGGCGCTGCAGTCAAGCAGAGCCGACTGGTCTAGGCGGGCACTTCCTTGCCGTCCCAGTCGAAACACTTGCCGGTGTCGGTCTGTGTGAGGCCATCAATGACTTTGAGCAGGTAGCCGGCCGACTGGTCTGGGCTGAACAATTGCGCATCCGGTACATTTGACTGGAAGGGCTGGGAAAGGCCTGTGTCGACTGTTCCCGGATGGAGGCTGACGGCGATGAACTGGTCGTTTATGCGGGCCTGCTCGATGGCATAGTTGCGCACAAGCATGTTGAGGGCGGCCTTGGAGGCGCGGTAGGCGTGCCAGCCGCCAAGGCGGTTGTCACTGATCGAGCCGACGCGGGCCGAGAGGGCGGCGAATACGGCGCGGTCCTTGCGCGGCATTAATGGCAGCATGTGTTTTGCCACAAGCGCCGGACCGAACGTGTTTACGCGGAAGACTTCTTCGAACGCCTCCAGGGACTGGTGACGGTAGGACTTTTCCGGCTGGAGACTGGTGCTATTAGAGAGCAATCCAGTGGCGACGATAACAAGGCCGAGGTCGTCCGTGCCTTTCAGCGTAGTAGCGAGGGCGGCGAGATCGGCTTCGCTGGTAATGTCGACCGTGTGCGGTGTTATCTTTTCGGCTGCTTCTGTGCGCGCGCGGGAGACGGCGTGGACGTGAGTTACGTCAGGGCGCGCGGCAAGCCGGGTTACGAGGGCGCTACCAATGCCGCCTGATGCGCCGAAGATGACTGCCTGCATGATGTAGCTCCTTTTGGCGAGAAGCTAAGCCATGGCGCGCGCAAGGAAAGCGCCGAGCACAGAGAGCGCCAAAAGTGGTTATTGTCTCATGGACAGGCGCCACGCCTTTGCGGTGCGACACACTCTTGGCGATAGCGCGTTCCTTCACCCGAAGGATCAGGCCTTGGAGACCTGGAACTGTCCGACATTGATGCGGCCATCGAGAAAACCGGCCTCGCAATAGGAGAGGTAGAAGTTCCACATGCGCTTGAACGGCTCGTCGAACCCGAAGCTCTGGATCTCGTCCCATTTATCGTTAAAGACGCGCGCCCATTCGTGACAGGTGCGGGCATAGTCCTGTCCGAAATAGTGGACGCCATCGTGGCGCAGGCCGGCCTTGGCAAACTGGTCCTTGAGAGCCGTTTCGCCGGGGAGCATGCCACCCGGAAAAATGTAGCGCTGGATGAAATCCACACGGTTGCGATAATTCTGGAAGAGGTCGTCATCAATGGTGATGATCTGGAGGGCGGCCTTGCCGCCTTGTTTCAGACTGTCGAAGATTTTTGCGAAATAGCTCGGCCAGTAGGATTCGCCCACGGCCTCGAACATTTCGATTGAAGCGACGCCGTCATAAAGGCCAGTATGGTCGCGATAGTCTTCAAGGCGAATTTCGACGCGCTCCGAGAGGCCCTCACGTTGCATGCGCTGCATGGCGTAATCGCGCTGTGAGGGGGAGATGGTTAGGCATGTGACCTTGCTGCCGCGTTGCTTAGCGGCGTATTCGGCAAAGCCGCCCCAGCCGCAGCCGATCTCCAGAATGTTGCTCGATGGGCCAGCCTCGATGCGGTCACATATGCCCTTGTACTTTACCTGTTGCGCCTGTTCGAGGGACTGGTTCGGGCTTTCGAAGATGGCCGAGGAATAGGTCATGCTGGGGTCAAGCCAGAGGCTATAAAAGTCATTACCAAGATCATAATGGGCCATGATGTTACGGCGCGCGCCGGCCTTGGAGTTCCTGTTGAACAGGTGGCGCACCATGTTGGCCCAGCGCACGACCATGCCGCCGCGGGCAAGGCGCTGTGCGCTTTCGAAATTGGCCGAGAAAAATTGCAACACTTTGGTGAGGTCTGGCGTGGACCACTGGCTATCCATGTAGGCTTCGGCGAAACCAACATCCCCTGCGGCCAACGCGCGCTTCACGAAGCTGTAATCGTGGACGATGATTTCCGCTTCCGGTCCTGGCTCGGTGTTGCGAAAAAGAATCTTGCGTCCGTCAGGCAGGGTGAACTGGAGCTTGCCACACTGCGTGCGCAGAAGGGTGAGTGCGGCCAGCCGGAAGGTGGTCGGCACACCCTTGAGGCGGCTGATTGATTGCGATGTAGCCAGGATTGGTTCGGTCATGCGGCGTCTTTCTCGATGTTGGAACCCATGCTTCCGCTTTCCGAGGCGACTGTGGCATTGTGTTCTGGGGGATTTGGTTTCGGCCTGTACTTGGCGCCGCGCATCCAGATGCGAATGGCCTGCCAGTGTATGGCAAGCGTGACGCCGAGCGTGGAGAAAGGGCGGGTGAGGGCAAGCCGCAGGAAGCTGCCCTGATTGGCGGGGGCGCGTTGGGCGCGAATATTGGCCATATGCAGAAGCGTGCCATCCTTAATGCTCTCGACAACCACTCCTAGCCGGTCTGAGGGCGTTCTGAGCGTGAAGCGATAATTGCCGGTCACATCAAAGAAAGGCGAGACGTGGAAATACTTCTTCGCTTCGTGCTGTGATCGGTCGCTCGCGACCGCAGCGACATAGGCATGGGTTTCGCCGAACGTGTTGTTCACTTCGTAGACGATGCCGCGCAGTTCGCCGTCAGGTCCGTACCCGTACCATAGGGATATGGGAGCGAATTTGTAGAAGAGATGGCGCGGGAAGGTGACGAGACGAATAGCGCCGCCATTCAGGGCAACTCCGGCTTTTGACAACATGTCCTCCGCCCAGGGGCGCAAGGGCACGTTGGCACGCGGGCCGTGATCCTTGCGGTGGAACGAGAACAGGCCTGGCCCGTCGACGGAGAAGAAACGTGTCTGTGCGTCTGCCTCGTCCAGCCGGTCGATGTCGATATCGATCATGGCGATGTTGTAGGCAAAGCGGCGCTCAAACGGCACATAGCGTGCGTGTACCGTCTGGCCCCTCCACAAATTGAGCGCCGGGGCGGTCAAACCGACACCTCTGCTGCAATCTCCATAAGAGGAGTTTTGTGCGAAGACGTGTAAATGTCTACATTTTTCACGTCCCACGGGACTTTTCCGCCGAGGGACAGCGCGGCTGAAAGACCGGATTTCAGGCCGTCTTCGTGGAATCCTCGCCCCATCCATGCGCCTGCGAACCAGACCTTGTCCTGCCCCTGAATACGGTTCAGTCCACGCACTGCGGCCTCAGCAGCAGCGTCAAACTGTGGATGGTCGAATGCGTATTTGTGGAAGGTAAGGTCGTCGCGCGGTGGCGCTTCCGGGTTGAGCGTGATGAAGAGCGGGCGGCTGTCATCAAGACTCTGAAGCCTGTTCATCCAGTAGCTGAGGCAGATGTCCCCATTGTCTTGCTTGATGACGTTCCAGCTGGCCCACGCGCGGCGGCGCGTCGGCATCAGGGCGGGGTCACGATGCAGGTAGATCGTGTTCGGACGGTAACGGACCGAACGCAGGAGGAATGCCTGATCCTCGAAATTCTTATCCATAAGGCGCAGCGCCTGGTCTGAGTGGCAAGCCAGAATGACGTCGTCAAAGACCTGCGTATTCTTGTCTGCCGTGGTGACCATGACCCTCTCGCCGAAAGGGACCACGCGGATGACAGGCGAATTGGTGCGCACGCGACTGCCAAGAATTTGCGAGACAGCGCGGACATAGGTCTGGCTACCATCCGTGACGGTGCGCCATTGCGGACGCTCCTTGTGCATCAGGCGGTGGTTCTCGAAGAACTGGAAGAAACTGCGGGCGGGATAGTCGAGCATGTTCGCTTCTGGTGTGGACCAAATGGCGGCGCCCATGGGCAGGATGTAGTTGCAGCGGAAAGGCTGGTCGAAGCCGTGCATGTCGAGCCAGGCGCCAAGCGTTGTGTCCGCGATATTGCCAGAGGCATATTCGAGCCTAGCGAGATCGTTGAACTTGAGGATCGTGCGCCAGAAGCGGTGGAATTTAGGGCTGAACAGATTACGCTTCTGGGCAAAGATCCCTCGGGCGGTGGACGCCCATTCCCAACCATCCCGGTCGGAAACGGCAAAGCTCATGTCAGAAGGCTGGGTGGCGACACCCAATGCATCGAAAAATCCGATAAGGTTCGGATAGTTCAGGCCATTATATACAATGAATCCGAGATCGACCGCTGTCTCGTGGCCATCATAGTCGAATATATGCGTACAGGCATGGCCACCGAGGCGGTCTTCCGCTTCGAAGACGGTGACATCGGCGGTGTCCTTGAGCGCGTAAGCTGCGCCTAGGCCGGAAATGCCTGATCCGATAATGGCGATACGTTTCATGCGGCGTTCCGTTTTTCTTTGAGTCTATCATACGCGTCGAGGGCGCGCTGGCGGGCAGTGGGATGATCGACGATCGGCTTGGGGTAGGTTGTGCCGAGGGTTATTTCGGCCTTCTTAAGGGTGGCGCTGTCTGCTTCCCACGGGGTATGCAAAATCTTGTCGGGCAGGCCGCATAATTCCGGGCACCAGCGCCGGACATAGATGCCATTGGGATCGAACTTCTGTCCCTGCGTGATCGGATTGAAGACGCGGAAATAGGGAGCAGCGTCGGCGCCGCTTCCAGCTGTCCACTGCCAGCTGGCTGCATTGGCAGCAGGATCGGCATCAACGAGCGTATCCCAGAACCAGTCCTCGCCGACCTGCCATGGCAGGAGCAGGTGCTTGGTCAGGAAGGACGCCACAATCATCCTTACCCGGTTGTGCATGTAGCCCGTATGCCAGAGCTGGCGCATGCCGGCATCAACAATTGGATAGCCGGTTCGACCTTCTTTCCAGGCCTGGAGCGCATCGGAATCGCTGCGCCAGGGCATGAGATCGAAATCGGAATTGTAATTCTCTGTCGCGAGGTCCGGATTATAGTAAAGCTGCACGTAAGAGAATTCCCGCCAGACGACTTCCGATAGATAAGTCATGGCGTTGGATTCATCGAACTTCCCTGCACTGATACCAGTTTGCACGGCGCGCCAGATTTGGACGGGGCTGATCTCGCCAAAATGGAGATGCGGGGAAAGGCGCGACGTACCGGCTTCCTTGTCAGGACGGTTGCGGTCGTCTGAATAGGTATTAATTGGGCCTTCGAGAAAATTCCAGAGCCGTTCGGTGGCGCCTGACTCGCCGGGGCTCCATTCCGAGTCCAGACCGCCAGACCAGTCAGGTGCAACGGGCTGCAGGCCGAGCGATTCGAGGCTTTCAGAAGCGACTTCCGGGCCTGTAAAGGATTTAGGCATGGGCAGAAGCGAGGGTGCCTGGTAGGTCGACCGCATGGCTTTCCAATAGGGTGTGAAAACCTTGTACGGCGTGCCGGAGCCAGTCGTGATTTCCCATGGCTCCGTCAGAAGGCGACCATTGAAGGTGCTGACCTCTATGCTGCCCCGCTTCAGATTTGTTTTGAGTTCTGTATCCATTGCACGTTCGGGCCCGCCATAGCGACGGTTCCAGAAAACGGATACGCCGCCGGTTTCTGCGATCACATCGGATATTACTTTGGCGGTTTCGCCAGAGCGAATCGTCAGACATCCCCCTGCTGCTTCAATCTGGTGGATATGCGCGGCGAGTGACTTGCCTAACCACCATTTTGAAGCCCCACCACGCGGACGAAAACCCGATGAAACTTCGTCATGTATGTATAACAGCACAAGCGGACGGCCGGTGCTTACAGCCGCCGCAAGCGCTGGGTTGTCTGCAAGTCTCAGATCTTCGCGGAACCAGACGATGGCGGGGGCAGAAACAGTCAGGACAGGCTCCAAAGGCTACAAGTGAGTATTTGCTTCTATTACGGCCCGCAGGCGCATCTGGATCAGTTGATGCCGCGATGGGTTTCGCGCTGCGCACTGCAGGGCTATATCCTTGTAACAAAAGGAGTCGCCAACATGGCCTTGTATATCGGGCTTAACACCTATTGCTCTGTAATTGCTTCAAATTACGTAGATTGTCTGGCGGATCATAACTGATGGATACGGCTGCACTTATAGCACTTGTACGCGCCGCGGCAGGCAAACGCGTCGTTTGTGTTGGCGATGTCATGCTCGACCGGTTTGTGTATGGCCATGTGGCCCGGATATCACCCGAAGCGCCTGTGCCGATCATGCGGCGGACTCGGGAAGCGGCCATGCCGGGCGGCGCAGGCAATGTGGGTCGCAACCTCTCGACCCTGGGCATGCGGACATCACTCATAGGCGTTGTTGGTGACGATGCAGAGGGGCGCGCCCTGGCAGAATTGCTGGGCCAGATTGACGGCGTGGAATCTGACTTGATCGTCATGCGCGACCGACCGACAACACTGAAGACACGCTTTGTGGCAGGTGGTCAGCAATTGCTGCGCGTCGATGCCGAGGATACAAAGGCGATCGACCTGTCGACGGAAGCTGATCTGGTCGTGTCTCTGGAAGACGCGGCGAAGGATGCCAGCCTGATCATCCTGTCCGACTATGCGAAGGGCGCCGTGACGCCGGGCGTTATCGAGGCCGCGATTGCGGCTGGACGTGCGCACGGCATCCCGGTGATTGCCGACCCCAAGGGGCTGGATTTTGCACGTTATGGCGCGGTGGATGTTCTGAAGCCAAACGCTGTCGAGCTGAGCCAGGCCATGGGCCTGCCCGTCGAGACAGACCGCGATGCCGCCGAAGCGCTGGGGCAGGCGCTGAGCATCCTGCCAGCGAAAGCGATTGTTGTGACGCGCGCCGCAAAAGGCATGTCGTTCGCCAATCAGGGCGGCGAAGTGATGCATCGCTCAGGCGAGGCGCGGGAGGTTTATGATGTGTCCGGCGCAGGCGACACGAGCATTGCCGCACTGGCGCTTGGACTGGCCGCTGGCGGAACGATGGAGGAGGCGGTGTCGCTGGCCATTGCGGCCTCGGGGATCGCGGTAGGCAAGTCAGGCACGGCAACCGTGGCGGCTAGCGAGCTGAAACAGGCGTTGCAGATGGGCATGCGCAATGGCGGTGTGTCGCATGTGCCGCTGGAGACATTGAAGGACCAGGTGGAAGTCTGGCGGGATGCGCAGCTGACCGTCGGTTTCACGAATGGCTGTTTCGACATTCTCCATCCAGGCCACCTGCGCGTGCTGGAGGAAGCCAAAGCGCGCTGCGGCCGGCTCGTCGTCGGGCTGAATTCCGATGCCTCGGTCAAGCGCCTGAAAGGGCCGACACGACCGGTGAATGATGAAGTCTCCCGGGCGCGCGTGCTATCTGGCCTATCGGCCGTGGATGCGGTCGTGGTGTTTGATGAGGATACGCCGTTGGCGCTGATCGAGGCGCTCCAACCAGACCTGCTGGTGAAGGGCGGAGACTATTCCATCGACACAATTGTCGGTGCTGATGTCGTGCTGGCGCGCGGCGGGACTGTGCACATCGTGCCGCTGGTGGATGGGCAGTCCACGACAGCTGCCATAGCGCGCGCGAGCGCGCAGGCCGAATGAGCGAGACAGCCGCCAGCGTCGCCGGACAATTGATGCGCCAGTATGGCGAGGATGCTGCCGTGATTGCAACACTGCGGGCGGCTGAGGTGGCGGCGCAGGGCGATGTCGAAGCACTGGCGCATTGGGATGCCGTGATCGCGATGATCGAAGGAACTGATACAGGCCCGGCGAGCTGAGGAAACTGCCGCCGAGCCAGCAACCAGTGTGTTGCCTGTGCGTTCAATCAAACCTTTGACATCAGGATACCCGAATGCAGCCCTTTCTGACTGAACATTCTGCGGTAATTTCCCTTTGCGTTCTCGTGCTGATGTTTGTCGGCTTCCTGATGGAGCGGCTGCCCGCAGCCGCCATGGCGATTATTGGCGCTGCGGTGTTCCTGCTGCTCGGTTACCTTGATCAGGAGGGCGCGCTGTCCGCCTTCTCGAACAGCGCCCCGATCACCATTGGCGCCATGTTTATCCTCGCGGCGTCGCTGCGCCGGACGGGTGTGCTTGACGCAATGGCAGCGTCGGTTCTCCAAGTGGCAGACAAGTCGGCCGTGGGTGCGATGATACTGCTCGGCGGGATCGTCTCGGTCGCATCGGCCTTTGTGAACAATACGGCAGTGGTCGTCATCCTGCTGCCGATCGTCATCGAGCTTTCACAGCGGTTGAAGATCTCCGAGAAAAAGCTGCTGATTCCCCTGTCCTATATTTCTATCCTGGCGGGCACATGTACGCTGATTGGCACATCGACTAACCTTCTGGTGGCCGGTGTGGCGCAGGAGAATGGTCTGGCGCCCTTCGGCATTTTCGAGATTACGCCGATTGGTCTTGTGACGTTTGCCTCGGGTCTTGCCATGCTCTTGGGACTGGGCTGGCTTTTGCTGCCAAGATCAAAAAGCGATGTGGCGCGTCCCCCGCTCGATTCTTCCTATCTCACGGATGTCTATGTCCGTGAAGAATCCCCGGCGCTCGGGAAAATGCTCGCGGACGTGCCGGAACTCTCGAAGAAGGGTATCAGCGTCATTGCCGTGTTCCGGGGCAATCGACGCATGGCCGCGGCAGAGGAAGAGTCCGCGCTCAAGGTAGGGGACCGGATTACGCTGCGCGCTGACCTCCAGGAATTGCTGACAATGGTCGACTCCGGCCTTTTCCGGATTGGCATCAAACTTCGCCAATTGGAGGGTGGTGCTGAGGAACACGCCCAAGCTACCGTCACGCCCAACGACCCAAATATCGGGCGCCGGATTTCGGAAATCACGTACCTGTCGCGCCATGCGGTGACGGTGCGAGGCCTGACTCGCTTTGGCAGCCTGCCTGGGCCGGATCTCGCCACCGCGCGTCTCAAGGCCGGGGACAGGATGATCATAGACGGCACGCCAAGTGAATTGCGGGATCTTGCCGCTTCTGGCGCGCTCGTCGTTGACACCTCGCTCAAGGTGGAGCCGTTTCGCCGGAAGCGCGGGCCGTTGGCCATAGCCATCCTCGTCTCGGTTATCCTGTCTTCAGCTGTATTGGGCGTGCCGCTGCTGATTACATCGCTGATCGGTGTCGGTGCCGTGCTTGCGCTTGGATGTCTTACCCTGAATGATGCGTTTGAGGCGATGGATGCGGGCGTTCTGGGGCTGATCATCGCCATGTTAATGGTGGGCGCAGGCCTGCAGTCGGCCGGCGGGGTCGACTTGCTGGTCAATGGATTGCAGCCATTGCTCGTAACGGCGTCGCCATTCTGGCTGGTATTGATGGTGTACCTTTTGACTTCGGTCCTGACAGAAGTTGTCACGAACGCGGCCGTGGCCGTGATCATGACGCCGCTGGTAATCGGCATCGGGACGCAGCTCGGCATCGATCCGCGGGCACTCGTTGTTGCGGTGATGTTTGGCGCGAGCGCCAGCTTTGCGTCGCCTATTGGTTATCAGACGAATACAATTGTTCACGCGGCGGGTAATTACCGGTTTGCGGACTTCCTGAAGATCGGCGTGCCGATGAACCTTGTTGTGGGTTTGGCGACGAGTATCGCGATCTACTTCATCTATCTGGCCTAAAGTCGCGGCATAAGGGAGGCCTAGTTGGCTACGCCCTTTTTTAGCTCATAGGTCCCCTGACCCGTGAGCGTGAACCATTCGTTGATCTCAGGATGGGTGAGCGGCGTCTCGGATTCGTCCGGCAGGAGATTTTGTTCGGATACATAGGCGACATAATGGGTGCGCTCGTTCTCCGCGAAAAGGTGGTAGAAGGGCTGGTCCTTGCGCGGGCGCACTTCTTCCGGGATTGACTCATACCATTCCGCAGTATTGGCAAACTGGGGGTCGACATCGAATATTACGCCCCTAAAGGGAAACATGCGATGGCGAACGACCTGGCCGATCTGGAACTTGGCACTGTGCCGGGATACCGCATTGTATCTGCGATTTCCGTCAATCGGATTGATCAATAGCAATGGTTTTGCCTGCGCTTTTCTGCGCCTGCGTCTAAACGGGTTTTTCAACCACGAGAAGAAGTTTGGTCCACTAGCCATTTCCCGCTCCTGTGATAACAATGCCTCAAGTCATCAATTTGGGCCACACCATGGCTGATAAAAAAGCGCCCGGCGCCCGCGACAAGCGAGGCGCCCAGCGCAACGGAAAGACGGCACCGCTTTTTGCGGCCGTCGACCTTGGAACAAATAACTGCCGCCTGCTGGTTGCCGAACCACGCGGGAAGACGTTTCGCGTGGTCGATTCACATTCCCAGATTGCACGTCTGGGGGAGGGGCTCCACGAGACCGGACGCCTGTCAGATGCGGCGATAGACCGGGCCATCGATGCCCTCCAGAATATCCGGAAGAAGCTGAAACAGCACGGTGTGGGCCGTGTGCGCTGCATCGCGACCGAGGCCTGCCGCAAAGCCGATAATGGCGCTGAATTCATCCGTCGCGTGCATGCTGAAACAGGGCTGACTTTCAAGATCATCGGGGCAAAGGAAGAGGCGCGTCTCGCAACGATCGGGTGCCATGACCTGATCGAGCCGACAGCCACCTCGGTGCTTGTGGTTGATATTGGCGGCGGGTCGACTGAGCTGTCCTGGGTGGACGCACGTGCCGCGCGCGATAACGGGTTCAAGGGACTTCTGGAGCGCGCGCCAATTCTTGACTGGACGAGCCTGCCGTTGGGCGTGGTGACCCTGTCAGAGGCGTTTGGTCATCTGGATGAAGTGGAGGCCTATCCGCTGATGCTTGAGCATGCACGCCAGACCATCGCGGAATGGCCGGGCATAGTAGCAGTTCGCGAGGCGATGGCCGGGGCTGACGCGCACATGATCGGCACATCAGGCACGGTTACATGCCTTGCCGGCGTGCATTTGAAGCTGGATCGCTATCGCCGCGACAAGGTGGACGGGACTTGGCTGAGTCAGGAGGACGGCGCCGCAACGATCAAATTACTGCGCGATGTCGGTATGGAAGGCCGCATGAAGCTGCCAACGATTGGCGACGAGCGCGCGGGGCTAATGCTATCTGGTTGTGCGATCGTCGATGCGGTGTGGGAGGCCTGTCCTGCAGGTCGTCTGCGTGTGGCTGATCGTGGGCTGCGCGAGGGACTCTTGCTGTCAATGATGTATGGGCCCAAGAAGCCGAAACCGCGCCGTCGCGGACGGCGGGGGCGCAAGCCCGGACAGAATAGCGGCGTTGAACAGAAGGGCACGCAAGATGGCGGATGAAGAGAAGCGCCGCTGGAAAGGCCCCACCGGCAAGGAAGGGAATTCCGGACGGCAGACAGGCGAGCGCAAGATACATGCGCATCATGCCAAGAGCGATAGTTCGAAAAAATGGCTCGAGCGCCAGTTGTCGGATCCCTATGTCCGCAAGGCGAAGGATGAAGGATTCCGTGCGCGCGCCGCGTATAAGTTGCTGGAAATAGATACAAAGATCGGACTGCTGAAGCGCGGCCAGCGGATTGTCGATCTTGGCTGCGCACCGGGTGGGTGGTTGCAGGTTGCCGTCGCCAAAGGCGCGCTAGAAGTGGTGGGCATTGATCTTCTGCCGGTTGATCCTGTCGAGGGCGCCCACATAATTCAGGGCGACGTAAACGAACCGGATGACGTGGCGCGCATGCTGAAAGGCCTGACGGGCAAGCCAGATCTCGTGTTGTCAGACATGGCCGCCAACACGACCGGTCACAAACAGACAGACCATTTGCGCACGGTTGCCCTTGTGGAAATGGCCGCCGCATTCGCGGTCGAGCATCTCGCGCCGGGCGGGGCCTTTTGTTCAAAGGTTTTCCAGGGGGGGACGACGAAGGATGTGCTGGATGTCCTGAAATTGAACTTCAAGACCGTGAAGCACATAAAGCCGCCCGCCAGTCGAGCGGGCAGCCCTGAGATTTTCGTGATTGCTAAAGGCTTTCGCCGTTAGACCACACATCAGCTCTCGTATTTGAAGCCGAGTTCGATGGTCACCTGATAGTATTTGACCTTACCATCCTGGATGAAGCCACGGGTTGATGTGACGTCGAACCAATCGAGGCTGCGCAGAGTTTTACTTGCGGTGGCCAAAGCGCCGTCGATAGCGTCCTCAATGGATTTTTCGGATGTTCCGACGATCTTGCTGATTGCGTAGGTGTCTGCTGACATGGTGGTCCTCCTTGTTGTGGAGACCAACGACCCGACGGCTAGAAACGTTCCGAAATATTGAAGCGTCTTGCCTTAGAGGCGAACATCGACCGTGTGATACATTTCAGACTTGCGCCCTGCGCAGGCAGTGAAGTAGCGGTCTTCGCCGAGGGCATTGCGCTCTTTCGCATATCCTAAATCAAGCGTGACCTGATAATGCGAGACGCTGCCATTGCTGAGATAACCACGGGCGGTGACAACATCGAACCAATCCGGCTGGCTGAAACGCTGACGCGCAACGCTTAGGGCGCGCGAAATCGCATCATCCACTGAAATGTCAGACGTGCCTGTAATCTGGCGGGTTGAATAGTCTTGCGATGCCAAGCGGGTCTCCTTTCAGTCTAATCCGTGTTTGTTCCTCCAATTGCTCTATGCATTGGGCGTGCCAATCGTTCCATTGCCATGTGTGTTTGTAGTGTTAACCATTAAGGCCACAAAGAACCCTCAGGATTGGGATATGAGAATGAAAGCCGACGGTGAATGCTATTGTGGCAAAGTGCGTTTCGAAGTGGCTGGGGACGTGATCTTTAAGGGCCAGTGCCACTGCCGTGAGTGTCAGTATTATTCAGGTGGCCAGCCCAATATGGTGTTCGGGGTGCCGGTTACCGCGTTCAGGCTGGTCAGCGGAGCGCCGGGCAAATTCAGCCGCAGCGACCTTGAGGCACCCGTGACCCGCTCTTTCTGTTCGTCGTGCGGAACGCCGCTATGGTCCGAAAGCCCCTATATGCCGGGCGCTTACCTTCTCAAGGCGGGCACGTTGGACAATCCGGCGGATTTCGGCGCGGCGCAGATGGCGATATATATGTGTGATGCCCAGCCTTTCCACGCCAAGCCTGAAGGTATTCCCGTGTTCGACAAGGCGCCAGGCCAATGAGGACCCTGCTGGCGGCTGCAACCGCACTGATCATGGTGGGAGCCTGTGCCGGCACTGGCGGAACAGATTTTGACGGGGCAACCGACGGATCGGCACCGGCGTCAGAGTCCGGTCATGAGAAGATCCGCTTTGACAGCAAGCGGGCCACGAAAGCGGAACGCGAGGCCTGTTTAGCGGCCGGAGGCGAGGTAGGGACGGGCGGCATGCTGGGCTATGACCAATGTTTGCAGCCCTATGCGGATGCAGGACAGGCGTGCATGGGCGCAGAGGATTGCGAAGGGCGCTGTCTGCTGTCGCTTGAGTCGGACGATGATGTGGGGCAGCCGACCGAAGATGGCGTGTGTCAGGCCGATGACAGCCCGTTCGGCTGCTATGCAGAGGTCGATGACGGCATCCCCCAGTTTACAATCTGTGTTGATTGAGCCTGCGAGCCATCTGAACCATTGGAAGCCGGGCACGAAACGGGATGTCACATACATGTGTTTGTGGTGTGCGGGGAAAATGCAGGGGGGACTTCACAAGTCCTTGCGACTCCCTTACTAGGCCAAAAAGGGAGCTCCCCACATGAAAATCCGACAAGCCATTACCTTCGACGACGTGCTTCTGCAGCCCGGCGCGAGCGAGGTTTTACCTGCTGATGTGAACGTCTCGACGTTCCTGACCAAGTCCATCAGCCTCAATATCCCCCTGATTTCAGCCGCGATGGACACTGTGACCGAAGCGCGCCTTGCCATTGCGATGGCGCAGTCTGGCGGCATCGGCGTCATTCACCGCAACCTTTCGGTTGAGGAACAGGCTGGTGAAGTGGCCATGGTGAAGAAATACGAGAGCGGTGTGGTGATGAACCCCGTCACGATCGCGCCGACAGCGACGCTGGGCGAGCTGCGCGAGCTGAAGAAGCGGACCGGCTTTTCCGGCATCCCCGTGGTTGAGAAGAACGGCAAGGTTGTTGGTATCATCACCAACCGCGACACGCGCTTTGCTGAGGACCTGAACGAGACCGTCGCCAGCCTGATGACGCGCGAGATCGTCACCGTGAAGATGGATACGGAGCCGTCGGAGTCACGCGCGCTGCTGCACAAGCATCGGATCGAGCGCCTGCTGATCGTCGACAATGACGGACGCTGCATCGGCCTGCTGACCGTCAAGGACATGGACAAGGCCGCCGTGAACCCGAACGCGGCCAAGGATGCGGCTGGGCGGCTGCGCGTTGCGGCAGCCTCGACCGTCGGCGATGCGGGCTTCGAGCGCACGATGGCGCTGATCGAGGCGGGCGTCGATGCGGTGGTGATCGATACGGCGCATGGCCATTCGATCAGCGTGGCGGACGCTGTGCGCCGCGCGAAGAAGATTTCAAACTCGGTGCAGATCATTGCCGGGAACGTAGCGACAGCGGAGGCGACCAAGGCGCTGATCGACGCTGGCGCAGACGCCGTGAAAGTGGGGATTGGGCCGGGCTCGATTTGCACGACGCGGATCGTGGCGGGCGTTGGCGTGCCGCAGCTGACCGCGATCGAGCAATGCGCCAACATTGGCGCGAAGACGGGTATTCCGATCATTGCGGATGGCGGCATCAAGTTCTCGGGCGACTTTGCCAAGGCGCTGGCTGCTGGTGCAGCGACGGCGATGATGGGCAGCATGTTTGCCGGCACGGAAGAAGCACCGGGCGAAGTGTTCCTCTACCAGGGACGCAGCTACAAGGCGTATCGCGGCATGGGCAGCCTCGGCGCCATGGCGCGCGGTTCGGCCGACCGCTACTTCCAGAAGGATGCAGCCGCCGAAAAACTCGTGCCGGAAGGCATCGAGGGCCAGGTGCCGTTCAAGGGGCCAATCGGGCCGATCCTGCACCAGATGGTCGGCGGCCTGCGCGCAGCTATGGGCTATGTCGGCGCCAAGGATATCGACGAGCTGCACAAGAAGGCGGAGTTCGTTCAGATCACCGGCGCGGGCCTCAGCGAAAGCCATGTGCACGACGTGATGATGACGCGCGAAGCGCCGAACTATTCGGTAAGCCGGGGCTGAGGCATTAGTGGGTTACGCCTGCGTCTAACCCAACCCACGACCTCTACCTTTTGAGAGCTTAGCCTGAGCGCCTTATGAGGGCTTCGGCTTGCGCCACATCGCCTGGAGAGGCGGGGCGCCGGGGCCGACTTCGATATATTTCATGTGATCGAAGCCGTGGCTCATGTAGAAGCCGGTATTCTCGGGGTTCGAATTTTCCAGATAGGCTGGCAGGCCGTCATGGTCGCAAGCTTCTAGCATGGGGCGGATAAGAGCCTTGCCGAGCCCCTTGCCGCGCGCAGCCCTCCGTGTCCCGATCGTGAAGAGGTACATGTGCGGCTCATGTGGGTGGTTGGCATCCATGACCTCACCGGCTGCAATGGCGCGTTTTATGGCGCCTTTGGTGCCCCAGCGCATGACGCCCGAGACAAGCGACAGCATGGCCATGGGAGGTGGATTACGGTTCGCATCCGCCAGTGACCACATCGTCGCGCCGCCATCACCCGCAAGGTAGCAAAGGCCGTTCTTAAGGTAGACGTCGCGCGCCAGGATTGTGAAGGCGCTCTTGATGGCGCGGTTGGTGCCGAAAATCCATTTGTTGACCGGATCGTCGAAGAACGCTTCGGAGGTAATGTCGCCCAGCTGGCGCCAGTCAGCTTGCGTGGCTGCTCGGACATTGTCTGGAAGATTGATCTGCATTGGGTCCCTCCGGATTATGTGGCGCCAGTATAAGCTCGAATGATAGCGAGGACTAGTTTCCATGTTTCGTGCAGGCCAAGGACTGATAAATCTGTCCTGAAAACGGGACATCGCTTGACCGCGCCCTAGGTCACGGATTCTGGCCATAGGAGAAGGATGGGATGCGTACACGGGTTGCAATTGTTGGTGCCGGCCTCGCCGGACTGTCCGCAGCGCGCAGCCTCATGGAGGCAGGCATCCCCTCCGTCGTTTTCGAAAAAAGCCGCGGGCTTGGCGGGCGCCTTGCGACGCGCCGTACTGAACTCGGCCCGATTGATCATGGCGCGCCGGGCGTGCCGGTCGATGTGGCTTTGGCCGCGGGCGGCGGCGTCTGGTCCGAGGGACCGGAAAATGCGCAGGGCATAGGTATTCCCGGCATGAGTGCGCTGGCCCGCCATATGGGGCAGGGGATCAACGTCCAGCGCGAGATTACCATTACAGAGGTCGCAGAGACCGGCGATGGTTACAGTCTGACCGATGCGGCCGGAGCCTTACATGCAAGTTTCGATGCAGTGATCTTTGCGGTTCCGGCGCCTCAAGCAGCAGCCTTGCTGGCGCAGCAGGCGGAGATGGTTGAGGCCATCGCAAACGTTCGCATGACGCCTTTGTGGACCCTGCTGCTTGGCTTCGATGCGCCAAGCGGTCTCTCACAAGACGTGCTAACCCTTGCTGACCCGTTGGCGCTGGCCATTCCGATGCTGTCCAAGCCGGGACAGATCGCGACGGAGCGTTGGAGTGCACATGCCACGACTGCTTGGTCAGCTGAACACCTTGAACTGGAAAAGGAAGACGCCGCGGACGTATTGCTGAAGGCATTCATGGCAGTGACGGGACTTGCGGGCACGCCTGATTATCTGGCGGCGCATCGCTGGCGGTATGCGCGTGTGGAGCGTGCGCTAGGTCAGCCTTTCGTAGCAAATGGTACGGGTACGCTGCTGGCCGGCGGAGACTGGGCGCTTGGGGCGCTGGCGTCGGAAGCGGTCGCGAGCGGTCGTGCAATGGCGCGGCGCGTGTTGGAAAACTTCCGAGGCTAAGGCAGTCAGGTCGTTGGCGCGGTAAGACCGTTAAGTATGGCGATCTGCGCCTTCGCACCCGCATGGCGATGGGGGAGGATGGCCCGGTATTCGGGCGAATTGTACCAAGCGAGCGCCATGTCCCTTGTCGGGAAAGCAATCAATACGGTGCGCGTGCAGCTCCAGTCGCCTTCGAGGATGTGCGGGGATTCCTCGACGGATAGCAGCGAGCCATCGAAAAGACTGAAGACTTCCATGAAGCCCTGCTCGTACTTTGCGTAAGCTTTACGGTCGTCAATGGTGATCCGCGCGACGATATAGACGGTCATAAGGGCCCCTCCTGCCTGAATGCCCCCTATCTAAGAATGCACACATTCCAGTGTCTATTGGTTTCCTTGGATGGAAAGCGCGCGTAAAGCGTCCGTCAGATCAAGAATGAGGTAGAATAATGCGCAACGGCGGCAAGATTTCGGCGGCAATTGTCGTCCTGACGGACATTCTGGAGCGGCACCAGCCGGTCAAGACGGCAATGCGCGACTGGGGCAAGAGCGCCCGCTATGCTGGCAGCAAGGACCGGGCGTGGGTATCAGGCCTCGTTCTGGACGCGCTGCGCAAGAAGAATTCCGTGGCCTACCGGATGGGCGACGATCACCCACGGGCGCTGGTCCTCGGCGCGCTGAGCTTTGCCTGGGGCTGGGATATCGAGCAGATCGAGGCCGCCATGGGCGATGAGCACGGGCCCGACGTCGTGACACCAGAGGAGCGGGCGCGACTGGTCAGCCCGGCCGATCCGGATGCCCCAGCGCATGTCGGGGGCGATTTCCCGGAATGGATGGCGCCGATGATGGACCGCGTGTTCGGCGCGGATGCGGTCGCCGAGACGGCGGCGATGGCTATGCGGGCCGATGTAGACCTCAGGATAAATACGCTGAAGGTCGATGCCGAGAAGGCGGCCTTCCCGCTGAAGAGCGCCAATGCCGAGCCTTCGCGCCTGCTTCACAATGCGTTTCATATTCCGGCGAAAGACCCGAGCGAACGCGAAGCCAGCCTCGAGAGCATCCCGGCCTATTCCAAGGGCTGGGTCGAAGTGCAGGATGCAGGCAGCCAGATCGCCGCGGCGGCAGCAAATGCCCAGCCCGGCGAACAGGTGCTGGACTATTGTTCCGGCGGCGGCGGCAAGACGATTGCGCTAGCAGCCCAGATGAAGGGCAAGGGCCAGATCTTTGCCTATGACATTGACGGCAAGCGCCTCAGCGCGCTGATCCCGCGCCTGAAACGGTCCGGCGCCACGAATGTGCAGCTGGTCCATCCGAGCGAGCCGGTTCAGCTGGACACGCTGACCGGGCTGATGGACTGCGTGTTTGTCGATGCACCGTGTACGGGAACGGGCACATGGCGCCGCCGGCCGGATTCCAAGTGGCGCATCAAGCAAGGCCAGCTGGAAAAGCGGATGTCCGAGCAGACGGATATCCTTGCCAGCGCGGCGACTTTCGTGAAACCGGGCGGGCGGATGGTCTACGCCACCTGTTCTTTCCTGATGGAAGAGGACGAGGACCGCGTGGCGGAATTCCTCGAAGCCCATCCGGAGTTCACCGAGGAAGACGCGGCAGCAGCTGCGATTGCGTCCGGGCTGCTGACGGATGAAGGCGCGAACGTGGTGCAGCGGTTCCGCATGCCGACCGGCAGTGTGCGCCTGACCCCGCGCCGGGCAGCAACGGACGGGTTCTTCTTTGCCGTATTGCGCCGCGCGGCATGACGGCGCTCCTCGCCTTCACGCTTTTTCCTGTTGCATTTATGGCAATGTGGATCGGCGTGATGTGGCTGCTCAGTCGGATATCCGGCTGGCATACGCTGGCGAGGCATTATCTGTATCGCGGCGAGATACGCGGTGTTTCGCGTTCGTTTCAGGGGGCAATGCTGGGCTATTCGCGCTGGCGACTGGTGCGTTACCGGGGCTGTCTGACCGTAACGGTGGATAGCGGAATGCTTATCCTGAAACCGTGGTTCATCTTTGGCGCATCCCAGCCGCCGCTCGCCATTCCACTGGAAGAACTGATGCGCGCGGACAGCACATTCCTCTTCTGGACTTTTTGCGAGCTTCGGGCCGTGCGCGAACAGCGTATCATGATCCTTGTGTCCCAGCGCTTGGCGAGATGGATCGAGAGCCAGGCCGGAAGCCCGATACGCTCAGCGCAGGCGAGTGCGTTCTAGTTGCCGCTGACGACAGGCTGGCCAGAAAAGTCTGCAATGGCGCCGAGCAGTTTGGTGACTTCTATGCGTTCCTGTGGGGTGAGTTCAGGTCGCCAGATGTCGAACAGGAGGACGACACGGGTCTCGCTCGCCTCATTCTTTGCCTCGTGCTCGATGCTGTCGTCAAAGACGACCAGTTCGCCTTCCTTCCACTGATGCGTCCGGTTACCAACGCGTAGCCAGGCGGGACCGGGGACAAGAAGGGGAAGGTGGCAGATGAGGCGCGTGTTGATAAGGCCGTGATGCGGCGGGATGTGCGCGCCCGGTTTAAGCAAGGAGAAGAGAACTGACGGCGCCTGGCCGGGCAGGTAGTCGAGCGGCAAATCCGCAAAGGCAGCTGCTGTGACAGGGCAGCGGGCGCAGTTTTCCTCGACACGCGCGCCGTCTTTCCAGAGGTAAAATGCGCCCCAGTCATCATTTCCAACCAATTCGTGGCTTTTTACGTGGGGCTGGCTTTCATTGCGCTCGAGATAGGGGCGGAAGGCCGCATGGTCGGCGAGAACCGCGCGCAGTTCCTCTTGGATAGCGGGCGTTTTCGCTTCGAGCGCGGCGGCCCAGTTAAAGGCCGTGCGATCATAGAACTGGATTTGGGGTAGTTCGGGGAAGTAATAGCGCGTCGGCTGTTGCAGACTGATGCCGGATTTGCCCAGCAGGATGTTCACGGACTGATCAAAACGGGACGAGCGGGCAGCCGGTGGCAGTTCGGCGGCGATGAAAGCCTCGTACTGACTGGCATATTCGCCAAGGCGCGCAGCGGCGCGTTGGAGTCCGGGATTGAAGACATCCGGTATAGGTGCTGCCTGCATCTGGACGACTTGCATGGCGCCGCCATAAGCGCGGCTTGCATCCTGCGTTTTGCCGGCGGCATGCAGGACATCGCCGAGCAGAAGGAGTGCGCCGAGATCGCGCGGTGCCTCCCGCAATACAGACTGCAGGTCTGTCTCGGCGTCAGCAAGACGGCCAGCGCGGGCATGTTCGAAGGCAGATCGCTTGAGGGCATCAAGTGTCGGTGTAATGGTCATGCTTCGACATGGCCGAAAGCTGTTGCCTAGGTCAATATCCGCGGGAAACAGGCAGGGACCGTAGCGCGTGCAAACAGGTCGCGAGTCGTGTATGTTTTCCCTGTGACCCATTACAAGGGGCCAGCCTGCTGAGGGGACCAGCATGAGCTATCAGTTGACGAAAAAGGAGGTGCTGTTCCGGCAGCGCCTGTTGAAAGCTTCTGGGTTTGATCCGCAGGGTCTGGATGGGGTCTGGGGCTTGAAGACGACGGCCGCCGATGACGCTTTCATGGCTGCCAGTGGCGCCCTGCAGCTTGAGTTAGGTGCGTTTGATGTCCGCTCGGAGGGCCATATCGTCGGCCTGCACATCAGGGCGCAAAGGCTGGCACGGGAATTCCTGACAAAAGCGGGGGCATTTCCGTATATCGCAAAGATCATATCCGGCACTCGGACATATGCGGAACAGGACGATCTTTATGCCAAGGGCCGCTGGGGCGGGCCACCTGGACCCAAAGTGACATGGGCCAAGGGCGGTGAAAGCAACCATAATTTTGGAATTGCCTGGGATGTCGCCCTGTTTGATGGCGGGCGCTACATGAATGGTGACAAAGAGATCGATGCCCCGGCGTATCGTGACCTTGCAGGCCACGCGATGGTTCCCGGGCTTGAGTGGGGCGGAGCTTGGCGCAAATCCGATCCGCCGCACTATCAGGTCGCCAGCGATTACACACGCATATCTGACGTGCGGAAGCGCTTTGAGACGGGCGAACCTTACGTCTGAACGCGGAATTTGCTGCTTTGCAGGAACGAGAGGCTTGCCCGATAGAGCAGGACTCAGCTAAACGGCGCCATGACAGAGCAAAGACACGAACGCGCCCTCATCGTCGACTTCGGCAGCCAGGTGACGCAACTGATCGCCCGGCGCCTGCGCGAGAGCGGCGTCTATTGTGAAATCCACCCGTTCAACAAGGTCGACAAGGCTTTCCTCGGCGCTTACGCGCCACAGGCCGTGATCCTTTCGGGCGGGCCCTCAAGTGTATACTGGGAGGATGCGCCGATGGCCGACAAGGCAATCTTCGAGGCCGGGATCCCCGTACTTGGGATCTGTTACGGCCAGCAAGTAATGATGCATCAGCTCGGCGGCAAAGTGGAAGGTGGCACAAGCCGTGAATTCGGGCGGGCTTTCATTGAGAAAGTGGTCGATGACCCGTTTCTTGAAGGCATGCTTGAAAGTGGCGAACATGAGCAGGTCTGGATGAGCCATGGCGACCATGTCGCCGAGATGGCGCCGGGCTTTGGCGTGATCGCGAAATCCCCGGGCGCGCCCTATGCAATTATCGCGGACCCTGAGCGGAACTTCTACGGCACCCAGTTCCACCCGGAAGTCGTGCACACGACCCACGGCCGCCAGATCCTTCGCAACTTCACGCATGGCGTCGCCGGCATGAAGGGTGACTGGACGATGGCCGCCTATCGCGCCGAGGCGATCGAGAAGATCCGCGCGCAAGTGGGCAAGGGCAAGGTGATCTGCGGTCTTTCAGGCGGCGTTGATTCCTCTGTGGCTGCAGTGCTGATCCATGAGGCGATCGGCGAACAGCTCACCTGCGTCTATGTCGACCACGGCCTGATGCGCCATGGCGAGAGTGAGCAGGTCGTGAGCCTGTTCCGCGAGCATTACAATATCCCGCTGGTGCACGTTGATGCGTCGGAGCTTTTCCTCGGCAAGCTGGCGGGCGTGTCGGACCCGGAGAAGAAGCGCAAGATCATCGGCGGACTTTTCATCGACGTGTTCGACGAAGAGGCCAAGAAGATCGGCGGCGCGGATTTCCTGGCGCAAGGGACGCTCTATCCGGACGTGATCGAGAGCGTGTCGGCGCTCGGTGGGCC
>JAHJYW010000041.1 GCA_018827375.1 Alphaproteobacteria bacterium
CCTTGATGGTCACAGCGCCCTGGTTGTCGTCAGCGGTCGAGAAGACCTGGCTTTTCTTGGTCGGGATCGTCGTGTTGCGGTCGATCAGGCGAGTGAACACGCCGCCCAGTGTTTCGATGCCGAGCGAAAGCGGGGTCACGTCGAGCAGGACCACATCTTTCACGTCGCCTTGCAGAACGCCGCCTTGGATCGCAGCGCCGAGTGCCACGACTTCATCCGGGTTCACGCCCTTGTGCGGTTCGCGGTTGAAGAACTTCTTCACCGCTTCCTGCACGGCAGGCATACGCGTCATGCCGCCGACGAGAACGACTTCGTCAATGTCGGCTGCTGTCTTGCCAGCGTCTTTCAGGGCTTTCTGGCACGGGTCGATCGTGCGCTTGACGAGGTCTTCGACAAGGCTTTCGAGCTTGGCGCGTGTCAGCTTGATGTTGAGGTGTTTCGGGCCTGTGGCATCCGCCGTGATGAAGGGAAGGTTCACTTCGTACTGGCTGGCAGACGAGAGTTCCTTCTTGGCCTTCTCGGCTTCTTCCTTGAGGCGCTGGAGGGCCAGCTTGTCCGTCTTCAGGTCGATGCCTTGTTCTTTCTTGAACTCGGTTGCGAGGAAGTCGACGATGCGAAGGTCGAAGTCTTCACCGCCAAGGAACGTGTCGCCATTGGTCGACAGCACTTCGAACACGCCATCACCGATTTCGAGCAGCGAGACGTCGAACGTACCACCACCAAGGTCATAGACGGCGATTGTCTTGTTTTCGCCCTTGTCGAGGCCGTAGGCGAGCGCAGCCGCTGTTGGCTCGTTGATGATGCGCAGCACTTCGAGGCCGGCAATCTTGCCTGCATCTTTCGTGGCCTGGCGCTGGGCGTCGTTGAAGTAGGCCGGAACGGTGATAACGGCCTGCGTGACAGTCGTGCCGAGATAGTCCTCAGCCGTTTCCTTCATCTTGGTGAGAATGAAGGCGGAAATTTCTTGCGGGGAATAGTCGGTGTCGCGGCCCTTGACCCAGGCATCACCCGCCTTGCCCTCGACGATGCCGAAGGGGGACATGGCCTTGTCCTTCTGGGCGGTCGGGTCGTTATACGTGCGGCCGATCAGGCGCTTGATGGCGTAATAGGTGAAATCCGGGTTGGTTACGGCCTGGCGTTTGGCAGGCTGGCCGATAAGGCGCTCGCCGCCTTCTGTGAAAGCCACAACGGAGGGCGTGGTACGCGCGCCTTCAGCGTTCTCGATGACTTTCGCGGTGCCGCCTTCCATGACGGCGACGCAGGAGTTCGTGGTCCCAAGGTCAATACCGATAATCTTGCTCATAGGTCAGGTCTCTCTTCAGTTAGCCGCCACGGGCTCTGTTTGGGTTCGGTCTGCTCAGCAGCCCCGGAAGCCAGTGGCTCTCAAGGGTTCATATGAGGGGGCGAGGCCGGAGTTTAAAGCCGCTCGCCTGTTCAGGATGCGATATGGTGAAAGATTGGCGCCGCTCAAGGGGGCACGTGGCGCTTTTACACGTGTTTAACCCGTATCAAACGCCCGTTTTCAGCGGCAGGCCCCTGTCTTCAGCTGCCATGGGGCGCGCACAACGCCATAAGGCATTAAGCATTTGTTACGCGCGACCTGCTACAACGTTGGAAAAATAACGAATATTGGAGTGTGGTGCGATGGAAGGCATGCTGGTGAACCTGGCATATGAGGTGGCAGCCTATGCGGGCCTTCTTGTTGTCTTCACGCTCCTGGCTGTTGCGACGCGTGGTCGCGAGGCGCTGGAATGGCGCCCCGAATTGCGCCAGAGCGCGCTGACAAACTTTTTGATCCTGCATATTGGTGCCCTGACCGGGGCGCTTTATTTCGTTACCATCGCGCCACTGGTGGCCGCCTATGACAGCCTCGGCTTGCCCCAGATTCCCCCAAGCGCGTGGCAGGATGTGCCCTTCGTGATCAAGGCGCTGGCCGCGCTGATCGTTTATGACTTCAGCCTCTACTGGGTTCACCGTTTCCTGCACACGAGCTGGCTGTGGCCTTCACATGCCGTGCACCATTCCGATCCGGAACTGCATTTCCTGTCCTGGTCGCGGGGGCACTTTACCGAACAGCTCGTCATCGCGGCCTGCCTTGTTTTCAGTTCGTCCTGGCTCGGGCTCGACATCAAGGAAATATACGGCCTGGCACTGGTCCAGGGGCTTCACCAGTATTATGTGCACGCCCGCATCGACTGGGACCATGGCATCTTCAAATACCTGATCGTGTCGCCGCAGATGCACCGCTGGCATCATGCCGAAGTCGAAGACGCCTATGACAAGAACTTTGCATCGATCTTCCCGGTCTTCGATCTGATGTTCGGCACCTATTACAATCCCGGTTCCTGCATCAACGTGCCGACGGGCATCGGCAACAATCCCGACAACAATGTGTTTGCGCTGATCCTCCATCCGTTCCGCGAATGGGGCCGCATGCTGGCTGAGCGCAAGCGCGCTTCCGGGACAACCGAAAGCGCCTGACCCAGCCGGCTTTCGCCGAATATCCAGTGCCTGCAGGTTGCCCGGCTTCCCGGGCGAACCTATCTGCCGTTCATCAGTCACAATGGAAGACGGCCTCATGATCTACTCCAAATTAGGACGTACGGGACTTGTCGTCTCGCGCATTTGCCTCGGCACAATGACATTTGGCGGCGAGGGCGGAATCTGGAAATTCATCGGCAAACAGCAGCAGGACGAGGCCGATGCGCTGGTGCGCACGGCCTTTGATGCGGGCGTGAACTTCTTCGACACGGCGGATGTCTACTCCGCCGGCGTGTCCGAACGCATGCTGGGCCAGGCCATTCGCAACAATAACCTGCCGCGTGACGAGATCGTCGTGGCGACCAAAGTCTTCGGCCGGGTGTCGATGGTTGTGGCAGAAGATGCGTCCGATGCCGAAAAGGCCGAAGCCGAGCGCCGCGAAAACAAGGCGCGCAACATTTCCGGCCTGTCGCGCAAGCATATCATGGACAGCGTCGATGCGAGCCTTGAGCGTCTGGGCCTCGACTATATCGACCTCTACCAGGTGCATGGCACCGATCCGCTGACCCCGATCGAAGAGACGGTCGAGGCGCTGGACCTGCTCGTGCGGCACAACAAGGTGCGCTATGTGGGCCTTTGCAATATGCCAGCTTGGCTGATCATGAAGGCGATTGCCTATGCCCGCGAAAAGGGCCTGCACCGCTTCGAGAGCGCCCAGATGTATTATTCCATCGCCGGACGCGAGCTGGAACGTGAAGTCGTGCCGCTCGCCAAGGACCAGGAACTGGCCATCCTGCCGTGGAGTCCGCTCGCGGGTGGCTTTCTTTCCGGCAAGTTCAGCCGCGATGGCGGCGGCCCGAACGATGCCCGGCGCACCGTTTTCGACTTTCCGCCCGTCGACAAGGACAAGGGCTTCGACATCATTGATGCGATGCGGCCCATGGCTGAGGCGCACGGCATCAGCGTGGCGCAGATCTCGCTCGCCTGGCTGCTGCACCAGAAGCACGTTACCAGCGTCATCATCGGCGCCCGGACGGCTGAGCAGCTGACAGACAATCTGGCCAGCGTGGACGTGAAGCTCACGGCCGATGAGCTTGCCAAGCTGGACGATATTTCGGCGCTGAACCCCGAATATCCGGGCTGGATGGTGGACCGTCAGGGCAATGACCGGCGCGGGCAAGTGTCATAGCGTCATGCCGCTGACAATCCTTGAGACCGTGAATGACGCCGGTACGCCGGGCAAGACGGGCGACGACCGGGTCGGCTTCGACGCATCGGC
>JAHJYW010000042.1 GCA_018827375.1 Alphaproteobacteria bacterium
GCCGTCTTGCCCGCGGCGTTCATACCGCCTTACTATGGGGGTGTAGCAGCATGAACGCCGCTACATGGAAACCGCCGGACTAACAAAGGCGATGGACCACCTCAGTGGGGCAGACCAATCTGGTTTGAGGATTAGCTCTCAGATCAAATTCAGCATATCGGCTTGCTTCGATTTTGACTTTGAGACTGACACGAGTGATTTACGGCTTAACATATAAGCCATTGCTATTATTCAACATTTTGAGGCGTGGTTAACAGTTAATTCATTGTAAATAAACGAAAAATGCTTCGTTTAGACCGACATGACCGAGCAGGTTGGCTTTCAAGTAATTCGACCTGACGAATCTTTAGCAATCATCAGTCCAGCCCCCCGCAAAGAGGTGCGTATACTTACAATGTTGGGTGCCGTAAGCGAAGTGATGCGCGAGTGTATTGCGTTGGTACGCAATACACTCATCGTCGTCCGGGCAGGTGCCTAACCTCGACGGAAAGTGAGTCGATCAATCGCGCATAGATCAGGATCGATTGCGTCCCAGTCGCCGAAATATGGACGTCTAATCATTCCCATCAGAACCTGCCGGCATTCCGATCGAGCGCGATGCGTGCTGATGGTTTTCTAGCTGGCCCGCCATGGCAGCCACCAGGCGTGGGGGGCAGCACATAGTGTATTGATATACATATAAAAAATCTGGAGCGGGTGAAGGGAATCGAACCCTCGTATTCAGCTTGGGCATTTTGTTGCGAATTTTGAGTGTGCCATTCACTCAGGAGACGGAGTAGTTCCGCAGTACCAAAAAACCTCATCAGCCCAAGCCTGTAATGCGGTTTTCTTTTCTTCATCGTACGAATGTAACTCATAGATCTGCGTAACACCGCTTTCCACGTGCCCGAGTATCTTTGAGACGACAAGCCGCTGGAAGCCCAGTCTGGCGATATGCGTCCCGGCTGTGCGGCGAAGGTCGTGGTAGCGCCATTCGTCCATCGGGGCAGCTTCATCGAGGCGCTGCTTCAGTTTCGAGTACCCCGAGAACGTGCTGCGCCCGTCGTGCGTGAAGACGATATCTTCGTCTCCTTGGCGCGGAAGAATGTCAATTAGTTCGATGAGCTGGCTTGGAAGAGGGATCGAATGTGTTCTGTCGCCTTTCATCTTCTCCCGGGGAATTGTCCAGACGCCATTTTCGATATTGGATCGCCGCATTGTTGCAACGGTCTCACGCCGCTGCCCGGTAAGGAGCAGGGTCCTTACGAATGCGCTCTGGATCGGGTGAACCGTATCAAGTACCGACCAGAGTGATTTGATTTCTGCCATGCAAAGGAAGCGGGTTCGCTGCTTTTCCTTCGAAGGGGCTTTCAATCCGTAGCAGGGACTCACGTCCAGGATACCGCGCTCGACAGCCCAATTGAAGAGTTTCCTGACCACAGCGAGATTTCGGTTCGCATGTATGGGAGTGCCATCATCGACCATATCGTCGAGCATTGCGCGCACTTCGCGCTTGTTGATCGTAACGGGATCCCGCCCCTTGAAGCGCTGGGCAAAGTTCTTCAATGCGTTACGGTATTGCATTTGCGTCTTTGGTTTCAAGTTCGGTAGATGACGGCGCTCGAATTCCTCTATGAGAGCCTCAATAGTCTTCGGCGCGGTTGGAGTCGTGCGCCTCGGATCGACGCCGCCCATAGCGCTTTCCAAGACCTCACGCGCCTTGTCCCTCGCATCGGCGAGCGGGAGGGCAGGGTACTTGCCAAGGGTCACACGAATCTTCTGACGGCCCAGGCGGGTCACCACGAAGTAGCTCTTCACACCTCGCCCGGTGACGCGAACACCAAACCCGGGTAGGAGATTATCCCACAGCTCGATCCGTTTCTGGTCAGGTGGAATGTCATGCTGTTTGGACAGCGTACGATCGGTAATTCTGACGCGCGACATTCACTCAATCTCCTCTCTTATTCGCTGATTTGGGGTTCCACTGGGGTTCCAAAACGGATGAAATATGACGCAATGCGATGCTACGGAATGAGCGTGGGTTCGTCCATAGAGAATTGTATTCATTGAGAAAATGGAACGGCTTGAAACTACTTTAAACTAGACTTAGAAGGGATTTGTAATCAGAGGGTCGGGAGTTCGAGTCTCTCAACCGGCACCACTGGAAACAAGGACTTCAAGGGTCGTTTGATACGAGGCCTGTTTCCTCGCGCGATTTTGTGAAGCTTGCCGAGCGTCATCATGAACCGGAGCGCTTTTTGGCCTCATCCTTCATCGAGAAGATGGGGGGCTTTTCCGGACTCCACGCTTGAGACTATATGTCTATTGCGACCTTTAGCTGGTCTACCAAGGCACCAAGGTGCGTATCGTCGTAGGTCTGCTCATCAATCCGGGAAACAGGTGCGATCAGCCGCAGGCTATTGGTGGCGAAAACTTGATCTGCATTCGCCAGTTCGGAGACAGTGATGGCCGCTTCCGAGGCATCGAAACCTGATCGCGAAAGAGCATCGAGCAACCAAGCTCTCATGACACCGCAAAGGGCCCCCTCTGATACTGGAGGAGTAACAATCCTTTTTCCAAAACGCGCAAAGATATTGGCTGAACTTGCACAGGCGATGCGTCCCTGCGTATTGAGCATCAGGGCGTCATCATGCCCGGCGTGAAGCGCATGGCGCGCCGCCATGATATTATCCGTATACGCTAAAGTCTTGTGCCTTGTCGTAACCGAGTCGGGGTTGCGCGTGATCGCCGCGGTGCGGAGGGAGACCGGGGAGAACTGACGCGCAGGGTCCAGTGCATCCAGACGAGCCAGTAGGGTAGGGACTGACTCAGACGTCGCTGTGAGCCCTCGCCCTCCGGCACCCCGAGTGACGGTCAGGCGCAGGGCGAACAAGCCCGCATCCTGCACAATCTCATCCATGAGGGCTTCCAGGCTGGGCCGGTCGCAATGGATATCCAGCGCCAATGTATCTCGCATAAGCCTGTCGAGATGCGCTTCCCGCAGGAAAACCCGGCCGTTCGACACAAGCGACGTGTCAAAGACCCCGTCAGCGAGCAGGAGGCCACGGTCTGTCAGATCAAATGGATGAGACGTTGCCGGATTGGCCACCTGTTTGAGGATGATCATGCGTCCACCTTCAGACCTGCGATGCGCAGAAAGTTGCCTAGCAATTCATGTCCTGATTCGCTCAGGATTGATTCAGGATGGAACTGGATACCGAAGACCGGATGCGTGAGATGCGAGATCGCCATGACTTCACCCCCTGGGGATACTGCGTCCGTTACGAGTGGCGTTGGCTCGCCGTGAGGCTGGACGATCAGCGAGTGATAGAGACCGACGCGAAGTGGATCTGGCAGGCCGTCGAAAAGGCGCGTCTTGCTGTGCGTGACCGGAATGGCGTGTCCATGCGTGGGGCTGGCGGACTTCACAACGTGCCAGCCATAGGCCTGAGCGATGACCTGGTGGCCAAGGCAGACGCCCAGAATGGGTATGCTTGCGCCGAATTGCCGGACAACATCCAGCGAAATGCCCGCTTCATTTGGTGTGCAGGGGCCAGGCGAAATGACGATGGCCGAAGGAGCAATACTTGAGACATCATCAGACGTGATTTTGTGACTGTCCTCAACCTCAACTGTCTGGCCGAGCTCCACAAGGTAACGCGACAGGTTGAAGACAAAGCTGTCCCTGTTGTTGATGACGAGGATCATGACTGGGCGGCCGCGGCGGAGGGGCTGCGATTGAGACGGGCTATTTTCAGGAGGGTCTCGCGATATTCGGCTTCAGGGTCTGAAAGCAGGGTAATTCCACCGCCGGCCCAGAGGGTTTCGCCTTCGCTGTCGATCTCGACTGTGCGGATCAGGATGTTGAAATCGGCCGCCCCGTCAAAGCCGATATAGCCGAGCGAACCTGTAAATGCACCGCGTGGGTCTGTTTCAAGCTCGTCAATGATCTGCATGGCGCGCAGTTTCGGGGCACCGGTGATGGACCCGCCTGGAAAGACAGCTGTGATCAAGTCAAAGGCGTCGCAGCCTGGGTTCAGCTGCGCCTCCACGGTTGATGTCAGGTGGTGCAGGCCCGCAAAGGTTTCAAGCACACAGAGTGATGGCACGATTACCGAGTGAGGTTTGCAGACGCGCGAGAGATCATTCCTGAGCAAATCGACGATCATCACATTTTCGGCGCGATCCTTGGCCGACCCCTCTAGCTGCTGGCGCAGGCGCCTGTCTTCCGATGGGTCTGTTGCGCGCTTGATCGTGCCCTTGATGGGCTGGGCGCGCACCATGCCGTCGGCGGAAAGAGATATGAGCCTTTCAGGAGACGCGCTGGCCAACACGCGGTCTGAAAAGGCAGCAAAGGCCGAGAAGGGCGCAGGATTGGAAGCGCGCATCGCGAGGTAGTAGCGGAAGGGCGATTTGATCGGGATGTCAGGATGAAAGCGTTGCGAGATATTCGCCTGATAGATGTCACCGTCAGTGATGTAGTCTTGCGTTCGCCCAACAGAATCCAGATAGGCAGATTTTGGCTGGGTAGGTTGCCACGCAACGGGACCGGTCTCTTGCGCGGCTAGTGGCGGGTTTTCGAGATCCGACAATGCCTGCACTCGCGCCGCGGCAAGGGCCATGTCGCCTGATGTCCCTAACCTCGTAATCCCTGCAGACATGATCCAGGTTTCGCTGCGTTCATGATCAAATGCGAGCAACGTGTCGTAAAGTCCGAATTCGAGCGAGCGTTGCGAACGCGCGCTATGGCGGGAATGAAAACCGTCGACCAGCTGTGCCGCAAAATCATATGCCAGAAAGCCAACTGCGCCGCCCTGAAACGGAGGTCCGTCATTGATCCGTTCATTTGTGTAGTTGGCGAGCCAGGTGCGCAGGCCGGGTAAAGGCGGCTGGTCAGAGGCCACGCCGTCAACCTGCAGCGTACCGTCCATGAAGCAAGCGGTTGAGACAGGGGCGACGCATATATAGGAGAAGCGTGCAGAAGCATGCCCGGCCTGCGCGCTATCCAGCCAGACAAATCCTGGCCGCGCGACCAGCGCATTTACCCATCGAACCGGATCACATTCTTCAAGCCGTATCCAGTGCATATTACGTGCTTCAACCTCTTTACAAAGCCCTTCTAGCAGCAATTAGACGCTTGCCCATCGCGGCATGTTGGATCGGTGCGGATTGAGCCCTGGAATAAAAGTGGCTTTAAGACCATATACTAAGTGTAATCGCAGTGAGAGGTCGCCCCACGCTCACATGTCAAATACTGCCACATACTAAGTTGGGTGGATCGCCTTGATCCACCCCTGAGGGGCAGTCCAGGATCGGATATTAGTTCGCATTCGCCCAAGTTCCCTTCCTATTCAAAACTTACTTGGCCTGGCCGCACCTCTGCGCGAAAAAGCTGGGGTTCGGGCTTATTGTCTGAACCAATGGCACCCCCGATGCGTATAACCTGTTGCGGTTGTACGCTTGCGCCAAAAAACCTAGCCTGAAGGAATACTCTGATCCGTTTGATCGACAAGACGTCTCTACTGCTAATGTGCGGTGGCCTATTCCTGGCCGCCTGCTCGCCCGATGACTCCGAAATGGGCAATAGTTCAGGGCCGGCCGTTGTCGAAATTTTCGCGCAGCCGGTTGTTTTCACGACGGATACGGACAGGGTAGAGGCTGTTGGGACAGCCCGTGCGCGTCAAAACGCAACAATCTTTCCTGAAGCTGCTGGCGAGGTCACGCATATCGGATTTGTCTCCGGCGAAACGGTCGCGGCAGGCAGGGTTCTGGCGAAACTCGAAAGTCGGAGTGAGGCCTTGGCCGTTCAGAGTGCAGAAATTGCCGTGCAGGATGCCCGACAATTACTCGCCCGTTATCAGCGGATAGACGTACCTGGAGCGATCTCCGAAAGCCAGATAGATGCGGCAAAAACGGCGCTCGCGGCGGCCGAAGTCGAACTGGAGTTGGCCCGCGATACGCTCTCGGAGCGAACGATACGGGCGCCTTTTGCGGGTCATGTTGGATTATCCGCGATTGATGCTGGTGCGAGGATCACACCCCAAACTGAGATCACCCGCCTTGATGACCGATCCGTTCTGTTTGTGGATTTCGAGGCGCCTGAACAGGTTTTCAGTGAGGTTGCAATGGGGGATACGATACCTATCCAACCTTTTGCTTCTCAACAGGCAGTGATTGACGCAGAGGTGTCGGCGATTGGCAGCCGTATCGATCCCGATCAAAGAACCTTCACAGTCCGCGTTGCCATCGACAACGGGGACGACCGATTGCGGCCGGGAATGAGTTTTCGTGTTCAGTTTAATCTTCCGGGCCTTGCATATCCGTCTGTACCGGAAGCCGCTTTGGTATGGGGCGGCGACGGGGCGTATTTGTGGGCCGTTGAGGACGGAAAGGCGAAGCGGCTTCCCGTTACGATCATTTCCCGGAATTCCGGCGACGTGCTTGTGATGGCAGACCTTGAGGAAGGCGACCTGATCATTGCTGAGGGCGTGCAGAAGGTGCGCGAAGGTACACCGGTGAAGGATGTCGGGCCGGCGTCGGCTGCTAACATACCAGCGGGTGCCGGCCGGGGTGGCATGCCGTCCAACGGGCAGCCCTGATGGCTATGCAGGGCTCGGGGCTTGCTCAACTTGCCGTCAGGCGACCGCTTCTGATCATGGTCATGAATCTCTTGATTGTGATCGCTGGATTGGCGTCGCTGCTTGATCTGGATATACGCGAGTTGCCGGATGTTGATCGGCCGATTGTCTCCGTTCGCGCAGCACTACCGGGCGGCGCGCCGGAAACCATGGATGCCGAGGTCACCTCAGTTCTGGAAAGTGCCATCGCCCGTGTTTCCGGCGTGCGTGAAATCGTTTCCTCGAGCGAGGAAAACAGCTCCCGCATTCGAGTCGAATTCCAGCCAGGTATCGATCTGGACACCGCAGCCTCGGATGTCCGAGAAGCGGTAAGCCGGGTGACACGTGACCTGCCTGACCGGGTCGAAAATGTCTTCGTGACGAAGGCGGATGACGACGCCGATCCCATCATTACAATTGCCTTTGTCAGCGACGTCTATGCAGAAGACGAGCTTACCCGCATCATTGAGACCGACATTGCGCCTGAAATCCTCTCTGTGGAGGGGGTGGCAGCTGTCCAGGAATTCGGCACTCGTCTAAGGCAGATGCGGGTAGTCATTGATCCGCTGCGATTGAACCGTTTCGGCCTTACGGTCAGCGATGTCGCCACAGCACTGCGTACCGCACCATTTGATGTTCCAGTCGGCAGCTTCCGGTCGGAGGATCAAGAGTTGATCGTGCGGGCTGAAGCGACCGCAGCCACACCCGACCTTATCAAAGAGGTGATTATTCGCGGAAATACGCGGATCGGGGATGTGGCAGAGGTGACCCTCGCGCCTGCGGATGCGACAAATCTGCTGCGCCTGAATGGCGTGCCGGTCATTGGGCTGGGCGTCGTGCGCCAAGCGCAGTCAAATACGATCGAGATATCTGATGCCGTCGCGGCCAAAGTAAAAGAGCTCGATCAACGCATACGGGATGTCGACATTCGCATCACGTCTGACGAAGCCGTATTCATCCGCACCTCGGTGCGTGAAGTCGTGACCAGCCTGCTGATAACAATCGTCATTGTCGTCGGAACGATCTGGGTTTTTCTGGGCTCGTGGAAAGCGACGCTTGTTCCAGCTCTGACCATTCCAATCGCCCTGATCGGGACGCTTGCCGGCATCTGGTTGCTCGGCTTTTCGATCAACCTGCTCACATTGCTCGCCCTGGTGCTGGCGACGGGCCTGATTGTGGATGATGCGATCGTGGTGCTTGAGAACGTCCAGCGCCAGCAGGCGAATGGCATGAAACGGCGCGCCGCTGCGGCAGTAGGCACCCAACAGGTCTTCTTTGCGGTGATTGCCACGACAGCTGTTCTCGTTGCCGTGTTTGTCCCGATCTCGTTTCTGCCATCGTTCACCGGCCGACTGTTTCGGGAATTCGGCTTTGTTCTCGCTTTCGCAGTGATAATTTCCTCCTTCGTCGCAGTCACGCTGGCACCCGCAATCGCCGCGCAGTTCAGCTTTCGCAGCTCTAAGCGCGATCATTCTGCGCTGGCACGTCTGGGCGGAACATTTCAGACTGCCTATTGTCGGGCGCTCAATGTGTGCCTGAGCGCGCCACTGATTACGGTTGTTGTCTGTCTGCTTGCGGCGGGCGGGGCTGCCCTGGCTTATCAATCTCTCGACCGCGAGCTTGTGCCGCCAGAGGATCGCGGCCGCGTAGAGGTCTTTGCTACCGGACCCGACGGCGTCGGCTTGACCTATATGGACCGTCAGGCAGATGCCATGGAGGCGATTCTTGCACCTTATACCGAGAGAGGTGACATTGATGCGGTGTTCACCATTGTCGGGCGGTACGATCCCAACCGGGTCGGCATCACGGCGACCCTCGCCCCGTGGGATGAGCGTGATTTTAGCCAGCAGGAATTGATAGCCACCCTGCGAGGACCCATGTCGGCGATACCCGGTGCAAGGGTGTCGGTGTTTGGGCGAGGAACGCTCGACAGTGGCGGAGGAAACCGCGCCGGCCTACAGGTGGCGCTTACCGGCTCGGACTATCCGACAATATTTGCTGCTGCGCGCGAGATTGCGACGGCGATCGATACGCAGTCCGATGTTCTGACGAACGCTGAGATTTCCTATCAGCCCACGCAGCCGCAATTGTCGATCAGGGTTGATCGCCGGCGCGCCAATGATCTCAATGTGCCGCTGGACGAGATTGAGCTAACTCTCCGGGCGATGGTTGGCGGGGAGGATGTTGTCGACCTGAATGTGCGTGATGAGGCGATTCCGATTCTTCTGGAGTCTGCGAATAGCGCAGTTCGTTCACCTGCTGATCTCAGCAATTTGCTCGTCCGTGCGGAATCTGGAATGCTGATCCCCATTTCAAGCATGACAGAGTTTGTGGAGGAGGGCGTTGCCGCGGAACTTGATCGGGTTGCGCAGCGGCGGGCGATTGAAATCGAGATGGATATAAATACCGGTTACGCGCTCGCCGACGCGATTGCCGAAATCAACCGGATCACATCTGAAAAGCTACCTAACGATATTGGCATGCTGCTTCAGGGCGAGGCGGCAAACCTGGAGGACTCATCGCGCGACGTGATCCTGACTTACGCTTTTGCGCTGGTCATCGTGTTTCTGGTGCTGGTGGCGCAGTTTGAAAGCTTCTCCAGTCCTATTGTCGTAATGCTTATCGTTCCATTTGGTCTTGCTGCTGCGATCTACGCTTTGTTTCTGACAGGAATATCGCTGAACATCTATTCGCAGATCGGCCTAATCCTCTTGATCGGCCTCATGGCAAAAAATGGCATCCTGCTGGTAGAGTTTGCCGACCAGCTGCGCGCCAAAGGCAACACGGTACGCGACGCTGTTTTTGAGGCTGCGAAGATCCGTGTTCGCCCTATCCTTATGACGGTAATATCAACCGCACTCGGCGTCGTCCCCTTGATCCTATCGGGCGGTGCAGGTTCCGAGGCACGTCAGGCGATCGGTTGGGTCGTGTTTGGCGGTCTTGGCCTTGCAGGGCTTTTCACACTGTTTCTGACGCCGGTCCTCTATCTTGCAATTGCAGGTCTCAGTCCAAACCGGAACAAGGCCGGCGAGGCCATTGACAAGGAATTGCGCGAGGCTGGTGACCGGGGGGCAATGGAATGAAGCCGGCAAGATTTTTGACTATCACTGCTGTTTTCTGCATTGCAGGATGTGCGGTCGGGCCAGAGCCCGTTGCGCCGCCATTAAACGCTCCGGATCGGTTTTTGACGGAGCCGCATATTGCCGGGTCTCTGGCGCCAGGGAATCCATGGTGGACTGGACTTGATGACGCGGTGTTGGACCAGATCATCTCTGATGTGCTCGCCGAGAATCTCTCAATTGAGTTCGCAGCGCAGAACCTGCGTCGCGCACGTGCATTGTCTTCGGCTGCCAGGTCTGACCTTTTTCCGAGCTTCGATGCCTTCCTTGATGTCGGCCTCAATGACCAAGTCGATCCTGATTTAAATCTGGAAAGTGACGTCGTTGGCGGTGCAGCAATGTCCTTTGCGCCCGATCTTTTTGGTGGAACCAGGCGGAGCCTTCAGGCGGCAAGGGCCGATCTTGCGGCTTCAGCGTTTGATCTGGCGGATGCGCAGAGACTGGTCGTTCGGGACGCGCTGCTCCAGTATATTGAAATTCGTCGTTCCGGCGCTCGCTTGGCCCTGCTCGAGAGCTCACTTGACCTGCAGGCCCGCACGCTGGAGATCGTTGAGGCGCGCTATGACGCGGGTCTCTCGCCGGCGCTCGATGTCGACCGGGCTGCCGCTGATCTTGCGGGCACACGTGCACAGCATGGGATATTGCTCGCCCAGCGACTGGAAGCAGAATACGCGGTTTCGGTGCTCTCGGGTCGTGCGCCTATGCGCGGACAGTTTGGGGAGCCTAAGGACGATGCAATACCGGTATTCCAAAATCTTGCGTCAATCGGTCTTCCCGCTGATCTCATCCGTAATCGACCAGATGTGCGCGCGGCCGAAAACCGCCTTGTGTCGGAGATCGCGCTAATCGGCGTGGAGATTGCCGACCTCTATCCTTCCCTCCAGATCCCGGGATTGCTTCAGGCGGGGTCAAACTCGGCTGAGAGCCAGGCCGAAACAGTCAGCTTTTCACTCAGCGCACTCATAGACATTCCTTTGTTTGACGCTGGCCGGCGGCGCGCTGAAGTTGAAGTGCAAAGGGCTGACGCCGATGCTGCACTCGCCATTTACAAGGCGACCTTGCTAGATGCATTGCGTGAAGTCGAAACAGCCTTGACCCGGATAGAAACCTTATCGGAGCGGCTTGTTTACCTGGAATCTGCGGTCGCTTCGAGCGAAAGCGCCTATAATCAACTCGATGCGCTGTACCGCGAAGGACTGGCGACATTTATTGATGTGCTGGATTCCCAGCGCACACTGATTTCCAGTCGAGAAGCCGTTGTTGATGCCAGAGCGGAACTGACAAATGCCATGGCGCTCTTGCAGAGCGCACTTGGTGGCGCCGTGTCGGGCTAGGGCAGGGCAACGGCCTCTATCAAGATGCAATAAGCCGTGACGAACCAATTTGAGATGCGTCGACTTGGAGCGCTCCCGGTTTCGGAAGGGGCAGTCTGAATACTCTGAGGCATGGATTCTTGGCCGTTGGACGGACATGCGCAGCAATGAAGGCACATCGCTATGGCATTGGCGAAAGATGGCGATTCGTTCCTGTTTTGATGCGCTGAAAACGCCATCCTCAATATGATTGCATCGATTCCGGCGGTGGACACGTATCTCTGACATTTACGTTTATACAGTTAGTTCCAGATGAGCCGTTTTCGAACTCCTTGCATGGCAGCGGGCTTCACTCTTTGTGTAGCGATGCTAGCTTCGCCTTATCTGCGTGGTAATCCAGGGCTACTGGGCCCCGAAGCGGCGCGTTATCCGGAATCGGTGCAGGTCGCGGCATCGCAGCTCATCGCAGCACCGGGTGATCAGGAGACCGCGATGCAGGCGGCGCGCTTGTTCATCAACACCGGACGCAAGATTGGTGATGCAGGCTTGGTTCAATCTGGCCTTTCTGCGTTGCAGCCCGCCCTGGAAAGCCAGCCTGATGCGCGTGCGATGATACTCGCCGCAGTCGGCAAGCAGTACCTGCACGATTTTGATGGCGCACTGGAATTGCTCGACCAAGCGGAAACCCTACAGCCACGGAACCCGACTCTGCTGCTTACGCGCGCGAATATTCTTGTTGTCCAGGGTCACACACTAAAAGCGCGTCCGGACTGCCGGGGCCTTGCGAAATCCGGGGCTTTCGACCTCGCGCTGATTTGCGCCGCTACGACCGATATGCTCTCGCCGCACGCTGATGCAGCCTTTGCGAAACTGGATCAATATATGGCGCTGAAGCCAAAGATGGAGCCTGCAATGCGTGGATATGCGCACAGCGTTCTGGCAGAAATTGGGATGTACCATGGATGGCCAGATCGGGCTGCCGGACATTTTGTCCAAGCCATTAAGGCAGATCCGGATAGCATTCGGTCGGCAACACTCTATGCGGATTTCCTCCTGCGTCGCTCGGAGTACGAGGGAGCGCTTGACGCGCTCCAGGGTAAACCGCCAACCGACGCGGTCCTCGTTCGAAGGGCTATTGCCTGCAGTCAGCTTAAAAAATCCGGCTGCCTACTGAGGTCGCGAAGGAGCCTTCAAGCACATCTCCTTGCAGAGAAAAAAATTGGAAGTTTCGCCCATGCGCGCGAAGAAGCGCGCTATTTGCTCGACGTCGAAGGCAAGCCTGGCGAGGCGCTGGAGCGGGCGCTTCTGAACTGGACGCTGCAGCGAGAGTTTGAAGATGCTGATATCCTGCTGCGGGCAGCGAGAGGGGTTGACGACATAGCCGCCGAACAAGTGGTCAAGTCGTGGGTGGCTGAGAATGGGTTATCCATCCCCGCTCTGTCGGTTGAACCTGGATCACATCCGCAGGCGGGTGCTGTGACAATACCTGGAAGAGGATCTTCGCTTTGATTTCTACATCCCTAAAATCACGCAACAGACTAATACTATTCGGTTTAATGGTTGCGGTTGCACCTGCAGCGATAGCCCATACAGGCGAGGGGCTCACAGGAGGGTTTTTGAGTGGGTTCGTCCATCCGGTCCGGGGTTGGGACCACGTCGCGGCCATGGTCGCCGTAGGACTATGGGGCACCTTTCTCGGCCGCCCTGCGATATGGGTTCTGCCGGTCGTGTTTCCACTCGTAATGGCATTGGGCGGCGCGGCGGGGGTTATAGGTCTGCCTTTGCCCGGCGTGGAGACCGGCATTGCGATTTCGTCAGTCGTCCTCGGGGCATTGATTTTGGGGAAGGTTCGCATGCCATTGTGGAGCGCAGCGGTTATCGTCGGAATATTCGCGATCTTTCACGGCTACGCCCACGGTATTGAATTACCTACAGCCGCCAATCCGGTTTCATTTGCGGTCGGGTTCGTTGTGGCAACGGGTTTGCTCCATCTCGCCGGCATCGCGCTTGGACTGGTCACTGCGTTACCAAGAGGAGAAGTCTTTGTCCGCGCTGTCGGTGGATTGATCACGGCGGCTGGCGCTGGATTCCTGCTAGGCATAATCTGATGGGGAAGGGCGCCCAATGAACTCGATATATCTACTTGCTTCCGCTCTTTCCCAATTTGGAGAAGTCCGGGCAGGATATATTCCTGCTGATCTGAAAGTTGCGCAGGTGATACTGGTTATCGCCGCCGGCCTGTCGATTCATTGTCTGGTTAAAGCGGGTATCAGAAGGGCTTCCGTCGCATTTTGCGGAGGCGTCGCCTTGAGCAGTATTGCTTTATTATACGTCGGGCCGCCATACGGTTCGTCTACGTTTGTGATTGGTTTTGCAGTCGTGCTGGGCGTACTTACCGCGATGCGGTTCAGCGCTAATACTGCGACTGCTTCCATCATCATTTTCCTGATTGGCTCTGCGTTGACGGTAGCGAGTGTTCCGGCAAATGGGGAATTCCCAAAGGCTATGAGCCTTATGGCTGTTAACGTCATCGCAGGCGCCGGCGCCATTATATGCCTTTCGCGGCTTGTAGTGAATCTGAATCCAGAACGCGCGCCAGCGTGGCAGTCTATCGCGATTCGAATTGGTGGGTCCTGGATCGTTGCGATATCTGTTCTGGTCATCGCAGTCAGTTCGCAGACAAATTTTTTTTGAACCGACACACTGATTGTTTTGGATTGCCTGCACCATACGGCGCCGACGCTACGTATCTCTCATGCGTCTGATCCTTCAATGGCGCAGTTACAACCCGCCTTCTTACGCTACCAGCGTCCTTAAACACGAATGAGGTGCTTTGAGCGGTAGGCCAATCTGGAGATTACCAATGCAATTGAAGCGCTCCCTACTGATATCAGGCGCGGCTATCGGCGCCCTTTGCGCTGTGGCCATACCGACATGGGCGTCCAGTCACCGCGAAGCGCCCGGCACGACCGAGCAGCCCAAGATCGACGGAACTGATTTTTACATGTTCAAGAGTTACGAACCGGGCCGTGATCAGTTCGTGACCTTTATTGCCAACTACCAACCCCTGCAGGACCCCTACGGCGGTCCCAATTATTTCACGATGGATCCTGACGCGCTCTATGAAATCCACGTCGACAGCGACGGCGACGCGGTGGAAGATCTGACATTCCAATTCGACTTCGACAATCGCCTCGTCAACGACACCGGCGTGACGCTGGATATTGCGGGCAAGGATATCCCGATTGCGTTGCGTGCGGCGGGACCAGTCAGTGCGCCGGAAGATGCGGCACTCGGCGAGAACGAATACTATTCGCTGACGCTTGTCTCTGGCGATCGCAGGTCTGGCACACGTGACGCCATCACGAATGCTGCAGATGGCTCGACAGAATTCGTTAAGCCACTCGACAATGTTGGTAACAAGACCATCGCAGACTACCCGACTTACGCCGGTCAGTTCGTCTATGATGTTACGATCCCGAATTGCTCGACGCCTGGCCGCGTCTTTGTCGGTCAGCGCGCGGAAGCCTTCGCAGTCAATCTGGGCGAGATATTCGATCTGGTGAACCTGGTTCCCATTGAAGGCGACAGCGCCCCCGGAGCGGGTGACGGCGGCGGATTTCCCGGCGGCATCACCCAAGACCGGGCAAATGATGATCTCGTTGGCAAGGCCAATGTGACGTCGCTTGCAATTGAAGTTCCGGTAGACTGCCTTGTTGGTGCCGGTAACGGAACCATCGGTGCCTGGACAACAGCAAGCCTGCCGCAGGCAAATATCGAAGACCCACTGCCAACCTACAAGCAAACGTCGCTTTATGGTGGCGCCTACGTGCAACAGTCGCGCCTCTCTGCGCCATTGGTGAACGAAGTGGTGATTGGCTTGCCGCAAAAGGACTTGTTCAATGCGGCTGAACCGACTCAAGACGGTGCATTGGCTGATTATGTTACCAACCCTACTTTGCCCGCGATCCTGGACCTCTTGTTCCGTGATGCGGTCAACCAGACGCTCGGTACGAGTATCGCCAATCTCGCTCCGACAAATATTCCGCGGGATGATCTTGTCGCGGCTTTCCTCACCGGTATCCCGACGCTGAACCAGCAGTCGATTGTGACTCCGTCTGAAATGATGCGACTGAATACCGGGATTGCTCCGACGCCGCGCGCAACTCAAAGCACCTTTGGTGTTGCGGGTGATGATCTTGCCGGCTTCCCGAACGGACGTCGACCGGGTGATGACACGGTAGATATCGCGTTGCGCGTTGTCATGGGAGCCCTGTGCTACCCGGTCCCGATCAATGGTACACCGACGGATCTGGGCTTCTGCGCGTCGGATGATGCACCGGTTGGTAATGTTGCTTTCACTGACGGGGCGCCGATCAGCGCGGCGGAGCTGAAGAATGCATTCCCATACCTGAACGATCCGCTTGCAGGTTCGCCAAACAACTAAGGATGAAATATATGACCAAGAACATATGGAAACCTTTGCGATTGGTGATGATAGCTGGCGCGGCCGGCACAGTGCTGGTCGCTTGTGGAAAAGGCGGAGGTGGCAATGACGTCTTCATGCCACCACCACCGCCACCGCCGGCACCAGCACCGGCCAATTTCGAAGACCAGTTCGGAGCAGGATTTGCCGCTGCTTTCGGCAAAGTGATCACCGATGATCCAAATCCTGTCGCTGCAGGCGATGTGATTGATATCGACAAGACGGCAGACCCGGTGGATGTGCCCGACCCCTCCTGAGCACGACAACTGGATCCACTAGAACGGCGGCGAACCTCTCGGTTTCGCCGCCGTTACTCTTTGTGCGTTATTCGCCGAATGGTCTGGACATCTATTCCGGCGGCATTTGTGCGCCGCGCGAGAAGAGTACGGGAGGACATGTCAGCGCTGCTCCAGCTCACATTTGCTTCAACACTTATGAACTGGGTGGTCAGCCCTGTGCCCGCTGGAGTCAGTAGGGAGGCATCACCGAGATTCTCCCGGGTCACGTAGCCCCCGCGGCTCCGCATGGCGAGCAGCTTCCCGGCCGAGAGAGGATTGTCGAACAGAGCGCGAATGAGTGCATCACTTGCCGTATTGAGATTGATCGTGGTCGTGTCAGGTAATGCGCAACCAATCGATGTCAGCGCAGTGATTTCCGCTTCGTCGAAACCGAAGGCGGCGAGGTCCGACATATCGCTAATAGGGCCGCCAAGAGCGATAGCGGCGACCAGCCGATCATTCCACGAGGCGTCACCCTTTACCGCAGCGACAATTCTGGCGAACATCGCCTTGGCCGCGAGATTACCATTTGCCAGATTGTTGATGTTGAACCTGGATTGCTCGTCGCGAACAGATACCGAGAACGCCCCTTGCGACAGATCGATTGGCACCTGAGACGCCAGGTACCACGCTTCGCCATAGTGATCGACGTCTGATCCCGACTGACCGTCACGCCTGAAAGCGGACACAACGGATGCTTCAGCGCCGCGTAAGAGCGCTTGCCCTTGCAACCTGTCCCCTGACTTCTGCTCGAAGGCGACCGCTTGGTCCTGGACAGTCATCAGTGTCAGCGCCATGGCGCTGGCGAACGCGACAATGACGAGCACTTGGACAAGGACAATTCCTGATTCAGAGTGTTTCATTTGGTGAACGTGTCCGGCAGGTCGAAGAGTCCTTCAATCGACCCTGTAAGGGCGCCGGGTCGATCTAGCATGCGCATTTCTATACGCACGGCCCGGGCGTGAAGCGCTTCGTCAGTCGGCCATGTATCCCATTCGGCCCTCGCGGCGTCGATCACGGTGAAACGGGCAGTCTCTATTTCTGAATAACTGGACGTGCCACTTTTGCACTTGTCTGAAGTCCGGCGGAACGAGCGCTCCACAACACTCAGGCTTACCGTTCCGGTCGCATTGCACACTTGTGTCCGCATTTGCAGTGTGCCCGAAGCAAGCGTCAAAGACGCCGGTTCAGCCTGGGCGAAATCTTCAGACAGGTCTGACAGCATCAATTGAAGTTCCTGAATTGCATCATACCGTGCATCGATCCGCGATTGCAGACCCGCCAATGTGTCGATGAGCGTAAACCCCGCAAGACTCACGAGGCTGACAATTGCCAGCGAGACGATGACTTCGATTAATGAGAAGCCACTTTCATCATCGCGCGACAGTGTCGCTGCACCTGATGGGCATGTGTTCTGCGTATCTGGACTCAGACGACGGAGATGGACCCATGTCGCAAACCCTGGAGGCTCATGACGGGCCACCTTATACATCATCCTCACCCCCTCGGCGCTGGATGCTGCGGGGACTTTTCACGGGCGTTGCTGGCATCGCTTTCGCCGCGATGTTGCTAGCCACCGCTCCGGCGGAAATTCTCAAGGCTTTCGTGCCCGGGTTGCGCGAGGCAAATGTCTCTGGATCCGTATTGAAAGGCGAGGCCGTGTTTCCGCAGGGATTGAGTGCCGACTGGACGCTGTCGCCATTGCGCTCGCTGACGACGGCAAGTTTCGCGGCAGATTGGGCTCTGGAAGGCGTGAATTCGAGCCTGAAGGGCAGGGTGCGATTGACCAGTGGTGCTGAGATTCTTGATGTTGATGGCGTTGTCTCGATTGCAGAACTCAGCCACTTCGCGAATGCCGACTTTGGGGCTTGTGACCTGTCTGCGCGGCTCTCATCGGTCCGCCTGTCGCTAAGAAACCAAGCGGTCTTGCTGGAAGGGAAGGCGATGATTGGCCAAGGCAGATGCACCGGACGTGATGTGCCTGAATTGCAGGTTGTCTCCGAACCGATCGGCGGGTCGAGTGAGGTCCTGGTCAAAGCCGCCGGCGCGGAAGGGAATGTGGAGGTCGTACGCGTAACGCTCGACACAGAAGGGCGCACCGTTTTTACCGTGTCGCCGGCTGGTTCAGTGCTTTTCCTGGATCGCACCACGACGTCAGATACAGTTCTGGAGTTCGGCCCGCGTTTCATGCCATCAAACTCCTGACAATGTATTCAGGTTGACGATCGGGGTCAGGATCGCGAGGACGATAAACAGAACGATGCCGCCCATGACGAGAAGGACCATAGGCTCCATGAGCGCAACTAACGCTTTGGTCTGTGCCCCCAGTTCTTTCTGTTGATCCCTGGCTGTCCGCGCCAAGGCAGGTCCAAGCTCGCCGGATCGTATCGCGCTGGCAACAATTGCCAGCATCATGGGCGGCATGACGCCGGTTCTTGATAGCGCCAGATCAAGCGCGGTGCCCTCCCCAACGTCATTTGCTGCCAGATGCATACGATTGCTGACATAGTCGTTGCTCGCGACACCTGCGGCGGTTTTCAGTGCCTCAACCAAGGGGACGCCGGATTGGATAAGTATAGCGAGCGTGCCCGATATTTCAGCAGCCTGCCGGCGAAGATTGAACGGCCCAAACAAAGGTGCCTTCAAAGACCATCGTCCCCACGCCTGACGGCCTGCCGGTCGTCGCACAGCCCACGCCAAGGCCACATAGAGCAGCGTAAGCGCAGCAAGAATACCCAGTCCGAACTGCCTGAGGAAATCCGAAACCGCAATCAGCAAGTCAGTGGATAGCGGCAGGTCCGCGCCTCTCCGCTGGTAGACCGAGACTACGTCTGGAACGACTTTCGTGAGAAGAAGGACAATCACCGCGCCTGAAACAAGCGCAAGAAAGGCCGGGTAAATGAGCGCGAGCTGCAGGGTCTGGCGGTTTTCCTGCCTTGTCTCTGTGTAGTCGGCCAGATGCTCCAGAACGATATCGAGGCGACCGGAGGACTCTCCGGCGGCGACGGAGGAAATGTACTGTCTGGGAAAGACGTTGCCTTGCGCGGACAGGGCCTTTCCCAGGCTGCTGCCGTCAATGATCTGATGCCGGATTTCTGTAAGGACAGTCTTCGCGCGGGCGGGCAAGTCCTGCCTGGCGACGGCAGCGAGGGCCTCCTCGATCCGGATAGAGTTTGCAATCAGCGATGCGAGCTGTCGTGTGATCAGCGTCAGTGTCTTGCTGGTGATGGCGCTCCGGAATGTGCGGGTCGGTCTTTTGCGTCCTGCCGCGGACGCTTTTCCTGATGCGAGTGTGATCTGCACTGGCAAAAGGGCCTTGCTTCTCAATACTTGCCGCGCCTCGACAAGGGTTCCGGCAGTCAGGGTTCCGCTACAGGCCTTTCCGGTGCTGTCGACGGCATTGTAGCGAAATTGCATCATGGCTCTATTCCGACGTCGGCTGCGCTCAGCACTTCCTCGACGGTCGTGATGCCTTCCCGGATGCGTGCGGCGCCGTCCATGGACAAGCTAGGTCCGCGAAGCCGTGCAAGCGCGGTCAGTTCGGATTCCGCCGCACCTGAGTGAATGAGTTTCTCTAGCTCGCCGTCGACCTCGACCACCTCGTAGATGGCAGTCCTGCCCCGATATCCGTGACCCGCACAGGCAGGGCAGCCAACGGCGCGAAATACCGGCATGCCAATCGCCGCACCTTTCCCAAGTCGCGACGCCTCGGTCGTCGTAAGTTCATCGGCGAGCTTGCAGGTGTCGCAAAGCCGCCTCACGAGCCTTTGGGCAATTAGGCCTGACAGGATCGTGGCGAGTAGGTAGCGATCGACACCCATGTCGACGAGGCGGGTGATACTTGCGATCGCGCTAGTCGTGTGCAGGGTTGACAAGACAAGGTGACCGGATGTCGTCGCCCTGACGGCCGCGGATGCGGTTTCGGGATCCCGGATCTCACCGATCAGGATAACGTTAGGATCCTGTCGCATAAGAACGCGAACGCCTTCTGCGAAAGTGACTCCCTTATGAGGATTGACCTGCATCTGGCCGATACCGTCAAAAGCATACTCAATGGGGTCTTCGACCGTCATGATATTCCGCGAGCGGTCATTGAGGTAGGTGATTGCCGAATAGAGCGTTGTCGTCTTGCCCGACCCGGTCGGCCCAGTCACAAGTATCATGCCGCCTGGCTTGGCCAGAAGGCGTTCTGTGACTGAGTGATCGCGATGCGTCATTCCTAGTTGGGTGAGATTGAACTTTGCCGTGGTCCTGTCGAGTAGTCGCAAAACGACACGTTCCCCGTACTGGGAGGGGATTGTGGAGACGCGTACATCAACTTCATGTCCGCCGACGTTCAGGGTTACGCGGCCATCATGCGGCTTGCGTTTTTCCGCGATATCCAGACCGGCCATTACCTTGATGCGGCTCACGAGCATGGGCGCCAGGTTGCGTTTCGGTTCGATACGGTCGCGAAGCACACCGTCTATCCGGAACCGTATGACAAGCCGTGTCTCGTGCGGCTCGATATGAATGTCGGATGCTTTTTCGCGGATCGCTTCGGAGAGGAGCGCATTGATGAGTTGTACGACAGGGGCATTCGCGCGGTCATCTAGAATGTCTTCAGACGCAGCTGCATCATCAGCCAGCGCTGCGAGATCGGAGTTCGATTCCGCCGCAAGGTCTGCAGCCCGGCTGGCGCTTGATTTGTAGGTTTCTGCTAGAGCCAGCTCGAAATCTGAAGCACTTAGCTGCTCGAACGCATCGATCCGCCCGGAGAGCCTCTGGCATTCGAGCAATGTTGGCACACTCATTTTGTCGCGGTGAAGCAATGTAATACCAGAAGTCCGATCACCTGAGAGAATGGCACCAGACCGGAGCGCAAAAGCATAGGGAAGGCGCGCACATTCTTGCGTCATGGGGCCTCCAGAGTCATTTGCGCTGAGACCGTGCCAGGCTCCGGCAGGCGTGAGATTTCAGCGTCAATGACGCTGATTGAATGGTCACGTGAAAGGGTTTCCAGCCAGGACATCATCTGTGCGAAATCTGCCAGCTCAAATTCGACAACGACTTGATTGGCGGACTGCTCAATTCTCTGAATAGGCAGTTTTCGCGCCGACGCCGTCGCGGAAACGATCTCGCGCAGGCTTGAGGTATGGACACCACCGGCCGACGGAAGGCCAACTTCGCCAGGAAGAGCTGAGAGCGTTGAGCGAGCAGATTCAATGCGGGCGATGTGCGTGACCGTATCCGCACGCGTAGTCTGTAGGGGTGACCAGACAAGGGTCCACCAAGTTACAACAGCCAGAAGACCGGCAGCAGACGCGAGCAGCCATTGGTCTCTGGTCGACTTCGTTCGCCACCAAGCCGTCATTTTAGAGAGGCTAGTGTCCCCGCTCATCGGAATCCGTCTTTTGCCATGATAGAAAGGAGGCCTTCGGCGCCACCAGGTACAACGGTCGCCGCACCCAGTTCTGCCGTGATGCCTGATTGGGCGAGGCGGGAACTGAGCGACTGAAACGTGTCGAGACTATCTGTCTCGACATTGAGATCGAGGCGGTTCCCAGCTTGCTCAAAGGCCATGTCCTGGACAGAAACCGTTGTTTCGTCCTTGAGTGCCAGGCTTGTGGCAGACAGCGTCGAGATGAATGTATCCGCTCGCCGGCCAGGGGCATTGCTGCTCAGTGAATCTATCGTTGCCATAAGGGCTGTCCCGGCTGGCGCATTGGGAAACCGGATACGAAAGTCCTCAATAAGTCGGGCTTCTCTTGTGTGAGCAACATGCTGCAGCGCGAGCGCATCGGCACCGGAGATCACTGTAGTGGCGGAGACGATTGCGAGTGTCAGCGCAGCCGCTACGCGGATGCTTCGAACTGTATTGCTCGCGCCAGGCGCAAACGCTCCCTGCCGCAGGTCAAGAAGAGTGCTGCGGTCTGGCCAAACTAAACTCTCAGCGTAGGTGAGCGCGTCAGCCCGACCGCTTTCGTCGATAATGATCCGGCATTCCGGCGAACCCTCCGCCAGAGCAAAGACAGGCAACAGCCCTTTTGCCGTGGCAAACCCGGAGCCATCGGGGAGGCGTACAAGCACGCGATCAGCGAGGCTCGCGACGTGCCAGACATCCTGGGGGGGGATTGGTAGGATCAGGACATCCGGAACTATCATGACCTGACGTGTACTTGCGTCGGTCAAAACCCATTGTGCCACCCGTTCAATATTGACCGCGCAAGCGAGATATCGCCCGTCTTCCAGCCTGCTTCCAATTGCGAAATGAGTCTGCTCAATCGGTTCGCCCAGCAAAGGCTCCATCGCAAATGGCAGACTGGCTTTTCTTTGGTCAGCGCGTTTCAGCGGGAGGGCAACGGCTGCAAGCCTCACGCGCTCGGTCGGGACGAAGACGATATCGGGATCGGACATGATCGCGAGATTCAATTTATATGACCGTAAACCCGCAGGCTCTGCGAACGCGCAGTCGTCCGCTGGTTCTGCAACGATGTCCGAGCTTTGCATCCTGAGCTGACCTTCCACCGTATCTGTTCCGTCAAGAGGATTTCAGACCAGATACGATGGAGATCAGCGTAACGATGCGACCCCAAGCGACCCATGTACAGACGCTGCTTCCGAAGGATGCGGGGCTGTCTCTCATTGAGACATTGATTGTATTGGTCATCATCGGACTCGTGTCGGCGATGATCGTACCCAAAGTAATTGGTCGGCCGGACGAAGCCCGGATAACCGTCGCTCGTAACGATATTGCGGCCATCGCGTCAGCCTTGAAAATGTATCGGCTCGACAACCGCGCTTATCCATCAACAGCCCAGGGGCTGTCAGCGCTTGTCGAGCGTCCCTCAGGTTCCCCTCAGCCTGCCAACTGGCACCCGGAAGGGTATCTGGACGAGGCTCCTAAAGACCCTTGGGGTAACTTTTATGAGTACAAGTCCCCCGGCGAAAAAGGGGGATTTGATCTTCTCTCGTTCGGTGCGGATGGAAAAGTGGGCGGCGAGGGCCAGGACGCCGACATCCTGATCCAGCATGGGGCGCGATAGACGTGCGGAATCCAGGGCTCCCTACACCAGTCGATCTGCCTGCGAATGCGGGGTTCAGCCTTATCGAAGTGCTGGTCGCATTGACCGTGCTCTCAATAGCCGGTGTAGCCTTCATTCGGGTTGCGCAAAGTCATATTGAAACTGTCGATCGTCTCGAAGTTCGAATGCTCTCTAATATCGTGGCGCAGAATACGCTCGTGGAACTTCGGCTCGATCCTTCACGCATTAACGCTGCGCCATCGCGTGTGCAGATGGCTGATCGCACCTGGCTAGTAACCGTCGCTTCCAAAGCTTCCAGCGATCCCGATCTCGCCGAAGTCAGTATCTCGGTCTCCGAAGACGGGGGAGCCGGGGCGGAATCGCTACTCAATGCCTTCGTCGATACGGCTGGCCCCTCATGAAATCCTCGCCATTCCTTTGGGCTATATGGGTAGCCGGCGGAGCGGGCGTGATGTTTGCGCTCTACAATCTCTCCGAGTTGACATGGCACGCCTTGGGTTTCGTCAACCTGCCAGCAAGCAAATCAATGACCGCTGCAGGCCCATACAGCTCCGCCCATGAGACGCCCGACATTACGCCGATACTTGCCTGGGCGCCTTTCGGACGACGTATCGAACTCGCTAACAACGGGGCATCGCAGGCAAGCCTCAACATCAAGTCCCTGAAATTGCTTGCCGTCCGGGTTTCTGAAGGCGCGTCGCGGTCAACCGCCACGATATCGGTGGAAGGGCGCCCGGCAGAGATTTTCCGGGTCGGCGATACTGTGAGCCAGGGCATAACTCTCAATGAGGTCAAGCAGCGTGGTGTGGTGCTTGATGTAAACGGAAAATCCGCAGATCTCGGTTTCGAGACGATAGGTGGCCCAGAGCGTGCGAACATCCTGCAGGTGGATGCGGATGCCTCAGGGGAACGGCGCCAAGGCACGATTTCACCCGTACCTTCGGCGGAAGAGATCATTGATGCATACCGTCAGCAGATTGCGTCTGATCCGGCAGGCCTTGTACGTCGCTTCAGTCTACAGCCATCACCTGAAGGCTATGTCGTTGGGGAAAATCCCCCAGTCGTTCTGCTTGCCGCCGGACTTCAACCAGGCGACCGGGTGACGCGTGTGAATGGGGCCCCCGTTGGAAACGTTTCGTCTGACAGTCGCCTGTTTGAAACCGTGATTGCATCCGGGAGTGCGCGCGTCGAGGTCGACCGGAACGGTCGAGCAATCATTCTTACCTTTCCGCTTCAATAGGGATAACCTGATGAGCCGTCGACTGACCCTTTTGATACTTGTGATGCTACTCGCGCCTATCGCAGCGGTGCATGCGGAAGACCTTCTGCAACAGGCCAAGGTTGAGACCAGCCCGGGATCCACATTTCTATTGAATGCGCGCGACGTGGATATCGCAGTCTTTGCTGATGACGTCGCCACGGTCACCGGCCGGACGTTGATCCTGGACCCGGCCGTTCGTGGGAAGGTGACGGTTATTTCGCAGGAACCGTTGGATGCAGACGGCGTGTGGACGCTGTTTCAGTCTGTCTTGCGCGTCCAAGGGTTTGCCGCCATCCGGTCTGGCGGTTCATGGAGGATAATACCTCAGGCAGAGGCGCGGCAAGGCGGACCTATTGCGGGTTCCACTGGCGCGCGTGATGCTGACCTCGTTACGCGCCTGATCCGTCTGGATAATCTTGCCGCGACAGAGGCCGCAACAGCTCTGAAGCCGTTCCTGTCGGCGTCGGGCTCTGTTGAACCTTTCAGTCGGCCCAATTCGTTGATCGTAACGGGTTATGCTGATGATATTTCACGCGTTGAATCGCTTGTCAGGCAACTGGATGGCGGCGCAAGCGATTCCATGACGGTAATCCAGTTGTCGAACGCCAGCGCACCTGACGCGGCTGCGATGCTTGAGCGCTTGCTTGGTGGAGCCGGGAAGGGGCCAAGCATCGCTGCTGACGTCCGGAGCAACCAGTTGTTTGTGCGGGGGAATCCGAAAGAACTCGATGAGGCGCGGCGACTGGCATCGGATCTGGATAAAGGTGGTGGCGCGGCAATTACCACGCGTGTTTTCCGTCTCAGCAATAGTGATGCGGAGGCGGTGGTCGAGGTTCTGCGCGGCGCTGTTGGTGCAGGCGCGCCGGTCACCAATCCTGTAGCCCGCAGCCTTGTGGACAATGACAGGCCAGCCTATGGGGCTGGCTATCCGACGCTCGCGTCCAACCCTGCGACCGGCGGCGCAAAGGCTTCAAGCCGGTTCGATTCGGAAGCGAACCCACCGGCACTCGGCTTTGGCGTCGGGGGTGCAGAGAGCGAACTGAGCCTGCAGGCCGCGACAGACATAAACGCTATCGTGGTGCGCGGCACATCCGGGCAGATTGCCGAAGTAGAGGGTTTGATAGGGGATCTGGATGTCCGGCGCCCACAGGTCGTGATCGAAGCGGCTATTGTCGAAATCACAGGTGATGCAGCTGAACAGTTTGGCGTACAACTGGGCATAGGCGACGCCGCCCCCCGAGGCGGAGCTGCAGCTGTTTCATTTTCGGATCAGGGACTGTCCCTTCGCCGCATTCTATCCATTCTGGGCGCCCCGGTCGCGACCGGCTTGACGGAAGACGGATTGAGCGCCGGGATCGGCGTGAACGACGATTTCGGTCTTCTCGTTCAGGCGTTTGGATCGTCAACCAAGGCGAACCTTCTCTCGACACCTAGCATTACAACACTGGACAACCAGCCTGCAGAGATTGTGGTCGGACAGAATGTTCCCTTCCGTACCGGATCTTTCACCACGACAGGCAATTCGACAAATCCATTCACCACGATTGAGCGGGAAGATGTCGGCATCACATTGCGCGTTTCTCCGCGCATCTATGATGGAGATGTCGTGCGTCTTGATGTCAGCCAGGAAGTCTCATCCCTCGTTAATTCCGTAGTCCCCGGCGCGTCTGACCTCATTACAAATAGGCGCAGCATCCAGACGACCGTCCTTGCGGACAATGGCAGCGTGGTCGTGCTGGGTGGATTGATAACGGACGACAGGATTTCGGCCGAAAGCAAGGTGCCTGTGCTGGGCGACGTTCCGCTCGTCGGCAATCTGTTCAAGAATAAGTCCGAAAGCGGGACCCGCCGAACACTTTTCGTGTTTTTGCGGCCAACGATCATCCGCAGCCGCGAGGAACTTGACCAATTGGCCGCTGATCGGATGAGGGATTTGAACCAGGCATCAGCCTCACTGGAAAATCGCGAAAGCCTTCTGATAAGCGGGAACAGCACGCCTCGCGTCATCGGCGTAGACAAGATCTATTAGGCGCATCCCTGACCCTTTTCCGTTTCGAGAAGGGAGAAATTTCGAGTTTCGGTCATCCAGTCAGCCACATCGTACGTAAACTATACCACATACAATAATAAATAGTGGGACGTTGGAGATGGATGGCGAGCGCGAACGTGAAAACGAAGTCCTCAAGAAAGCTTTGATTCGCTCGGCTGAGGGGGACAGGCAGGCATTCTCAAGGGTCTACGAGCTTACAGCGCCCCGATTGTCGGCGATCGTAATGGGAATCGTGAGTTGCGAAGAAACAACGAATGACGTGCTTCAGCGCGCATACCTTTCGATATGGCAGAACGCGGGAAAGTATGACGCCCAGAGGGCAAACCCTTTTACCTGGATGCTGGTCATCATGCGAAACCGGGCCATTGATGCGCTGAGGGCTCGCGCACGCTTTCACGCCACGGAGGAACTGGACGAGGGCGTTGAGGATGATGGGCTGAGACCAGAAGCGTCCGCCCGGTTTGAGCAGGTGGGCAGGTTGCTGACGGAAATGATCGGAAACTTGCCCGCCAACATGGAGGCTGCGATCATGCTACAGGTCGTCCATGGTTATACTTGCCGGGAAATTGGCGATCAGCTGAATCAGTCTCCCCATACCGTGAAGAGCTGGATCCGGCGTGGACTCGAGCGCATGCGCAACGAAATGCCTTATGCGACAAGCGCCGCCGCTATTTAGCTCCAATGTTAATGCTCCAGGCCTTTACTACAGGGCTTTCGCGCAAACGGCCTGCAGGCCAAAGTAAGGTCTGCTTGATGCCTCGAGATTATCAGATTCCATTGAGCTTGGGTCGCCCGAGCCGATGGTAGAGAAGATTCAAAAGTGTGGCCTTGAAACGTTTCAAAACGCGAATGTCAGTAATGCTTTTGCCGTAAGACCAGAGTCCCTGGCTGGACGTCACGAGAAATTCCGCAATTTCGGAGATTTCACCTTTATCGATCGGATTACCGCTGGCGCTGGTCGCCTGTCTGATGGCCTTTGCGAAGGCAGATTTCAGCTGCGCACTGTGTGCGTTCACGATCCGCAGTGCATCTGCATGCTGAGGAGCGAGTTCCGTCATTGTGTTGGCGATGAAGCATCCCGGGCCCGGCATCCCGCGATTTTCATGGAGCGCGATGAAATAGTCGAAATAGGCCTCAATTGATTTGAGACCGTTGCTGCCCGACGTCAGGATTTGTATTGCCGGGTCCGCGAAGCGGGCGCGATATGCCTCGAGACAAGCTAGAAACAGTTCTTCCTTTCCACCGAAATCCGAATAAATGCCGCCCCGGCCGACGCCGCTGGAGGCAACCAGGTCTTCAATGGACGTGGCATTGAAGCCGTTCTCCCAAAACACACCCATAGCGCTTGAGATTAGGTCATCCCTGGATTTCGAACGGGGTCTTGGCATTGAGATTTCCTGTGATGGCTAGAGATTATTGATCTGGCATTTCTAATACTGAGACTAAGCGGCGATGAATACCGCGCACTGACAGACAATGCTTTTTACTTTTCTCGTTGCCGGTTGACTCGCCCCATAGACAAATGCATCCATGTAGTGGAACGAATGTTCCATAATGAGCGCGATAAATCAACCGCCCCGGCGCCGGGGTGCTGTGAGAGACCTGAATGATGGAAACGATACTGGTACTGGGCGCCGGAACGCCAGACGGCGTTGGGGGCGCAATAGCACTCCGGTTTGCGAAGGGAGGTTACCACGTACTTGTGACGGGCCGGACTTTGCAGAAGGTTGAAGCCACGCGCGCAGCCATTGCCGCACAAGGAGGATCAGCCGAAGCGATGTCCTGTGATGTGACATCGCAACAGGACCTTGATGCCGTGTTCGACGCTCTGGCGGGTAAGGAAATGCCGCTTGCTTCGGTCGTCTACAATGCCGGGAACAATGCGCCTGTCGCTTTTGAAACACTGACGGCCGAGCAGTTTGAATCCTACTGGCGTGTCTGCTGCCTTGGGGGATTTCTGGCCGCCAAACATGCGATGCCGCTCTTGGCCAGGCAGGGGCGTGGCACCATGCTGTTTACAGGCGCCTCAGCGTCCTTGCGCGGCAAACCCAACTTTGCACATTTCTCTGCGGCAAAGGGCGCGCTTCGAAACCTGGTTCAGGCGCTGGCACGGGAGTACGGCCCAAAGGGCGTGCATGTGGCTCACATAATCGTCGATGGAGTCGTCAATGGCGATCAGGTCAAGTCTCGGTTCGGTGACTATCTCGACAAGCTTGGAGAAGATGGAGCCCTCGATCCGGCCGCGATCGCAGAGGCTTTCTGGATGATCCATAGCCAGCCCCGGTCTGCATGGACGCAGGAACTCGACCTTCGTCCCTTCAAGGAGGCCTGGTAGCGCCATGACCGAGATCTCTGACATCATGTTCTACATTGCCGCTGGCCTTTCCCTGCTGGGGGTCCTTGCTCATGAGCTTGCAGGAGCCCCAAAAGTTCTCGGACCGCTCAAAACGTCTGGCCTGCCTGATGGTGTGATCTGGCTCCATCATTTCTCATGGCATGTCGGATCGGTTGCGGTACTGGCGATGATAAGCTTGTTTCTATTCGCCGCATGGCAGCCGTCTGGATTTCTTTTCGCGGCTGTGGCGACAGCAATGAGCGCTGGCTTTGCCGCGCTGGGCATCGGGCTCGCCATCTTCGGGAACCGGGCCCTGTGGCGAACACCGGCGCCGTACCCCTGGACGCTCATCGCGATCCTTGGCGGACTTGGGATGTATTTCATGGAGCGTTCGCTGTGAACAATTCGGACGCAGACTGGACCTTTGGTGGCGCATGGCCCTACGAACCGAAATGGTTTGATACGCCTCAAGGACGACTGCACTACATAGACGAAGGTCCGCGCGTCGGGATCCCTATTGTATTCGTGCACGGAAACCCGACCTGGGCTTACCTTTATCGGCGGTTTATCAAAGCCGTTACAGGTTGGGACTTTCGGGCGATTGCAATGGACCACTTGGGGTTCGGGAGATCGGACAAACCCACCCCGGCCGATGTCTATTCTATTTCCCTTCATGCCGACCGATGCGAAGCATTGCTCGAATCGCTGGACCTGGAAAATGCGACGCTTGTGGTTCAGGACTGGGGCGGCCCAATCGGTTTAACCTGGGCAGCCCGCCATCCCGAAAGGGTGTCGGGACTCTTCGTCCTCAACACATTCTTCCAGCGGCCGGTTGGCGAGGTTCCCTTGCCCGCCATCCTCAAGGCGTTTCGTACGCCGATTGTTGGCGCGCTGTTGGTAAAAGGAGCCCACGCCTTTGTGAAAGGGTTCTTGTTTCGGGCGGGGCTGAACGATCCGTCACGCCTGACCGAAACTGACAAGGCGGCCTATCTCGCGCCACACCCTACCTGGTCGTCCCGGTCAGGAATCCTCGCTTTCCCACGTCAGATACCGTCCGGACCAAAGGGCCCGATAAGTGATTTCGTGGCTGCTGAAGGAGCAAACCTGGAGGCCGCGTTCGCCGGCAAACCTGTGAAAATCGTCTGGCCCATGAAGGATGTCGCGTTCAGCGCGGAAACACTCGACGGCATGTGGTTGAAGGCCTTTCCACATGCGGAGGTCAAACGGGTCGAAAATGCGGGCCACTTTATTCAGGAGGATGCCCCTGAAACCGTCATTCCCGAACTGATGGACTTTATTGGCAGGACACACAAATCTTCTGAAGGCCCAAAATGAACCCCCGCATTCTCTGCCTCGTTTTCGCACCTTTTGCATTTGGCACCAATGCGTTCGTGTTTATTGGCCTGATTGATCCGATGGCCGAAGGTCTGGGTGTCGGCGTTCCTATGATCGGGCAGCTACAAATGGTGTTCGCGATTGCGTGCGGATTTGCCGGTCCTTTCCTCGCGCGGCTGTTATCGGGCGTCGATCGCAAGAGACTGCTTGTCGGCGTGCTGGCGAGCATGGTGGCGATGAATTTTGCGTCAGCCCTGGCACCCGATTTCGTGACACTGGCGGGGTTACGTTTCCTGGGCGGATTCTTTGCAGCCCTCACAATCCCGCTGGCGACGACGATCGGTGTAAACATGGTGCCTGAAGCAAGGCGACCGGATGCTATCGCTGCTGTCATGGCTGGGTATACGTTGGCATTCCTGCTGGGAATGCCGCTCGGCACAATACTGGGGGATGCTTTTAGCTGGCGCGCGGCATTCTGGTTTGCAGGCGGAGTAGCCGTCGTCGCTGCACTACTGATCGCACTTGTAGCGCCTGGAAACGTGAAGGCCCCACAGCTTGCTGGCGCTAATTTCAAAACGGCGCTCAGCGGTGAAAACCCGAAACTCATGGCGATCACCATGCTGGGATTCGTCGCGACCTTCGTGACGGTTGGCTATATTGGACCTGTCATTACCCAGACGACAGGACTTACGGGCGCAGCCATTGGCGGTGTTCAAATTGCCACCGGCATCGGCAGCTTGATCGGTGTACCTGTCGGGGCGTTGTTTGCACGACTAGCTGTTCGAAAGGCACTGTTCATTCTGTTCGTGTTGGCCGGCCTGACGCAGGTGGCATTCGCGCTTGGCATGCGTTTTGATTTTGGGGGCTTGTCGGTGCCTTTCCTGATCGTGACGATGGCGCTTGGATCGGCTGCGCTGTTTGCAACGACCACCGTCGTTCAGGCACGCCTAGCAGCCACCTCTGGCGCTGCAGTGACGATCGCGTTCGCCCTCAACAGTTCCATGGTTTATTTTGGACAAGGCGTGGGCGCTACCCTCGGAGGCGGTGTGATCGCAGCAATAGGATTGAGTGCGACCGGCATTGCGGGCGCGGGTGTTGCTATTTTTGCTCTCGCTCTCGTTTTGGCGCTACGTGTGCAGCCTGCTCGTCCGTGAAAAGCAGAAACTCGTTCGTATTAGACTGGCGCCACCATCAGTCGCCGCGTCGAACGATAGAGCCCGTGGCGACAAGGTCTGAAAGAAGCGCAAGCGTCGCCTTGCCGGAAGTTTCAAATGGATCGAGGTTCGGGCGCTTGAAGTATTTCAGCAACATGCCGGGATTGAGCTTGGAGATACTCACGTGTCCCATGGTCCAGTTTCCGAACATGCGCTCGTCAATCTCCGCATAGTCGAGAAGACGGACATGGGTGTGACGTGGATCACGGACAATTGCGTTGAACAGTTCACAGACCTCGTCGCGACCGCCCTCCAGGACCTGAATGAACAGATCGTCCGAAACACATAGCAGCCCCGTAATGCCGAGGGCCGGATTGTTGGTGCGTGATTGGTTGAGGATATTATCGAGAAACGTTCCCTTCAGGGCGTCGGCAGGACGGCTCGCGTACAGGCACCTAACAATCATCTCAGTCTCGCTTTCTCAAATTAAGCAGCGCCAGGAACTCACTACGAAGGGTATGGTCCTTGAGGAATGATCCGCGCATCGCGCTGTTGATCATTACGGCCTCATCTTTGACGCCGCGCCAGTGCATGCAGAAATGGTCGGCTTCCATCACGACGGCGAGGCCGTCGGGGCTGACCTTGCTCATCAGGATTTCCGCTATTTGAGCAATGGCTTCTTCCTGTATTTGCGGCCGTGACATGATCCACTCGGCAAGCCGGGCGTACTTTGACAATCCGATAAGGTTTGAGTGTTCATTGGGCATGAGCCCGATCCACAGTCGTCCCATGATCGGACAGAAATGATGGCTGCATGCGCTCCGAACCGTTATCGGCCCGACGATCATCAACTCATTTAGGGATTCCGCGTTGGGAAATTCGGTTACGGCTGGCGGTGCCACGTAGCGGCCGGCAAAGACTTCGGTAAGATACATCTTTGCAACCCGGCGCGCGGTGTCACGGGTGTTGTGATCATTGTCGATATCTATCACCAGGCTTTGAAGGACGGTTTTCATGCCTTCTTCGACTTCAGCCAGAAGCGCGTCGAGGTCACCCGGTTCAAGGAAATCGGCAATATTATCATTGGCGTGAAAACGTTTTTGCGCGCGCTCAATGCGCTGACGGATCCGGACTGATGCCGGCTCGTCCCTAGCGGAAATCACATTGTCTTCTTGGTCGTCCATCTTCAATATTTCTGCTTTGCAATTTAATTCCGATATCACCCTTAGGGCATTCAAGGCACGTTGTCTCACTTGGAAATGGATACAGAAATCAGGGTGCTTGCTTTCAACTGGGCGTATCAGTGGACCCACAGCTGGGCTGTTGGACTGATGGTGAACTAGACGACCGCCCCGCTAGTTCAAGATGTCACCTGAAATCTTCCAGCTTGGTGTTTCCATCAGGCCACCTGAATGGCTAGCCTGCGAAGTTCGAAGAAGATGACAGAATTGGCCACCTAATGACCGATGTTGCTACCACCTGACCGAAATAACCACGCGCCCTGAGATCTCCTTGGAAGAAAAACTCATTGTATTGATCGGTTTTTTTGCGGTCAAATATCGAAAATAATCTGTCCCTTCTATGGAGCAGTTCTGTCAGCTTCGTTATGGTGCTCAGGTCCGGGGCGGAATTCATTCCAGACGCGCAAACAAGGAATATCCGATGTCCAGCACACACTTCAGCATGACGATCAACGGTCAGGCCATTAATGGCACCGAGACCTTCGCCGTAGAGAATCCCGCGACCGGCAAGGCTTTTGCGAATGCACCCGATTGCACGCAAGCGGAACTTGATGCCGCTGTTGCTGCAGCGCGCGCAGCTTTTCCGGGCTGGAAGGCGACACCCATCGCCAAGCGCCGAGAGCTCCTCAATGCCATGGCGGGCGTCATCATGCAGAACCTGCCTGAACTGTCCCGACTTCTCACACAGGAGCAGGGCAAGCCGCATCCTGATGCCGAAGGTGATGTCGGCGGTGGTGCCTTCTGGCTGATGGAATCCTCAAAACACGAGATCCCGGAGCATGTTTCCGAGGACTCCGCCGAGCGCCACGCTGTCACGCGCTATGGCCCGATTGGTGTTGTCGCCGCAATCGTGCCGTGGAATTTCCCAATCATTCTGGCCGCCTTCAAGCTTGGCCCTGCGTTGCTTGCGGGCAACACGGTTGTCCTCAAGCCCGCCCCGACGACTCCGCTGACGACGCTACGCATAGGCGAGCTGTTGCGCGGCGTGCTGCCAGATGGCGTTTTAAACGTGATCTCCGGTTCCGACCGGCTCGGTCCTTGGCTGACGGCGCATCCGGGCGTGGACAAAGTCAGCTTCACTGGCTCGACGCAGACCGGCAAGAAGGTCATGGAAAGCGCGGCGCATTCGTTGAAGCGTGTGACACTGGAACTCGGCGGCAACGATCCAGCGATTGTGATGCCGGACGTCGACGTGGAGAAAGTAGCTGAGGATCTGTTCTGGGCCGCCTTCCGTAATACCGGGCAGATATGCATCGCCACAAAGCGCATGTATATTCACAAGGATGTCTACGAGCCACTCAAGGCCGCCCTTGTGGCCTACGCGAAGACCGTCAAGGTCGGGGACGGGGCGGAACAGGGAACGCAGATCGGCCCTATTCAGAATTCGGCCCAGTACAAGCGCGTGCTCGAACTGATCCAGGACGCCAAGGACAATGGCTACAAGTTCCTTATCGGCGGCGAAGCATCCGATGTTCCCGGCTATTTCGTGCCGATCACCATTCTCGACAACCCGCCTGAGAATGCCCGCATCGTGCAGGAGGAGCAGTTCGGTCCGGTCCTTCCATTGCTCAAGTTCGACAATCTTGATGAAGTGGTCGGGCGCGCGAATGACAGCGAGTACGGCCTCGGCGCATCGATCTGGTCGAGCGACATTGCGCGGGCGCAGGAGATCGCCACAAGCCTTCAGGCTGGCACCGTCTGGATCAATGAAAGCCAGCACCTCAGCCCGCATGCGGCTTTTGGTGGCTTCAAGCAATCAGGCATTGGCGTCGAGGGCGGACAGGAAGGCGTGCTGGAGTTCTGCCAGGCGCAGACCGTTTTCACCCGCAAGCCACAGCCAGCGACGTAGGTGACACCACCGGCCGAAACAAGGGCGTCCAAACGGACGCCCTATTCCAGATATCAGGGCAATTTTTTGAGGTTTTGGCCTTAGGCTTATTTCAGGCTGGCCATCACGCTTTCAGCATTCGGCTTGGTCTTTGCGGCGTGCAGGCTGATCAGCCCGACGCTCTTCGTGGCGGCTACCGCATTGGCCAGCATCTCAGCTTGGCATGCGCGTTCGTACTTCAATTTCCCGCCGAGTCCGCCTGCATTGCGTGAGTCGACGCGGCAGGCATGTCGCGCCTGACGCTCGAACGCGGTGTAGGTTACCTCTGGAGAGAGATCCGGATTGTAGTTGAATTTCGCATTGAAGGTTGTGTCTGCGCTGGCAGCGCCGACGGTGACGAAGCCGAGGGCGGCTGCGGCGAGGACGGCTTTGAGGGTGATGGACATTAGGTGTCTCCTTTGGGGTCTGCATGTCTCTGATGCAGCGCTCCGGCTGCCTCTCCACTGACCACGGGATGAGCTCTGCAATCCCGATGCGCGCACGATTTCGACCTGAGGATTTTCTGAGGGACCAGATTCAAATGGGCCGTATCGGTGATCTGCGATCAGGTATGCCTTGCCAACCTGCCGCGTGACATCGATGATCGCCTGACACGAAGCAGCGGAGGCAAGCCATGGCCGTCTACAATCTGGAAATGGCGAAGACCCAGTTGACGCTCGCCGCAATTGCGAACGCTGCTGTCGGCCAGCCGATGAGCGTGGTGAAACCGGCCATCGAGGTTGAACTCGCCAACACATCCTATGCTACCAAAGGGGAATGGTCGCTTGTCTGGGGCCCGGTTGTCGGCACGGTCGACCAGAACATGCTCTATGTCGCGCGCCACAAGCAGACAGGTTTTCTGTCAGTCGTCCTGCGCGGTACCATTTATACGGTCGACAGTTTCTGGGAAGATGTTCCCAAGAGCCAGTCTCCTTGCCCTTACACGAACGGGGTGCAGACTGCCGTGTCGTCCGACTTCCTCGAAGCGGTCGCCGGAATGCTTGGAGTTGCTGATGACAAGTCCGGACTCACCCTGCCGGCCTATCTCAACGCTGCGGCCAGCGCGTCCCACGGCGTCAACCTGTTCGTCACCGGCCACAGTCAGGGGGCTGCCCTTGTTCAGATTCTTTATGCCTGGGCCCTGCAGCAGGCGCCGTCATGGCCTAATTCGGGTGGAACCAGTATAATTGCCTATGCTTCGGCGCCGCCCTCGCCAGGCGACCCAGCTTTTGCAGCCTGGATTAATGCGAGCGGGGGATCCTTCCAGATTATCAATCCGCTCGACACCATTCCCTACTGGTACGGACGGATCGACCAGATGATCCCCGACAATGTACCCGAACCGCTACCTGACACGATCGAAGGCGCCCTCATTCGGGATGGCATACGGCTCTGGGCTGACCAGGCCCGGGCCGCAGGCGCGTGGCAACAGGCCGACACGCTTGTGCGTCTTGGGTCGGTCCAGCTCCCGTCAACCATCGGCTTTGTCGATCAGGCCAAAAACCAGCACACGCACAATTCCTATTTATATCTGATGGGCGCACCACAAACCGATATCGGTCCCGCCTCCCTGTTGCCGGGCTACGGCTCGCCCTCACCGTGATCGAATCTAAACCGGCCGTCCGTTCCGTCAGTGCCAGGCCACGCTGCGCATCCTGCCGGCCAGCCAAACTCCCGCCACACCGCAGCCAGCCCGCGTGATTCTGCAAAGTCAGGAAAGCCGGGATGCGTGCGAAACGAGCGGGCCCAACTGAAATCGCCCCACATGGCGACAGACGCGACGCTCTTGATGGCATAGGCATCGCCCCACTGGGCCATCAATTCCTCGACCATGCCGAGATTGGCCACTGCGGTGAAAGTCGAGGGTGAAGGCTCAAAATCCCTTGCCCCCATCTGCATGGCAAGCACCTGCCGCATCATGTCGCCATCAGGCTGGCTGTCGTGGAAAACGGCGCGGGCGAACATTTCCCATATCGGCCGGCCTTGGGAGCCGCCCTCCAGTTGCGCACCGATCTCGTCGAACAGCTTCAGGTGCTGGCGCTCGGCCTCGTATGGGTCGCCGCGTGCAAAGGCGTTCCATGTGAGCACTTCTCGAGCCAGCTGGTCACCCAGCTTGATCGCATGCCGGGCATGGCGCTCCGCCGCCTCGTATTGCCGCATATTCTGGCGAACCAGCGCCAGCGTGTGCCAAGCGAAGGCATCCAGCGGATCAAGGTCGAGCGCCCCCTCCAGCAGCCGCGCCGCCTCTTCATGATAGCCGAAGCATGCGGCATAATGGCCCACGCTGAACAGGATGCCGGAATTCAGCGGCGCAAGTTGCAGCGCCGTCTTGGCCATCCGGAAAGCCGTCAGCGCGTCGCCTTCGAAATAGCGGATATTTGCCGACCAGATGATCGTTTCGGGTGCGGCCGGGGCAATTTCCATCGCCCGCTCGACTGCTGTCTTGGAGGCGTCAAACATGGATTTCAACGAACGGTCCTGGCGATAGGCTGAGGCAAAATTGTTCAGGGTCGCAATCTCGATCCAGGCCATCACGAAGTCGGGGTCTATACCGACCGCCTCTCTCAGCATCGCTTCGGCGCGGTCGAATGTCGCCTCATCCTGTTTGAGGCGGTAGCTCGCCCGTGCCCGCAACAGGAGGTCGTAAGCTTCAAAACTGATTGTCAGGCGCGGGGCCAGGCGGCCCTGATCGGAGGGATGCAGCAGTAAATGGAACTCGCGGGCCACGACCTGAGCGATCCGGTCCTGAAGATCGAAAATGTCTGTCAGCTGCGAGTCAAAGGTCTCCGACCATTGATGAAACCCGTCTGCTGATCGTATCAGCTGAGTCGTTACCCGAACCCGCGTGCCATGTTTCCGGACTGAGCCATCAAGGACAAATTCGACATTCAGCGCTGCCCCGATGGCGCGTATGTCTCGCGTCTGCTCCCTGAAAATGAACGAAGATGTCCGCCCAGCGACTTTCAGGCCCTCGATATGTACCAACGCATTGATGATTTCCTCAGCGATGCCATCAGCGAAATAGGCCTGGTCACCCGTATCGCTCAGATCGGTAAAGGCCAGCACCGCGACCGATGGCGTAGCCGCTTGCACAGCCGTTTCGGTTGCGGGCGCCTCGGACCCGACGTTGGCCTCGAGACGATAACCCAGCGTCGGAACAGTCACCACAGCTACGTCCTTTTCGCAGACAGCGAGCAGGGCCTTGCGCAGGAGGGATACGGCACGCGTCAGCACTTCCTCGCCGCTTGGACTGCCTGGCCACACACGCTCGAATAGTTCATCGCGCCGCCAAAGTCCGCCCGGCCTCTCCGACAATGCCAGCAGGACAGCCATCACCTTTGGCTCTAGCACCATTTGCCCGCGTTGCGAGGTCAGCCTTAATGCGTCCGGCTCGACCTTCGCATCATTTAACTGGAAGGTTTTGTGCGCGCGGGAGGAGTCGAATACGCCTGCCATCTACTTTCGCCTCCCCGCTGTTCCGGCTACCCTTGGCCTTTATGCGGCCAGTCCCCGCGTTGCGATAGTCCCCGAACGTCTCGTCTGATACGCACTTGGTGTTCCACCTTGTACAGTCTCGCTCCATGTCTACACTAAGACGAGGCAGAGGGGTCAAAGCACGTGGATAATCTATTGAGACAATTGCCACAGATGCAAGCGCTCCTTGATACAGCACATATCGGGGGGTTGCTTCGGACCTATACGCGTCAGGAGGTTACCAGCGCCCTTCGCTCGACTCTTCAAGCCTTGCGCGGCAGCGTTCGATCCGGCCGCCTGACGAGCCTCCCTGATTTCGACAGCGAAACCTTTGCCACGAGCGTTGCCAGTCACATTGAAGCGGAGCGTCGACCAAACATACGCTCGGTTATAAATGCGACAGGTATCATTATCCATACCAATCTCGGCCGCGCCCGCCTTGCGCCCGAAGCGCTGGATGCCATCCAAGCGATTGGCGCGAACTATTCAAACCTTGAGCTGGACCTCCATACCGGAAAGCGTGGGTCCCGCCATTCCCATGTCGAAAATCTTATCTGCGACCTGACCGGAGCTGAAGCCGCCCTTGTCGTGAACAATTGTGCTTCGGCTGTGCTGCTCAGCCTGATGGCAACTGCGCACGGCAAGAAAGTCATCGCGTCGCGTGGTGAACTGATCGAAATCGGGGGGGCTTTTCGCCTGCCTGACGTTATCGAACAAAGTGGTGCAATTCTCAAGGAAGTCGGTTCGACAAACAAAACCCGTGCCGCAGACTATGAGCGTGCTGTAGACAGCGAAACGGCTGTCCTCTTAAAGAGCCATACAAGCAATTTCCGCATTGTCGGATTCACGTCTGCGCCCAAGCGCGAAGACCTCGCCATAATTGCACGCAATTCAAATACCATCCTCATGGAAGACCTTGGTAGCGGTGTGCTGATAGACCTTTCTGCCTATGGCTTGCGTGATGAACCTGTCGTATCTGACATCCTGAAATCAGGCGTGGATCTTGTCATGTTTTCGGGGGACAAACTGCTTGGCGGTCCTCAGTCGGGTATCATTGCCGGACGCGGCGATCTCGTCGGCCGGTTGAAGTCTCACCCACTCTGCCGGGCTGTGCGCCTTGACAAGCTCTCGCTCGCCGGGCTCGAGGCGACACTCCGGCTCTACCGGGAACCGCACGACCCTTTCCAAAGCGTTCCCGTCCTGCGGGCCATCGCTCAGACTATTGGTGAAATTCGCGGGCGCGCCGACCGGCTTGCCGACGCACTGATTGCATCAGGTCTCGAAGACGTCACTGTTGCGAAGAGTGCAGCCTATGTCGGAGGCGGATCTCTGCCTCAGCAAGATCTGGAAAGTTATGCCGTTTCCCTATCTGTACCGTCTTATACAGTAGATGCGATTGTCGCCGCGCTGCGCGCCGCAGAGACACCAATTGTGGGTCTGATCAGGAGCAACCGCTTCGTCATGGACGCCCGAACACTCACCGATGAAGATTTGCCCTTTGTGCTGAAAGCGTTTCGCGGTCTGCGCGGGCGATGAAAACGTGTCCCGTGATAGTGATTGGGCATGTCGACCACGGGAAAACGTCACTGGTGCGCGCCCTGACAGGTATGGAAACCGATAGGTTACCAGAGGAAAAGGCGCGCGGTCTCTCCATCACGCCAGGCTTTGCCTACCGGCAGTGCAGCGATGTCATGATCGACTTCATCGACGCTCCCGGTCATGAAAATTTCGTTCGCGCCATGGTCTCCGGCGCGTCTGGTGCCCGCGCAGCCCTTCTTGTCATATCCGCAGTCGAGGGCGTACAGGCACAAACCTTGGAGCACCTTCAAATTGCTGAATCCCTCGGGATCGATGAAGGCATCGTCGCCGTCACGCAGTCAGACCGGCTTTCCAAAGCTTACCACGCTGCGCGCGAAGCGGAGCTGCGCGCTGCGTTGTCAAATACGCGATTTTGCGACGCGCCCGTCATTTTCTGTTCTTCCGTAACGGGGCAGGGGATAGACGCGCTTGTCGATGCGCTTGGGCATCTTGGCCTTCGGTCCACCGGCCCCGAGCCAGTTTGTGCGCCCTTGCTTCCGGTTGACCGGGTCTTCGTCGCCGAAGGGCGCGGCACGGTTGTTACGGGGACACTGCAAGGCGGATCAATGCAGGTAGAAGACGGTCTTGTCATTGCCGGCAAAGAGCAATCCACAACCATCCGCGGGATACACGTGCGCGGTCAGGAATCCTCTCAGGCCAATCCGGGCGAGCGTACAGCGCTGAACCTGAGAGGCATCTCCGCCAATAAAATCAAACCGGGTGATCTCCTGCATGCGCCCGACGCATTCGTCCCTTCCATTCAATGTGATGTTGTCATCAGACTGTCCCCCCGCGCCAGCCGCCCTGTCAGGCACATGCAGCAAGTCCGTGTCCTGTATGGTACCGCCCAAGCTGTCGCGAGTGTTCGCTTCTTTGCCGGGACACAATTGGACCCGGGCACGTCGGTCTTTGCTCAGCTTCGCTTCCCTGTGGCCATCACGACCTTTGCCGGCCAACGTGCAATTATCCGTAGCCTTTCGCCAGCGCAAACCCTCGGCGGTGCAATTATACTCGATCCCGTGCCGGATCCGAACAAGACCAACAAAAAGCAACGGATCGAAACGCTCGAGGCGGCACAACGAGGCGACACCCCCCAGATCGCGGTGTCCCTTGCCCGGGAACATCAGGGAATTGCACGTATCGCTGACATCTGCCGCCTCGCGCGCAGGCCGGCAATAGAAGTTCGAGAGGAACTCGCCGCGACCTTCATTGACGTCACGACGACCCTCGTTTCGCCGTCAACCACCGTTGAAGAGGCGAGGGAAAACTATCTCGCACGTCTTCAATCCTGTCATGCGGCACGCCCGCTCAAGCCATTCGCGCCGCGCGCACCGATGTATACGCCGGGCACGGCACGGGCGCTGATCGCGTTCGTCGAGACGGTGCTCGTTTCGGAGGGAAAGCTGGTGCTTTCCGGCACTGATGCGGCCCTGCCAACTCACTCGCCACTTCATTACATGACCAAACATCAACAAGACCGGATGGCCTGGATGGTCGCAAAACTAAAGGCAGGGGATATTTCGCCTCCTGCGCCTGAAGCACTCTTCGCAGGTCCGGACGACGCCGATCTTCTTGCGCTTCTCGTTCACGAAGGCGTGGCCCTTCGTCTGTACAATGTCTCACTCGGGCAGTCTCTCGTGTTTCACGCGGACGCCATCGCCGCTGCCGCCACAATACTGAAGACCCGCTATCCGGGTGAGACTGCCTTTACGACCGGAGAGGCGCGAGAGACCCTCAATACAACCCGTAAGTTTATCATACCGATCCTCGAGTATCTCGATTCACAAGGCACGACGATACGTAGGGACGACACCCGCTATATCGCTGACGTTTGACGAACGGCTGGCTGCCGCTAGTGTCGTTTTTTCATGGAGGTGACTGGAGTCTGGTGGCTTCCCTGGTCTTCAAAACCATGGACGCGTCGACAAGACGTGTGGTGGGTTCGATTCCCATCCACCTCCGCCAGCCCCGGCGTCACCCTAGACAATACGCCTCTCTCCTCCCCTATATGTTCTGAAGCAATCAGGAGAGAGTCCATGACGGAAACCAGACCGAGCTTCTCTCTGAAGTCTCTATCCGGCGATACTCATTCGTTTCCGCGCGACGGCTCGCACCTCGTCATTTTTGTCAAGGAAGATTGTGAAACGTGCAACACGGCCGTCCCTGTCGTGGAGGCTCTTCACAAGGCGTACGGTGACAAGCTGCGCGTGTTGATGCCAGGCCAATCGGGAGCCGACAATGCGAGCCTCAGGGACCGCCATGGTCTCACGTTTCCGATCCTTGATGACACGTCCTGCAAAGTCTCCTTTGACTGGGACATTGAAATCGTTCCTTCCGTATTCTGGATGGATGCGCATGGCAGGATCATGTCACATTTCGAGGGTTTTGTGCGTGAAGAATGGCAAAGTCTGAACGCAGACCTCGCCCGGAGCCTCGATATGGCTCAAGCCCAGATCGACTGGTCTGGCCTGCCAGCATGGCGTCCCGGATGCGGGTCCAAGCATCTTTATCCTGAAATTTACGACAAGCTCCGCGCAAGCGCAGAGGGCAGTCCGATCCGGTCGCGGCGCATAGACATTGCGCCTTCGGACGACGTGATTGAGTTCATGTTTGATCAGGGTTTTTCCGATGGTCTGCCGCTCGTGCCGCCTACGCCCGAACGGGTCCTGCGAATGCTGGACGGCACGCGCCGCCCTGCGCAAGACCTTGTTGCCACCGTCCCTCCCAATATGGGTGAAGCGACGGTAGAAAAAATTGCCATCAACGCGGTCATGGCGGGATGCAAGCCGGAATACATGCCTGTGATTATTGCCGCACTGGAGGCTGTCTGCACCGATGCATTCAATATTCATGGCGTTACTGCCACCACGATGGGGGCGGCGCCAGTGATTGTTGTCAATGGTCCGATCCGTGACAGGATCGGCATGAATAAGGGCCTGGGGGCGCTCGGGTCCGGCAACCGCGCCAACGCGACGATCGGCCGTGCCTTGCGGCTCATCGTTGGCAATGTGGGCGGCGGAAAGCCCGGCGGCGTCGAGCGTTCTACCCTTGGCAACCCGATGAAATATACAATGTGCTTCGCGGAAAATGAAGAACGCTCTCCCTGGCCGCCCCTTCACGTTGAACGCGGATTCAAGAAAGAGGATTCGGTCGTCACTGTCTTTGCCATGACGGGCGGGCCCGTCCATATTGTTGACCAGGAATCCCGCCAGCCGGAACAGGTCGCCGGCTCCATCGGGTTGGGCCTGGAAGGGGTATTCTTGCCCAAATTGAGAAACCTGCCAATCGACGCCCTACTCGTTGTCTGCCCGGAGCACATCGACACGCTGATGAGTGAAGGCGATTATACCAAGGATCGACTGCGCGCCCGGATCCAGGAGGTGACCCGACGCCCCTTGAGCGAGATGGTTGCCGACGACACGTCCGGCACAGGCATCCCCAAGTCAGTCGCCGAAAAAATGGAAGCGGCGAAGCTCAAGGCTGAAGTGCCGAAATTTGCGGGTCCGGAATATATCCATATTGTCGTCGCGGGATCCGATGCGGGCAAGTTCAGCTCGGCTTTCCATGGGTGGGCGACGGGTGAAATCGGTTCGCAATCGGTGTCGCGTATAATCGATTCAGGCTAGCGGCATTATACTGAACGGCTATGGTGAAAAAGTCACGCGAGCAGAAGAAGGATGGAAAATGACAACAATTCTTGACCCCACGGATGAGCGAAAGCCGGTCGAGCGTCAGATCTCGCCCAGAAATGGAGCGCTCACGGGGACGATCGGCCTGCTGGATATCCGTAAGCCCCGTGGCAGCGTGTTGCTCGATGAGCTTGAGCAACAGCTTGCGATCCGCTTGCCTGGCATCACGGTGAAGCGGTATTCGAAGCCAACCTTCACCAAGCCGTGTCCCGATGACCTGCGCCGCGAAATTGCAAGTGAAGTGGACTATCTGGTCGAAGCACTGGCCGATTGAGGTTCCTGTACGACGTGCAGTCTGCACGACACAGTCTGGTTTGAAATCCAGGGAATCCCATCGGTCTCCATTGCTTCATCCGAGTTCGAGGAAGCTGCCAATTTTCAGCGCAGTGCGCTTGGCATGGAAGACGCTCGCTATGTCCTTGTCCCACATCCAATCCAGGATGCCACGGATGATGAAATGCGAACCAAGGCAAGACATGCGCTCACCAGCATTATCAATGCACTGACAAAGTAGCGAAGAGAGTCCGGTCGGACTCCATCTGACGGGTCGGTGCTGTCAGGCTAATGCTTACCGTCTCTATTCTTCGTGGACGAGCAGGTGTTGGGCGACGAAAAGGTCGCGCCACTCGCGAAGGGCGGCGTCGCATTTCTGTTTGACCAGATAAGTGTCATTTCCAGTAAAAAAGCTCCGTTCAACAAGGTATGTGATCGGATCGTCTGCGAGGATGCAGGTTGAGTAAAATCGATTGTAACTTATTTCCGTTTAGGCTTTTCCTTTTTTTGCGGTTTGGCAGGCAGTGGCGTCAACAGCTCTGCTGCAACGTCGCGGAAAACGAGCCCGAGTTTCTGGATATTTGCCTCAAGCGGCGATCCTGCCCGCCAGACCAGGCTGATTTGTCTGCGAGCCAGCGGATGATCAATCGGACGGACTACCTGAGAAGGATCCTTACGGGCCTCCACGAGCGCGTAGAGGCTTGGCAGAATAGCAATTCCAGCCCCCATTCCCGCCATCTGGCGTAGGGCATCAAGCGAGGTACCTTCATACTCAGTGGAAACATGAGCGCCTGCAGCTTCGGCCAGATTCTGAACAATCATGCTTAGGCGGTGTCCATAGCCAAGACTCAGGAACTCACGACCTTTCAAGTCCGACAGCTGGATAGCATCGCCGCGCTCAGACAGCGGATCGTCCGGTGCTGCGCAGGCGTAAAGTTGCTCGTCAAAAAGCTGCATGGATTCGGAGTAGACGTGGTCTTCAGCGGTCGAGATAATGAGATCGAGACGCCCATCATTTAGCTTCTCGTCGAGATCTATCGTGCGTTCCTCCCGGACACTCATTCTCAATTCAGGGTAAAGTTGGTGCAGTTCACGAACCGCACTCGGAAGGAGATAGGGGCCGATCGTTGGAAGCGTTCCAAGCCTGTAGCGTCCAACGACGTCACCAGCAGCTTGCCGGGCGACTGTTTTCATATCCTCGACCTGAGTGAGAATGATGCGGGCGCGGCGGACGACCTCTGCGCCAACGGGTGTCATGACCGCTCCGGTGCGTGAGCGCTCAATCAGCGTAATGCCCAGCTGGGCTTCCGCATCCGAGATCTGCTCTGACAGGCTTGGCTGACTGACGCTCAGCAGCTCCGCCGCGTCCCTGAACCGACCGGTGTCTGCGACCGCCACGATGTATTGCATTTGACGAAGGGTGGGCCTCATGGTTCGGAAAAACCTATCAGAAGTGTCGTAACTTACGATTTGAACGAAGCCTCTTATCGTTCAATATTCGGCTCATCACAAGCCCCTCAGGAGACAAACAATGTTCCGCCTAATTGACGAAGCCCTCTCACAGACCCTTGCCGGCCGATTCGAGCCTAACCAACAGGGCTGCGTGAATGACATTCGTCTGAATGCTCAGACGACTGAACGGCGCAAGATTGCATGCGAGGACACACCATTCCTCAAGCGCAGTCGCCGGCGTCGCGCGCGCCGCTCGATCTCTTAGTGCCAATAGAAGCTGAAAAGGAAACAACACGTGTCCAGGTTCAACGATCTGATTTCAAACTTTCTCGAGGACGCACTCGGATTTGGAGAGCGTGATGAGCCACGAGGCCGGTCCGAGCGTCGCAAATACAGCGCGGTGCATCAACGAGATGGCGACGACGCAGACGCGATTAAACGCCGGAAAGGCCAGGGTGGTCGCCACAATCGTCGCAAGGAAAGGTTCGATTTCTTCGACGGCTGATTCTACCCGCAGACAGCAAAGCCTTCTTGCCAGGCGCGAAGGCTTACGCTGCCTGGCGTGTGGCGGCCGCCAGAAGGTGCGATCTGCGGTGCTCAGGCCTATCCAACCTCAGTACCTGATGGGCACTGATTCAATGGCGAGGGCAGATTTCACTTATTCCAACGATCGCGGACGGCGTCAGAGATACGCCTTGTAGCAGGTCCGTTAGCGGACCGAAACACAACTTAAAAAGAGATCCAACATGAAAGACACTCATTCTCGAATGCGCCGCGCCTTGGGCGAGGAGAACCACATCAGGGCACTTGATGTGAGGATAGCCGGTATCAAGCGCGAGATCGGTGACGAACTGAAGCGCCCGGCGCCAGACTTCCTGCGCTTGTCAAAGCTTAAACGTCAGAAGCTCCATTTGAAGGACACAGTCCGGCGCGTCTTGTGTGCGGCGACAAACCCGCAGGTTCAACATTCCGAGCCGCCGACGCATCTGACCTGCGTGGACGCCCGAAATGACTAAAGTTGTTTCGCGTATTCAGGACTTCCTGAGACTTGAAAGTGCTGCCGGCCTTATTCTGATGGCAGCGGCTCTCTTTGCCATTGCTGCAAATAACACGATCCTCAGCCATTGGTACGGAGCGTTATTGTCCACGCCTGTCGTGGTTCAGCTCGGCGCGTTGGAAATCGCCAAACCGCTTCTGCTCTGGATTAATGACGGTCTGATGGCTGTGTTCTTCTTCCTGGTGGGGCTCGAGATAAAGCGGGAGGTATTGGAAGGAGAACTGTCGTCCTTTGATAAGGCGGTTCTGCCGATGCTTGCCGCCATTGGTGGCATGGCGGGTCCGGCATTCATCTATGTGGCGCTGAACTGGGCTGATCCTGACACGCTCCGCGGTTGGGCAATTCCGGCTGCGACAGATATTGCTTTTGCGCTTGGTATCCTGGCCCTGCTCGGAACGCGTGTCCCGGTTGCGCTAAAGATTTTCCTGCTCGCCATCGCGATCATAGATGATCTTGGCGCTATCCTCATTATTGCGCTGTTTTACACAGATCAGCTTTCGCTCAATGCGCTTGGGCTTGCGGGCGCGGGTTTTGCGGCCTTGATCCTGATGAACCGGCTTGGCGTGAAGCGGATTGCGCCGTTTGTCCTCGTCGGCGTGTTCATGTGGGTATGCGTCCTGAAGTCGGGTGTGCATGCGACGCTTGCAGGTGTGCTGACCGCGTTGGCCATACCGCTGGCCGCACGTGCGGAGACAGGTCAGTCTCCGCTGCACAAGCTGGAGCATGGATTGCATCCATGGGTCGCCTTTCTGATCCTCCCTGTTTTCGCTTTCGCCAATGCAGGGGTAGACCTGCGTGGCGTTAGTCTTGAAGCTTTGGCAGGCCCCGTCCCGCTCGGCATCGCGCTCGGCCTTTTTGTCGGCAAGCAGCTTGGTGTGTTTGGCTTGACCTATGGCGCTGTCAGGCTGGGACTGGCGCGCTTACCGAGCGGTGTCAGCTGGCTGCAAATCTATGGCGTTGCTTGTCTTACCGGTGTTGGCTTCACGATGAGCCTTTTCATTGGTGGACTGGCCTTCGATAGCGCCGCTCAACTCGATCAGGTCAGATTGGGTGTGCTGATGGGATCCGTCGCGTCGGGTATTCTTGGCTACGCGATGCTGAGGCTCGCTTGTCGAGCAGAGGGCAAGAGCGCGACAAAGAGGCCGATGCCAAATCCGGTATAGTTTCCACAAAGCCGGCGACTTTCAAGTCGCGGGCTTTTAGGTGCTGTCAGTCGAATGTGAACCCGTCTCCGATATTCGCGGACCAGCAGGTGCTAGGCGACGAGAAGGTCGCGCCACTCGCGAAGGGCGGCGTCTCGTTTCTGTTTGAACCGGATTCTGGTGTTGATGTGCCTTTCGAAGTTGAAGTGATTGTACACTGACGAATGAAATGAGACGAACTTCTGCAGACTTCGCATCCGCCTGAACCGGGACATCGCCCGCTCTCGCCTTCGGAAGGGCAGGTGTGAATTCTCAGCTCGGTTATTGAGATGTCGACCGGTTTCCTGGCGCTTCTCATTCCCGATCGCTTTCATAGCCGCCCGATAAGAGGGGCACTTGTCCGTCACGACGATATGCGGACTGCCATAGCGCTTCATTGCTTTCTTCAAGAATTTCAACGCAGCAGCCTTATCCCTCTTCTTCGTGACAAAGGATTCCAGGACTTCGCCTTCGTGGTCGACAGCGCGCCAAAGATAATGGCGCTCTCCTCGGATTTTGACGAAGACCTCATCCAGGTGCCACTGCCATTGCGGGCTGCGCCGTATGGATTCCGAACGCCGTTTCCTGATTTTATGTGCGAAGTAAGTGCCGAACCGATCGACCCAGAGACGGACGCTTTCGTGGCAAACATCGATGCCGCGCTCGTGGAGAAGATCTTCCACGTTCCTAAGGGACAGCGGGAAGCGGACATACATGAGTACGGCGAGCTGGATGATCTCAAGCGAGGTTTTGAAGTAGCGAAACGGGTTTTTGACCATTTCCTAAGGCTAAACACCAGGAACGGTCACCTCAAGTCCGGTTCCGCTGACAACACCCTTGCATAGGTTCCTATTCTGTTGGGCGCTATGTTACGGCGGTCGGCCCATGATAGACTTCGTGTGAGACCTTGGGCCTCGGCGCGTGCTGACAATAATTGCCAGTTCGGTTCGAGATCATCACTGATCTTGAGTTGCAGTGTCAGAACAGATTCAAGGTCCTCGCCAGGCTCGTCCTCGATATCCCCGTCATCGTCCATTCCAAGCAAAAATGGACCATAGACGTCAAAGCTCTTCAGGCCGTCGCTGAGGTCACCTAGTGTAATTCTGATATCGATGTCATCATCGACGTTCATTGCATAGAAGTCGGCATCGGTAATGGGCAGGTTGCGGCGTGCGCCTAGGCACCAATCGATGGCATCAAGAATAGTCGATTTTCCGCTGTCGCCCGGCCCAATCAGGCAATTCATTCCTGGCGCAGGTTGCCACACCAATTCCTCGATACTTCTGAAGTTACTTATTTCAATCTTGCGTATCTTTACCATCGATGACTCCCTATGTCGCTACCATGCGGTCCAAGTAGTCGGCGTCTTGTTTGCGCGCCTATGCATGATCAATGTATTCAACTGCACTAATTCTCTGAAATAGAAACCCATCAACCGAAACGAGAAGATTGGTGACGGCTAAATTGTTAGATAGAATGAACGGACCGCGTAAAGCGTAATCGGTGCTTGTAGATATCGAAGCCGGGGGGCTTTTTGTCTGATTAGCATTCCGAAGCGGTAAAAAGTGTTCAGATAAATGCATTTTAAAATTCCCCCGCACCCAAGGAATATTGTTTAGTCAGTGCGCAATAAGCGATCTGTTTTGCTATTCTAGTAGTATAGAAAGATCTCTATACTGCTAATTAATATGTCCGTGTTGTCTATCAACATACTGAAAAATAATAAAAAAATACAAAGTGCAGAAACCTGTCTCTCCATTAGAGAGCTGAGAGTTGGTCTCGTTTGACGACAGTCTTCGGTGCCAGAGGATCGTTTTGGATTCTGCGGACTGCGGCTCCGGAGTCGTTCGCTGCATGCGCTCCTTAGGGTAGGTATCTCTTCAAGTCTTAGGGTGCGAGGAAAAATCGTAGACCAATACATGGAGCATCACTTTGAATCATGTGAAGACTTCAATGCAGGCTCAGCAGGCCTAACGCATCTGGAGGGCTCCATGCTGAACGTGGCTTACTATTCCGGGACGGTGGATGAATTCAAAACTTGCCCAGAAGGGACCCTGCTAGGGCACCTCACGGCAGCCCACAATTTTGCGCTCGAAGAATCGCAGCGTGACGCCTGGCATCAGCAAATATGCCTTCTGAAACACGAGCTCGCAGATTTGTACGAAGGACAGATTTATTTCGAGTTCGCAATCCCTCGCATGGGAAAGCGTGCTGATGTGTTGTTGTTGCTCAAGGGCATCGTCTTCGTGATCGAGTTCAAAGTCGGCTCGGCAAGCTTCGACCGCGCAGCCAAGGATCAAGTCCATGACTATGCGCTCGATTTGAAGAACTTTCATGCAGGGTCACATGACGTTCCAATCGTTCCGATTCTGATCGCTACCGGAGCTGAGGCTCTGGGCCTTCAGCCCGTCAGTTGGGCGTTGGATCAAGTAGCCGCGCCGCTACTTAGTTCTGGGCAGGGTCTACTGCACCTCATCGAACACATTGCCGAAGGCGCATCGACCGACACGATCGTTCCGGGAGCATGGGAGGCCTCAGGCTACCTGCCGACACCAACAATTGTCGAAGCGGCACAGGCGCTCTACCAGAACCATGCTGTCGAAGAGATCGCGAGGTCAGATGCGGGTGCGCAGAACCTCAATGCGACGGCCGAAGCGATCCGTAACGTTATCCGTCAAAGTCGCGAGAACCGGACAAAATCTATTTGCTTTGTGACCGGCGTGCCCGGTTCCGGTAAAACCCTTGCCGGCTTAAACATCGCCACCGAAACCGCACGTTCCGACGATCTCGAGCGCGCAGTATTTCTATCGGGAAATGGTCCCCTGGTTACAGTGCTCAGAGAAGCGCTTGCGCGGGACCAGAGAGACCGTACGGGCGGCAAGAAGTCGGATGCCGAACGAGAAGTGTCGAGCTTCGTTCAGAACATACACCATTTCCGTGACGACGCTCTTCGCTCCCATCAAGCTCCTCCTGAGAAGATCGTTATTTTTGATGAAGCTCAGCGCGCTTGGACGAAGGACCAGGCGTCAAAGTTCATGAAGACTAAGCGGGGTGAATCAGACTTCGATATGTCCGAGCCGGAGTTCCTTATCAGCGTCATGGACCGACATGAAGATTGGTGCGTGATTGTGTGTCTCGTTGGTGGAGGCCAAGAGATCAACACTGGCGAAGCTGGTCTGTCCGAGTGGATCACAGCGCTACAGACCAGCTTCCAGGAATGGGAAATCTATCTCTCCAACCGCTTGGCCGATGCTGACTACCGATTGCTCGGGGATGCGGCTGAGATCAAAACCAGTCCCCGCGCACACTGGTCTGAGGATTTGCATCTCAGTGTCTCAATGCGGTCTTTTCGTGCGGAGTCGCTTTCGAGCTTCATTGGTCATGTCCTTGATGACGACGCCGAGGTGGCAAGTGAGGTTTTCGACAAAATTGCAGATCGATACCCGGTTGTGATGACACGTGACATCGACGTGGCCCGGGATTGGCTGCGAGATAAGGCGAGAGGATCGGAGCGGTTTGGCATTATCGCCTCGTCCGGCGCCAATCGATTGCGGCCAGAGGGGCTCAATGTGCGTGCGAAGATCGATCCTGCCAATTGGTTCTTGAATGGCCCCGATGATGTTCGGTCAGCCTACTATCTAGAAGAAGTTGCTACCGAGTTCGACATTCAAGGGCTGGAGGTGGACTGGGCTTGCGTGTGTTGGGACGCCGATCTGCGCAGGGAAGATGAATCCTGGTCGTCTTATGCGTTTAAGGGAACGCGCTGGCAGAACGTCAATTCACCTGACCGGCAGCTCTATTTGAAGAATGCCTACCGAGTGATTTTGACAAGGGCGCGTCAGGGGATGGTGATATTTGTCCCGACGGGAGACGAGAGAGATCAAACACGGCCGCCGTCGTTCTATAACGGTATCGCTGCCTTCTTAAAAGAGTGCGGAGTTTCTGAAATATAAGCGGGTTCCGTCCCGCAAGCGGAAAGTTTGCACCCACTTCGTCGAAGCTTCCTTCAAATACAGGACTGACGTCTCAAATTTCAAACAGTTCGTCAGAACGGCCCGAGAACGCACCTGCACCGTTTCTGCACTGTCTTGAACGAGAATCTCCCGTCTGTTCACGTTGTGAGCCGTCAGTGTCTGGATGCGGCTCGGCGAAAATTTCCAGCGGCCGCTCATCAATCCTGCTGTATTTATTGGGATTGCTGGCGGAGAGGAAGGGATTCGAACCCTCGATACGCGTTAACGTATACGCCCTTAGCAGGGGCGCGCCTTCAGCCGCTCGGCCACCTCTCCACACGAACCTAGTCGTCTATTGAAACCGGAGAGGAACCGCAAGTCCTGCAACGCGTGAAAACGCACACCGGCTATGACATGCCCTTGCGGTGCTGATGGCTCAGAAGGTCACGGTCGCAACGAGTGTGTCGGAATAGCTGCCAGCACCCACCGTCTGCCCGGGCGGAATGCGACCGTAGACCGGGAATGTGTCGGTCCTGGGAAAGAGAAGGCCAAGGGAGTAGCTGCTACCCAGCGTGCCCGTTCCACCCGCTCCAGTGCCCCATATGGTGGACCGGGACGGATTTGTATAAAGGTTGTAGGCGAGTGTTGAGCCGCCATTCTGCATGGAACGCGCCAGAGCTGTTCCGCTGCTGCCGCTGCTCAGCGAAACCGTATAGGAAACGGTTATGCTGCCCAGGATAGCGCCGCATGTCACACGCACCGCGCCTGTCGCATCATGATTGGACGCATTGAGTGGATCATAGGCGCCGAACGACACATCATCCGCACTGATCGAGCAGCTGCAGCCCAAGCCTATGCAGGTCGCTTCCGCCCGGCCGCAGAAGAGTAAGACCATGGTCACCAACAGGGTCAGTTGAAAGAGAACGGATTTCATGCAGGTGCGCCTTCGCGTAAGGGGCGGCACGTAATCAGGCCGAGATCGGTAATTGCGACGTCCGTTCGCCCGGTGGGCCCGTTGATGTCTGCTGTGCATGTGTCGTCGCCGGATTCCTGCATCAGGCGCATGCGTGCGCGCGCATCCGGAATGAAGATGCGCCCGTCAGTACCAACGACATAGGACTTTCCCGTTGCGCGATCTTCAAGCTCTGTGCCTGAGTCGAGCGGCCGTCCGTCAGGCCTTTGGATGTGCGCGATGACATCCGCATGATGGGTAATATCAAAATTCACGAGATGCCCTGTCCGAAAGCCCGGTACGAGCGCGACTTCCGTTTTGGAGAAGTCTGTTGTCAGGCGCAGGTCGGTCGGTTCAAAGGCAACGACATTTGTCTCGTGGTTCCGGATATCGGATATGACCAGCCTGCCTCTCTTGTCCGTCACGCCCGCGAGTTGCCGGTCGTGATAGACGCGAACGCCAGGCTCGCCGTCGAGCGTCACCAAGGCCATACTGTCTGTTATGGCAGGCGACACGACGAACTCATCACCGAAATAGGCAAGGCCGCCCCGCAAGCCAAGCCGTCCCGCGCGCCGACCCTCAACATCGCTGAAGTCTGCGGACGCCTCGCCAGATGTCCCGCGGTAGAGGACGCCGCCAGCGAAACGGTCAATTCCGTCCCTTTCGACCTGAAGATCGTAACCCAGACCTCCGCTCCGCGGCGCACTCCTCCGAAAACTGGCTGCGGCACCGATCCCATTGTCTCGGTAGTCGATCCCCGACGCGGCTGAGCCGTCATGTCCAAAGGGAATGGAGACACGCATGCTCGCCAGGAATGTATCATCGGGTTGGGCCGCCTTGAGAGCTGACACGACGATGGACGCGCGTCGCCATCGGCTGTTGAGACCAAACCCTACGGCTGAATAATCGTCGCCTGTACGTTCATCCTGCTTGATCCAGTTAAGTGTGGCTGTGCCGAGCGTATCGATATTCCATCCCAGAAAGGCACGCGCGGTGGTGCGCGGCAGTGCACCGGCTTCGCCGACGCGCCTGAAAGCTTCCGATGCGATGGTCACAGTCGAACCCAGCGTGAGGGCCTGACTGCGATATTCATGACTGAGTTCGAACTGGTTGCCGGACCGCCCCGAGCCACCTGAGATGACCGCCGAGCCTTCAAAGACACCAAAGCGAGCAGCTGACTTCGCTGCCGACAAGCCGGCGTTGAGCACGTCGTCAGAGATTTCAGACCGGACGCCCATCGTAAATGTGTCGGTTAATCCCCGTGCGTAGCCGGCAGCCAGAAATGGATCGCTATATTGATTAGACTGAATGCCGAAATCCTTTCTCAGCCATCCGGCCTCCACCGAATAGTCAGCAAGGCCTGGCCGTAAAAGCTGTGGCGCAGCATAGAATTGCGTGGTGATAATTGTTTCGCGCCCCAGCACGTCGCGGACGACAGCCTGGGCCGTGCCGGCGCCCGTCACGACAGGCAAGTCCGTGATCGTGAATGGGCCCGGTTGAAGATTGCTCTGAAACCGTTCTGTCGCATTGATCAACACGGATACGGTTCCCGGCACGGTGGCATCGCCGGAAAGCGATGGTGTCGGGAAGGTCAGGATGTCCGGGTTGAGGCTGAAGTCAGTGCCCCAGCGCACACCGCCAAAGCGCACTGGCCCCCCCCATGCGCCTGCATCGCTCACCGTGTCACCCAGCCGAAGGCGCCGGGTTGAGCCGGGGTCATCTATTGTCCAGTTTGATTCAAGCCGCACGCATTCGCTTGAGGGCTTTGATATGCAGAACAAGTCCGTCAGGCCGGTGCCCCACGGGGTGAATATGCCAGTTTCGGCAAAGCCGGCTATGGAATCGCCGCCGTCGCCGAATTGGGAAAATAGATCATAATTGACGAAAAGGCCGGGCGTTATGGGTGAGATGTGTGGGGTCGTCCCACGGTTCAGATCCAGTCTGTTGGGCTCATAGCAAAATGTGCTGCAGGTAATGTCCAGGCTTGTATGATCGGGCGAGAAACGCACCTTGGCGTCGCCGATTGCGCTCACCGGCACATAGTCCTGCCCGCGCACTGTTTCAAAACCGTCCGGAATCTCTAAGCCGGCCTGGTCAAGATACGCCTTCGGGAGCCAGATTATGCCGTCCCGCTCGACGATCATGAGCGGCTCTGGCGAGGCCTGCCCATTCAGGCTCGTTTCAACAATATGGAATGTGTCAGTCGTGGATGACAGAACGCCTCTCAGCCCAAGTGTACGGGTAAGGGATGCAGCCACAATGCGGCTGCCCTCCCTCCCGGCAGGGGTGTCTGCATAGACAAGACTGCCCACAACAACACAGGGTGCAAGAAGGCTAATCGTCAGTCTGTAGCGGAACACTTGCATTGCCCGCAGTGAGGAAAAGCGTTTGTGCATTTGAAGCGTAGGTCGGCGCCAGCGAGGCCGTGATCCTGTCGTGCGGTAAACCCATAATCGCTTCCGAGCAGATGGTCGCCTCTGACGCCGGCAGAATGTATTGTTGAATGGAAATCATCTCTGCTGGGCCATTATCGACGCCTAATCCAACGATCTTCTGGTAGGCGTTGCCCTCGTTTCGCAGGCGTACACATAAGGCGCCATCGTGTTCGCTGGCGTCGGCTAGCGAGAGCTTCGACTGCGGCGCACTTGCGGGAAGTATGACTGGTAATAAAAATTCCATGCGGATGCGAAGAGCGTTCGCGGTACTCCGGTTTGCTGGTGTTATATCCCGCACACGTATCCGATATGTCTGCTCGCTATCTCCATTCGTTGGTGGTGAGGCGAGACCGATTCGGATCAATATGTCGTCACCCGGCGCAAGTGATGCCACCGGTGGCGTTATGATCAGTGTAGGAGCAGTCGACAGTTCGTCATTCCCATCTGGCTGAAGCCAGGAGAACCCCGTCAATTCGTAGGTCTTTTCTGTTGGGCCATCGTTTGCCAGTCGCAGCGTGGCGATCGGATGGTCGCGCTCGAGCGTGATCATCGTGGGAGCAATTTCGAGGGCACTTGATGTCGGGAGGAGTAGAATTGAAACACCAAATGCGAGTAATTTCATCCTGGTGAACATCGGATAATACTCAATCTGCTAATATGTTATCGTTGCTGTGACTGTATCGGAGTAGCTACCTGCAGGTTCGCCTTGGCCTGCTGGCATGCGGCCGTAAACTGTAAGGTTCTGGACGCTACCGCTACCGGTGCCCGCGACTGCAGATGAGCCACCTGTTCCATCACCCCAGACTGTACCGTAACCCGAGTTCGTGTATAGGTTGTAGTCTATGACATTGGCTCCATCCGTCATCAGACGAGCGGAAATCGCTCCACCAACAGTGGTGCCCGCGTTCATCGAGATGGAATATGCCGCCCCTGACGTGCAGGTGACCGTTATTGTCGATGTGGAATCCAGCGGACTTGGCGAAAGCGCGTCATATGTACCAAAGTCATGATCAGTGGCGGATATCTGGCATGCTGCAATAACTGTTGCAGTTACATCAAATGTGTCCGTGTCGGTCGCGGCGCTTGCCGAACCCCACGGGAGCATCAATCCGGCAAGCGCAATGGCTATACCGGGCGTCAGTTGAAATCGTATTTTATACATTGCGCCTTCCCAAGCTTCAGACCCTTGGGTGAGTCTGTGTATCCGAAAGGTAGAATGATACGTATACGTTACGCTATAGTTAATTCACATCTAGCTTGAGTGTCGCGCCTGTGGGGGGAACACCCCAAATTCGAGGCCGAAGAAAACAGTCCTCAAACGTTGAATCGGAAGTGAAGTACGTCGCCATCCTGGACGACATATTCCTTGCCTTCCGCACGCATCTTGCCCGCCTCTTTCGCGCCGGCCTCCCCGCCGTTCGAAACAAAATCTGAATAGGCGATGGTCTCTGCACGGATGAATCCTTTTTCGAAGTCTCCGTGGATTACGCCTGCGGCCTTGGGAGCAGTCCAGCCGCGCCGGATCGTCCAGGCGCGGGCTTCCTTTGGACCGACTGTAAAATAGGTCTGCAGGTCAAGCAGATCATAGCCGGAATGAATGAGGCGGGTGAGACCGGGTTCTTCAAGTCCAAGCGTCTCAAGGTATTCGGCGCGGTCCGCTTCGTCGAGCAGGGCGAGTTCGCTTTCGATCTGGGCCGAGAACACGACGCAGCCGGCGCCTTCTTCCTTGGCGCGCGCCAAGACGCGCTCGGAGTGGGCATTACCGGTGGCCGCGCTATCCTCATCAACATTGGCGACGAAGAGCACGGGCTTGGAGGTCAGCAGCTGCAGCATGTTCCAGGCGCGCTGCTCATCTTTCGGCACCTTGGCCTTGCGGGCAGGGCGACCTTCATTGAGTTCAGCCAGAGCAAGTTCAATCAGGGCAACCTGGGCCTTGGCATCCTTGTCGCCGGATTTGGCTTTCTTCTCGACACCGGCCTTGCGTTTTTCGAGGCTTTCAAGGTCGGCCAGCATCAGCTCGGTCTCCACAACTTCAAAGTCGGCAATCGGGTCGACAGTTCCGCGAACGTGTGTGATGTCATCGTTCTCGAAGCAGCGCAGCACGTAGATGATGGCGTCGGTCTCACGAATATTGGCGAGGAACTGGTTGCCGAGGCCTTCACCCTTGGAAGCGCCTTCAACGAGGCCGGCAATATCCACGAAGTTCATGCGCGCCGGAATGATCTCCTTGGAGCCGGCAATCCGGGCCAGCTCATTGAGACGCGGCTCCGTGACGGCAACCTCGCCAACATTCGGCTCGATCGTGCAGAACGGGTAATTGGCAGCCTGCGCAGCGGCCGTTTGCGTAAGCGCGTTGAAAAGCGTCGACTTGCCGACATTGGGCAGGCCCACAATTCCGCATTTGAAGCCCATGATGGCCTCCCTTTCTAACTGTCTGACGGGGGCCTTAGCGCTATTTCGCAACGAAAAACAGGCAGTTTTGTCGCCTGAAAGCGGAATTGGGTGGCCAAGGAGGGGAGGATTGGTATGCTCGGCACAAGAGTTGCAGGAATGCCCCCATGGCATATGACGTCTTTCTGGTATCCGCGAACGAAGATCGCGACGCGGCGAAGCTGATCGCAAGGCGGCTTCGCGCCCTAAAATTCAAAGTCTGGTTCGACCAGAAGCAGGTCGACGAGACCTTTGACGCCAAGGACGCGCGTAATGCGATGAACTCGACGTCCATGCTCGTCCTTTGGTCGGAAAACGCGGTCAAGAGTGACTGGGTGAGGGCGGCAGCCTCTGTTGGGCATTCCCGGTCTGGCACGCTTGTCCAGATGGCGCTTGATAAGACCATTCCCTATGAGCCATTCCGGACCAACAAGCGCTTCTCGATTGCGGGCATGACCTCGCGCAAGACGCCTGAAGGTTTCTACCAGGCCGTAGACGATCTTGGCAGCCGTCATGGTCGCACCGACCTGCGCGACTGGATGGGCTATGGCTCCAAAGATGAAGACGAACGCGCCGACTGGCTCGCAGCCCACCCGGAAGATCCGCTGGCGCTCCACGCTAAGGCACAGCGCGAGAAAGAACTCGGCAAGAAGCCTGCACCTGCACCTGAAGCGCAGGGCGCTGCTGCGCTTGCTGCAGCGTCCCTTAAAGGGGCAACCAATGGCAACGGGCACCGCCCTGTCGCTGGCGTAAAGATTGCCGAAGCGGCCCGTCCGACCGCCGCCACCATCCGTCAGGCTGACGCGGACATGGGCATTGGCTGGGGCACGATTGGCGGCATCATGGTCGCCATTGCTGCCATGCTGGTGCTTGCGTGGGTATTCCGCTCTCAACCGATCACACCTGAAATGCGGGCGTCCATGCCGGCGATAAGCAATGGTGGGACGGTCGTTGCCGCATGCCCAGCCGGTCAGGTCCCACGCTCACTCGTGAACCAGGTGCTTCAGCCCGGAGCCATCGTGGATGACACTGCCGAATAGGCAGGTGCTTCAGGCCACATAAGAAAAGCGTCGCTGGATAATCTCCAGCGGCGCTTTTCTGTGTAGGATACTAGAGAGATGCTTAGCTCAGCGCGCGATCTATCTCACGGGCAGCTGCCTCGAACTGGTCAACGCCATTTTCCTCGCTGAGCACGCGGCGCGCTGCTGAGATTGCGGCATCCGCTGCAGCCCGACGAACCTGGTCAGTTGCTTCAGCCTCAGCGCGCCCAATACGGGCCTCCGCAAGAGCTTCGCGGCGCATAAGACGGTCAGCAATATCCTTGCGGGCCTCTGCCATGATCAGTTTTGCGTCCGCCTTGGCCTGATCGATCATGGCCTCGGCTTCCTTGTCGGCATCCTGCTGGCGACGCTCGGCCAGAGCCAAAGCTTCAGCAGCCCGCTCACGCAGATTACGTGCATCTTCCAGCTCGGCAGAAATCGCTGTTGCGCGATTGTCCAGACCACCGAGAATAGTCTTGAAGGCGCCCATCCGTGCGGCAATCAGGAGGAACACGACGAATGCCATGAAGGCCGTGAACGTCACCGGATCCGTGAACGCATAGGCCAGCCCGCCAATGAATCCTTCGCCGTGACCTTCTTCAGCCGCGAAGGCTGGCAGGGAAGTGGTCGCAGCCAATACGCTTATCGGGATGAGATACTGCATCGTCCGCATGTGACTACTCCAGCGCCGCTGTAACGGCTTTTTTGAGCTCGGATTTAGACGCCGAAACGCCAAACCGGCCCACAATCGCGTCGGCAGTATCAATCGCGATCTGCTCGACATTCTTCATGGCTTTGACGCGCAGACTTGCAATCCGCTCGTCAGCTGCCTCAAGATTTTTTTCAATCTCGGCATCGACCCGTGACGTTTCGGCAGCCATTTCGGCATCCATCTTTTCACGTGCCTTTTCGGCCGTTTCGCGAGCTTTGCTCTTGGCCTGTGCAATACGCAGTTCAAGCGCCTGCTGGGCTTCCGTCGCCTGATCGTTCAGGCGGGCAGCCTGATCGAGGTCAGAGGCAATTCGGTCAGAACGCTTTTCAAGCGTATCCGACAGCTTCGGCAGGATAACGCGCGAAAGGGCGAGGTAGAGGATGCCAAAAAGCACCGCCAGCCAGAAAAGCTGAGATGGCATGTGCCAGGTCTCGAACGGCGGAAAAGCCGGTTTACCGGCTTCGCCGTGTTCTGCCCCTTGGGCAGCAATTTCAGCAAGCAATGCGATCAGCATCAAAATATCCTCGGTTTCTTGTCAGTCGTCTGGGCTGGAGACGCGAGTGCCGCCAGCCCGAAGCAGAGAAGGCTTCTTAGACGACGAACAGGATCAGGATGGCCACGAGGAACGACAGAATGCCGAGCGCTTCGGAAAGGGCCATACCGATGAAGAGGTTACCGGTCTGCTGTGGCGCAGCCGATGGGTTACGCATGGCGGCCTCGAGGAACGAAGCAAAGATGTTACCCACACCGATAGCGGCACCAAACATGCCGAGCGTTGCGAGGCCTGCGCCGATGTACTTAAGGCCGAGGGTGATATCGCCTTCCATGGGGATCTCCTTATGGGAATGCTGTTATTTACAAAGTGCCGCTCGTGAAGCGTGTTCCGTTTGCGGCGTCAAGCGGTTTGGTGTGACCATGTGGCCGCACCGGCGAATTGGGTCCGTATTAGTGCGCTGGGTGGAGCGCGTCGTTCAGGTAAACACAGGTGAGAATGGCGAAAACGTACGCTTGAAGTCCTGCAACCAGCAGTTCAAGTGCGTTCAGTGCGACACCCATGGCAAATGCAAAAGGTGCGATAATCACGTAAGCCCCGCCAGCGGCGATGAGCGAAACGACAAAGCCCGCAAACAGCTTCAGCATGATGTGCCCAGCCAGCATGTTCGCGAACAAACGCAGCGACAATGTGAGCGGACGAGCGAAAAACGAGATCACTTCAATCGGGATGAGAATGAAGTAAATTGGCAATGGGGCGCCCGAAGGCGCAAACAGTTTCAGGAATTTGAAGCCATTCTTGTAGAAGCCGTAGCCGATCACGATGGCGATAACCAGCAAGGCGAGCGCGCTTGTTACGATAATGTGGCTGGTCGTCGTGAAGGCATAAGGCACCATGCCGATCATGTTGGCAAAGAACACGAAGAAGAAAAGCGTGAACACGAAAGGGAAGAATTTCAGTCCTTCCTCACCAGCTGTTCCGCGCACAAGGTCAGCGACGAAGCCGTAACCGATTTCGGCCAGTGATTGGAGGCGCGAAGGCACAAGCTGGCCTTTTGAAGCCGCGACGCCAAAGAAGGCAATCGTCATGATAACGCCAAGCGCCATGAAGCCGGATGCGTTGGTGAACGACAGGTCGATACCGCCGACATTGAAGTCGAGCCACTTTGTGACCTTGAACTGGTGGATGGGATCCAGCGCAATGCTTGGCATAAACAGGTTCATCCGTTTCAATTCCCGTCTTCGGAGGCCTGTGGCCCCTCTGTCTGTTTCAGTGCCCGAGCATTGAGCTCATGATAGGCACGTATAATTGCTCTTATGCCCGCTGCGAAGCCAAAAGCCCCCATGATCAGCAAGCCCCAGGGCTTAGTTCCTGCGAACACATCTATCCAGTAGCCCATGAAGCCACCGACAAAAATGCTGGCGCCGAATTCCGCGCCAAATCGCAGGGCATAAGCCCCAGCCGATTGATTTCCCTCTTCAGCGTCGGCCAGGCGGTGCTTTATCGCTTCACGTTCAGCGCGGGCCGCCCTTGCTTTGGCGATTTCCTCACCAAGGCCGTCTGGACCCTCACTGGACATGTTTTAAGCGCTCCGCAGCCGCGAATCCTTGCTGAACGGGAGACCCCCGGATTTCGGCGCAAACTATGAGGGGGGCTCTGCCAAGTCAACCGCGATTACAGAAACCCAGCTCCTTGTTTTTATTCAAATTATATACTGCGCGTGTGCGCTACTCCGCCGCAACAAGCTGTTCGGCCGCTTCAAGGTCCACAGAAACGAGTTTTGAAACGCCCTGTTCACGCATTGTTACGCCGAAAAGGCGGTCCATGCGGCTCATCGTGACGGGGTTGTGGGTGATCACCACGAAGCGTGTGTCGGTGCGCTGGCGCATTTCGTTCAGCATGTTGCAGAAACGGTCCACGTTGGCGTCATCAAGCGGCGCATCCACCTCGTCCAGCACGCAGATGGGTGCGGGGCGCGAGAGGAATACGGCAAAGATCAGCGCTGCGGCCGTCAGGGCCTGCTCGCCGCCGGACATGAGCGCCAGCGTGCCAAGCTTCTTGCCGGGTGGTTGGGCAAAGATTTCAAGACCGGCATTCAGGGGGTCTTCGGCGTCGACAAGGCGCAGTTCGGCCTGGCCTCCCCGGAAGAGGGCCGTGAACAGGGCCTTGAAGTGCTCATTGACGGTCTCGAAGGCAGCAAGAAGGCGTTCGCGTCCCTCGGCATTGAGCGCATCGACACCTTCGCGCAGCTTGGCAATGGCTGCTGTCAAATCTTCCTTTTCGTGAACCTGGCTGCCAAGGCGAGTCTCGAGTTCCTCGGCCTCTTCCTCGGCATTCATGTTCACGCCGCCCAGCTGGTCACGTTCGCGGCGCAGATCTTCGACCTTGCGCTCGGCGTCACGCGGGGTGAATTCGCCCATCTCGTCTTCGTCGAGGCCCGACTCGGCAATCGCCAGCAGGCCTTCGGGTGTGCGTTGGAACGAATTGCGGGCAATCTCGACGCTTTCCTCGAGCCGACCTTCGGCCGTTTCAAGCTTCACGCTCCAACCAGCCAGCGTCTCGCGCGATTCAGATGCGGCGACCGCAGCCTGGCGTGCGGCGGCTTCAGCTTCACGCGAAGCCGTTTCCTTTTCGGATAGCTGGTCGGCAATTCGTTTGCGCTCTGTTTCGAGCCGTTCAACATCAGCCGCCATGGACTCGATCTCGGTGGCGAGTTCTTCGGGGCGGGACTTGGCGGCGATGGCCTCGGATGCAGCGCTGGCACGGCGTTGGACAAGGCGCTCGACGCGGTCACCTGCAGCGATCGCTCGGGTGGTCCATGTCTCCACGTCGCGCTCAAGCCCGGCGCGGCGGTTGGCAGCCTGCTCACGTCCGCGCGTGATGTCGGTCAGTTGGCCGCGTGCCTCGATTTCGGCATCGCGTGCTTTTGTGACGCCCATGCGAGCCTCGGTCAGCCTTGCTTCGAGCGTGGACTCTTCTTCTGCAGAAGACTGAGGCGACATAAGCGAAAGGGCTTCCTTGACCACAGCCAGATCCGCATTGGCGCGGCCGAGGGCCTCACCAGCAGTATCGCGCTTCATGGCGGCCCGTTCAGAGGCCTGTGAGGCTTCCGTGACGCGTGTACGGGCTTCGCTGAGGCTGCGCTGGGCCGGTGCAATGGTCTGACGCAGTGAGCGAAGGGCTTCCTCAGCTGCCAATCGTGCATCGCGCGCTTCAGTCAATTTGGTCGTGAGCTGTTCGAGTTCGGCTTGAAGCGGCTCGATCTCTTTTTGTGCGGCCTCCAGCCGGGCCTGTTGTTCAAGCCGGGCAGCGGCGGATACGGGCGCATCCGGTGTGCGTGTGAAACCATCCCAGCGCCATAGATGCCCTTCGCGCGAAACGAGGCGCTGGCCCGGTTTCAGCTCGGCCATGAGACGGGCACCGTCTGCTGACGCCGCAACGCCGCACTGAGACAAGCGGGCCGACAGCTCGGACGGCGCTTCGACGAATTCGCTCAATGGCGTTGCACCAGCAGGCAGGGACTGGGTGGCGGGACCAGCGCCGCTCCAGAACATGGCCGCGGAACGGTCAGTCGGCGCCTCGATATCGTCTCCGAGTGCCGCGGCAACGGCCTTTTCGTAGCCGTCACGCGTACGAATTCGGTCAATCACGGGTGGCGCGCTAGGGCCGTCGGCTTTGCGTAGAAGCTTCTGCAGGCCGGCAATCTCCGCCTCAAGCGCGCGCACGTCCTTGTCGGCGGCGTCGCGCGGAGGCTGGGCGTCGGCTTCGGCGGCGCGTGTTGCAGTCAGTCTTGCTTCGGCGGCTTCGACGGCCGTCTCTGCATCCTGCAATGCGTGCTCCGCCTGGGCTTCAAAGTCCTTGGCATCCTTCAGCTTGCGCACGAGCGACACAGCATCTTCGAGGCCAGCCATCTCGGCTGTAAGCCGGTTGATTTCAGATGTGATCTGGTCGCGGCGACGCGTCTGAGCACCCACATTTTCTTCTGATGCCTTGCGGCGAGCGCGCACTTCAGAGAGTTGTGCCTGCGCATCATCGGCGGCTGCTTCGGCGGCAGAGAGCTGGCTGCGGGCTGCGTCAAGCCGCGCACGAATCTCGGCCTCGATCTCGTCATTGCGCGCTTCGTCCATGACGGGCAGCGCGGAAAGTTCATTCCGGGCGTTTTGTGTCGCGGCTTCAGCTTCGGCTTTCGCCGCCTGTTCACGTTCAAGGTCTTCGACAAGACGCGAGGCCTCTGCCTCCAGTCGGGCGTGGGCATCCGCGGCGATCTTGCGCTCGGTTTCCAGTCTGGCCAGAGCGATGCGGGCTTGGCCCAGTTTGGCCGATGCAAAGCTTTCAGCTTCGCGTAGCGGACCGAGGCCTTCGCTGGCCTCAATGCGCTCTCGCTCGCAAATCGCGTCCTGACGAGTCAGGTCTTCGACGGCTCGGCGGGATTCTTCGAGCTTTTCGCGGGCAATGTCGCAAGCGAGCTTGGCTTCACTCCAGCGCAAATGGGCGACAAGCGCGTCGAGTGCATGGATCTCGTCCGAAAGGCGCTTGTACTTGCGGGCCTTGCCAGCCTGACGCTTGAGACTGGCAAGCTGGCGCTCCACTTCCGCGGACACTTCTGTCAGGCGCTCAAGATTGGATTCGGCGCCATTAAGCTTGAGTTCGGCTTCGTGACGACGGGTATTGAGGCCGGCGATACCCGCTGCCTCTTCCAGAATGCGACGGCGGTTCTGGGGCTTGGAGCCAATCAGCTCAGAAATCTGGCCCTGACGTACGAGGGCAGGGGAGTTGGCGCCTGTCGAGGCATCGGCGAACAGGAGCTGGATGTCCTTGCCGCGCACTGTCCGGCCGTTGAGCTTGTAGGATGTGCCCGCGCCGCGGCGCAGCTTGCGCACGATTTCAAGCGTGTCCGAGGAATTGAACTCTGGCGGTGCAGTGCGCTTGGAATTATCCAAAACGAGCGTCACTTCGGCCGTCTCGCGCGCAGGCCTGTCCTGCGCGCCCGAGAAGATGAGGTCGTCCATCTCGCCGCCACGCATGGCCTTTGCAGAGCTGGCACCCATGGCCCAGCGAAGAGCCTCAAGCAGGTTGGACTTGCCACAGCCGTTCGGGCCCACAATGCCCGTCAGGCCCGGTTCTACGGGCACGGTTTGCGGGTCGACGAACGACTTGAAGCCGGCGATGCGGAGTTCGGTTATCTGCATGCCGGCCTCATATCCTTATTGTCCTGCCGTGTCGCCAGCGAGCAATGAATCAAGCTTCGCTGAAAAGCCTTCAACTGTACGGATGTCGCCTTCGAATCGGGACACCTGGCCGTTGAATATGAAGGTTGGGGTGCTGTCGACGCCGTCCTTTTGAGCTTCGTCATATGTTGCCTTCAGGCGAGCCCGAATGGCCTCATCAGACATGCAGGCGTCAAATTCCGCCTCGTCAGCAATCCCGTGGCGTTGGCCAATGGCGACCAGTGCAGCCTTAAGCACGCCATTGCGCGCCGCGTCTGTGATGCCGGACTGGTGCTCGTACATGTCGTCCAGCACATCGAAGAACTTGCCTTCGCCTGCGCACAGCGCCATCGCATAAGCGGGCACGTCAATATCGTGCACGGGGTATTCGCGGAAAACCATGCGAACCTTGCCGGTCGAGATGTATTTCTCGGTGATTTCGGGCAGGACCGAGTCGTGGAAATATTTGCACGCCGGGCAGGTGGGCGAAGCGTATTCGATGAATGTAACCGGCGCATCGGCCGGACCGATAGCGTGCCCGATCGCAGCAGGGTCGCTACCGGGTGTTTTTGCGCCAGTTGCCTGATCATCACCGCCACCACAGGCAGCAAGCGCCAGCGCCGATACGGCGGCCAAAACGGTTCGTCTGGAGATGCGTTCCATCATCATAACCTTCGCGTTAAGAATTGAGTCGGGTTGGTTGCCAAATCGTTAATGCTGTTTGCGGGCGGGCCTATTGGGCCAGTTTGGCCAATTCGCCATTCAAGTAAGCCTCGAAAGCTTCACCAGAACGGACATCCTGATCAGCCGCTTTCATCTGACCATTGACCACAAAGGTCGGCGTAGCGCGCACACCGAAGACCTCGCCCGTCATGATCGTGTCGGCAAGGCGCTGGCGAATAGCCCGGTTGGTGGTGCAGGCATCGAAGGCTTTTTCGTCGGCGATGCCATGGCGTGCGCCGATGTCGAGCAGGACCTGCTTGATGGTACCGGTCTTAGCGGCTTCGAAGATGTCTGGCTGGTGCTCGAACAGGTCGTCCAGAACGTCGAAGAACTTGTTTTCGCCTGCGCAATTCGCCATCGCATAAGCAACCGTGTCGATGTCGTTCAGCGGATATTCCCGGAAGATGAACTTCACTTTTCCGGTGGCGATGAACTTCTCTTCGACGGTCGGCATGACGTCATCATGGAAATGCTTGCAGTGCGAGCAGGTTGGGGACGCATATTCAATAACGGTCAGCGGCGCATCTTCGGCACCTTTGCTGTGTCCCAGCACGGCGGGCGCAGCAGGGGTATCGGCCGGAACCGGCTTGGCGGCGTCTCCCGTCGCGTTGCCGCACGCGGCAATAAGGAATGCGAGAGCCGTGACGAGGGCAGACGGGCGAGGAACAAGAGACATTGAAACGGGCCTTCGGGACAGGAGGTCTACGTGGCCGGACGCGGGTCCGGGGTGGAATTATCGGAGTCGTCTGCGGTTAGCACAGCTGCGCCCAGCGCAACAATCGCGGCGCGCAGGCTGGAATCCTGAATGCCGGCGGTCCGCGCTTCCAGGGCTTGGCGCTCTGCAGCCGTTAGGGGGCGTTTCTTGCGGCGCGGCGCGGTAGGCTCGCTGGTCGTCAGGGCGCCCTGAATGATCTTGATGGCAACTATGTCGCCGCCTGCCGACACTGATACACGCTGGCGGATCGTCTCGGCCTGATGCTGCACCAGAGGTGCGGCCTGCGGAATCACGCGCAGGGTGAGGACGCGGCCATCCTTGCCGCCGGTGATCTTCTCCGGGCGGCAGAAGGGGTAGAGCTTCTCTCCAACAATTTCCCGCCAGCGGCGCTGCAGGATTTGCACGGCGGGCAGTTTCTTCGCGCCGGACTTGCGTGTCAGGCGTTCGGCGGCAAGGCCAATCTGCGATATGCCGGGATGCACTTTGCGAGCCCGCAGATAGCGCAGCCGAACGCGTGCGCGCGCCTCTTCGATGGGGTCGAGGGTTGATCTTGTAACCATTCCCCAAGACAAGCACGGCTTGGTGGCGAGGAAAAGGCACACATGCCCGTCAAGACCTCTTTCAAGGAACTGCCTGGACGGCTTCTGGCCTGGTATGACCAGCATGCCCGCGAATTGCCCTGGCGTGTCTCGCCAGCTGACAGGGCAGCCGGGAAACGCCCTGATCCTTACAGGATTTGGCTTTCCGAGATCATGCTGCAGCAAACGACCATCCCGCACGGCACGCCGTATTTCCACGCGTTCACACAGCGCTGGCCCACGGTCGAAGCGCTTGCAAATTCTCGTGATGAGGAGGTCATGACCGCCTGGGCAGGGTTGGGATACTATGCGAGGGCGCGCAACCTTCTGAAATGCGCGCGCGAACTTGTCGACCTGGGCGGCTTTCCGGAGACCGAGAAGGCGCTCGTGAAACTGCCTGGCATCGGCCCCTATACGGCTGGTGCGATCGCCGCGATCGCGTTTGACCAGCAGGCGGCGGCTGTCGATGGAAATGTGGACCGCGTTTTCGCGCGTTTGCTGGCGCTCAAGGGAGACTGGGCGGAAGAGAAGAAGGTGATTGCGGCTGAGGTGCGCTCGCTCGTGCCGTCCAAAAGACCGGGGGAATTCGCCGAAGCGCTGATGGACCTTGGCGCGACGGTTTGCACCCCAACGCGGCCGAATTGTCTAATTTGCCCCCTCGCGGACATGTGCACGGCGCGGGCCGAGGGCCAACCGGACACCTATCCCCGCAAGCCCGCAAAAGCTGCGACGCGCGTGCGTTACGGGGTTGCCTATATCCTGCTGGAAGGGGACGAGATCATGCTCGTGCGCCGCCCCGACAAGGGCCTGCTCGGCGGCATGCTGGCCCTGCCGGGAACCGAATGGCCAAAGACGGGTGTGCCAGAAGAGGTGCCGCCGGTTGAGGCGGATTGGGAAACGGTTGGCGAAGTGCGCCACGTGTTCACGCATTTCGCCCTGGTCCTGACCGTTAAAATGGCGCGTCTCAACGCAAAACGCCCGGACGGGGTATGGACACCCATCCGGGACGTTGAAGGATTGCCTAGCGTGTTCGCGAAAGCCGTTCGGCTCGCGTTGCCCGAAGCCTAGTTGAGGCCCATTTCGTCGCGATAGCGGCGGCGCAGCAGGTCAATCGGTGCGAGGTTCCGCTTCGGGTCCTCGAAGTGCCAATAGGTCCAGCCATTGCAGGCCGGCGCCTGTTGAACATGTGCGCCGAGACGGTGGATCGAGCCGGAAACGGCGCCGGTTGTCAGTGAGCCATCGACGCGGATGCGCGCCTGGAAGCGGCGCTGCGGCGAGAACAGGCGGTCGCCCGGTTTCAACCAGCCATTGTCGATCAGCGCGCCGAACGGCACGCGGGGCAGGGACTTCTTGCTGCGCTCGGTTTCTAGGATTTCGCCTTCGATCGGCGTGATAGCGGCGATACGGGCACGCGACAGGCGAACATAGTCCGGGTCACGCTCGATGCCGACGTAATCGCGCCCAAGGCGCTTGGCGACAGCAGCCGTCGTGCCTGTGCCGGAGAATGGATCAAGCACAACGTCGCCCGGATGGGTTGTGGCGAGGAGGATGCGGGAAAGCAGGCTTTCCGGCTTCTGTGTCGGGTGCGCCTTCTTCCCGGCCTCGTCCTTCAGGCGCTCGCCCCCGGTGCACAGCGGGATGACCCAGTCGGACCGCATCTGTTTGTCTTCATTGAAGACTTTGAGGGCGTCATAGTTGAACGTGACGCGCGAGGCTTCTGACTTGCCAGCCCAGATAAGGGTTTCGTGGGCATTCTGGAACCGGGTACCCTTGAAGTTGGGCATCGGGTTGGACTTCAGCCAGATGACGTCGTTCTGGATCCAGAAGCCCTGATCCTGCAGCACTGTGCCGACGCGGAAGATGTTATGGTACGAGCCGATAACCCAGATCGCGCCATCATCCTTCAGGACGCGGCGGCATTCTTCCATCCACTCATGCGTGAACAGGTCATAGGCATCGAAGCTGTCGAACTTGTCCCAGGCATCGTCGACGCCATCGACGACCGACTGGTCTGGACGGGTCAAGCCGCCACCAAGCTGGAGGTTATAGGGAGGATCGGCAAAAACCAGATCGACAGAGCTGTCCGGCAGGCGGCGGAGAATGTCGATGCAGTCGCCCTGCAGGATCGTGTTGCGCTTCAATTCCATGTGGCCAGCCCCGTATTGTCTATTTGTGTTTCGTGGAGACGAATCACTGAAGGACGCCGGTTTCCGAAACCCTAATAGTTGCAGAGCCGAATCAGTCCGAAATCGTTTCGGTTTCGAAACTAACGGATTTCGGGCCTGTGGATAGAGCTGTTGATAAGTCTGTGCATAACGTCGGGAATATTGGTGAGGTTCTTGTCAAAAACCAAAGCGCAGCTGGCCATTTGGGGCGATAGGTGGCTGGAAAAGGTCTGTCCTCAGTGCAGGGCGCGGCGCATCGAGAGCAAGCCGCCGTGTTTCGCGCGCAAAGCGCTGAGAAATTATCTGCGCCACAGGGCCGCGACCGCTGCCGCGTTCGAACCAGCGCGCGTCATAATCCTTCCCGCCGCGCATTTCACGGATCGTGTTGATCACCTTCGCCGCGCGGTCGGGCACATGTGTCATCAGCCATTCGTGGAAGAGGTCCTTTATCTCGTGCGGGAGGCGCAACATCACATAGCCTGCGCCTGTGGCCCCGTGATCAGCGGCAGCCTCCAGGAGGTGTTCGATCTCATGGTCGGTCAAACCGGGAATGATGGGCGCGGTCATGACCGTGACAGGTATGCCCGCGTCGGAAAGGGCGCGGATGGTCTGCAATCGCCTTGCGGGTGTCGCGGCACGCGGTTCCATCTTTCGGGCCAGCGTACGGTCCAGTGTGGTGATAGAGACGCCGACACGCAGCAGGCCGGCTTTTGCCATAGGGGCAATAAGGTCGATATCCCGCTCAATCAGGGATGACTTCGTGAGCAGGCTGACAGGGTGACGATACTCGGACAGGATTTTGAGTAGTTCCCGCGTCAGTCCCATCTCGCGTTCGACAGGCTGGAAGGCATCCGTGTTGATGCCCAGAGCAATTGCGCGGGGGCGGTAACCGGGCCGTGACAATTCCCGCTTCAGCAATTCAGGTGCGTTCGGCTTGAAGAAAAGCCGGCTTTCGAAATCAAGCCCCGCGGACAGGCCGCCATAGGCGTGGCTGGGCCGTGCGAAGCAATAGATGCAGCCATGCTCACAGCCCCGGTAGGGGTTGATCGACCGATCAAACGAAATGTCGGGTGACTTGTTGAAGGTGATGATCGTCTTGGCAGCTTCGCGCGTCAGCGTCGTCTCGATACGGGCTGCTGCTTCTTCGACAGTGTCCCACCCGTCATCGAAGGTGTGACGCGTTTCCGGTTCGAACCGGCCGGTCTGGTTGGATACCGCGCCGCGCCCGCGCTGGTCAGACCGTTCAGTGGCCTGCTGCGTGTCGATCAGTGTTACGCGGCCCGTAGGCTTCAGTTTCTGTCCTGTCCTCATGTGGCTTATGTGCCCATAAGGACCGGAACAAAACAAGAACAAATTTAAGTGTGGAGCCGAGAAGCTGTGGATTCAGGTGCGCGTGTCAACACCCCAACAGATTGTCGAAGTTCCTGATGATCGTGCGCACATTGTCCGGCATCTCCAAGGCCATGATTTCAGGCATCGTCACTTCGGGAATATGGTCTTCATCGGTCGTATCCGGTTTGGCCTTTTTGAACAGCATGGACCAAGGCGCAAAAATCCGTGTGTCGGCTTCGCCCTGAAGGATGGAGGCAACAGACACATGGCGTACGTCCTTGGTGATTTTTTCGAACAGGGGTTGGACGTCGTCCTGACTGCCTTCAAGCACCTGCATGAAGTTCAGCCCGTTGTACATCAACAGGCCGGTGATCTCCATTTCCCGGTTATTGGTCACAGCTGTCGACAGAATATCCCGTATGTCTGATATGGAAGTCTCGTCGGACGCGGAACTGATATAGATAAGCCGATACATGCTGTCCCCTAACGTTTGAAATGTTAGGTTAATCCACAGGCATTCAGGCGCTCAAGCGATAACATAAATTAATTCCACTGCTCAGCGGGCTGCATTCCACGCATGCCAGTCATCCGCTTCATCAATATCATCCAGCACGGGCAAAAGACCGACGCGTGCGTGCAGCGGAAGGTTTCCCAAGACATCTTCCATCGCGTGCGGTCCTGACCAGCGCACATTGCAGAACGGTGAGCGCGTACGCGGTCCCTTGTTAAGCCCGAACAGCCAGAAGCCGCCGTCCCGCGCAGGGCCGAACACGGCGTCATTGTTTTGCAGCGTGCGGATCGCATTGCGCAAAAGGGCGGGCGCAATGTCCGGTGCGTCCGCGCCAATGAACAGGACCGGGCCGGGCGGCGCCTCCGCGAGACCCTTGTTCAGCCGCTCGGTCAGGCCGCCATGCCCCTGGCTTCGCCGCGCAAGGCTGGCCGGCCAAAGCCCGCCGACGCTATCGGTCATTGCCATGTCAGGTGCTGCATACAGAACGCTCGTCCAGTGCCCGTTAAGCGCTGCGCGCATAGTGCGCGCGAGGGTGAAGTGGGCTACCCGGCGCGCTTCGGTGAGACCGAGCCCGGCGGCCAGTCGCGTCTTCGAAAGACCCATGCGGGGCGGTTTGGCGTAAATGAGCAGCGTTGCTTTGGTCATGGCCCGGCCATACTTTCGACCTCAATCAGAGGAAAGCTGGGATTGAGAGGAGGGAGAATGATCATGGCCCCATTTCGTATTTTCACAGCGCTGGCGAGCCTGATGGCTCTATCTGCCTGCTTTTACAGCGAGGTGCCTTTGATACCACCCGGCGAGCAAGTCACTTTGCCGTATGACGGCGTCGTGCTTTGCCTCGCTGACGATTGCCGCAATGTGATGGTTGGCGGTGATGGCGCCTATGAAATCCCGCCGCCGCCGGACGAGGCCGATGAAAAGCCGCTGCAAGTACGTTTCCAGGCGTTGATGACGAATGTGAACAATCCGGTCTACCTTGCCGAAGTCGAGATGCGCGATGACGAGGCGGTGAGCTTTCACTATCTTGTCGCTCATATCCGCGAAGGCGCGGCCACACATGTGCCTACCTATGAATTCGCGATGCCGGCATGCAATGACGCCGATGAAGACACGCAGCGTGAAAGCAGCTTTGAAAGGGTCGATGCCTATTCCTGCAGGGTGAAGGATCTCGCCGCGTTCAAGGACTATCTCATCGCCGAACATGGCGCTGATTTCGGCACGGAAGCGTTCTGGACCGAAGACTAGGTATACTCTTTGGCGAGCTTATCCGGGCTGACGCCCAACAGGAAACGCGCCAGCATCCATGAGTTCTTCCACGCGCGGCGTCTCCACCCATCGCGCTCATACTTCACCGCCGATGTGCGTGCTTCTGCATCCAGGAAGGTCAGCCTGCTCTTGCCGACGGCCCGAACGATCATGACGTCTTCCATCAGGCGAACATCCGGGAAGCCGCCCACGCCTTCGTAGAGCTCGCGGGAGATCAGCAGGCCCTGATCGCCGTATGGCAGGCCAAGCCAGCGCGCGCGACGATTGGCGCGTGATTCAAGCCAGCGCGCGCGCTTGTCGTCGGAGCGGTACTTGAGACGGAAGGCGCCCGCATTGCCGGGGCGTTCGCGAATATGGTCAGCAACCCGCTCGGCCCATTCCCGTGATAATAGCGTGTCGGCATGCAGGAACAAGAACCAATCGCCGCGCGCGGCTTCGGTTCCGGCGATCAGCTGGCGGCCGCGGCCCTTGGCTGTGGCGATATAAGTTGCCCCGGCTGCCTCGGCGATAGCGGCCGTTCCGTCTTCGGAAAAGGCATCGCATACAATGACTTCACGTATGAGGCCGGACTCAAGGCCTGGCATCAGGCTTTCGAGGCAAAGCGGCAGGTCATATGCGGCGTTCAGTGTGGGAATAATTACGGAAAGGGGAGCGGGCATTGGAAATCCCTAGCAGGCGCTTGTGATATCAGGAACTCTCTTGGGTCAGCTGCGTTCCATCTCCAATCCCAAATGCACAAGGAATACACATATGACCAGCATCTATGATCGGCTGAAATCTGACCACGACCGCCAAAGAGACATGCTCGCGAGCCTCGCCCACACGTCCGGCGACAGCGACGAACGCCGCAAGCTCTGGAAGGCTTTTTACTACGATATCGGCGCTCATGCAGCAGCCGAAGAAGAAGCGTTCTATGCGCCACTGATGGAAGATTCAAAGGGCCAGCCCAAGGCTCGCCACTCTGTCTCAGAGCACCATGAAGTCGATGAAATGATTCAGGACATCGAGGAAATGGATTTCAGCTCGCCGGGCTGGCTCACGCGCTTCAAGACGATGCGCGAGCGCTATGAGCACCACATGAAAGAGGAAGAAGACGAGATCTTCGTAACGGCCCGCAAGGTGCTTGGCGCGGATGCGTCGGGCGAAATGGCGGACAAGTTCGACACGCGAAAGAAGAAAGAGCGCGAACTTGTCGACAAGAAAGCTGAAGCCGCGCTTGAGGAGTAATCAGGTAAGTTCGGTGAGGCGCTGCTCGATCAGCAACAAGTCGCGCCAGGCGCGGCTCTTGTCCTGAGGGCGGCGGAGCAGGTAGGCCGGGTGCAGGATCGGGATCAGCGGGATGCTGTTCCCGTCTTGAGCCTGAAAAACGTGTTCGGTGCCGCGCAATCGCATGATGCCGTCACTTTTGCCGAGCAAGGCTTTTGCCGGAACACCGCCCGCCGCAATAATAAGCTTCGGCTTTCCGAGCACGATCATCCGCTCGACGAAGGGTCGGCAAACGTCCAATTCCTCGTCTTCAGGGTTGCGGTTTCCCGGTGTGCGCCAGTAGTTCACATTGGTGATGAATGTGTTCTTAGTGCGCGAGCGGTCAATGGCAGCCAGCATCCTATCGAGTAACTGGCCAGCCTTGCCGATGAAAGGCAGGCCGCGCCTGTCTTCTTCCGCGCCAGGGCCTTCGCCTATGACCATCAAATCGGCGCAGGGCACACCATCATAGACGACGCTGTGATCACATGAGGCTTTCAGCGGGCAGCCCTCGAATGCCTCAATGGCCGCTTTCAGCGCCTCGAGCGAATCGGCTCCCGCTGCTGCTGTTTCCGCTTCGGTGACCCAGTTTTTAGGTGCGCGGGTTCGACGCGGCACGGGTTTGATGGCTGTTGATGTGGGTTTGGTCTGACTGTCTGATGGCTTTTGGGATGGTTTTATTTCCCGCATCAGCGCGTCAATACGGGCCGAATCCACCTCGACGCCCATGTCCTGCCACCACTCTGTCAGGGCCTCAAGGGCTGCAGTTGACGTAGGGGTGGACATTGCGACGCTCTGGACCTTCCTGAAACAGGCTGTAATTGCTTAATGTTTGAAACGTACGGCGTTATCCTACACGCCAAAATGAGGAGTTACCAATGGCTGATGACGCCCCGCAGCGCGAGTCGATGGAATATGATCTGGTCATCGTCGGCGGCGGCCCTGCAGGGCTCTCCGCGGCGATCCGGTTCAAGCAGCTAGCCAATGAAAAGGGCGAAGACCTTTCGGTCGTCGTGCTTGAAAAGGGCGGCGAGATCGGTGCGCACATTCTGTCGGGCATCGTGCTCGACCCCAAGGCGCTGGACGAATTGCTGCCTGACTGGCGCAACAACAGCGACTGTCCACTCAAGACTGAAGTCAAGATCGACCGCTACAAGCTGCTTGGCGAGAATGGCTCGGCCGAACTCGGCTGGCTGCCTTTCCCGCCGTTGATGAGCAACCACGGCTGCTACGCGGGCTCGCTCGCCAATGTTTGCCGCTGGCTCGGCCGTGAAGCCGAAGCGCTGGGCGTGGAAATCTATCCGGGCTTTGCTGCCTCCGAAGTCGTCTACGATGCCGAAGGCGTCGTGCGCGGTGTGGTCGCTGGTGTCATGGGCATTGGTGCTGATGGTCAGAAGAAGGCCGATTATGAGCCTGGCATGGAATTGCTCGGCAAATATGTCCTGTTCGCCGAAGGTGCCCGTGGATCGCTCACAAAGCAGGTCATGAACCAGTTCAACCTGCAGGCCGATTGCGATCCGCAGAAGTTTGGTATTGGCCTCAAGGAAGTCTGGTCCGTGCCGGAAGAAATCTTTGTCGACGGCCTCGTCCAGCACTCATTTGGCTGGCCGGTTCAGGACAAGGATGGCAATGGTGGCGGCTTCCTCTATCACTTCCGCGATAATGGCGAGCCTTTTGTTTCGGTCGGCTACGTCGTCCACCTGAACTACAAGAACCCTTATCTGGCGCCCTATCAGGAATTCCAGCGCTACAAGCATCACCCCGATATCCGCCGTTACCTCGAAGGCGGCAAGCGCGTCGCCTATGGTGCCCGCGCCATCACGTCGGGCGGCCTGCAGTCTATTCCGAAGCTCAGCTTCCCGGGCGGCGCGCTGATCGGTTGCTGCGCGGGCTTCGTGAACCTGCCGCGCATCAAGGGCACGCATAATGCCATGAAGACCGGCATGCTCGGTGCCGAGTCTGTGTTTGCAGCGCTGCAGTCTGGCCGCTCAGGCGACGAGATGACCGAATATGATGATGCAATGCATTCGAGCTGGGTGCAGAAGGATCTCTCGACCGTGCGCAACATGAAGCCGCTGATGTCGCGCTTCGGCACCATGATCGGCGCCATGATCGGTGTGCCGGACATGTGGCTGCGTTCACTGATGGGCTTCGGCTTCCTGCCAACCCTCAAGCACGGCAAGACTGATGCGGCTTCGCTGAAACCGGCCAAGGATTACAAGCCGATTGCGTATCCAAAGCCTGATGGCGTGCTCAGCTTCGACAAGCTGACCAACGTGTCCTTCACCAACACATTCCACGGCGAAGACCAGCCATGCCACCTGATCGTCAAGGACATGGCGCTGCAGAAAGCTTCCGAGCACGATGTCTATGCTGGCCCTTCGGCGCGTTATTGCCCGGCTGGTGTTTACGAGTGGATCGGCGAAGGCGCAGACCTCAAGTTCCAGATCAACGCGCAGAACTGCATCCATTGCAAAACGTGCGATATCAAGGACCCCAACCAGAATATCAACTGGACCGTGCCCGAAGGTGGTGGTGGTCCGGCTTACCCGAATATGTAGCTACGGCTACACAATGGCGTGACAAGAGCGCGGGCAGGGCAACCTGTCCGCGCTTTTACCATCTGGCGCCTTGCTCTTGCCGCAAGGGGCTGCTTCACTCTTTGCGTACGCGAAACGGAGATACCTGACGCCCATGCGCTTCAAGCCAGCACTTGCCGCCTCTGCTCTTACCATTGCTATTGCGCTTGGCGGGTGCGCCTCAACACAACCGGGTGGATTAAATGCGGCGACAGCCACGGCTTATCCGCAAGACACACTCTCTCCCGCAGCCCGCTCGACAGCCGTTCTGGGTCAGAACGGGAAAGCGGTTGGCATATCCGCCTATCCGGCGCCCATTGATGCGGTGAAAGCAGGCGACATGGCCGCTTTTCTGGTCATGACACAGGGCCTCGACCCGGATGACAGGAACTCCAATCCCTTCTTCAACGCCTTCCTCGCACTTGATCGTGCCGCTGCCGGCGACACTGCAGGCGCTCGCAGCATTCTCAATATTCAGGATGAAGTTGAAGGGGCGGAAGCCGGTTCCAATCTCTACGCCTATTTAGATGCCTGGTTTCTCGCGATGGACGAGCAGCCGGATGAGGCTATTGAGCGTCATCGCAGCGCCGCCTCGGGCATGCCGGGCCTGACAGGCGAATTATCCCTTGCAGCCATGCTCGAAGCCATTGGGCGGCCGGAACAGGCCTTGGCCGTTTACGACTCTCTCACGCCTTCACAGATTGAAGCGCCTGAGCACCAGTTCGATCCGCGCGGGCTGCTTTATTCGCATATCAAAACCGTGATTTCGCGTCATGCGCTGCTGCTTCAGCGGCTTGGCCGTATCGAAGAGGCAAAGGCCGTCTACCAGCGCCTCGCTGATGCGGAGCCGGAAGAGGCGATCAGCTACGCTGCAGCGCTTGATAGTCTCGAGACCGGCAAGAACCTGAAGAACGAGCCGCTAACCGTTCGTGCGGCGTTCGCCCAATCACTCGCCGATGTGTCGCGCACGCTTCAGGAGCAGCGCATCATCCGCAAGATCATGATGGGCGGTCGGCCCGACGGGTTTGATGACCAACGCTCAGCGCTCGATCAGGTCGCGCTGCTCATAAATCCTGAGGATGACGGCCTGCGCTCGGCGATCATCGATGATTTCTACGATAACGCGCTTTACGATTCTGCTGCACACATGGTGACGGTCAGCCCCAAGCCGACGGCGTCTCTTGAGTTAGCTGCCGGGCAGGCGCTGCTGATGGCGGGCAAGGCGGATGCAGCGCGCGATGCCATCGACAAGGCGCTTTCGCTGTCGACCGATGAGAACCGGCTGCCGACGCTTTATGGCGCTTTGCAGCTGACGACCCTGCTTGATGATGAGGCCCGCTCCAACAAGCTGCTCGAGGAATTGCTGAAGACGGCCGGCAGCCAGGCAGAGCGGGCGTCCGCGCATGGACTGGCCGCAGAAATCTATGGTCAGTTCGGCAATTACGAGAAAGCCGCGACGAATGCCGAGGAGGCGCGGAATCTTGACGATACGCATGACCGCCGGCTGGCGCTGGCCGATGCGCTCGGCAAGGTTGGCCGCGTCAATGAGGCGGTCATCCTGCTTCGCACCGAGCGCCTGGCCAGACCCAATGATCCCTACACGCTGAATTCGCTCGGATATTTTCTGATCGTTAATACTGACAAGTATGAGGAGGGCTATCGGATATTGGCGCGTGCGCGGGCGCTTGCCCAGCACGATCCATATATTTCGGACTCTTTTGGCTGGGCCCTCTTCAAGATGGGTGATCTTGAGGCCGCCCGCCGCATGATCGAATCTTCGCGTCAGGAATTACAGCCGCACCGTCACTGGGAGATCGAAAACCATCTCGGCGATATCTACTGGTATCTCGACCGGAAGGATGAAGCACGGGAGGCGTGGCAATATGCACTCGACAATCGCCCTCCGGCCGTTGAGCGCAAGCAGTTGGAAGGCAAGCTCGCCTCCGGTCTGACAGCGCCAGCGCCCGAGAAGCGCCCTCTGCCTGATGTTTCGCTGACCGATGGGGAAGTTGATCGGCAGGACATCTGACACTGCACCCTTTAACGTGCCGCCGACGCGCCTTACTATCGCCGGAAACGAATGCGATTCCAGCGCGCGGCGCCAGGAATGGCTGGCCTCTGTAACAGGACAAGCACATGGCTGATGCCTACGAGAAACCCCGCATTCCGGCTTGGGTTTGGCCCGTCGCAAAGTGGACCGTCATTGTCGGCTTTGTGCTGGCGATCATCGGTTTCATTGCCGTCTGGATGTATTTCCTCGCGCTTGGCCGCGATGTGCCCAGTATCTCCAAGCTCAAGCAGTATGAGCCGCCGATCACGTCGCGCGTTCACGCAGGCGACGGCACGCTGATCGCAGAGTTCGCTGACGAGCACCGTGTTTTCGTTCCTTACGAGTCCATGCCCAAGCATGTGATTGATGCCTTCGTGGCGGCCGAGGACAAGAACTTCTTCACGCATGACGGGCTCGACTATCAGGGCATTGCCCGGGGCGCCGTCAACTCCGCGAAAAACAAGCTGACCGGTTCCGGTGGGCTGCAGGGCGGTTCGACCATCACGCAGCAGGTGGCCAAGAACATGCTGCTGACGCGTGACCAGAATCTCACCCGCAAGGCGAAGGAAGCAATTGTCGCCCAGCGCATGGAGAAGGAATTTTCCAAGGGCGAGATTCTCGAACTGTACCTCAACGAGATCTATCTCGGCGGACGGTCCTATGGTGTCGGCTCGGCCGCGCTCAACTATTTCAACAAGTCGCTCCCGGAGCTGAGCCTGTCCGAAGCTGCTGTGCTTGCATCGCTCGCCAAGGCACCTTCAGCGGTAAACCCCTACACGAACCCGGAAAAGCTGCTGGCCCGACGCAATTACGTGCTCAACCGCATGGTCGAGGACAAGTACATCACACGGGAACAGGCCGATGAGGCCATCGCGATGCCGCTCACAACGACCAAGCGTCTGCGCGGGCCGGAATATGCTGCTGCGACCTACTTCGTGCAGGAACTGCGCCGCGACCTGATCAAGACCTATGGCGAGGAAACGCTGGAGCAGGGTGGCCTGTCCATCCGTTCGACGATCGACACGCGTATGCAGCTGGCCGCGCAGGAAGCACTGCAGAATGGCCTGATCGCATACGACCGTCGTCATGGCTATCGCGGTCCGGTCACCAAGCTCACCGTTGGCGACGGTATGCTGGAAGCGCTGAATGCGGTGGAGCTGCCCGGCGGCTACGGTACGTGGGAGGCTGGCCTCATCACATCCATGAATGACAAGGGCGCCCAATTGCTGCTGATCGACGGGGCAAAGATCAGGCTGCCCGCTGAAGAACTCGAATGGGCCGCAAAGACTTACAAACCCAAGGACGGCAAGCCAGGTCTTCAGGTCGGCGACGTCGTGCTGGCAGAGCTCAAGCGTCAGGTTCTGAACGCCAAAGAAGTGTCAGCGCCAGCAATGAAAGAGGAGCTGGACGAAGAGGGCAACCCGATTGCAACGCCGGTCGCTCAACCGATGCTGCTGCCCGTCGGCAACGCGACCCTTCGCCAAGTGCCGGAAGTGGATGGCTCGCTAGTAGCGCTGGACCCGCACACTGGCCGAATTCTTGCGATGCAGGGCGGCTACTCCTTCTTCAAGAGCAGCTACAACCGGGTAACGCAATCCAGACGCCAGCCGGGTTCGAGCTTCAAGCCGTTCGTTTACGCTGCAGCACTTGAGAAGGGCTACACACCCGCGACACGCATGCTCGATGCGCCTTTCGTGTCATTCGATGTGTCGACTGGCGACTATTGGCGCCCGGCCAACTATACCGAGGGTCGCTCCTACGGCATGGTCACATTGCGGATCGCGCTCGAAAAGTCGCTGAACCAGGTCACGGCGCGCGTTGCTCAGGATATCGGCATGGATGCGGTCTCCGAGCTTTCGGAACGTCTCGGCGTCTATGAGAAGCTGCCGCCATATGCGGCCATGTCGCTCGGCGCCGGTGATGCCTACCTGATCGATATGGCCAAAGGCTACGCAGCGTTCGTCAACGGCGGCAAGAAGATCTCGCCGACATTGCTCGACCGCGTGCAGGACCGTCATGGCCGTACGCTGTTCCGTCATGACCAGCGCGTGTGCGAAGGCTGCGAGTCAGAGGAATGGAACGGGCAAGAACCGCCGCTCCTGCCGGAAACGGGCGAGAAAGTGCTTGATCCGATCATCGCATATCAGGTGACACACATGCTAGAAGGCGTTGTGGAACGCGGCACGGGCCGTCGGGCACTGCGCGTCGGAAAGCCGCTGGCCGGCAAGACCGGTACAACGGATGATTATCGTGATGCCGTCTTCATGGGCTTCTCGCCAGACATCGTGGTCGGGATACGGGTTGGCTTTGATGATAACCGGTCGCTTGGCGAAGGTGAGGCCGGCGGCTCGGTTGCTGCGCCGATCTTTACGGACTTCATGGAAAAGGCCCTCGAAGGCACACCGGCTATCCCGTTCCGGATTCCTCCCGGCGTCCGTCTGGTGAAGATTGATGCCCGCACGGGCGAGCTTCCGGGGCCAAGCACGTCGGTGATCATTGACGAGGCCTTCCGGCCCGGCACTGAGCCTGGCATGGCGGCCTTCAATGGTTCTGATGACTGCCTGTCGATTTCCGGCAATTGCGGCAACGGCGCAGGGACGGGCACATACGGAACGTTTGACCCGCGTACGGGCGAACAACCAGTGCCCGAGGATGGCCAGCCGGCCAAAGCACCTGAAACAACATCTGGCGGCAATCTCGACGGGATTTTCTGATATGGCGTTTTGACGGATTGCCGGTGCTCGGCTATCCCCGGCGCCAGCCAATCAAGTCATGTAATTCAGCCCGAAGAGGCCAGAGCAATGTCCGCAGAAATAAAGTCCCTGATCGATCAGATCCGCCAGTCGTCAGAACTGCTGCGGAGGCGTCTTTGACTGGGATACAGCCACAAAACGCCTTGATGAACTGACGGCACTTTCCGAGCGGCCGGACTTCTGGGACGATCCACAAAAAGCTCAGGACATGATGCGCGAGCGTCAACGTCTCGCTGATGGTATTGCCACTGTGGAGGCGCTGCAGCAAGAAGCGGCCGATGCCGAAGAACTGCTTGAGCTGGCAGACGGCGATTCGTCGATGATCACCGATATTGAAAAAACACTCTCAAAAGCTGCCCAACGCGCTGAAAAGGCCGAGCTGGCGGCACTGCTGTCGGGCGAGGTCGATGCAAATGATGCTTTCGTCCAGATCAATGCTGGCGAAGGGGGAACCGAGAGCCAGGACTGGGCGAATATTCTGCGCCGCATGTACATGCGCTGGGCAGATGCGCACGGCATGAAGGTTGAGGAACTCGACGAGCGTGAGGGCGAGGAAGCTGGCATCAAGTCAGCGACTGTGCAGATCAAGGGTGAGAACGCTTATGGGTGGCTGAAGTCGGAACAGGGCGTTCACCGCCTCGTGCGTATTTCGCCCTTCGACAGTTCTGCCCGGCGTCATACGAGTTTTGCCTCAATCAGCGTGACGCCCGTAATTGACGATACGATCGAAATCGAGATCAACCCCGCCGATGTGCGCACTGACACATACCGCGCATCTGGTGCGGGTGGACAGCATATCAACAAAACCGACAGTGCCGTACGACTGACCCACGCGCCCAGTGGCATTGTCGTGGCCTGCCAGGTGTCGCGCTCGCAGCACCAGAACCGTGACCAGGCCTGGCGCATGCTGCGCTCGAAACTCTACGAGCAAGAATTGCAGAAGCGCCGGGATGCCGTCTCGGATGCCAATGCTGCAAAAAGTGCCATCGGCTTTGGCCACCAGATCAGATCCTACGTACTGCAACCCTATCAGATGGTGAAGGACCTGCGCACGGAGGTTGAAACTTCTGACACGCAGGGTGTACTTGATGGCGACATTGACCGGTTTCTGAGCGCCGCGCTGGCGGCCGCCGTGGAAAGTGAAAGTGGAGCCGATGATGCGGCGTGAAGGCCGCCTGGTTGAATGGCATGCGGATCGGGGCTTTGGCTTCATCGCTCCCGATGATGGTGGACCCAATGTGTTCCTCCATATCCGTGCTTTGCCAAAGCGGGATAAAAGACTCGATATTGGCCAAGCCTATTCCTTCGAGGCTGTGATTTCGCCGGATGGCAAGGAGCGGGCCAGCAATGTTGTGCCGCTGGATGTGCCAGTTACACCGCAACCGGAGCCAGACAGGCCGCGGCGCAGCCGTTGGCGGCTGTTGGAACACTTGCCGCCTTTTCTTGTCATCGTTGCGTTTGCCGGGATCTTCTTTTCGGTCTCCCAAGTGACCAATGTGTCGTCGAACTGGTACATCATCTATGGGGAGGCGAGCTTTGCCTGCCTGGTTGGCTACTGGATCGACAAGAACGCGGCCATCAAGAATAACTGGCGCGTTTCGGAAACCATTCTGCTTCTTATCGGCTTGGTGGGTGGTTGGCCCGGCGCGATCGTGGCGCAGGAGCTTTTCCGCCACAAAACGCGCAAGGGCACGTTCCGCTACCTTTTCTGGATGACGGTCGCGATCAACATGGCAGCCTTCGTGCAGATCAACGTCTTCAAGTCGCTCTAGCCGTAGGCGCTGAGCACTTCATCCACGGCCCGTTCCAGATCCTTCAGCGTCGCCACATGGCTCATCTGCGTACAGAAGGGCAGGTAGCGGGGTATCGCGCTGTCCCCTGTGCCCCATAGCGGGCGGCCTTCGGGATTCAGCCAGATCATGCTCTTCGCGCGCTGGGCAAACTCGCGGAAAAGATCGGCACGCGGGTCGCCATAGTTCGACCGGCCATCCCCCAGAACGATGACAGTGGTTCGGCGGTCAATGATGCTCTCATGATTGACCTTCAGGTCAGACCAGGCCTGACCATAGTCGGTTGAGCCCATGCCTAGCTCGCGAATGATCTTTGTCATGGCCTGCTCGAACTCATTGTCGGCGAGAATGTCGTCGACGGGTTTCAGCCGGTGCGAGAAGGCAAATGCGTGAATGTCCGGTACAGCGTCTGCCAGCGAGTAAAGCAGCAGCAACAGGAATCGGACATATTGGGCGACCGATCCCGACACGTCGCAGATGGCGACGATCTTCGGCCGGTCCTTCTTCTTCTGGCGCCAGATCACATTGAACGGGACACCATCGAGCCCGGCATTGGCGCGCATCGTGCGGCGGACATCGAGCTGGCCGCGATTGCGTTTCTTGCGGCGCCGCGAATGTTTGACAGCGAGGCGCTTGGCGATCTTGGCGATCAGCGTTTTCATCCGCTCCATGTCGTAGCGGTCGAGCGCGTTGAGCCGTTTCTCGGCGGCGAAGTCGTCACGGAACTGCTGGGTCTCGCCAGCGCCGAAAACGTCGAAAGCGCGCTCGGCGCGTTCGCGGGCCCGCATTGTCAGGTCGCGGCGGATGTCGATCAGGTCTTGGGCTTCGGCATCACTTTCAGGGCTGCGGCCTTGCAGCGCTTCGAGCAGGCGTTCCTGGAGGCCTTCGCCGCCCATCTGCTTGATAATCTGCTGGGCGTAATAGGCGACCTGGGTGGAGAAGCGGATGTCGTCGATGCCGGCGGCCTCGGCGGCGCGTTCCATGGCTGTGGAAATGGCGGCCTCATCGCCAGACTGCATCAGCTCGACGAGGTTCTCCGGGGCAGGCTGGCCTTCGCCGTCTGCAGTTTGGGACTCGTCGGCGCTGGAATCGGATTTCGGCGTGGATTCGGAATGAGAGAAATAGAGGTCGAACAGGCGGTCGTGAACCTGTTTCTCCTGCTCTGATTTGGCCAGCACACAGCCGAGAGATTCCTTCAGCAGGGAGCGGTCGGCATAGCCAATCAGGGCAACAGCGCGGGTCGCATCGAGCGCCTCACCCGTTGATACGCGCACCTCGGAAGAGCGCAGGGCCCGGATGAAATTGGTGAGCGTCCGCTCCATCTCCGCTATCCGAGATCAGGATAGCCGGAGGATGTGCGGCCTGCCTTGTCCGGCCCGGCGGCCTCGCGGACGAGCCGGGGGATTTCCTTCGACACGGCCGCGATATCGCTCTCATGCTTGAGGAGAACGTTAAGCGTCGAGCGCACAAAGTTTTCGTCGAGTGCGCTCGCGTGCATCAGGAGCAGCGTGCGGGCCCAGTCCACCGTTTCGGAGATTGAGGGCCGTTTCTTGACGTCGGTTTCGCGCACGCCCTGAACGAAGCTGACCAGCTGTTTCAGCAAGGTTTCGGCCACATCCGGCACGCGGGCCTGAACAATCAGACGTTCGCGGGCTGCATCCGGGAAGCCGATATGGAGGTGGAGGCAGCGGCGCTTCAGGGCGTCGCCCAGCTCGCGGACATTGTTGGACGTGAGAATCACGATGGGCGGGACATTGGCGCGGATCGTGCCGATTTCCGGAACCGTGACCTGATAATCCGACAGGACTTCCAGAAGGAAGGCCTCGAACTCCTCGTCCGACTTGTCGATCTCGTCGATCAGCAGAACGGACCCTGCGGGCTGTTGCATGGCCGTCAGCAGCGGGCGCGATTCGAGGAACTGCTCGGAGAAGAACAGGTCTTCAAACGAGGCGAGCTTTCCCAGAGACTGGGAGAGATTGTCGGCCGAGCCGATAAGCTCGTTGAGCTTCTCTTTCAGGATCTGTGTGTAAAGCAGCTGCTTGCCGTATTTCCATTCATACAGCGCCTTGCCCTCGTCGAGGCCCTCATAGCATTGCAGGCGCAGGACCGGCAGGTTTAGCCATTTGGCGAGCGACTGGGCGAGATCGGTCTTGCCAACGCCGGCCGGGCCTTCGATCAGGATCGGCTTGCGCAGGCCATGGGCCAGGAAAACCGAAGTCGATATCTCGCGCGTCGAAATATAGCCAACGGTCGACAGGCCTGACGTGACGGCCTCGATGGATGTGAGCGGCTCGTAGCCGGTGGAAATGTCTTTTGCCATGGCAAAAGGGGTAGGGGGCAGGCGAATGGCTGGCAAGGCATATCGCTAGGTCAGCCCCAGCGCTGATACGTATAGAGCAGTGCTGGGGCGATCACGTTTCCATGCAATTTTTGATGCCGCGAGATAGCGCGTGAGGCGACCGCTCCTGAGATGACTTCGGCCATATTCGTGCCGAACGCGACTTCCATGACTTATCATCCCTGTTCCGAATGACAGGCTTGCGTGCTTAATCGTGTAAGCGAGGCGAGGGCTTGTTTTCTGAGATCTAGCGCTTCTCGTCTTGTGTGCCTTCGCGCGCTGGATAGAAGCCCTGAATGGACCAAAGATCGAAAGGCGTTTCATCGATATGGAATTCCCAGTCGAAGCCGCGGTCTTTCACCCACGGTGTGATCAACTCATTCACGGCATCAAAGAAGCGCTTGCTTCCTTCCTTTGACGGAAACGCGCGCGCGATGTGATCCATCGTGATCCGAACGAAATCATTGCGCGGCTCTCCGCCGATAAAGAATGAATCTTCCGGTACTTCTTCAAACAAAACATTCACGTAGAATTTGGGCATGACGCGGGCATAGATGCTGGTCATCTTCTGGGCAAAGGCGCGCTTCTCATCGCACGAGTCTGACGCGCAACCTGAAGCCACTTGAGGCGGTAGGCTATGTCACTCGGGGGGAGGAGGGCGCGGGCCGCAAGCGCAAGATCGCCCTCACACCTGCGGGAGAAGACATCCTAGAAAAGGCCTATCCGCTGTGGGAAGCCGCCCAGACACGGGTCGAGGACAGCTTTCCGGGCGCTGCCTATGCTGAGGCCAAGGACGTTCTCAAAACCCTGAGGCGCATATCAGCTGAATGACAAGGGTTTGAACCCCAGTCTGGATTAGCCCTCAACGTCGGTCTGCGGGCGGTCTTCGCCGTGGGCGTATTCTTCGTGCCATTTGCCGTTTTCGTCTTCCCAGGTGATGTGGGCATCCTTGCCGGGCAGGTTCTGTCGGCGGGCGGCAGAGAGGGCGGCGGCGCGGGCCGCGTCATGGCTGGGGAATTCTTCGGAGATGGTGTCGCCGAGCTTGTAGGCCCAGCCGTCACCGTGCTTGACGACGTGATAGACGATCTTTTCCATGGGGTGTCTCTTTCCGGGATGCCTCGGATGCAACCCTCTCTTCATATTGGGAAGCGCAGAGGGGCCCACAAGTGACCTGTCCCGGCGGGATGACGCCCCGCGCTAACGGCGCTAAGCCAAAGCCATGGCTGTTGCGCGGATTCTCTTTGTCTTGCCCTTGCCGGAACCGTTCGATTACGCGGTGCCGGAGGGGATGGATTTGCGCGTCGGTTCCTACGTCACGGCGCCGCTGGGCCAGACTGAGCGGCTGGGCGTTGTGTGGGAGCTACTGGGCGATGAGTCCGTCGCTGGCCGCACCCTGAAGCCTGTGCTGTCGGTCTATGACGTGCCGCCGATGCGGGATGCGATGCGCGAATTCATCAGCTGGGGCGCGAAATATACAGTGTCGCATCCAGGGCACGTGCTGGGCATGACGCTGCGGGCGCGAGGCGGGCTCTCGCCCTCGCCGACGGAGACCGTGTTCCACCTGACGGGCGATGTGCCGGGGAAGCTGACCGATGCGCGGCGGCGCGTGCTGGACGTGGCGGAGGAAGTGGGCGCTGTGAACGCGGCGACGCTGGCGGCGGCGGCGGGCGTGTCGAGCGGCGTGGTGAAAGGGCTGGAGAAGGTTGGCGCGCTGCGGGCCGAGGAGATGGCGGCGGACCTGCCATTTGCCTTGCCGCAGCCGGACCTGCCGGGCGCGACGCTGACAGGCGAGCAGGCCGAGGCGGCCGAGGTGATGAAGGCATCAATGCGCACGGGTGGCTTTGCGGCTTTCCTGCTCGATGGCGTGACGGGCTCGGGCAAGACGGAAGTGTATTTCGAGGCGATTGCGGAAGCGCTGCGCGTGGACCCTGAGGCGCAGATACTGGTGCTGCTGCCGGAGATTGCGCTGACGCAGGCGATTCTCTCGCGGTTCGAGGCGCGGTTCGGGGCGGCGCCGGCGCCATGGCATTCGGGCCTCTCGGATAAGGAGCGTCGGCGGACATGGCGCGAGGCGGCGCATGGCCGCGCGCGGATCGTGATTGGCGCGCGCTCGGCGCTGTTCCTGCCTTATGCGAACCTGAAGTTGGTCATCGTCGATGAAGAGCATGATGGCAGCTACAAGCAGGAAGACGGCGTGACCTATCATGCACGCGACATGGCGGTGATGCGGGCGAAGCTGGAAGGCGCGGCCGTTGTGCTGGCCTCTGCGACTCCGGCGCTGGAAACAATGGTGAATGCCGAGGCCGGGCGTTACACGCGGCTGATGCTCGCGGCGCGGCCGGGGGCCTCGCGCCTTCCGGATGTGGAACTGGTGGACCTGCGCAGGGCGCCGCCGGAGAAGAATCACTGGCTGTCGCCCTGGCTGATCCAGGCGCTGAAGGAGACGCTGGCGGCGGGGGAGCAATCGCTGCTGTTCCTGAACCGCAGGGGCTATGCGCCGCTTGTGATCTGCAAGGCGTGCGGCGAGCGGCTGAAGACGCCGGGCACCGAGAACTGGCTGACCGAGCACCGCTATAGCGGGCGGCTGGTGTGTCATGTGACGGGCTATTCTATTCCCAAGCCGAGCGTCTGCCCGGCTTGCGGAGCCAAGGATTCGCTGATGGGCGTCGGGCCGGGGGTGGAGCGGGTGGCCGAAGAGGTACGCGTGCTGATGCCGGAGGCGCGGATCGAGATATTCTCGTCAGACACGGCGATGGGCGGCGATGCGACGCGTGGCATTATCGAGCGGATGGAGACCGGCGACATTGATGTGCTGATCGGCACGCAGATCGTGGCCAAGGGGCACAATTTCCCGAACCTTACACTTGTCGGCGTGGTGGACGCCGATTCGGGCATGAAAGGCGGCGACCTGAGGGCCGGGGAGCGGACCTACCAGTTGCTGAGCCAGGTGGCGGGCCGGGCCGGGCGAGCCGAGCGGCCGGGTAGGGCCTTGGTGCAGACCTATGCGCCGGACAATCCGGCCATGCTGGCGCTGGCGGACGGTGACCGGGACGGTTTCCTGCAGATCGAGCGGGATGTGCGGGCGGAACTTGGCCTTCCACCGTTTGGCCGACTCGCGGCGATGATCGTCTCTGCGCCGAGTGCGGAAATGGTTGAGGAAGCCTGCCGCGAGATATCGCTGGCGGCGCCGAACGGTGCGGGAATCGAGCTGTTTGGACCAGCCCCGGCGCCGATTACGGTGCTTCGTGGGCGGCACAGGCGGCGATTCCTCGTGAAATCGCCAAGGAACGTTGATCTTTCGGCCTATATGGCGGCCTGGATGGCGCGGCTGAAACCCCCGCGCCCTGTCAGGATATCGGTGGATATCGACCCGTATTCGTTCATGTAGCGCGGGTTCATCGTTTCGCTTGCCATTTCGCCGCAGAAATTGGCGCGGCGGCTATGTTGTCAGGGTGATTTTCTGGTGCTAAGCGGCGCACAGATCAATGGGGCGCGCGTGTCGGGCACGCTGTCTCTTTAACATAATTCCGGGCCTTACCCGCCCCGACAAGTAACGGATCCTGGACCCTTGGCGGCATCGACACGTACACATGCGAGTGAAGCTGCCCGGCGCTATGCGCGGGCACTGTTTGAACTTGCGCAGGACAAAGGCCAACTGGCCGATGTCCACAATGATTACAAGGCTTTCGTCGAAATGGCGGCTGGCTCGAAAGACCTCGGCATCCTGCTTGAATCGCCCGCGTTTTCGCGCGACGAGAAGGTGAAGGCGCTGGCCGAAGTGATGAAGAAATCGGGACTTGGCACACTGATGGCGAACTTCGTCGGCGTGATGGCCACGAATGGCCGCACGGCAGACATTGTGCCGGCCCAAAGTGCCTTTGATGAACTTTATGCGAAACAACGCGGCGTTCAGCGCGCAGTTGTTCGCACCGCAAAAGACATGACAGGCGCCGAGCGCGCCCGCATCGAATCGATCCTCGCCAAGGCCGTTGGCGGCGAGGTGGAACTGACCAGCGAGGTTGATCCCTCGCTCATCGGCGGCATCCAGCTGCGCATCGGATCCAAACTGGTCGATGCGAGCATTTCCGCCAAACTTGAACGCATGAACACCGCCATGAAGGGAGCATAGTCAGCTCGATGGATATCAGCGCAGCAGAAATTTCGGGCATCCTGAAGTCGCAAATCGAAAACTTTGGCGTTGACGCTGAAGTCTCCGACGTCGGCCAGGTGCTTTCGGTAGGTGACGGCATTGCCCGTATCTATGGCCTCGACAGCGTGCAGGCTGGCGAACTCGTCGAGTTCGACGGCGGCATCAAGGGCATGGCCCTGAACCTCGAAACCGACAATGTCGGCGTCGTGATCTTCGGTAGCGACAGCTCGATCAAGGAAGGCGACACTGTCAAGCGCTCCGGCGAGATCGTGTCTGCGCCGGTCGGCAAAGGCCTTCTCGGTCGCGTCGTTGACCCGCTGGGTGAGCCGATTGATGGTAAGGGCCCGCTGACAGACGTTGCTTCGCGTGACCGCGTCGACGTCAAAGCGCCCGGCATTATCCCACGTAAAGGCGTTCACGAGCCAATGATGACAGGTATCAAGGCGATTGATGCCATGATCCCGGTCGGCCGTGGCCAGCGCGAACTCGTCATCGGTGACCGTCAGACCGGCAAGACCGCTGTCTGCATCGACACGATCCTGAACCAGAAGGCGACGAATGACGCTGCCAAGTCCGACAAGGACAAGCTGTTCTGTATCTATGTTGCTATCGGCCAGAAGCGTTCGACGGTTGCTCAGGTTGTGAAGACGCTCGAAGAGCGCGGCGCCCTCGACTACACGATCGTTGTGTCCGCTACGGCTTCCGAGCCTGCTCCGCTCCAGTACCTTGCACCCTTCACCGGCTGCACGATGGGCGAATGGTTCCGCGACAACGGCATGCACGCCCTCATTATCTATGATGACCTTTCCAAGCAGGCTGTTGCGTATCGCCAGATGTCGCTGCTGCTTCGCCGTCCACCAGGTCGTGAAGCCTATCCGGGCGACGTGTTCTACCTTCACTCGCGTCTGCTCGAACGCGCTGCGAAAATGGGTGATGCCGCCGGTGCCGGTTCGATGACCGCCCTGCCGATAATCGAAACGCAGGCCAACGACGTGTCGGCCTATATTCCGACGAACGTGATCTCGATCACCGACGGCCAGATCTTCCTTGAAACCGACCTGTTCTATCAGGGCATCCGCCCTGCCGTGAACGTTGGTCTCTCGGTCTCGCGTGTGGGCTCTGCCGCCCAGACGAAAGCGATGAAGAAGGTTGCCGGCTCGATGAAGGGTGAACTCGCTCAGTATCGCGAGATGGCCGCTTTTGCGAAATTCGGCTCCGACCTTGATGCTGCCACCCAGCGCCTGCTGAACCGTGGTGCGCGCCTGACTGAACTTCTGAAGCAGCCGCAATACTCGCCGCTGCTTATGGAAGAGCAGGTTTGCGTGATCTACGCGGGTACGCGCGGTTATGTGGACAAGGTGCCGGTTGCTGACGTCACCCGTTACGAGAAAGAGCTTCTGGTCCACCTGCGTGGTGCCAAGAAAGACCTGCTCGCAACGATCCGCGATGAAAAAGCCGTGTCGGACAAGACAGAAGCCGAGCTCAAGACGACGCTCGAATCCTTCACGTCGAAGTTCGCCTGATCCCGCCCGTCCTGACGCATAGTTTGAACAACCAGAAGGCCTGACATGCCCAGCTTGAAGGACCTCAAGAACCGGATCACAAGCGTGAAATCCACGCGGAAGATCACGAAGGCCATGCAGATGGTGGCCGCAGCGAAGCTGAAGCGCGCGCAAGACGCCGCGACGGCCTCGCGGCCCTATGCCTCGCGCATGGCCACCGTTCTGGCAAACCTGTCGGCTTCGGCAGGCGCTGGTGGCCCGAAACTGCTGGCTGGCACCGGAGAGGACAAGACGCACCTGCTCGTTGTGATGACGGCAGAGCGCGGCCTTGCCGGCGGCTTCAACACTTATGTGGTGAAACTGGCCAAGCAGAAAATCGGTGAGCTTCGCGCAGAGGGCAAGACGGTCAAGATCTTGACCGTTGGCAAGAAGGGCCGTGAACAGCTGTCGCGCGAATATGGCGACATGTTCATTTCGCACGTTGATCTCGCAGACGTTAAGGGCGGTGACTATACCGATTCTGCGCTCGGCCTTGGCCACACCCTGACCAAGCAGTTCGAGGATGGCGAGTTCGACGTCGCGACGCTGATCTACTCGCAGTTCAAGAACGTGCTGAGCCAGGTCCCGACGGCACAACAGATCATACCGGCTTCTGCCCCGGTTGATGCGCCAAAGGTGGATCTCAAGGGCGCAATCTATCAGTACGAGCCGTCAGAGATCGAAATCCTCGAAACGCTGCTGCCGCGCTATATCAATACGCAGATCCTCTCGGCCATGCTGGAAAGCGCGGCCGGCGAGCAAGCGAGCCGCATGACCGCGATGGACAATGCCACGCGCAATGCCGGTGACATGATCGACTCGCTGTCGCTGCAATATAACCGCGCCCGCCAGGCGCAGATTACCAAGGAGCTGATCGAGATCATCTCCGGGGCCGAGGCACTTTAGTCATGGCCATGACCACATCCCTATACACGCTCCAAAGGAGACGACCCGCATGAGCACTCCCGCAAACGCAAAAGGCCGCGTATCACAGGTCATCGGCGCCGTGGTCGACGTCGAATTCGACGGCGAACTTCCGAGCATCCTGAACGCGCTTGAAACCGACAACAATGGCAACCGCCTTGTTCTCGAGGTTGCCCAGCACCTCGGCGAGAACACTGTGCGCACGATCGCCATGGACTCCACGGAAGGCCTCGTTCGCGGCAATCCGGTGGCTGACCTTGGTCGTTCGATCGTCGTGCCGGTTGGGCCGGCCACGCTTGGCCGCATCATGAACGTCATCGGCGAGCCAATCGACGAGCGCGGCCCGATCGATACGGACATGCGCCGCTCGATCCACGCGGATGCGCCTCCCTTCACCGATCAGTCGACCGAGTCCGAAGTGCTCGTGACCGGTATCAAGGTCATCGACCTGCTCTGCCCATACGTGAAGGGCGGCAAGATCGGCCTCTTCGGCGGTGCCGGCGTGGGCAAGACGGTTTTGATCATGGAACTGATCAACAACATCGCGAAACTGTTCGGCGGCTACTCGGTGTTTGCCGGCGTTGGCGAGCGGACGCGTGAAGGTAACGACCTTTATCACGAGATGATCGAATCCAAGGTTATCAACCTGGAAGGCGAAAGCCGCATCGCGCTGGTTTACGGTCAGATGAACGAGCCTCCAGGTGCGCGTGCACGCGTCGCCCTGACAGGCCTCGCACAGGCCGAATACTTCCGTGATGAAGAAGGCAAGGACGTTCTGTTCTTCGTCGACAACATCTTCCGCTTCACGCAAGCTGGCGCCGAAGTGTCCGCTCTGCTTGGCCGTATTCCTTCGGCTGTGGGCTATCAGCCAACACTGGCCACCGACATGGGCCAGCTGCAGGAACGCATCACCTCAACGAACAAAGGTTCGATCACGTCGGTTCAGGCCGTGTACGTGCCTGCAGATGACTTGACCGACCCTGCGCCAGCCACATCGTTTGCCCACCTTGACGCGACCACGGTTCTTAACCGCGCGATCGCTGAAAAGGGCATCTACCCCGCTGTGGACCCGCTCGACTCCACGAGCCGCATCCTCGACCCGCGCATCGTTGGCGAAGCGCACTACGAGATCGCGCGCGGCGTGCAGGAAATCCTTCAGCGCTACAAGGAACTGCAGGACATCATCGCAATCCTCGGCATGGACGAACTGTCGGAAGACGACAAACTGGCCGTGGCTCGCGCCCGGAAAGTGGAACGCTTTCTGTCGCAGCCGTTCGACGTGGCTGAGATCTTCACCGGTTCGCCGGGCGTGCAGGTGAAACTCGAAGACACGATCAAAGGCTTCCAGGGCCTGATCGCCGGCGAGTTCGACCACCTGCCAGAGCAGGCCTTCTACATGGTCGGCAACATCGACGAAGCCAAAGCCAAAGCCGCCAAAATGACGGCTGACGCAGCCTAGGATACAGGATCAGCCTTATGGCCGACAAACTGCACTTCTCTCTCGTTTCGCCCGCCCGGGAAATGTTCTCGGGTGATGTGGACCATGTGATCGCACCGGGCACCGAAGGCGAATTCGGTGTGCTGGCACATCACGCGCCGTTCATGACGACACTGAAGAACGGTATCGTGCGTGTTCTTGAAGGCGACACGACCAAGATGCGCATATTCGTGCGCGGCGGCTTTGCCGACGTGACGCCGGACGGCCTGACCATCCTGGCTGAAGAGGCCCGCGATCTTGAAGGTGTGAAGGTCGAAGAAGTTCAGGCGGAAATTGACGCCACACTTCTGAAGATTCAGGCTATGGACCAGGACGACACGGCCAAGGCCACGCTGCAGGCGCACTTCGACTATCTCGAAAGCCTGAAAGCTGCATTGGTCCACTAAAGGACCAGTCCAAGCCTACCCAAAAATTGCAATTGTCTGACGGCCAACCATCACAGGTTGGCCGTTTGCGTTCCAGAGGGTCATGGCCTGACTGGAATAGCCGTGGCGGGCCGTTTCCGCGATATGGCGCGCGAGGAACCAGCCGTCGCGTGTTGTGATTTCGTCAGTCAGGAATTCCGCCATCCAGGTCATCGAGCTGATCCGGGCGGGCGCCTTGAACATGGACATTGCGGCAGGGGGGGGGGCATCGGCAATGGCGAGCACGGCGACAGCGTCAGGCACGACCGCCGGATCGACATGGCGCATCCAGATTGTGACGTCGCCCTTGTCCGCGCCTGAAATCGGACGCTCGCCCGCCGCCATGCGCATGTTAAAATTGCGCGTGAAGTTGGGGCGGTTGGGATTCTCGCCGAAATAGCTGACCGTTTCCTCGGGCGAGGTCACGTCAGGCGCTTTGAGATTGTTGAAATCGAGCGCTGATTCCCGCGCTGCGCCGAAAGCGAAGATGGCTTCGGCGGCCACGCCATCGCTGCCCATCATGCGGACCGAGACGAAGACCGTGTTTTTGCCCTGCCGCAGCAGCGTTGGGGTACACGTCACCTCGCCGCCGACCGGGCCGACAAAGGCGACCTGGGCAGAGCGGATCGGCATGCCGGGGGCCAGCGGCATGGCTGCTTCGAGGCATAGCGCCGCTGTCAGGCCGCCATAAGTGGTGCGGCCCTGCATCCATGCATCGGGCAGCACCACTTTTGTGGCGTTCGCGTCATCCCTGCGGATGCCTGCGAGCAGTTCGGTATAGGCAGCCAAGACCTAGTGCTGGCTTTCCGGCGTCGTGACCTTGAGGCCATCAAGCGCGTCAGAAACGGTGATCTGGCAGGACAGACGGGAATTTTCCTGAACGTTTTCAGCGAAGTCGAGCATCGACTTTTCCATTTCCTGCTGCTCGCCGACTTTATCCATGAAGGCTTTGTCGACATAGACATGGCAGGTGGCGCAGGCGCAGGCGCCGCCGCAATCGGCATCGATGCCGGGAATGCCGTTTTTTACAGCGGCTTCCATCACGGATTCGCCGTTGGTGGCCTCGACGACGCGTTCTGTGCCGTCATTGTCTACGTAAGTGATCTTTGCCATTTGCTGTATTGTCTCCTTCAGGCGGCAGGAACTGCCGCGGCAATGTCTTTCATCGAAACTGATGTATCGCCAAGCACGGCGGGCGCAAGCTTCGCCCCCGACATGATAAGCTTTTTCGAGGCGAGGAATTCCGGTGGGCTGTTCACAGCATCCACCGCAATCAGGGTTCCGTTGCGCAGGTAGAAGGCCGCAAACTTGCGGTCCTTCGGGTCGCCGCGCACGACGATTTCATCATAATCCTGGCTGAGGCCGGCAATCTGCAGCTTCAGGTCATACTGGTCAGACCAGAACCAGGGGCAGTCTTCGGCCGGGCGCGGTTTGCCGAGAATGGCCGCCGCGGCGAGCTTGCCCTGCTCGATTGCGTTGTGGACGCTTTCGAGACGGCCGGACCGGCCGAAATGGACGAGCGGGCGGCTGGCGCAGTCACCGGCTGCGAAAACGCGCGGATCGGATGTGCGGGCATCGCGGTCAACCAGGATGCCATTGTTGCAGCCGATGCCGGTATCCTTGGCGAGTTCTTCATTGGGCAGGATGCCGATGCCGACAAGCACGATATCCGCATCAATGCGGGTGCCGTCTGCTAGTACGGCGGCGGTGACCTTGCCATCTGCGCCGTCGATATGATCGAGGCGGGCGCCAGTGAGGATGGTGACGCCCTGTGCGCGGTGTTCGGTTTCGAAGAATTCGCTCATGACCGGGCTGGTGACGCGGGCAAGGACGCGAGAAGCCATTTCCAGCACGGTGACTTCAAGGCCCATCTGACGGGCCACGGCAGCCGCTTCAAGGCCTATATAGCCAGCACCGATGATGACCATCTTGCGGCCCGAAATCATGTTGGGGCGGATGCGCTCGACATCCGAAAGGTCCCGCAGGTCGTGCACGCCATCAAGATCGGCGCCTTTGGTGGGCAGGACGCGCGGGCGTGAGCCTGTCGCGATGATCAGCGCGTCATAGTCGATTTTTCCGCCATGGGGCAGTTCCACCGTCTGCGCCGTGCGATCAATCTTTGCGGCGTGGGTGGAGAGGATGACTTCGATCTTCTGATCCTGGTACCAGGCTTCGGGGCGGAAATAGAGGCGCTCCTCGGAGAACTCGCCCTTCATGTAGGCCTTGGATAAAGGCGGGCGCTGATAAGGCAGGGCCGCTTCATCAGCAACAAGCGTCAGCTTGCCCTCATAGCCACCCTGGCGCAGCGACTGAAGCGCTTGCGCGCCAGCCTGTCCGCCGCCGATGATGACGATGCGTGTTGCGCCTGTCAGATCCAAAATGCGTTCCCGTCCCGTGGTTTTGATCAAATTATGACGCTAGCGTCATTTTTGCAATCCCTTATGGCACTGGAGTTCCAGCCGGAGGCGCTGGTGTCAAGAACCCTGTCTGATCCCACAGGGAATTGCGCGTAGCCGGGACGGCAGGAGTGGCTATATTGCGCGGCATGGAATTGACGTTTGACCTTGCAGACGATGCCGCCACGCGGAGCCTTGGCGTGCATCTCGCAGCCCTCCTGCGCGTGGGAGACGTTGTGGCCCTGCATGGCGATCTGGGGGCAGGCAAGACCACGCTGACCCGCGGTCTCGTTCAGGCGCTGTGCGGCGCCGATGAAGAGGTGCCGAGCCCGACATACACGCTGGTCCAGTACTATGAAGCGCCTGAATTTCCCATCTGGCACTTCGACTTGTACCGCATGAACACGCCGGATGAGGTGATGGAACTGGGGTGGGATGAGACGCAAGGCGGTGTTGCGCTGATCGAGTGGCCAGAGCGGGCCGGGCGCTATTTACCGACGCTGAGGCTGGACCTGACACTTGAATTGGTTGGGGAGCAGCGCCGCGCGAGGCTGGAACCTGTGGGCGAAGACTGGCAGAAGCGGCTGGATGGATTTCGATTCTAGCCACCGCACAGCGCAGATCGATACCTTTCTGGCCAAGGCCGGGTGGGACGAGGCAACGCGCATTCCGCTCGGCCAGGATGCTTCGACGCGCCGCTATGTAAGGCTGGTGCGGCCAGATGCCGCGCGGGCCCTGCTGATGGACGCGCCCCGGATTGAGGCCGATCCGTGCCCGCCGGACGCTGATGAATCAACGCGGAACGCGATGGGCTGGAACGCCCAGACACGTCTTGCCGCGTCACGTGTCGATGCATTCGTGCTGCTCGCCGAATTTCTGGCGGGGCATGGACTCAATCCGCCGCGCATAATGGCGCATGACACCGAGGCCGGGCTCGCGCTGATTGAGGATTTCGGCGATGGCCGGGAAATTGCGCGCCAGATCGAACGGGGGCTTGTGGGTGAAACCGAGGCCTATGTCGCAGCGGCTGACGTGCTCGCGAGGCTCGACGGCCTGCCAGTGCCCGCCCTGCTGGAAGGTGGCGGCGAGGTATGGCCGATCCTGGAATTTGATCGGCTGGCCTTGGCGACCAATGCGGACCTCTATGCCGACTGGCTGCCGCAACAGGCGGGTGGCGGACCGCTCGACGGCAAGATGCGGGCGCGCTGGGAAGCCGAGCGCGATGCGCTGATCCAGCAAGCCATGGTCTTCCCGCGCGGGCTGACCCTGCGCGACTTCCATGCCGAGAACCTGCTCTGGCTGGAGGGCGGCCAGATTGGCTTGCTCGACTTCCAGGACGCCGTGAAGGGCTGGGATGCCTGGGACATAGCGATGCTGACGCAGGATGCGCGACGCGCCGTGTCGCCGGAAGCGGCGGAGGCTGCGATCAGTCATTACGTGAACACTACCGGCAAAGACCGCGCCGCGTTCGACGAGCGGCTGGCTGTGATCGGCGCGCTCAATGCATTGCGGATTGCCGGCGTTTTCGCGCGGCTGATGATCCGTGATGGCAAGCCGCGTTATGGCGATTTCCAGCCGCGCCAATTGTCGACCCTTGCGCGCAATCTGTCCCACCCGGCGCTGGAAGGCATGGCGGCCTTCGTGCGTGAGACGACGCCGTTCGTATTTGAGGCAAAGCCATGAGCGTTCCGGTTCCCCACACAGCCATGGTGCTTGCGGCTGGCCTCGGCACGCGGATGCGACCGCTGACGGATGGCACGCCGAAGCCACTGATCGAGGTTTGCGGGAAGCGGCTGATCGACCGGATGCTGGACCCGCTGGCGGCGGCAGGCGTGAAGCGCGTGATCGTCAACGTGCATTATCTGGCCGACCAGCTGGAAGCACACCTTGCCCAGCGGGCCGATCTGGAAGTGGTTATCTCCGATGAGCGCGGCGAAGTGCTCGAGACCGGTGGTGCGCTCGCCAAGGCGCGGCCCCTGCTGGGCGATGATCCGATCTTTGTGATCAATACGGATGCCTTCTGGGCACCGGAATCTGATGCGCCCCTTCGGGCGATGGCAGACGCGTTCGACCCTGAGCAGGCCGATGCGCTGTTGATGGTCGCTGACACGGGACGAAGCCTTGGTTTTGACGGCGCGGGCGACTTCTTCCTTGCTGACGACCGCCGCATGGTACGTCGCGGCGATGCTGCGTCTGCGCCATGGGCCTATGCAGGTGCGCGGATCATCCGGCCGCAGCTCTATGACGATACGCCTGTTGAGCGCTTCTCGGCGCTGCGTGTCTGGGATGAGTTGATCGCCAAGGGGCGCCTGATGGGCTGGCCGCTGGACCGGTTCTGGCTGCATCTGGGCGATCCCGGCGCGCTGAAGGATGCGGAAATGTGGCTGCGCTGCCATGGCGAATGAGGGGCAGGTCTTTGGGGCCGGGCGCCCGAAAGTCTGGTCCATTCCGCCAGGGGCTAATTTCCTGCGGGCGCTGGCGACAACGCTGGCAAAGGAAACGCAGCTGAGTGAGCAGCCTGACGCGCTCAGCGAGGCGATCATTTATGTGCCGAACAGCCGGTCATCGCGTGCGCTGATCCTGGAGCTGTTCGTTGCGGCGGGGGAGAAATCGATCCTGCCGCCGGATGTGCGCACGCTGGGAGACCTTGAAAGCGAGGAGGCGCCGCCGAATGCGGAGACGGCGCTGGTCGGCCTGCCGCCCGCACTGTCGCCCGCCCGGCGGCTTGGCGCGTTGGCGGCGCTGGTTCGCAAGTTTTACGAAGCGGAGTACCGCGTCGACCTGCCGCCCGCCTCGGCGCTGGCGGCGGCGCGGGAACTCTCCCGGCTGCTCGATCAGGCGGCGCTCAGTGCAGGTGCGGACTGGTCGAAGCTTGATACGCTGGTCGGCGAGTCAGACCTGGCAGCGCACTGGCATCGGTCGGTTGCGTTCCTGAAGATCATTACGGCGGCCTGGCCGGAATGGCTGAATGACAATAATGCGATGGACCCGTTTGCGCGGCGCCTCGCTGCGGCGGAGGCGCTGGCCGCAGACTGGTTGGCGAACCCGCCATCTGCCCCGGTCATCATTGCGGGCTCTACCGGCGCCACGCCTGCTGGACGTGTGCTGATGAAAGCGGCGCTGACGCTTCCCAAAGGACTGATCGTCCTGCCGGGCCTCGATATGGATGCGGACGAAGAGGCGTGGAATGCGATCCGGCAATCAGTGAGCCATCCGCAGAATTCGCTGATTGATGCGCTGGATCATCTCGCTGTGGCGCCTGCCGATGTGGCGGTGTGGCCGGGGATCAAAGAGCAGAACACGAATACGGCCCGCCGACGGCTGATCCACGAAGCGCTTGCACCGGCCGATGCGACCGCTGACTGGCGGGCCACGCTGAAAGTGCTGGCGAAGGCGACCGGCTCGACAGTTGAAGGCTTTGCCGTGGATGCGCTGTCGGGCCTGACGGTGATCGAGGCGCCTGATGAGGCGGCCGAGGCGGAAGCCGCTGCACTGCTGATGCGCGAGACGCTGGAAACACCGGGCGAGACGGCCGCGCTGGTGACGCCGGATGCCGGGTTGGCGCGGCGTGTGTCCGCCTTGCTCAAGCGCTGGGGCGTGGATGTGCCGCCGTCGGCGGGTGTGCCGCTGGGGCGGACGCCTGCGGGCAGCCTGATCGGGCTTTGCGCGAACTGGGCGATTGACCCGTCTGAGCCGGTGGCGCTGACGGCTGCCTTGAAACATGGCTTCGTGAAGGATCGCGAGGGCCTGCCTGTTCTTGAGCGGCATTTCCTGCGCGGCCCCCGGCGCTGGCGCGACCTGACCGGCCTGCGGGAGAGCATTGAAACGCGCGGCGAGATCGAACCCTATGCGAGCTTCACGCGGGACGACCAGGACGCGGCCATGGCGCTGGTCGATCGGCTGATCGCCGTTTTTGAGGAAACCGATGCTGACCTCTCCGTCGAAACGCTGGTAGACGGTACGCAAGGCGCTGAGCGGATCGCCGCGCTTGCCGGACGGATCAGCGAAGCGCCGTTGCCATGGGCAGGTGAGGATGGCCGCGGGGCGACCAAGCTGCTTGAAAGCATCAGCGAACTCTCCGGGCAACTCGGCCCGATGGCGCCATATGCGCTGGTCGACCTAATCCATGCCCAGAGCGCGCAGATGACAATCAGTGCCGGGATCGTTGAGCATTCGCGGCTCTCGATTTGGGGCCCGCTGGAAGCGCGCCTGCAGTCTGCCAGCCGCGTCATACTTGCGGGCCTGAACGAGGATGTCTGGCCGCACCGCCCGGCGCCGGATGCTTTCCTGCCGCGCCGGTTTCGGCAGGAACTCGGGCTGAACGATCCCGAAGACCGGCTGGGCCTCTCGGCGCATGACTTTGCCCAGCTCGCCTGCGCGCCGACCGTGGTGATGCTGCATGCTGCGCGGCGCGATGATGCGCCTGCCGTCGCCTCGCGTTGGGTCTGGCGCCTGAAGACGCTGGCGGAGGGGGCGCTTGACGACAAGGCCGCTGCCGCGCTCGCGCCTGTCGGCGGGCACCCGCTGGACTGGGTCGCAGCGATGCAGGATCGGGGAACCGGCACCTTGCCGAAATACTTCCCTGTGGAGCCGAAACCGACACGCCACCCGGAAGGCTGGCCCAAGCGGCTGTCTGTGACGCGGATCGATCTCTTGCAACGTGATCCTTATGCAATGTGGGCGGAGAATGTGCTCGGCCTCGAGACGATTGATCCGATGAATGCGCCGCTGGGCCCGGCGCCACGCGGAACCGCGATCCACCATGCGCTTGAACTGCTGGAAGAAGATGGCGCACCCAAAACGCCGCAACACCTGATGATGCTGCTGGAGCAGGAACTCGCGCGAGTGGGCGAGCCTCGGGAAGACTGGGTGGCGCGCCGAGCTGTCTGGCAGAAGACCGTGGACTGGTATCTCAACTGGCGCACCACGCGTGATACGGGCGGGGCAAAACCAAGGCTCGAAGTCAAAGGCCATATTGACTATGAAATTGCGGGCCATCCCTTCACGCTGTCGGCAACGGCGGACAGGATCGAGCGGACGGCCACCGGCGACCTCGTGATCGTCGACTTCAAGACGGGTAGCCCGCCATCCGACAAGGAAATTGCGACGGAGCTGAGCCAGCAGATGCCTTTGCAGGCGCTGATAGCGCGCGCCGGAAAATACGAGGGCATTGCTGCGGCGTCCGTCGCCGCGCTGGAATATGTGGCCTTCAAGGCCAAGCCGGATTCGCGGGTTGTCGGCACGTCGCGGGCGTTGACGGCCAAGCCGGGAGAACTGGCCGACAAGGCGGAAGAAGGCATGAAGCGACTGATCGCCAATTACCGCCAGCCGGACACGAGCTTCCTGTCTGCGCCGCGCGTGAAATTCGTGAAGTATGACAATGGCTTCAATCGTCTTGCGCGCCGCGCGGAGTGGGCGGGCGATACCGAAGACGGAGAGAGCGACAATGGCTGATCCGTTTGATCCTGTCCGCGAGAGCGATGAGGCGCCGGCCTTTCTGCAGGCGATCGGCGTGCAAGCCGCTGTGGCCAATCCGGCGATCCCCGCTTTCGTGTCTGCGAATGCTGGTAGTGGCAAGACCAAGGTTCTGATCGACCGCGTCGCGCGCCTGTTGCTGCGGCGTGAAGACGGTCGACCGGGCGCCGCGCCGGATTCCATCCTGTGCATTACTTATACCAAGGCGGCGGCAAGTGAGATGCTTTCGCGCCTGTTCAAGACGCTGGGCCGCTGGTCGGTGATGGCGGATGACAAACTCCGTGCGGAACTCGCCAAGCTCGAGGGCCGTCCTGAGGAGGCCTACAAGCCGGATGACCTCAAAGCGGCGCGCGCCCTGTTCGCGCGCGCTCTGGAATCGCCCGGCGGCCTGCGCATCGAGACGATCCACGCCTTCTGTTCACGCATCCTTCGGCGGTTCCCGCTAGAGGCGGGCGTGTTGCCGGGCTTCGCCGAGATCGAGGAAGACGAGGCGGCGACGCTATGGAATGCGGCGCGGGCGCAGGCTGTTCTACAGGCGCAGGAGGAAGCGCCTGACCTGCTGGATCTTCTGGCGCTGGAAGGCGGGCATGAAGGCGCGATGGCGGCGCTGGATACGCTGCGCTGGTCGGGCGGCGTTGTGCTCGATTTTGCTGACACGCATGAGTTCGATTTTGACGCGATGGATTTTGCCCTTCGCGAAAGCCTCAATGCGCCTGAAGCGAGCGCGGACGAGATGCTCGAACTGGAGATGGGCGAAGAACTGCCCATAGCTGACCTGCGTGCGATTATCGGGGCGCTCCAGGGCGGCGCGGCGACGGATGTGAAGACGGCGGACGCGCTGGTCGCTGTCATGGAGGCCGTTGGCCCCGTTGCGCGGTGGGAGACCTATCTCGGCATCTTCACGACGGGGACGGGGGATTTCCGCAAGTCCAATCCCTACACCGCGCCGACCGCCAAGCAGACGCCCCTGATTGCCGATCTCTTCCAGATGAAGGATGGCGAGGGCAGCGAAACCGCGCGGGTGCGCGAACTGGCCGAGGCTCTTGCCCGCGCGCGGGCGTTCGAGCGAACGTCGGCTCTGTTCCGGGTGGGTGTGCCGGCGCTGCTGGCCTACCAGAAGGAAAAGGCGGCGCGGGCGGCGCTCGACTTTGATGACCTGATCCATAAGACACGCCTCCTGCTGACGCAGACAGGAATGTCTGACTGGGTGCTCTACAAGCTGGATGGCGGCCTTAGCCACGTGTTGCTGGATGAAGCGCAGGACACGAGCCCGCCGCAATGGGAGCTGATCAGCGCCCTGACGGCAGAGTTCTTCTCAGGGATGGGCGCCGAGCGCTTGCAAGACCCGCGAACGCTGTTCGTGGTCGGCGACGAGAAACAATCGATTTATTCCTTCCAGGGCGCGGACCCGTCGAAGTTCCGCCAGAAGGCGCAGGAGTTCACGCAGCTGTCGACGGACATGCTGATCGACTCGATGAACATGTCGTTCCGTTCGTCGCCGCAGGTTCTGGAATTTGTCGACCAGGTCTGGAACACGGCGCCGCCGATTGAGGGCGCGCATGCGCCTGATGCACCGATGGTGGCCGATCTTGTGAAACATACGGCCCGCCGGGCAAGCCAGCCGGGCTGTGTCGAGCTTTGGCCGCTGGAGCCACCGGCCGAGGATGTACCGGAAGATGCCTGGGACAGGCCGGTCAACGCCATGCGGGAGGCCTCGCCCAAGGCGCAGCTGGCGAAACATCTGGCGACTGAGATCAAGGGCATGATCGACCGGCGCGAGACCGTTTGGGTAGAGCAGCCGGATCGGTCTTGGATACGGCGGGAGGTGAAGCCGCAGGACGTGCTTGTTCTCGTGCGAAGCCGGACGGGCGGATTGTTTGATGCAATGATCGGCGCCCTGAAAGCTGTCGGCCTGCCGGTGGCGGGGGCGGACAGGCTGAAGCTTCTGGATCATATCGGCGTGCAGGATTGCCTGAATCTCTTGCGGTTCGTTACGCTGCCGGAGGCGGACCTCACGCTGGCGGAAATCCTGCGTGGTCCATTTCTCGGGCTTGTCGATGATGACCGGTATCTCTATCCGCTTGCCGTAGAGCGCAAACGCAAGGTCTCACTCTGGACGCGGGTTCAAGAAAGTAAGGACCTGGATGTCATTGCGGCGGCGGCCTTCCTGCAGAGCCTGCTGCAGCGAGCGCAATTGGCGCCTTATGAGTTCCTCTCATCTGTCATGGATCAGCCGGGACCAGACGGCCTGACGGGTTGGGAAAAGATCAACGCGCGGCTGGGGACGCCAGCGCGCGATCCGGTCGAGGCGTTGATGGCGCGGGCGCTGGCACATGACTCGGCTGAGCCCGCCTCACTACAGGGATTCCTTGCGGCGATGGAGGCGCATGACACTGAAATCAAACGTGATTTGGCCGCGCCGGAACGTGAAGTGCGGGTCATGACGGTGCATGGGGCCAAGGGCCTGCAGGCACCGGTTGTGGTGTTGCCGGATACGACGGCGGGACCACGCGGCGGCTCGGGACGTATGTTCGATGTGGACGGCGTGCCGATCTGGTCGCCGCGCAAGGACACCGATACGCCAGACGTGGCTGCTGTAAGGGCCATTGCAGATGCCAAGGCGGAGGAGGAGCATCGGCGCCTGCTCTATGTGGCGCTTACGCGGGCGCAGGACCGGCTGATTATTGCTGGTCACTGGCATGGCGGTGGCAAGGACGGCTTTAATAAAAAGAGCTGGTACGCGCTCTGCGCCGAGGCGATGGATTCCTTGGCACGTGCAGGGGACGAAGGGGTGCGGATATACGGCACCCGGGGCCCTTCGAAGGTGGTTTCGGACCATTCCGTGACCGTTCCGGGAGGATTCCCGGACTGGGCCTTGCGCAAGCCGCCGGTTGACGGGCCTGCCCGCAAGCTGAGTGCGCCGACCAGCCTGCTGGCGCGCAACACGCCTGTGCTCGCCCCGCTCGGGCCACGCCGTGAGCAACAGATGCGGCGCGGTCGCCTGATACACTCGCTGCTGCAATACCTGCCAGCAATTCCGGAGGCGAAACGCGAGGCGGCCGGTCAGGAATTCCTTCGCCGGAATCCGGACCTGGACGATGCCCAACGTGCCGAGATGCTTAGTGCGGCCATGAGTGTGATGACGGACCCGGCCATGGCGGAGATATTCCAACCCGGCGGGCGGGCGGAAGCGGCTGTGATTGGCGCAGCAGATGGACTGCTGCCGAAAGGCACTGTGATCAATGGCCGGGTCGACCGGTTGGTGGTGACGCCGGAACGCGTACTCATCATTGACTTCAAGACGGACCAGCCTGCGCCAGCAACGGCAGCAGGCGTAGCGGACACGTATCGGGCGCAGATGGGCGCCTATTGGGCGGTGCTGAAACAGGCCTATCCGGGCCGCGAAGTGGTGGCGGCGCTATGCTGGACCGACGGCCCCAAACTCATGGTCCTGCCTGAGGCAGACCTGTTAGAGTCACTAAAGCGTGCGCAGAGCGAGGTTTGACTTCGCCGATGAGTCCCTATGTATCAACCAAGAAACAAGCATAAAGGAGCCAATCATGGCTGCAGTGAATGTAACGGACGACGAATTCGACTCCGTGATCGCCAATTCCGAGCTTCCGGTCGTTGTCGACTTCTGGGCTGAATGGTGTGGCCCGTGTAAGCAGATGTCACCCCATCTGGAAGCCGTCTCGGAAGAGATGGCCGACAAGGTAAAAGTCGCCAAGATCAATGTCGACGAAAACCCGATGGTCGCATCGAAATATGGCGTGCGTGGCATGCCGACTCTGATGGTCTTCAAGGACGGCAAGGTTGCCGCGACCCATCTTGGCGCGATGAGCAAGCAAGCCATCGCTGACTGGATCAAGCAGAGCGTCTAGGCCGCTTCCGGTTCGCTGGTCAGCGACAGGAACACGTCTTCCAGATCGGGGGCCTCGGTAACGAGGTCCCCGATACTGATTCCAGAGGCGCGTACCTGCTCCAGGATGCGACCAATACCCGTTTCGCTCGTGCGGAACGTGATAGCCAGCGTACCCGTGTCGCGGATCTTGGCGTCGAAGTCTGCCAGGTTGGCGGGAACAGCCGTAAGCGGCTCACGCGGCGTGATGACGAGCGTCTTGTAGTCGAGGCGGGCGAGCAATTTCGGCGTTGGCTCGCTGGCGACGATCTCGCCATGGTTCACGATGGCGATCGAATCGCAAAGCTCCTCGGCCTCTTCCAGATAGTGCGTGGTGAGGATGATGGTCGTGCCGCGGTCGTGCAGTTCGCGCACATAGGTCCAGAGCGACCGTCGCAGTTCCACGTCAACACCAGCGGTCGGCTCGTCGAGAATCAGTACGGGCGGATTGTGGACGAGCGCCTTGGCGACCATGAGTCGGCGCTTCATGCCGCCTGAGAGCTGGCGCACATAGGCGTCTTTCTTGTCATCAAGGCCCAGCGCGGTGAGGATTTCGAGGCTGCGGCGCTCATTTTTCGGCACGCCGTAGAAGCCAGCCATGAGTTCTAGCATTTCCATGGGGGTGAAAAAGGGATCGGCCACGATCTCCTGGTTCACGACGCCAATGGCCGCGCGGCTCTGGCGTGGATGCTGGTCGATATCGAGGCCCCAGATGCGGGCTCTGCCGGATGTCTTGTTCACAAGACCGGCGAGAATGTTGATGAATGTGGACTTTCCCGCGCCGTTCGGGCCGAGCAGGCCGAAGACCGAGCCGCGCGGAATGCGCAGGCTGATGTCCTTCAGGGCGTGCTTTTCGGGCATCTTGCCCGAGGCGCTGTAGATTTTCTGGAGGTGTTCGATCTCGATCGCGTAGTCAGGGGCGGTCTTTGCGTTGGTCATAGGGGCCTCCATGCTGTTGCAGGGCGATCTTGCGCAGCGCGGCCCTGCGGACTAGTTAGGTCCGTGATGCGGCGTGAACAAGACTTGCGCCGGAAACTCCATGGAAAGCCGCCAGCATGAGCAAACCCCGTGATGTCTTCAGCCCGCCTGAAATCGTGCTGTCCAACAGCCATAAGGTCTCCTGTGTTGGTGCCGGTGGCGCGCTCGGGCATCCGAAAGTGTGGTATGAAATGGGCGACGAAGACTATGTCGAATGCAAATACTGCGATCGCCGATTCGTTCTGATTGGCGGCAAGGAAGACCGTTCGCAAAAGCGATAGGCGGCATTAGCGATGAAAATCCTGATTGCAGGGGGTGGTATCGGCGGGCTCACAACTGCGCTGGCGCTCACGCAATTCGGTCACGATGTCGTTGTGCTGGAGCAAGCCGAGGCGCTCGGGGAAGTCGGCGCAGGCCTGCAGCTCAGCCCAAATGGGATGAAAGTATTCGAAGCGCTCGGCATGTCCGACAGGATCGCCGCGCAGGCTTTCCAGCCGGAGGGCATCGAGATGCGCATGGGCCAAAGCGGCCGGATCGTTTTCGATATTCCGCTTGGCCTGCGCGCCGCTGACCGCTGGGGCGCTCCTTACCTTCACATTCACCGCGCCGATCTCATCAATGCGCTCTCGGCTGAGCTTGCCGAGCGGGCGCCGGCCGCCGTGCGGCTTGGGGCAAGGATTGCTTCCTACGCCCAGGATGGCCAGACCGTCACCGTGGAACTTGAGGACGGCACATTTGTCGACGGCGGCGTGCTTGTGGGCGCCGATGGTATCCATTCGGTCGTGCGCAGGCAGATGCTGGGCCCGGACAAGCCGCGATTTACCGGCAATGTGGCCTGGCGCGCTGTCGTTCCGATTGAGCTTCTGGGAGATGACCTTCCGCCGCCGACAGCCTGCGCTTGGGTTGGCAAGGGGCGCCATGCCGTGACCTACCGCCTGCGCGGCGGAGCGCTGGCCAACTTTGTGGGCGTCGTGGAGCACGATGGCTGGGAGGTCGAGTCTTGGTCCGGCGAGGGCCTGCTCGAGGATGCACTGGCAGACTTTGCGGGGTGGCACCCGGTGATCCTGAAAATGATCCGTAAGGCCGATGTCTTGAACCGATGGGCGCTGTTTGATCGGCCAAGCTTGCCGCGTTGGCATGATGGCCGGGTCGTTTTGATGGGGGATGCCTGCCACCCGATGCTGCCTTTCCTGGCGCAGGGGGCGGTCATGGCGGTTGAGGACGCGTGGGTGCTGGCGGCGCGCCTGTCCGCAGGCGGCGATGTGAGTGTCGCACTGGAAGCCTATGAAGCTGACAGGCAGGGGCGAACGGCGGCCATTCAGGCCGGGGCGCGAAACAATGCGAAACTGTTCCACCGGCATAACCCAATCACCCAGCTTGCGACCTATGGGCCAATGTGGCTGGCCGGGCGCGCGGCGCCAGAATTTGTGCATTCACGTAATGACTGGATCTATGGTCACGACGTGACAGCGGGATTGCATGCCAAGCCCTTGCCTTGAGACCCTGCGGCGGGCAGGCATGGTGGTTCAATGTTGCCACGAGCGGACATAGCCATGCTTTCAGTTCTTGATCTCTTCCGCGTCGGCATCGGTCCGTCGAGTTCCCACACGGTTGGGCCGATCCGGATTGCCAAACGGTTTGCCGCGCTGCTTGGCGATTCCGGTGTCGTGGGTGACGTGGCGCGTATCGAGGTGGAATTGCAGGGGTCGCTCGCGCTGACGGGCGCGGGGCATGCGACACCCAAAGCCGTCGTGCTGGGCCTGCTCGGACTGGATCCCGAAACACTGGACCCTAATACGGCCGATGCCGATGTGGCGGCCGTCTATACGGGCAAGCGGCTGAAACTGTCTGATGGGCGTGAAATTGATTTTGATCCGGAGGCAGACATTATCTTTGCCTATGGCGTGCTGCCGGAACTTCACCCCAATGGAATGAAACTCTCGGCTTTTGATGCCGATGGGGCCACTCTTCAGGACGAGACATATTACTCTACGGGCGGCGGCTTTATTGCGACAGCCAAGCAGCTGCGCACGCCGCCAGAGGACGATATCGTCAAGGCGGGCAATGATGTGCCATATCCTTTCGGGTCGGCAGCGGAACTCCTGTCGATCTGCGCTGACAGGGGCATGGCGATCCATGAGGTGATCCTGACGAATGAAGACGCCATGCGTCCTCGTGAAGAGACCGAAGCGTCGCTGGACCGGATCGCTGGTGTGATGCTTGACTGTATCGAGCGCGGGCTCGTGCACGAAGGCATCCTGCCGGGCGGACTGAAGGTGCGCCGTCGTGCGCCGGAGATCTGGAGCAAGTTGCAGGCCTCGCCGCAATCGAACGAGCGCGAACAGATTTTTGACTGGCTGAACGTGTATGCGATGGCGGTGAACGAAGAGAATGCTGGCGGCGGGCAGGTGGTGACGGCGCCAACCAATGGCGCGGCGGGCATCATACCGTCTGTGATCAAGCATTATTGCGCCGACGCGGAGGATCGCACTGTGCGGCTGCGCAAGTTCCTGCTGACGGCGGGAGGCGTGGGCCTGCTCTACAAGCAGCGGGCGTCGATCTCGGGCGCCGAGATGGGCTGCCAGGGCGAAGTGGGCGTGGCCTGTTCGATGGCGGCTGCCGGATTGGCGGCTGTCTGGGGCGGCACGTCGCAGCAGTGCGCCAACGCGGCGGAGATCGGCATGGAGCACAACTTGGGGCTAACGTGTGATCCCGTTGGTGGTCTTGTCCAGATCCCGTGCATCGAACGCAATGCCATTGGCGCGGTGAAGGCGGTGAATGCGGCGCGCCTCGCGCTGCACTCGGTGGAGCAGACCAAGGTGTCGCTCGACCAGGTGATCGAGACCATGCGCCAGACGGGCATCGACATGTCATCGAAGTACAAGGAGACCAGCCAGGGCGGTCTGGCCGTGAACGTTATCGAGTGCTGAGCCTCAGCCCTTGGTGAACATGCGCTTTAGGCCGCCGCTGGTGAGCATGGCCACATCGCCCAGTGCGATCGGCAGCGAGAGACCGGCAGGGGCGGCAAGGTAGAGCGGGTCCCAATCCGGCAGGAATTTCTTCTTGTAGTTCCTGAGGCCCTCGAAGCCGTAGATCTTGTTGGCATGCTCGTAGACGAACGCGCCGAGCTTGGACGTGAGCGTCGCCAGCCGGTGGCCTTCTAGGCCGGAGAGCGGTGCCATGCCTAAGTCGAACGTCTGGGCGCCTTGGGCCTTGCCCCATAGCATCAGTTCAATGAAGAGGAAGTCCATCACGCCCTTGGGCGCGGCATGGCCGTAGCGCATCAGGTCGATAGCGATTTCCTTGCCGTCAGATGTGGACATCAGGTTGGCGAAGGCAACGATCTGGCCGTCGCACCAGGCAACACCCATCGGGAAGTTGCGCAGGTAGTCCCGGTCGAAGCGGCCGAGGGAAAAGCTTTTCTCCGCGCCACCATGGATGGCGAGCCATTCGTCGGAAATGGTTGCGAGGTCTGGCAGGATATCATCGCAGGCACTCGCAGGAATGATCTCGAAGGTGAGGCCGTCGCGAAGCGCGCGCTTGTGGCTGGCGCGCAGGCCGGAGCGAGCGGAGCCTTCGAGCGAGAAGTCCTGAAGCGGCACGAGGGCTGTCTCGCCGATCTTCTGGGCACTGAGACCAAGGTCGAGCGCGAGCGGCAGGAATTCCTTCCGTACCGAATAGAAGACCGGGACGGCGCCATAGAGATCAGCTTGTTCGCGGAAAAGCCAGAGCAGGGGGCCGATTTCCTCCTGCTTGCCGACGGGGGCACTCATGGCGATCCAGTGGCGACCACGCACGCCGTACATGATGAAGCTGTCGCCGCTCGGGCTGAACAGGAATTGCTTGTCGTCCAGCAGGGCGAGCGCGCCATCTGCATAGCCTGTTTCTGCGCTTGCGAGGATTTCCGCGATCCGTCCGGGTTCAGGCGCCTCGGCGGCTGCTTGGTGTTTGCGGATTGCGGGCTGCAGCCAACGCCAGAGCGACGCGAGCAGGAGCACGATCGGGATGGCGGCTGCGGCGCGCAGGAAGCGCGATGTCTGGCCGTTGATCGAGAAGCTCCACCAGAGTTCGTCGCGATAGGCGACATGTTCGTATGAGAAGAAGCCAAGCCAGATGGCCGCGCTGACGGCGCCAAGGATGGCGAGGATCCAGGGCAGGGTGAGGCGCGCCTGGCTGAGCGGGGTCTTGCGATAGAAAGCCTTGCGCGACGTCGCGAGCAGGCCGAGCGAGACGAGAAGGATGATCGCCTCGTGCGGATGCGCGCCCTTGAGCAGGGTCAGCCCCGTACCGAGCACAAGCAGGATCATCCCGATCGTCCAGGCATGGTCGAGCTTCTGGCGTAGGCCGAGCGCCACGATGAGAAGTAGCACGCCGACGATGGAGGCCAGGAAGTGGGATAGTTCGATCACGGGCAGTGGCAGGATGCGCCCCGCGGCCTCCAGTGGCCCGGCAAGCGTTGGTGTCGTGGCCGAGATCAGCATGAACGCTCCCGCGAGGAAGGCGATCAGCGAGAACAACGTCGGGGCAAAGAGTTCCGTGACGTCCTGCGCAGCGGCAGCCGCGCCTTTGATCTGGGCGCCAGCGTGACGGTACTGGTGCACCGCGAGCAGGATAGCCGCTACAGCGAGTGGCATCAGGTAGTAAAGCACGCGGTAGGCAATGAGACTGGCCGCTAGGGCTTCGCTGCTGCTGGCCGGGACCATGAGCAGGATGACGGCTTCGAACACGCCGACTCCGCCGGGCAGACCGCTCATGCCGCCAATGAAAGTGGCTGCTACGAATATCGGGACGAATGCGAGAAAGGAGAGCCCGGTGTCGGGTGGCAGGACGGCGAAGAGGACAAGGCTCGCCCCGGCCCAGTCGGCAAGGCTTACAAGCAGCTGGCCTGTCGCCACGGGCAGGCCGGGTGGCGTGATCTCGTAAGAGCGTACGTGCCATGTCCTGCTGGTGAAACGGGAGAGCACGAGAAAGGCCAGCACGAGAGCCAGGAAGACGAGGCCGGCGGTATGCGCGAGGACGGCCGGGACATGGAAAACGGACTCAAAACGGTCTGCTTCGACGAGCAGGCCCAGCCCGGCAATGGTGAGCGCGCCGACATAGAGCGTTGCGCCGGTCACCACGGCGAGGAGGCCGACATCCTTCGCTGTCAGGCCCCAGCTGGAATAGAGCCGGTAACGCACGGCGCCCCCGGTCAGCAGCGGCATGCCCAGCGTGTTGGACAAGGCATAGGAGGTGAAAGAGGCAAATGCCGTCTTTGGGTAGGAAAGCGGCCTGCGCGCATAACGCAGCGCCAGCGTGTCATAGCCTGACACGCCGAGATAGCTGATGACCGTGCCCGCCAGTGCCAGCATTACCTGGCCGGATGTGAGGCCCCTCAGTTCGGCATAGATCTTGTGGACCGACATGTGTCGCAGCTCGGTATGCACAGCGACGATGGCGGCCACGAACAGAAGCGCGACGATCAAAAGCCCGAGTCGGCGCTTCCATGGCGCGAGGGCGATGACGGGCTGTTCATCGAAAGTGGCGGTGGGTTGCTCAGGCACCCTGCGGCGCTCCATCGCGTGGCGCCTGAACCAGTCTTTCCAGAAGCGCCAGTTGGGCGGCCTGCTGTTCGAGCACGGTCGTGAGCTGGTTCTGGCGCATTTCATCGAGCTTTTCGTGAAGCTGGAGGATCTCCAGCTCGGCCTTGAGGTTCACTTCATAGTCGTAACCCGCCGCCGCACGGTCTTTTGAAGCCTGCCTGTTCTGCGACATCATGATGACGGGCGCCTGGATGGCGGCGAGCATGGAGAGAATCAGGTTGAGGAAAATGAAAGGGTAGGGATCAAACGCATCGGCCTTGCCCAGAACGAGGATCGTGTTCCCGCCAATCCAGAGGGCGAGCACCACACCGAACAGGATGATGAACTTCCAGGAGCCTCCAAAGGCCGCCACCTTGTCGGCAAGCCGGTCCCCGAAGGACATGTCCTTGTCCAGCATCTTGCTGATATTGCGCGATATGCGGCGCCGCTCGATAAAACGCTCAAGGACACGGCGTTCGCGTTCAGTAAGGTCTTCCGGCCTGGTGTGCAGAAATTGGCGCGCTAGGGTCGCGATATCCTTCATGCCGGTGTTCCTCCCGTGGCGTGACCGATCCTATACGCCTATTTCAGGCTGGTCATGCGCGGCTTTGTCGGGCTGCGGTATTTGGCTCCAGGGCACCTGTATGCGCGTCATGTAGCGAACCTCGCGGGCGATGCGAGCGGCATGGGCTGGATTCAGCAAGGACGTATGTGTCTCGCCTTCGAGTGCAAACAGGCGGCCGTAACCGCCCTGATTCGATACTGATTTGACAAGGCCGGCATTCTCGCCACCATCGGCTTGGCGCGAAAAGACGGAAACGGGCGTTGTCACGGCCACCGACTGATCGAAACAGGATGCCTCAGGATCAATCGCCAGCACCTCCTCGAGCGCTGCTGTCCAGTGATCTGTCTTGCGGAAAAGGAATCGCTTTTCCAGACGACGCTCTTTCGGCAGCTTGATGTCGTCGCCGGTGACAGGCGCAATCAGGTTGAGCGCGCCAATTTTCGACGCGACCCTGCCGATTCGCAGCAGCCGCCCAAAAGCCTTCAGCAAGCGCATGCCGCCTTTGGGCCGAAGGTTGGTGGGGTTCATCGCATCGACAAAGACGCGGCCAGCCAGCTCGGCAGGATGGAGATTGGCAAATGCATGCAGCCGCAGGCCCGCCATGGAATGCCCGACCAGGATATAAGGCGGCCGCGCCCCCAGCAGATCCAGAAGGCGGCGAAGGTCTGCAATATGGAATTCGGGCGTGAGGGCCGTGCCTTCGGGGGCGGGATCGCTCCAATCCATGCCGGCGCGGCCGTATAGCACGACGCGATGATCGCTCTTCAAGGCCTCCTTGATCCACCAGCCATCAGCATAGCTGCCAAAGGCGCCATGATCGAAGATGACCCATGGTGCATCTGGCGGCCCTTCGACACAGACGTGCAGGCGCCGGCCAGGCTCGACTTCGACGAGGTCAAAGGGGGCATGCATTGCGCAAGGACTCCGCGGGAGGCTGACGGTTGGGCGCGCCGGTGCAGGCGCTGTGAGGGTCTGCCCGTTTATAGGAGGGACCGTTGACGACCGGAACAGGGCGACACAGGTCGCGTGCATTATTGGCGCGAGCCGTGACAGTGATGACACGGCAACAGAGTGCGCACCCGAATGATACATCAGACGTCATCGGGGTTGGCTGGGGAAGGGGGGTGGCTCCGCGAGTAGGACTCGAACCTACGACCGGGCGATTAACAGTCGCCTGCTCTACCAACTGAGCTATCGCGGATCAGCCGAGAGCGGGTGAATAGCAGACCAATGGTCCGGTTCAAGCCCCAACATGCTGCTTCAGTCCAAAAACTTGTGTTCCGATAAAAAAATGGCGGAAGCTAAAAGCTCCCGCCGAGGCGTTGGGTGATGGTGGGTGTCTCCAAGAGAAGACAACGCCAAGATCGCCCGAATTGGTTAACGCGCCGTAAATGATTAACCCGCAAAGGCGCAAAATTAGCGCAAGAGTGCGTTAAGGATGATCCAAGGATGTGGAATTTGTCTGGAGGCTCCACCCGGAATCGAACCGGGGTGCGCGGATTTGCAATCCGCTGCGTCACCACTCCGCCATAGAGCCTGACCAGAGGCGCGTCACTAGCAAGCAAAAGGCAGGCTTTCAATCAGCGTTTTCAGCCCCCGTGCGTTTATCGCGCATTGCACGGGGCGCGGCCCATGCTAAAGGGCGGTTCTAGTCCTTACTTACCAAGAGGAAAGCACGCGCCCATGAGCTTTGACGCAGCCCGCGAAATCATGGTGGATAGCCAGATCCGTCCGAATGATGTCACCGATGCGCCGATTGTCTCGGCTTTCCTGCGCACGCCGCGTGAAGCTTTCGTGCCGAACTCCCGCAAGTCGGTTGCCTATTCCGAAATGGAAATCGCGACATCGCCGGGCCGTTCGCTCTGGATTCCGCGTGATACGGCCAAGCTCATCAAGCTGGCCGCGATTCGCCCGACAGATATTGTCCTCGTGATCGGCGCAGGCGCGGGCTACGAAGCGGCCCTCATCAGTCACCTGTCCGAAACCGTCATTGCGCTCGAAGAGACGACTGAACTGGTTGATGCCATGTCCGAGCGTTTTGCCACACTGGGCCTGGATCGCGCTGTCGCGGTTGAAGGCAAGATCGAAGCTGGCATGCCTGACCAGGCGCCGTTCGACGTGATTTATGTTTGCGGCATGGTCGAAGTCGTTCCGGACGCCTGGACCGCGCAACTGGCCGATGGCGGACGTCTGGCGGCGGTTGTCATGGAGCGCGAAGGCCTTGGCCGCGGCAAAGTGTTCACCAAGTCAGGTGACACGGTTGCGGCGCGCGACGGGTTTGACGCCTTCCCTCCCAAATTCGAGCAATTCAATCATAAGCAGGCCTTCGTTTTCTGAAGCTGGCTGCGCTGATTGCCCGCATCAGAGGATTAATGCCCAGCATTTAAGACTCCCGAAAAGTGAACAGTGTTCACTTTCTATTCGGGTGTCGCTATATGATGCTGCTGAAACCGGGTTATCAAGGAGCTCAGGATGCGTCTGAAGTATCGTTGCCTTATGGGCGCGGCGGTCGTCGCCAGCATTGTCGGAAGCTCTGCTACGGCGGAAACGCTGGATCAGGCCATTGCCTCGGCCTTTGCAACGAATCCCCAGCTCGACATTCAGCGCTATGAAACAGATGTGGCGCGTGAAAGTCTGGCGCAGGCCCGCTCAGGCGGCCGCGCAACGGTCGATGTCGTCGGCAGCGCCGGATACGAATATGTCGATACGACCTCGCCCTTCGCGTTCGGGCTTGGCGACCGGCCGATTGCCTCTGCACAGGTTCAGGCCGTGCAGCCGCTTTATACCGGCGGCCGTGTCAGTGCCGGCATCCGTCAGGCAAAGGCGGGCATCAATGCCGCCAAATCGCAGTATGACGCCGCCCAGCAGGACATGATCCTTCAGGTCGTGACGGCCTATGTCGATGTGCGAAGCGACCGTGAGGCTGTGTCGATCCGCAAGAACAATGTTGATGTTACGGGCGAGCAGGTCCGCGCCGCGGATGACCGATTCGAAGTGGGCGTTGTGACACGGACGGACGTTTCACTCTCCAAGGCGCGCCTTGAAGGTGCCCGCGCGGCGCTAGCCGGAGCCGAGGCCGCGCTTGAGGCAAGCGAAGCCAATTACCAGTTTCTCACCAGCCTCAAGCCGGGCGACTTGCCCCCGCCACCGCCTGTGCCGCCCCTGCCAGGCTCGGTGGACGAAGCTGTGCTCATCGCCCTTGATGGTAACCCTGACATTCAGGCCGCTCGCCATTCCGAGCGGGCTGCCAACGAAGCCATTGCGGTTGCCAAATCGCAGTACCGGCCACAGATCAGCATTGTCGGCACAGCTGGTGTCGAGCAAACGTACGGCGATCCGGAACAGCGCAACACGAGCGTTTCCGCCGTCGCGCAGGGCCGGATTCCCATTCTCTCGGGTGGCCTGATCAAGAGCCAGGTCAGCGAAGCGCGTCTGCGCCGCGATCAGGCGCGCCAGCAGATTGACCTGCTTGAGCGCCAGGTGCGCGCTCAGATCGCACAGGCCTGGTACGGTTATGATGCGTCCCTGCGCGCGATCGAGGCGTCCCGCCGTCAGGTCGACGCTGCCGAAATCGCGTATGATGGCGCCAAGGAAGAACTGGCTGTCGGAGTTCGCACCACGCTGGACGTTCTGGACCAGGAACAGCAGTTGTTCGAAGCGCGGCTCGCGCTGGTTCAGTCTGAGCGTGACGCCTATGTTGCGGCATTCCGCCTGCTGCGTGCGGCCGGTGAGCTGGACAAGCCTATTCCGACTGGAGCCGCACCCGAATCTGAATAGGGTTAACGTCGTCAAGCGGTTGTTAACCGATACATCTTACCGATTAACCTGTATTGATTCTGATGGGTAAAGAGTAAGGGGCTGAGATGGCCAACGAAGCGCACAAGGAACCGACGATGGAGGAAATCCTCGCGTCGATCCGCAAGATAATTTCAGAGGACGATGCCAGCACGGCCCGCCGTCCCGGTGCGCCAACGCCAGTGCGCGAAGAGGCGATCGAAGAAGAGAGTGATGACGGTTTCTCCGACATGACTTTTGATTCTGCTGAGGACGACCTTGATGAAGGGATGTTCGAGGCTGAAGAAGACGACACCTTCGTCGTTGAAGAGCCAGAAGTCGTTGCCGAGGAGAGCGAGCCGGAACCCACCGATTCGTTTGAAGAACTGCTCAGCGCAGCACGCTCTGTCGAAGATCCTGAACCAGCGCTCATGTTCCGCCATGAGCCAGAGCCAGAACCCATTCCGGAACCTGCCCCCCTTCCAAAAGCCTACGCTCCCACGGAGAATGAAATGCCCGCCAGCGCCCGCTACCAGCAGACCGTCCTGACCGACGACTCAACGTCCGATGCCGCCGCCGGCTCGCTCGGCAAGCTGATTTCCAAGATGGATTTCGGTGGCGACAACACGATCGAGGGCCTCGTTCGCGAGCTTCTCAAGCCGATGATCAAGGAATGGCTCGACGCCAATCTGCCAAGCATAGTCGATGAAAAGGTCGAAGCGGAAGTACAGCGCATCGCCCGCATGGCGCGCTAGCCTCTCCCGCCAAATTGTTTATAGGGAAGGGCGCGCCGCCACCGGTGCGCCCTTTTCTTTTGCCCTGGAATACGCCTGACCCATGCTCGACCAACGATTTGACCCCGCCGAAGCCGAAACCCGCCTCTACAAGGCCTGGGAGAACCGCGGTTGTTTCAAGCCTTCGGGCGACACCAGCGCGCAGGCCTATTCCATCGTCATCCCGCCGCCGAACGTCACCGGCGTGCTGCACATGGGCCACGCGCTGAACAATACGCTTCAGGACGTGCTGGTCCGCTTCGAGCGCATGCGCGGCAAGAACGTGCTCTGGCAAGCCGGTACCGACCATGCAGGCATTGCCACGCAGATGGTGGTCGAGCGCCAGCTGGCTGAAGCAGGCAATGAAAGCCGCCGCGAAATGGGGCGTGATGCTTTCGTGGACCGCGTCTGGGCGTGGAAAGAGGAATCCGGCGGCGCCATTGTTGGCCAGCTGAAGCGCCTTGGCGCCTCGTGCGACTGGTCGCGTCTCGCATTCACGATGGGCGACCGGGCAGAGCCTGACAACAACATGATGCGCGCCGTCACAAAAGTGTTCGTCGAGCTGTACAAGAAGGGCCTGATCTACCGCGACAAGCGCCTCGTGAATTGGGACCCGCATTTCCAGACGGCGATCTCGGACCTCGAAGTCGACCAGCGCGAGGTCAACGGCCACTACTGGCACCTGCGCTATCCGCTGGCCGATGGCGTGACCTATGAGCATCCGGTCAAGGACGAGGACGGTAACGTCACCGGTACCGAAACACGCGACTATATCGTCGTCGCCACATCGCGCCCTGAAACCATGCTCGGTGATACCGGGGTGGCGGTGCATCCGGAAGATGAGCGCTATGCGGGCCTGATTGGCATGTTCGTTGAGCTGCCCATCGTTGGCCGCCGCGTGCCGATCATTGCGGACGATTATGCGAATCCTGAAAAAGGCTCCGGCGCGGTGAAGATCACCCCGGCGCATGATTTCAACGACTTTGAGGTCGGCAAGCGGGCGGGTCACACACCGCTGAACATCCTGAACGCCACGGCGCACATCGTTGATGGTGATGATGCCGATGCGGCCGGTATTCCTGCAGACTATCGCGGCCTCGACCGTTTCGACGCGCGCAAGAAAGTGGTTGAGGCGTTCGAGGGGCTCGAACTGCTGCAGGAAATCGAGAACCTCAAGATCGAGCAGCCATTCGGCGACCGTTCCAACGTGGTCATCGAGCCGTGGATGACCGACCAGTGGTATGTCGACGCGAAGACCATGGCCCAGCCCGCCATCGCGGCTGTGAAAGAGGGCAAGACCCGCTTCGTGCCTGAGAACTGGGAGAAGACCTATTACAACTGGATGGACAACATCCAGCCATGGTGCGTCAGCCGCCAGCTCTGGTGGGGACACCGGATCCCGGCTTGGTTTGGTGACGACGGCAAAATCTACGTCGCCTATTCGGAAGAAGAAGCCCAGAAACAAGCCGGCAGGGGCGTGAAGCTGAAACAGGACGAGGACGTCCTCGACACATGGTTTTCGTCTGCGCTGTGGCCATTCTCGACGATGGGCTGGCCGGACAAGACGCCGGAACTGGACGCATTCTATCCCACCGCCACGCTCGTCACGGCGTTCGACATCATTTTCTTCTGGGTCGCCCGGATGATGATGATGGGCATCGAGTTCATGGGCGAAGTTCCGTTCAAGGATGTCTATATCCACGCCCTCGTCCTCGACGAGAAGGGCCAGAAGATGTCCAAATCCAAGGGCAATGTCATGGACCCGCTGGAACTGGTGAACGAATACGGCGCCGATGCGCTGCGCTTCACCATGGGCCGCATGGCCGGGCAGGGGCGCAACATCCGCCTCTCGAAGCAGGCCGTCGAAAGCAACCGTAACTTCGCGACCAAGCTCTGGAACGCTGCCCGCTTCGCCGAGATGAACGAATGCGGCGCGCCGGGCGAGATCGATTTTGCGAAAGTGACGAGCCCGGTGAACCGTTGGGTTCTGGGCGAGCTTGCCGCGTGCGAGGCCGAGGCCACCAAAGCCATCGCTGAATACCGTTTCAACGATGCAGCTGGTGCGCTTTACAAGTTCATCTGGAACGTCCTCTGCGATTGGTATCTCGAACTCATCAAGCCGCTGCTGATGGGCATGGACGATACGGCCAAGCAGGAAACGCGCGCAGTGTGCGGCTATGTGCTGGATGAGTCGCTGAAGCTGCTCCACCCGTTCATGCCATTCGTGACGGAAGAGCTGTGGGAGCGCCGCGCCGCGGGCCGCGTGGACGAGCAGGGTTTCCTGATGCTCCAGTCATGGCCGGAATACGATATCGCGCGTGACGCCGAAGCCGACGACGAGATCCAGTGGGTCATCGACCTGATCACGGAAGTCCGCTCGCTGCGCAATGATCTCGGTGTGCCCGCAGGCTCGAAGATCCCGCTGTCGCTGGTCAAGGCCGGCCCGGTGGTCGAAGATCGCGCCTACCGGCATGAGGACATCCTGAAGCGCATCGCGCGCCTCGAGGACATTGTTGTCAGTGAGTCTGTCCCGGATGGTGCCGTCTCAACTGTTGTCGGCGAAACGGTCGTTGCGCTCGGCATTGCGGACCAGATCGACGTGGATGAGGCGCGCAAGCGGCTCGACAAGGAAATCGGCCAGCTGGACAAGGACATCGTGTCCACCGAGAAGAAGCTCGGCAACGAGGCGTTTGTATCAAAGGCGCCGCCCGAGATCGTCGAGGAGAACCGCGAGCGGATCGTCGACTGGACCGGTCGGCGTGAAAAGCTCAAGGCCGCCCGTAAAAGCCTTGAAGACCTCTAGGTAATCAGTCCATCCTGCCTTCAATGATCTGGAGGCGGCGATGACAATGAAATCCCTGACGACCTTGGCGGCAGCTGGCCTGTTCCTGGCGGCGTGCGCGACGCCCGTGGTGCCTGAGCCTGCTGCGGCGCCCGAATGGCACCTCGCGATTCATGGCGGTGCAGGCGTGATCCTGCGCGAGACCATGACCGCCGAAGAAGAGGCAGCCTATGTCGCGGGTCTTAACGCAGCGATGGAAGCGGGCGCGGCCGTGCTGCGCGAAGGCGGCAGCGCGGTGGACGCCGTGCAGGCCGCGGTCATTCCGATGGAGGACAACCCGCTATTCAATGCGGGCTATGGCGCCGTCTTCGCGGCCAATGGCACGCATGAACTTGATGCCTCGATCATGGACGGGCGCGACCGCAATGCCGGCGCCGTCGCAGGCGTCATGCGCGTGAAAAACCCGATCCTCGCGGCCCGCGCCGTCATGGACAAGTCAGAGCATGTCATGTTCGCCGGGCCGGCAGCAGACCAGTTTGCGGATGTGCAGGGGCTCGAAATGGTCCTGAACTCGTATTTCGACACAGACCGCAGGCGTGAGGCGCTGGAGCGACTTCTGGAATCACGCGCGGGCACACCGCTTGCTGAACGGCGCACGGCCGAGGAACGCTTCGGGACGGTCGGCGCGGTTGCCATGGATAGCGCAGGCAATCTGGCGGCGGCGACCACGACCGGCGGCATGACGGCAAAGGCGCCGGGCCGCGTCGGTGACGCCCCGCTTATCGGCGCAGCGACCTATGCCGAGAATGGCGTCTGCGCCGTGTCGGCCACCGGGCATGGCGAATATTTCATCCGTGTCGGCGTGGCCAAGACAATCTGCGACCGGGTCAAGTTCAAGGGCGAAAGCGTCGGCGAGGCCGCTGGTGTGGCGCTTGGCGAAGTTGCAGCGCTGGGCGGTGATGGCGGCGTGATCGTGATCGATGGCGCAGGCAATGTGGACTTCGTGTTCAACTCGGCCGGCATGTACCGCGGCGAGATCAGCGCGGCAGGGTCGTCCACCGCCATCTTCCGTGAGCCAGTACTGGGAGACGAATAGATGCAAATGCGAGCGCTCGGAAAATCCGGCCTGAAGACGGCGCCTCTCGTGCTTGGGGGCAATGTGTTTGGATGGACGGCGGACAAGGCAACCTCGTTCGATATTCTTGATGCGCTCATTGATGCGGGGTTCAATGCGGTCGACACGGCGAATGTCTACTCTCGCTGGGTGCCGGACCATTCGGGCGGTGAGTCGGAGACGGTCATCGGTGAATGGTTTGCCGCGCATGGCAAGCGCGACAAGACGCTGTTGATCACCAAGGTCGGCATGGATATGGGTGAGGGCCGCAAGGGGTTGAAGGCGGACTATATCGTCAAGGCCTGCGAGGCCTCGCTGAAGCGTCTGCAGACCGACCATATCGATCTCTATCTCTCCCATTCGCCAGATGAAGACACACCGATCGACGAGACGCTGGAAGGGCACCAGCGCCTGATCGATGCGGGGAAAGTGCGGGCTATTGGCGGCTCCAACTATGACGGGCCGGGGCTCAAGGCTGCGGTAGACGCGGCGGGAGACGGCAAGGCGCGCTATGAGGTGCTGCAGCCCCACTATAACCTACTTGTGCGAGATCAGTATGAGGGTGCGCGCGAGGATGTCTGCGTCGCCGAAGGGTTGGGCGTTATTTCATATTTCTCCCTCGCGAGCGGCTTCCTGACCGGCAAGTACCGCACCGAAGACGACCTGAAGAAGAGCCCGCGCGGTGGTCAGATGAAGTCTTTGCTGGAAGGGCGAGGCCCCAAAGTGCTGGCTGCTCTCGACAAGGTTGCTGCGCGGCATGGCGCGACCCAGGCTCAGGTCGCGCTAGCCTGGCTGATGGCGCGTCCGTCGATCACGGCGCCGATTGCAAGCGCCACGAGCGTGGCGCAGCTGCAGGAAATCCTGCCCGCAGCATCAATGAACCTTTCCACCGAAGACATGGCTGACCTCGACATATGAGCGACTCGCAACCAGACCTGCCAAGCGGAGAACCATTGCCGGTCGATCCCGAGATTACGGCTGCGCTTGCTGGTTTGCCGGAGGGGTTCAAGCATTTCGGGCAGATATTCCAGGACGAGATTCGCCCCGCCCTGCAGGCCCGCGAGGGCGACCGTCTGGCCGCCGTGTCGAAGGCCCGGCAGGCGCGCTACGTCGGCGGGGGCATCGGTGTCATTGGGGTTCTTGTTGCGCTGTTTGTGGCCAAGATGCCCTTCGTGGCGTTTATCGCGGCCATTGTCGGGTTTGGTTATGTCTGGTGGGGATCGCGGGACATTACGCAGCTGGGCAAGGAGGCCAAGACGCTTCTGGTCACGCCGGTGGCGCACCAGTTCGGTCTCGATTTCAAGGCTGATCCGGGGCAGGTGGACGCCATCCACAGGCATCGGGAAATCGGGCTTGTCCCCAGCTGGGACCGGGCCAGCTACGAAGACTTGGTCACCGGCGCCCGCAAGGGGGTGGAGTTCGAGCTGTTTGAAGCGCATCTGGAAGAGCGCCGCCAGACGACCGATTCCAAGGGACGTTCGCGCACCCATTGGGTCACGGTGTTTAAAGGCCAGTGCCTCCGCTTCGAATTCGACAAGACCTTCTACGGTCGCACACTGGTGACCCGTGATGCCGGTTTCTTCAACTGGTTTGGCGGCGGCAAAGGCATGCAGCGGGCTGCTCTGGAAGACCCGGTCTTCGAGAAGATCTTTGAGGTCTACACGACCGATCAGGTCGAGAGCCGTTATCTGCTGACGCCCGACCTGATGCAGAAGCTGGTCGATATGGAAGAAGCCTTCCATGGCGGTAAGCTGAAGTGCTGCTTTGATGGTGGCGACATGTTCATCACCCTGCAGGGCGGCAACCTGTTCGAGCCGGGCAGCATGTTCAAACGGCTGGATGATCCCGATCGCGTGCGCGAACTGTTGACCGACTTCGCGGCCGTGTTCGACATTATTGATTCCGTGGTCGCCAACCGCCGCGCACAGGACCCTCGCGCAGGCAGTTAGCGCTCCACCGGTCAGGCCACGTGAGTGGCAGCCGTTCCGGCCGAGCCATTTGCGTCTGCCGGCAGGGCAGGAACCGTGAACGCAGCCAACATGGCGATTGGCAGGATCAGGGTCCATTTCGGCGCCCAGCGGGCCCGGCTGAGCTCAGCTGGCACTTCTAGCGGCGCAACCAGCTGATCGAGGGTGAGGGCCATGTCCATTGCGGGGTTGATCAGGGCGGTTTCGGTCTTCGAGGTCGGCATGATCTTTCTCCTGAGTAGTCGCTATGTGAGCGAACGATCACAAAATTGCCTCAGAATAGGGCGAAAATACGGCAAAGTGAGCGTTTGATCATTTGTTTATTATCGAATGACGTCCTCCGTGGAAATCAGGGCGTATCCGGCCTCAAATGAGGCCAGTCTGTGACGGCTTCATTCAGGTTTGCTTCAGCCGTCATTGGGCATTAGCGAGACTATGAAGAAGGACCCTGCCATGATCCGTTTGCTCGTTGTCTCGCTTGCCCTGGCTGTCGCCATGCCGGCGGCTGCCGATTCGCTTTCGCCCAAGCAGATGGAGCGTTGCAAGGCGATGCAGGTAACCCTGGCCCCCAAGAAGGCGGAGCTGGAAGCGGCAACGGCCAACCGGGACGCCCTTGCGACAAAGACGGAGGCGCTGGGTGAGCAATACGAAGACGCGCAAGTCATGCGTCTCGCTTCTGCGTCAAATGCGAAAGCGGCAGATTCCGCAAAGGCCGAATTCGACGCTGCCAAGCGTGCGTTCGCGCAAGCGGAGTTGGCGCTGCAGGCAAATGCGCGCCAGTTCAACCAGGATGTGTCTGACTACAATCAGTCCTGCACGCCTAAAAAGTAGGCATCAGTCCTCAAATATGCCGACCACCGGCACATGGTCTGAAGGTTTTTCCAGCGTCCTGGCCTTGCGGTAAATCTCGACGCCGGTGAGCCGGTCTGCCGCCTGCGGAGAGCAGAGCAGGTGATCGATCCGGATGCCGTGATCCTTCTGGAAGGCGCCGCCCTGATAGTCCCAGAAGGTATATTGATGAGCGCGGCCATCGCAGGTGTCGAACACATCGGTCAGGCCGAGATTGCGCAGGCGTCGGAAGGCCTGACGCGTTTCGGGCAGGGCGAGCGCATCGTCGGTCCAGACGGTCTCGTCCCAGCTGTCATTGATTCCGGGAATGACGTTGTAGTCGCCGCACAGGACAAAGGCTTCTTCCTGCTTCAGCAACTGGCGCGTATGGCCCTCAAGCGCTTCCATCCATTCAAGTTTATAGTCGTACTTCTGCCCCGGCGCGGGATTGCCATTGGGCAGGTAGAGGCCACCCACGCGGATTGGTGTATCGGCCATGACGAGCGCTTCGATATAGCGTGACTGGTCGTCCACCATGGTCGACAGGCCCTTCTGGATGTCATCCAGCGGGAATTTCGAGAGGATGGCGACGCCATTGTAGGACTTCTGCCCGTGCACGGCGCAGGTCCAGCCCAGCTCCTCGAGTTCCATATAGGGAAAGCCGTCAGTCTCACACTTGAGTTCCTGCAAGCAGACGACGTCACATTCGATTGCGCCCAACACCTCCAGAACGGTGGAGAGGCGGGCCTTGATCGAGTTGACATTCCATGTGGCGATACGCATGCCACTCCCTTTAACAGCTTCGCCCCATTGTTCCAGCAGGAACGGAGCGCTATGCTGCAATGCGAAACACCTAATCAGGAGGCCCCCATGGGCTCAGTCGGACCTCTCCAGATCATTCTCGTCATCGTGGTGGCATTGTTGCTGTTCGGCGGCCGCGGCCGGATCTCCTCCATCATGGGCGACATGGCCAAGGGCGTTAAATCGTTTCGCAAGGGGCTCTCAGATGATGATGAGCCCAAGGCCGTCGACAAGGAAGACCTCGTCGATGTGACCCCGAAGAAGAAAGACGAGTCGAAAGTCTCGTCATAGTGTTCCTGGTGGAGGGCGCATAATGCTGCCCGGCGTCGGATTTTCCGAACTCCTTGTTTTGGCCCTTGCGGCGCTCATTATCGTGGGCCCGAAGGATCTGCCGTTGATGATGCGCAAGGTCGGCCAGATGGTCGGCAAGGGCCGCGCCATGGCCCGCGAATTCCAGGCCGCCTTCGAAGATATCGCCCGCCAGAGTGAGCTGGAAGAGCTGCGCAAGGAAATCGAAGATCTCAAACGCACCAACATGATGACAGAGGCCGAGGCCGACCTCGCCAATATGGAAGGCGAGATCAATTCCGCCGTCATGAAGAAAACCATGGCTGAGGAGAAGGCCGCCGCACAGAAGGCTAAAGAAACCAAGGCCGACAAGCCGGCTGCTGAAACGGCCGAGGCAACGGCGGTACCCGCATCCTCCGAAGCATCAGCGCCCAAGTCCAAGGACGATGCTGCGTGAACACGACCCCGCCCAAGGACGAACAACCTGAAATTCTGGATGATGAAGTGGAGGCGAGCCGCGCCCCGCTGCTCGAACACCTGTCCGAGCTGCGCACACGCCTGATCATCTCGCTGTCGGTGCTTGGCATCGCCGCACTCGGCTGCTTCTTCGTCGCCCAGCCGATCTATGACTTCCTGCTCGCGCCTTTCGCCGCCAAAGCCGAAGCGCTGCGCGGCGCCCCACTGGAGCTGATTTTCACCGCGCCGATGGAATTCTTCTTTGCCAAGGTGAAGCTCGCTCTCTTCGCGGGCATCTTCCTGTCTTTTCCGGTCATCGCCTGGCAGATTTACGCCTTCGTGGCGCCGGGCCTCTACAAGAACGAGCGGGGGGCCTTCTGGCCTTTCCTTGTGGCCGCCCCCATCCTGTTCACAGCGGGCGCCACGTTCGTCTACATCCTGATGCTGCCCATGCTGGCGCGCTTTTCGATCTCGCAGGAGCAGATCAATAGCGGCGTGGCGACGATCAAGCTTCTGCCCAAAGTGTCGGAATACCTGTCGCTGGTGATGGCCTTGATGCTGGCCTTCGGCATTTCCTTCCAGCTGCCGGTGATCCTCACGCTGCTTGCCAAGATCGGCATCATCACGGCGCAGACGCTGATCAGTGGCCGCAAGTATGCCATCGTCATCATTCTCCTGTTTTCGGCCGTGTTCACGCCGCCGGATGTGATTTCCCAGCTCCTGCTCACCGGACCGGTCTATTTTCTCTACGAAATTTCGATTTTCTGCGTGAAGCTGATCGAGAAGAAGCAGGCCGAGCAGGATGCCGACTCCCCGGCCGAATAGTTAATTTTGGTGCGGTGCACGGTTGCTTTCCGGGCGCTTATGTAGAACATCAGCACTCGCTCATTCCGCGAATCAGGGAGAAACCCTTTTGTCACGCGTTAACAGCGTCCTGCTTGTCGACTTCGACAATATCCACGCTGCGACGGGCGAGGCCTTCACTGAAAAAGTTGCGAACTGGGTTCTGTGGCTGGAGGACGGTGCGCTGTCGCATCGTCAGAAACGGCGCAGGTTCCTGAGCAAGCGCGTCTACTGGAATCTGCAGCACGATGTGCACAGGCAGACATTTGAGGCTGCCGGTTTCGAGGCCTTTAACTGTCGCGCCTTTGCCAAGAACAAGATTTCGTCGGGCAAGAGTTCTGCCGATATCGTCCTGACCATGGATGCGGTCCAGATGGCCGATCGGCTTAAGAATGTTGAGGAAATCATCGTCCTGACGACCGACTCCGATTTCGTGCCTGTGGTGAATCGAATCCAATCTCCCCGTTTGCGTGTCGTCGTCGGTGGCAAGGAAACTGATCCCACATACGAGCTCTACAGCCAGCATGCCGATGCCGTCGTGCATATGTCGGCGCTGAAGACCGCGTGCGACTATGAGCGGACCAAGCGCAAATGGTATCGCTTCCGCAGTCCGCCGCCCGAAGTGCCCGAACCGCGTCTGGTTCAGGAGCGCCGCTCGCCCCTGATGATGAAGGTGCGTAGCGCTGTCCGCGACGAGATGGATTCGCGCGGCGACCGCCCCCGTCCGGAAGATGAACATCCCCATCTCACGCGCGCCGCCGAACTTGTCATGCAGCTGGGCGCCCGAACGCCGGACCAGCCCATCGCGCGCGAGAAGATCATCAAGGCACTTTCCGCCATTCCGGATTTCACGCCGACGCCGAAAAAGGGCAAACCGGCCTGGTTCGGCCTGCGTAATTTCGCCGTGATGATGATGCGCCTGCGCGTCCTCGAGCCTTGCATCGAGGTGCGTCCGCAAAAGCGCAATGGTACGCAGGTCATCTGCCGCATGCCTGACAAGGCCGTGAAGTCTGCCGTCACACAGGCAGAAGCACGCCCCTGAGACCACTTCGAGCAGTGGACGCCGCGCGCCGCGCGCATTAGAGCGGGTGGCAGAGCCATTTCAGGACTGACCCATGTTCGACATCCGTGCCATCCGAGACAATCCGGACGCTTTCCGCGCCGCCTGGAACCGCCGCAAGCCGGGCCTTGGCGACTCGGTCGACGAAATCCTCCGGCACGACTCGGCGCTGCGCAAGGCAGTGACTGACAAGCAGGATGCCGAGAAGCTTCGCAACGAAAATTCCAAGCTGATCGGCCGCGCCAAGGCCGAGAAGAACGAGGAAGAAGCTGAGCGTCTCATGGCATTGGTCACTGAGGCGAAGGCGACCATTGAGGCGGCTGGCGAGCAGGAAAGTTCCGCAAAGGCGCTGCTCGATGCGTTGCTGATGGGTCTGCCCAACCTGCCGCTGGCTGTTGTCCCGCTTGGCACTGACGAAGAAGACAATCAGGAAGAGCATCGCTGGGGTGAACCCGCGCGCATCAACAACCCGAAAGACCATGCCGATCTCGGCGAGGCCCTGAAGAGCGATCTCGGCTTCCCGCAGATGGACTTCGACAGCGCCGTGAAGATGAGCGGCGCGCGCTTTGTCGCCCTGCGCGGCAAGCTCGCCCGCATGGAGCGGGCCCTCTCGGCTTTCATGCTGGACCTGCAGACCGACGAGCATGGCTACGAGGAAGTCAATCCGCCGCTATTGGTGAGAGACACCGCCCTGATGGGGACGGGCCAATTGCCCAAGTTTCAGGAAGACCTGTTTGAGATCGGATTTCCTACTGAATTCCTGAAGCAGCATGCGCGCTACATCCGTCAAATCGCGGAAGAATCACCCGATGAAACAGCCGCCGTCAGTAATTTGAAAATCGGATTGAAAAATCTGGACGATCATCTTGCGCGTGTGAGTGAATTCCGGCGCTGGTTGATCCCTACCGCGGAAGTCCCGCTCACGAACCTTGTGCGCGATCAGATTCTCGATGGCGCGCGTCTCCCCCTCCGCTTTACCGCGCACACGCCCTGCTTCCGCTCGGAAGCGGGCAGCGCCGGGCGCGATACGAAGGGCATGATCCGGCTGCACCAGTTCAACAAGGTCGAGCTCGTCTCCATCGTGGAGAATGAGGAAAAGGGCCTCGAAGAACTGGAGCGCATGACAGGGTGCGCCGAGGAAGTGCTGAAACGCCTCAACCTGCCGTTCCGCCGCATGCTGCTCTGCACGGGCGACATGGGAGCCGGTGCCCGCAAGACCTATGACCTTGAAGTCTGGATCCCCAGCCAGAATGCCTATCGCGAGATCAGCTCGTGCTCCTATTGCGGCGACTTCCAGGCCCGCCGCATGGACGCGCGCTTCCGCAAGGAAACCGGCGCCAAGCCCGAATTCGTCCACACGCTCAACGGTTCCGGCCTCGCCGTCGGCCGCACGCTCGTCGCCGTCATCGAGAACTACCAGAACGAAGATGGCTCAATCAGGGTGCCGGACGTGCTGCGACCATACATGGGCGGGCTGGAGGTGATCGAGTGAGGATCCTCCTTACAAACGATGACGGCATCAACGCGCCCGGCCTCGCCGTGCTCGAAGACATCGCCAAGGAACTGAGCGATGATATCTGGATCGCTGCCCCCGAAGAGGAACAGTCCGGCAAGGGCCGCGCCATTTCGCTGACCCAGCCCGTGCGCGTCCGCAAGGTCGGCGCCAAGGCCTGGGCGATTGCCGGCACGCCGTCGGACTGTGTTTTGCTGGCGACGCAAGACCTGATGCCCGATGCACCGCACCTCGTGCTTTCCGGCGTCAATCGCGGCCAGAACATTGCCGAGGACACGAGTTTTTCCGGCACGATCGCTGCCGCCATGTTCGGCATGCAGATGGGCATTCCGTCCATCGCGCTCAGCCAGGCGCAGAGCTTCCGCGAGCGCGGGTCGTTGCCCTGGGACACGGCGCGGGCATGGGGCGCCAAAACGCTAAGACCGCTTCTGTCGCGCCCGTGGCCGAAGGATGTCGTCATCAACGTCAACTTCCCCGACCGCGAGCCGGAGGACGTTCTGGGCGTCCAGATCACCCGTCAGGGCTTCCGGGACGAGAGCATCATCCACACAGATCGCCGCGAAGACCTGCGCGGCAACGACTATTACTGGATTGGCTACAAGGGAAAGCTGTCAAAGCCTGATGCTGGCACAGACCTGCGCGCCATCTACGATGGTTATGTCTCTGTTTCGCCCCTGCACGTGGACCTGACGCACGAGGCCTATCTCACGAAACTCCGCGAGACATGGCAGAGCTGATCGCCGACCCCTTCCGCGCCGCGCGCCTTGTGCTGCATCTGCGCCAGGAAGGAATCACCGATGACGGCGTGCTGAAGGCGATGGAGACGATCGACCGGGGCGCATTCATCGACGGCGGCAGCCTCGACAAGCTCGCCTTCGAGGACTGTATCCTGCCAATTCCCTGTGGGCAGATCATCCCGCGCCCGGCCGTTACCGGCCAGCTGCTGCAGGCATTGCAAATCCGGCAGGTGCGGGAAGCCCGAATCCTGCTGATCGGCATGGGCAGCGGCTACACGGCAGCTCTTGCCGCCCAGCTCGGCGCCGACGTGTTCGCCATGGACCGCTACCGCCGCCTCTGTGACGCCGCCCGCATGCGGATGCTCGACCTTGGCCTTGGCAATGTGGCCGTGCGGCATGGTGACGGCCTCGTCGGCTGGCCCGAACGGGGCCCGTACGACCGGATTCTCCTGACAGGCGCTGTCGGCGAGGTGCCGGATGTCCTGTTGCAACAGCTTGCCAGGGGCGGTGTGCTGATCTCGCCCTTCAACACGCCTGACGGGCAGGTCCTTTTGCGCATGGGCGCAGACGGCGCACAGGAACGCCTCGCCATCGCCCAGCCGCTTGCGCCGCTGCTGGAAGGGCGCTCTCGGGCCCTCTAGGACAGATTCGCGCGACCTGCAGGGCTTGTTTGCCAAGCCCAGCGGCCACAGCTATAGGGGCATGACTTTCGCGGGCGCCTGAAGGCGCCATTGCGGACATGGGTTACAGGGAGTTGGACCATCATGCTGAACAAATTCGCCGCGGCTGCCATCGTTTTCATGGGCCTGTCCCTGCCGGCCCTCGCGCAGGCCGCGCCGCCCGCTGCAGGCCCCGGCATCCTGACGCAGGTCATGTTCTTCCTGCCACTGATCCTGATCTTCTACTTCCTGCTGATCCGTCCTCAGCAGCAGCGCGCCAAGAAGCACAAGCTGATGATCGAAGCCGTCAAGCGCGGCGACACGGTGATCACGTCCGGCGGCCTGATCGGCAAGGTCATCAAGGTCGGCGATACGGAAGTGTCGCTTGAACTGGCTGAAAACGTCCGCGTTCGCGTGATCAAGGCAATGGTTGTTGATGTGAAGGGCAAGAACGAGCCCGTTGCGGCCAACGACTAGGCCTTCGCTTTCCGGCTGTTTTCCCGTCTCAAGGACTAGACCATGCTTCAGTTTCCGCCATGGAAGATCTGCCTGATCCTCGGCATCATGCTCTGGGGCACGCTGATGGCGTTGCCCAATGTCGTGAATATGTCGGGCGCACCCACCGGTATTCCCAAGCAGGGTGTCAATCTAGGCCTCGACCTTCAGGGTGGCGTCTACCTGATGATGGAGATCAACCCGGACGAAGTGGTCGCCAACCGGCTCGAAGTGTTCGCCATTGATGTGCGCAATGCGCTCGGCAACAAGGACGGCAAGCCTCTTATCGGTCACCTTTCCACCGTCGAAGGCCGCACGCTGAATGTCGAACTCACCCGTCCGGATGCCGATGGCAACTTTCCGATGGACGAGGCACTTACCCGCATTCGCAAACTGAATGGCAGCGTCGAAGGCGCCATCGGCGGCGCGAAAACCTACGAAATCGAGTCGGCGGGTCCGGCACTCATCAAGGTGTCTGTGCCTTCCACATCAGAAGAAACCCTGATGAAGGATGCGCTCGGAAAGACGATGACCATCGTTCGCCGCCGCGTCGATCCTGAAGGCGTCAGCGAGATATCCATCACACCGCAGGGCAACAACCGGATTATTCTGGAAGCACCCGGTGAGCCTGATGCGACCCGCCTGAAGAACCTGCTCAGCCGCGATGGCAAGATGACCTTCAACCTGGTCGAAAACAGCCCGTCGGCGATCGCAGCAGCCGAAAAGGGCGTCGTGAAGCCAGGCTATCGCCTTCTCAGCGGACCGCAGACCGGCCAGCTTCTCGTGCGCAACATTCCCGAGGTGACCGGCGCCGACATCGCCACAGCCAGCCAGGGTTATGATGATGGCAACCGTCCGCAGATCAACTTCCGCCTCAACGGCAATGGGGCGTCCAAATTCTACCAGACGACCCGCAACAATTCCGGCAAGCTGTTCGCTATCGTCCTCGACGACACGATCATGTCCGCGCCGCGCATCAACGAGCCAATTCCCGGCGGCAGCGTGCGTATCACGGGCGACTTCACGCTTGAGGAAGCCCAGGATCTGGCCGCCATCATCGAAGCCGGTGAAATGCCTGCCAAGGTCCAGTTCCTCGACCAGAGAACGGTCAGCGCCACGCTGGGTCAGGACTCGATCCGCGCCGGCGTGCGTGCTTCGCTGATCGGCCTATCCCTCGTCGCCATCTTCATGATCCTGGCCTACGGCCTGATGGGCATCTTCGCGGTCGGCTCGCTGGCTGCCAACATCATCCTGATCATCGGCGCGCTATCCGGCCTCGGCGCAACACTTACACTGCCGGGTATCGCGGGTATCATTCTCACGATCGGTATGGCTGTTGACGCCAACGTGCTCGTCTTTGAACGTATCAGGGAAGAGCAGCGGGCAGGTCGCTCGCCACTGACGGCTGTTCAGGCAGGCTATGAGCGCGCGCTGTCGACCATCCTTGATGCCAACATCACAACGTTCATCGCTGCGGCCATCCTTTACCTCCTTGGCTCCGGCCCGGTGAAGGGCTTCGCCGTGACGCTGGCCATCGGTATCGTCACCTCGGTGTTCACGGCTTTCGTGCTGACCCGCTGGTTCACGGTCATGTGGCTCAAGGGCGTCAAACCCAAGAAATTCGCGCTTTAAGCGGGCAGGAGAGAGACAATGCTACTCAGATACTGGCCTGAAAGTACGAACCTCAAGTTCATGAACCTGCGCATGGGCGGCGCACTCCTGTCGGTGATCATGATCACCGCCTCGATCTTTTTCCTCGGTACACGCGGCCTAAACCTCGGCGTCGATTTCGCTGGTGGGACAGTGATGGAACTGCAGCAGACAGAGACCGTCACGGTCGAGACCGTCCGCGCGGCCCTGCCGTTCAATGCGGAAGTGAATACGGCCGTCGGCACGGATGCGCGGCCTATCGTCGTGGCCAAGTTCGGTGCGGCAGACCCGGCCGAGCTCGGCGAGGAATTTGCCCATCTGGCTCCCGCGGCACAGGCAGAACGCGCCCAGCAGATGACAAACGACATTGTCGCCAGGACGCTGAAAGAGAAGCTAGGCCTAACTGACGAGGATTTCCTGCGCGATGATTCCGTCGGCCCGAAAGTGTCCGGCGAACTCTTCCGCTCAGGCATCCTTGCCCTGGTCGTCGCGCTTGCCCTGATGCTCGCCTATATCTGGTTCCGTTTCGAATGGCAGTTCTCGGTCGGTGCCGTGGCTGCGCTGGCGCACGATGTCATCATCACACTCGGCGTCTTCTCGTTGCTGCAGCTTGAGTTCAATCTGACGACCATTGCGGCCCTGCTGACCATCATTGGTTACTCGATGAACGACACCGTCGTGGTCTTCGACCGGGTCCGTGAAGAGCGCCGCAAGTACAAGAAGATGCCCGACCGGCAGGTGATCGACCAGTCGTTGAACTCGACACTGTCACGCACGCTGCTGACGTCAGGCACGACGCTGCTCGCCCTGTTCGCCATTTTCTTCCTTGGCGGCCCGGTCCTGCGCGGCATGAGCTTCGCACTGATCTGGGGTATCTTTATCGGGACGTACTCGTCGATCTTCATCGCGTCTGCGATCGTTCTCTCGCTCGGCATGGACCTGAACAAGAAGCCCGCCGAGGAAGTGACCGGATTTCAGGGTATCCGCTAGCGGTCGATTACCACGACGCGGTCGCTTAGCGCTGCGATGGCAGTCTGTGGCGAGTCCGAGTGAACCAGCAGCGACCTAAAGCTTTCCGGCGTGAAGCCGCCATCAATGATCTTTTCCATCAGGTCGAAGAAGGGCTCCCAGAAGCCGTCTTCATCGAGGAAAGCCATGGGCTTCTGGTGAAGGCCGAGACGTGCCCAGGAGAGGATCTCGACGGCTTCTTCCAGCGTGCCGATGCCACCGGGCAGCACGATAAACGCGTCCGATTCGTCGAACATCATCTGCTTGCGCGTGTGCATGTCCTCGACGATGCGGTGTTCCACGTCTTCGAAAATCCGCTCTTTCTGCAACAGGAAGCGGGGCATGATGCCCAGCACTTCGCCAGCTGATTCATGCGCCGCACGCGCGCACGCGCCCATCAGGCCCACGCCACCACCACCATAGACGAGCCGGATGTCGCGCTTTGCGAGTTCCCGGCCGAGTTCAACGGCAAGCGCGATATATCCGGGGCTTACGGCATCTGAGGCGCCGCAATAGACGCAGATCGATTTCAACTTCTTCATGGCAATTCCGGCTCTTTTCTCGACCCGCAGAGATAACGACTGAGGCGCCCGGGCGCCAGTTCCAATGTCTGTGCGCTTTCGCGGAGCGTATTTGGCGTTTTGTCTTCAACCGATTCCGCCCCATATGGCGCCAATGAGCCCTCCCACAGACACACCCGCCAATCATGACAAGATCGACAGTGCCGATGGCGGCATTGGCATATCGATCCTGCGTATCCTGAAACTGCTCGGTCGGTCTGAGCTCGCCAAGTGGCGGCCTGTCATGGTGATCGCCGTGATCGTCACGCTGGCCGCGTCCGTACTGGAAGTCGTCTCGCCCCTCGTCCTTGGCCATGCGATCAACCGCGCCGCACCCGAGGGCGGCGAGCCACCTGCCTTCGCCGCCGCTGCGATGTGGCTCGCCATCGGCATTGGCGTACGGTTTCTCGCCGCAGCCCTGCCGCAAATGCGGGACTACCTGTTCGCCCCGGTCAGCCAGGATGCCCAGCGTGTCGCCAGCGTCGATGCATTCGGCCATGCCCAGCTGCTGTCGCTGAACTTCCACCAGACCCGCCGTACGGGCGCTCTCAACCGCGTCATCGAGCGCGGCGCCGGTGCCATCGACTATCTGATCCGATTCCTCGCTTTCAATATCGGCCCGACTTTCATCCGCCTCGTCCTCGCCTCAATCGCGCTTGGCGTTGCCTATGATTATCGCCTTGCGCTGATCGCGATCAGTACGATCATCATTTACGTTATCTGCACGGTCATCATCACCGAATGGCGCGTCCGCCAGCGCCGGCGCATGAACGAAGCCGACACACATTTCCGCGCCATGTCCGTGGACATCCTGACCAATTTCGAGACCGTCAAATCCTTTGCCGCAGAGCGCCGCGAGACCGGCCGCTTCGACAATGCCATGGGCAACTATAACGACCGCTACGTTGAAACCGTGCGCAGCATGTACATCCTGAACACGGTTCAGGCGCTGGTCATGAATATCGGGTTGCTTGCGGTCATGGTCCTGTCGGCCTGGAACGTCATCGACGGCAAGATGCAGATCGGCGATCTCACCGCTGTCATGCTGATGCTGCTCTCCCTCTATGCGCCGCTGAATATCCTCGGCTGGGCATGGCGTGAGATCAAACAGGGCGCGGTCGACCTTGAAAAACTGTTCGGCCTGCTCTCGATGACAGCCGATATTTCCGATGCGCCTGATGCGGTGCCGCTCACTTCTCCCAAGGGCGAAGTCACGTTTGAAAATGTCGGTTTCTCCCACGAGGGCCGCGCCGTCGGCGTCAGCGATGTCAGCTTCCATCTGGCTCCGGGTCGCAAGATCGCCTTTGTCGGCACATCAGGCGCCGGCAAGTCCACGCTGCTGAAGCTGCTCTTTCGTTTCTATGAAGTGGATACAGGCGGCGTGCTTGTCGATGGCAAGGACGTGCGCACCCTGACGCAGGAATCGCTGCGCAAGGCGCTCGGCCTCGTTCCGCAGGATGTTGTGCTCTTCAACGACACGATCCGCTACAATATCGGCTATGCCCGCCCGGATGCGAGCGAAGAAGAGCTGCGCGATGCCGCCCGCCGTGCCCAGTTGCTGGACTTCATCGACAGCCTGCCTGACGGCTGGAACACCCGCGTTGGTGAGCGCGGCCTCAAGCTCTCGGGTGGCGAGAAACAGCGCGTCGGCATCGCCCGCGTCATCCTGGCGGATCCGGCAATTCTCGTGCTCGATGAGGCCACATCAGCCCTCGACAGCGCTACCGAGGCTGCCGTACAGGATGCCCTCGAAGAAGCCGCCGAAGGCCGCACCACGCTGATGGTCGCCCACCGCCTGTCCACCGTAAAGTCCGCCGACGAGATCATCGTTCTCGAGGCAGGCCGGGTGATCGAGCGTGGCAATCATGCCACCCTGCTGGCCAAAGACGGCAAATATGCTGATATGTGGGAACGTCAGGCCCGCAATGCCGATTTGGCTCTGGTCGACGAATAGGAATTGCCCGGGGAAGGGGCTCGTTTGAATGTCTGAAGACCTTGATCGCAAAAGCACGCCCTGGCTGACCATCGGCCTCGACTGGGAAGGCGTTGCCGCCGCGCTTGGCGCGCTGCTTGTCGCCCTCTTGCTGGGGGCGCTCTGGTCGCCGCTTTTCTGGATCGGCTTTGCCGGCGTCATCCTGGCGCTCATGGCCGCCCGCTGGTCGCACCGGACACCGCCAGAGCTCGCGAATGGCATCGTCTCACCCTGTGACGGCGTCGTTGTTTCGGTTGAGCGCGTTGAGGCACCATCTGAATTACGCCTGACCGAGTCGGCCACGCTGCGGATTCGCGTCGCGTCTGCCCCCTCGACAACGAACAAGGTGTACACGCCCATCGCTGGCAGTCTTGAATCGCTCATTCTGGAAGCCGGCGAGAATGGTGTGCCGCTCGCCACCCGCCCGGATGATGACGGCTTGACGCGCGCCTATCTCACCTTTGAAAGCCGTGGCCAGCAGGTCGGCGTCCGGCTCGCATCCGGTGGCTTTGGTCCGCGCATCGAACTGATCACCGAGGCGGGGGATATTGTTCGCCTTGGCCGTCCTTTCGGGACGCGTCGGCTCGGCGGCTGGTGTGATATCTACGTGCCAGGCAATACGGGCGTGCTGATCTGGCCAGGCCAGACGCTGGTCGGCGGCGAAACCGTGTTGGGGCGCCTGAAGTCGCAAGGCGATACGGACCTGTTCGGTGGCATGACCGCCGAAGAGCAGGAAGAAGCGCCTGTCCTGCAGGTCGAAACCGGGGCCGAGACTGAACCGGAGGTCGAGGAAGAGGAAGACGATGATTACCCGTCGCCAGACGAGGTGTCCGTTCCTGAAGACCCGGCTGAAATCTTTGCCCGCCTGCGCGAAGCCGCCCGCAAGCACGGTGAACAGGATTAGTCGTCCCACTCAGCATCACCACACATCCGGTTTGAGTAGACAATGCAAATCCGTCCCGCGACGCAGCAAGACGCATCAGCAATAGGGTCAATCATCGGACCGATCATTCAGGCGGGTGAAACCTATTCGCTTGCGCGGGACATGACGGTAACGGAATGCCTTGCTTACTGGATGGGGCCTGACAAGGAGACATTCGTCCTCGAGGACGACGGCCGCATTCTGGGTACTTATTACATGCGGCCCAATCAGGCTGGCGGCGGCGCGCATGTTGCCAATTGCGGGTATATGACATCGCCTGATGCTGCGGGCAGGGGCCTTGCGCGCTTGATGTGCGCGCATTCGATGGACCATGCGCGTAAGCGAGACTATCGCGCCATACAATTCAATTTTGTCGTTAGCACGAATGAGCGCGCCATTCGCCTTTGGGAGAATCTTGGCTACAGCATTGTGGGACGTCTGCCAAAGGCATTTGAGCATCCGGACGAGGGGTTCGTGGATGCGCTTGTCATGTACCAGTGGCTTGAGAACGCGTAGATCTAGTCGTCGGTCTCTTGCTGGGCACCGCTGTTCATCCAGGCGAAAAGCGGCTTCAGCGGAATGATCCAGCCAAATCCGGCCACGATATAGAACACAAGCTGTGCCCAGCGTGGCCAGGTGCCGATCAGGCCCGACAGCGTGCCCACGACCACGATCCAGGCGATGATGAAGGCGAGCAGTATCAGGCTGGCGATGGGTTTGCGCATGGTATGGCGGGCTTTCCTGTGGCGGTACTCGGCTCTGCTGCGACACGGTTGCCTCTTGCCGTATCCCATGAATAGGCCATTTAGGCCGCATGTCCCAAACAGGCAAATCCCCGCAGGCAACACGCTGGATGCGCAACTGGCTCGTGCTCATGGGCCTACTTGTTTACGCCATGATACTGATTGGCGGCGCCACGCGGCTCACGGATAGCGGCCTGTCGATCACCGAATGGGACCCGATCAAGGGCGCCCTGCCGCCGATGAGCGATGAAGCCTGGGCCAGTCTGTTTGCCAAGTATCAACAGACGGCCGAGTACAAGCTGCAGAACGCCGGCATGTCGATGGGCGAGTTCCAGCAGATATTCTGGTGGGAATGGGGCCATCGCCTGTTCGGTCGCCTCATCGGCCTGGTCGCCATGTTTGGCCTCGCCATTTTTGCCATCCGCGGCTGGCTGAGCCGTGGCCTGGCCACCAGGTTCGTGATTCTCATCTTGCTCGGCGGCCTTCAGGGCGCCATTGGCTGGTGGATGGTGTCGAGCGGTATCGGCGAAACCACCCGTGTGGACGTCGCGCCATATCGCCTGGCAACGCATTTCATGCTCGCTCTCCTGATCATCGCCTACACCGCCTGGCTCTGGCTGGACCTTGGCGGCAAGGCGCGGCCGCAGATCACGCAGCCGATCCGCACGGTCGCCATCGTGCTGCTTGGCCTGATATTCCTGCAAATGGCAGCAGGCGCGCTCGTGGCCGGTCTTGATGCGGGCCGCACCTACAATGACTGGCCGCTCATGGCGGGCGAGTTCGTGCCGCATGACTATTTGGGTGAGGGCCTCGGCCTGCGCAGCTTATTTGAAGGCCGGGCGACGACCCAGTTCAATCACCGCATGCTGGCCTATATTATCTGGATTCTGGCCCTCGGCGCGGCTTGGGCTTTCAAGGGAACGCCCTTGAAGGGCGCTTTCATCGGCCTTGCTGCGCTGGTCAGCCTGCAGGCAGTGTGGGGCATCCTGACGCTCATGAACGCCGCCCCGATGAACCTGGCGCTATTTCACCAGGCCATCGGTGTGATCGTCACATTGGCGGCGGTCCGGCTCGTCTGGCTTACAGGCCAGAAAGCCTAGTTGGTCGATAGGGTCAGCGGGCTCGGGTCCACGAACACGGCGTGATGCTCGCCGGGCTTGGTTTCGCCCGCAATCACGATCAGTCCGCCCGGATAGCCACCTGACATCATTGTGCCCATTGCAGCCATCGCATCCGGCGTCCGTGGGGCCGTAACCGTAATCCCATCCTTCACGTCAATTTCCGCATTGGTCATGCCCATGTCGGTGGAAATGCCGAGCTTGCCATTCTCAAGCGATACAAGTGCATCAAGCGGGCCCCTCACGAGGGCCGCGGCATCGGAAGCACGCGGTGAGGCGACCAGTGTGTCGCTGGTATAGGCGCAGGACTTGATCGGGAAATCGGTGAAGGTTGATTCGCCGGCCACCCAGCGCAGGTCGCCGCTATCTGATTTGACGACGCCGTTTTGAAGCACGCTGTTGTTCACATCGGTCCAGAAGGCGAGACGCATGAGGCCGGTCCCTGTGGCGGGGCCGGAGCAGACGCCGACAACAGCATGGTCAATGGCGATGGGCAGGTCGATCTGGGCAGGGGCAATCAGGCCCTCACCATAGATATAGCCCTTGAGTTCACCCTCGCGGGTGATTCCCGGGAAAACGGTGATCGAACGGTCTTCAATCACAGCCGATTGGCCGCTTGCCAGCGCTCTCAGCCGGAAATTGGCTTTTTCGCCGAGTTTTTCGGCTTCCATATCGAAAAATTGAAGGCCGCCCTTGTCATAAGCGACCGCCAGGATGCCACGCAGGCCCCCTGACAGCGCGATAGAGGAAACCGGGCCTTCCAGCGGGCGCGTTGACCACACGGCGGGTAGCTGCGTTCCTGCAGCTATGGCGGGGGATTCAGGCTGTGTTTCAGCCTGCTTGTCTTGTTTCGAACACGCTGTTGCTGTAAAAAGCAGGGCAAGTCCAAGCCCGGCGTTGACAAGGGGGGACACGGCGCTTAAACGCCAGCGCTTGTATTGCATTCCATGAACTCCGAAGTCGAGAGGCTCTGATTAGAGCGATGAAAACCTATAACGCACCAGCAGATGTGGAGCACAAGTGGGTCGTGATTGATGCGACTGACGTCGTCATCGGACGCCTTGCTTCTTACGTCGCAAAACGTCTTCGCGGCAAGCACCGCGTCGATTTCACGCCGCACATCGATACAGGCGATCATGTCGTCATTATCAACGCGGATAAAGCAAAATTCACAGGCAAGAAGATGACGGACAAGATCTATTACCGTCACACTGGCTATCCTGGCGGCATCAAGTCGACCACGCCTGAGAAAATCCTCAACGGTAAATTCCCTGAGCGCACCATCCAGATGGCCGTGAAGCGTATGATGCCGAAGGAAAGCACGCTTGCTCGCACCCAGTTCGGCAAGCTCCGCGTCTATGCCGGTGCCGAGCACCCGCACACGGCACAACAGCCTGAAACTGTCGACTTCCGGTCGATGAACCGCAAGAACATCAAGGCAGCCTAATCCATGACCGATACTGCAAATTCCCTCCAGGACCTCGGCACCATGTCGGGCACGCCAGCCGCTGAAGCGCCAGCCGCGAAGATCGAACCAAAGATCGACGCACAAGGCCGCGCCTACGGCACAGGCCGCCGCAAGGAAGCCACGGCACGCGTCTGGATCAAACCGGGTTCCGGCAAGATCACGATCAATGGCCGCGACCAGGAGCAATATTTCGCACGTCCGGTCCTGCGCATGGTTATCGCTCAGCCGCTCATCGAAGCTGGTCGCGACAGCGAATTTGACGTCATCGCGACTGTCAAAGGCTCGGGCCTCATGGGTCAGGCCGGTGCTGTCCGTCACGGCATTTCGCGCGCGCTCGTCAACTATGAGCCAAGTCTGCGCGCCGTTCTGAAGCCTTTCGGCTTCATGACCCGTGATCCACGCGTCGTCGAACGCAAGAAGTACGGCAAAGCGAAAGCACGCCGCAGCTTCCAGTTCTCCAAGCGCTAGACCGTATTCCGGTTTTCCAATTCCGGCGGGCGCTTCGGGAACGAAGCGCCCGTTTTTTATTGTTTTTTGGTGGGAGGCGGCCGTGCTGCCAAAAGTATTCATAGATGGCGAAGCCGGGACGACCGGCCTTCAGATCGCGGATCGGCTGCGGGCGCGTGACGATATCGAACTGATCTCGATTGATCCCGCCAAGCGCAAGGATATCGATGCGCGCGCCAGCATGATGAACATGGCTGATGCCGTTATCCTGTGCCTGCCCGATGATGCGGCCCGGCTGGGCGTGTCGCTGGTCACCAACCGCAACACGATCATCATTGATGCCTCCACGGCCCACCGCACGGCGTCGGGCTGGACGTATGGCTTTCCCGAAATGGACAAGGGCCAGCGCGCCGCCATCCGTGCCTCCACGCGCATCTCCAATCCCGGCTGCTATCCGACGGGCGTGATCGCCCTGGTGCGCCCGCTCGTCCTGCGGGGCTTCGTGCCGCCCTCGTATCCGCTCACCGTAAATGCCGTCTCCGGCTATACTGGTGGCGGCAACGCCATGATTGCCGAGTTCGAAGATGCCGATAGCGCCAACGCCACATCTGACAATTACCGGATCTATGGCCTGACGCAGAAGCACAAGCATCCGCCGGAAATGATGCGCCACGGGCGCCTCGCAAACCTGCCCATGTTCATGCCGGCCGTTGGCCGTTTTGCGCAGGGCATGATCGTCGAAGTGCCGCTCACCTTGCGCATGCTGCCGAACACGCCGCGCAAGGCCGACCTCCACGCAGCCCTGACGCAGGCCTATCAGGGCGAACGTTTCGTACGCGTCGTGCCGCTGGCCGAGTCCGACAAGCTGACCGGCCTTGAGCCCGAAGCCTGCAACGGCACCAACCGGCTCGAGCTCTTTGTCTTCGGCTCGGACGAACAGGTCCGCCTCGTCGCTCGCCTCGACAATCTGGGCAAGGGCGCCTCAGGCGCCGCCGTCCAGAACCTGAACATCGCACTGGGATTGGACGAGTGGACGGGCCTCGAAGCCTGAACCGGGCTCGCGGGGAAGCCCAGCATAAGCGCTGAGGTGCGCGCTATTTCAGCGGCAGCTTGATGTTCTGGAGGCGCACTTTGACATAGGTGCCCGGCGCCGCGCCGAGGCCCATGTCCTTCGGCTCGGAGGCTTTCTTCTTTGCGCCCGACTTCGGCTTCAGCCAATCCCACCAATAGGGCCACCATGAGCCGGGGGCCTCTTCGGCCGTTTCCAGCCATTCGGCGCCCGTCTCGGTGATCTTGCCGCCAGTCCAGTGCTGGTACTTCTTGGCGTCCGGGTGGTTCACCACGCCAGCGATGTGGCCCGAGCTCGACAGCACGAACTTGGTATCGCCGCCGAACACGGTGGCCGTGCGGTAAACGCTTTCGAACGGGCAGATATGGTCGTCGCGACTGGCCTGGACCATCACGGGGATGGTCACGTTCTTCAGGTCCACGGTTTCGCCTAACAGCTTGAACTGCCCCTTCGACAGGTTGTTGTCGTAGTAGCAATCCTTGAGATAGCGCTGGTGCACGGCGCCGGGAATATTGGTCTGGTCTGCGTTCCAGTAGAGCAGGTCGAACGGGCGGGGCGACTTGCCCAGCATGTACTGGTCGATCACATAGCGCCACACGAGGTCGATCGGGCGCAGCCAGTTGAAGGTCTCGTACATCATGGCGCCCGGCATCACGCCGCCGTTCTCCTCGATCACGCTGTCGATATAGCCGCGGCCCGGCCCGTCGGTGAACACTTTCAGGTCGCCGGCGAGCTCAAAATCGGATTGCGAGGCAAAGAAGGTCGCCGAATTCACCCGGTCGTCGCCATTGGCCGCCATATGCGCCAGCGTGCCCGACAGCAGCGTGCCGCCGATGCAATAGCCTACGGCATTGAGCTTCTTGGCGCCGGAGGCCTGCAAGGCGGCCTCAACGGCGGCATAGACGCCATTCTTGCTGTAATCGTCCCAGGTATAGTCCTTGGTGACCTCATCCGCCGAGCGCCACGAGACGACGAACACGGTCAGGCCCTTGTCGACCAGCCAGCGGATCATCGAATTCTCTTCGCGCAGGTCGAGGATGTAGAACTTGTTGATCCATGGAGGGAAGATCAGCAGCGGCCGCGAGTGCACGGTTTCCTGCGTCGGTGCATACTGGATCAGCTCGATCAGGTCGTTGCGGAACACGACCTTGCCAGGCGCTGTCGCGATATTCTTGCCGATTTCGAAAGGCGTCTCGTCGGTCTGGCTGATGTGCAGCTTGCCGCCGGCCTTCTTCACATCGGCGCGGGCCAGGCGAATGCCGTTCAGCACGCTCTCGCCGCCGCTTTCCATGAAAGCGCGCAGCGCCTGCGGGTTCGTGCCAAGATAATTGGTCGGCGACATGATGTCGGTCAGCTGCTGGGTGAAGAATTTCGTGCGCAGGTGCAGGTTGTCCGGCAGGTCCGTGGCGTGGTCAGCCAGACCCATCAGCCACTTGGTATTCACTTCATAGGCTTTGCGAATGAACTTGAAGCCTGGATTGGTCTGCCATTCCGGATCTGAAAACCGCTTGTCCGTCTCACGGGCAGGCTCGGCGCCAAGTGCCTCCTGGGTCATCTCCTGCCACAGGCCCATCCAGCTACGCATCAGCTCCATATTGGCATTCATCAACGCCATCGGGTTCTGCGCCAGGTTCATGCCGACCGCACGGAAGGCTTCGCCTGCGCCCATGGGGTCGCCCTGCGCCATCGTGCCGACCGGCCCGGAGCCCATCAGGACATCGCTGATCAAAGCCTGTGATTCCGTATTGGCCAACGCGAGTGTTGTCATTAACACCTGCATCTGCAGCGGATTTTGCTCGGCCAGCAGCGATCCAAGTGAGGGAAGTGCAGGCTTTTCTTTGTTATTGCCGCTCATCTGTCCCAATATCGCCTGTTTGTCGTTGTGTAACTATTCATGAGAATGTTTGTGATTTAATGAGTTTAACCATGAAAAACACGACGATTCCCCTCTTAGGCGTTTCCTGTCTGCTGCTGGCCGGCTGTACCGGCTCGTATTCGCAGATGCGTGACGCCGTAAACCAGGCTCCGGACTGGTATGAGACCCGTCGTGCCGAAATTCGGGGTGAAGGGTATCCAGAGCTTGTTGAGGTCCCCACGATTACAGAGGAAAACCTGCCCGGCAAGACGCTGCCGGCATCTGCTGAACGTGTGAATGAACTCACGGCGCAATTCGCGGCCAACGCGCGAGCGGAATTGCCGGCCAATGGGCCGGCCGAAATCGCAGCCGTTGGGGCCGAGATCCGCCAGCAATTTGCTGGCCTGGATACGTCCTCGAATTTTTTGACTGACGCCGAGATCACAGCCATCAGGGAAAGCTTCAATGTCCCGCGCGTCACCCAAGGTCTGAAAGGCCAGAGATGAACACCGATTTTCACAAAATCCGCCGCCTGCCGCCATATGTGTTTGAGCAGGTGAACCGGGCTAAGGCGACACTACGGGCAGAAGGCGCTGATATTATTGATCTCGGCATGGGCAACCCCGATCTGCCGACACCCACGCACATCGTCGACAAGCTGGTCGAGACGGCCCGCAAGCCGGACGTTAATGGCTATTCCGCCTCGCGCGGCATACCGGGCCTGCGCCGTGCGGTGACCGATTATTACAAGCGCCGCTTTGACGTAAAGCTCGACAAGAACAAGGAAGTGATCGTCACGCTTGGCTCCAAGGAAGGCTTTGCCAACCTTGCGCAGGCCATCTCCGCGCCCGGCGACGTCATCCTGTCGCCCGACCCGTCATACCCGTTGCATTCTTTCGGCTTCATCATTGCCGGCGCCTCGATCCGCGCCGTGCCCGCGCCGTCGCCGGAGCAATATCTGCGTAACCTCGAAAAGGCCGTGAAGCATTGCGTGCCGCCGCCGACGGCCATGGTGCTCTGCTACCCGTCAAACCCGACGGCGGACGTGTGCGATCTCGAATTCTACAAGGACGCGGTCAAGTTCGCGAAGAAGCACGATCTCTGGATCCTGTCAGATCTGGCCTACAATGAGATCTATTTCGAAGAGCCCACGCCCTCGATCCTGCAGGTCGATGGCGCAAAAGACATAGCGGTTGAGTTCACAACAATGTCCAAGACCTATTCCATGGCCGGCTGGCGCATGGGCTTCGTCGCAGGCAACGAGACGCTGATTGCGGCGCTGGCACGCGTCAAATCCTATCTCGACTACGGCGCTTATACGCCCATCCAGGTCGCTGCCGTGGCTGCCCTTGATGGGCCACAGGACTGCGTCGAGGAATTCCGCCAGATCTACAAGCAGCGCCGTGACGTGCTGGTTGAGAGCTTTGGCCGGGCAGGGTGGGACATTCCCAGCCCCAAGGCCTCCATGTTCGCCTGGGCGCCCATTCCGGAGCCTTTCAAGGAGCTTGGCAGCCTCGAATTCTCGCTCATGCTGATGAACGAAGCCCATGTTGCGGTCGCGCCAGGCGCCGGCTTTGGTGAGCATGGCGATGGGCATGTCCGCATCGCGCTTGTGGAAAATGAACAGCGCATCCGTCAGGCTGCGCGCAACATCCGCAAGTTCATGACCAAGCATGGGGTCAAAGAGGTAAAGCCGGAAACGGCAGCTGCCGAGTAGACGGGACAGGCGGTCGCCTGGACCTTCGGGGCGCCCTCGCGTTCAGTCATGCTGAACCGAGGGTGTGCCCGGTCTCGCTCAGGCGTAGGTAAACCCGCCATTGTTGAGCACGATACGACCGTCGCCACCGACGGTCTGGAAGATGGCCGTGCCCGGCTCACCTTCGCCGGTCCACATCCTGATGGTGAGGGATTCGCCCGGCAGCACCGGAGACGAAAACCGTCCCTCCATCGACTTGAAGCGCGCAGGCGCGTTCCCGCATAATGCCGACAGTAGCGCGCGTCCTGTGAAGCCATAAGTGCACAGCCCGTGCAGGATGGGCTTTGGAAACCCGCCCACATCGGAGAATTTCTTGTCTGAATGCAGCGGGTTGCGGTCGCCGCTCAACCGGTAGAGCAGGGCCTGGTCCTCGCGGGTCTGATAGGTGAGAGCGTGATCCGGTGCGCGGTCCGGTGCGACATTGATCTTGTCCGAAGGCCCCCGATCACCGCCAAAGCCGCCTTCGCCCACGATGAAAACCGATGAGGTCAACTCGAACAGCGGTTGGCTGTCGGCGGTAAGCGTTGCCACCGCCTTGGTCGCGAGCACCGCGCCTTTTCCCTTGTCATAAATGCCAGTGATTTCGTCCACGAGCGTGATCTCGCCTGCGACCGGAATGGGCCGATGGAGCCTGATTCCCTGTTCGCCATGCACCAGCATGCGCGGATCATAGGTGCCGATCCCAGACATGGCGCTCTTGCCGCCATGTGCGTTGAAACCTGCAAGAACGCCAAAGGTCGGCAGCACTTTCTGATCTACGCCCATCGTGTTCTCTGTCGTGAACTCAAGTTCGCTTCCGACCGGGTCTGCAACGCCGCAACCGACACCGAGCGCGTAAATCAGCGCGTCGCGGGAATCCCACGCCCATGTCCGCGCTGTCCCCTTTGATCCCACTGCATCCTTGTTGATTGGCATTGCGTCGTTCCTCCTTCGGTTTCCATTCTTGGCGTCAGTTAAGCACGTTGTCCTGATCCTATCTAATGATGCCGGTTTGGGCTGTCTGCCCCTTCCACATGGGCGCCAAACCCGCTAGGCACCTGCCGGAATACATAGAAGCGTGAAAGGGGGGACTTTGGGACCTCTAAAGATAGGCATCGCAGGTCTCGGCCATGTTGGCTGTGGACTAATTGAACTGGTCGAACGCCAGGACAAGCTTCGCTTGCCCGGTGTGGTCGAGATTACAGGCGTGAGCGCGCGTAGTCAGAGCCGCAACCGGCCGGTGGATACCGACAAGTATCGCTGGTTCGATGACGCGGCCACGCTCGCTGAAGATCCTGATGTCGACGTGTTCGTCGAGCTGATCGGCGGGTCTGACGGCCCGGCCAAATTCGCTGTCGAAAGCGCCCTCAAGGCTGGCAAGCATGTCATCACCGCCAACAAGGCCCTTATGGCCAAGCATGGCATGGCGCTCGCCGCCCTCGCCGAGGAAAAAGGCGTCGACCTTCTGTTCGAAGCCGCCGTCGCTGGTGGCATCCCGGTTGTGCGCGTGCTGCGTGACAGCCTTGCCGGCGTCGAGATCAAGCGCGTTGCGGGTATCCTGAATGGTACCTGCAACTACCTGACGACCAGCATGCTGGAAACCGGCCGGTCCTATGACGAGGTCCTCGAAGAAGCCCAGAAGCTTGGTTACGCCGAAGCCGACCCGACGCTTGACGTGTCCGGCATGGATGCAGCCCACAAGGCCGCCATACTCTCGGCCATTGCCTTTTCCGCCGATCTCGACTTCTCCAAGGTCAAAGTCTCCGGCGTTGACGGTATCGACCTGCTCGACCTGAAACTGGCGGACCGCCTCGGCTTGCGTATCAAGCTCATCGCTGAAGGCCTGCTGACCGATGACGGCGTTGTCTGCCGCGTCGAGCCGATGGCCCTGTCGGCCAATCATCCGCTCGCCCGCGTCAATGGCTCGCTCAACACGGTCCGTATCGAGGGCGACCCCGTTGGCGCCATCACGCTGACCGGCCCCGGGGCAGGGGCAGGCCCGACGGCCAGCGCCGTTATGGGCGATGTGGCCAAGCTTTTCCGTCCGGCCATCCGACCGGCCTTCGGCCGTGCCGAACACCACGTTGCGCGGCCGTTCGTGGCTGCAATGGGCGACGAGACATCGGCCTTCTTCCTGCGCGTTCGTCTGGCTGACAAGCCCGGCGCGCTCGCTGCACTGACAGAAGCGCTGGCGGCCGAGGGGGTTTCGGTCAACCAGCTGGTACAGGATTCTGCGGATGATTCCGGTGCCAGCCCGGTCGCGATTGTCACCCACCGGTGCCCAAGCTCCCACATGCAGGCCGCCCTCACGCGGTTGGCTAAACTAACAATGCTGATTGACGCGCCGCGCCTGATCCGTATCGAAACTGCAAGCTAGAATATGAAACACGCCGCGCTGGTCTTGGAATCAGCGCGTCTGGGGGCAATAAAACGATGAAAAACAACGTTCTTACGCCGGGCCTCGCAGATGCCATGGTCCGTGTGACCGAGCTTGCAGCCATCGCTGCCGCAAGCGAAGTCGGTCGCGGTGACGAGAAAAGGGCCGATGCTGCCGCTGTTGATGCGATGCGCACCGCCTTTAACGCTGTTGAATTCAAAGGTCGCGTCGTGATCGGCGAGGGCGAGCGCGACGAGGCGCCGATGCTGTATATCGGCGAGGAGGTCGGCACAGGCCGCGGCCCCGAGATCGATATTGCCCTCGATCCGCTTGAAGGCACCACGCTCACAGCCAAGGCCATGTCGAACGCGTTGGCCGTCCTGGCCATCGCCCCGCGCGGTGGCCTGCTTCATGCCCCTGATACGTATATGGACAAGGTCGCGATTGGCCCGGGCTATCCCGAAGGCATTATCAGTCTCGATGCCACGCCAGCCGAGAACATCACGGCCCTGGCCGAGTTCAGGGGCGTTCCCGTGTCTGACATGACCGCCTGCGTGCTCGACCGTCCGCGCCATGAGGCCATCATCGCCGGTCTGCGTGAAGTCGGGTGCCGCATCGCCCTCATCACGGATGGCGATGTTGCAGGTGTCATCGCGACGACAGACCCGCAAACCGGCATTGATTTCTATGTCGGATCCGGCGGCGCGCCTGAGGGCGTTCTGGCGGCAGCAGCCCTCAAATGCGTTGGCGGGCAGATGTTTGCGCGTCTCGTCTTCCGCAATGACGACGAGAAGAAGCGCGCCACCCGGGTCGGCATCACCGATTTCGGGCGCACCTATTCGCTGAACGAACTTGCATCCGGCGACACGGTCTTCTGCGCAACAGGCGTCACCAGCGGCAGCCTGCTCAGCGGCGTGAAATATGCCGGTGGCCGTGTCCACACGCATACCCTTGTGATGACATCCATCGACGGCATGGTCCGCCACGTCCGATCCGACCGCAAGGTCTGAGACGCGCACTGCCAAGCCGGGTCACAGCACCCGCATTCTGCGCTAGGATGGATTTCCCGATTCTCTGAATGAGGAAGCCCCTTCCGCATGGTCCAAGCCGCTCAACAGTCCAGTCCCCACCTGTTCGAGGTCGACCAGTCGGCATCAGGCCGCTTCTGGACGCTTGCTGACGCGGATGAGGCGCTTGTCCGGCGTCTGGCGCCGAGCGTCGGCGGCTCTGACCTGCTTGCCCGCCTGCTGGCTTCGCGCGATGTTGATCCGGCACAGGCCTCAAGCTATCTCGCCCCCACGCTGCGCGACTATTTCCCCGACCCCTCGAGCTTCGCCGACATGGACAAGGCCGCAGGCATCGTCCTCGACGCCATCCTGTCCAAGAAACGCGTCACCGTCTTTGCCGACTATGACGTCGATGGTGGTACATCCTCAGCGATCCTGGCCCGCTACTTCCGCGGCTGGGGGCAGGATCTCGGCCTCTACGTGCCGGACCGTCTGGAAGAGGGCTATGGGCCATCGCCAGCTGCCTTTCGCCACCTGAAGGATACCGGCTCCGAGCTCGTCATCACTGTCGACTGCGGCGGCGCCGCCGTTGATGCGCTAAATGAAGCCGAAGCCATTGGCCTGCCGGTCGTCGTGATCGACCACCACCTCATGTCCGCCGAACTCCCGCCGTCAGCGGCGCTCGTCAATCCGAACCGCCTCGACGACACATCCGGCTGCGGCCACCTTGCCGCGGCAGGCGTCGTCTTTGTCTTCGTCGCTGCGCTGAACCGGCTTGCGCGTGAGCGGGGCCTCGCCCCCGCTGACGGCCTACCTGACATCATGCCCTTCCTCGATCTCTGCGCGCTCGGCACGTTGTGCGACATGGCCCCGCTGCACGGCGTCAACCGCGCCTTCGTGCGTCAGGGCCTCACCATCATGGCCCGCGACCAGAACCCTGGCTTGCGTGCGCTCGCCGATGTCGCCGGCATCGGCAAGACAGAGACCGTCTACCACGCAACATTCATGCTTGGTCCTCGCCTGAACGCCGGCGGCCGCGTCGGCGATCCATGGATCGCGGCGAAGCTGCTCGCCACCGATGACCGGCAAGAGGCGATTGACCTCGCCGAACGCCTCCATGCCCTCAATGAAGAGCGCAAGGCTGTCGAAAGCGCGATACTCGATCTTGCCATGGCGCAAGCCGAGCAGGCGCTCGCCCGCAACCCGGATCGCGGTATCCTCATCGCCAGTGGCGAGGGCTGGCACCCAGGCGTCATCGGCATCGTCGCCGGTCGTCTCAAGGAACGCTACCACCTGCCCAGCATCGTTATCGGCTGGGGGGAGGGGCTCGGCCCTGTCGCCAAGGGCTCCGGCCGCTCGGTGAAGGGCGTCAATATCGGGGATGCCATTTCCATGGCCGCGCGTGAGGGCATCATCCTCTCCGGTGGCGGCCACGCCATGGCTGGCGGCCTCAGCCTCGAGCCCGATCAGGTCCAGGCTTTCGACGACTGGATGGTCGCCCATATGGCGCAATTCTCGGCAGAGCGCACAGCCGCGCTCGAACTCGCCATTGATGCCGTCCTCGCGCCAGGCGCCGCCAGTCCGGCCCTGGTTGACCAGATCGCGCAGATCGGCCCCTTCGGCATTGGCTCACCCGAGCCCGTCTTTGCGCTGAAATCAGTACATGTCACAGGCGTGCGCCAGGTCGGTGTCAATCATCTGCGCTTCATCGCCGAAGACGCCGGTGGCCGGATTGAATGCATCGCATGGCGGGCGGCCGATACACCCATGGGCGAGGCGTTGCGGAACGGCGCGCGTGTACACATTGCGGGCAAACTGAAAGCCGACGAGTGGAATGGACGCCGCAGAGTCCAGCTGGACGTCGCTGATGTCGCGGCTGACTGAATATTCTGCATGTTAGTCCCGAAAGACGGGTTGCTTCCCTCCGAAACAGCCGCTATATCGCCTCTTCTTCAAACCGGTGCGGTCCCTTCGTCTATCGGTTAGGACGTCAGGTTTTCAACCTGAAAAGAGGGGTTCGACTCCCCTAGGGACTGCCAGGTTTTTTTCATCCGACAATCAATGACTTATTCCGCAATTGCCGACGTTTACGGCATTTGTTGTGAAGATCGCGTGACAAGAGCGTCATCGCATTTTAGGTTGCTTCCTTGGGGAATTTGGGTTGATGGCGAAAGCAGTGCCGACATGCGAATCAGATATGCCTGCGGCTGAACCCGTGGTGCGCGTGATCGGCCGCGTGAAGTGGTTCGATAGCGCCAAGGGCTATGGCTTCATCGTGGCCGACTCCACGTCGGACGCGGCGCTGACCGGCGACGTGATGCTGCATGTCTCCTGCTTGCGCGACTATGGCGAAACCTATGCCGACGAAGACGCCCGCATTGTCTGCGATGCCGTCGAGCGGGAACGGGGCTGGCAGACGGCTCACATCATCGAGATGGAGCGCCCGCGCGCCGTCGTCGCCCGCGAGAAGGGCGTCGAGTTCGACTTCACATCCGTCACCCTGAAATGGTTCAACCGCACCCGCGGCTATGGCTTCGTCCAGCGCGACGAGATCGAGATCGACATCTTCGTCCATGCTGTGGTCCTGCGTCAGGCAGGCTATGAGGATATCGAGCCCGGCACCCGGATGGAGGTCGTTCTGGGCAAAGGCGCCAAGGGTGAAAACGTCACGTTCGTAAAGCCGCGTCAGGACTGAACGGCAAACAGCCAAGAGCGCTTGCTCAGGCTCGCATGCGCCGCTAAACCAACTCGCATGACCCGTTTGATCACCAGTGTTTTTGTCGCCGCCTTTTTCCTTGTTCAGGGCGCTTTCGCCCAGTTGGAAACAGGCCCGCTCGCCATTGATACAGGCGACTCCTTGCACAAGTTCACGGTCGAACTGGCCAATGATCCCGAAGAGATCCGCGTCGGCCTCATGAACCGCCCCGAAATGGCGCCCAATGCGGGCATGCTGTTCGATCTGGGCGAGCCACGTGAAGCCAGCTTCTGGATGAAGAACACCCTTATCCCGCTCGACATGCTCTTCCTGAACACGGATGGCAAGATCATCGCGATTGCCCGGAATACGGTTCCGGGTTCGCTGCGCTCGATCGGGCCGGGCGTGCCGGTAAAAGCCGTGCTGGAGCTGAATGGCGGTCGCTCTGAGGCGCTTGGCATCGAGCCGGGCGACGTGGTCGAGCACGCGGTGTTCGGCAATCTCGCACAATGACCTGCGCGGCCTCATGAAGCCGCCCCCACCGGGCTTTGCGCCAAACCCCTCTCGCGGCAAATTTACACTGCACAATGGCCCCACATTCAGGGCCAGCGCCGAAGGCGACATGCGCACAGGTATGTGGGTGCTCGATCGTCACTGCAACGGCATGGGCTTTATGCATGGGGGCATGACGTGCGCCTTTGCTGACAGTGCTCTGGCCTGGGCCGTGTGGACCGTCACAGGGCGCATGTCCGTCACGCTGAAACTTACATTGGAATTTATGGACATCGTGCCGGAGGGCACATGGCTTGAAGCCCATCCGGAAGTTACCGCCGTCGACGGCGATATCGTCCATGTGACGGCCCGCCTCCTCAAGGAGGGTGGCCACATCGCTGCCCGCGCCGATGCCGTGTTCCGGTCCCTGCGGCGGCGCACCACATGAGGCAGGATGGCGCGCGACAACACTAAACGCGCATCTGCCCGATAACTGTGTTATCCCGGCTCTAAATAGAGTTGCCGTAGGGATAACCGACCAATGGATTTTGACGCTCTGCTATTATCGCGCATCCAGTTCGCGTTCGTCATTGCCTTTCACATCATGTTCCCAGCTTTCACGATTGGCCTCGCGGCCTTTCTCGCTGTTTGCGAGGGTCTGTGGCTGAAGACAGGGCATGAGGCGTTCAAGCGCCTCTACATGCACTGGGTCAAAATCTTCGCGCTCGCCTTCGCGATGGGCGTCGTTTCCGGCGTGGTAATGAGCTACCAGTTCGGTACGAACTGGAGCGTCTTCTCCGAAATCGCAGGCAGCGTGATCGGCCCGCTTCTCGGCTATGAAGTCCTCACGGCCTTCTTCCTTGAGGCCACCTTCCTGGGCGTCATGCTGTTCGGGTGGAACAAGGTCGGTCGCAAGCTCCACTTCGTTGCCACCTGCGCCGTCGCCATCGGCACCACGATTTCCGCCTTCTGGATCATATCGGCCAATAGCTGGATGCAGACGCCGCAGGGCTTTGCCGTCGATCCGGCCACCGGCAACTTCTACGCCACCGACTGGATGAAGGTTATCTTCACCCCTAGTTTCCCGTCGAGACTGGCCCACATGCTGATCGCCGCTTACATCACCACTGCGGCTGTCGTGCTTGCGGCTGGCGCCTGGCAGGTCATCTGTGGCCGCGTGACCAAGCCGACCCGCTGGCAGATGCGCATGGCGTCCATGACGCTCGCCATCCTGCTGCCCATCCAGATCATGATCGGGCATGAGTCCGGGCTCATCGCGCACGAGTACCAGCCCGCCAAGATCGCCGCGGCAGAAGGCTGGTGCGAAACCGCGCCCATTCAGGGCACCATGCTGATCGCCTGGCCGGCAGACAATGCCTGTGGCCATGCCGGCATCACCATTCCCGGCACCAGCCCCTACCTTTTCGCAGGCACGCCCGAGGGCGAAGACCTGAAGGGCCTCGACCAGTTTGCGCCGGAAGATACGCCGCCCATCTGGCTCGTCTTCTACGGCTTCCGCATCATGGTTGGCGCCGGCCTTGCGATGCTCGGGCTTGGCCTTTGGGGCTGTTTCCTCTGGTGGCGTGGCCGTCTGGACGAAAAGGGCCTGTTCCACTGGGCCGCCGTTCCCGGCGGCGCGCTTGGCTTCATCGCCGTCATCACCGGCTGGATTGTCGCGGAAGTCGGTCGCCAGCCCTACACCGTGTATGGCCACCTGCGAACGGTCGACAGCGTCTCGCCTGTCTCCACCGCGCAGGTCGCCACATCGCTCCTCGTCTTCATGGTCACCTATGCGATCATCTTCACCGCCGGCACGGTCTACATGGCCCGTATCGCCACCCGCGGCTTTGACGATGATCCGAAGGGACCGAAGGAAGCCCGCCGTCCGCCCGGTTCGCCAATGGGTGCCGTCGACGAACCCGCCGAAACCGGCGAAGACATTGTCGCAGCGGACTAGGAGAGACCCATGACACTCGACCTTCCTCTGATCTGGGGCCTCATCCTCGCCATTGGCGTCTTCATGTACGTCCTGCTCGACGGGTTCGACCTCGGCGTCGGCATGCTCACCTTCCATGCCCGCTCCGACGAAGAGCGCAACATGATGACTGCCACGATCGAACCCGTCTGGGACGGTAACGAAACCTGGCTGATCATCGGCGGCGGCGGCCTCTTCGCTGCCTTTCCCAAGGCCTATGGCATCATCATGCCGGCGTTTTACCTGCCGGTGCTGATCATGCTCGCGGCGCTTATCTTCCGCGGTGTGGCGTTTGAATTCCGGCACAAGGCTGTACGCAAGCCCACGCGTGTCTTCTGGAACAGCGCGTTCTTCGGCGGATCGGCCACGGCCGCATTCGCGCAGGGCCTCATGCTTGGCGGCATGATCCAAGGCATCAATGTCGAGGGCGGCGCCTTCGCTGGCGGTGCGTTCGACTGGCTTACGCCTTTCTCTATCGTGGTCGGCGTCTCTGTGGTGATCGGTTACCTGCTGCTGGGGTCCTGCTGGCTGGTGCTGAAGACCGAAGGCGAACTCTACAACCGGGCCCGCAACTGGGCGCGCATGTCTCTGGTGGGTGTGGCGATTGCCTTTCTGGCCGTCAGCCTCGCCACACTGGCCATCGATCCGTCGGTCGGCGCGCGCTGGGGCTTCACCATGACCAGCATCGACTTCGCGCGTCTCCTGCCTCTTTCGCCAGCGCCCATTGCGGGCATGGCCCTTTGCGCCTGGCTCTGGCGTGATCTTTCAATGAAACCGGGGCCCAATGCGGCGCCAGACTGGCGCCCCTACCTGCTGGCCGTCGGCGTGTTCCTCAGTGGCTATATCGGTCTCGGCGTCAGCCTCTTTCCGTATATTGTTCCCTTCGAGTACACGATCTGGGATGCGGCTGCGCGTGACAATGCCCTTGGCTTCATGCTCGTCGGGGCAGGGATCATGCTGCCGATCATCCTGCTGTACACGGCCTATGTGTATTCACTTTTCTGGGGCAAGGTGAAGCCCGGGGACGGCTACCATGGCTGATCCCGTCTTCCGCCCGACCGAGCCGCTGCCAGACGATCAGCCCGAAGGGCCGCTTTTCAAGCGGCTCGGCTGGTTCGTCGGGATCGCGATCATCTCCATGCTTGCTGTCGCAGCCGTCGCCTATCTGCTGCGAACGCTGCTATTCCTGTAAAATAGCACAAGGCCATATCGGCAAGGCCCGTGATTTCGCCCTTGCCTGAACCGCGTTCGCCCGCTCTCATGGTGGCAGGTCATCCTGATCGAGCGGGATAAAGGGGGGGAGAGCGATAACATGCCGGGAAGACGTGCTAGCCACCAAGGCGTAGGAGATGTCGCTCCATTTAGATGCTTGCTGAAGGGGCTGATTGTGGTTTTGGTCGCCTCGGTAATCGCCGCCTCAGTCAATCCTGTCCGGGCGCAGGCAGCGCAGTGGCCCACCACGGAGTTTACGGTCGTTCTACATGACCATCGTCAGACGGCGGTTGATAGCGCCATCGCGGCCCTCGGCAACCAGACGGGCCTTTATGAAGAGGCGCTCCAGCCTCACATCGTCCAGATCGAAGCTTACCTTCACGAAGTCGCGCTCGAGTACCAGGCCATGGGCTTCAAAGCCCCCGCGCTGCCCATCTCGGCGCGGCGCTACGAGGTCAATCTCTATCCCTTCGAGGAAGGGTTTGATGCGCCTGCGCGCGTCGCGCGTGCGAATCCGACCCATCTTGAAGTCGACGTCGATGCCGTGATCAATTGGGGCAAATGGGACAAACGCCTCTATGAGCATCTGGCGCATGAACTCTTCCATGCCGTTCAGGCGGCCTATGACCATAATGACGACGACCTGGGCGGCTTTTTCAACGAGGGAACTGCGCAGGCTGTCGGTGTCGACATGGCGTACAGGCTTCGCGGGGAGGAACCATCGCGCTCCGGTTCAGGCCGCTGGGCGGCTCGGCGGTATGATGTATCGCTGCTCAAGCCCGTCGACAGGAACGATACTTACGCAACGGCTTCCTTCTGGCGCTATCTCGGGGAGGAAGTCACCGCGTCCGCCAAGCAACAAAATGCGAGCATCCATGAGATACCCGCCAACTATCGCTACCTTCATGAGATGATGCTTGAGCCGCTGAACTCCGGCAGCGACAAGGCCGTCCTGCAGTGGCTTAACAGTGGGCTGCTGAAAAGCATCAAACAGCCCCTCGACCGGGAATATGCATTCTTCCTCTCCACTTTCGCCGGGTATGGCGAAGGACGATACACGAGCGAGAAAAATACGCCGCAGAAGATCAAAGCCATCATGCAGGACAAACTGTTCAATAAGTGTACCGAACTGCCGCTTGAAGGGCCTCAATCAGGCGTGGCGATCCCACTGAAGATCGACGCCCTTGCAGGCAAGTGTATCAGGATTGCAGATGGTGATGCGAGCCGGCCGGGGCCCGTCCAAATGGTCATCCAGGTTGAGGCGGACTCTGCACGCGAATTGAACCAACTATGGATGGGTGCAGCCGGTGCCCAGAAAACGTCACGTCGTCTGCAGGCGTCTGGCATGACAGAAATGGGCCGCCACTTTGCCCTGTGGCAGGTGGATTTGTTGCCCGATGAGCAGATGTCCCTCATCGTCACAAACATGGATGCCGCCCCTTGGGAGACGAAAAGCTTCACGGGCCAGCTTTCAATCACCACCACAGCGGCAAAAGTGGACAGCACGTTTGTCGGTCCGTTGCCGGCTGCGCCCGCCCGCGCTGCGCCCAAGACAGGCACATCAAGAAACCAGCAGGCTGCCCGGGAGCAGACTTTCAACGGCTCCGAAGCCACCAAGGTCGTAATCGATGCGGACAATCGCGCGGTTCGCATTTCGATACGCGCCACGCCTGACATTCTCAACGTATTGGCCGGGGTCAATGCTGAGGGCGGTGCAATGGAACAGATACTCATCGCCGGGGAGATATTGAACGAGACGCTTGGTGATATGAACGGGACATTCTCCAGCTTGTCGGCATTGGAAAAGAGCACGCCCGGCACGGCCATAGACATTGCCGTTCCATTCTTTGACTATGGCTTCACGGGAACAATCCCTGGTGCGCGTATCTCGACGAATGGCTACGATGGCGGTGAGTTCCATGCCGTCGGGCCGACCGATTCCCTGCCGGGTGGTCAGCGTGAGTTCAGGCCGTCAGGAACGGTGACAATCATCCACTATTCGCCGACCCTACTCGAAGGCCGCTTTGTCGCTGATTTTACAGATCCAGATTCGCTAACCCCGAAGCAGATGCAGGAATCGCAACCCACCCTCGACATTATCGGAAACCTGCAGGGCTATTTCCGGATCGCGGCCCCCTGGAAGGAAGACAGCCGCTACGAACCCGATGAATCCGTCACGCCGCTGTCTGACTTGCGGTCAGATATCATGGCAAGAATGCCCCAGGGCCAAGAAGACATTGTCGATGCCGTCATGGCCGCCGCAGAAGCCGCCAGGCAGACCGGAGACGCTCCAGACATGTCGGCGATTGCGGCCTCACAGGGGGCGCCACGTGCCGCCTGTGACTGCTCCTGTTCCGGCATGCGCAAACTGGAAGCCATGGGAGAGGCCGTCGATCAGGCCAGTCGCGCACCAACGCCCGCTGAACTGGCAATGGCCAAGTGCGGACTCACATGCATGGCAGAGTATCAGCGCTGCGAGTAAGCCCGCCGAAGCGCTATGCCGGTTGTGCGGACGTGCGCTAAAACAGGCGCCGGGCCTCCATCCACTCCGTTACTTCCTTGACCGCCTTTGGCAGCAGGTCAGGACGTTCGATATAGTAATGGTCGGCGTCCTTGATCGTCACCATCTGCTTGTCTTCCGAGCCGACGGCCTCGAACAGGCGCTTCGCATGGCTTGGCGTGCAGGCCAAGTCGGCTGAGTTGCTGATGACGAGCACAGGGCAGGAGACGCGCGAGGCATTGCCCGTGCCGTCCGCCCGGCTCTTGTCATAGCTCCACTGCGACAGCCATGAGCGCAGTGTGGTGAAACGCCCGAGACCGACCGGCCCGTCATTGGCAATGCGCGGATCGCCGAGGTAACACGTGCCGGGCTTCCTGTCCGACGGGTCCTGCGTCGGGTCCAGCCAGCGCACATCGCTCATCGTACCCTGCACCACGAAACACCGCTCGGCGTCCGGGTCATCGCTCGCCTTGATGGCAGCCAGTTGCGTAAGCACGCGGTCGGTGATGCGCCGGTTGCGTGCCACCTGTGCCGCACGGAACAGCGTCACGAATTCATGGGAATAGGGCGGCTGGTTTGGGCAGTCCGCGTCATAGATGTTCAGTTCCCTGTCGCGTTCGAACGGCTTGTCCTCGTCGAGGATCGACGGGTCGATCCATTCCGTCATCGTGTGCGACCGGCTGATATGCGCCGCCAACAGCAGGATGGCATCGGCCGGGATCAGGCCTGCGCCCGCAATGTCCACCGCATCGCCTGCGGGCGTTTCCGTGATGGTCGGGTTCTCGGCCTGGTCCTGATAGAACAGCGACAGTGATCCGCCGCCAGACCAGCCGCCCAGCACAATTTTCTCATATCCAAAGCGCTTCTTCGCATCTGCAATACAGGCGCCAAGGTCCAGCACGCATTTCTCCATGATCAGCGCCGTGTCATTGCCGCGATAACGCGGGTTGCAATAAATCACGTGATGGCCTTCGCGGGCGAGCGCTGTCACCAGCGGCAGGAAGCTTCCGCCGCCAATCGGGTGGCTGAACAGGATGACAGTTTTCGACTCCACATCATCCGGCCGGATGCGCATGCACTCCACGAAAACCTGCCCCGCTGGGCCGCCATAGGTCTCTTTCAGACGCCCCGAATCTGCGTGTACAAACCCGTAGGGTTCCCTTGCGATAGCCATCTGCGTGTTTCCTTGCCCTTGTTTTTTATGAAGCGCATACTTGCGCAAACACTATCAAGGGGAAAGCAGGAAAGGTCCGAGGAATGATTGAACAGTCCCGGCCGCAGCCAAGCGGCATACATCACATCGCCATCATGTCGTCCGACATAAAGAAGCATATCGCCTTCTTCTCGGAGGTCATGAACTTCCCGCTCGTCGCGCTATTCGACATGCACGGCGTGCCCGGCGGCCTGCATGCCTTCCTGCGCATGAACGATCACAGCTTCTTCTCGATCGTCCAGCTGCCGGATGTCGACAAGATACCGGTCACGCTCGGCATCACGCATTCCGGCAATGGTGCATTGCCCAGCGCCGCTGGAACGATGCAGCACCTCGCTTTCCGCGCTGATGATGAAGAAGGCCTCCTCGGCATGCGCGACCGCCTGCGCAGCCACGGCATCAACGTCATTGGCCCGCTCGATCACGGCTTCTGCAAGTCGATCTATTTCGCCGGACCAGACCAGATGACGCTCGAGGTCGCCGCGCCCGCAACGCACGTCGACCCGCAGCAATGGATTGATCCCACAGTGCTCGAGAAGGCCGGTATCTCGGCGGCAGAAGCGGAAAGCTACAAGGCGCCAGCGCCTTATGCAGGAAAGGGCAACGAGCCGCAGCCGCCCTACGATCCCGCCAAGCCGCACATGGTCTACCCGCCGGAAATGTACCAGGCCATGCTGAAAACGCCGGATGACGTTCTCGCCAATGCTGCGAAGTTCCCCGGTCCGCCTGTGCCAATCCCCGCCTAAGCAGGCCGTCCCAGCCAGCGCTCCAGGATCGCCGCCGTGTCTTCGCCGACGCTGCGCGGTGCCTGCTTGCGGATGGATCCCGGTGTCGCAGAGAATTTCGGGAACGTGTTCTGCATCTTCACCGGGCCAAGCTCCGGGTCGTCTACCGTCACGATGGCCTCGCGCGCCGCATAGTGCGGATCGCTGACCATGTCGGCCGCCGTGTAGATCTTGCCTGATGGCACCGCGTGTTCCAGCAATAGCGCTTCCAGCTCCGCCACTGTCAGCGTGCGCGTCCAGTCACTGATGATCCCGTCCAGTTCCGCCTGATGTTCGCCGCGTGCAAGATGCGTCGCATAGCGAGCATCCATCGCAAGCTCGGGCCGTCCCATCGCATCGCACAGGCGCCTGAAGATCGGGTCCTGGTTGGCCCCGATAAGGAACTCCCCATCCTTGCACGGATAGACATTCGATGGCGCAATCTTTGGCAAGATCGCTCCTGTACGCTGGCGCATGAAGCCAGAAGTCGAATAGTCCGCCACATAGCTTTCCATTACCTGCAGCACGCTTTCATACAGCGCCACGTCGATGATCTGGCCATCTCCGGTCTTGTCCCTGTGGTGCAGCGCCGCGAGAATGCCCATGGCGCCATAGGAGGCCGCCAGCGTATCCCCTATGGAAATGCCCACGCGCGATGGCATCCGGTCCGGCTCGCCGGTAATCCCGCGCAGGCCTCCAAAACCCTCGCCGATCAGGCCGAAGCCCGGCCGGTCCGCATAGGGCCCTGTCTGGCCATAGCCCGACATGCGCGCCACGATCAGCCCCCGATTGGTCTCGCGCAGCTTGAGCGGGTCAAGCCCCCACTTCTCCAGTGCGCCCGGCCGGAAATTCTCGACCAGCACATCCGCCTCACCAATCAGGTCACCCGCCAGCTGCTGGCCTTCCTCGGTGCGCAGGTCCACCGCCACCGAATACTTGTTGCGTCCGATCACGCGCCACCAGGCAGGCTTGTCGCCTTGTCCCCATTCGCGCATCGGGTCGCCCTTGCCGGGCGGCTCGATCTTGACGACTTCCGCGCCCATGTCGCCCAGCAATTGTCCGCAGAACGGGCCCGCAATCAGCTGGCCCATCTCCACGACGCGCAGGCCATGCAGCGGCCCATTCGGTTTCGGTGTATCGGTCATGCCTGCCTTTAGCGCATTCGCAGACGCCACAACAGGCGTGCCTTCGGTCTAGGCTTTGTCGGCCTGCTGGACGGCAAACGCCTTGATCGTCTTGTAGTCGGCCTTGCCGTTCACGGCGCGGCCAAGGTCCGGTTTGAAGAAGATGCGCTTGGGTGCCTTGAAGCGGGCGATCTTGGTCGCCACGAACGCACGCAACTCCTCCTCGCTCACCTCACCGTCGGTGGACACGACGGCCGTCACGGCCTGTCCCCACTTGTCGTCCGGAAGGCCCACGACCAGCGCGTCGATCACCGCATCATGCAGCTTCAGTGCCTCTTCCACTTCTTCGGGATAGACCTTCTCGCCAGCCGTATTGATGCAGTTCGATCCGCGGCCCAGCAGCGTCATCGAGCCATCGGCTTCCACCGTGCACCAGTCGCCCGGAATGGAATAGCGCATGCCATTGATCGTCGGGAAGGTCTTCGCCGTCTTCTCCGGGTCCTTGTAATAGCCGAGCGGCACAGCGCCGCCGCGCGCGACAAAGCCCGCCTCGCCGCTGCCAGCCTGAATCTCGCGATGGTCCTCGCTGAACACCTTGCAGTTCGGGCCGAGTTCGAACTTGGAGGTCTTCACCTCGCCATCCGCCGTCATCGCGGACGAGCCAAAGCCCACCGCCTCAGACGCGCCGAAACTGTCCATCATCGCCGCTTGCGGCATATGCTTCAGTAGCCCGCGCTTGATCTCGACCGACCACATCACGCCGGACGACACGATGGCCACAACCGTCGACAGGTCATACTTGCCCGGGTTCTCTTCCAGTTCCTTCAGCATGGGCTTGCCGAACGCGTCGCCGACAATTGCCATATTGGTGACACCATTCTTCTCGACCGTTTCCCACAGGTTCTGCGGGCTGAAATTCTTGTTCTCGGTCAGGGTCACCACGGTGCCGCCGTTCAGCATCACGCCCATGGCCGTGAACAGGCCGGTGCCGTGCATCAGCGGGCAGGCCGGAATGATCCGCGCGTGCCGGCCGAGTTCCAGCGCATTGGCGACATGCTCATCCAAATCCTTCGGCACAACGCCGCCCGCCTTGGCCACGCCTTCCATGCCGGCCTGCCGCCAGATGCCGTGAGACCACATCACGCCCTTCGGCATGCCGGTCGTGCCGCCCGTGTAGAGGAACAACAGGTCGTCGCCCGACCGTTCTATGCCCAGCGGCGAGGCATCGCCCTTGCTGGCGAGGTCTTCATAGGCCACCGCAAAGTCCGGCACGCTGTCGCCGCCGATCTGCACCCAGGCGATCACGCCTGGCAGCCGCCCGCGCACGCGTTCGACCTGCTCGATGAATTCCACGTCGTAGAACACGACCGTCGAATCCGAATTGTCGAAAATGTAGACCAGCTCGTCATCTAGGTAGCGGTAATTGACGTTCACATGCGTCAGCCGCGCCTTGAAACAGGCCGCCAGCGCTTCGGTATATTCCGGTTGGTTGCGCAGGTAGAAGCCGGCCTTGTCGCCGGTCTTCGCGCCCATCTCGCGCAGGTTCCGCGCCAACCGGTTCGAGCGCGCCGTCATCTCCGGCCAGCTCACCACACGGTCACCATGGATCAGGGCAGGGGCATCGGCACCGAGCACCTCGCCCAGCGCATCCAGCATATCCCCGAAATTCCAGTCAAAATCCTTGGCCACGGTGTTTCTCTCCCTGAATATTATTATTTCGCGCGACTCTACGACCTTGCCGCCGGGGCAGCAAAGCCTGAAACGTCGATGGACGCAGCGTACGTGGGATCAGCGCGGTGCCATCCGGATCGCGCCGTCGAGGCGGATCGTCTGGCCGTTGAAATAGCCGTTGCGCGCAAACTCCATCGCCAGCGAGCCGAACTCCTTCGGATTGCCGAGCCGCTTGGGGAAGGGCACCGAAGCCGCGAGGCTGTCCAGCACGTTCTGCGGCGCGCCCAGCATCAGCGGTGTCGCAAAGATGCCCGGCATGATCGAGTTCACGCGAATGCCAAGGTCCATCAGGTCACGCGCCAGCGGCAGAACCAGCCCGTTTACGCCCGCCTTGCACGAGCCATAGACCACCTGGCCGATCTGCGCGTCCATGGCCGCTACAGAAGCCGTCAGCGTGATACAGCCGCGCTCGCCATCCTCGGTGATCGGCTCGGCATTCGCCATGCCGAGTGCAGAGATGGACGCAACGCGATAGGACGAGATCAGGATACCCTGCGCGCCAAAGGCATAATCTTCGGTCGGCAGGCGCTTGAAGGCGTGGGTTTCCTTGTCGAAGCGCAGCGTCTTGCCGCCCTTGGCCGTCATCGCGCAATGCACGGTGACGCGTTCCTGCCCATGCGCCGCGCGGGCCTTCTCGAAGCCATCCAGCACGGATTGTTCGTCGAGGATGTTCACCTTGCAGAACAGGCCGCCAATCTCCTTGGCGACGGCTTCGCCCTTTTCTTCGTTGATGTCGAAAATGGCGACAGGCGCGCCAGCCTCGGCAAAGGCTTCGGCCGTGGCACGGCCAAGGCCGGATGCGCCGCCGGTTACAACGAGCGGTGTGTTCTTACTGATCTGCATGGGGTCTCTCCTCCGGATTATGTTTTGCCGAATTTGTAGACCCACTCTTTCATCCTGAAAACGCCTGCCGCAGCGACAGGCCGTTACGTCAGCTCATTCCGGCAGCGCCACCACGGGCAATTCGATCCGCGACAGCGCCGTGGGCCCGTGATGAACCGCATTCGTCGCCACCGCCGTTTCGGTCGTCGTGTACGGGTCGCCCGCCGTGTTCAGGCTGCGCGCATATGTCGGGAAGTTGCTCGACGATACCTCCACCCGCACCCGGTGCCCCTTGAGAAACACGTTCCCGGCCAGCATGGGCGGCGGCGTGATCGCATAGGTCTCGCCGTCGGTCATGAACACCGCTTGGTCCACGCCCTCACGATAGCGCATCCGCAGAATCGTGTCGGCAATGTTCCAGGCGGTGCCATCTGGCGCCACATCCACCAGCTTCACGGTAAAGTCCGTATCCGGTGCATCGGAAGAAACAAACAGCTCGGTATTGATAAAGCCGAACACCGGCAGGTCTTCCTCCAGCACATCGCTCGTATAGACCAGCACATCGTCGCGTGCCTCGATCCCGAGCTGGTCAAAGGCGCCGTCTTCCTGATCGGGCCCCAATCCTGAAATCTCGCCGCCATGCGAGATAACCGGGTCAGCCGGGTCATATTTGAATGTATCCGTCGCCGCGACGTCCGGCGCATCCATTAGCAGCGCCCCGTCGCCCTCCAGCGTATTCGCTGCGCCCCCGCCCGAAAGATAGAATGTCCGCGTCTCGCCCGTTCCTGCTTCGGGCACGGCATCAAACGACACCCAGCGGTTCACGCCCGCCATGTAGACGCTCACGGGCTGCGCAGGTAGCGCCGCCTCGGTCTCGCCCTTCACCCAATGGTTCAGGAAGGCCAGCTCGCGCGCTGTATAGTCAAAACGCATATCGCCAATCGGCCGCTCGCCGATCGCGCCGTCTTCCTTCTGCCGCCGGTAGGAACAGTGCTGCCCATTGATCAGCATCAGCGCCTGCGTGCCGGGCGCGCTCGCCTCGCGCGTCTGCTCGAAGCGCGCGGTGCCAGACCGGGCCGAAATATCATACAGCGCCTCGGCATAGAGGCCCGGCACTTTCGGCGTCTCGCCATTCGTGATCCGGTCATCATCCCAGGCCGGGTCAGACGGCCCGCGCCTCAGATAGTCTTCTAGCTCCGTCTGCGGTGCCCCCAGCACCTCGCCCAGCTCGATCACCGGCAAGTGCATCCGCGCCTTCAGGTAATCTTCCTGCGTGATCGCGGTGTCCTGCTTGATCGAGAAATCCCGCATCAGCCGCTGGCGTTCTTCATCGCTGAGGCCTGCGGGCAATTGCGGCTGGTTTACCTGCATCTCGGCATAGAAATAGTTCGCCCAGCCCATCTGCCACACGCCGCCGCGCCAGAAATTGCCCTGCTCGCGATAGGGCCCTGCCTCGGCAATGCCCACGCCCGACGAATAGGCGATCACCGCCTTCAGCGCCGGGTGTCCCAGTGTCGACAGCTTCAGCTGGTTCTCGGCTGATGACGAACAGCCCGACGTCGCCACGCTCCCGTCCGACCAGTCCTGCGCCGCAATCCAGCTCAGCGTGTCCCAGCCATCCTCGTCGGCATTGCCCAGCATGTGCATCGCACCTTCCGACAGGAAGCGACCCCGTTCGTGCTGTTGCACCACTGCATAGCCTGCCGCGAGGAAGGCATCATACTGGTTGCCCTTGAGGCTCAGCTCACGCTCATAAGGCGTGCGGATCAGCACGGTCGGGAACTTGCCCTCCGTTTCGGGCAGGTAGACGTCCGTGTCCAGCCGCGCCCCATCCCGCATCGCCACCTGTAGATGCTGCATCCGCACCTTCGCAGCGGGCAGCACCTCCGTCGCCTCAACCGGTGCAGCGGCTGGCTCGGGCGCGGCAGGGGTGGCCGCCGGCTCCGGCGCCGCCACACAAGCGCCCAGCGCCAGCGCAGAACAGGCGGCCATCAGGCGACGAAGACGCTTCTTTTGCATCAGGGCAGCTCCCATAAGTTCACCCGTGAAACCCTAGCGCCTGTCGGCAAGCATCGTCCAGAGCCTGACCATGCGGCACCTATAGGCAAGCGCCCGCTTCCGCCTTAGCCTCAGACCCAGAAAAACAGGGAGTAAATGACAATGGCCATCGATTTCACCATTCCGGATGACGCAAAAGAAGTTCGCGAGCGCGTGCGCCAATGGGTGCAGGATGAATGCATCCCCGCCGAAAAGGAAATGTCCGCCGGCAAGGCCTACAAAACTGTTCTGGCTGAACTGCGAAAGAAAGCCCGCGCGCAGGGCCTCTGGCTACCCTTCATTCCGGTCGAGCATGGCGGCATGGGCCTTGGTCCCCTCGCCAACGCCCTCGTCCAGATGGAACTCGGCCAGAGCCATCTCGGCGCACTCTCGATGAACTCGCAGGGCCCCGATGACGCGACCATGCTCACGTTGCTCGCCCACGGCACCGATTTCCAGAAAGAGAAATACCTGAAGCCGCTGTTCAATGGCGAAAAGCGCATCTGCTACTCGATGACCGAGAAGGCCGCTGGCGCCGATGCCACCGGCATGCAGACCACCGCCGTCAAGGATGGCAAGGGCAACTATGTCCTCAACGGCGAGAAATGGTTCTCCAGCGCCGCCAGCGCTGCCGACATTGCGGTCGTCATGGCGAAGACCAACCCGGACGCGCCCCGCCACCAGCAATACTCCACCTTCATCGTCGAGCTGCCAAACCCCGGCTACAAGATCCTCCGCGACATTCCGACAATGGCCGTACACGGCGCACATTATGAGGAAATGGGCGGTGGTCACGCCGAGGTGAAGATCGACAACCTCATCGTGCCGGAAGAAAACCTGCTCGGCGGCGAGGGCGGCGGCTTCTCCATGGGTCAGCACCGTCTCGCTTACGGTCGCCTGCGCCACGGCATGCACAATGTCGCCATGGCCCAGCGTGCGCTTGATCTCGCAACGGAACACGTCACCAAGCGCACCACGTTCGGCAAGGGCCTCGAAGACCGTCAGGGCGTTCAGTTCATGCTCGCCGAATGCGCCAGCGAACTCTACATCGCCCGCCTCATGCTCATGCACATCGCGTACAAGGCCGAGAACGGCATGGACCTGCGCCAGGAGAACGGCATCGCCAAGGTCTTCCTCGCCAACATGGTGCACAAGGTCGTCGACACGGCCATCCAGCTCCACGGCGCGCTCGGCTACAGCCTCGATACGCCGCTCGCCGCCTGGTACACGCACATCCGCTCCCAGCGCCTCGTCGACGGCCCGGACGAAGTGCACAAGTGGATCACCGGAAAGAACGTCATCCGCGCCTACAAGAAGGATGGCACGACAGCCGCTGCCGCTGGCGGCGACCTGCTCTAGGCGGGATAGGAAGTGATCGTCAGGCGTCGGCGAACTTGATCGTCTTGCCGTCCCTGATGATCGTTTCCGTCCGGATGACCTCGGTGCGGTAATCGGGCAACAGCACCGTGTCCATGGCTACAAAGGCGGCGTCCGCCTTCTCGGGCGTCAGCACGACACGTACATAGCCCTGGTGCATGTTGTCGGTCCAGCGCACTTCGTCCAGAGCCTGCTCGAATACGCGGTCAAGCTTCAGGGCGCTCTCGGCGTCCCAGCCGGTGTCCACGAAGTCTCCCGGTGAGGATACGCCGGCCGTGCCAAGCTCGATGCCCATCGGGCGGCCTTCATCGTCAGCCACCTGGTTTGCCCAGAAGCTGTGGCTGTCGCCTGTCAGGAAGAGCAGGTCTTCGGCGCCGGCATCGCGGCTCAGCGCATAGAAGGCTTCGCGCGCCGCGGGATAGCCATCCCAGGTGTCGGTATAGAAGGGCAGGTTCCACTTGGCTTTCCAGAGCATGTTCGGCCCGTCACCCGGCGCCTCGCCTTTGGGCGCCTTCGCAGGGTCGATGCCAAGGGCCACGACGTCCGGAACGCGCATGCGTGCAATCGGGCTCGCATTGCCGATCAGCCGCCAAGGCTGGGCATTCGCCACGGAAGCCGTCAGGCCCTTGGTCAGCGCCGCTTCCATTTTGGGCGAGATCATCTTGCGGTCCGGGTCATCCATCACGTCATACATGAACGCATCACGAGATTCCGTTGATGTAATCGTCGCGTAGTATTCGGCATAGTCGACCTGCTTGCCACGCGCGGTATGGCGCGATTCCAGCGTCACCAGCGTCGCAAGATCACCGAACGCATAAGTCCGCCAGAATTCTGCGCGCGTGAAGCCGGGTGCAGGTTCCCGGATCGGCATCCACTCATAATACGCGCGGATCGCCGCCGTGCGCCGATCATCCCACGCGCCTTCGGTATCGGGTTGATGGTTCTGCGCGCCGCCCACCCACGGATTGTTCGCGCTCTCGTGGTCGTCCCAGCAGGCGACGAAGGGATGTGCCGCGTGCATGGCCCGCGCTCCCGCATCGGTCTTGTACTGCGCGTGACGGGCGCGATAGTCGGCAAGGCTGACAATCTCGTTTGCGGGCACGTGGACCCGTCCGATGCTGGCGCCGGTTTCCGCGCCCCAGCCCTTCGCACCATATTCGTAGATATAGTCGCCAGTATGCAGCACCACGTCGATCGCAGGATCCTTCGCGATGGCGTCATAGGCATTGAAATGACCGAACGGATAGTTCGAGCAGGACACCAGCGCGATGCCCAGCTTTTTCAGTTCGCCCACCGGCAGTGTGCGTGTCCGGCCCACGGGCGACATCGCACCGTCAAACACGAAGCGGTAATAGTAGGTCGTGCCGGGTGTCAGTCCCGTCGGGATCAGCTTCACTGTATGGTCGGCGTCGGCAGTCGCGACGGCGGCGCCTTCAAGAACCATCTCCGTGAAAGCGTCGTCCCGCGCCAGCTGGAAGGTCCCCGCAAGATCGCCTGCATCCGTCGTCACGCGCGTCCACAGTACCACGCTGGTCGCCTGCGGGTCGCCACTTGCCACGCCATGCGCGAACATTGGCGAGACAGTCGTGGCGAACGTCGTGGCTGTCTCAGGCGAGGTGGCGCACGCGCCCAGCGTGCCTGCGGCCATCAGGGCCAGTGTCTGTCGGCGATCCAGTTTCGGCATCTCGGCCTCCTCGGCGGTGCCGCACAGTGCGGCCTTGTTATCGGTATGTGAAATGGAAAAAGGCAGGCCCGCGCGGGCCTGCCTTCTCAATATACAACTCTACTAGAAATCTGCCGTGACCGTGAACACGACCGTGCGCGGCGCGGAGATCCACGCACCGTTGCCTGAAATGCCCGCCAGGTAGTTCTGGTCGAACAGGTTGTTCACTGTCAGCCTGAAGTCGACATTCGACAGGTCGTCCGACAGGGCCGAACCGGAGATGCCGGCATAGAGGTCAGCCTCAACATGGCTGTCTGCCACCCAGGTGTTCGACAGGTTCACGAACCGGTCATCAATCCATTTCGTCGACAGGCCGGCATTGAAGTTGCCCTGCGTATAGTCGGCGCTGAGAACGAACATGTTCTCAGGAATGTTCGGCACCGTGTTGCCGACAAAGATTCCAGCTGCTGCGTCGAGCACTGTGTCGCCCGTGCCGAGGATGGTCGCATCATTGTATGTGTACGATGCGAAGAGCGAAAGGCTGTCGGTTGCGCGGAACTCGCCGGCCATTTCGATCCCGCTGGAGTCGATACCGCCGCCATTGATGAAGCCGCCATTCGACGATTCCAGGTAGTCGATGCCATCGACCGACTCGGTCGGGGCAGGGAACAGGCGGTTCTCGAAGGTCGATTCAAAGTACACGACCGAACCGCGAAGCCTGTCACCGACATAGCGCACGCCAGCTTCCATGTTCTTCGAGGTTTCCGGATCAGGCACGCCCGTACCACCCAGCACTTCCAGCACGCCATCGGGGATGGCCTTGAAGTTCTCGGCATAACCGGCGAACAGTTCCACGCCCGGCATGGCCGAAGGTGTCCAGGCGGCACCGCCCGAAAACAGCACGTCAGAGTCGCTCGAGATCTTGAAGTTCAGGGTCGGGTCGTTCGGCGTGAAATTGTCGACGCGCTCGAGTTCGTTCGAGAACTGTTTCACACCGATACGGAAGGTGAAGTCCGCCACTTCCACGACGTCCTCGGCATACCATTTGAAGGTCGTCTGCGGGAACTCGCGATTGTACTGCACCCAGTAGGCCGTGTTGTCATAGTCGGCACCGATGCGGGCATCGATCAGCTTGTGCCAGTCACGGTACTCAAAGCGTGTTGCGTCTTCATACCAGACACCACCACGAACCGTGTTGTTGACCGCGTCACTGATCTGGGTCTGCCATTCGAGATCGCCATAAACGCCCGTGCGTTCCTTCTGGTAATGCGTATGACGGTAGGACTGGACCGGAACAGCGCCCGATTGGTAGCAGGCCGGGTCATACTCGGCACCAGCGCCGCCATAGGGGAACGTGATCGACGAAACGCAGCCGTCCGTGGGGCTCAGCGGCGTGCCGCCAGCGTCGACATAGTAGACCAGCGGATTGGTCGAGGCACCGAACTGGCCGACGTTCACGAGGTAAGGTGGCACCCAGTCGCCGCGGCCCGCATTGTCATGCCGGTAGACGCCGGCTTCCAGCGTCACGCCGTCAAACAATTCCTTCTCGCCCTTGAGGTAGAACAGGCTGTTTTCGCGCAGCGTGCCCCAGGCTTTCCGGTAAAGCTGGTCGATATAGGGAATGCCGGTCCATTCAGCTGTCAGCTGGTCCGAGTTCGGATCAGTGGCATAATCGGCAGGCGAGAATAGGCGCTGATAGTTGTTCTCGGTCGTGTCGTCATAGGAAAGGTAGCTCGTCCAGTCGATGCCGAACTGCTCGGTCTGCAGCTTGGCTGCGAAATGGTCGCGCTGGTTGTCGGCGGACTGGTTCACATGGTCGGTGGCAGACTGCGTCGACAGCGACACCCAGAACTTGGTCTTGTTGTCAGCCAGCAGGCCGCTGTCATAACGGCCATAGAAGCGCTGTGCATCATAGTCGCCAAGCGAGGCTGAAACGCGGACGCGGCGCTCATCGAGCGGGTTCTGCGTCGTGAAGTTCAGCGTGCCGCCCAGCGCTTCGTTCGAGCGTGTGGCAATGTCGGCCGTACCTTGCGACACTTCGATTGCCCCGGCGTTCTGCGTGTCGATGAAGCGGTTGGCTTTCGAGCCGCCGCCATAGCCAGAACCACCGTTCGGGATGCCGTCGACCGTGATGCCGACCTGCTGTTCGCCAAGGCTGTTCTGGAAGCCGCGAACGGCAACGCCTGTCGACCAGTCGTCAAAGCCGAACGCGTCGCCCTCGGTCACCAGCACGCCGGGCAGGTTGTCGATCTGTGCCAGAAGGCTCGTGATCGGCGACTGTTGCAGCGCCATGGCCTCTGTTGATTCAGCTGACGAATAGGTCTGCTGCGAGCCGAGCACGATGATCGTGTCGAGCGACCGGGACTCATCCTCGGTCGTTGCAGCATCGTCGGCATAGGCGCCAAGAACCAGGCCCATGCTGACACCGGCCAGAAGGCCGGCTTTCCAGTAAGTATTCATCTCTATTCCCTTGTTTAAGACGTATGACCCGCGCGCGCACTTCCCCGTTCACGCAGGCCACTGGCCTGTGTGCTGGGGTCCCTTCCGCGACTCTGCGGAAGGGATGATCTGTGCTGCTGATTTGGTCAGCTACGACCTCTAGGTGACGAACACGTGACAGTTAGCTTACAAGTAACTGTCGCCACAATTTATTGTCCGTTCCGTCACAAAAGCTCCCGTGATCGGGCTTCAACGTTTTGTGCTCACCGCGGGCCACGCCGTATCCAGAACAAGTGCGGCAAACAGTGTCACACCCGCCATCGGCAGGAGCAACGCAAGGCAGACAATCAGTACAATGACGCCCGCCGCGATCCGCCTGTCCGTCGGCATGGGCGGCACGCCGATCTGACACTGCGGTCGCCGCTTCCACCACATCACGCCGCCTGTCACGCTGAGCATCACCACGCCCAGGGCGGCGATCACGCCCAGCACCTGGTTTGGCCAGCCAAATAGCGCGCCCTCATGGAAAGCGACGCCATAGGCCACCGTCTGGTCCGCCATGTTCTGGTCGGCAAAACGGATGCGCATTACCTCGTCGCCGCTCCACTTGTCATAATGCACGGTCTCGTAGCGTGGTCGGAACTGCGGCATCGCCCGGACTGTCCACACGCCATTCTCTCCGCGCGGCGGCTGGATGTTCACCGGCGCCCAAAGGCCCTGCGGCACCACCTTGTCCACCACGTCCTGCAGCGAAATCCCGGCCGCAGCCATCTCGCCCATCTCCGCAATCATGGCATTCTCGTCCGCGTCGCTGCCGGTCTTCCAGAGATCCGCCCCGCCCATGTCGTGGCCCGCATGCGGATCACCGGACTGCAACGTCACGAACCATTTCTGCCCCGGTGTCTTCAGCCCCGCCAGCGCCTTCGCCTGCGTGAAGCCCGCGCCCCACACCTGCGTCCACGGCAGGCCCGACAGCAGCATGACCAGCACCAGCACGCCGATCCATGCACCCGTCGCGCCATGAAGCTTCTTCCAGACATCCCGCCGCCCAACGCGTACCGAAAGGTCCGGCACGAACACGCGCCACCACGCCACGCCGCGCGGCCACCACAGATACAGGCCCGTCACGATCAGGATGATCGTCCAAGACGCCATCGTCTCCACCACCAGCGAGCCGCGATTGCCGCCCAGCAGTGTCCCATGGATGCGCGATACGAATGTCATGATCCGCGCGTCGGATTTCACATCATGCAGGATGGCGCCCGTATGCGTGTCGAGCCAGATATAGCGCGCCGGGCCGTCACCCACGATCTCGGCTTCCGCGGTCAGGTCGTCCGGTCCGTCCGGCAACACATAGCGTTTGAGAATATAGCCCTTATGGGTAGCGAGCGCATTCGCGACCAGCGTGTCGGCCGGCACAAGGGTGCCCGCCTCCCGTGACGCCTTCGCATTGATCCCCGCTTCAATCGCGGCCTCCACCTGCGGCTTGAACAGGTAGGCCGACCCCGTGAGGGCCAGGATCACAACGAATGGGATCACCACCAGCCCGGCAATGAAATGCCAGCGCCAGACGCGTTGCTGAAGCCCTGATCGGAACGCACTCGCCATGGTCCTAGAACCTCGCCCGAATGCCGCCGAACACGGCCCGGCGCTCTACAGGATAGTAAATCGCCGACGCATCGGTCGCCGTGATCGCCGCGCTGACATCGCCAATGGCTTTCTCGTCGGCCAGGTTCCTTGCATCAAGGAACAGGTCCATACGGTCATTCACGCTCCAGCTGGCTGTTGCGCCCAGCAACACATAACCGTCGACCTTCGTCGTGTTGTTATAGTCGGCATAGGGGCCCTCGGGCACCCATTCCACGCTCGGCGCCACGTGCAGCCGTTCCGTCCCGATGCGCAGCTCGGCCCGGTAGACATGCTCCGGCACAACCGGCAGCTGGTTGTCGCTATATTGCACGTCACCATCAAACTTGAAGTCTGAATAGGTGTAGACCTGCCGCAGACGCAGCCAGTCGTCCAATTGCAGCGAAAGTCCGGCCTCGATGCCCTGGTGGATCGTCTGGTCGCCATTGAACGTGGATGCGGGAATGTCTGCATTCACCGTATACTGAAGCAGTTCGCCATCAATCTCTGACCGATAGACCGAGACATCCCATTCCGCGATGCCCTTGCTGCCGCGCGTGCCGGCTTCCAGCGTCCACGCCGTCTGCTTCTCCACCGGCACGAACGCCGCCACCTGCGCCAACTCGCCATAGCCGGGGAACTCTGCTGACTTGCTCAGATTGCCATAGACCTGAATGTCAGGCGTCGCCGCGTACAGCATGCCTAGCTTCGGCGAGAACGCGTTGAATTCCTTCTCGCCTTTCACGCCCGTCGCGCCACCCGAAAACAGGTTGAACTTCTCAAACTGCTCGCGTTTGCCATTGGCATAAATGCCTCCGCCGATCAGCGTCAGCCTGTCGGTCGCGTGATAGCGCACCTCGGAATACACGTTGCTCGTATAGGCTTTCTGATCTGCGTCGAAGGCCAGCGCGCCGCTGGCGCCATTATTGTTGATATAGCGCTGATAATCGACATCGCCGTAGCGCGCCTCGCCGCCAATCGTGGCCTCCCATTTGCCGCTTGCCCAGTCCCAGCGCGCAAAGGCGCCTCGGTCCTGCGTGTCCTGTTCCAGCACCTGGAAGATGGGGTGGTGCAGCGACTTGTCGTTCAGGAACACGCCGACTTTCAGCTCGCTGCTGTCGAACGCAATCGTGGTCTGGTTCTGCAGGCGAACGGACTCGATATCGCGGCCCTGATCATTCACGAAGTTCCCGGTCTTCGGATCATTCAGCGCCACGGCCTCGGTCAGCGCGCCCGGCAATTCCTGGTTCAGCTGGTTCACGCTGACATAGAAGCGCGTGGTGATACGGTCGGTCACCGCATAGCCGACATTGCCGTTGAATCGCACGGACTCGCGCTTGGCATGGTCGCGGTCGCCATCGGACGTATCCGTGCTGATCGCGCCCCAGGCATCCAGACGGTCCCCCGCCATGCCACCGGAAACCAGCAGGCGCGCCGTGTCATTGCTTCCAATGTCACCGCGCACATAGACGCCCGGCGCCGTGCGGCCCGTCGGCGTGACGCCATTGATCGCGCCGCCCAGCGTGCCGGATCCATAGCGCAGGGCGTTCGATCCCCGGAACACTTCCAGATGGTCGAAGAAGATCGGCTCCAGTTCCTGGAAATCGCCATTGTCGTCGGCCAGGTTGATCGGCACGCCGTCCTGCAACAGCGTCAACCCGCGCATGTGATACCCCCGGCTTAGGCCGGACCCACGGATGGAAATGCGCACTTCCTGGCCAAAGCGTGGCTGTGTGTAGACGCCTGGCGAGAAAGACAGCGTATCGCGCAGCGAGACGAGGAACCGATCGGCATATTCGTCGTGCGAGACGACTTCCGCGCCACCCGGCGTCTTTGCCACCAGCGCTTCGGCTTCCAGCGTGCTGGCATTGGAGGTCACGATGATCGTGTCCTGATAGAGTGTCGCATCATCCGCAGCAGCGAATGGCGCACAGCCGAGCATGGCGCCCAGCGCGACAAGGCTCACACGGGAGCCCGATTTGAGATGTTTCATTGAAAGGTATTTTCTCTTCTGGCGCGGCCTTGGGCGCGCGCTTGGTCTGACAGGATTAAAAGCTCAGTGTCAGCTGAAGAGAGGGGGGCCGCGTGCGGGCAGGGGAGCGGTAATGACGCGCGATGCAGGCGGTGCCCGTAGCGGCGGCAGCGTGCGGTCATTGTGGCGGCGAATGGCAGGGGCATCGAAAACGAAACCATCCTGCGCACCCGTCATCACCGAGGCGACCGCGAACGGACACGGCGCCATATGGCCGGGGTCACTATGGTCGCCCTCAGGGGCGCTGTCGGAGGGGGCGTCCGGCTGCTCGTCACCATGCAGGCCGGTCACCTTGCGGCTCACCGGGTCCACAACAACGGTCCGTCCGGAGCATAGCTCGATCGTGAATCCGGTGCCTGCCTCGGCCGTCGCAATCATCCAGCCGGTCGGCACAGCGGCGCGCACCAGCAGTGCCACCAGCATCAGGGTGGCGACCGCCCGGAATATGGAAAGACGAGAGAGCAGGCCCTTGCGCATGCCGCTCCCTTAGCCAGCCGTCATGAAGGCGGCAATTGCGCTAGTGTCGCACATAGCAAAACGGCCCTCCGTTTCCGGAGGGCCGTCTGTTCGTTTCGGTAGGCTTGGGGCCTGGACTAGAAGCCCATACCGCCCATGCCGCCCATGTCAGGCATGCCGCCACCGCCGCCGCCCGAATCTTTCTTCGGTGCTTCGGAGATCGAGCATTCCGTCGTGATCAGCAGGGCTGCGACCGAAGCTGCGTTCTGCAGGGCAGAGCGGACAACTTTAACCGGGTCGATGACGCCCATGGCAACCAGGTCGCCATACTCTTCAGTCTGGGCGTTGAAGCCGTACGAGCGCGACTTGTTCAGCAGGATCGCGTTGACCACGACCGATCCTTCGACGCCTGCGTTTTCCACGATCTGACGAAGCGGAGCTTCCAGTGCCTTGCGGACGATGTCGATGCCGGCTTTCTCGTCATCATTCAGGCCAACGACCTGGATGTTTTTCGAGGCGCGCAGCAGGGCCACGCCACCGCCGGGAACAATGCCTTCTTCAACAGCTGCGCGCGTAGCGTTCAGCGCGTCGTCGACACGGTCTTTCTTCTCTTTCACTTCGACTTCGGTCGCACCACCAACCTTGATCACGGCAACACCGCCAGCCAGTTTGGCCAGGCGCTCTTGCAGTTTCTCACGGTCATAGTCGGAAGACGTGTCTTCGATTTGCGCGCGGATCTGCGAAACGCGTGCTTCGATGTCTTTCTTCTTGCCAGCGCCATCAACGATGGTCGTGTCGTCTTTCGTGATCGACACGCGCTTGGCTTTGCCGAGCATTTCCATGCCGACGTTCTCAAGCTTGATGCCGAGGTCTTCGGAGATGACCTGACCGCCTGTGAGGACAGCGATGTCCTGCAGCATGGCTTTACGACGATCGCCGAAACCCGGTGCTTTGACAGCAGCGATTTTCAGGCCACCGCGCAGCTTGTTCACGACCAGCGTGGCAAGGGCTTCACCGTCGACGTCTTCAGCGATGATCAGCAGCGGCTTCTGCGACTGAACAACAGCTTCGAGGATCGGCAGCATTGGCTGGAGCGACGAGAGCTTCGACTCGTGAAGCAGGATGAGGACGTCTTCGAGTTCGACGTTCATCTTGTCAGCATTGGTCACGAAGTAAGGCGACAGGTAGCCGCGGTCGAACTGCATGCCTTCGACGACATCAAGTTCGGTTTCGAGCGACTTGGCTTCTTCAACCGTGATGACGCCTTCGTTGCCGACTTTCGCCATGGCTTCAGCGATCATCGCGCCGACTTCAGTGTCACCGTTTGCGGAGATCGTGCCGACTTGGGCGATCTCTTCGTTGGTTTTCACTTTCTTGGAGCTTGTTGCCAGGTCGCGAACGACTTCGGCAGCGGCTTTCTCGATACCGCGCTTCAGGTCCATTGGGTTCATGCCAGCGGCAACGCGCTTCATGCCTTCGCGAACGATGGCCTGTGCGAGAACCGTGGCAGTCGTCGTGCCGTCGCCGGCAACGTCGTTGGCCTTGGAAGCGACTTCGCGCAGCATTTGTGCGCCCATGTTTTCCAGCTTGTCTTCAAGCTCGATTTCTTTGGCGACAGTGACGCCGTCCTTCGTGGTGCGCGGAGCGCCGAAGGATTTTTCGATGACGACGTTACGGCCTTTAGGACCGAGCGTGACTTTCACGGCGTTAGCCAGCGTGTCGACGCCTTTCAGCATCTTTTCGCGGGCGTCGGAGCCGAAAACTACATTTTTGGCAGCCATAGTGAGTTACCTCTTTGAATGGTTTGGATATTTCAGGAGATCGCAGCAGGGGCGGAGACTATTTGGTCTCCAGAACGCCCATGATGTCGCTCTCTTTCATGATGAGCAGCTCTTCGCCTTCGACGGTGACTTCCGTGCCGGACCATTTGCCGAACAGGACGCGGTCTTTCGCTTTCACATCGAGGGGGATGCGCTTGCCCGCATCATCAAGAAGGCCTGCGCCAACGGCGACAACGACGCCTTCTTGTGGTTTTTCCTTGGCGGTATCGGGAATGATGATCCCGCCCTTGGACTTTTCTTCTTCCTTGACGCGGCGCACGACAACGCGGTCGTGGAGGGGACGAAGTTTCATATTGAGCCTCTCGCTTTTCTACGTAGGTTCGGGGTTGAATCTGTGGCGTCGGCTTCGGAACGGAGAGGGGTGTTAGCACTCACCCGTCCCGACTGCTAACGCTGCAGCGGAAGTAGGAGGGCCGGAGGCGCGCGTCAACGGGCCAACCGTGAATTTTTTGCTCAATCAGGGCGCGCAGATGCTATGAAAACAGGCATCTAGAGGGGTAGGGCATGGTTAAACTCGCATATGATGCTTCGGGCCAGGCCGTTAAAGTCCCCGCACTGGAAGCGATTGCCCTCACGCGGCCCGAATTCTTCTCCGGCCCGCGAATCTGGGCCGAGACCCTCGCGCCCGCCCTTCAGGCCCGCGAGGCAGACCGGCGCACAACCGTCAAAAAGGCCTGGCGCAAGACAATCGTCGCCGCCTTGCTGCCCATGCTCCTGCTCTTCGTCCTGTCGGTGCCTTATCCCGGTTTGGCCGGCGGTTGGCCCATGGTGCTGTTCTTCGGCTCGGGGATTTCCGTGGTTCTGGTCGCGGGGCTCGACTGGCTCAAGGTCTACCATATGAAGGCCACCACGAAGGAACTCGTCCTCGGCGCGGCCTGCCAGTGCTTCGATTTTACCTACGAAACCCTCTCGCCGGACGTTTCCCGCATCACCGACCTGAAAAGCTTCGTCGCCGTCGGCCGCGCCTACCAGAAGACATACGGCTCGCCGGGCGCCATGACGGCGAAGAAACGCAAGCGCGGCGGCCAGACCCGAATCACCACGCCCTTCGGCAGCGCCAGCTTCGGCAGTTCCAACGCCTCCGGCCCGGACTGCCCCACCCCGGCCTATGATATCCTTGAAAGCGCCAGTCTCCTGCCGGGCCACGATACCCGTGCCTTTGAAGACCTCATCAAGGGCACCCGCGCTGGCGCCAACTTCGAGTTGGTCGAATGCAAGCTCGCCACGAGCGGCAAGAATGGAGGCACCGTTTTCCAGGGCCTTCTCTTCCATGTCGAATATCCGGAGCGCTTCTTCGGCCGCACGCTCCTCGCCCGGTCCCGCTGGTGGAAGCGCGGCAAGGCCTCGAAAGACCTCACCAAGGTCCGCCTTATCTCCGCCGAACTCGACAAGGCCTTCACCGTCTATTCCAATGACCAGGTCGAAGCCCGCATCCTGCTGACGCCCGACCGCCTCGAACGCCTCCTCGCGCTGGAGCGTCACTTCTCCGGCGGAAAGCTGCGCGGCGTATTCGAGGACGGCCACATGACCCTCGCCCTCGAAGCCCCCAACCAGTTCGAGGCCGGCTCCATCTTCAAACCCCTCGTCGATCCGGCCCGCTTCACCACCGCCCTCATCGAACTCGGCTTGGTCTGCGACGTCATCGACGGCTTCCTCACGCGCGACTGGGTGCAGGACAAACTGTAGGAAAGAGGCGCTCTCTCCGCCCCCTGCAAAACCGTGCCTACAATGCCCCCATGTTTCCACTCGACGAACAGGACATGGAGATCGTGGCGCCCGAAGGCTGGGCGCGGCTGGAGCGCGTGCTGTTCGTGGCCATCGACCTGCTCGGCCCCGTCGCCGACGCGACCCTCCCGAAAGGCGTCGCTGCGAAAATTCTCGCCATCCTCAAACCCGCCGAAGCGCTTGCACGGCGCCTCCTGTATCTCTTGGCCCCAACCATCACTCTGACCCCCAAATCTGCGTCCCCGGCGAAAGCCGGGGTCTCATCAAGTTCGGTCCCAGCCGCACCAAAACTCCGCGACCACACCCCGGTCTTCCGCCTCACCGAACCAGCAACCCGTGCTCCAAAACCCACCGGCCCGCGCCTGCGCTACCTCGACGGCCCGCCCGCGCCGACCAGGCCCGCAAAACCAATCTGCGCCCCGCAGACCGGCACCAAACTCAGAGACCGCCTCATCGCGCTCTCCATGGTCCTCGGCGACCCGGACCATCACGCCAAACGCCTCGCGCGCTTTCTCGCCCGCCGCGCAGCCAAAGCCGCCCCGCGCCCCGTCCCCCTCAATTTCGAAAATGTCCCCGGCCTCAGCCGCAAGCGCCTCGACGCAGACCTGCGCGAAGCCTTGGAATTCACCAACGCCGCCGCCCAGTACAAGGCCGCCGCGCCGCCGGGCTAGGCGCTACCGCCCCGTATCAAACTTGTCGGTCTTTCGCTCGCCCAGCAACATGCGCTGTTCGAGGCGTTTGCGCAGGGCAGCGTAATAGGCCTCCAGGAAGGCAAGGTCTGTCTCGCCAGTCGTCCGCTCCCAGCCTATCTTGTTGCGAATCCGCTCGGCCACCTGTTGCTTGATCTCGGCCGTCGACTGGCGCAGCACATCTTCCAGGACATGCAGCTCATGGATACCATAGGCATCTGCCTGCGCTGGCGTGAAGGCAAAGCGCGCGCCCTGTTCCGGTGTCGAGATGACTGACGTGATATCACTCATCAGCTGCGCTTTGGGGGCCTTGATCACCCATGTTCCCGCCAGCAGGTCGCCGACCCGCATCTTGTCCCTGTTGAACACCGGGAAGAACAGGAAAATGCCGGACCAGGCCAGCCCGAACAGGGCCATCCAGCCGCTGATCTGGTCATTGCCCATCCCCATGGCCACGAATTGCAGCGGCAGGCCCAGCTCCACCTCGCGCATGAAGTTGCGCGCCAGCACGGCGTCAGCCGTCAGCCGCCCGCCATCGCGCGTCGCCACGCGCAGGCCCAGCGCCCGCTTGCCCGGCGTCGCAGCCTTCCGGCCGATCTCGAAGAAGATGTAATAGAAGTTCCGAACGAAGAAGTAGAACACCATCCAGAAGGTAAAGGCGAAATTCGCCTGATCCATGCCCATGGCGCCGATGATGAAGCCGAGGCCCAGCAGCGTGCCGATCACGATCGCCCACTGGATTGCCACATCGATGGCAAAGGCCCCTGCGCGCTCCGCCACGCTGGCCAGCTTCAGGCGGATCTCCGCCCCCTCTGGCGTCACCAGCGTGCGCGTCATCTTGCCGACGCGCATCTGCTCCGCAAGGCGCGCCCGCCGCCGCTGGGCCGCCTCCATGCTGATGCCCGGCCGACCGGGCGTCACCGCCGTGTTGGTCATGTGTCACGCCCCGCGCGCGGCAGGTAGAAATAGGCGCACCAGAGGAACAGGCTGACGCCCGCAATCGTATAGCGCGCCACATCGGAATTGATCAGCTGCCGCCCGAAGCCTTCCAGCAGCGCCGCAATCACCAGCATGATCACGCAGCCCATTGCCATGGTCGCCGCCTTTTGCCCCGCGGCCCGCGCCGAGTTAATGCGGGTCATCTTGCCCGGAAAGGCCACCGCCCCGCCGATCACAAAACCGGCCGCCCCCGCCAGCGTGATCGCGAACAGTTCCGTCACGCCATGGATCATCAGCCAGCCGGTGAACTCGTAGCCAAGCCCCTTCTGCCAGAACACGGCATAGAGCGACCCGATCGTCACACCATTATACAGCAGCAGCCACGCCGTCGGCAGGCCGAACGCAAAGCCGAGCGCAAAGGCGAACAGCGAAATCTGTGCATTATTGTTGAACAGGTATCCCGAAAACGCGGCCAGCTCGCTCTGCCCGTGATCGTTCGGATCGGTATAGATGGTCGAGCGCAAATACTCGACTGTCGCATCCGGATTGCGGCCATCGAACAGGCTTTCATTGTGGAAGGTCCAGAACCATTCCATGTCCTGCATGCACAGGAAGAAGGCGAGCCCGATACCACCGAAGAAAAACAGGAAGGCCAGCAGCGTCGGCCCCACCGCGCCGCTCACCGCCTCAGGCCAGCCGCGTCGCAGGAAGTCCATGATCCGCTCGCCCAATGTCGTCCGCGCGCCGTAGACAAAGAAATAGGCCCGCGTGCACAGGCTCTCCAGATAGGTAATGACGTTCTGGTCCAGCGAGATCGATTTCGCCACAGACAGCGAACTCACCGCCTGCCGGTAGAGCCGGGGCAGGGCGGTCATCTCGTCATCGCTCAGCGCATTGACGCCGCTGTTCTCTGCCCGTGTCAGGATCAGGTCCAGCTTGCGCCAGTCGCTCTCGCGCTCCTCGCGGAAACGATAGGATTTCAGCGTGTCGCCCTTCACAGCATGTCCCTCTGCTTGATCTGCAGGTAGCGCGAAATCAGCGCGCCGCCAAAGGCCTCCGGTGTCGTCTCGATGATCTGCACACCCATCCGTTGTAGGCGCCGGAACACCACGTCCCGCTCCGCCAGGAGCCCGTCGGCGATCACTGCCCGCGTCACGTCCAGCGTCTCCTCCGGCGGGGCATCCACCATGCCGGAAAGCGCCGCGTCTTCGAACGTCGCAAACAGCACGAGATGCCGGTCCGTCAGCCGCTTCACATTCTCCAGCATCAGCTCGGCCGAGATCGTGTCGACAAAATCGGAGAAGATGATGATCAGGCTGCGACGCTCCAGCCGGCTCGCCAGCGTCGAAAGAGCCAGCGTGTAATTGGTTTCCTGCGTCGAATATTCGAGGCCCGCCGCCATGCCCTGCGCCTTGGGAAAGCCGCGCGGTCCGCTCAGGAATCCGGTCGTCAGGCCGGGGCGGGAGTCGAAGCCATAGAACATGGTCCGGTCGCCATTGCGCAGCGAGACATAGGACAGCAGCAGGCCCGCATTGATGGCCCGGTCGATCTTCGGCACCCCGCCCAGCGGCTCGCTCATCAGCCGTCCCGTATCGAAGGCAAACACGATATTGTGGTTGCGCTCAGTCCGGAATTCCTTGGCCAGCAGGTTGCGGTGACGCGCCGAATGTTTCCAGTCGATAGCCCGCCGGTCCATGCCGCTGGAAAACTCGCGCAGGGCATCGAACTCGCTGCCGTCGCCGCGCTCGATCTGCGTCTTGATGCCGAAGGCCGCGTCGCGTGAGAACAGGCGGATCGCCTCGTCCTTCACCCAGCGAATGTTCGGCGTCACCGGAATGTCCCGGTCCAGCTCCAGGATGTGCCGCTTCTGCACCAAGCCCAGCGGCCCCTGCCACCGGCTCCACAGGCGCACCAGCTTTGCCATGCCGCGCCGCTTTGGCGTCAGCGTGAATTCATAGGGCCGCTCATTGCCCTCCCAGCCGCGCAGGCCCTTCAAGGCAATGTCTTCCAGTATCTCATTCGTCTCCAGCTGCACCTGCACCCGGCGCGGCAGCGGCCCCTCATTGAAACGCAGCACCAATGGCAGCGCATCACTGCCGCCCACATAGAGCACGGCAGGTATATCCAGCTCCGCCGCATACGCTCGCAGCGAGGCTCCGATCATGGCGTCCAGCAGGATCAGCGCGCCCACACCGACAATCCATCCCGCCGACACAATCCACAGGGCTGGCGCCATCAATGCGATGGCCAGCATCAGCGGCACGCCGAGCAGCATAAGGAAAATCGCACGGGGCGTTGGCGAAATCACCGGGGCGCCGCCGTCTGCTCGATGATGCCAGCTAGTGTCTCGTCCGTCGTCTTGCCCTCGATCTCGGCGCCGGGCGACAGGAGGATGCGGTGGCGCAGCGCAGGCAGGGCCAGCGTCTTCACGTCATCCGGGATCACGAAGTCGCGCCCGTCAATCGCCGCGCGCGCTCGCGCAGCCGTAGCCAGCGCCGCCGCCGCCCTTGGGCTCGCGCCAGTCTCCAGCGCCGGTGTCTCCCGCGTCGCCCGGATCAGGTCGACGATATAGGTGATGATGTCGTCCTTCAGTTTGACCCCGGCGACCGTATCCACCGCCGTGTCCAGCTCTGCGGCGCTGATGGCCGACTCGATGCCGAACGAGGCTGGCGTGTTCATGCCGGTGCGCGTGCCGTGCTGCGCGACGATGGCGAACTCTTCCTCGCGGCTTGGATAGGCCAGCGTGTGCTTGAACAGGAACCGGTCCAGCTGCGCCTCGGGCAGGGGATAGGTGCCCTGCTGCTCGATCGGGTTCTGCGTCGCGATCACGGTAAAGCGCGGGTTCAGCGGATAGGTGTCGCCGTCGATCGTCACCTTGCGTTCCTGCATCGCTTCCAGCAGGGCGGCCTGTGTCTTCGGCGGCGTGCGGTTGATCTCGTCGGCCAGCAGCAGGTCGGTGAAGATCGGCCCCTTGGTCAGGCTGAATTCATTGGTCTGGAAGTTGAACAGGTTCGTACCCAGAACATCGCCCGGCATCAGGTCCGGTGTGAACTGGATGCGCCCGAAGTCCAGCGAGATCGCCTTGGCAAAGCATTGCGCGAGCAGGGTCTTCGCCGTCCCGGGCGGGCCTTCCAGCAGCACGTGTCCCGACGAGAACAGCGCCGTCAGCAATATGTCGACCGTCGTGTCCTGGCCGACCACGGCCTTGCGCACCTCGCCGCGGATCTTCGCCGCCAGGTCCTTGATGTCACTTACGTTCATGTGTGCCTCTCCTGAGAATGTCGCGTCGCCAGCGATAGAGTTCGCGGGCCTTTGTCATCAGTTCCTCGCGGTTCGCGGAGGGGCCTCTGAGGCCCGCCTCCATTTGCGAGAACCGCTTGCCGGATTGTTCCTCGGGGCCGAGCCGGTCGAACAGGTCTGACAGCTGCGCCTCGGTCATTGTTTTTGGCGCCGCGATCTCGCGCGCCACCCGTCGCCGCATCATGGCGAGGTAGCCCGGTGCCATGCGTGTCTCGCGCCGCGCCATCGTGAACAGGCCGGCCGAATTGTCCACCAGCGCCTGCTTGCCCAGCGCGATCACACGGCCATCCTGCGTGGTGGGACCAAACCGTACGAGCGCGGCCCACCCCAACAGGAAAGCCGCCGCGAGCGCTGCCAGCGTCGCGCCGACAAAGGGAATGTCGAACACCATCTGCAACAGGTTTTCCGAGCGGACAAAGCCGTGCAGCGTCGCGTCAAATATGATCGGCTCTGACTCGTCATAGCGCACCCAGTCCATCAGCTGCACGGCGAAGCGCGCATTCTCGCGCTCCGCCAGGCCGAACGTGTTCAGCATGTCAGGGTCGGCCAGGATATAGATGTCCCTGTCAGGCATCTTGCCGAGCAGGATACCGTCGTCAGTTCCGGCAATCTCGACGAGCGTGTCGGACTTGATCACCTGCATCTTGATGTCGGGCTTGAGCGCCATGTTGCCAAAGGGCGTCTCGGTCCGGCGCGGCACGTCGATCCGACCGATTTCGCCGGTCACGTTCAGCTTGCCCAGCAGGTCGTTCACGGCGCTGGCGGGCGCGAACTTTGTGTCCCGCTGGCGCTTGTTGTTGAAGGGGTCGACGATGCCGTTCCACTTCGGCAGGACAAGCAGCGTCGTAGGCTGCATGTTGATCTTTTCAAGGTCGCCTGCGCCCCACGCCGGCAGCGTCACCACCATCACGCCCCAGTCCCGGTCGGAAAGGCGATTTTCCAGCCGCGAGATTTCCACGGGATAGCCTTGATTTTCCAGTAGCTGCACGAGGCCATTATAGCCGAGCGCGGAGGTCGAGAAGGGATGGTCTCCCGCATGGTCGCGATCCCGCAATTGCGGCGACCAGCCGGCCAGCACCAGGACGGCGCCGAACGAGATAATCGCAATCGTCAGCATGATGGCGACGGTGCGCGCCGCGAAGGGAGAGCCGGTATTCGTTTCGCTCATGCCCAGCCCTCACCGAAGGCAAAGTGCTCATAGGATTCGCGCGCCGTCTTCCAGCCTGCCGCGTCCACTTCGCGTCCGCCAAAGAAACTGTGCTCCACGATCTGGATGATCGGGCCAAGGCCGCGTTTTGCCCGCTCGGGCAGGTGGCGCAGGCTGCCGATCTCCCGCGCCGTCAGCGAGCGCGGCACGCCGCCCTCCAGGCGCTGCTGGATATCATTGATGGAGCGGAAGAGGAGCAGGTGCACGGCCTCGGCGAACTTGCCAGCCTTGGCCAGTGCATCGGCCTCTTCCAGCAGCGAAAGTGCTTCCTTTGTATCAGGCCGCAGGTCCGGCAGCACATCGTCGGAATTGTCCACCTTTCCCTTTCCGTCACGACCAAAGCGCACGCGGATCGCCTCGCCGAACAGAAAATAGAGCACGCCCGCCACCACCAGGCCAACGGCAATAAAGAAGACAACCTGCAGGATCGGCCCAAGGGTGCTGAGGAATTGAAAGATGGCCTGCAGCCAGCGTGGCGGCGGATTGGGAGGCTCTATGTCTTCAGGTGGTTCCTCGAATTCCGGTCGCTGAAGCTGCAGGTCGCCTTTCTTGAGATAGGCGGCATGGGCCCTGTCCAGCGCCTCAAGATCGGTCTGCGGGCCGTAATCGTCGTCCTCATCATAGGTATAGGCGTCGCTGCCATCATCGTGGAGGCCACCTGTCGCGGGGGATCTGGTCACGTCCGGCAGCGTGTTCTGGGCCCATCCCACGGGCGAGACCAGCGCGCAGGCAAGCACGAGCAAGGCTCCCATCCGGACCGGCAAGTTCACGTGATGACTCTCCTGATTCAGCCGTCCCGCAGGCTTGCGTCTTCTCTGGACTATTCCAGAGGTTGCCCGCTGCTTCAACGGCCTATTGTCCAATTGGTCAGGGCACCCGATATAGCCGCTCCACGGCAAGGATGAGGCAGAATATGGACAAGGCGGAACACTATCGCGACCTGAAGGCGGAAATCGACAGTGTCGTGGCCGGCGAAACCTCGGTGACAGCGCGCTATGCTACGGCGGCGTGCATCCTGGCGCAGGCCATGGCACCGCGCTTCTTCTGGACCGGTTTCTACGTCGTTGATCCGCTGAAGGAAGCCGAGCTCGTGGTCGGCCCCTACCAGGGCACGCTGGGCTGCCTGCGTATCCCGTTTGGCAAGGGCGTCTGCGGCCATGTCGCCGCCACGGGCGAGCCGATCATTGTGGCGGACGTACACGCCTTCCCGGGCCATATTGCCTGCGATTCGGCCTCGAATTCCGAGATCGTCGTGCCGGTATTTGATGCTGAGGGCAAACTGGCGGCGGTTCTGGATGTGGATTCAACGTCGCTCGACGCTTTCGATGAAGTCGATCAGGCAGGGCTAGTTGCTATCTGCAACAGCCTCCTCATCGCCTGAGGCGGCTGGCAGCGGGTCCACATTCAGTGCCATGTCGCGCGGGGCGAGCACTTCGGTCACCATGTCGATCCGCTCGTTGAGCTTCTCTTCAAGAATGTCGAGCTTGCGCGCGCGCAGCTCGCGGTGCGGCTCGAGCGGATAGTGCAGCTCCATCCATGTATCCGTTTCGGATGCATAGCGCGGCCAGACCGGCACGCCTTCGCCGTTCGGATTGCCCGTCTTCGCGAAATTGGTCCAATAGGTCATCATCGTTTCGGCCAGCTTCTCGTCGCCATGCGTCACCGGCAGCAGCGGGAACGGCTTGCCGAACACGAACGGGATTTCCGCCGCATGATAGGCGCCCAGTGTCTGATGCTTTGACGGCGGCACGCGCGAGAAAATGTACATCCATGTCGGCTGGCCCGTATCGGCATTCTTCTTGCCGAGGAAACGCATGTGGACGCCGAACACATCATCGCCCAGCATGTCCGTCGCGCCCTTGTCCCACGTCTCGAGGCTTTCCATCCCGTAGAGCGATTGCAGGGCTTTTGCCGGATTGGCGCCGAACACGTCGGCCAGCGCCTCTTCGCGCTCTTCCAGCGTGCCGATCATCGGTTCCGACATCCGGGTTGGCGACCTGATATCCTCGTAGAACAGCGTGCCTTCATCGGCATTGTAACCCGCCAGCATCGGCAGGTGGGGGACCTGGCCGTCACGGATGGCCTTGCCGATCATTTCGGGCAGGATCTTGCCGTCAACGACAGGCAGGAAATAGTTGTCGAGGTCGCTGCGCACCTGGGCCCGCGAGATGATTGCAGCCGCCGGGATGGCGCGCAGGTCGGCAGCGGTCGCCGCGGGCGGCGCAAGGGTCGACAGGAATTCCGTGCCGACATCTTCGGCGCTGCGTACGCTGGCCAGAGGGGATTTCGACAGGTGGATTGCGTTGCCGCTGCTCGAACCACTTTCGAGGATCACCTTGTCGAACAGGCCGGCTGACAGGGGAGAGGCCATCATTTCGCTGATCGATTGGGCGCCGGCACTCTCACCGAAGACGGTGATGTTTTCCGGGTCGCCACCAAAGCTGGCTATGTTCCGGCGCACCCAGCCGAGCGCGGCCATCTGGTCCATCAGGCCATAATTGCCGGATGTGCCGTCGACTTCCGTCAGCGCCGGGTGAGCAAGATAGCCGAGGGCGCCGAGACGGTAATTGATCGTGACAAGCACGACGCCTTTTTCCACGAGGCCGTTCGCTTGGTAGAAAGTGGAGGATCCCGAACCTGCCTTGTGCGCGCCGCCATGAATCCAGACCATGACGGGCACCGGTGCCGCGCCGTCCATGTTGCCGGTGCGGACGTTCAGGAAGAGGCAGCTTTCGGATTCCTGCGGGGCGGGTTGCGCCGCGAGATATTTCGAGGCCACGAACCGTTTCCACCAGGGCAGGCCGTTGCCTTTCAGGATGTCGTCGACAAAGCCCGCGATGCTGTCGCGGCCCTGGAGGCATTCGGCGCCAAAGGCGCGGGCATCACGGGGGATTGCCCCCCATTGCGGCGGTATATCCGGCGCGGCCCAGCGCAGTGCCGTGGCATAGGGCAGGCCGTTGTAAACCTGGATATTCGGGTTGTCGTGGTCGATGCCACCAATGATCACGCCCTGCTGGATACGCAGCGGTTCGGTCCGCTCCAACGGCGCGGCCGGCTGGTTCAATCTGAACCAACCCCAGGCCACTCCGGCGACCAGAACAAAAAAGAGGACTATACTAAGACGTTTCATTGCGTGGTTCCCACCTGCAATCAGCAAGAACTATACCACAATCAGCGGCATGTCACGGCAACCGGTCCGTCTCAAGACAGTGTGTCGAGGGCCTGTGTCACGGCGGACACAAGATCAGCGGTCGGTTCAATACCGGCGGCAAAGCGGATGAAACCTTCTGGCACCTCATCGCCCCATCTCGCCCGGCGTTCTGCACTCGAATGGACGCCGCCGAAACTGGTGGCGGGCGACAGGAGGTGGCAGTCCGCGATAAAGCGTTCGGCATTCGCCTTGCTGGCGAGTTCGAAGCTAACAATCGGCCCGAAACCGTTCATTTGCTTCAATGCCACCTGATGAAACGGGTCATTCCCCAATCCGGGATAGTGGACTGCCTGCACCGCCTCATGGCCCTGAACGGCCTCCGCCACAGCCAGCGCATTGGCATTCATGCGGGCGAGGCGCACCTCCACCGTCGCCAGACCGCGATGCAGCAGGAAGGCATCAAAGGGACCGACAATTGCGCCGGCCAGCCGTCGCCATGTCTTCACGCCCTCGAACAGTTTCGCGTCACGTGTCGCCACATGGCCGCACAAAACGTCTGAATGGCCTGCCATGGCTTTCGTATCCGACATCACACTGAAATCGGCGCCAAGGTCGAGCGGTTGCTGGATTAGCGGCGATGCGGTCGTGTTGTCGACCATGACCAGCGCGCCTACGGTTTTCGCGCGTTGGGCGACCTTGGCGATATCGCACACCGCGAGGCCCGGGTTGGACGGGGTCTCGATCAGCACCAGTTTGCAGTCCTTGAAATCCGCTTCGGCCATTTCCGCCGTCGGGCAGGTGCGCATGGTCACGCCCATCGGTTCGAACTGGGCGCTGAGCAGGTTGCGGACATTGTAGTAGCCATCGGACGGCACAAGGACCGTGTCGCCGGGCCGCAGCACGGAATAGAAGACCGAGGCAATTGCCGCCATGCCCGACGGGAAGCAGACCACGTCGGCGCCTTCCAGGATCCCGATTTCGGCTTCCACGGCCTCGACCGTCGGGTTGCCATGACGGCCATAGAAATGGCTGCCGTCCGGGTCGCCGGGCAGGTGGAAGGTGGAAGAGGCATGGATCGGCAGCGCCACGGCCTCACCTTTGGAGAGGCGTTCCGAGCGATAGTGCAGCAGGCGGCTGATCGGCGATGTGGTGTCAGTCAAGCAGGGAGGCTCCTTTGCCAATGGCGGCAGAAAGCGCTGCCTTGCTCGCGCTGTCCAGTGCGACCCATTCGGCCTTCAGCGCCTCAAGGCATTTTGCCTGATACTTGAACACGCCCTGTTCATAGCGGCCGCCTTCAATGGTGAGGCTGAATGTCTCCGCACCCGCTTCGAGCGCGTCCACATTGGCCTGCAGGAAGGGCAGGTAGGTCTCGCCGCAGATGGCGAGCAGGTCTTTGACCGACTCGCTCATGCCATCCGTCCAGCCGCCCTCGATGCCGCCCGCATCATCGGCGTGATCCAGCCAGCGATAGAGGTAAGGCGTCTCGGCGCGCAGCCAGGCCATCGGTGTCGGATCGTAGGACATCACCTTGAGTTGCCCGTAGAAGGCAAGGTCGGCCAGCGACACGACGTCACCAAACAGGAAGCGCGTCGGCCCGAGCGCCATGGCCTCAAGCGCCTTGTTGACCCGCTTCCAGCTCGCCTCGATCAGCGGCGCAGTCTCGGGTGTGCAGCCGACGAGGGCCATGCGCGATATCTGGCGCGCGCGGATGCCGGCGGCCGTTTCCTCGACACCCTTGCGCCCGGCATTTGGAAGCGTGTCGAAGATCAGCCAGTTGGCGCACCATTCGGCATCTTCTTTATAGAACCAGCGATAATGGAACATGGCCTTCATGAACCATTCGTCCGCCATGTCCTCCAACAGGAGGCAGGCAAAGCGCTGGGCCGGATCCGGCGGCAGGAGGGGGCGTCCCTCGCTTTCGATCGAGAGGAGGAAGGGTGTGGAATCGTTCGTCCACGTCCCATCGGGGCGCTTGATGACAGGGATGACCGGCGCCTTGACGTTCGGCATGATCTGCCCGCGCTCTTCGCCCGTCATGCCGGTCCATGTGTGGGGCAGGCGCTTCGCGCGCATCGCCGCGCGCACCTTCATCGAATAGGGCGAGCCGAGCGCGCCGTAGACTTCATAGCCGCTCATGTCTTCTCTCCGCTCACCCAGCTCGGCCGCGTCACGATCAGTTCCTGGCAGAGAAGGCCCGCCTCGCGGTGGCGCGACATGGATTTGTAATCCTTGTGGTTCAGCGTCGCGATGAAAGCCTGCCGCGTGGGGAAGTGGTTCACCAGCACGCCATCCCAATCGCCTTGCCCTATGAAATAGCGTTCGGTCGATGCCAGAAGTAGCGTCGAGCCGCCGACTTCTTTCGCCGCTTCCGTGAAGGCCTCGGAATAGCGCATGTAGGCAGCCTCGCCGCTGATCGCCTCACCATGCTCTGGGTCGTCCGGGCCGTACTCCGCTTTCACGCGGAATTTGAGCAAGTTCACCTGCGCGACGGGGCCATCATGGGGGTCGTCGCGAAAGGCGCGGAACTGGTCGGCGGTAGGCTGGAACGCTGGCATGGGGTTTCCTCGTGGTGCTGGCCCTTAGGGGCGCTTGCCGGGATGTTTGCCGAAATAGCGCTCGGTGTAAAACAATGCCGCCGCGTGAAGGGCGTGCTGGGCATCAAGGCCTTCGTAGGCGAGAAATTCCTCGTACGGCATTTCCAGCACCTCGATCTCCTCATTCGGATCGAGTGATTGGTCGTGCGTCTTCCTGCAGCCGGTGGCGAGGAAATAGTGGATCTGGTTGTCCTGAATGGCCGGGTTCGGGAAGCAGCTGCCAACCGGGATCATCTCACGTGTAGTATAGCCCGTCTCCTCCTGCAGCTCGCGCCGCCCCGCCGCTTCCTTGTCGGTCTCGCCCGGGTCCATGACGCCGCCCGGAAAGCCGAGCAGCACCACACCCCCTGCATGACGATACTCGCGAATTAGCACGACATTGCCTTCATCCGTAATGGGGATCAGCGTGACCCATTCGGTAAATTCCAGCACATGATATGTCTGCACGACATGGCCATCTTCGCGCTCGCACTTGTCGGTGCGGAGGGAGAGGAACTTGTCCTTGAAGGTCTGGTGGCTTTCAAGAGTCTTCCAGGGTTTGATCATGTCGATTTGTCTTTCAAATGCCGCTCCAGGAAAGCCATGCGTGTTTTCATCAGGTGCACCTGCAGCGTCTCGCCGCGAATGCCGTGGCGCTGGCCGGGATAGGTCATCAGTTCGAAAACCTTGCCCTTCTCCTGCAGTGCCGCCATCAGGCGGGTCGTGTTGTCAAAGGTGACATTGTCGTCGGCCATGCCGTGCATGAGCAGCAGGGGCGTCGTCAGGTTATCCACATGGGGAAAGACGCTTGAGGCTTCGTAGCCGTCTGGATTGCCCCGCGGTGTGTCGAGATAGCGCTCGGTGTAGAACGTGTCATAGAGCCGATAATCCGTGACAGGGGCGCCGGCGGCAGCTGCAGCGAACGTACCTTCCGGTGCCTTCAGGATCGTCATCAGCGTCATGTAGCCGCCATAGGACCAGCCCTGGAGCGCGATGCGGGCGGGGTCCACGAAGGGCTGCGCTTTCAGCCAGTCGACGCCGACCAATTGGTCATGCACTTCAGCCTCGCCCGTACGCCGATAGATGACGTCCTCAAAGGTCTTTCCCCGGTTGGCGGAGCCGCGATTGTCCAGCCGGAACAGGATATAACCCTCGCGCGCATAAAACTGGTCGGACACGCGCTGCCACTCATTCACCACGGTCTGGACATGCGGGCCGCCATAGACTTCGACGATGACGGGATACTGTTTGGTGGGGTCAAAGCCCGGCGGCTTCAGGATGGAATAGTAGAGGTCCTGACCGTCCTCGGCTGTCAGTGTACCGAATTCCGGTTCGACGTGACCTGACAGGAATGGCGCGTAGGGGTGGTCCCCGTCCAGCCTGTTCTCTTCGATCCACGCAATCAGCGAGCCGTCGGCCTTATACAGCCCCACCTGCGGCGGCTGGCCGGGTGAGGCGCTTGTGCCGACAAATGACTTTCCATCGGGCGCCATCGTGATTGCCCATGTCTTGCCGGGCGCGGTGATGCGTGTGGGGGTGCCGCCATGAAGGGGCACCGAATAGAGATGCCGTTCGAGCGGTGTGTCGGCATAGCCGGTAAACATGACGGCATCATCTTCCTTGCGGAAGGCGAGGACGCGGTCGACGGCCCAGCCGCCTTCTGTCACCGCGTGAAGTTCGCCAAGGCGGTTCATGCAGGCGACGTGGCGATAGCTGCTGGCCTCGGTCGTCGTCAGCACATGCAAAGGCTGCGCGGAGTGCGTGCCGCGTGGCTCAGGCGCGAAGGGCAGCCAGTCACTATTGAGGTTGATCCAGCAGGGCTGAGTCTCTGCGCCCATTGGGGCAGGGGACCAGTCGGGGCCAGCAAAGCGGGTGCGGCAGAGGGTTTTCTGGTCGCGGTCGACGCTCTGCACCACCAGCTCTGCGTCCGGCAGCCAGTTCACGCGCGCGAGATACTGGTCCGTTGCCGGTCCCCAGTCGTCCCTGCGCCATTTGATCTCGTCGGTTTCGCCTGTCGCCATGTTCCGCACGAATACATCCACCACCGCGTTCGGGCGTCCTGCACGCGGATAGCGCTGTTCGATGACGTTGACCTTGTCGGCGGCGATATCAAAACGGGGGATGATATCGACGGTGGATTCATCAACGCGCGTGTAGGCGATGTATTTATCGTCGCGGCTCCACCAGTAGCCCGTGAAACGGCTCATCTCTTCCTGGGCCACGAATTCAGCAATGCCATAGGAGATCGCCTTGTCAGGTTCGGCGGCAGGCGAGAGGCGGGTCTCTTCAGCGGTATCAAGGTCGATGGCGTAGAGCGCCCCGTCGCGCACGAAGCTGGCATAGCGCCCGCCCGGCGACACGTTCGCATCGGTCTCAAAGGCGTCATTGTCGGTCAGCTGGCGCACCTGCGGTGCCACCGTGCCAAGCGTCACGAGGAAGAGGTTGCCCCCCATCGGCACCAGCAGCGTATCCGCCGTGCCCCAATCGTAATCAACGATGCCTTTCGAGCCAGCAATACGCTTTCGCTCGCGCGTCGCCTTCTCCATTTCAGAGAGTTCTGCTTCGACAGGTTGAAGAAGCTGCGAATCAATCAGCAGGCTCTGATGGCCTGTATTGACTTCGAATTGCCAGAGATCGAACCGGTCCTGCTCGTCCGGCCGGCCTTTCAGGAAGGTCACGCGCTGACCGTCGGGTGAGAACTTCACGCCGCGCGGGGCCTGTCCTGACAGGGAAGGCGAGCCGTAGAGGCGCTCAATGGTGAGTTCTGTAGTGGAATCAGGCAATTGGGCTCTCCGCGCGTTCTGCAGTGCACACTAGCGTCGATTGGGCGGCTGTCATCCCGCAGCCCTGAAATCGCGCAGTGATTGATAATTTGTGGCAAAACTGTGTTTTCTATCTGGTCACGTTGCAAGCCTCATCTAAGGTATCCCCCATGGATGAGGGGAACGCCAACTACGCCCATGCGCAGGCATTGCTCGCTAGCGATGGCGGCGGGGAGTCGCTTGTCAAAGCGGCCGAGGCAATGCGCAAGGCGGCGAATGACGGCAATGCCGCGGCCGCCAACAATTTCGGTACGATGCTCCATCACGGTCGGGGGGTCCATAAGGATCTCGCCGCTGCCCGCGCCTATTACCACCAGGCGGCTGAAAGCGGTCTGGCCACTGCGCGCTTCAATCTCGGTTTCATGCTTGTTCGCGGCCTTGGCGGCGAAAAGGATGTGGCCCGCGCCCGCACGCTGTTCCTGCTGGCCGCAGAGGCTGGTGAGGTCGATGCGATCACACACCTTGGCGCCATGATGATGACCGGAACGGGCGGGGCACAGGAATTTGACGCCGCACGTGATTGGTGGACCCGAGGGGCCCGCCTCGGCGACAGTCGGTGCGCCTTCAATCTCGGCATTGCGCATGCTGGCGGGCATTGGGGCGAGTCTGATTTCATCGCCGCATGGCACTGGTTCCGGGAAGCCGAAAGCCTCGGCAATGCCGGAGCCGTGCACGAGCTGGAACGGCTCGAAAGCGTGATGTCCGACGAGGAACACGCTGCCGCAAAGGCCTGCGCGTCCCGCTAGACCGGTCCGCGCTCGTAAAGCCAGGCATAATCCACGATAAAGACGGTTACCGTGGTCAGCAGGTCGCTGCTTATCGCAATGAAACCGAACAGGACGGCTCGCCACGCCCGCGCCACCGCCGCCATGCGTCCGGCCAGCCCCCTGAAAACGGTTATCGCATAGGCAAGGAACGTCAGAACAAACAGCGGTATCAGCGTGGCCTCGAGTGCCGGCACGTCGAGCAGGGGCATCATCAGCGTCGACAGCACGCCCAGCAGCAATCCGGGCAGGAGCGCCGCAAAATAGAGCCGCAGTCTCAGCGGCGCGGGCGTGCCCTTGCCCCAGACCCTCAGCAGCAGCGCGACAATGCCGTGAATGGCGAAATAGCCGAACGGAAACAGCACGAGCCAAAGCCCCAGGTAATCCTGCGTGAACTGGTCCATGTCGCCCATGCCCAGCACATTGGGGTCGGTAAGGCTGTCCCTGGTCATCTGGTGCAAGGCGCTGTCCTCGCCGCCCCACAGGAACCGGAGGAACACCATGGCAGCGATCAGGGTGAACACGAGCCGGATCGACGGCGTGTACTTGCCCAGCCAGTCTACATCCCGCGCCGCTTCGAACACTTTGCGCGGCGCGGCCAGGATGGCCCACATGGAGGCCAGTGCCCGGACGTTCAGGCCGAACAGATCGTCCAGCAGCGCGTCCCAGCCGGAAGCGCGGCTCATGTCGTCATCGGCCGGTCTGGCCTGTGTCACCGGTTCACTCATCACGGGACTCCTGACTCTATTGGGCTCTGTTCGCGTGTGGAATCAAGCCGCTCCCAAACTATCCTGAACGATAAACAAATTTCGCTTCATTCAGAAGGCTGTTAAGCTGGCACACGGGAGGACATCAAATGCTGAAATGGATTCTGGGTATCGCTGGGGCGCTTGTGGTTGTGGCTGCGGCGGCGGGCTGGTGGCTTTTCGTCGGCTTCAGCCAAGCGCCCAAGGCGGCGCCCGGCCTGATGGACATCGACCAATGGCGCAGCATGGTGCGCGACGGCGGAGGGGCACTGCCGACAGAAGTGCGTGTGCTGGAGGTCGGCCGGGATTCCGCGCCCATGGTGGCGGCGCGCGCCGGGGCGTTCGGCGGAACATGGCAGACGAGCTACAATTCTGTACAGCTCGTCTATCCGGACAAGACAATCATTGCCGGCGGGGCGCTCGACAGGCTGACATCCGAGGGCATGGTGGCCGCGCCGGACGACTGGTCGTTTGATGATGCCGCCTATGACCGGCTGACGGTAGCCATGCTGCGCGCCGATCAGGTCCTGATAACGCATGAGCATCTCGATCACGTCATGGCCATCGCGCGCCACCCTCAGCCAGATGCGCTGGCACCGCGCCTTGTGCTCAACGCGCCACAGATTGCCGCCCTGCCGCTTTTTGCGATTGGCGAGCTGGCGCCGGTCTTGCGCGATCTCGCCCCGCGCCTTGATGGCTCGGCTCAGCTGGTGGCGCCCGGAGTTGTGGTTGTTCCTGTGCCCGGCCATACGGCGGGCAGCCAGATGGTCTTCATCACGCTGGAGAATGGGCATGAATATCTGATGATCGGCGATATCGTCTGGACCATGACTTCGCTCGAAGAGCTGGTCATGCGGCCGGTCTTCACCCAGTTCGCCGTGATCGACCCGAACGAGGACCGCGCAGCCATCAAGGAGCAGATCCGCGCCCTGCACGATCTATGGGAAGCCAATCCGGAGGTGACCATTTTCCCCAGCCATGACCGCACATGGCTGGAAATGCTGGAGCAGGAAGGCCTGATCAGCTGGGGTTTTCAGGAGTAGCATTGCCATTGACGGCTTGATTTTCCGGTGCGCGCGCGCGAGTAGAGCGCATTCTCCCTCCCGTTCGAACAGGAATACGCGCCATGGCCGGTCCCCAGATTGTTTTCCACATGCAAGGCCTCACAAAGGCCTATCCTGGCGGCAAGAAGGTGTTCGAGAACATCCACCTGAACTTCCTGCCGGATGCCAAGATCGGTGTCGTCGGCGTCAACGGTTCGGGTAAGTCGACCCTGCTGCGCATCATGGCGGGCGAAGACAAGGATTTCCAGGGCGAAGCCTGGGCCGCTGACGGCATCAAGGTGGGCTACCTGCCGCAGGAGCCGAAGCTGGACCCGACGCTCACCGTGTTCGAGAACGTGGCCTCCAAATGCCCAGAAAAGCAGATGCTGGAGCAATTCAACGCCATTTCCGAAAAGCTCGGCGAAGACTATTCCGACGAGCTGATGGAAGAGATGACGAAGCTGCAGGAGCAGATCGACGCGGCGGACGCGTGGGACATCGATTCCAAGATCGACATGGCGCTGACCGCGCTGGGCTGCCCCGAGAATGATGCCGACGTTTCGGCCCTCTCCGGCGGTGAAGCGCGCCGCGTCGCGATCTGCCAGCTGCTTCTGTCGAAGCCCGACATGATCCTGATGGATGAACCGACCAACCACCTCGACGCCGAGACGGTTGCCTGGCTCCAGAACTACCTGATCAACTTCCCCGGCTGCGTCATCCTCGTGACCCACGACCGTTACTTCCTCGACGATATCACAAGCTGGATCCTCGAACTTGACCGCGGTCGCGGCGTGCCTTTCCAGGGCAACTATTCCGGCTGGGTCGAGCAGAAGGCCAAGCGGATGGAGCAGGAAGCCCGCGAAGACACCGGCCGCAAGCGCACGCTGGCCAAGGAACTCGAATGGGTTCGCTCCGGCCAGAAGGCCCGTCAGGCGAAGTCCAAGGCCCGTATCAATGCCTATGAGGAAATGGCCTCCAAGGCAGAGCGCGAGCAGGTGATGACCGCGCAGATCCGCATCCCGCCCGGCCCGCGCCTTGGCGGAGTCGTGTTGGAAGCGGAAGGCCTGAACAAGGCCTTTGGCGAGAACGTGCTGATCGAAGACCTCGACTTCAAACTGCCACCGGGCGGCATTGTCGGCGTGATCGGCCCGAACGGCGCCGGTAAATCCACGCTGTTCAAGATGATCCTGGAGCAGGAAAAGCCGGACACCGGCAGCCTGCGCGTCGGCGAGACCGTGAAGATTGGTTATGTCGACCAGAGCCGCGACAAGCTCGATGCGAACAAGAACGTCTGGGAGGAAATCTCGGGCGGTACTGACATGATCGACCTTGGCGGTGTGCAAGTGATGTCGCGCGCCTATGTCGGCGCCTTCAACTTCAAGGGCACGGACCAACAGAAGAAGGTCGGCCTGCTGTCAGGCGGTGAGCGCAACCGCGTCCACCTCGCCAAGATGCTCAAGGGCAGCCACAACCTGCTCCTGCTCGATGAACCGACCAACGATCTCGACGTGGAAACGCTGCAGGCCCTCGAAGAAGGCCTCGACAACTTCCCTGGCTGCGCCGTTATCATCTCGCACGATCGATGGTTCCTTGACCGCATGGCCACGCACATCCTTGCCTTCGAAGGCAACAGCCATGTTGAATGGTTCGAGGGCGATTTCTCGTCCTATCTCGAAGACAAGAAGCGTCGTCTCGGCGAGGATTCGGTGAACCCGAAACGCCTGAAATTCAAGAAGTTCGCGCGCTAAAGCCTACTCAACGGGCCGGTCGGAATCGAGGAGATCTGTCTCCTTGGTTTCGGCGCGTTCTTCGTCGACCTTCTTCTCGATATGATCGTCGGGCGTGACGCTGAGCGCGTCCGAGCCTGCGGGCACGGCGGGACGTTCGGGCTTGTGCCGCTCGGGCAGGGCGGCACCCAGGTGTTTCGCGATCCGATCGGGATCGACCGAACCGTCGAAGCGCAGGCGGTATATGGGTTCAGGCAATGTGAAGCCGCCGGTTTCCAGTGCGTCCTTGGTGGCGCTGATGGCAAGGCCGCGTGCCTTGTTGAAGTCGCTTTGGTCCTGATCTACCCAGCCCTGGAAGCGGAGCAGGATATTTGAATCCCCGACCGTCTGAATGAAGGCCGTCGCACCCGGCTGCTTCAGCACATATGGCAGCGTATCAAGCGTATCGAGCCCCAGTTTCATGGCCGCGACCGGATCATCTTCTGCATCGACACCGAGATCGAATTCAAAGCGGCGCTCGGGATTGCGGCTATAGTTCAGGATCACGGCCTTGAAGACCAGCGCGTTCGGGATGCGCAGGTGATTGCCGTCAAGCGTCATCAGGACGGTGGCCCGTGACGTCAGCCGGACAACCTTGCCCTCATGCTCGTCGATCACGACGTGTTCGTTGGCGCGGAACGGTTGGCGCAGGCTGAGCATGATCGATGAGATATAGTTCTCGAGGCTGTCACGCACCGCGAAGCCCACCGCGATACCCAACACGCCGATGCCGCCGAGCAGGGTGCCCATTAGGGCGGTTGCGCCAACAAGGCTCAGCGCCAGCACAAGCGCGATGCTGATGGCGATGACACGGACGGCCTGAGAGACGAGTTCGGCCAGGAAGACGTTACGCAGAAGTCGGCGCCACAGCCACATCCAGCTGGCGAGCAAGTGTCCGACAAGACTGATAATCACGAACAGGGCGAGTCCGAGCCCCAGCAGCGGAAGGGCGCGGTAATAGCTTTTAAGACGGGAATTGAGCGTGTCGACGATGGGTGAGACGTTCCCTTCGATGTCAAGCGTGCGGTCTATCTTGTCCTCGACCGTTACGACGCCCACGAGACGCCCGGCAATATCAATGGCGCGTGTCGCAGCGGCTGAGTTGGATACACCGCCCGACAAGGTCACGACGCCTTCGCGGACATCGACCTCTACGCTTTTGAGGGAATCGATCTCCGAGAAGATCGCGCTGATGCGGCTTTCGATGGCCGCGTCGTCAGGGGCATCGCTGGCCGTTTGGACGATTTGTGCGGCGGGCTGCTCGGCGGGGGCCTGCGCATGTGATTGGAGTGCGGGAACAGCTGCCATAAGGCACAGGCCTGCCAGCAAGTGGATCAATCTTCTTGTCATCAAGAGCATGGCGCCGTTTCCCCTAAGCCGTTTGATACAAAGGCATGAGCGACGCAGGTGTTCCGCTTGTGTGCGTGGGGTGCCGTCAGGCCAATTGGTCTTCGATATCCGAAATCGTCGGTGATGACACATCGAGCGGACCGTTTTGCGGATCGCTTGACAGCTTTTCGGCCGCAACGCGCTCATAGAACGGGTCGTAAAAGGCCCCGGATACGGCTGGCGAGAACATTTTCTCGGCCGTCAAACGGGCCGCGCGGCGCAGTGGCAGCAGTTTTTCCGGCGCGCCGATATAGGGCCGGATGGCCTCCAGCGCATGATCGGCCAGCTTTTCGATCTCGTTGGCGAAGAATTCTTCATAGGCTTTTTCATCATGCGTGACGCCCTCCGGCTGTATCCAGTGGCCGAGTTCATCGACATCAAGTGGCAGCATCAACCCGTTCAGGCCGTCTTTCACGAATTCCGGAATGGCCTGTACGGGCGTGGCGATGGACGGCGTGTGTTCCGCCATGGCCTCGATGATCGAATAGCCGAATGTATCGGAGAAGGTCGGCAGGAAGCCGAAATGCGAGCGGCCAAGCATCTGCCTCACGGCGCCATTGGGCAGGCCGTTGAAGAGCGTGACATTGGGCAGTTCGAGCAGGTCCAGATAGGGCTTGAAAAAGGCCTCCGAGGTCGGGTCCGTCCAGACCGACGCGCCGACAGCGAGCGATGACACGATCTGTATCCGCACGGGCAGGTTCTCTTCGAGCGCCTTCTGGGCCAGCCTTACGGCCACGCAGCCACCCTTGCGGGCAAAGTGGGAGCCAACAAAGGTGATGACGAACTCGTCCATCCGCCCATTGGCAAGCTCTTTGGCCAGCGGGTCGACATCGGGCCCCATGAGTACGTTCGGATGACGCACCAGCAGCTTTGCCTTCAGGGCTTCCGCCGTACACACGTCCTTCGTCTGGTCGATGAACTGACTGCGTGCATAATGCGACAAGGCGATGACGCGGCGGCAGTGGCGACTGGAGATTTCACGGGTCAGCCAGTCGGTATAGCCATTGTTCCGTGCAATGCCGAACCGGCGCGGCAGGTGGCTTTCAAACGATATGACATATTTGCGCTCGCCAATCGGCACCCGATTGAAGGCGTGGACGAGGTCAGCATTGTGGAACGGGGCCATCCAGGCAATGCCATCGAGCTTGTTCAGCAGCTTGTCGAAGGGGAGGAACAGACGGCTATCGATCTGGTGCCCGCTGCGACGGGGCACCACGAACGATGTCGGGTATCGGTCCCTGTATACTGAAACTCTCATCGCGACTTAGAACTCATCCGTACATTCTCTTCCCGGGTGTGCAGGAAGCGGGCCAAACGGGCGCCACGGAAGTAAATGCCGCCCAGATTAGCTGATTTACGGATCATAAACCAAGTATATGACCAAATCGCGAATATTTACCGGAAACACCCGTTAACGCGCTGAAACGAATAAATTTTAATGCAATTTAGCTGCGCTTTGACGATTTTAGGTCAGCCGTCATCTCTTCAATCTTATTGATCAATACTTCAGCGGAGCCGTTTGAGCGGTCCAGCAGGGCAATAAACTGAGCGCGTTGTTCAATGCCGAGCCAGATAAGGTTGCCATCGAGATTGAGCGCAACATCGACAACCTGATATTGGCCGTCGCGGGTGAGCACGCGCCAGCGAACGTCCATGTCCTTGCCATCCTGGCGCTTGATGACCGTATTCACGATAGAATCGGTCGCCGAGCGATCGACGGAATCCTTCACGATGACTTCCTTGCCGCGATAGTCGTCGAGTTGAGACTCGTAAACGGCCAGGGCGTAGGTGCGGAATGCCTTGCGGTAAGCAGCAAGTTCGGCATCCGTAAAGCGGCGGCTATATTTGCCGATTACGAAACTGGATACCGCATCGAGGTCGGTAAACTTGTCCATGTACACGCTGAAGGCCTTCGTCCGCTCTTCGGCGGTCATGGCTGGATCATTTAGCGTCGAAAGGACTTCGCTGGCATTGCTCTGGACATAGGCTTCGGTCTTGGCGTCCGCTGCTGCAGGCAAAGCGAGCACGGCCAGTCCGGCCAGAGCAAGGCTGAGTTTTGTAATGCGTTTCAAGAGACTGCTCCTGGTTCCCGTAAGTGCCCTGTTAGATCCCAAATTAGTCAAAATCAGGGAGATCTTCGTACGCATCTGCGTCATCGACCGGCTTACCATTACGAATGGCTGCCTGACGCTGAGATGAATAAATCCGTCGAAGGGCAATATAAGGCTCGGGTTGCTCGTTGAGGGTCCTGATCTCGTCATCGAACTTCACGCGCGCATTGAGGGCGCCCAGGACGCCGCGGCCCATGGCAATCTGGTCATCCAGATCAGGTTGGCCTGCAAACTCTGTCCACGTCAGCGGGTCAAAGGCGCGGTCGACCCCCGCCCCAACGAGATCGCGGGGATTGGACGGGCCGATAATGGGCATGACGAGGTAGGGGCCGCTATCGACACCCCAGACGGCGAGCGTTTGGCCAAAGTCTTCGGAGTGACCTTCAAGACCGAAATAGTTCGCAGCATCCCACAGGCCGACGAGGCCGATCGTTGTGTTGATGGTAAAGCGGAAGAAGGTGTCGCTCGCGCGGCCGGGTTCTGCCTGAAGAACATCGTTAATGAAGATGACGGGAGATGTCAGGTTGCCAAGGAAGTCGCCTACACGGTCTCGCGCGAAGGAGGGCGTCACTGTCTCATAGACAGTGGCTGCCGGCGCGAGGGCATAGCGATCGACGCCATTGTTGAAGGCGAACATCTGGCGATTGAAGCCCTCATAGGGATCGGCAATCGTGCCGGGCTCTGGTGGCGGTGTTGAAGCGCAGGCGCCTAGGCCGAGTGTGAGGGCGGCGCCAATATAACGATAGTGCATGAGGAAAACCCTCTGGGAGTTGGATTGGTGTATTAGAATGGTAATTCGAAACTGCTCCATCAACACACAGTTTGGTAAATTCATTCTGCATGAACACATGAAATGTTTATTGCGGAACATATAAACCCATGTTTATATACTGATATGAAGCTCGATCTTGTTCCTGTCCTTGACCGGCTGCGCGCGGCGGGCGAGCCAACGCGCCTACGCATACTTGCGCTATTGCGTGGCAGGGATTTGTCAGTTGGCGAGCTTGTGCAGGTTCTGTCGCAGTCTCAACCGCGATTGTCTCATCATCTGAAGGCCCTGACGAGTGCAGGATTGGTGGAACGCATGCCGGAGGGCTCCTTTGTTTTCTACCGCGCGGCCAGCCGCGGGGAAGGGCGGGCGTTTCTTGATTCGCTGTTTGGGCAGATCGCTATCGATTCCCCGACATTCCAGCGGGATTCGGAGCAGCTTGAGGAAGTGACGGCCCTGCGTGCGGCCTCGGCGGAGTCTTACTTTTCCGGTGTTGCCGGCACGTGGGACACGATTCGCTCGCTTCACTATCCGAATGAGGCCATCGAAGCGGCCTTACTGGAGATGGCCGGACCTGGGCCGTTCGAGCGGGTCCTGGATTTTGGGACCGGCACGGGACGTATGCTGGCGCTATTTGCGCCGCTCGCTCGCGAAGCCGAAGGCATCGATCTCAGTCACCAGATGCTTACCGTGGCTCGCGCCAATCTTGAGCGTGCCGGCATTTCAGGCGCCCGTGTGCGGCAGGGTGATGTCACGGCTGCGCCGTTCGAGACCGCCTCAGCGGACCTCGTGATCATCCATCAGGTGCTGCACTTCATGGATGCGCCGGGCAAGGTGATCGCTGAAGCGAGCCGCGTGCTAAAGCCCGGCGGGCGACTGCTTGTGGTCGACTTTGCCGCGCATGATCTGGAATTTCTGCGCGCGGAGCATGGTCATCATCGGCTGGGGATGCGGAACGACAACATGGAAGCGTGGGCACAGGATGCGCAGCTGAAACTATCTGCGCCTGCTTCATTCGCACCGCCCGAGGCGTCCAGCCCGGGACTGGTGGTTAATATCTGGATCGCTGAAAAGGCGGCCCTGCCCGAGGAGGCCAAATCATGAGCAGTCTTTCGATTGCCAACCGTCAGAAGCATGCAGCGCCGACCGTGTCGTTCGAGTTCTTCCCGCCGAAGACCGAAGCCATGGCGACGCGCCTGTGGGAAACCGTGCAGCGGCTGGAGCCGATGGCGCCGGAATTCGTGTCAGTCACCTATGGTGCCGGTGGCTCCACGCGTGAGCGCACCCACGACACGGTGAAGCGCATCGCCAGCGACACGGCGCTACGCCCGGCGGCGCACCTGACCTGCGTGTCGGCGACCAAGGCGGAAGTTCTGGACGTCGCGGATTCCTATGCCGCTGCCGGCGTGCATCATATCGTAGCCCTGCGCGGCGACCCGCCGGAAGGCATGGGGGCAGCATTCGCGCCCCATCCGGACGGATTTGCCAATTCAGTCGAGCTGATCGAGGCGCTGTCGGAAGCTGGCAAGTTCGAGATTTCGGTGTCGTGCTACCCGGAGCCCCACCCGAACAGCCGGGGCTGGGACGAGGACCTCGCTTTCCTAAAGGCGAAGCAGGATGCGGGCGCCAAGCGGGCCATCACGCAATTCTTCTTCGAGCCGGACACTTACCTGCGCTTCGTCGAGAAGGCGCGCGCGAAGGGCATCACGATGCCACTGGTGCCGGGGATCATGCTGCAGCCAAACTTTGCCGGTCTGAAGCGCATGGCCAGCATGGTACAGGCGACTGTTCCCGCCTGGCTCGACCGGCTGTATGACGGGCTCGATAGTGATGACGAGACACGAGACCTTGTAACGGCGACAGTGGCCGCCGAACTGTGCCACAAGCTGGCCGATGAAGGCGTCAGCGACTTTCACTTCTACACGCTGAACCGGGCAGGGCTGGCGCTGTCGACCTGCCGCCTGCTCGGCATGAAACCCAAGCCTGCACAGGCTGCATGAGGCCCTGACATGATACGCAAAGACCGCATTGCCGCGATGAAAGCCGCCGCCAGGGAGCGCATCCTGATCCTCGACGGATCGTGGGGCGTGATGATCCAGCGGCGCGGACTGGACGAGGCCGATTTCCTCGGCGAGCGCTTCATTGGCCATGAGGGGCAGATGAAGGGCAATAATGACATCCTCTGCCTGACCCGGCCGGATATCGTGACCGACCTGCACAATGCCTATTATGAAGCGGGCGCCGACATTTCCGAGACGAACACGTTCTCGGCGACGACCATCGCGCAGGACGATTACAAGCTGGACGCCGAGGCTGTGCGCGACATCAATTTCGAGGGCGCGAAACTGGCCCGCGCTGCGGCGGATGAATGGACGGCGAAGACGCCGGACAAGCCGCGCTTTGCTGCCGGCTCGATCGGGCCGCTGAACAAGATGCTGTCCATGTCGTCGAACGTGAACGATCCCGGCCACCGCTCGGTGACGTTTGATGAAGTGTATGACGCCTACCGGATGCAGGTTCAGGCGCTCAACGAGGGCGGGGTCGATCTCTACCTGATCGAGACGATCACCGACACGCTGAACTGCAAGGCCGCGATCAAGGCGATCATGGACCTGGAAGAAGAAGGCATGGAGAAACTGCCGATCTGGATTTCGGGTACGATCACTGACCGGTCGGGTCGCACGCTCTCCGGCCAGACGGTTGAAGCGTTCTGGAATTCGGTGCGGCATGCGAAGCCCTTTGCCATCGGGTTCAATTGCGCGCTTGGCGCTGATCTGATGCGCCCGCACATCGCGTCGCTGTCGCGGATCGCGGATACGCTGGTCGCGGCCTATCCGAATGCTGGCCTGCCGAACGAGATGGGCCAGTATGACGAGACACCGGGCCAGACATCCGGCGCTGTTGGCGGCTGGGCGAAGGACGGGATCGTCAATATCCTCGGTGGTTGCTGCGGCACGACGCCGGAGCATATCGCGGCGATTGCCAAGGCGACGGCAGGCCTGAAGCCACGCGACCCGGTGCCGACCTCGCATGACATGCGCCTTGCGGGGCTGGAACCCTTCGTGCTGGCATCATGACGGGCGGAACGGTCACAAAAGGCGACCTGTTCGTGTTCTACGGCCTGCTGAAGCAGGGCGCCGCAGGCATGCCGGCAGACCTGCCGCTGGAGGCGGCTGGCAAGTTCCTCGGGCCGTGCCGTTTTCGCGGGCGCCTGCTGGATCTTGGCGGCTTTCCGGGTGTCGTGGTCGGCGAGCAGCTTTGCCATGGTGTGCGGTATGAGCTGAACGATGTGTCGATCATAGGCGCGATGGACGCATTCGAGGACGTGACCGACGACCCGGTAACGTCGCTCTACACAAGACAACAAATTCCGCTGCTGGATGACCATGGCGCGCCGACCGGCGAGCAGGCCTGGATCTACTGGTACAATCAGCCCACAGAGGGCTTCACTGACATTCCGGACGGCAACTGGCCGCTCGACAGGGGACGCACCCGCAAATGACTTCATCTGCCTCATCACGATTTATCAATATCGGCGAACGCACGAACGTGACCGGCTCGGCCGTGTTTCGGAAGATGATTACTGAAGGCCGTTATGCTGACGCCGTGGAAGTGGCGCGCAATCAGGTCGAGAATGGCGCGCAGATCATCGATGTGAACATGGATGAGGGCATGCTCGACGGCGCCGAGGCGATGCGCACGTTCCTGAACCTGATCGCTGCCGAGCCGGATATCGCGCGCGTGCCGGTGATGATCGACAGCTCGAAATGGGATGTGATCGAGGCGGGCCTGAAATGCGTGCAGGGCAAGGCCGTCGTCAACTCGATCTCGATGAAAGAGGGCGAGGATATCTTCCGCAAGCATGCCAAGGCTTGCTTGGCCTATGGCGCGGCGGTCGTCGTGATGGCGTTCGATGAAGACGGGCAAGCGGATACCGCAGCGCGCAAGATCGAGATATGCCAGCGGGCCTACAAGATCCTGACTGAAGAGGTCGGCTTTCCGGCTGAGGATATCATTTTCGACCCCAACGTTTTCGCGGTCGCGACGGGGATTGAGGAGCACAATAATTACGCTGTGGATTTCATCGAGGCCGCCAAGGTGATCCGCGAGACATGCCCGGGCTGTCATATCTCGGGCGGGCTGTCGAACGTGTCGTTTAGCTTCCGGGGCAACGAACCGGTGCGCCGGGCGATGCACTCGGTGTTCCTGTATTATGCAATCCCCGCGGGCATGGACATGGGTATCGTCAATGCCGGCCAGTTGGATATCTATGACGATATCGAGCCGGCGCTGCGGGAGGCGGTCGAGGACGTGATCCTCAACAGGAACCCTGAAGCGACCGAACGTCTTGTGGATATCGCCGAGACGTATCGCGGCCAGAAGGGCAAGGTTCAGGAGAAGGATACGCGGTGGCGCGAGGCGCCGGTCGCCAAGCGGCTGGAGCACAGCCTCGTCCACGGGATCACCGAGTTCATCGAGGTCGATACAGAAGAGGCGCGCCAGTCTGTCGAGCGCCCGCTACATGTGATTGAAGGCCCGTTGATGGACGGGATGAACGTGGTCGGGGACCTGTTCGGGTCCGGCAAAATGTTCCTGCCGCAGGTCGTGAAATCGGCCCGCGTGATGAAAGCGGCGGTAGCCTATCTTGAGCCCTATCTGGAAGAAGAGAAGATCCGTCTCGGGACGGTTGATGTCTCCAATGGCAAGGTGCTGATGGCGACCGTGAAGGGCGACGTGCACGATATTGGCAAGAACATTGTCGGCGTCGTGCTGGCCTGTAACGGCTATGAGATCATCGACCTTGGCGTGATGGTTGCGGCGGAGAAGATTCTCGATACGGCGATCGAGCTGAATGTGGACATCATTGGCCTGTCTGGCCTGATAACGCCAAGCCTCGACGAGATGGTCTATGTCGCGTCCGAGATGCAGCGACGCGGCATGACACAGCCGCTGATGATCGGCGGGGCGACGACAAGCCCGGCGCACACGGCGGTGAAGGTTGAGCCTGCGATCCAGTGCGCGCCAGTTATCCACGTGTCCGATGCGAGCCGGGCCGTGGGCGTTGTCAGCACCTTGCTGAGCGAGACAGACAAGCCAGGCTTCCTGGCGCAGACCAAGGCGCGTTACCAGCGTATGCGGGATGCACGCAAGGATGGCCCGCCTAAGCCCCGCTTGCCGCTGGCAGAGGCGCGGGCAGCTGCCATGAAGATCGATTGGGACGCTTATGAGCGTCCCGCGCCGACCTATTCCGGCGTGCGGACGTTTGACGATATCGATCTGGCCACGCTGGCCCGCTACATCGACTGGACGCCTTATTTCTCGGCCTGGGATCTTGCGGGCAAATATCCGGCGATCCTGACGGACAAGATTGTCGGCGAAGCGGCGAGTGGTCTGTGGCGCGATACAGAGGCGATGATGCAGCGCCTTGTCGGCGAGGCGTGGTTCCGGCCGAAGGCGGTGGTTGGTTTCTGGCGCGCAAATGGGGCTGGGGACGATATCAATCTGGAGACAGGCGACGTGTTCCACACGCTGCGTCAGCAGATGGTGAAGGACAATACGCGCGCGAACTTTGCGCTGTCGGACTTTGTCGCGCCGGAGGGCGAAGACTGGATCGGCGGCTTCTGCGTGACGGCTGGGCCGGAAGTTGACGCTATTGCAGCCGATTTTGTGGCCAAGGGCGACGATTATTCCGCGATCATGGTCAAGGCGCTGGCTGACCGGTTTGCCGAGGCCATGGCGGAATACATGCACGAGCGTGTTCGCAAGGAACTCTGGGCCTATGCGCCAGACGAGGGCATGAGTCCTGCCGAGCTGATCGAAGAGAAGTATCGCGGCATCCGTCCGGCGCCCGGCTATCCAAGCCAGCCGGAACACACGGAGAAGGCGACGCTGTTCAAGCTGCTCGACGTCGAAAACCAGATCGGTGTGTCACTGACATCCAGTTTCGCGATGACGCCGGCGGCCAGCGTTTCAGGCATGTATTTTGCGCATCCTGAAAGCGTGTATTTCGCCGTTGGCCGGATCGAGCGGGATCAGGTCGAGGATTATGCTGCCCGCAAAGGCTGGGACATGCGGACGGCGGAGCGCTGGCTGGCGCCAATTCTGAATTATGATCCTTTGGCCGTTCTGGCGGATGGTGTCGCCTGACATGAATGTTTGCGCTATCATAACTACTGGTGGCGGGGCCACGAGTCGCATATGACGTAATCAGCGCACCGCGCGGCAGGGGAGAAGAAGAATGAGCCAGAACCGACTACGCGGTGAGAATGCCAAGATTGTTGCGACCCTTGGGCCGGGCAGCCGCTCGCGCAGGGAAATCCGCGCGCTGGCGGAAGCCGGGGTCGATGTCTTCCGGCTCAACTTCAGCCATGGCGAGCACGAAGCACACCGCGAGGCACTCGAATCTGTACGTGCCGCCGAAGCGGCGACGGGCCAGCCGCTGGCTGTGCTCGCCGACATGCAGGGTCCCAAAGTGCGCGTTGGCAGCTTTCCCGGCGGAACGATGCGACTGGGCTTCCGCACGGAATATGACCTTATCGCAGCGGACAGTACGGATCGCGACGATGCGATTCCTGTGCCCCATGCCGAGATCGTGGCGATGCTGGAAGAGGGCGACACGATTCTGGTTGATGACGGCAAGCTGATCCTGACGGTGACGCAGGCCGGAGATAAGCCGCGCGTTCGGGCCGAAGTGCCAGGCAAGCTCGGCGACAAGAAGGGCTTCACGGTACGCGGCAAGGCACTGCCGGTGCAGGCCCTCACGGACAAGGATCGCCGCGATCTCGCCTTTGCGCTGGAGATCGGTGTGGATCTCGTTGCCCTTTCATTCGTGCAGACGGTCGAGGATGTGCTGGAGGCCAAAGCCATTATCGCCGGCCGCGCCCCACTGGTTGCGAAACTTGAGAAGCCTGCAGCGATCACGAACCTGCTGGCGATTGTCGAGGCAGCGGATGCGGTCATGGTGGCGCGCGGCGACCTGGGCGTGGAGTTTGCGCCGGAGGAGGTGCCGGTCATTCAGCGACGCATTGTGCGGGCAGCGCGGGCGGCGGGTCGTCCCGTTATCGTGGCGACGCAAATGCTGGAATCCATGATCGAGAATGCCGCTCCCACAAGGGCTGAAGCCAGTGATGTGGCGACGGCCATCTATCAGGGCGCCGATGCGGTGATGCTGTCGGCCGAGACGGCGGTGGGGCGCCACCCGGCCACGGCGGTGGCCATCATGGCCCGTATCATCCGCGCGACCGAGAATGCCGAAGATTATCGCCGCTCCATTGAGCAGTTCGACGGTGATGCGGTGAGTGAAAGTGCGGTGGACGTCGTTGCGCGCACCGCGCAGGCCATGGCGAAAGCCGAAGGTGCGTCGGCCCTTGCGCTGCGGACCGGGGCATTCGACCGACTGGCGCGCTTTTCCCGTGTGCGGGGCGAGGCGCCGATCCTGTATGGTTCGCTCGACGATCAGCGGCTGCGGCAGGCCTGCCTGCTTTGGGGGGTACATCCGCAGCGGCTGAATGCCGGGGAGGCGCATTGGTATCGCGACCTCATGAATGCCGCCGGCCTTGAGGGGCGAGTCGCCTATGCGCGCTGGGCCGGGGAAGACGGGCGGTTCGCCTGGGAAATCGGCATTGGTGTTGGCAAGGATGGCCAGCCCGTTACTGGCGTATGACCAGCTGGCTCTTGCGGAACTCGTAGGAATAAAGCTCGCCAAGGAAGGTCATGCCGAGGAGGGATTGTTCCAGTCCCTCGCGCAGGACCATGGCCTCGACATTGTCGATTTCGACCTGTCCAACGCTGATTTTCTCAAGCGTGACAGCCGCGCCATGGACGACACCGCCGGCTGTGCGTATTTCCCATTTAAATTCAAGGTCTTCTGGTTTTAGGCCGATGCGCTGGGCATCCCGGAATGTGATGGCGACCGTGCTTGCGCCGGTGTCGACCATGAACTTTACCGCGGTGCCGTCCACATCGGCGTGTGTCCAGTAATGTCCGTCAGGCTCGCGGTCGATAATTGCGGCATTGGCGAAACCGGCTTTGGGCGTTGCGTGAACGGCGCTGGCGACAATGGGAATTTCCGGGGGTGCCTGACGATCCTGCAGCTTTGGCACGATCAAGGTCACGACGCCTGCTGCAACCATTGCGGCGGCGATCACCATGGAGACTGTGTTGGCGATCCAGCCGGTCACGTTTAGCGCTTTCCCATCGTCTCGAGCTTCAGGATACGCTCTGGCAGTGAATCCATCACCAGATCACGCGAAACGGCGCCCATGGCCATCCATCCCCCGATTTCCGGAAGGGTTCGCCCGCAGCCGAGACACCAACCTGTGGAGGCATCGATTGCGCAGACTTTGATACAAGGGGTCTTTATTGGTTGGTCGGTCATCAATATACAGCGTAATTCATGGAGCAGAATGGGCAAGTATGCCATGCTTCAAGGTAACAAATCCTTGTCGTGCAATAGCCGTTTTCTCTGATAGATTCGCACTGTCCCCATTTGCGCGGGACCGGGAGACTTACTGACGTGACTGAACCTGCCAATTCCTCGGCGCCGCTTGATGATGTTCGTGCGCTTGTTCTGAAGCGGATTCCGCTTGATACCGAGCCTGGCAGAAAGGTGCGCGAAGCACTGCTGACGATGGGGCGCGAGGGCGATTTCGGTCGATTGGGCGAAGCGGCCGAGTGGCTGGCCAATTGGCAGCGCCGTTATCCACCACGTATTGGGAAGCCCATCCTGTCGATCTTCGCCGGCTCACACGGTCTGGTGGACGAGGGCGTGTCGCTGTCGAGCGATGTCGACACACGCGCACATGTCGATGCGCTGCGCGAAGGCCGGGCCCCGCTGTCTGCCATTGCAACTCAGGCTGGCGCCAATATCCGGGTGTTCGAGCTGGCGCTGGACAGGCCGACGCCAAGTATTGCTGAGACGGCCGCCATGACGGAACGTGAATGTGCGGCGACGATTGCCTATGGCTTTGAGTCCATTGAGGACAAGCCGGACCTGCTTGCGCTGGCGGTTTCCGGTGCGGGCGTTGGGACGGCGGCTGCCGCCGTTGCCTGCGCGCTTTATGGCGGCTCGCCTGATTACTGGGTGCGGCCCAGCAACCATACACCGCCGTCGATCTCCAAACGGCGAAGCGAGCTGGTCAGCCGGGCGCTGACCCTGCATCGTGGCCACCTCTCTGACCCGCTGGAAGCGCTGCGCTGCCTGGGCGGTCGGGAACTTGCCGCCTGTGTCGGCGCTATCATCGCCGCGCGACATGAAGGCGTGCCTGTCGTGCTGGACGGGTTTGCGACCACGATAGCTGCGGGTGTGGTACATGCCATCGACCCGACGGCCATCAGTCATTGCATGGCATCTCACAGCACGCAGCGCCCTGCGCATGAGGCGGCGCTCGAGCGCCTTGGCTTGCGTCCGCTCATGCAGCTGGAGTTCCAGACAGGTGGGGGACTCGGGTCCGCTTCGGCCATCGGGCTGCTTAAAACGGCGTGTGCGCCATTCATTGCGGAACCCGCCGCCTCCTGATTTTGCATGGTTAGTTTGCGAAAATGCAGCGAAAAGCTGCGGCAAAGTTTACGTTTACGTGCGCGTAACCTTGCCACGGGCCATATTTGACTGACATAGAGTGTCCAAGTCACCCCACTCAAAAATTGCCCGGAGGAGTCGTCCACCATGAACCTTGAATTTTCCCCAGAGGAAATCGCCTTTCGGGATGAAGTACGCGCCTTCATCAACGAAAATTATCCCAAGGAACTCGCAGGAGTCGGTACGCGCGAAGACCTGACACGCGAGCAATTCCTCGCCTGGCACAAAATTCTCGGCAAGAAGGGCTGGTCTGCAGCCGCCTGGCCGAAGAAATATGGTGGCACAGGCTGGACCTCGACTCAGCGTTACATCTGGTCGGAAGAGAATGCCCGCGTCGACGCCATCATGCCGCTTCCTTTCGGCATGGCGATGGTTGCGCCGGTGATCTACACATTCGGTACCGAAGAGCAGAAAGAGAAATACCTTCCCGGTATCCTTTCCGGTGATGTGTGGTGGTGCCAGGGCTATTCCGAGCCGGGCGCCGGTTCTGACCTCGCCAGCGTGAAAACCACGGCTGTTCGCGATGGCGATGAATGGGTCATCAACGGCCAGAAGACCTGGACGACGCTCGCGCAGTTCGCTGACTGGGGCTTCTTCCTTTGCCGAACCGACCCAACCGCCGCCAAGCCGCAGGAAGGCATCAGCTTCATCCTCATCGACATGAAAACGCCGGGCGTCGAAGTGCGTCCGATCAAACTGCTCGATGGCGGCCATGAAGTGAACGAAGTCTGGCTGACGGATGTTCGCGTGCCTGTCGAGAATCTTGTTGGCAAGGAAAACGAAGGCTGGACATGTGCCAAGTTCCTTCTCGCTCACGAGCGTTCCGGCATTGCTGGCGTTGCCCGCTCGAAGCGCGGTGTCGAAAAGCTGCGCTCCATTGCAAGCACCGAGCTTGTTGATGGTGAGCCTCTGATCCAGACCAATGATTTTGCGCGCAAGATCAGCCAGCTCGAGATCGACCTGACGGCTCTGGAATTCACCGAACTGCGCACACTTGCTGCAGAATCAGCCGGCAAGGGCCCTGGTCCTGAAAGCTCGATCCTCAAGATCAAGGGCACCGAAATCCAGCAGCGTCTCACCGAGCTGACGCTCGAAGCGGTGGGCAATTATGCCGAGCCTTACACAGCTGGCATGGAGTCCGATGGCTCGAATGAACTGGGTGTTGGTCCTGACCACTCCCACTTCGTGGCAGAGACCTATTTCAACATGCGCAAGACGTCGATCTATGGCGGATCGAACGAAATTCAGCGCGGTATTATCAGCAAAATGATCCTGGGCCTTTAAGGCACACGGGGCAGGGAGAAAACTTTATGGATTTCAATTTTACCGAAGAGCAAACCATGATCCGCGACAGCCTCTCGAGGCTGATCCGCGAGCAGTATGATTTCGACACGCGCCGCAAGGTCGTGGCGTCAAAAGACGGCTGGCGTCCGGAAATGTGGGCGCAGTTTGCCGAACTGGGCCTGCTGATGGCGCCGTTCAGCGAAGAAGATGGCGGCCTTGGCGGCGGCCCGATCGACGCCATGGTTGTCATGGAAGAATTCGGCAAGGGTCTCGTCGTCGAGCCCTACCTGCCGAGCGTCGTGTGCGGCGGCGGCTTCCTGAAGCGCGGCTCGGACGCCCAGAAGGCTGAGTATCTTGGCGGCATCATGTCGGGCGAAGCGATTTTTGCTTTCGCTTATGCAGAGCCACGCGGCCGCTATAACATGGCTGACCTCGAAACGACTGCCAAGAAAGACGGTTCGGGCTTTGTCCTGAACGGCCACAAGGCTGTCGTGATCGGCGCTCCATGGGCCACGCATTTCGTTGTGACAGCCCGTACTTCGGGTGATCGCCGCGATGCCAATGGCGTGACCGTGTTCGTGGTTGCCAAGGATGCCAAAGGCGTTTCGACACGTGACTACCCGACGGTCGATGGCCGCCGGGCATCGGAAGTGTATTTCGAGAACGTTGCTGTCAGCGCGGATGCCGTGATTGGCGAAGTCGACAATGGTCTGCCACTGGTCGAACTCGTCACGGATGAGGCGATCGCCGCACTCTGTGCAGAGGCTTGTGGCGCGATGAAAGTCGCCCACTCGATGACCGTCGAATACTCGCGCAACCGCAAGCAGTTCGGCACGGCCATCGGCAAGTTCCAGGTGCTGCAGCACCGCATGGTCGACATGTTCATGGAACACGAGCAATCGGTTTCGATGACATACATGGCTACGCTCAAGCTTGATGAAGACGAAGTCACGCGTAAGAAAGCGGCTTCGGCTGCCAAAGTGCGTATCGGCCAGGGCGGACGTTATGTCGGCCAGCAAGCCATTCAGATCCACGGCGGCATGGGCATGACGGACGAGATGGCTGTTGGCCATTACTTCAAGCGTCTGACCATGATCGATGCCGAGTTCGGCAATGTGGACCATCACCTGAAGCGCTACACCGAACTTTCGGCTGTGGACGTACCAATGGCGGCTGAGTAGCCGACAGGCCTGATCCAGATCGGGCGTTATCCGTAGAGTTCCTGTTCCTTGACGGACAGAATTGATGTGATGACGCCCGAATGGAACACCGCTCTCAGGAGCCAGAAATTCCGCGTCGTGCTGGAAAAGACTCCCAGCAGGGCGCGTAGCAGACAGTAGGCAATCTTCAGGATTGTCACGCACAGCGAGACGGCCGCCTTGGCGAGGGACAATCTTCCTCTTTCAAGGCGGCCGTATGTGATTCCGGACCGGAATTTGCGCTTCGCGATCCAGCGGAAGGCCAGACGGCTAGGCTCAACGGGCTCGTAGACCTTGGCGATGTCGGAAATGGCAAAGTGTGCGCCTGCGCGCCAGGCCCGGAAGAAGAATTCTGTATCTTCGCCGCCAGTGCGGCCCTTTTCGAGCAAGAAGCGCTGGCCCGCGAAGCAGGGCGCATTTGTGCGGATCAGGGCATTGCATGTGTGGCCGGTCTGGACCGTGCCGTTCCGGCGCGTGGGCATATTGGAGTGATAGTCGGCCTGCTTGATCCACTCAGGGGCTGAGTCCGGATATTCCGCCATGGCAGGTCCAAACACAGCGTCATAAGGGCCTTCGACGATCAGGGCGTAGAGGTCAGCAATCCAGTTCGGCGGAGCGACTTCATCATCATCGATGAAGGCAAGGAACTCGCCCTTGGCCGCGTCCAGACAGGCATTGCGAGCCAGCGAGATGTTGCGGCTGGGGGCGTGGACATAGTGGACGTGGAAGGGCAGGTCCTGAGCGACACGTGTCACCAGGTCTTGCGCTGAAGGGGTTTGATCATTGTCGGCGACGATAATGCGCAGCGTGGTCCCTTCAGGCAGGACTTGTCGGCCCAGCGAGTGGAGCGTCTCGGCGAGGGATGGGCGACGGAACGTGCAGACGCAGATTTCGATCAACAATGGCTTCTGGTCCTAAAGTTCTGCGCCCTGGGTTGAGGCATGGGGTGTATTCAGGCAGTCGGCAACGTATTCTGCGATCGCCAGAGAACTTGTCAGGCCGGGCGATTCTATCCCGAACAGGTGAACGAGGCCTTCATGGCCGTGAAGGCTCGGGCCGTCGATGCGGAAGTCGGAAGCGGGCTCATGCAGCCCTGTCAGTTTGGGGCGGCACCCGGCATAATCGGGCACAATGGCTCCATCTGGCAGGCCCGGCCAGTAGCGACGCACGGCGGCGTAGAAATCATCCGCGCGGGCGGCATCCACGCGGTAGTCGATGCGGTCGGGGTCGTCGTGGCCGAGCCATTCGACGTCCGGCCCAAAGCGCATCTGGCCAGCGAGATCGAGCGTGACGTGGACGCCAAGACCGCCATTGACGGGGACGGGATAGATGAGGTGGGAAAAAGCGGGACGGGTCTGGCAGCTGAAATAGTTGCCCTTGGCGAGGGTAAAGCCCGGAAGCAGCGCCGTGTCGTAGCCTTCCATCTCGCGAGCAAGGCGGTGTGCATAGAGGCCGGCACTGTTCACAAGATACCGTGTGGTGATTTCATAGGGATCGCGCCCGCCAATGCGAAGCGAGAATTGTCCATCCGGCAGAACCGTGATGCCGAGAACCGGCGCATCGAGCAGCACGGCGCCGCCGAGATCCTCCAGTTCGTTTCTGAGGGCCGTCATATAGCCATGGCTGTCGAGGAGGCCGGTTTCTGCCGACATCAGCGCCGCGGCGCATGCGAGCTGGGGCTCCAGTGCGACCGCTTCGCGGGCCTCAAGCATGGTCAGCCCCTCTACATCATTGCTGCGGCCTTGCTGGAGGAGGCTCTCGAGTTTCCCGACCTGGTCGGTATCCGTCGCGACAATCATCTTGCCGGCGCGCCTGTGGGCGACACCGTGGGAGGCGAGATAGGCGTAGAGCTTTCGGCGGCCTGAGACGCACATCCGATGTCGTAGGCTGCCAGTGGCATAGTAAAGCCCCGCATGAATGACTTCACTGTTACGTGAGGACGTACCAGTGCCGATGTCTCGCGCTGCCTCCAGGACATATGTTTCATGTCCTCGACGCGCGAGTTCTGCAGCGCAGGCGAGGCCGACTGCGCCAGCGCCTATTACAATACAATCAACATTGGTCACGGGCGGATGGCCTTTGCGTGGTCACTGATCGTGCAGGCTGAGGGCAGGGGGGAGAGGATCATGCAGGCACAAAACTGGAAATGAGAAGCACCCGATGCGAACCGCGTGCCATTTTGGCGTAAACACACCGCGACGACCAGTCTTGGGTGTGGCGGCTGACAAAGGTACTGCTCATGACAGCCAAGACGGATGCTCTGACTTGATAATGCGGATTCGAAAGGGTGACAGTTAACCATGAACAGTGTAGCTTTTACTTGCTTTCGGCGTGTTGCGGCTCCGACTGCAATTAGTATTACAGGTGGGGTTTATTCCTGATCCCGGAGACTGCGGCGCAAGAAGGCGTCAGGTATTCGGCTGGATCATTTTTGATAGACCCCGTACAAGCGGGACGCATAGAAAATGGGTTTGGGGGATGCCTGAGAGACGCAGATCGACAAGTGCCGGATTTTTGAGATTAACTTTTTTCAAGAATTTACCACCTGCAAAAACCCCCAAAATCAGAGCAAAAGGCGTCATCCAAACGATTATTGACGCCAATTTAGCCTATCCTGTTCAGCACATTTTCATCCGGTTAGTGCATAGGGTGTTTCGAGTTTCACGTTGTATGCGGCGCTCGCTGGCGGTCTTCGGGGGCCATAGTAGCGTCATTTAGGTCATTTGCAGAGCGCTGTTAAACATGGTCCCGGGATTGCATCACCTGCAAGCATGATCTGGACCGGCACAGACACAGAAAATTTATCAAGGGAATCCCAGTAATGTCTAACTTTAAGCGCTTCTGCCTGCTCAGTGTGGCCACTGGCAGCGTTCTGGCCACTTATGCATCGGCCCAAGGGCAGAACTATTATAGCCGCGAAAAGTACGATGCCGTGCTCGACCGCAGGCAGCCCGCTTATGATCCTGAACCTATCCGGCTTGGCGCTTTCCTTGTGGATTCAAGCGCCAGTGGTTCGGCCACCTATACCGACAACGTTCAGGCCACGCAGAACAATAAGATTTCCGACACGATTGTACGTATCGGCGCGGAAGTCGCGGCCCGCACGAACTGGAATGTGCATGAGATTGGCGCTGAAGTATCGGCGTACCGTAGTGAATATCTCGATAACGGAGACGAATCTGCGAACGATCTGCGCGCCCGGCTTCGTGGCCGGCTCGACGTCAACCGCAACATCTCCATCGGCGGCGCCGTATTCGCCCAGGATATTATCGAAGCCAGAACCGAACTTGCCAATGCAATCAGCCTCGACTCGCCGGTTGAGTACACGCGCACGGGCGGATCCGTGGATGTAAACTATCAGAGCGACCGTTTCCGCTGGTATAACTCGGTGCAAGTCGCGGAAGAGAACTTCAAGGACGGCGTTCAGGCTGGCACCGGCCTCGTCATCGACCAGGACTATCGCGATAATATGGTGACATCAGCCCGGACGCGCCTCTCCTATGCCATTTCGCCCAATGTGGCTGTCTATACGCAAGGCTCTGTGCGCGAGCAGACCTATGACCAGCAACAGCTACTGGGCGGCGCGCTTCGTTCGCGCGATTCGTCCGGTTACACGGTCGCTGTTGGCGTCGACTTCGAGCTCAACACCCTGGTGCGGGGTGACGTAAATGTCGGCTATCTCAGCGAGAACAAGGACGACCCGTTCTTCAAGGATGTTGATGGGGTTTCGGTTGATGGTCGTGTGCAATGGTTCCCGACCCGTCTGACAACGGTCAGCTTCAATGCAGGCCGTCGTGTGGTCGATATCGGTGTCTTTGAATCGCCCAGCGCGCTGCAGACAACCTATGGCGCCCGCGTCGACCATGAGCTGCGCCGCAACATCATCCTGTCTGCGTCTGCGGACTTCTCAAACTATGACTATCAGGAAATCAACCGTTCTGACGATATCGCGGACTATTCATTGACTGCGGCCTACAAGATGAACCGCCGTGTTCACCTCGAGACGTTCGTGCGTCACCTGAACCGCGACACAAGCGGTAGCAGCGTGTTTGGCAACCCCTCTTTCGACGTCAATCTTGTTGGTGTCGGTATAAAGCTCTTCCCCTGATTTTTCCTGGATCCAGCGTCTAGATCACTCAAGATACGAATTGGTGTAGTAAATTGACTAAGACTTACAGTCTTGAAATTCCCTCGCAGAATACGCCGCTCGGCGGTGGTAATGCTGACGACATGCCAATCGATTTCAAGGCATTGATCGGCACAGTCTATCGCCGCTTCTGGATCATCGTGACCGGTTTCCTCGTGACGCTTTTCGCTGTCGCGTACATCACCTTCACGCAGACGCCGATCTACAAGGCGAACTCGATCCTGCAGCTGGACACCAACAAGGAAAACGTCATCGATCTGGGCAGCGTGCTTGGTGGCCTGGCTGCCAGCACCGCGACAATTGATACGGAAGTCAGGGTCATGGGGTCCAAATCCCTGCTGACCAAAGTCGCGACCAAGCTGAAACTCTCGGAAGATCCCGAGTTCAACTGGACACTGAGGGAACACAAGCCAAGCCTCATCGAGATGGCCAAGGGCCAGATCGGCGCATGGACGGGGCATCCTCCCAAGAAGACTGTTCCCTACGCCAACCTCAGCGCGGCCGAACGTGAAGCCGCTATTCTCGAGTCGGTTACACGCACGCTTATGTACAAGGTGCATATCAGCCGTATCGGAACTACGTATCTGATCCAGGTTGATGTGACGAGCCAGTCGCCGGAAACGGCTGCGCGCATCGCTGATGCGGTCGCGGATCAGTACCGTGTCCAGCAGCTCGATTCCAAACTGGAAGCAACCCGCCGCGCGACCGCGTGGCTTTCTGAACGTGTGGCGGGCCTGCGCGACGAGGTTGAGGCCAAAGAGAAACGTGTTGAGGAGTTCCGTGCTGAAACGGGCCTTTTGTCGGCGCAGGGTGCAACACTGACCGAACAGCAGATTGCCTATAATACGACGCAGAAGAGTCAGCTTCAGGCCCAGTTGAACCGCGCGCGCTCGCGCTATGACAACATGAAGCGTCAGATTGACAGCGGTGTCGGCATCGATGCGATTGCAGAAGTGCTGGATTCTCCCGTGATTTCAGGGTTGAAAGCCCAGCGGGCCCAGATCCTTCGTCGCGTGGCGGAACTGGAAACCACGCTTGGTCCATCCCACCCTGAACTGATCGGGGCGCGTAATGAAGCTGCGGATATTGAACGGCAAATCGAATCTGAAGTAAGCCGCATTGCTGCGAACCTCGAGAACGAGGTCAAAGCTGCGCAGGACCAGATCAACAGTATCAACTCGAATATCGGCCAGTCGACCGCGCAGCTTCGCGGCAACAACATAAACCTTGTGCGTTTGCGCGAACTTGAGCGCGATGCCGAGACGAGCCGGGTTCTGTATGAAGAGTTTATCAGCCGCTCGAAGGAAACACGCGAGCAGGACGACCTCATTCAGGCCGACGCCAATATTCTGTCGACTGCGACGGTGCCGGGCCAGCCAAGCTCACCCCGCAAGCTGCTGAACCTGATCATTGGCGCCTTGCTTGGCGGCATCATCGGGGGCGGCCTCGCCCTGCTGGCCGAGATCTTCGATATGAAGATCAGTTCGGCGGATGACATTGAGCGCAAGCTGGGCGTGAACTCTATCGGGTCTGTGCCATTGATCCGCAGCACGAGCCTGCTGCCTTTCCCACAGATCAACCCGGCGGATTTCCTTGTCGACAATCCATTGTCGGCATTCGCAGAGAGTATCCGCTATCTCCGGGCTGCGATTGCGTTCTCGGATCTGGACAGTGAAACAAAGACAGTGGCGATCACCTCCTCGCTGCCGGATGAAGGCAAGACCAGCCTGACGCTGAGCCTGGGTCGGATGTCGGCCATGTCGGGTTCACGCACGCTGGTGATTGATGGCGACTTCCGTCGCCGCCAGTTGACCGACGCGGCTGGCATGTCACCTGAAATCGGCTTCATTGAGCATCTGTTCGGTGCAGGCCAGTTGTCTGATGCGATCTGCAAAGACAGCCGGAGCATGCTGGACATACTGCCACTGTCGAAGGCGGGTCATGTTCCGCATGACGTATTCGGTACGCGGGCCTTCGATGACCTGCTCGCCCGTCTGCGCTCGATGTATGACCTTATTCTCATTGATACGGGCCCGCTTCTTCTGATGTCGGAAGCCCGTGTGGTCGCCGGCAAGACAGACAAGACCATTCTCGTGATCCGTTGGCGCCGTTCGCTGCGCTCAGCTGTGCGTCAATCTCTGACCTTGCTGAAGACCTTCAATGCAGACCTGCTGGGCATTACGCTCAACATGGTCGACCTGTCGCAACGTCGTCATCACAAGGATCCGGGCGCCGCATACAAAGCCTATAGCAAGTACTATTCGATGGAGACCAAGCGTTCGATCTTTGGCTGGAACAAGACACCTAAGGCGAGTGGTCTGACGGCTGCACCTAATCCGATGTCTGCACCGGTCAAGCCCGGTAAGTCTGCGGTCAAGTCGGGCACTTCGAGCGAAGTATCGACGCACTAATCATGCTGGACGCTGGTGACCTGGGCGGCGGACCGTCGCCCCGGATCCACTCCGGGGAAAGTGAAGCGCAAGGGCTGACGATGACCAGAGTCGCTTTTTTTGGTCACGATGCGGGCGACGCAGCCGTGCGGCGCCGGGTTCAGGCCATGCGGGATGATGGCCTGGCGGTGATGGGCTTCATGATGCGGCGCAAGGATGCGGTTGCGACTGACTGGAACAATGTTGATCTTGGTCGGACAAGGGACGGGGCATTTCTCAAGCGTGTGTTGCGCATTTTTTCCGGGGCCCGCCTGGCGGCAAAGTCACGTGATGCGCTTGCCGCTGTCGATGTGATCTATGCGCGCAATCTTGATATGCTGGCCTGCGCATTCCTGGCCAAGCGTCATGCGAAACTCGATACGCCGGTGATCTACGAAAGTCTTGATGTTCACAGACTGCTGACACGCGGGGACGTTGTCGGCATGCTTTTGCGCTGGGTCGAGAAGAGCCTCTTGAGGCGAACCGTCGGACTGGTTGTCAGCTCACCCGCTTTTCTCTCCAATCATTTTGAGAAACACTATCCAGGACTTTACACACCCTTCTTAGTCGAAAACCGATTGGCCACGGGGAGTGACTTTGGGCCGCGACCGGATGCCGGAGATCATAGCGCAGCTCAGGACGGTGGGCGGTTTGTGCTTGGCTGGGTGGGTAATCTCAGGTGTCAGAGATCCTTCGGCCTGCTCTGCGATCTCGCTGACCGATTTCCCGACACGCTCGAAATACGCCTGCATGGGCAACCAGCACGCAACGAGATCCCTGTTTTCGAACCGAAAATTGACGCGCGCTCCAATATGATCTTCGCGGGCCGATATCGGTCTCCTGAAGACCTGGCCGATATTTATGTCGGCCTTGATCTTGTTTGGGCCGGCGACTTCATGGAGGCGGGCTACAATTCAGTCTGGCTCTTGCCGAACCGGATCTACGAGGGTGGATATTTTGGGATACCCGCCGTCGCACCCAAGGCGACAGAAACAGCAGCGTGGATTGAGCAGAAAGCCTGCGGCTTCACGATTTCAGAACCCCTTTCTGAGACGCTACCCAAATTGATCGCGGCTGTCATGCAGGATCGTTCTGCTCTTGAGAGCTACCGGAACCGATTGCTTGAACTGCCGAACGAGGTGTTTATCCAGCCAAAGGGATTCTTCTCGGAGGTTATCGCGCGCGCCCTCGCCGGAGTGCGCTCAAGATGAACATGGTCAATCACATCAAGGTCAATAAAGAAGAGGTGCTGGGGTTCGGCAACCTGTACAGTTCGGGCCGTTCCGCGCCGCTGTGGGAACAGGCGGTCATCACGCTCTGGTTTTTTGTGACCTATCTGCCGCTCGTTGGTGTTGCACCAATCCGCTACTTGCTCGTGGCGTACTTCGTCGGCCTGACTGTGATGTTCTATAGGGAAGTGCTGCCGGTTCTCTTCAAGTGCTGGCCACTATTCCTGCTACCCATTTTTGGCCTCCTTTCCTTCGGCTGGTCTCCCTATCCTTCAGAAGCGCTCCGGTCGGGCGTGCTTATGCTCCTGACGCCACTGACCATCATCGTGATTGGCGTGAGGCTGAACACGCGCCAGGTACTCCGCTGCTTGATGTTTGCCGGCATGATCACGACAATTTACGTCACGCCGACATTGAGCACGTTTGCGGAGGGCGGGGCATATGGTTCGAAGAACCTGCTCGCCATGCAAATGCTGTTCGCCATGCTGATGAGTCTCGTGACGGCGCTCAACACCAAGGAGCCGCTCTGGATCCGCCTGTTGGGTCTCGCCTTCGTGCCGATCTGCTTCGTGTATCTATACCTGGCCAATTCTGCCACGTCGCTTGTCTTTGCGGTGGTGGGCATCGTGGGGATGATCGGGGTGCGTTACTTCTGGATCGGTTTTGGCAAAATTCGCCATCTCCGGCTTTCACTGGCGATGTTTGCGGCTTTCATTGCTCTCGCGAGCACGATGGCTGTGCTCAGTATGCCTGAGAATACCCTGATGGATGACTTCCTGGGTTTGCTCGGTAAGGATTCCACCTTCTCCGGCCGGGCTCTGATCTGGCGCGAAGCTGAACTCGTCAGTGCGGAGCACCCGATCGTAGGCCTCGGCCTGGAAGGTTTCTGGCAGTATGATGTCGGCGCAGCTCAAACGATCAACGAAAATGACTTCAAGGCCTTTGGTACGAAGCTGACCTTCCACAATGCCTATTGGGAAGTGCGTGTTCACCTAGGCTATGTTGGCCTGGTTCTTTTCATGCTGATCCTTGGCTGGTGCATGTACCGGACGCTGATCAACTGGCTCAAGGCGCCCGGTATGGATAGTTCGGCGTTGTTGATTACCATGGTGATCATTTTCACGTCGACGTTCACGGAATCCGCTCTCTGGAGCACGTTCAACACGCTCGTGAACCTGTTCTATTTCGGCGCGATAACGACCATGGGGGCCGGCGCCCGCAAGTTTGTGGGGCGGGTGCCCGTGACCATCCGGCATTCGGCCTGACAGGCTGGTCGCTACCTCTCACAAATTTCATGGGAACCAAGGCGGCTGGAGCGCGCTTTCGACGCATTGCTGCCCGATTGTCGGCGCAAGATTTATGAATGGGGCTGTACACAAGGCGCACGTTTTTAAGCTGTCGTTAAAGTTGGTTGGTCAAATATACCATGATGACTCCGAACCCAGCCTATCCTTCTCGTCGATCAGCGGTCGACTACTCTGTTGACGCCAAGATGCGTCAAGAGGCGGGTTATCTTGACAACGGAGCCCCCGACAAATGGCCAGTCTGGGCCAGAATGCTGATCATTCTGGGGCTAAGCGCATTGATGTGGGCCGGTATTATCGCGGGTATGGTTTCACTGTTCGGCTAAACTTACGCGATTATACTCTGGCGTCGATCCTGCATTGTTGACAGAACCTTCAACTGCAACGCAGATCCCGTGAATGACGCCCCCAGCCATGTCCTCTGAATCGCCGCTCGCGCCGACAGCTCCGCCGCGTCTTTCAATCATCATCACCAATTACAACTACGCGAAGTTCGTCGCGGCCGCCATTGATAGCGTTCTATCGCAGGATGAGCCGGTTGAACTGATCGTGGTTGATGACTGCTCGACCGACAACTCGCGTGACGTCATCGGGCAATATGCCGACAGGGTCATCCCCGTTTTCCAGGAAGTGAACAGGGGGCACGGTGCAGGTTTCAATGCCGGCTTCAGCCGCGCGACATCTGAACTTGTCATGTTTCTGGACGCAGACGACTGCCTCCTGCCAGGCGCGATCAAAACCATTCTGTCGAACTATGAACCCGAAGTTGCCATCTACCACTATCGCATGCGTTACATGGATGAGGCGGGCGCGCTAAGCGGGATCCACCCTTCACCAGAGATGGCCATGGCCGAGGGTGATATTTCCGAACAGCTTCGGATGAAAGGTCGATACGTCGGTACGATCACTTCGGGGCTCGTCTTTTCCAGACAGCACCTTGTGCATGTGATGCCAATGGATCCCGAGGCGTTTCGGCAGGGCGGGGATGGGTATCTCTCGGCTGTGGTTCCGCTCTATGGCGCTTCGCGTAGCTTTGAGACGCCAGTTTCCGGGTATCGCCTGCATGGGAGTCAACACTCGCGGTTCAGCAGTGCCTATGCCAAGCGCTCGCGCTGGTGCATTGGCCATGATGCGGAGCGCTACCGCGCAATACGGGAGCACGCTGGCCGTCTGGGTTTGTCCGTTGCTGCCGATCTCGGTGCGCATGATCCTGACAACATTCACGAGCGGCTCGTCTCCATGCTCTTTGCCCCGGACGAACATCCGGTGGCGGGTGACTCTATCCGGCAGCTTGCCAGTCAGTCCGCGCGATATGAGAAGGCGCACGCTACCGGCCTGAAGAAGCTTTTCGTCACGCTCTTCTGGGGTCTGTTCGCATTGGCACCGAAGGGTGAGAAGCAGCGCCTGATGCGTTGGAAGATCGATGCCAAGAGCCGGCCGGCCTGGATGCGCCGGGCTGCAAAACGAATGCGTCGGGGTGGATGAGACCTTAGTGGCCTATCGGCCGCGACCCGTTTTCGTACGTATCCGAGCATTGGGATGACGTGTCGCCAGCGGCACGAAAGCTGACACATTCGTAGGTGGCCTTCGTGTGGTCCGGAAAAGTTGGCTCGCCATGCCAGCTGAATTGCTGGGGTGATCCCGTCCAGACATTCATGATGACGCGGCCTGGCGTTTTCGGAATCGGCCGATCGCGTGATGTGACGCTGTGCGCAAGTTCACCGTCAATATACCAAGTGACGGAATCCGGCTGCCAGTCGAACGCGTAAAGATGGACTTCCTCTGCGGCGTCGAAAGGAAGGTCGATGTAGATGCCGCCGCGGGTCTTTCCCTTTGTGAAGATATTCGCCTGGAGCCGACGCGTATTCTTGCCGAGAAATTCGATATCAATTTCATCGTGCGGATCGCCGAAGGTGGCATCTGTGTGCGTAAAGAAAGAGGAGACAGCGCCTGAGCCTCGGGCCGCCTGCATCACCACTTCGTAGCGACCGTAGCCGTAGAAGCCGCGCTTTTGAACCTCGGCCCCAGAGAAGGGTTGCGGCTCTGCCGGCTTGCGATTGAGTTCGAGCGATATGCTTGGCGGATGATGGCGAACATTTTCCGGAACCCAGCCGACCCGAAAGAAGGTGGAGCGAAGGGTGAAGTCCGAAATGTACCAATCCTGATCATTGAAACTGTTGCTGAATGAAAGATTGAAAGACTTTCCATCACCCCTGTCCGGAGGGAGCACCGCACGCGCGGGGGACTTTACAGCAGTGATAAGTATCGCAGCGCATACGAGCGCGAAAGCGATGAGAACGAGGTGTTTGGAGCGGGCCAAGCGTTTGTGTCCATGCATGACGGACGCTAGCTTTCATCCGTGTCGGGTTGAACTAGCGTGCGCCCTTGGAAATCAGAACTGCTGGCACCGTCATGAGCATGATTTTGATGTCACCCCAGAAGGAACGGCTGCGCACATACTCGACGTCCGTTGCGACGCGCTCCGGATAGGTCGTGTCGCTGCGGCCGCTGACCTGCCACAGACCGGTGATGCCTGGACGAACCGAGCAATAGTGACGAAAGCTTTCGCCATAACGGGCGATTTCGCTTTCCACGATCGGGCGCGGACCAACGAGGGACATGTCGCCGCGCAATACGTTGTAAAGCTGTGGTAATTCATCGATCGATGTTTTGCGGATGAAGTTACCAAGCGCTGTGATGCGCGGGTCGTTCGTCAGCTTTTGCGTTTCGTCCCATTCTGCGCGTGCGGCAGGGTCAGTCGCGAGCAGGTATTCCAGCTGCTCTCGTGCGTCGGGCACCATTGAGCGCAGTTTGAAGCAGTTAAAGGTCTCGCCGTTCAAGCCAAAGCGCTTCTGTGAATAGAATGCCCGGCTTCCATCCTGGAGGCGGATCAAGAGCGCGATGCCCAGTATAAGGGGGGCGACGAAAAGGAGGGCAGCGCCAGCGACAACGATGTCGAGGATTCGTTTGCACTGTGTATGATCGCCATTCGAAGGCTGACGCATCCGTGTGGCTGCGTATGCGGCGGCTTCTGCCTGCCTTGACGGGTTACTCAATCTCAAGCCCATTCTGGTCCCCTGTAATCTACTTGCGGATTTGCTAATTGGCCGCGTCCACTCGACCTATTTGCAAATTTCTTGCCGCATCTGGATCTGACGCTTATTGCGTTCGACCCCTGATTTGCAATCGTTATACCCCGAATTACGCAAATAATTAACTGGCTGTATACTTTTTCTGTCGTTTTCGCGTGTTTGGGGAAGTATTGGATAAATATTCATTCATACTCGGCTTTTTGCCGAGTTTTGTGTATCGATACGAGACGCACTGCTCAAAATAGTGGCACAACATAAAAGCGCCTGCCTGTCCCTGAATCGGACAAGCAGGCGCTGAATTCTGAGTTTTCGGCGATGTGATTCGAGGCAGGCCTAGAAGATGCGTTCTCCGATGCGGAGCGTGTCACCTGGTTTCACAATTGTGTTGGTGTTGAGTTCATAGGCCATTTCCTTATCAGCGCCGACGCTTTTGATATAGATGACCTTCTTGTTGGCCCGGTAGGTGAATCCTCCAGCGGCCGCTACAGCATTCAAAACAGTCAGCCCGGAGTTGAACGGGTACTCGCCCGGGCGTCCGACTTCACCAAGGATGTAAAATGGACGGTAATTCGTCACCTCGACGCTGACGCGTGGCTCGAGAAGGAACCCATTCGACAGCTCGGTAGCGATCGTCGTTTCGAGATCCTGTGTGCTGCTGCCGCTCGCAGCTATCTGTCCGATCAGAGGCAAGGATATTGAGCCTGTGCCGTCAACTACAAATTGGCCCGAAAGTTCGGGCTGTCCGAAGACATTGATGCGGAGCTTGTCGCCTGTGCCCAAAGTATAGGCAGTATTCGTCTGGGCCTGGGTTGGCGCAGAATCATCAACTACCTGACGGGTAACCGCACCGCCGGACTGGCATGCGGTCACAAACATGAAAACGGCGATCATGGTCGTAAGAAAGGCCGAACGAAGCAGCGTCATTGTTGAAGTCTCCATACATTGGCGCCCTGGGGTGCCGGTCGTGTTTCACGCTGACACACTCAGGTGGTCAGAAAGCTAATGTCCTTGCCGAAGAATCTTGCGGCCGACAGTTTGCCGCTCAGGAAGGCCCCGGTATCAAGGCCGATGCGGCGATTGTCCTGGAATATGCCCTCGGCTGGCGTATGCCCGTGGACTATGAGATGCGAAAATTGCTTCGTGTCGTCAAGGAACTCGTCCCGGATCCAGAGCATGTCGCGCACGGTCTGATCCTGCATCGACTTTTCGGGGCGCAGGCCAGCGTGGACAAACAGGTAGTCGCCTGCAGTATAATAAGGCTTCAGGGACCGGTAAAAATCGAGGTGGGCTTCGGGCAGTCTTTCCCGAAATCCCGTCCAGAGGGTCGTCCAGGCTTCGCGGGCCGCAGCCATGGCGTCATGCGAGCCGAGGCTGCCGCGCGTATTGGGTGGCTGAAATCCATAGGAATAAAGTGTCTCGCCGCCGCCGAAGCGGACCCATTGGCTGCCGAAGGAGGCGTCATCGAGAAACTTGAGGAATGCCTCTTCATGGTTTCCCATGAGGAAGACCGTGTTGAACTTGTCCAGGCGGTCTCCAAGGAAGAACTCGATCACATCCCGCGATTGCAGGCCGCGATCAATATAGTCGCCCAGGAAGACGAGCGTGACGGTGGTGCCTTCGGGCAGGGTGGCCGTATCCGCCTCGATTTCGCTGACCAGCTTTTCAAGCAAGTCGCGACGACCGTGAATGTCGCCGATAGCGTAAAGGCATTCGCCATCAGGCGCGGATGTCACCCGGGTGATTTCGCGCTTCGCAGGCGCCGCCATTTCTGGGGTTTCGATATTCACGACACGTGCGCTGCCCGACCGAATACGGGCGCGCAAGGAGGTCGCCGAGCGCGTCAGGCGCCCGAACTGTTCCAGGAAAGACCTCTGCAAGAGTTGTGGTAATCTGGACATGGTAACTTTCTGGTCGATCTCTTTCTTTATAGCGGTTTCACAATAAACGCCAATTTCCTGCGACATGCGATTATCGAGGCCCCACAAGGGATTGCTTGATGAATCCGGCTGCCCAGCTCATGTGCATCGTGCCTGAGGCGACGCCTGCAAGCAGGCCGCAGGGGGAGCGTTTCACGGTGCAAACGAGGATCGAAGCCGTAAGAAGTATGGCGAAGTAGGCGGCCGGAAGAATGAGTGCCGGGGCGAAAAAGGGAAATGCGATCAACCCGGTGAGGCTGCCGAGAAGCGCTAGGACTGGCAGCATCTGACGGATTTTCGGCCGCTGGCCGTGCTTGAAAATGGTCCGCGCGCGACCTTTTCCATAGTTGAAGTATTGTTTGGCCAGCGCGCCGACGGTACCGCGCGGGATGTAGATCTTGCGGATCGTTGCGTCGAGAAAGATCTGGCCACCCGCCTGGGCGACCCGCTCGTCATATTCGGCATCTTCATTATGCGAGAAGGCGCCGTCATAGCCGCCAAGGGAGCGAAACATGGTGAGGTCAAAACCGGCATGATGGCCGTGATCGACATAGCCTGACTGACGGCCACCCCTGTGTGCAGACCCGCCCGATCCGAGTGGCGTATCGACGATCCAGGCATTCGCTTTTTCGAAACAGGTTTCTCCCTGCGCATCCATCGGGATGACGACCGATGCGGCGCCAGTGCGGATCAGGGCGGATGTTACTGACAATATGAAGTCTTGCGGAAACACGGAATGGGCGTCGCAGCGCACAAGGAAGCGGGCTTCTGGGCCGGCACATTCCGTGACGGCCTGATTGACGGCCGCTGACTGGAATCTTTCCGGATTGTACAAAATCCGAAGATTTGGAAACTCTTTGATGAGCGCCTCGACGATCTCCGCCGTGCCGTCTGTGCTGCCGCCGTCCACAACAACTAGGGGCACGCTCCGCAACCATGCATCACCGGTCATGAGAGAGCGGATGCAAGTTTCGATATGACGTGCTTCATTCAAGGCCGGTATGACGGCCAGGACTTGGGAGGCATCAATCCTGCTGTTGGGTTTCTCAAGAGGGATAACGCGCGATTCCAATGTGAGTCCTGTATGTTGGCCGGTTGGGATAGGACATGAGCAAGTCCCGTTCCATTTTACGCGCAATACACGAATTACAGGCAGCTGAGACCCGAAAATTCGGCGAGTGAGGCTCACAAAAGTGCCAACGCGGTATGATTTTGTGGTTTGTCCCCGTTATTTTCCGAGGCGAGTCCCGTCGGGAATACTCTTTTTTGGATCGTGCGCCCCTAGGTCAAGCTTGCCCCGGCCCCGGAAGTTCATAGTGTGGCGAAAACAAATAACACTAAAGGGAGAGACAAGATGATCGGCGTTGTCGCGAAACTTAAGATCCAGGATGGCAAACAGACTGAGTTTGAACAGATTGCCAAGGATTTGATGGCCAAGGTCAAGGCGAATGAGCCCGGCTGCCTGACCTATCAGCTCTACAAGACCAAGGGTTCCGAAACCGACTACATCTTCATGGAGCAGTATGCGTCTGCGGATGCGCTCAAGTCGCACGGTCAAACCGAGTATTTCAAAGCGGCCGGCGCGAAACTTGGCGGCTGCCTGGGCGGCGCCCCTGATATCCAGTATTATGACATTGTAGAATAGGACGGGGTTGCCAAAGGATGGACCTTTCATTCACGCCCGAGGATACCGAGTTTCAGAAAGAGGTACGCGACTGGATTGCGACAGCCTACACGCCTGATCTAAGGGCGAAGATGGCCATGTCCAAGAACGGTTACCTCGACAAGGAAGGGCAGGTTGCCTGGCAGCGGAAGCTCTATGAAAAGGGCTGGATTGCGCCAAATTGGCCTGAGCAGTATGGCGGCCCGGGCCTTACGCCATCCCAGCGCTATATCCTGAACATGGAACTGTCGTCAGCGGGCACACCGGTTGTCAGCCCAATGGGCGTTGCGATGGTTGCGCCGGTGATCATGGCTTTCGGCTCCGAGGCGCAGAAGAAGCGGCACCTTCCTTCAATCCTTTCTTCTGACGTCTGGTGGTGTCAGGGCTATTCCGAACCAGGTTCGGGATCAGACCTTGCCTCCCTTCAGATGAGCGCTGTGCGCGACGGCGACGAGTATGTCCTCAACGGGTCGAAGATATGGACGACACTGGCCCAATGGGCGGACTGGATCTTCTGCCTCGTGCGAACCGACAAGAGCGGCAAGAATCAGGAAGGCATCAGTTTCATTGTCTTTCCGATGAACCTGCCCGGCATCACGATCTCGGCCCTGCCAACATTGGACGGCCCTCCCGAGGGCGAGCAGGAAATCAATCAGGTGTTCTTTGAGAACGTTCGCGTTCCAATCGCGGACTCGCTGATCGGCGAAGAGAACAAGGGCTGGACCTACGCAAAATACCTGCTCCAGTTTGAGCGTGGCAACGCCTATGCGCCGGGTCTTCGCAACATGTTGAAGAAAGTGCGCAAGCTGGCCAAGGTCGACACCGTCACTGGCGGCGATCTCCTGAGTGATCCGGATTTCGCACGCAAGCTGGCGGAAATGGAGATCGGGATCGAGGCGCTTGATGCCACCGAGCAGCGCATTTTCTCTGCTTTGGCAGCAGGTGAAGCGGTGGGGCCGGAAAGCTCAATGCTGAAATGTGCCGGTTCGGAAATGCAGCAAGCCATCACTGAACTCGCCATCGAAGCCGCAGGGACGTATGGGGCGCCATTCGTGCGCAATACGCTGGAACTGGCGCGAGATGGTGCGAACGCCGATACGCCGACGCCGATCGAGACAGTGACAACGGTGCCGAGTTATTTCAGCTATCGCAAGACGTCGATCTATGCCGGATCTAATGAGATTCAGCGTAATATCATGTCCAAGATGGTGCTTGGTCTTTAGCGCACTGTGACCAATACCTGAAAGGTATGTTCAATGACAACAGCGACTGTTGGCACTCCCAGCTTGTTGACGCGTCTTGCCTTTGGCATCGGCGGGGCTGCGGAAGGCATCAAGAATAACGGTTTCGATTACGTCTTGCTGTTCTTCTACAGCAATATCCTGGGTGTGGATGCAGGACTAGTCGCGGCGGCATTGTTGATTGCCCTGATCGTGGATGCGGTTTCTGACCCTGTTGTTGGGTACTGGTCAGATAACATGCGCACCAAGTTCGGGCGGCGGCATCCATTCATGTATGCCGCTTTGGTGCCTGTCGCGATAAGTTACTTCTTCGCGTGGAATCCGCCGGCTGGGCTGGCCGGCAACGATTTATTCCCCTGGCTCGTCACGATGACAATCCTTGTCCGGATTAGTTTTACTTTTTATGAAGTGCCGGGGCAGGCATTGGCCGCCGAACTGACGCAGGATTATGACGCGCGCACGTCACTTATGTCCCTTCGATATTTCTTCGCATGGTTTGGCGGACTAACCATCCAGATACTGCTCTTTCGCTATCTTCTGGTGCCAACCGAGGCAGTGCCGATCGGTGTCTTCAATATCGATGGTTGGAACACCTATGGGGGTGTTGCAGCAGTCTGTATCTTCTTGGCCGTTCTGATCTGCGCGGCTGGAACACACAGCCATATACCCAACCTCAAAGCGCCGCCTGCATCGCGGAAGATGACTCTGGGGCTGATCTTTTCGGAGATCTACGAGACCATCTCCAACCCGTCATTCCGGGCGCTGTTTCTGGCGACACTGTTCGGCCTAATCGCAACGGGCATTTCGGCAACATTGAACCAGTATATCAACACGATTTTCTGGGGCTTCGACAACACGCAGATTTCAAACCTGACGGCGGGTGTTTATGCATCTGCCGTATTCGCCCTGATCGTTGCGCCAATAGTGGGCAAGAAGTTCGGGAAGAAGCGGGGCGCAATTTCGATTGGCATCCTGGCGTTTACGATCGCGCCTATGCCGGTGATCCTCCGACTGCTTGGCATACTGCCCCCCAATGGGTCGCCTGAACTCTTCCAGTTTATCCTATTCGTTACGGTTTTCGATGTGGGGCTGATTATTGCCACCCAGATGCTTATGGGCTCGATGGTCGCGGATATTGTTGAAGACAGCGAACTCCAGACGGGGCGACGTTCGGAAGGCATATTCTTCGCCGGGATCAGCTTCATTCGTAAGCTCTCACAAGGCGCAGGTGTAATGACTGCGTCACTTGTTTTGGCCGTAGCGGGCTTTGCCAAGGGTGGCGGCGGTGCAGGCGCTACTGAGGAGTCGATTCGCCTTCTCGGTTGGGGATATGCGATTTCGCTTCTGGTTGCCTGGAGTCTGATGATCCTCTGCGTCAGCTTTTACCGCATCAGCCGGGAAAGCCATGCCGAGAACCTTCGCTCTTTGAGCGCGCGTGACGAGGCGTCAAAAGTTCGTGACTGAAAAGTCATCTAGAGACCAATTGCCTCCTGCTTGATGCCGCAATAGAGCCATAGTCATGATGCACTCAATGCCCATGACGAAACACATCTCGAAATTGTTGGCTGTAGCGGGTCTGGCAGTTCTGGCGCTTCTCATCGTTGCGCTGTTGCCCCTGTTTGCCGAGTCCGAGGAGGTTGTCCCGCAAAGCCGCACCGAGATGGAGCTTTCCTTCGCGCCATTGGTGAGGCAAACCTCCCCGTCGGTTGTGAACGTCTACACCCAGAAGCGTGTCACTTCGCGTGTTTCACCGATGGAGCAGTTCTTTTCTGGCGGTGTGGCACCGCGCGAACGTGTTCAGAACTCCCTCGGATCAGGCGTGATCGTCGGGGCTGATGGGGTGATTGTCACTAATAATCATGTCGTGGAAGGCGCGGAATCGTTTCGTGTCGTACTGAGTGATCGCCGGGAATATCCTGCCGAACTCGTGCTGGCGGATGAGCGTACCGATCTCGCTGTCCTTAAGATCGACACGGATGGCGCCAAACTGCCAACCTTGCCGTACGCGGATACGCGCGCGTCTCAGGTTGGCGATCTTGTGCTGGCCATCGGTAACCCCTTTGGTATCGGTCAGACGGTTACAAGCGGTATTCTTTCGGCAACAGCGCGCACGGATGTCGGCATTTCCGACTACGCTTTCTTCCTGCAGACCGATGCGGCCGTTAACCCGGGCAATTCGGGCGGCGCGTTGATCAATACCAAGGGTGAACTGGTTGGCGTGAATACAGCGATTTTCTCACGCTCAGGCGGCTCCAACGGTATTGGCTTCGCTATTCCGGCGGAGATGGTGAAGCGCGTCGTGAATGCTGCCATCAACGAGGGGTCATTCGTGCGGCCATGGTTGGGCCTTGCCGGGCAGACGGTCAGCTATGACATGGCGAAAGCGCAGGGGCTCGACCGCCCCATCGGCGTGATGGTCACAGAAGTCTACGAGGATGGTCCGGCTGACCAGGCAGGTCTGCGTCGGGGCGATCTCGTGACAGATATCGATGGCCGTGAAGTGTTCGACGAAAAGGGTCTGAAATTCCTCGCGGCGATCAAGAGCCCTGGCGAAACAGCCGAGCTGACCTTGCTACGTGGTGGCAAGAAGATGACGCGAAATGTGAAACTGGCGCCGCCGCCGGGTGCAACCGAAGCCGATGTGGTGTTGCTTGATGGCCAGAACGTCTTCTCAGGCGCACGCGTTGTTGAGCTGTCTCCCCGTCTTGCGGAAGAAAATGGCCTCGACCCCTTCCAGAAGGGATCCGGTATCTATGTCCACTCGGTTCTTCGGCGTTCTGTGGCGCGTGGCTATTTTCGGCCAGGTGACATCATCCGCTCCGTCAATGGTGTTCAGACAAAGTCGGTGAAAGACCTGAAGGCCCTGCTCAAGCCCGATACCCATACATGGAATATCGAACTTGAGCGGAACGGGCATATGATTCAGGGCACAGTTACCCTTTAGGCCTGTCAGCGTGCGTGGACGATCACCGGCACGTTCTCGAAACCCAATACGAAATTTGACAGGACGCGCTGCGGCGTGCCGACAACTTCGATATGTTCGAAGCGGGCGAGGATTTCTTCCCAGAGAATGCGTAGCTGCATTTCTGCGACCCGGTTGCCCATGCAGCGATGAATTCCGAAACCGAACGAGAGATGCCGACGTGCGTTCGGGCGGTCGATCATGAACTGGTCGGGGTTCTCGATGACGGAACCGTCCCGGTTGCCTGAAACATACCACATGACGACCTTGTCGCCTTTGCGCATCTGCTTACCCTGAAACTCGACATCCTCGAGCACCGTCCGGCGCATATGGGCTAGTGGCGTTTGCCACCGGATGATTTCGGACACCATGTTGGGAATAAGCGCAGGGTTGGCCTTGAGTTTCGCGTATTGCTCAGGGAACTCATTCAGCGCGACAACGCCGCCCGAGATGGAGTTGCGGGTCGTGTCATTGCCACCGACGATGAGCAGCATGAGGTTGCCCAGAAGCTCCAGGGGGTTCTTGATCATGTCCTTTGTCTGAGGATCATGGGCAAACAGGGAGATGAAATCGAACTTGCGTGGCTGGGCCGCGCGTTCCTTCCAGAGGCCCATGAAATAGGCGAGGCATTTATGGAGTTCGGCCTCGCGGTGCTTCATGTCGACTTCAATGCCCACGGTTTCAGACGTCGTCGTGACATCGGACCAGTAGGGCAGGAGGTGACGGTCTTCGAAGGGAAAGTCGAAGAGTGTTGCGAGCATTTGGGTGGTCAGCTCTTTCGAGACATGCTCGACCCAGTTGATCTCTTCGCCAACTGGCAGCGCATCCAGAATGGTGCACACGCGCTGGCGAATGAGCGCCTCGATGTCGCTGAGCTGCGTCGGCGCGACAGCGGGCTGGACTGCCTTGCGCTGTACGTCATGCACGGGAGGGTCCTGCGCAATGAACATGGGCGTGTCAAAATCGTCCGGCGCGTCGCCAATAACTATATCGCGGTTTGAGGAGAACACGCGGTGATTTGAATCCACGGCCATGATGTCTTCATACCGGGTGATCGACCAGAAGGGCCCGAACTGGCTTGTCTGACAGAAGTGAACGGGGTCTTCCTCGCGCAGCCGCCGGAAATACTCGCCGTGCCTGTTATGCAGAAAAAGCTCTGCCCTCGACACATCGAGCGTCTCGAGCGGAATATTCCACGGATTAGGTATGTCAGGTCCCACCTGATGAAGGGTGTCCGCCATAGTATCCTCCCATGTTGTTTTATTCTTATGTCAGAAAGGCTACGCCTGATTGTGCGTTCAGGGAAGACGTCAGTTCGAACCGATTGTTGTGCGATGCAGCAGACGGTCGTGCCCCTTATAGCCACCTGTCGCCATATGGAGGAGGCTGCGATTATCCCACATCAGCAGCATGTTCTGTTGCCACCTATGGCGATACTGGAATTGCGGCTGGGTCTGCCAGCGGTAGATTTCAGTCAGCAGGTTCCAGGATTCTGCCTGATCCATGTCTTCGATACCGATGATGTAGCCGGCGCAGCCGAAGAGGGCTTCGCGCCCTGTTTCGGGATGACGCGTGATCAGAGGGTGGCGTTGGGTGGCATCTGCATCTTCGGAAGGACGGATATCCATTGAGCGCCCCGCCGCGCGATCTGTTTCGCCATAGAAGCCCGAGGGCGCATAGGCGTTGCGGGCAGAATGGATGGCGTAGCGGCCTTCGAGCTTCTGACGCAGCGCATCGGGCATCTGTTCGAGCGCCAGATGCTGATTGGCGAAGAGTGTGTCGCCGCCTTCAGGTGGAATCGTAATGCCATAGAGGCAGGTGCCGGCTGGCGGCACCGTCTGGAAACTCCAATCGGTATGCCAGCTTTCGGCGAATATGGGCGCTGTTTCATCCGCGGCGCGTTTGACGGCGATGATGTGCTTGCGCCCGGGTATGGGGGCGATGAAGGGATCGTCTCCGAAAGGTCCGAAGAGGAGCGTAAACCGTTCAAGGTCGTCATCGCTCATGGACTGGCGCGGGAACGCCAGAACGTGGTGTTCTAGCCACGCGTTGCGTATCTCCTCAGCCAGATCGGGCGATACAGGCTGTGAAAGGTCGAGCCCTGTAACGGATGCGGCGAATGGCTGCCCTGACGGGCTAATCTCTAGCGGCATGTTATTTTCCTCCACGGTCATCTTATCACGGCGGCCGATCCCGCCTAGGAGTGCTTTATGTCTGATCTATTTGCTGCTTCCGGCCTTTCCGAGTCCGCTCCGCGACCGCTCGCAGACCGTTTACGGCCCGCACGTCTGGCCGATGTGGTCGGCCAGGACCATTTGATCGGCCCGGATGCGCCCCTGAGCCGGATGCTGGAGGCGGGGCGGCTCTCTTCCATCATCCTGTGGGGCCCGCCGGGTGTGGGTAAAACTACGATTGCCCGGTTGCTGGCTGCCGAGACGGACCTTGAGTTCGAGGCAATCAGCGCGATCTTTTCGGGCGTGAAGGACCTGCGCGCCGTCTTCGACAAGGCGCAGGCCCGCCGCGATATGGGCAAAGGTACGCTACTATTCGTCGACGAGATCCATCGGTTCAATAGGGCCCAGCAGGACGGGTTCCTGCCTTATGTCGAAAGCGGCGCTGTTACCCTCGTGGGCGCAACGACGGAGAATCCGAGTTTCGAGATCAATGGCGCGCTCTTGTCGCGTTGCGCAGTACTTACGCTGAAGCGGCTGGAGCCTTCAGCCATGGAGACTTTGTTGCAGCGCGCCGAAGCCCTGGAAGGGCGAGATTTGCCTGTCGTCGACCGGGCGCGCCACGCGATCATAGATATGGCCGACGGGGACGGGCGCTACCTGTTTAACCTTGCCGAGCAGGCTTTCATGATGGCAACCGCGCCGCGCCTCCTGTCGCTGGAGGAGTTGAGTGCAGCCGTTCAGAAGCGTGCACCGGCCTATGACAAGGACCGCGAGGAGCACTACAATCTTATCTCGGCCTTGCACAAATCCGTTCGTGGATCAGACCCGGACGCCGCGCTCTACTGGTTTGCGCGCATGCTGGAAGGGGGCGAGGACCCGTTGTTTCTGGCGCGACGCCTGATCCGGATGGCGAGCGAGGATATTGGCTTGGCCGATCCGACATCGCTTATGGTTTGCGGCGAGGCAGCGCGGACCTATGAGCGGCTGGGAAGCCCGGAGGGCGAACTTGCGCTCGCGCATGCCGTTATTCACCTGGCGACCGCACCGAAGTCGAATGCGGCCTATGTGGCCTACAAGGCGGCTCGACGCGCCGCAGCCCAGACGGGCAGCAGGATGCCGCCCAAGCATATCCTCAATGCGCCCACGTCGATGATGAAAGACCAGGGCTATGGCGATGGATATCAATATGATCATGATACGGAAGAGGGCGTATCGGGTCAGAACTACTTTCCCGATGGGATGGAGAGCGAGCGCTACTACCAGCCCAAGGGGGAGGGGCGCGAGCGCCCGATAGCCGAAAGGCTCAACGAAATCGCGGCCATACGTGCACGCAGGCAGGGCGGCAAATGACGCGAAACAAGCCAGTACCCGATATCTCGCCTGAAGATGTTGAATTCATGCGGGAGCTGATGATTTATCAGGACTTCGACCTGATTGGCTTTGACAAGCCATCTGGCCTGCCTGTGCAAGATGGCCGGGGCATTGACCGCTCTCTGGATTCCCTGCTGGTTGCCTTTGCACGGTCGAACGGCAAAAGACCAAAGCTCGTACACAGGCTGGATGCGGGCACATCGGGCGTCATCATTGTGGCCAAGACTCAGCCTGCTGCTGCTTTCTTTTCCGCCGAGTTTGCTGAGAGGCGAACCCGCAAGACATATGTTGCCATGGTGAGTGGTGCGATACCGACCGAGCGCGAGGGCGTCATCGACGCTCATCTTGTGAAGGTGCAAGAGGGCGGCCGTGCGCGCATGCTTGTCGCCCGGGCGGATCGCAAGGGCGCTCAATCTGCTCGGACAGGATGGAAGGTGCTCGCCGCGTCCGGAACGCACGCCTTGATCGAGCTAAGTCCGGAAACGGGCCGCATGCACCAGATACGTATTCATCTGGCGCATCTCGGCTGTCCAATTCTTGGCGATACAATGTACGGCACAGGAACGCAGAGCGCGCCGCGGCTGATGCTGCATGCCTTGAAGCTGGAGATCATGCGTCCGTCCGGTGTGACCGCGACGCTAGAAGCGCCGCTGCCCGACATATTCGGCGAGCTCGCGAAAGACCACGGGCTCGAGGATTATTCGGGCTTGTAATACTCGCGGTACCATTTGACGAATGCAGTCACGCCCGTCCTGACATCTGTTGTCGGAACATATCCTGTAAGGGCTTTCAGCAGGCTTGCGTCAGCATATGTCTGCTTCACGTCACCTGGCTGCATGCCGATCATGTTTTTGACGGCCTTTCGGCCAATGGCATCCTCGATGGCTTCGATATAATCCATAAGCCGCACAGGCGTTTCGTTGCCGATATTCACGAGCCTGTAGGGCGCAACCGGGCTTAGGGAATCGTTCTGGCTCACGGGCGCGCCCATTTCAGGCGGCGTATCCATCAAGCGGCGGATCGCCTCGACGAGATCTTCGACATAGGTAAAGTCGCGCAGCAGATCGCCATGATTGAAGACGTCAATCGGGATGCCCTTGAAGATCTTGTCCGTGAACAGGAAGAAGGCCATGTCCGGCCGACCCCATGGTCCATACACGCTGAAAAAGCGGAGCATGGTGGTTGGTGTGCCATAGAGATGGGAGTGGCTGTGCGCGATGAGTTCGCTGGCAAGTTTCGTGGCCGCATAGATGGTGAGGGGATGGGGAGCGGCATCCGTTTCCTCGAACGGGAATTTTTGGTTCGCACCGTAGGCCGAGCTGGTCGACGCCATGACGAGGTGCTTGGCGCCTGTCTGTCGGGAAAGCTCAATGACGTTGAATGAGCCGACCACATTCGCGTCGATATATTCCCGCGGATGGTCGAGACTGTAGCGGACCCCAGCTTGCGCGGCGAGATGCACGACAATTTCGGGCATGAAGTCGTGGAACACCTTCTTCATCGCATCGTCATCCTCGACACGGATCGTGTGCATTTCGAAAGATGGGAAAGGCGTGAGGCGCGCGACCCGGTCATGCTTGAGCTGCACGTCATAGTAGGGTGTGAAACAGTCCACGCCGCGCACATCGTGGCCTTCAGAGAGCAGGCGGTAAGCCAGTTCGCTTCCAATAAATCCGGCAGCACCGGTCAGCAGGACTTTCATGGGTAAACTCGTATCTCTCTACTTGGCCCAGATTGAGCGCCGGGTAATAGGGGCACGGCCGCTATTGCACACAATACCGGTCTCGCGAAGGCTTGCGGCCCGGGTGTGCTAAAGGCCTGCCAGTTTCCCGGCAGGCCTTTGGGTGAGGATTAGTTGGTCTATCAGTTTTCGCGAATGCGCGGACCAATAGCCATCATCTGACCCGAATTGGCGGCATCGGCAGCTGCCAGATCTTCGAGCAGGACCTGCATCCGGTCGTCATTGGCGACGGTTCCGAGCATGTAGGCCACCTTTGCGGTTTCCTCCGAGACACCGAAAAAGCTCTCAAGGGCTTCAAAGCCGCTCTTGCGACGGGGGTAGTATGTCAGACGCGGTGTGACATCAGCGTCTATGCCTCCAAGCTCCTTGGCTTTTTCGATCGCATCCATGAAGCCGCCGATCTCATCGACGAGGCCCTTGTCGATGGCGTCTTCACCGCTCCAGACGCGTCCACGGGCAACCTCATTGACTTCATCATAAGTCATGCCGCGACCGTCGGCGACAATACCCAGGAAACGATCATAGCCGCGCTTGAGCCAGGCTTTTACTTCGGCTTCCTGTGTTTCTGTGAACTTGCCGGTACCATAGGCATCCGCAAACTCGCCGCCGACGCTGACCGTGTCGAAGGTGACGCCGATTTTGTTGAACGCACCCTCCAGCGCGAACTTGCCACCAAAGATGCCGATCGAGCCGGTGATGGTCGAGCGGTCAGCCATAATATAGTCGGCCCCTGCAGAGACATAGTATCCACCGGAAGCCGCAAGTGAGCCCATCGACACGACCACAGGCTTTCCTTTTTCCTGGACGCGCTTGATGGCGCGCCAAATCTGGTCAGAGGCTGTCGGTGAGCCACCGGGGCTGTCGACGCGGAAAACAATGGCCTGAACTTTTTCATTGTCGCCAGCATCAAGAATGGCGCGGGCAATGGCGTCCGACGCAAATGCCGGCGGGCTTGAGAAGGGCGAACCACCTTCGGCGCCACCAGTGACAATCGCGCCTTCACCGCCAACAACGGCAATGAGTGGTGCTTTTAAGCTGATTGACGGCGGCAGGTAGCCTGCAAGCTCAAGAAGCTCGGAATTCTTGCCGGCGCGTTCCTTGGCTGCATCCTCGGCTTCTTCCGGCCAGCCAAGTTTATCCATTATCTTGAGGTCGATGACTTGCTGCGCCGTCTTCGGCCCGCTTTCGAGTTCTGCCCTTAGCGTTTCAACAGGCAGACCGCGGTCTTCGGCCATCTCGCTGAGCGAGACATTCCAGATAGATTCCGCAAGGGCGGTCATGGCTTCGCGGTGCGGCTCTGTGTAGGCCGCCTCATTATATGAGTTGGGCGCGTTCTTGTATTCGTAGAAGGGATAGATTTCCGAAGTCACGTCGATCTTGTCGAAGAGACCTTTGAGAAATTCGGTTTCAAAGGTGACCCCCGTGGCGAACAGGTCCGTGCCGGGCTGGATCCAGATCTCGTCAGCGGCAGTGAGCGACCGCAGCGCAGATGGTCCGCTCATGCCGTAAGTGCCCTGCGTGTGCGCAATGATGAACTTACCCGAGTCGCGGAAACTGTGGAAAGCTTTACGCAATTCTTCCGCGCGGGAGCTGCCGACACCGATCATTGCGCCCCGTACATAGAGACCTTTGACGGAATCGTCGGTCTCGGCTGCCTTAAGTTTGGTCAGCAGGTCTATAAAACCGGGCGTTTGCGAAAAAGCTGCCAATCCGCCGACAGGACTTTGATCGGGGTATTCCGCATTCAAATCGAGACTTAGAACAATGTTGTCAGGTTTGGGGGGGGCGGAGCTGGCCGCTCCCGCAAACAGTATCACGACAAATGAAACCATCAGCAGGATGAAAACGAGCATGGCCGCAAATGCGCCCGCCATGGAGAGAAAGAATGTTTTCATTAGTGTGCGAACTCCGTTCGGTGTGATCAATGACCGTCTGCTAGACGTTGCCGATTATCGATAAAAATGTAAAGGCTTTGCAGCATGTGACAAAGAAACATGCGCCTTGTCACAAGGTTTGATGGGGGATGACCGATCAAACCGTGTGATCGGGTGTTGCCAGCGTGTGCAAGAGTGGCTATCTCGCCTGCTTCGCGTTGGGGTGTCGCCAAGCGGTAAGGCACCGGTTTTTGGTACCGGCATTCCCAGGTTCGAATCCTGGCACCCCAGCCATCCATTTTGCTGCTCTGCAACATAACAATCGCGCGCTTCACTGTGTTGCAAGTGTTGCGTTCGAATGGCGCGCGGATATTTTCTAAACGAATCGTAAAGCCTTATTGATCCCGTCGTTGAGGGTTGTTAGCGTCGGGTTTCGCAAATTAGGGCGTTGCGGACTTGTTGCCAGAATGGCAAGGGTCAGAGCGAGAGAGCGAGCAGCGCTCCAGAAAAATGGGCAGGTGTCGGGCGTCTTCGCCTTGCGACTTCCAATTAACTCGGCCGGTGTGTTTTTTGGCCAGGCATTGAAACCGGGACATCTTCGCTAGCAGGATGCCTGATTGTCGAATTTTCCGCGCAATTAATGCGCGACCGTTTGGAGAGTGAGAGGCAAACCTCATGAAGAAACTTCTGTCACCAGCACGCAGCGTTATTGCTGTGGCGCTGATTGCTGGACTGGCCATCCCGGCCCAGGCTCAGTTGCGCGAAGCGCTTAACACGGGCGAGCAGGCCACACGGCAAGCTGAAAAAGTCCAAGAACAAATCAACCAGCTTGACGATGAGCGTACCGACATGGTCCGCGAATATCGTACGCTGCTGCAGCGCCGAGATGCTGCGGAGCTCTACTCCAAGCAACAAGAGCTGGTCGTTAAGAGCCAGCGCGAAGAGATTGTCTCGCTGACCGAGCAGCTCGGCTCGATCGACGACATTACAGCTCAGACGGTTCCAATGCTCCTGAGCATGGTCGAGAGCCTTCAAGAGTTTGTTGCAGCTGACCTGCCGTTTAAGCAGACGGAGCGTGAAGCTCGCATTGATGGCCTTGTGGGCATCATGCAGCAGCCTGACGTCACAGCCGCCGAACAGTATCGCCTGATCATGGACGCCTACCAGGCTGAAATGGAATACGGTCGTACGATCAGCACATGGCAGGAAGAGATCGATATCGACGGCAAGCCGACGACTGTCGACATGTTCCTCTATGGTCGTGTCGCCCTCGTATATCTAACGCCAAATGGCAAGGCTTCGCGCTACAACCGGGCATCCGGTGCTTGGGAGCCACTTAGCGGCAAATATGTGCCCGATATCTCCAAGGCGATCCGGGTTGCGCAGGGCAAGGCACAACAAGACGTGCTTTTTGCTCCGGTCCAGAAATTCTCGGTCGAATAGTCGGCGCGATCCAGGGAAGAAGAGGTATAGAAGATGTTTAAGTTTAAATCCTCGCTGAAGGCTCTGGGCGCGGCAACGCTGCTCGGTCTCAGCTCAGTAACACTCGCGGCTCCGGCTGATGCACAGGCGACTTTGAAGTCGGTTCTGGACAGCATCCGCAAGGACTCCAATGAAATGTCCGCCGCTGATCAGGCTCGCCTTCGCGAGTTCACGCAGGACAAGAATGCTCAAGAAGCCAAGATGACCGAAGCGCGCGGCGCGCTTGCTGCCGTCGAAGCAAAGGGCCGTGCTCTTGGCGCTGAGTTCGACGCCAATGAGGCAGAACTCGGCGCTCTCGAGGCTCAGGTCTCCGAGCAAGCCGGCGACTTCCAGGAGCTGCTCGGTCAGTTCCGGACGGCCGCTGGTGAAACCATGCCGGAGATTGCGAACTCGTTCGCAAGCTTCAACTATCCAGACCGCGTTGAAGGCATTGCAGAAATTGCAGAAGCCCGCACGCTGCCTAACCGTTCGCAGCTTGAGCGTCTGCCCAAGGCGATGCTGCAAGAGATGATCGCTCAGTCCGAAGTGAAAACATTCACAGCCGTTGTTGACGGTATCGGTCCTGACGGTTCGAACGCTGAAGCAGAACTCATGCGCGTTGGCGTCTTCACGGCAGCAACAACCGACGGCAAGCAATTCGTTGAAGTCAAAAAAGGCGACGATGGGGACACGTTCCTTCAGACCTTCGCGCAGCAGCCTTCCGGTGCTTTCGGTTCGGCCATGGGTTCGCTGATCAATGCGGGTCCGGATCAGCTCGTCCGTGCTCCAGTCGACCCATCCAAAGGTAACCTGTTTGGTATCCTTGGTGATCTTCCGAAATTCGGTGATCGCTTGAAACAAGGTGGCTCGGTCGGCGCGGTTATCGCTGTGCTTGCAACGATTGGTATCCTGATTGGTATCTACAAAATCTTCACGCTCTTCACGATGGGCGGCGCCATGCGCAAGACGGCGAAAACCCGTCAGGCTGGTACCGGTAACCCACTGGCACGCGTGTTTGAAGCTTACGAAACCAACAAGACTTCTGATATCGAGACTCTCGAACTGAAGCTTGACGAACAGATCCTGCGTGAATCACCACGCATTGAACGCTTCAACGACATCATCAAGGTGTTCGCTGCTGTCGCTCCGCTGCTCGGTCTTCTCGGTACCGTTATTGGTATGATCATCACCTTCACCACGATCACGATCTACGGTGCAGGCGATCCAAAACTGATGGCTGGCGGTATCTCGGTTGCTCTTATGACAACGGTGTTTGGCCTTGTGGCCGCCATTCCGCTGCTGCTGATCCACGCTGTCGCTTCGTCGATGGCGCGTGCCAACCAGCAGATTCTTGATGAACAGGCCGCTGGTCTGGTTGCCGAGAAAGCGGAATCCACGCGTGGGGTGATGGCGTAAGCCATCCCCCTCGTTTCACTCGAGGAGGAGGAACCCGATCATGGGTTTTGCAGATCTACAAGCTTTCCTCGATCGTGGCGGTCCCGTGTTGATTGTCATCATGGCAGCAACATTCTTCATGTGGGCACTGATCCTGGAACGACTTTTCTATTTCAGGTTCGCTCACAAGCAGGTGGCCGCGGAAGCGATCGCGGAGTGGCGTTCGCGCTCCGATCGGAAGTCGACACTGGCGCACTGGGTGCGTGACAAGCTGGTCTCTGAAGTTCGTGCGAAAGCCGAGCAGAACGTCCAGCTTACGAAGGCCATGGTGGCACTTGCTCCACTGCTCGGTCTGCTGGGTACAGTGACGGGGATGGTGGCGGTGTTCGACGTCATGGCCATCACTAACGGTGCTGACGCGAAGGCGATGTCCGCGGGCGTGTCTCGCGCGACAATTCCGACAATGGCCGGCATGGTCGCGTCGCTCTCTGGCATTCTCTTCACATCCGGCATGGACCGTACTGTGAACAGGTCTGTCCAGTGGGTTGAAGACGAGATGGAGATCGGCTGATGCGTGGACGTAAAGTAAGGAATGCGGACGAGGCCAACGTTGACCTCACCCCCATGCTGGATGTGGTTTTCATCCTGCTCATCTTCTTCATCGTGACAGCAACCTTTGCACAGGAAGAAGCTCTGGGTCTTGAGCCACCGCCACCGCCAGCACCGGAGCAGGACCAACAGGAGCAGGTGCCAGCCATTCTGATCCTGATTGATGAGTCAAACCTCATCACTGTGAACGGCCGCGCAACAGATATCGGATCGGTGCGTGCGAATATTGAACGAGTTCGCGCCGAAACACCCGAGAGTGCTGTTGTCATCCAGGCGCACCCCAAGGCGAGGAGCGGCGTTATCGTTCTGATCCGTGATGCTGCGTACAACGCAGGCTATCAGGACCGAGTAAATCTCGTCCTTACGGCCGTAGATTAGAGGAGCGACATTAATGGCACGCAGAAAACGCCAATCAGTCGGCGGCGGCGGTGGAGCGGAAGACGATGTCAACCTGACGCCCATGCTGGACGTCGTGTTCATCCTTCTGATCTTCTTTATCGTGACGGCGCAGTTCATCAAGGAACCAGGTGTCTCGGTCGTTCGTCCAGAAGTGGACAACAAGGCGCAGGTCAAGCCGCTCGCGATCCTGATCGCAATCGACAAAAACAGCGATATCTACATCGACAAGAAGAAAATTTCGGCTGACGAAATCGGCTTCACGTTCAAGCAATTGCGTGAAGACAACCCGAAAGGCGAAGTTGTTGTTCAGGCAGATGTAGATGCTCAAGCTGAAGTGCTGGTCGATGTCATGGAAACGATCAACAAGATCGATTCCGCGACAGTGATCAATATTTCGGCCAAGCGGGAATAGGAGATCCAGACATGTTCAACACTCCATTTGCGAGATTTGCAGTTGCACTCGTGATCTCGGTTCCGATCGTTTACTTGCTTTTCATTATGATGAGCGCGCTGATCAATGTGACCGAGATCAAAGTTGATAAGGGTGAACAACGCGTTCTGGCTGCTATCACGCCTCAGCAGCAGGATAGTGAAGTTCGGACGCGTCAACGGTCCAAGCCTAAGCGGCTGGATTCGGCTGCCAAGCCGCCTCCACCACCGAAAGTGTCGGCGACGAAATCGCAGATCAACCTGCCGACACCTCAGATTGCAGGCGCGGCTCCGACAGAGCTTAACCTTGGTCGCATGCAGTCACTCGCGATTGATCCGGTTGCCATTTCTGACCGTGATGCCCAGCCGATCCGCCCGCCGACGCCATCGTTCCCGCAGCGCGCTGCTGAACGCGGTATCGAGGGAACTTGTGACGTCCGGTTTGATGTGGACACACGCGGTCGGCCTTACAACGTCGAGGCTACTTGCTCGAACGCCATGTTCAAGTCGGAAGCGGAGCGTGCGGTGGCTCGCGTTGAATTTGCCCCGAAGATCATTCGTGGCAAGGCGGCCGAGCGTAAGAACGTTGTGTACCCGCTGGAATTCAAGTTGCAGTAGGTGATGACAATTGATTGTGCACTGACATTGAAGGAGCGCCCTGGAACGGGCGCTCCTTTTTTTCGGAGTGCTTTGACAGGACCGCGATATCGCTCCAGCTTGGCGAAGATTGTAACACACGCCAATAAATGATATTGTGTAACAAATAGAGTCGCTTCGGAAACGCATCAATGCCGCTCATTCCGTTGCTCAGTTGATCGGCCGCACGGGCATCCCGGAAGCCAAAAAAAGGTCAGTCTTTCGCCTTCATGCCTCATAACCATCAAGGTTTTGGCATGAAGGAGCAAAGCGTGATTTAGTTCCTGATTTCCAGTCAGGTAACGCTATGATTGAGTAGAGAATTGATGATGTATGGCATTGACGAGTTGGGTCGCTGAGACCCATACATGAAGTGAATAAGTAACAGTCTTTTAACGGGCAGAAGCGCGCTACGAAAAACAACTGGTAATGCGCTGAAGTTATTGATCCCGCCCATTAATTCCGGTTGATTGGGCCAAACCCCGCGAGCTACGCGGAGAGGAGAGGAAACATGGGAATTAGAGCAACTCTCAAGGGCGCCGTGATCGTTGGCCTTATGGCGACGATGGGTGCTGGTGCCGCGATGGCGCAGGCTTGTACCGAAACCGAGTTCAGCTCGAAAACGGGCCAGACCTACCTCGAGGCCGAACAGGCTGCGATGGTCAAGAAGGACTTCAATACAGCCATTTCAAAACTCAACTCCCTGCGGTCAACGGAGTTGAACTGTTATGAAGAAGGCGCAGTCATCAAGCTTTCCGCTTATATCAAGATTGAAAACGGCGACCGCGTGGGCGCTGTTCAGGACCTTCTGACAGCGCTTAACAAGGGCTATATCCCGGATGCGGACGCTGCGCAGACTTACTATAACATTGCTCAGATCTATCTTCAGGAAGAAGACCTCGGCAAAGCGCTTGAGTACATGACCAAGTGGCAGCAGGCGGGCGGCAAGCCTGACCGGACGCAAAAATGGCAACTCGCCGTGCTCAACCAGCGCGCTGACAATTTCAAGGAAGCCGTACGCTGGGCAGAGGAAGTTCGTCGTGACGATGGCGCCAACTACAAGCAGGAAGTCTATGACCTGCTCCTGTATCTCTACAACCAGACCGGCCAGAAGGCGAAACTCGCCGAGGTACTTGAGGTGCTGGTCGAGCGCAATCCAAACGAACGCAAATATTGGGATGCGATTGCCGGCAACTATTTTGCTGACAACGAAGAGCGTAAGGCATTCGAAGTTCAGAAGGCCATGTATCTTGGCGGCTTGCTGAAAACCGAAGACGAGCTGATGCGTGTGGTGAACTTCTATAACCGCTTCAACGCGCCTTATCATGCCGCCCGTGTTCTCGAGAAAGAGATGAACGCAGGCCGCATTTCGAAGAACCTCGATCATCTCGAGCTGCTGGCGAACCTGTATCAGGTAGCGCGTGAGCACGAGAAAGCGATCCCGGTGATCAAGCAGGCTGCCGATGCTGGTGGCGGCGGTGCAATGTATGAGCGTCTTGGCCGGTCCTATGCTGACCTTCAGAAGTGGAAAGAGACCGAAGACGCACTCACCAGAGCGATCAGCATGGGTGGCATCAAGGACCGTGGCAACGCATACGTCCTGATCGGGCAGTCGCGCTATGAGCGTGGAGATCGGCCAGGGGCGCGTGAATCGTTCAAGACAGCGGGCAACAATGCAGGCCGCAGCTGGATCGACTTCATGAACTCTGAAGAGAACACCAAGCGTGCACTCGTCTGCTTTGAAGTTCAGTCTGCTTGGCTGAATGTCGAGAACGAAGCCAAAATTTGTAAGCGTCTCTCGGTTCTGGGCGAGGAGAACCTTCCTGAGAATTGCAAGACGATCAAGGAACGCCTCTCCGAGGCTGAAGCCAAGTTCAACGCCACACCGGAATGTAAGGGCCAGGCAACCTGACCCCCAAATGACCAGGCGGTCCAAACGCCGCTCTCTCTGATCTGAAAAAGCCCCGGACACGGTTGTCCGGGGCTTTTTACTTATGGTCGTGTGGGCCATCGCTGGGAAAGAGAAAGCGTTTGGCGCTGACCCGACATGAAACGAAATGGATCATTGCGCCCGCTATACCGGGGCCAAAAAGAAAGCCGCCGCCGTTCAAGGAAACGGCGGCGGCTTTATTGATTATGAATTCTAGTCAGGGCGGCGTCAGGACGCTGTTGTTGAAATCCCGAAAGATGTGGGGCTCGCGCTGCTCATTGGTGTAGAGGATTCATTGGACACCGAAGCCGAGGCGCCCTTCGGGCCCGTTTCCTTCAGCGGATCATCTGCGTGTTTTACCTGGCCTTCAAAGACAGCATTGGACTGGATCTGAAGCGACGAGTGCACGATGTCGCCTTTCACATGGGCTCCGGACTCCAGCTCGACCTTGCGAGCGCGGATGGAGCCACGGATCTTGCCCTTGACCTTCACAACTTCGGCTTTGACTTCGCCTGTGATGTGCCCGGAAGCGCCAATCGTAATGTCTGTCGCGGTGACATCACCATCAACAACGCCATCGATCTGAAGGGCGCCCTCGGACGTGACCGAGCCGTTGATCTTCATGTCGGCGCAAATGATGGACGCAGCGCGGGCAGCAGGCTTCATCGCTGCGCCACGGATCGCGTCCTGCTGTGTAGGAGCTTTGACGGGTTCAGGTGTGGTGGTTTCTGGATTTTTGTTTTTAGTGAACATGTCGGCCTGCTTTCAAGAATTTAGCTGGATCATAAGGTTTGCCGTTGAACCAGACTTCATAATGAAGATGGTCGCCCGTGCTTCGTCCGGTGGTCCCCATCTTGCCGACCAAGTCTCCGATTTCGACGGTATCCCCCTTTGATACCGTAATTGCGCTCAAGTGGCCATAGCGCGACTTGAATCCATGTCCGTGATCGACCTCCACAAGCCGCCCATAGCCAGAGCTTGCGCCGGCAAATGATACTTTACCGGGGCCGGCCGCAACAATTGGTGCCGCGTGGTAGGCTGCCAGATCAAGTCCGTTGTGCCAGCCTGGGCGTTTGCGGAATGGATCGATACGCATACCGTAGTCGCTGGTTTGACGGTATGGAACGCCGACCGGCCGACCAAGCGGCAAGCTGGCAACGATCTGTTCGTAATAACGCATCTCTTCAACGCGTGCGCGCGTCTGGCTGAGACGACTGTAAAACGACGCTTCGTCTGTTGTGAGGTTGGCGGCGCCGGATGTGAGCGTTGCGATTGGAACAAGCGGGCCCCCCATCTCTGCGCCGGACATGATCCTGTCGCTGCCAACGGAGGTCAACTGCAGCACACCGCGCGCGCGTTCGGCGCGATCAATGGCCAGGTCTTCCGCTTCATCCAGGATTCGCTCCTGATCATATTTGAGGTTCTTGAGGCTGACGCGCGTGCCGCTCGTATCAAAGGCTGCCGTAATGGGTTCAAAGTGGCGCGACTGACGATTGTCAGCTTCCTCGATCGAGGCCTTCACCAGGAGGCCTGTACCGTCCCCCTTGAGAGCCGATACTTCCAGGTTTTCGTCGCCTTTGAGCTTGTCGAAAAGGTCTTCAAGCGCCTTTTGGCGGTCTTCCCATTCAGCTGTTTCTTTCTGGAAAGCGTCAGTGCGCTCCTCGAGAAGCGATCGGGAGAGGGCGTCCTTGGCGCGGAGCTCCTGAACCCAGCGCTCATACTTGGCAAGTTCGCGATCATCGGGGGTGCCTGCAATCGTGCTGGTCGGTCCACCGAGAACATAGCTGCCGGTAACGAAAAGGGTCCAGCCAGCCAAGGCAGCTGCGCCCGCAGCAATGATGGCCTGCTGCCAGGGCGATACCGAAATGTAGCGAACTGTGCCACCGCTGCGATGATAGATCTGGCGTTCAGGAAACGCCCGATCAAACGTCGCTTTTACGCTTGCACTCCACTTTGCCATGCACGCCACCCGTCGACTGGAAATCACACCACATACTGCAACACTTACTACAGCACGTTTCCCAAACCCGTAGACCCATAAATACCCATTTCGAACTGGGGTGAAAGCCCTACTGAGCACAATTAATGCGATTTTTCGCCTATTTGGGTAAATCCCCTGTTAATGCTAAGTAAATTGGATGACGTGTGCGTAATAAATGGGCTCCTGTCAGCTGCTCACGCAATCGAGCACTTGCTGTGCGTGTCCCTTCACCCGAACCTTGGGCCAGATTCGTTTTATCCTGCCGTCCGATCCGATTAGAAATGTTGAACGGGCGATTCCCATGTAGGTGCGACCGTACATGTTTTTCTCCACCCAGGTGCCGTAGGCCTCACAGACGCCGCCATCTTCGTCCGCACCAAGCGGAATATTGAGGTCATGCTTGTCTGCAAATTTGCCATGCTTAGCCAGCGTGTCGCGCGAGACCCCCAGTATCTCGGCCCCGGCTGTAGCGAAGTCGGATGCGAGGGCGGAGAAGTCTTTCGCTTCGTTCGTACATCCCGGCGTGTCGTCTTTCGGGTAGAAGTAGAGAACCAGATACTTGCCCTTGTACGATGACAGCTGCTTTTTGCCATCTGTTGTCTCAATTGAAAAAGCGGGTGCTTTTGAACCTTCAACCAGTGGTATGCTCATGTAATGCTCCTATGGTGCACATTCAGGTCAATGCTTATATGAAAGGCTCTGCAGCCAGGCTGTTCGATATGAGTCGCATGAAGCTTAAGGAGCGTGCCCTTGGTTCGCCAGTCCGCCTCGACGGTTATTCTGGAAATACTCGGCGGATTGATCCTGCTCATACTGGTCGTGGCCGGCCTGCTGGCCTTCCGTCTGGCAAGTGGGCCTTTGCCGCTTGGCATTTTCAAGGATGATGTCGAGCGCGCGCTGACCCAGGCGCGCAGTGGGCATGCAGTGCGCATTGGCGATGTTTATCTGGAATGGTCCCAGGCCGACCGCCGTGTCCTAGTCAATGCGCGCGACGTGCAATTGTATGATGGGGCAAACGAACTCAGCGCTCAGGCCGCGCATGCCGAGCTTGTTCTGTCCGGCTCGTCCCTCGTGCTCGGCAAAATTGAAGTTCTCGCGATGGATCTTGATGATGGCTGGATCAATGTTGATCAGGTCACCGATACCGAATGGAAGATCGCCGGAGACCCGTTGCCGGAGATTCCGACGGGCACTTTGCCGACAACCCCGGCCGAATGGCTCGCGCGCGCGAATGAGGTGTTACCACAACTGCTCGTCGCCCTTCAGCAGACCGAGCCGACCATAGATCTCGAACGCGCGTCCTTTGATCAGTTCGAGGTACGTGTCAGTGCACGTGACGGGGCCAGTCTGTTGACACTGAAAGCAGCCAAGGGACGCGTCGCTCGGACAGACGGCGGCATTGTCCTGTCCGTTTCGGGTAGCGGCGTCGGCGAGGGGCTGCCTGCCGGGCTGGCCGCGACGCTGGAGACCTCGAATTCCGGTCAGCAGCTCAAGGCGGAATTTGCCGTTGCTAAATGGCCCCTGGCGGACTTGGCCATCCGTTTCGGGATGAGCAGCGAGCGCTTTGAAGGCCTGCCGGCCAATGTTGTCGTGTCGTTTGAAGTCTCCAACGCTGCCGGCGTCGAGCAGATCATAATCGATGTGGATGCAGGTACAGGCCGCCTCCCGATAGGCAGCGATGGACTAGGCGTCGAAAGCCTGAAATTGCGCGCTGCCTATGCCGCATCGACGGATACACTTTCCATAGACGCCAGCACCGCTGGCGCTGGTCCGTTGAAGGGTAATGCCGTTCTGACTGTTCAGGATGCGATGAAGGGAGAGACGTTCAGAAAGTTCAGTCTTGTGAGCTCTGAACTCGAACTTGATCTCACGCCGCGTCTCGAGCGCCCGGTCCCGATTTCTCGCTTGAATCTCTCGGGCGAAGTTGATCTGGCGACTTATGCTTTTCGCGGCGCAGAAATGTCGCTGCGCACCGGCGACGATACGCTGAACGCCTCGGGAACATTCCAGTTTACACCCGACCGTAAACCCGGCGAACCACCCATACTTGGCAGCATCGATTTTGCATCTGAAGGCGACCTGAGCCGCGACACGGTTCTCGCCTTCTGGCCGGTGAAGCTTGGTGAGGGCGCTCGCCGTTTCACGGTGAACCGGGTGACGTCCGGTGTCATTACTTCTGCGGAGGGCCATATTGACCTTCTACGTGACAGTCTTGCCGAAGGGTTCCTGCGGGACGAAAATCTGCAACTGGACTTCACGGTGCGGGATGCCGCGGTGAGATTTCTCGACGATTTGCCTGCGGTTGAGAACGCGACAGGCAAGGGACAGCTTTCCGGCAATGGGTTCAAGGTGATTATTGAACGCGGGGAATATGGCGGCTGGGTGCTGGACGATGGCGTGGTCGATTTTCCGGCCTTCAATCCAAAGGGCGTGCCGTTCAGGGTGTTCGCCAAAGGCCATGGTCCGGCAACCAATATCATGAAAACGCTGGCGGAATCGCGCCTTAAATCAAAGTTCGATCCCGCGCGCCTGACAGGGGACGCGGAGATGACTTTTGAAATGTTCCGACCAGCGCTGGACAATGTGCCATATGATCAGGTGCGCTTCACGGTCCTCGGTGCCATCACGGATGGAGGCCTGAAAGATGCGGCGCTGGGATTTGATCTCACGAATGGCAAGTTCAACATAAACGGTAATCAGGCAGGAATCACGGTCAGCGGATTTGGGGACCTCGGCCCATCGCCTGTTCAGTTCACTTGGCGTGACGCTTTCAATGATGGCGATGCCCCATCGAATCTCTCTGCAACAGCGGTCGTCACGCCCGATGTTCTGAACCGCTTCGGTTTGCTCGGTCGCGCCTACCTCACCGGTGAGGTGCCGCTGGAAGTGCAGGCGCTGCTGAATGACGAGTCGCTATTGTCCGCAGACACGGCGCTTGATCTTGGCGAGGCGCGCATTGATCTCTCGGAAATCGGTTGGGTTAAGCCGAAGGGCGTGCCCGCCAAGGCATCTGTCCGGTACGAGAAACTGGGCGATGACACCAAATCAACCATTCTGTTCACGACTGAAGATGCGCGTATCGATGGCGAGTACTCGCTGGGGCCGGACTCCAAGCTGGTGTCGGCGACATTGCGGCGCGCATATCTCAAGAACAAGGCCGACCTCAGCGGAGATGTATCGCGCGCTGCAGGTGGTGGATTGGCCTTGTCGCTCAAAGGCACTTATCTCGATCTTTCAGGCGCGATGTCAGGGCTTGGCGGCGCAAGCGACACGGCCAACAGCAGCACAACACCACTGACAATTGATGCCGAATTGGAGACCCTGACACTGAGACCTGGGCTCGACATGCGCGCTGCCATATTGAAGGCGAGAACAGGTGCCAACGGGCTCGCCTTTTTCGAGGCGTCCGGGAAAGCTGATGACGGTTCGCCGCTCTTGGCAAAGTATGATGCAACAGTGCCGGGCGGTGCGACCGTCAATATTGAAAGCGGAAATGCTGGTTTCATGGCGCAAGCCTTGCTCGGAGCGGACTTTCTCGAAGGCGGCAAGCTGGAGCTGAAGGGGAAATTCAACAAGGATTCGTCACCTGCCAATATTGAGATCGGTTTAACAAACGTGCGCATGCGGAATGCACCGTTTCTTACCCAGATTTTGTCTCTGGCATCACTCAGGGGGCTGGCCGATACGCTCAGTGGTGAGGGCGTTCTTTTCTCTCGCATCGACATTCCGCTGAAAATCGCGGATGGCCGCTACGTAGTGACTGGTGCCAAGGCGCAGGGACCTGCACTGGGACTGACCACGAGCGGCTATGTTGAGAGCAAGACCGGCGGTATTGAATTTGATGGGGTTCTGGTACCGAGTTTCGGGTTGAACTCTGCGCTGGGCCAGATTCCGATTATCGGGGACCTCGTGGTGGGGCGTGACGGGGAGGGCGTGTTCTCCCTGACTTATTCCGTGAACGGGACTCTGGAAAAGGCGAATGTTTCGGTGAACCCGCTGTCGGCGCTCGCGCCGGGCGTCATCCGCCGGATTTTCGAAAACCCGGCAGATACGAGCATACCCGAAGCCAAGACGCGTGCGCCTGACGAACCTATTCCGTCAGAACTTGCGCCGATCCCAGAAGAGACTTTCAAATAGAAGTCGCAGTCCTAGCTGATCTTCAACAAGGCGTGACGCTTCTTGCCGGCTGATAGCTTGATTGAACCGTCAATCAGGTCAGCCATGCCCAGGGTGCCATTCTGGTCGCTAACCAAAGCGTCGTTTACCTTGGCGGCACCCTGCTTGATCAAACGGCGCGCTTCTCCATTCGATGCAGCAAGACCTGCGGCCGCGAAGGCGGCGGCGACAAGCATGCCTGCTTCGAGTTCGGCTTTTGGCACTTCGACTGTCGGCAGCGCGTCCGCTGACGCGCCATCGGCGAAAACGGCTGTAGCAGCGGCTTCCGATTCAGCGGCAACGTCTGCGCCATGGAGAAGTGTGGTTGCGGCATTGGCCAAAGCGATCTTGGCGGTGTTGATATCTGCGCCCTCGAGTTTTTCGAGTTCTGCGATATCGGCCACATCGAGATCGGTGAATAGTCGCAGGAATCGGCCAACGTCAGCGTCTTCGGTGTTACGCCAGAACTGCCAGTATTCGTAAGGGCTCTTGCGATCGGCATTGAGCCAGACAGCGCCATCCGCGGTCTTACCCATCTTGCCGCCGGACGCCGTGGTAATCAGGTGTGAGGTCAGGCCATACGCATCGCCACCCGCAACGCGGCGCGTAAGTTCGACACCGTTAATGATGTTGCCCCACTGGTCTGATCCGCCGAGTTGGAGGCGGACGCCGTGACGCCTGTACAGCTCAAGGAAGTCGTACGCCTGGAGCAGCATGTAGTTGAATTCAAGGAACGTATAAGGCTGCTCGTTGCGCAGGCGGCGGTCGACCGTTTCCTGCTTGATCATCGTGTTGATCGTGAAGTGTACACCGTAGTCTCGCAGGAACTCGACATAGCCAATCTTCGAAAGCCAATCGTCATTGTTGACCATGATGGCATCGGTCGGGCCGTCGCCGAATTTCAGGAAGGGCTCAAACGCCTTCTTGATGCCTGCCATGTTCGACGCGATCTGCGCGTCCGTCAGGAGGGGGCGTGATTTTTCCTTGTCGGTAGGGTCGCCGACCTTGGTCGTGCCACCGCCCATCAGGACGACGGGCTTGCCGCCGCTGCGTTGGAAGTGGTGCAGCATCATGATCTGGAGGAGAGAGCCGACGTGCAGGCTGTCGGCCGTTGCGTCGAAGCCGATATAGCAGACCGGGATGCCTGAAGCGCAATAGGAGTCGAGTTCAGCCGCGTGTGTCATCTGCTTGATGAAGCCGCGTGAATCGAGGGTTTTCAGGAATTCCGACTTGTATTCGGTCATTGTCTCGTGTCTCCGTAAGCGCAGGCGCGTAACACGGAAAGCAGGACTCTTGAACCATCCAATTCACGATCAGGGGCCGCAATGGGTGGCCGGGTTCATGTCCGGAACCTCGCTGGATGCAACAGATGCGGCCCTGATCCTGACTGACGGCGAGAAGGTGCTTGAGTTCGGACCGGTCGCTGAGCGCAAATATACGGTGCGCGAGCGGCAGGCCTTGCAGGAGGCGACGGATGCCGCGCGGGCGTGGAACTGGCTGGGACCGATGCCGGAGGATGCGTTTGAAGCTGCCCGGAAAGTGATTACCGAGACCCATGCCGAGGCATTCGAGATGCTGCGCAATGGGTCGGGATCGGGTATGCCAGGCCCGTTGGCGGGGGTTCACGGGCAAACCGTGCTCCATCGGCGGCCCCGGCCGGGACAGATTGGGGCTACGCTACAACTGATTGATGCCGCGGCGCTGCAGGCGGCGCTGGGCGTCACGCTGGCCTATGATTTCCGCACGGCGGATGTGGCCGCAGCCGGGCAGGGCGCCCCACTCGCGCCGGCTTACCATGGGGCGCTGCTGGAGCGGGCCGGCGACGGGGCGAGCGCCGTGCTGAACCTCGGCGGCGTGGCGAACATCACGGCGCGGATGGCGGACGGGATGCTGTTTGCCTTCGACACGGGACCGGCCAACGGACCGATCGACGAGTGGGTCGAGGGACATGGCAAAGGCACACATGACGCTGGCGGCGCCTATGCGGCGGCAGGACGGGTTCACGAGGGGCTTTTGGTGCAGTTGATGGACCATGACTGGTTCCAGGAACTGCCGCCGAAGTCGCTCGATCGCTATGACTTCAATGCCAGCATGGCGCGTGGCCTGTCGCTTGAGGACGGCGCTGCGACGCTGACCGCCTTTTCGGCACGCGCGGTAGCGGCAGGCGTCGCGCAACTGCCGGATATGCCTGAGCGCGTCATTGCGTGCGGTGGTGGGCGGCACAATCCGTCCTTGATGACGGCGCTGGCGGTGGCGCTGCCATGTCCTGTGCTGAGTGCTGAACAGGCTGGGTGGCGCGGGGATTCGATCGAGGCGGAGGCGTTTGCGTTCCTGGCGGCCCGTACGGTGCGCGGCTTGCCGATCAGCTGGCCGACAACAACGGGCGTTCCGGCCGCCATGACGGGCGGCCGGGTGCTCGGTTAGTCTTTTTCGGCTTCGATGCGGAGCTTTTCTTCGGCATCTTCGAGACGCTGGATCAGGTATTGCTCACAGAGGCCAATCAGCTCGTCGCGCTTGTCGACGTAGAAGTGGTTGGCACCTTTGACCCGGGCGCGTTCAATGACTTCGCCCTTCTGGACGCGCACCTTGGTAAGGGCGCGCTCGATGTCTTCCGGGCTGGCAATGGCGTCATTGTCGCCATTGACGATCAGGCCTGAGGCCGGGCAGGGCGCCAGGAATGACAGGTCATAGTGATTGGCTGGCGGGGAGATGGCGAGGAAGCCATCGATTTCCGGGCGGCGCATCAGCAGCTGGAGCGTGATCCATGCGCCGAAGCTGTAGCCGGCACACCATACATAACGCGGGCTCTCGCTGAGGTTCTCGATATAGTCGAGCACGTAAGCAGCGTCTTCAAGCTCGCCGATGCCCTGATCATAAACGCCCTGGCTTCGGCCGACGCCGCGGGAATTGTAGCGCAGGACGCCGAATCCGTGACGCTCGAACATCTGGTACAGCATGATCGAGATAGGATCCTGCATCGTTCCGCCCGCTTTGGGGTGTGGATGAAGGACGAGCGCAATAGGGGCGCCAGGAAGCGGCGGCTCTGTGTAGCGCGCCTCGATACGGCCCTGTGGGCCCGGAATGATCAGTTCTGCCATGACACCCTCGGTTTAAAGTCTCTTGTAAGGGCGCGGTCATAAGCCAAATGGACTGCGAAATGCAAATTTTTCTGCAGGTGCACTGTGGGGCTGGAGCGAGTATACCTGAATCCATGATTTATGCGGACCACAATGCGACGGCCCCGATGCGCCCAGAAGCGCGGGAAGCCATGCTGGCGGCGCTCGACCTGGGCGCGACGAACCCTTCCTCGGTACACACCAAGGGGCGTGCGGCGCGTGCAGTGGTGGAAACCGCGCGTACTCAGGTTGGCGGTGCCATCGGCAGCCGTGCGGCTGACGTCATCTTTACCGGGGGGGGTACGGAAGCGGATGCGCTGGCCGTGCAGGGCGTTGTCGATGCGCTTGAAGGTCGCTGCACTTTGATCGTGTCGGCGATTGAGCATGAAGCCATTGCAAAGTCGGCGGCTCATTCGGGCGCATTGATCCAGACGGCCTACGTAACAACAGCTGGCATTGTGGACCTGGAAGACCTTCGCGCGCGCATGGCTGACTGGGATTCCGAAGCCCATGGCATGCCTGTTCTTTGCCTTATGCTGGCCAACAACGAGACCGGGATCATTCAGCCGGTTGCCGAAGCCGCCGCCATTGTGCGCGAGGCCGGCGGCCTGACGATCTGCGATGCGGTTCAGGCGCTAGGCAAAATTCCGGTAAATGTGGGCCTGCTGGGCGTCGATTACCTGTCTGTTTCGGCCCACAAAATTGGCGGCCCGCAGGGCGTGGGAGCGCTGTGGCACCGGGCAGGAGCGCCGCTGAAAGCTATTCTTTACGGTGGCGGGCAAGAGCGGTCACTGCGGTCAGGTACGGAAAACGTGGCTGGAATCGCGGGTTTTGGCGCGGCTGTTGAAGCGGCCGTTCGTGATTTGTCGAAATATGCGGCCCTCGCGAAACAACGGGACGCCATGGAAGCCCGCCTCAAGGCTGAGGGGGATGTGGTGGTTATTGGCGAAGAAAGCCCGCGCCTTGCCGGGACGTCGAACTTCGCGCGGGCTGGCTTTCGGGCCGAAACACAGGTCATGGCGCTGGATCTGGCGGGCGTGTGTGTCTCTGCAGGTTCCGCTTGCTCTTCAGGCAAGGTCAAGCGATCTGTCGTGTTGATGGCCATGGGCGCATCTGACGCCCTTGCGGAATCTGCGATACGCACCAGCTTTGGATGGAATAGTGAACCCGCCGATTTTGACGGTGTGGCGAATGCCTGGCTGGAAGCAGCTCGGCGTACGGTTTTGAAGGAGAAGGTGTGATGGACTGCTGCGGCGGCACCACCGAGCACGAAGACGACTGCGGAGAAGTCAAAGTTAAGGATAGCATCGACGCGAAAACCGTCGAAGCTGCCAAGGCCTTGGAATCCGAGAATTATTCGGCGGGTTTCTCCACGACGATCGAGACCGATTTTGCCCCAAAGGGCCTGTCGGAAGACACGATCCGATACATTTCAGCTGCCAAGAACGAGCCCGAATGGCTGCTCGAATGGCGCTTGAAGGCCTACGAACGCTGGCTGACGATGGAAGAGCCGAGCTGGGCAATGGTCCGCTATCCCAAGATCGACTACCAAGGATACTATTATTATGCAGCGCCAAAGGCCGGTGCGAAATACGCGTCGATCGACGATGTGCCGAAAGAAATCCTCGAGACATACGAGAAACTGGGCATCCCGCTGCGCGAGGCAGAAGTGCTGCTCGGTGTTGAAGGCGCGGTCGAAACCGCAGCCGAGGGACGTGAAAAGCCGCGCGTGGCCGTTGATGCCGTTTTTGACTCAGTTTCGGTGGCGACGACGTTCCGCAAGGAGCTTCAGAAGGCCGGGGTCATCTTCATGTCTATCTCGGAAGCCGTGCATGAATATCCGGACCTGGTGAAGAAGTATCTGGGCACCGTAGTGCCCCAGTCGGACAATTTCTTTGCGACGCTGAACAGCGCCGTGTTTTCGGACGGGACGTTTGTTTACATTCCAAAGGGCGTGCGCTGCCCGATGGAGCTGTCGACCTATTTCCGAATGAATGCCGAGAATACGGGCCAGTTCGAGCGCACGCTGATCATTGCCGATGAGGCGGCCTATGTGTCGTATCTGGAAGGCTGTACGGCGCCGATGCGCGACGAGAACCAGCTGCACGCGGCTGTCGTCGAGCTGGTGGCGCTGGAAGACGCCGAAATCAAGTATTCCACAGTCCAGAACTGGTGGCCTGGCGATGAGGACGGCAAGGGCGGCATCTTCAATTTCGTGACCAAGCGCGGCGATTGCCGGGGCGACCGGTCGAAGATTTCGTGGACGCAGGTCGAAACCGGCTCGGCGGTGACATGGAAGTACCCATCCTGCATCCTGCGCGGCGATGACAGCGTCGGTGAGTTCTACTCGATTGCCGTCACCAATGGGCGCCAGCAGGCCGATACCGGCACGAAGATGATCCATCTGGGCAAGCGCACAAAGAGCCGGATCATTTCCAAGGGTATTTCGGCGGGCAAGTCTGACAATACCTATCGCGGCCTCGTTTCGGTGAACCGGAAAGCCGTGAATGCGCGAAATTTCACCCAGTGTGACTCGCTACTGATCGGCGACAAGTGCGGCGCCCATACAATTCCCTATGTCGAAAACCGCTGTGCCAGCGCGCAGCTGGAGCATGAGGCGACGACAACAAAACTGTCGGAAGACCAGCTGTTCTATGCGCGCCAGCGCGGCATTGCCGAGGAAGATGCCGTGGCCCTGCTCGTGAACGGGTTCGTGCGGGATGTGCTGCAACACTTGCCGATGGAATTCGCGGTTGAAGCGCAAAGCCTGCTCAAAGTAAGCCTGGAAGGCAGTGTCGGTTAGGGATTTCAGCCGGGATCAACGATTTCAAAGGGATTCCGCCTATGGGTTTCTCTGTCGCGGGGGCTTTCCCTTGGGGGCCGGGCAGCTTACATGCGCCCTATGTTGAAAATTACAGACCTGAGCGCCGCGGTAGGCGAAGATTCCGAAGCCAAGACCATCCTCAATGGCCTGTCGCTAGACGTGCCTGCGGGCGAGGTTCATGCGATCATGGGACCGAACGGGGCAGGCAAGTCGACCCTGTCTTACGTGCTGACGGGCCGGAGCGGCTATGAGGTGACGGGCGGAAGCGCGACCCTCAATGGCGAGAACGTGCTGGACATGGATCCGGAAACCCGCGCCGCGAAAGGGATGTTCCTGTCTTTCCAGTATCCGGTTGAGATTCCCGGCGTGCCGGTGATGACCTTTGTGCGGACCGCGATGAATGCGCAGCGCAAGGCGCGCGGCGAGGACGAGATTTCCGCGCCGGACTTCATCAAGAAATCGCGCGATGTCGCCAAGACGCTGAACCTTGATGCCGAGATGCTTAAGCGGCCGGTGAATGTCGGCTTTTCGGGTGGCGAGAAGAAGCGGCTCGAGATTTACCAGATGATGATGCTGGAACCGAAATTCCTGATCCTCGACGAGACGGACAGCGGCCTCGACATTGATGCGTTGAAGACGGTGGCCGATGGTGTGAACGCGATGCGTGACCCGTCGCGCGGCATGTTGGTGATCACGCACTACCAGCGCCTGCTCGATTATATCAAACCGGACAAGGTGCATGTTCTGGCCAAGGGGCGCATCATCAAGACAGGTGAAGCCGACCTTGCGCTGCGCCTTGAAAAAGAAGGCTATGACGGAGTTCTGGGAGAGGCGGCGTGACCACCGCCCTTCGCGACTTCATCAAGAACCCTACGCCGGCCGAGCTGGAACTGGTGGCGCGCTATGGTGCGCAGCCGGAAGATTCGCGGCGTGAGCGGGCTTTCCTCGCGTTCGCAGAAACAGGCTTGCCGCATCGGCGGATGGAAGCGTGGAAGTGGACTGACTTCAAGGCGGCGCTGAAGGCGCTTGAGACGCCTGCTGCAGCGTCCGCGAAGGATCCGTTGCCGCATGAGGGCGCGCTCGTGTTTCGTTTTACGCCAAACGGCTTTGAGGCGCCCGTCAATATGCCAGAAGGCATTCGCATGGTGGAGCAGCCTGGGATGCAGGCCTTTCCGGGAGCGGAGAATGTTCCGCTTGGCGCGCTGGCGGCTGCGCTGTCAGGCGGAGGCAAACGTCCTGCAACGCTGATATTTGAAATCACGTCTGGTAATTTGCCGCGTCTTCATTTTGTTTTTAGCGGCTCAGGTCAGGCCAGTTTTGCGCGGATTGTATTCCTTATCAGGTCGGGTGCATCGCTGAACCTCTCCGAGAGCTACCTCGGCGGGGCTGGTCTGACATCGACCGTGCTTGAATTCGACCTGGAGCAGGACACTGCGATTAATCGCGCCATCTTCCAGCGCGGCGGCGCAGACGAGGCATTGGCCGTGACCGGCATCGCGCATTTGGGGGCAAACGCCGAGATGACGCAGACCACACTGTCATTTGGCGCAAAGGTTGCCCGGATGGAGACGCGCGTCGTGCATCAGGCCACCGGGGCGAAGCTGAACCTCAATGCGGCTTACCTGTCGGGTAGGGGATTTCATACTGACATCACGACGAATGTGCGCCACGGCGCGCCGTCTTGTGTGACACGGCAGCTGACCAAGGGCGCTGTGCTCGATGGTGGCACCGGCGTGTTTCAGGGCAAGTTTTTCGTGCCACGCAAGACAGGGCAGCACACAGACGCAGACATGCAGCATCAAGCCTTGCTGCTGGAAGATGGCGCCCAGGTGTTCGCAAAGCCCGAACTTGAAATCTACGCCGATGATGTCGAGTGCGCGCATGGCAATACATGCGGGGCGCTGGATGACGCGCAGATGTTCTACTTGCGCCAGCGCGGGATTCCGGAAAATCAGGCGCGCGCAATGCTGACGGAGGCGTTTATCGCTGAAGCGCTTGGGAAAGCCGACGATTCCGTGCGCGAGGTCCTCCTGGCAGAAGCGCAGAACTGGCTGTCTTCATGACACGGGCATTTGATGTTTCCGAGATTCGGAAGGAATTTCCGATCCTGTCGCGGCAGGTGAACGGCAAGCCGCTCGTCTATCTGGATAACGCGGCGAGCGCGCAAAAGCCCAATGCCGTGATCGACGCGATCGCGAACCAGAGCCGTACCGCATACGCCAACGTCCACCGGGGTATCCACACGCTCTCGAATGAGACGACCGAGGCCTACGAGGCGGGGCGGGAAGCCGCGCGCGTTTTCCTGAACGCACCCGACACGCATGGCATCATTTTTACGAAGGGCGCGACTGAGGGGATAAACCTCGTCGCATCGTCGCTGGCTGGTACGATCCAGCCGGGCGACGAGATCGTTTTGTCGGTGATGGAGCACCATTCGAATATCGTGCCATGGCACTTCCTGCGCGAGCGGCACGGCGCTGTCCTGCGCTGGGTGGGCCTACACGCGGATGGCTCGCTGGACATGGATGGCCTGCGGGAGGCTGTGGGCCCGAAGACGCGCATGGTCGCGATCAGCCACATGAGCAACGTGCTGGGCACCGTAAATTATGTGACGGAAGTGGGCCGCATCGCGCATGCGGCCGGAGCAAGGGTTCTCATTGACGGGTGCCAGTCTGCGGTACATCTGGGAGTTGATGTGCAGGCGCTGGATTGCGACTGGTTCGTCTTTTCCGGGCACAAGCTTTACGGTCCGACAGGGATTGGCATCCTTTATGGCAAGGCGGATGCCCTTGCTGAAGCGCGGCCCTATCAGGGCGGTGGCGAGATGATCGAGACGGTCAGCATGGACCGGATCACCTATAATGAAGCGCCGCACAAATTTGAGGCCGGCACACCGCCGATTCTCGAGGCTATCGGCTTGGGCGCAGCGATTAACTGGTACAGGCAGTTTGATCAGGCCGAGATAGCGGCGCATGAGCACGCCTTGTATCAGCGCGCGCTTGAGGGCCTGCGCGGCATCAATGGCTTACGCATTCATGGCGAGGCGCCCGGCAAGGGGGCGGTATTGGCATTCAGCCTTCAGGGCGCCCATCCGCATGATCTTGCACAGATCCTTGACCGTTATGGTGTGGCGATCCGTGCAGGCCACCATTGCGCCCAGCCATTAATGACCCATCTAGGAGTTAGTGCTACGGCACGTGCGAGCTTCGGAATCTACAATACAGAGGCCGAAGTGGACGTATTCATAGAGGCGCTGGAAAAAGCGCGCGGAATGCTGGTATAGAAGGTCAGATATGGCAGATGACATGACCTCTCGCGACATGGTTGACGTATCCGACACAGCGGATGTGGCCCCTTCGGCTATTCCGCAGGATGAACTCAATCGCATCACGGATGCCCTGATTGTGGCATTCAAGACGGTGTTTGACCCGGAAATCCCCGTGGACATCTACGAACTGGGCCTGATCTACAAGGTCGACATTGATGATGACCGCAAGGTGGACGTCGACATGACGCTGACGGCGCCAGGCTGCCCCGTGGCTGGCGATATGCCGGGCTGGGTGGAGACGGCCGCCAGAACGGTTGAAGGCGTGACGGATGTCGAGGTGCGCCTCACGTTCGATCCGCCTTGGGATCCATCGCGCATGTCCGACGAAGCGCGCCTCGCTCTGAACATGCTTTGATTGAATCCCGAGCCAACGGACCCTATCTGTAACCCATGGCTAGAAGACCCCGCCCGAAACCCGTGAGCCTGACCGACGCCGCTGCGGTGCGCGTCAAGGAAATCATGAACGAACGCGGCGCAGGATTCCTGCGCGTAGGCGTAAAGAATGGCGGCTGTGCCGGCATGGAATACGTGATGGATTATGCCAAGGCGCCTGAGCCGCTCGATGAAGTCGTCGAAGAAAATGGCGTGACGATCCTGATCGACGCTAAGGCGGTACTGTTCCTTCTTGGAAGCCAGGTGGATTATGAAACCACGATGCTGCACGAGAAGTTTGTGTTCAGAAACCCGAACCAGACCGACGCGTGTGGTTGCGGTGAGAGCGTGACAATCGTGCCAGCGGTTGACGCCTAGGCTTTTCGCCCGGCCTGAAGCGGGGCTGACATGATTATCCAGAGCTTTGCGCCTATTGCCGCCCCTGATGCGGAAACCCTTATTCTTGGAAGCATGCCTGGCATCGCCTCGCTGGAGGCAAACCAGTATTATGCGCATCCCCGCAATGCTTTCTGGCGCATCATGGGTCAGCTGTTTGGGGCAGGCATTGAAACGCCCTATGCTGAACGGCAGGAGATTCTCTTAGCCCGGCGTGTTGCCGTGTGGGACGTGCTTCAGTTCTGTCAGCGCTACGGCAGCCTCGACTCGAACATAAAGGATGAGGTCCCGAATGATTTTGCGCGCTTCTTCGCTGCACATCCGCATATCCGGCGCATCGGCCTGAATGGCGGTAAGGCGGCCAAAAGTTTCGACAAGCATGCGTCTCTATATTTGCCAAGAGGGGCTGCTTCAGTGGCGCTGCCATCCACCAGCCCTGCGCATGCATCAAAGACCTTCGAGCAGAAATGTGCGGAGTGGCGAGCGGCCTTGATTGATTGAAGAGCGGCGCGTCAGGGCTTCTGGAATGCGGCCAGATTGTCAGATGTCGGCTTGGCTTCCATGCCTTTCGGTGGATCCGGGATGAGCGTCGCGCGGACAGGCGGCCCACCGCGCACCTCGGCCACCAACTCGGCAGTTCGCGTTTCGACGGCCTCCGTCAGGCGGGCCATGAATTCTTCCTTGGGAAGGCCGGGTGGTATCGGTTCCAGGAACTCGATGACGGCGGTGCCGGGCGTTTTGTTGGTTTCCTGCTGGCGCCAGAACAGGCCGATATTGGTGGCGACGGGTACAACCGGCACGCCCATTGCCTCGGACATGTGCCAGACACCGGGCTTGTAACGGAAATGGTAGTCAACGGGGGCAAGGTGGCCTTCCGGGTATATCAGGACGCGTCGGCCATCTTTTCGCGCGGTCTCCATGCCTTCACGCAAGGATTCGGCCTTGCGTTCGCCGCCGCCGCAGGTGTCGATCACAATCGCGCCCAGCTTGCGCAGGATGCCCCCAACGAGCGGAAATTTTTCGAGGTGGTCGCCTGTGACGAAGGCAAGGTTCGGGACTTCCGGATAAATAAGGTAGCCGTCGCCCCAGCTCTGATGCTTGGCGGCGATGACAAAGGCGCCTTCAGGCAGCCTGTCTCGGCCGCGCACCTGCTTTCGAATCCCGCCAAAGATGCGAAGGTTCCAGTTCATCGCGCGGGTATAGCTGCGGATGATGGTCCTCACGGGGCTGTGTCCTGGAAGGGCCAGGAAGGGCAGTGAGACCAGAACGTAGCCAACAGAGAGCAGGTAATAGTTTACCGTAAAAAGGAAGCCGCGCATCAGAATGAGCTTTCTTGAAGAGACGAGTGGTCTTAGCCGGAATGAAGAACGGCGAGGATGGCCTTTGTGAAGGCATCCGTGTGTTGTGAGAGCGGGCCGGGCAGTCGGTTATAGATCTTGTTCTGGCCCGCCTGCATGATCACACCCAGGGCCATTGCGGCTTTCACAGCAGGATCGCCTTTGGGGATGGTTCCATCCTGCATGAGACTTGCAACAATCCGCTCAGTAATGGACACAGGATCGTCCTCACGGCGTTTGTCGTAGGGCAGGTATCGGTTGAGGGAGACAAGGTGGAAAGAGAAGAGGAGGAAGTCCTCGTCGGCCAGCTGGCAATAGGCCGACACGGCGGCGCCGACTTTTTCGTCCAGGCTGCCATCAGCCGCGAGCGCCTCCATCATCATTTTACCGAGGCGATTATGCGTTTCCATGAACAGGGCAAGCGCGAGCTCATCCTTGCCCTTGTAGTGACGATAAAGGGCGCCTTCAGACACGCCGGCCTGTTCCGCAATTTCTCGCGTCGTTGCGGCATCGACCCCTTCATGAATGAAGAGTTTGAGTGCGGCACGCTCGATTTTCGGGCGTGCATTTCGAGCGCGAGGCTTCTTGTTGGCCTCGCGGGCAGGGGCGGGTGAGCGCGGCATTTCAGCGTTCCTTATCGTCGTCTGATATGTAGCATGCTGGCAAACGTCAGGCAAGTGAATAATCGCTCACTGGTCTCGTGCCCAAGTGCCTGCGAAGTCATTAGAGGCACAAAAAATGGAGTTACGAAGCTGGGTGTTGTCCGCCTAGGACGCGAATTCGACCCGGTAGCTTTCGATCACGGTATTGGCGAGCAGCTTTTCGCACATTTCTTTCACACGCTTTTCGGCCGAGGCAGAATCCAGCGTATCGTCGATATCAAGCTCAATGACACGGCCGATGCGCGCTGCTTCGACTTCCTTGTAGCCCATACGGGTGAGTGTGTCGGCCACGGCCTTGCCCTGAGGGTCGAGAACGCCTGACTTCAGGGCAACGTGGACAATGGCTTTCATCGGGAAGGGCTCCATAAGGGTGAGTCGCGCACCGTTTAGCGCACTCCGGTTCAGAAGGAAACGCGTTGGCGGTCGATGCGCCTACTTACCGCCCGTAAAGCTGACGACGTTGTCCGTTTCGCCGGATTCCTTGATGATTCCGAGGCGACGGGCGACTTCAGCATAGGCTTCGGTCACGCCACCAAGGTCGCGGCGGAAACGGTCCTTGTCGAGCTTTTCGCCCGTGTCGAAATCCCAGAGGCGGCAGCTGTCCGGGCTGATTTCGTCAGCGAGCAGGATGCGCGGCAATTCACTGTCGCCCTCGAAATAGCGGCCGAATTCCAGTTTGAAGTCCACAAGGCGGATGCCGACAGCGGCAAACAGGCCGGACATGAAATCATTCACACGCAGCGCGAGGGAGATGAGGTCATCATACTCCTGCGGTCCGGCCCAGCCAAAAGCGGCGATATGCTCTTCGGTTACCAGCGGGTCACCCAGAGCGTCGTCCTTGTAGTAGAATTCGACCATCGGACGGGGCAGGACCTGACCTTCCTCGATTCCGAGGCGCTTGGACAGCGTGCCAGCGGCGATGTTGCGCACAACGACTTCCAGCGGGATGATTTCCACTTTCTTGATCAGTTGCTCGCGCATGTTGAGGCGGCGGATGAAGTGCGTGGGAATGCCAACAGCGCCAAGACGGGTCATCATGAACTCGCTGATGCGGTTGTTCAGAACGCCTTTGCCATCAAGGACGGCCTTCTTCTGGGCGTTGAAGGCTGTGGCGTCGTCCTTGAAATACTGAATCAGGGTACCTGGCTCAGGTCCTTCATACAGTATCTTTGCCTTACCCTCATAAACGACGCGCTTTTTCGACATTCGACAGAGCCCTTCCATGGGTGATCAAGGGCCCCTGGCGGCTTGGAATCGCCATCATACCCTCTAGCCCGCGACTGTTACGCCAAGTCGCACCGATAAACAATTATTGCGCACACCTGTTGTGGCACCCTATATGAGCCAAAATCCCGAATTTCTCGCTGAAAGGCCACTTCCATGAGCTCATTTGACGATCGTGAACGCGCAGAAGAGGCGAGATACGCCCTTGATCAGGAAACCCAATTCAAGGTTCTTGCCCGGCGCAACAAGCTACTGGGTTTGTGGGCAGCTGATCTGATGGGTCTGATCGACGGTGATGCCGAGGCCTATGCCAAAACCGTTGTCCTGTCGGATCTTGAAGAAGCGGGCGAAGAGGATGTGTTTCGCAAGGTTCGCGGCGATTTCGATGCCGCAGGTATTGATCGCACAGACGCCCGCATCCGCGAGCAGATGGCACAGCTGATGCCTGTTGCACGGGAACAGATCATGAAAGACCTCAAGGAATAGGATCGAGAATCGCTGCCCTGTTCTTTGGCGGCGGGCAATTCGTTCCTTTCGGCCGTCTGGCGCCTGCACGTACGCGGGTGGCCAGGATGACGCTTTCCTGTATCCGGTCAGCAATCTGGTTCGTGGTCAGGGCCGACGTTATGCAAGTCAATGGTTCACCATTATCTGCAGCGATGATGACGGCAATGCCAGCCTGGCCGCCATACCAGTCCCATAGATAGGCCGCATCATGTGATGCCGTCAGCTGCTGAAGGCTTTCAACAATGGCCGTCTGCGCTGCGTCATCGCTGAGCGTCACCCGCGTTTGATCCAGATTGACCAGGACGGCGCCGCGCGCCTCGAACATTTCGACGGCATCATGCAGGCGCGGATCGAGGACCCGACATAGCGGGCACCAATTGGCGGTGAAATTCACCACCTTTACGCTTGGCTCTGCTGAGGCCGACGGGGTGCTGACCAGCACAAGAGTGATGAGGCTGAGTATCTTGTCGCGCATCTTCTGAAGTTAGACTGTTCTTCCAGTTGCTGGCCAGTCGAACACTCAGATCTGTGAGGCGGTTAGCGCGTCAATTGCGCAGTGACCTGTCCGGCATGCGTCGGGCGCTGCGGGAGGAACAGATCACTGCAAGCGCGGGTTTTTTCGCCTAGTGGCGAGAAGGAAATGCACGAATAATGTGCCGCCGCACCCGATTCGAAGGTCGGCTTGCCGTGCCAAGCGGACATGAATGGCTTGCCAGTCCAATTGTTGATGATGATGCTGCCAGGCGTTCTGGGCACGAAAGCATCGCCTTCAATGGTCTTGTAGTAGGGACGGCCGTCGACAAACCACGTAATGCCCTCCGGACTCCATTCGAAGGCGTAGAGGTGATCGGCTTCTGAAGCATCGAATGGCAAGTCGAAAGTCGCCGAGGCGCCTGTCTTGCCCTTCCGGAAATAATTGAAATGGACGCGCGACGTGTCCATGCCCAGGAACTCGATATCGATCTCGTCATGAGCCGTGCCCTCGTAAGAGCCTGTATAGGTGAAGAACGAGGAGACCAGGCCAGACCCCTTGGACGGGCGCATGACAACCTCGTAGCGACCGTAGCCGTACGTCTTTACGGTCTTCATCTCGGCGCCCGTATAGGGACCGGAGCGAGATTCTTCGCGATGGACCTCAAGGGCCGCACCCTCAGCGGACTGCTTGATGTTCTTCGGCGACCAGTCTCCACCATAGTGGCCATCGGGGTTCGCAAAATCTGAACGGTAGTAGAAGGCATCATTCTGCGCATCGCCCAGCAGCGAGATGAATCCCGGTGAGGAGGGGATGAGTGCGGGGGGCTTCGTCAGGGTTGGCACACTGGGCGCCTGCGGAGCGGTCGACGCGGCTGGTGCAGGTGCCACCACGATTTCATCGGTATCCACCGGGTCAACGGAGGCGGGCGCAGGGGCTTCCGGCATGGGAGCTTCAATCTGGGCAATCGTCACTTCGACAGCCATAGGCGAATTGATGGCACTCAAGGTTAAAATGCCAAAACTGCACACCGCAACGAGCATGGACACAACGAATGCGTCCATCCCCGAGGAATTGCTCATACCAGATTGTTTTTGTTCAGAATTACTCAACTTAACGCCGTGCTTTTCAGGTTAATCATATCCTAAAAAAGCAAGAATTGCGCCAAGTCGTATGATTAACAACCCTAGAGCTGAGGTTCAGTCTGCGCCGGGACCTTCATTGTTGGAATTCAGCGCCTTCATATTGCGCATCATGAAGAGAGGCACTGAGCCAATGGGCGTTAAGGCCCAGTCGAGTGGTTGATCGTGAGATTCGGAAGGGACCGAGTCGATCTGCTGGGCTGCGTAGGCGAGGGCGCAAGCGAAGGCGCGGCCTGCATCGCGCAGGGTGCCGATCGCCTGGTCATAGTGGCCTTTGCCATAGCCGAGGCGGTTGCCCATGGCATCGAAGGCGAGAAGCGGTGTGAGGATGAGCGTCGGGTTTACTTCCGGCGCATCAACGCCGGGTTCAGAAAGGCCAAAGGGGCGGCGCTCCAGAGGCTCGCCAATCGACCATAGGCGCCAGGTCATGCGCCCATCATCTTCAATGCGTGGCAGACACAGCTCGGCGCCGGCGCGGCTGAGACGCTGCATCAGAGGCGCCGGATCGATCTCTTCGTTGATTGCCACATAGCCGGCGACAACGGGTCCATAGCGTTCGAGCAGCTTCATCGGAAAGAGGTCGGCCAGCTTTTCAGCGGCGTCTGGATCACGCGCAGCGGCTTCAGCACGCAGGGTGCGCATGCGGTGTCGGAGTTGTGTCTTATCGGGAACCTGAGCCATGGGCAGAGCCTTAACTTGGGTCTGCGCTCACGTCACCCCGGAATGATAGCGCACAAGAACCGCAGTCGTCGCTGGGCATATTCTCTCCCGTCAACCTAGAGACTAGGTGGGCGCCGGGTGAGCCCAGACCAGGGTCCAAACCAGAATGCCAGCTCCCTGACGATGAGTAAGGTCGCCGGAGATCAGTCCCATTGCGGGCGCCGCAGCCCTTGTGCAGCGACAGATGTAGGCCTCAACTGCGACGATTGTAAGAGCGTTTATTCCGCAGAGATGTCGACATCGAATGCGTAAAGCAGCGTTTGTTGTTTGTCGGAGAAATTATTGTCGGAAATCATCCATATGCGCAGCGTGCCATCATCGCGCAGCTCGCCGGCAACGCCCTCGAAATTATCGACCAACATGGGCCGTTTGAGTTCAATCCTGTCGTTTGATGTCGACCAGGTGATGATATTTCGGTTTCCACGGATAGGATCATAGCTGCGGTAGAGCGTCAGAATGATCGGTGATCCCGCGCTTGAGGCGATTTCGTCCCGGCCGACAAAGGAATATCCGCGCGGGTTGTCGGCGACATCGCCAGTCAGCATGCTTGTGCCGTCCGCGAAGACTGCACCCATGGCGGACGGGCCGCCAAACATGCTCTCAAAACCGTAGGTGAGTAGACCATCTGGGGAGATGGACAGCGCCTCGGCGCCCTGATTCTCATCAATTGGTTTGCCCGCAACCGTGTCGGGAAGCATCGTCACAAGGGCCGCCCTCGCACTGGCTCCGCAGTTCTCCAGATCGAAAGCTTCAAGCCGGTGATTACGCTCAAAGCTGACAATTGCGAGGCCGTCCCGGAATACGAGACCTTCGGCATCGCCGTCTGCCTTCCCTGATAACTGACTGCCATCCTGCGCCAACATATAGGCCAGTTTGCCTGTTCCATCCGGGCGCCCGTCCGTCATGCCGAGCCAGACAAATGCGCCGACATCAGAAATGGACAACAGGTTCCCGTCTTTGAGGATTTCGAGGCCGGACAGACCACCAAAATTGGCATTTTCGGATGTGAGGCTCCAGCCACCCGCAAAGGCAACCGTGTCAGGCAGAGGCGGATTGGCATCTTCGTTGTTCAACGCGACGGATGTTGCCGTGATGCCCAGCGGCAAAGGGGAAGCGTCGGCTGTTCTGGTGGGGCAGGATTCCTCACGCAATGTGCGGGACGCTGTTTCGAAACTCCACAAGGCGGTCCTTGGCGAAGGCGTTGTGGTTGCTGGCGTGACGGTTTGGGGGGCTGTGCAAGCGGCCATCGCCATAAGTAACGGCGCGAGATGGAGCGAATTTTTCATGCGACAGGCCATTTGCGGATATGGATTCCTGTAGCTGCGTCTCCCATCCCAAGGCGGCAAATACAAGGCACGAATAGCGAAATTTGCGTGACGGCCATGAGAGGTCTGGATTTAGAAAGCGAACCCATACAAGAGAGTCTGAATGACGCAGATTCCTCTCGCCCGCCGCTCACCGATTCCACCGGAAAGCTGTAATCTCGCCAGTGCCATAGAGGTCGTGGGCGACCGGTGGACGCTCTTGATACTTCGCGCCGCGCTGTATGGTGTGCGGCGGTTCGATGACTTTCAGGCAGAACTGAAATGTCCTCGGACGGTGCTGTCCGGACGCCTGAAGGGGTTGGTTGATGCCGGTTTGCTTGTGAAGCGCCCCTACAAGGCGCCCGGCAAGCGGGCGCGGCCGGAATACACCCTTTCGGCTATGGGGCTTTCCCTGCGACCCATTTTAATTGGGCTGACCCAATGGGGAGATGCCTGGCTGGCTTCCGGAGAATCGCCGCCGATAAGCTTCACCAAGGGCGGCACAAAGGCCGCAATCCGCGCCGCTTTCGTCGATGCCGACGGCAGGGAAGTGCGGCCGGACCAGATTCGGACCGTTTTAAGGGGCTGAATTGGCTCCTTTGCGGCCTTCCCATTCCCTACCCACTGCCTGTTTCAGACGTACGGGGTGGAAGTCCACAAATTGTGCAGCGATGCCCTAACTAACCGCTTGCAAACGCCCGCATGATGCGCTTTATCACGCCTCTCGGCGGGGGTTCTTGCCGATTACTAATTCAGGATGCGGGCGTAGCTCAGTGGTAGAGCACAACCTTGCCAAGGTTGGGGTCGAGAGTTCGAATCTCTTCGCCCGCTCCAGAATAGACCCAATAAAAGTCAATTATATCAGAACCCTGAGGGTTCTGGCGCCCCCTTGCGTTTAGGTGTGTCTGGATTTTGACCTGCAAGCAGGCCTAAAATCGGGTTGGGTCTTAGATCAAGAGAACCGGCTTCCTGATCCTGGTCAATGGCAAGCGGATGCACAGGTCTGCGATGCTGAACACGGGCGGGTCGCAATCTTCTGATCTTGCGAACATTCCCACGAATGCCCTGCAGCGGGTTGAAGTGCTGCGCGACAGTGCATCCGCCCAATATGGCTCCGACGCGATTGCCGGCGTGATCAATATCATTAGCCCCAACGACCAGCGCGTCCTGCTCCTCCAGCAAAAAGGTGCGGCTGATCCTTGGGTCCACCGCGAGACCTTCTTCGGGAGCGCTGAGTACCAAGTCCAGATCGCCTCCCAGAAGTCGCTCAAAGAGGGGTGCTGACAGGCCGACTTCGACAGACAGTGATACCATCGGCCACCGGCGTCGAAAGCGGGCTATCGCTTTCGGAAGCAAGGATTGTGCGAGACTGAGACTGGCACCGATTGCCAGATCCTGATCGGTCGCATTTTTGAGTGCATGAAACTCTGCCTGCGCCAGATCATACTCGGCGATGATCGCGCGTGCGTGGGATGCCAGGAGCCGGTCGTCATCCGGCGTGAGGATCTCGATCCGGTCATCCGCCCGCATCTCGTCGACCCAGAGATTGCGCAGGTAGGCAAGACGCCCCGCCTTGGGCTTCGGACCGACAAGCGCGTGGAAGTCGAGCGCATCACTGACCGTCAGGAATGTCGCAAAATTTGTCGTGCCCGTATGAACGCGGCCCGCAATGGTGCCTAGGCGCCATCAAGGTCCGGAACGAATGGGTGTGCATAATCTTCGAGGAAGGCTGCGCGTTGTTCAGGAGAGAAAACACCAACCCCCTCAAGCACGACACGCCCGATGCGGCTTGGCGCGGAGATGGCGAGTTCTGCCGCAATCGCCGAGCCTGTATGTGAGCCATATATGTGTGGTCGCTCAAGGCCAAGTTGGGCCATGACGGGTATGAGCGCGGCTGCATAATCCGCTATCGACGGATTGGGTATTGGCAATTTCGTACTGTCGCCATTGCCGGGTGTATCTGGTGCGAAAACGCGCAAGCCTTTGTCGGCTAGAGCAAGCGTCAAGCTTTCCAGCTGTCGCGAACTGCCTGGAGAGGCATGAACCAAAACAATATCAGGCCCATCACCACAATACCGATAATGGACTTGGCCATTATCGGTATCAATGAATCCGCGTCGCATCATTACCGGCAGGCTCATAGTTTCGACAGGACAAGCCTTGCTGTCTCTTCCGGCCATACGTCCATGAAATTATAGACCCAGTCCGGCAATTCGATGACTTCCCCATTCTTGAGCATGGGCGCGGCGCGACCGGTTGCTTCGGTCAAATCGTCGTTTGGATTCAGAATGGTGATGCGATGGTCGAGTGTGCGCAGCGCGGTCTCGTACTTGTCCCATGAAAATGCGGCATGGTGACCCCACTCATATGCCTCACCGCCCATAAGGTTCAGGGCCATCGATTCGCCAAGCATCTCGTAGGTCACGCCTTTGCTGCGGCGCTCAATGATCCGTTCCCACATTATCCTGTAGCGCGTACCTGAGTCATCCAACGGGATGGGCTGAAACATATTGCCGAACATTTCCTTCTCCTCGGGGGTGAGGAGGGCGGCTGATATCATGACCAGGCTGCCAACGCGCTCAGGCTGGGTCATGGCCATGGCGGCAATGACCTTGGAGCCGGTATGGTTGCCGAACAGGTCGATTTTCTCGTGGCCCATCTGGTCAGCCACCGCCCACATCTGTTCGGCGTACATGTCGACTGTCGTTGAAGCCTCGGAGTCCGGTCTGTCTGACATACCGTAGCCCGGATAATCCGGTGCGACGACGAGGCGTTCTTCGCCGGCGGCCCGCATGAAGGTAGCGAACTCGGCGCCACTTTTGGGGCTCTGATGCGCGCAGTAGAGCGGAAGTGTTCCGGGCTTATCTTCGCCCGCAATAAGGACGTGAATCTGACCATAGCGTCCTTCGACATAGGTCTTGCGAAGATTTGCCATGACTAAACGGACTCCGGGCTGACGGTCACGACGGCCTTGCCGCGGTTCTTGCCGTTCATCAGTTGCTCAAACAGGGCTGGCGCGTCTTCAAGGCCCTCGACACGATCCTCTGCAAAAGCGAGTCGACCATCCGCAATCCATGCGCTGGCCTCATCCACGAATTCGTCCCAGCGGGGATAGAAGTCATAGACGACCAGTCCGAGCAATTGGGCACGCTTGCCGATGATTGTGCCCATGGGCAGGGGGTTTGGTACGCGGTCCTGACTCTTGACTTGATATCCGGCAGCCAGACCACACAAGACGCCGCGCGCATAGGTGCGGGCGTTGGCGAGCGCGATCATTGCCATGTCAGCTGAGACATTCTCGAAGAACACGCTGAGGCCATCGGGGAGGGCCTTCTTGAGTTCGTCTTCCCAGCCTTCGACTTTATAGTCGATGCAGGCGTCGAAGCCGTATGTTTCGGTGACGATCGCACATTTTTCTGCGCCGCCGGCAATGCCGACTACGCGTTCTGCGCCCTTGATGCGTGCGATCTGGCCGACAGTACCGCCAACTGGCCCCGCAGCGGCATCCACAAGGACCGTGTCACCTTCGCCGACTTTTGCAAGCTGGGTTATGCCCGCCCAGGCAGTCAGTCCCGGCATGCCGAGCACACCGGCGTGCGACGCAAGCGGCGCCCTGGCTGGATCGATCTTGCGGAATTGGCCTGCCTTCAGCGCTGAGATTTCCTGCCAGCCGCCTTCCATGGATTGGACCCAGTCGCCCTCGGCAATGCCAGCGGCATTAGATTTTAAAACCTGACCGACGATTGCGCCCGGTATCGGTTCTTTGCCCGGCAGGGGCGGAGCTTCACCCATGTGACTCCCGCGCAGGCGGGCGCCAATATACGGGTCGAGAGAAAGGTGCACGACCCGCACAAGGATGCCGCCCTGAGGGCAGGCAGGTGTCGGAACATCTATCTGAGCGAAATCGGCAGCGCGGGGCTGTGACGAGATGGCTTCGTGGAGTGTGAAGAGTTTCATGTGCGTTCAGCCTTCGACCATTTCGACGAGCGTGCCATCAGGCGCCTTCATCGTGCCGACGCGCTTGCCTTTGTAGATAGGGCCGTCGCGCACGACGGGTTCGGTGATCCAGGGACCTTTGAGGGTGTCGAACTCTGGATGCCAGAGGGTGCCGATGGCGCAACCGGGAACAAGCATTCCGGCATGCTGCGGACGGTCGATGGCAGCTTCAGGATACTGATCAAGTTCAAGAAACACATCGCGGCCATGTATCATGGTCGAGATTACGTGCATGTCCTGCTCCGGCAGGTCATAAGCCTTGGCAAGCATCGTGTAGACGATCTCCATATCGCGTCCCATTTCGACGCCGACATGTTTCTCCATCCAGTTATTTGACGCGCGCATGTCCGAACAGCCCATCACTAGGATGAAGAGCTTGTCGATCGGGCTCTCCGCACGCGGCAGGTCAAAGGCGGGAAGGTCGGATTTGATTTGCGTCAGGTACACGATTTCTTCGTCCGGCCCCTTAACTTGCATCGGGTGGATGGCGGGTAGGCCGTCGATCTCGCGAGGCGGGCCGATGATCTCGAATGGGCTGCCTTCCATTCGCTCGTTCGCGGCCAGCACATCTTGGACGCAGATCTCGATTGCGTTCCAGCCATATGAACGCAAGGCCTTGAAGCCTTCGACCGCAGGCTGTTCGATAAAGCGGATAAAGATATCTGCGCCTGATGAAGGCTGCATCACGACATAGCTCATGCCGCCTTACTATGGGGAGGTGGCAGCATGAACGCTGCTACTTTGAAACCGCCGGGCTAATAAATCTGGTGGATCACCCCTGTGGGGCAGGCCAGGGGGGGGGGCAGATCAACGTTGCGACAGACTCTCTATATAAATGCGGGACCAAATGGGTCTCAGGTCAGCGCAGCATTCTATTTGCTTGAAACAACTTGCGCATAATACGTGCGCATTGAGACATTGCCGGAGATGTAAGCATCTCATTAACTTGCAATATTTGGAAGTATTACGCTAAGCGTAGTATAATTTCGGCGATGGTGGGGGACCTAACATGACAATTGATCGCTTTAGCGGCTGGCGAAAGACTGTGGGACAGTCTGGCATTCGTATAGATGCGTGGAGGTTCTGGGCGCTATCAATCGCTGTACTTGGAGCAGTAGCGGCTGGATCGACCATTGTGGGGATGGTTTTTTACGAAAAGAATATTTTCCCGTCCGAGACGGTTCGCAGTGCTTTCAAGACCCTGCAAAAAGCCAAGGCTGGTGAAAAGGTAGTGGTATATGGCCATTACTTTCCGATCGATGTTATCAGTACCAATATCCCGGAAGGACGCGTTGGCGACGGGGGCGGACTGACCGAATTCGGTGATCAGACGCTATTAGTGACTCATGATGGTCGATTCTTCACGATGGATATTGACCGTAAGGTAACCCAGCTGGACGTGGTGGCGCCGGATAATGGGTTCCATGATTATGTTGCCTATGCCGGGCTTGAGAAAAACAAGGATCGAGCAAATCGAACGGACATGTTGAGATACAATGACGTATTGTATTTCAAAGAAGGCGGACATTCTGCTCTGTTAGTTACCTATACAGAATTCGATGGTGAACACGAATGCATGACCAATACTGTGGCGAAGCTAGTACTTGAGGCAGGGTATGTGCCGGGCAACGACCTGACTGCGGCCCCTGAGGATTGGACAATATTGTTCCAGACATCACCTTGCCTCGTGGCGAGTGAGCGTCCGCACTGGCCCTTCTTTCCGGAAATGTCCGGTGACCGAATGGCTTTCAGAGCACCTGGTGAGCTGATCTTGACCAGTGGTGACTTTCATCGCGATGGCAACTATTCCAACGAAATCGCGGCCCCTGACATGACCAAGCAATATGGAAAAGTGCTCTCGATAGATATTGAAACAGGTGCATCAAAAATTCTTTCGTCTGGACACCGCAACATGCAGGGCGTCGCGATCGACGATGCGGGACAAATCTGGGTGTCAGAGCATGGTCCGCGTGGGGGTGACGAACTCAATCTAATCAAGCCTGGTGAGTTTTATGGCTGGCCCCTGGAAACCTATGGAACACTTTACAATTTGGGGCCATGGCCCGGCCAACGTGCTAATGGGCGGCATGAAACATATCAGGAACCCGTTTTTTCCTGGGTTCCGTCGATCGCCGTGTCAGCCCTCTCGAAGGTGCAAAATTTTCATGATGCATGGGACGGAGATATGGTCGTCTCAACACTGCTGACGCAAAGTATTGTTCGATTGAGGATACGTGATGACCGAGTTGTATTTGCCGAGCCGATAGGTGTTGATGTGAGGGGGCGGTATGTTCTGTCACACAGCAATGGCACGATTGTCATATGGTCTGACAGCAATACCTTACTGACGCTTACTCCGGGAGCGGATAGTTATGTTGATCACTCTACAGATCAATATCTATCTGCATTGGCGCTCCCCGCATCTGTAGAGCGCAACGTGCGCGCCATCATGGATAGCTGTCAAACGTGTCATTCACTGCATCCGAACGACAACTCGAATGCGCCGAATCTTGCTAATGTGTTCAACAGACGTATCGCTTCGACTGAGTTTGATGCTTACTCAGCATCCTTGAGTGGGATGGGCGGGCGATGGACTCGCAAGCGTTTGGAGGCATTCCTGCAAGACCCATCCGCGTTTGCGCCTGGTACAAACATGCCGGAAACCGGATTGGTAGACGATGAGACGCTTGATGCCTTGATCGATTTGCTTGAGATCCGAAATGTACCAGATCTGGGATTGCTGGAATGACTCGCTCAGCCGACGGGCGCAAATATTGACAGTTCGCTCTCTGCACCATTAACTAAAATTCGAACTGTGATTGTTGGGTGGGATGGAATCCTATGTCAGGAAAAGATGGTCCTTCACGATCAAAGCATTCGCATGATCCAAGTGGTGACGCTCGCTGGGAGCCAAACTTCATTCGATATTGGTTGGCGTACTTTTCTTCAGCGGTGGGAATAACAGCGCTATTACTGGGAGTGGGTCTGTTTATCCTCAAGTCGCAAGGCTTGTTGCCTGCCCCTCCGCTTGTCGCGACCGCCTGTATTGATGAAAAGCTGGCGTTTTTGCGCAAACAAGCTCTTGGTGAAATGACATTCATGGCGGTTGGGTCATCCGCGACCTGGCGAAATCTGGACATGACACCATTTCAAACTGACGACACGCGCGCGATTAATGCGGCGCCATGCTATTTGTATGTGCACGAAACAGCCTACTTCACAAAGTTGTTGTTGGATATTTCACCAAGTGTGGACACTGTCTTAGTGGTTCTGGCGCCGCGAGATTTTGATGCTTGTCCGGCCTCTCAAGCCGCGTTCATGAACACATGGTTGGCGAAGCAGTATATTGCGCGGCGTGTGCCTTACTGGCTGCCATATCTTGTTAATCCAAGAATATCCTATTTGATTACTGAAGCGCAGACGCGCACCAAATCCAATCTAGGGCTAAATCCTCAATCCTCTATGGAAATGGATGCGTACGGTTCGAGTTTAATGCTGGGTCCTGCGCCCTGGCGACCCAAACCAATCATCGATGCTGAATGTTTTGACGTCCTAAGGGAGCTTTCCGTACTTCTCGATGAGGCAGATATTAAATTCATTGTAGCAACCATTCCAGTAATGCCGGAGTGGCGCGACCGTTTTGATCGTGACGGCTTAATCTACAAAGCTTGGACGGAGGACATACGGCAGAACCTAGTAGGAGATGCGATGTTCCTGGATGGATCCGATATGGATTGGGGGAACGAGGCATTTGCAGACCCAGTACACCTTATGCCCGACTATGCGCGCCGGTTTAGTGGCATGATCGCTGAGCGCGTCAGCAATGCAGGCGATAACTAAGCACATGCTATTTAATTCATTCGGTTTTATCACACTCTTTTTGCCGATCACATTGATCGGTTTTTTTCTCATTGGTCGTCATTCTAGCGCGTTTGCTAGGTTTTGGCTTATTGGGTGCTCACTCGTTTTTTATGGATGGTGGAGCATTCTCTATCTCGGTCTACTCCTCATCTGGATCGCGGTTGATTTTTGCCTTGGCCGGTGGATTACAGAGATACGGGATGTGTCGGCTCGGCGAACCCGACAGTTACTAATATTCGGCGTAACGCTGAATGTGTTGGCGTTGGCGTTCTTCAAGTATCGGATATTCATCGCAGATAATCTTACGGCATTGTCTGGAGTCGAATTCACGATGCAGGCCTTGGTTTTACCCTTGGCTATTTCCTTTCATACGTTTCAACAAATCGCTTACCTTGTCGATGCAACTAAGCCGGAAACGCCTCGCTATACATTTCCCCAGTACCTGCTTTTTGTCAGTTATTATCCGCAATTGATTGCGGGGCCAATTGTTCACCACAGTGAGCTGCTGCCGCAGTTTGAGCGTCGTGAAATCTATCGATTCAGTCGGCGAGCTTTCACGGCGGGTGTTTTCTATTTTGCGATTGGGCTTGCGAAGAAAGTGCTCATTGCAGATCCGCTTGGAGCGATATCGGAACCAGTTTTTGCGCTGGGCGCTTCAGAGCCGGACTTCTTTGACGCCTGGACGGCAACCCTCGCTTTTGGATTGGGGTTATATTTCGACTTTTCCGGATATTCAGATATGGCTGTCGGGTTGGCGCGCATGATTGGCATTCGCCTACCATTCAATTTTGCCTCCCCGTATAAAGCCAAATCCATTATTGAGTTTTGGCGAAACTGGCATATGACATTATCGCGCTGGTTGCGAGATTATGTATACATACCATTGGGTGGCAATCGTCACGGAGCCGGGCGTCGGTTTACCAATCTCTTCATCACGATGCTGATCGGTGGACTGTGGCATGGCGCGGCTTTTACATTTGTGATCTGGGGTGCGCTGCACGGAATATATCTCATGATCAATCACGGTTGGATTCGATTGAAGAACCATTTTGACCGGCGGGGCATCAGTATATTTCTGCCCACACTGGCCGGGCAGGGGCTGACTCTGTTCTCGGTAATGATGGCTTGGGTGTTTTTTGCGTCACCAAGTTTGAACATTGCTGCAGGTGTATTCTCAGGTCTGGTGGGCGCAAATGGGTTCGGCAGTAACAACTCATGGCTTCTGGCGCACTCATTAATGGGGGATAGTTGGGCAAGACAGGTGGTAGGTCCATTTGGATCAGCAACGTTGATAGTGTCCAAATACACTTGGCTTCTTGTGGCGGGATTCATCGCAATAAGCACCCCAAACAGTCAGCAGATTGTTGAGAGTTTTAGCACTGGACCAGTAACTGGAAAGACGGAGAAGGTGTTGCGCCGACATTGGCGGAAGAGCGCTGTTGCTGCGGGGGTTGTGTGTGCTGTCGCATATTTTTCACTCGGAGAGCTGAAACAATTTATCTATTTTCAGTTCTAGTGCTGAGCTATGCTCACAGCGAAATAATGTTATGGGTTCGAGGGATCTGACGTGATCTGGTGAAAGTGGTCCGGAAAGTGTGTTAGTTTTCTGGCGGATTTCCTGAAGGAGGAAGCCCGTGAAGAAGAAGCGCTATTCAACCGAGCAGATCGTAGCCGCGTTGAAGCAGGTCGATATGGGGATGCCGGTTGCGGACCTGATCCGGCAACTCGGCATTTCAGAGATGACGTATTACCGCTGGAAGAAGAAGTATGGCGGGCTGGAGTCTGACCAGGTGCGGGAACTGAAGCAGGTTCTGGATGAGAACACCCGATTGAAGAAGCTTGTCGCCGAACTCAGCCTGGACAAGGCGGTCCTTCAGGACGTGCTTTCAAAAAAGTTTCCCGGCCATCGCTCATGAAACAGGTTGTTGATTACGTGACGCAGACGCACGGTTACAGCCAGCGTAAGGCCTGCAGTCTGACCCGCCAACATCGCTCAACGCAACGCAAACCACTCCGGACGGATCCGCTGACCGAGCTGCGCCAGCGCATGCATGAGATTGTGCGACCCGGATCCGGTTCGGCTACCGGCGTGTCCATATCATGCTGAAGCGAGAGGGCTGGCAGGTCGGCAAGCACATCGTCTATCGGCTCTACCGTGAAGAAGGCCTGTGTTTACGGGCCAAACGCGCCCGTAGGCGGAAGATGGCGGTTCATCGCAAAGCGCGCTGTCAGCCTTCAGGATTGAACCAGGCATGGAGCCTCGACTTCGTTCACGATCAGCTATCTTGCGGCGCAAAGATCCGTTTGCTGACAGTGATCGATGTCTACTCCCGCGAGTGCCTGGCGATAGAAGTCGGATCACGCCTGAGGGGCGAGGATGTGGCCAGGGTCCTGAACCGGTTGGTCTATTTACGCGGCGCTCCGCAGGCGCTGTTTGCCGACAATGGCGCCGAATTTACCGGCCAGATCGTGGACCTCTGGGCATATCATCACAAGGTCAAAATGGACTTCTCGCGCCCCGGCACCCCGACGGACAATGCGCACATCGAGTCCTTCAATGGATCGCTCCGGGACGAGTGTCTGAACATCAACTGGTTCGCCTCCCTGGCCGAGGCAAAGCGGCTGATCGAGGCATGGAGGCGCGACTACAATGAGAGCCGGCCTCACATGGCTCACAATGGGCAATCTCCCGACGAGTTTGCCCGTAACGCCGGCCTATGCCATGGTGGCAAGGTCAAAATCGCCGCTGGATTTTAACGCCAAGGCCGGACCACCAGAGCCAAGCACCTCACGCCGCTGGATTTTAACGCCAAGGCCGGACCACCAGAGCCAAGCACCTCAGATCATCGCAACACTTTAGTTATTTTAAGAACTGAAGGGGCTCAGGTCACATCACCAAACTCCAGCCGAACGGTTCGGCGAGTGTGTTGCTGCGATCTATTGAATCCGCAAGAGAATGCAGCTATTCACGATGATATTTTCGCAGGGACACTTGGGTCTTTATGAAACGGCGAAGGTGCTTCATAAAAGTCGTCCTTGCAGAGCGGTTGACTTGGCTCCAATAGGGCGTCCGACGAAGATACTTATAATATAGCCAAACGAAGGGGTGGTAGGCATCTACCGACCACGGTTTGTTGGTCTGGGTGAAATGAACGATTTTTGGACGACGCCCTGACGGTATTTCTTCTGGCGTCGCGAAGGATGTTTGCTCAAGATTGGGCAAAATCATATTGCGCTGAAAGTTCCAAACCGGGTCCAGGAGTTTCCAGTCATTCCAATATAATACATTCAGCAGGCATTGGTCATCGTAAACCAGCTTGTCCCATTGGCTGGCAAGGAGATCAAATGCATTGTTGATTTTCTTCTCTGCCCGGATTTTCTTCAAATCCAAGACTAAGATGCCTGCGTTAAAATAGTTTAGCCGGCTTGGCGCCAGATCCCATCTCTTCGCAAAGTCCACTGAGTCAACATTGATATCGAAGACGGCGCCGATGGATTTTCCCTCCAAATCGGATTTCCAGAGATCCACCAAGTCGCCTATTACAACGATATCCGAGTCCAGGTAAATTACTCTTTCTGCGTTCTCAGGTGCAACTGTCGGGATCGCGATCCTGTAATATGATGCACGGCTGACATGCGTCTTGGTTTTTAAAGATAGTATTCGCAAGTCATCCATACAGCACCAGTCAAATGTATGACCTTGAGCAACGGATTCTAATTTTAGCTGTTCTGCTTTTGGGATTCCGTCATTGAGAATCATGAATCGAAATCGGGCATTTGGGCTGTTGGCAACAATCGATGCAACAACGACAGCCATATGAGGCGCATAGTTCGCATCTATGCCAAATGCGACGATAATTTCATCATCTGTTTTGGCCAAGATTGCTTCTCCTCTTGCCCTCCTGCAAGCAAGGGACGTGCCACGCTGAAATTGACATATTGCGCTCAGATTGCAACCAGCTATCGCTGATAGAGCCTCTAGATTATATCTTGCTCCAAGCGGTCCAAACTCAAATTTGATGCTGAAAAAATAGGAATTTAAATATGAACGCGTCGCCATTTGTTGCCGTTGTAACTCCGGTATACAACGGAGAAAAATTCCTAGATGAAACAATGCGATGCGTGCAAGCGTTGACCTATCCCAATCTCGTACATGTGATTCTGGACAATTGTAGTTCGGACGGTACTGCGGAGATTATTGCGCGATATACGGCTGGACGAGTTCCTCTGCTTGTTCATCGCAATTCCGAGACCTTGCCATTGCGTGACAATTGGAATAGCGCCGTGTCACATGTTCCCGAGGATGCAGAGTATATTCGGCTTTTGTGTGCGGACGACACGATGTCACCTGAAAGTGTTTCGGAAATGGTGGCGCTTGCCGAGACTGATCCAGAGATAGGCGTGGTTGGTTGCGATTACCGGTGTTTCGGCGAAGAGCAAGAGACTTATTGGCCTGAAGATAGATCCGTTTTTGGTGGTATTGAAGCCATCCGTATGACCTTGCTGCGCGAAGGCATCATCATACCTATTCACACGCTGGTGCGAAAATCAGTTGCCGATAAACGGCAACCACTTTTCCAACCACCCCTTCAAAGTGCATTCGACCTGGATACTGCTTTAAGCCTGCTTACCCACTCAAAGTTCGGGTTCGTACATAAGTCACTTGGGTTCATCCGAGTAGACGATAGCACAGTCACCAATCAAAAGTTCGGACCGAAAACAAGAGCTTGGACCAGAGAAGCCCTGTATCTGATGAATGAATATGGCCCAAAGGCGTTCGGAAGCGACTATGAAAAGCGTCTCCTTCAGTACCGGCGCTATTACGTTCGACGTATTCTAAAATGGCGCAAGGAGGACGGAGGCGACCAAAATCTCGAGCGCCATTTTGAGGCGCTTAAAAATGCCGGGTGGCCTTTCAATTGGGTGCTGGTCGCTGATGCCCTCATGGATTGGGGCATGCAAAGGCTTGGTGTTAGGCGCAATTGGTCTGGATATCCAGGCTGGCAATAGCCTTGAACCTTACAGTCCAGTTGTCCCTCCACCGAGATGTATACCTCAACGCCAGAGCGCCCAAGGCGCCTTGCCGCTTTCCCAGAGTTTCTCGAGGTAATGGCGGTCGCGCAGTGTATCCATCGCTTGCCAGAAGCCGCGGTGGCGAAAAGCCGACAATTGGCCGCCTTTGACCAGTTGCTCCAGGGGTTCCTGTTCCCAGACTGCGTCATCGCCTTCAATCAAATCGAATACGGAGGGTTCGCAAACGAAAAAGCCTCCATTGATCAGGCCAACATCTTCCTGGTCTTTTTCACGAAACGCTTCTACGCGTTCTCCGGTCTTGTCGAATGCAAGCACACCGAACCTCCCGGGTGGCACGACGGCAGTAACAGTGCAGGCGAGTCCCTTCTTTTTATGGAAATCGACGAGGTTTGCGATGTCAACGTCCGACACGCCATCTCCATAGGTAAGGCAGAAGGGCTCATATCCTACGATTTCCTTGGCGCGTTTGATCCGTCCCCCCGTCATGGAGTTCAGGCCAGTATCAAGAACTGTGACTTTCCAGGGTTCGGCATTATGGCGTTGCCAAACAAGCTCACCGGTTGAAAGGTCAACCGTAAAGTCACTTGAGCTCTTGGTGTAGTTCAGGAAATAATTGCGGATAAACTCTACCTTATAGCCACCCAGAACCACGAATTCGTTGAAGCCGTGATAAGAATAATGCTTCATGATATGCCACAGTATTGGGTGGCCGCCGACTTCCACCATAGGCTTGGGTCTGATGGTTGTTTCTTCACTGAGACGAGTTCCGAAACCGCCGGCGAGGATTAGGACTTTCATGATTTCGCTCCGTGAGACGAAAGGCCAAACAGGTCTGACTGTTCTTGATAGAGACGGTCTATAAGCCGACCTTCTGGCAAGTGGACATCGTTGAACTTGATAGGTTCGTCCTTTGCCACAGGACGAATGAGTCGTGCGCCTTCGGCAAGGCCGGCAGGCAGCAAGCCTTCTGCGGCAACGGCGTCCATGTTTTCGGCTTCCGCATAGCTGGCAAAGCCGCCAAGTGCATCAATAACTTCGCCCGTTGCCAGGTTCTTTTTAGCGATCGAAACAACACCTACCTGAGGAGCGCCTTTTGGGGTGAGAGCGGCATCCGAGAAGAGCACAGCGCGAGCGATGGTGAGTGGCGCTTCGAAATGACAAAGATGGTAGGGTGTATAGAAAAGATAGTAGGGGCCTGTGCCCAGTTTGTAGAGATTGAGATAATGCTGCTGGCGCGGGTTATCGTGTGTGCCTAGGACGAATACGCCAGGGCCGGGTTTGGCGCCTACGACGTAGTCGACAATGCCCGGACCTTCGGGATCAATGTGCGGTGCCAGCAGATCAATGTACTCCTCCAGCGGGCGCAGCGGAAGCGTTGGGTCACGCCCCGTCGGGTCAGGTCCGATCATGCCGCGCTTTGCAACGCGCATGCCTGTTCCGTTTGCAACGATCGCTTGCTCAAAGCTGATCTTGGTGCCGTCAGCGAAAGACGTTACCATGTGGACATTCTGGCCCCACTTCTCAGCAAATCCGCGCTGGGTATCAGGGGTTCGGTAAGGGTCCTGCAGTCCCTTTATGTTTCCGCAGAGTACGGGCTTCACACCAATTCCCTGAACGAACCTGTACAGATTCATTTGCACGCCTGGCTGGTCGCCATCAACATTCGTGTAAATGACGCCGGCTTTATCGGCCTTCGCTTTAAGGAGCGGCCCGACTGTGCCGTCCAGTTCGGCATTCATCATGATGACGTGCTTGCCAGTCTCTATAGCGGCAAGCACGCCAGAAGCGGCATAGTCCATCGATCCGGTTACTTCAATAATCGCGTCCAGCCCTTGCGCGCGACCAAGTGCAACGGGGTCATCGGTTACGACTGGCTTATTCGATCGGATCGCATCTTCAATATCAGCTTGGCTCGAAGCGCGTATGACACTTTCGGCGTCAACACTCTGTGCAAAGGCATCGATGCCGCGCTGGGGTGTTCGTGCGGCGATCGCACACAGTCTCATTCCCGGGACTGAGTTTGCTATTTGAAGCGCAATCCCCGAGCCCATGAAGCCAGCGCCAATCATACCGACCTTAATTGGCCGTCCCTCAGATTCACGCTTTTGAAGGGCCGTATCGACAATAATCATGAGTAGACCACCCTAGCCGTAAGTCCAAAAGAGCTTGTCATCCAGAAGTCCGGCTTTTCGGTGCTTCATAAGCATTTTGAGGCGCGTGTATGGCGGAGATTGAAACTCATCCTTTGTCATATCTATACGCTTGAAAATCTCATGCATCTGCTTGGCGCCTAGTTCTGCGGTCCACTCGCATTTGAAGTCAGGCAGGACTTGTCCGATCTTGTCAAAATTGACCCGATATGAGCGGTTGTCAGCACCGGGCTCGCCCACGATCAACTCGCAGCCAGGAAACTCGTTTGCAATAATCTTGGCGATATCAATCACGCGGTAATTCTGCTCGCTGGATCCGACATTAAATATCTGTCCACGGATTGAATCCCCGGGCGCGGTTAAAGATAACAGGACGGCCTGGCACATATCAAGTGCATGGACCAAGGGCCTCCAGGGGGATCCGTCGGAAAGTAATTTGATTTCCTTTGTAGTCCACGCCAACCCGCAAAGGTCGTTAAGCACGATATCAAACCGTTGACGAGGAGATGCGCCATAAGCCGTGGCATTACGCAGAAAGCATGGCTCAAAACTATCATCAGCCATCGCGCCAACGTCACGCTCCACCTTGGCCTTGCATTCGGCATAGGCTGTTTGCGGATTGATAGGGCTTGTCTCGTCAAGAATTTGATCTGGCTGTCCGACACCATAAACCGAGCATGAGGACATGTAGACAAAGCGCTTTACTCCGGCCTTCTCAGCCAGTTGTGCAAGGCGCAGTGACCCAGCATGGTTGATCTCATGCGTCAGGCCAGGGTTTTGCTGGCCGAGCGGATCATTTGACAGCTCGGCAAGGTGCGCAATGGCATCAAAGCCGGCGAGGTCCTCTGCTTCTATGTCGCGAAGGTCTTTTGTGATTATTTGCGGGCGTGGGCCCGACATCGGATACAGCCAACCTTGACGATAGAACCCCGTATCAAGGCCAACAGCATCAATACCATTTTGTAAAAGGTAAGGGCCGAGCAGTGCGCCTATATAGCCATCCGCCCCTGTAAATAGTACGCGCATCAAAAACTCGCTTTCAATTGGTGGAATCTGTCTGGGCAGATGCATATAGCATGCCATTGTGACATTCCAGAGTTTGACCTAGGATTGCAATTGGAATTCCACCTAAACCGGGAACATATGCATGCTGTTTCACAAGACTGAACTACTCGGAGCAATGTTAATCGATCTCGAATTGCGTGGAGATGCGCGCGGGGTGTTCGCACGTTCTTTTTGCTCTCGGGAATTTTCAGAGCAGGGCCTCACATCAAGCTTTGTTCAGCAGAACATGTCAGTATCTGCAGACAAGGGTACGTTAAGAGGCATGCATCGCCAGATTGCGCCGCACTCCGAAGTGAAACTCATCCGTTGCCTGCGTGGGGCGATCTGTGACGTCATTGTAGACGTGCGACCCGATAGTCCGACATACCTAAAGTGGCAGGCATTTGAGCTGACAGAGGAAAACCACCGGGAGCTTTATGTCCCGGAAGGGTTCCTGCACGGGTTTCAAACGCTGACGGATAATGTGGAGGTGAGTTATCTGGTTTCTGCATTTTACGCGCCAGACGCAGAGTATGGTGCGCGGCATGACGACCAAGCCTTCGGTATTGACTGGCCGGCGCCAGTTACGGTTATGTCCGACAAGGACAAATCATGGCCGGACTTCTCAGTCTAAGGTGCCGGGTTGGCGATTGGGGAACAGCTGAAACCTCCCCGTTGCTGTCGCGCAAATCGTATTGCGGCAACTCATTGTGACGCAAGCGTTCACAATGTTTTCCAATGGGGCTGAAAGTGTTGTTTCTGCCTCTACCCAACGCCCCTTAGGAACGGCGTGTTTATAGGAAATACTTAGGTCGAGTGTTACGAGACGGCATTCGTGCTGCTCGTAAACGGACTGGGCCATTGCGCTGTCCAAAAAAGTGGCGATCATTCCGCCATGGACAAAGCCTAGACTATTGGTATGCCGCGCTTCTGGTCGAAGACCAAATATAGGTGGCCGTCCATCCTGGCCGGGTTTGCGCCAAAAGGGTCCATTCCCGTCAAAGAAGGGCCCGCGCCCTGGCGCGATCTTGAAGCCGCTCGGAATCTGCGCTTGGGTCAAATTACTCATCTGCTGCTCTGCGGATTACTTTGAACCTATCGGTGGTTAGCGACTCATTGGTGAATTTGAATTTCTGGGGAATCTTGTAAGTCTCCACCTTGCCGGAAAGGAACGTGCGGATTCGCATACGTAGTTCTGCCGGAAGTGTTTCATCCGATGGTCTGATGCGGGCGACAACTGCGGCGCCTAGAATGGCGTGCGCTTCTCCGTATATTGCGACCTCGTGAACACCTTCCACTTGACGGACTAATTCCTCGATTTCGGCTGGGAACACCTTTTGACCGCCAACGTTTATAATGTCGCTATCACGTCCTAGAAAACGGACATACTCTCCATCGACTTCGATTCTGTCACCGGTTTTGAAGTAACCATCATCTGTAAAGGGACTGGGCGCGTTGAGGTATCCAAGCATGGCCGTCTTGGAGCGAATTTCAAAAAGACCATCTCGTTCTCGCCATTCAAATCCTTCTCCGCCAAGCTTCAGCCAAGTCGATGTATTCGACTTCGATCTAGTGGGAAGTGCGCCTGTTTCGGATGTGCCATATTTTTGGAGCATACGGATGTCAGGAAAGGCAACTGCACAGCGATCCAGCGTAGCTTGTGACATCATCTCTGAACCATAAGTGATGATCTTTAGTGAGCTGAGGTCATGTCGAGCGTAAGCACCGGATAGGAGCAGAAGATTGATGAAGCTGGGGGAGGTTGGCAGAACCTCTACTTTATACTCCGAGAGCAGGCGACAAATGTCTTCAGGTGCGCGGCTATTCGGAAGGATTAGTGTGCTTGTATTCGCGAGACTATACAAAAGGGTGTCTAAGCCCGCGATATGGTCAAACAATAAAAAAGCAAGAGTGCGAAGGTTTTTCCCGGGCTCGCGGAATTTCTCAAGCAATCGGGCTGCATTGTGAACAGTTCCCTTTGATGTGCCGCTGGACCCCGATGAGAATAAGACGATGCCGGGATCAGTCGCTTTGCGCAGCTCATCATAGAGGGCTTGATCGCCATCGTAGGCTAACCCAGTAATCGTTCCGTCAAATGAATCTACGCAAACTTGCGCATGACCAACTCGAGCGAATTCAGCTTGTTTTTCAAAGCTTGATGGCGCGACCAGAATGATGATGGCGCCGCGACCAAGTAGAGCCAGCAGGGCACCGATACCATCAGGCGTAAAGTCACCCCGCAGCAAAACGACCGTACCTGGTTCAATCCCCGCTGCGGCTAGGCGCTGTGTCCACGTCTCGATGGATGCGCTGAGTTCATTATACGAGAAAGAAGTGTCGTCATTGGCTAGCGCGGTCGCATCACCGGCATGCGCGAAGCGTGCAGCCAGGACGTCGAGCATTCGCTCCACCATTTATCAAACGCCTCCGAGATACAGTGTCTGGCCAGTCATGAAATCAGATTCGGGACGGATGAAGAAATCTATGACGTTGAGAACATCGCGCATCTCGCCGTAGCGAGGGATTGCTTGCCTGGCGATGAGAGCTGTCATCTTTGCTTCAGGCACAGATCCAACAAGGTCAGTGGGTACGGGTGTCGGGCCGACAGCATTGACTGTAATGCCCAGACCTGAGAACTCTCTGGCAAGCACTTCCGTGAGGGACACGACCGCCGCTTTGGATGCAGCGTACACTGCTTCACCCTCTAGCTTTAGCGGAGTTGCAACCGTCGCAAAATTGACAATACGCCCATATTTATTTCGGCCCATCAGCTTTGCTGCTTCTCGACAGAACAGAAATGTACCGAACACGTTCGTTTGAAAAATGCGCTCAACCGTCGACACGGGGGTAAGCAAGGCGTGGTTCATGCTGGCAATTCCGGCGTTGTTCAAGAGAACGTCAAGTTTGCCAAATTCGCGCGTGACAGCCCGGATCATCCCGGTGACAGCCTTCTCGTTTGCTACATCGACGCAAAAATGCCTGTAGTTTTCGTGCTTGAGTTCGCTCTCATCTCTGCTGCATCCTGCAACAATCCAGCCGCACTCCAGATAGTGTTCAGCCAGAAATCTGCCAATCCCCTTACGGGTGCCGGTTATGACCATCACTTTTGAATCTGTCGCCATTTTCAAGCTGTCTCTTTAGCAATTTCAACGGCATAATCCGCCAGTGCACTAACGGACCGATAAGGGCTTCTCTTTCGAGACATCGCAGACTCGCTGGCAAGTACAAGCTCTTCGCCCGTCAGGTCCATAATGTGCTGCTCAACCGACATGATCAGGTTGACCAGATCGAGGGAGTCTAGCGGCGCGCCTTCTCCGTATATGAGCATATCCTCGGTTGCGGATAATTGACGCTCAGCTTTCAGCTGGGAGTTCATTTCCTGAATGGCGCTGTAGATGGCCTGAAGCGCGTCATTTCGTTGAAGGCTCATTCCGTTATCTTCCTTTCAGATCAGCTTGTAGTTGGGATGTTCTTGGCTATGCCTTATGGTCTGCACGACGCCGGACCTGCAATGGAACGTTTTACTGTTCTTTGGCATATTCTTGCTTAGGTAGGGATCTGGGCGGGGGCATGAATAGCGTTCTGCCTGCTGGTACGTCCTGAGTTATCGTGCAATTCGGCCCCACTGACACATCGTCTCCGATGGTTATGTTCCCGACGACGACGCAGCCTGGACTAAAGGTGACACGGTTGCCAATAATTGGCCCTACGCCTGTAATCCACTCGGTTCCGACTCCAAACGTCACCGAATGTCTGATGATTACATCATCACCTATCGTTGCATACTCATGGATCACAATCCCATGCTGGTGGCCAATGTTGAGACGTCGGCCAATTTTGGCATGTCGGAAAATTTCAATCCCAAAAAAATTCCTCACAAACCTTTGTCCCAAAACATAAAGCGTCAGAAGTGGCCATCGAACCAGCTTATTTCGATACATGTTCGCGAGTGTGCCGAGTCGATAAACGAACAAGGCGTAGAACCCAGGAGCGGTCAGCTGACTGTAGTGATTGTGAAAGTCTTCTTTTACAATTTTCAGGAAACCGAACTCTCTGATCAGATCTGAGCCGTACAGCTGACCTGGTCTATTGGTATCGAGTTCCACCGATTCAGCTTGCGTCATCAGTTCCCAGTCCTCACCGATAGATGCCTGCTGGCATCGCACGTCGTTAGAGCTTATTGTTCTGCGTAGCTCGAAGCATATCAAGTTACATGCAACAGTATCTAGCAATCTTCGTGCCATACATCTAAAATCAATCCCATGGAGAATGACGCCACCTTGGACCCAAAAAATAAACTTATGGTCCATGTTTGTGCATGCTGAGATCATTTTCTCGTCCGCACGGTAAATAGTCATTACGATTACCGTGCACGCCAGATCGTGCAGCGCAAATCTCTTGGCGCAATAAACACTGCGAAAAGTAGGTGTAGAAACTGTTATCCCGGCACGTAGTTTCGCTGCTCTCTGACGATGGCGTTGAGGTGTGTGAGCAGGATGCGGGCGACGGCGATAATGCGACCTTGAACGGCTTTCCGGCCGCTTCGAGGCGTTGGCGCAGGGCTTTCAGGGCCGGGTCGAACCGGGTTGCAATGAAGGCGGCCTGATAGAGGCTTGTGCGCACCTGCTTTCGCCCGTCCCAGATATGGCGCTGGCCGCGCATCTGCCCTAAGTCGCAGGCATGCGAGGTTGGCAATGGCGCCCCGGCTGTAAGCGTACGGCCTGGCCGCCCTTGCGACTTGCTCTGATCCATTGATGCTAGAGCGTCCGATAGAGGGCGCTGGTGTCCACTATCGTTAGTGGGCACCAGGGTGGGTTTATCGATGGCGGGCAGGTGGACACGCCGTTTTTGGGATGATGCAGAGAAGCAGCAGATTGTGGCACAGACGCGGGTGCCGGGTGTGTCGGTCTCGCAGGTTGCGCGGCGTTACGATGTGAACGCCAACCTGGTCTTCAAGTGGCTGCGCGATCCGCGATATGCGGCGACGCAGGATGAGGCGGGTGAGTTCCTTCCGGTGACGATCGCAACAGATGCGGATCCTTCGAAGGTCACGATCTCACGCCGTCCGGTTGCGGCTTTGGCGGATATGCGTTTTGAGATCACGACGCCCGGCGGCTGCAAGGTGCGCGTCGAGGGCGGCTTTGATGTCAGCCATATCTATGAACTCGTCCGCAGGTTGGAGCGATGATACCGGTTCCGGCGTCGACGAAGGTCTGGCTGGCCGCTGGCGTGACCGATATGCGCAAGGGTTTTGGCGGTCTCTCAGCATTGGCCGAGAAGGTTCTTGAGGAAGATCCCTTCTGCGGACACCTGTTCGTGTTCCGGGGTCGGCGCGGCGATCTTGTGAAGGTGATCTGGTGGGATGGCCAGGGCGCATGCCTGTTTGCCAAGCGGCTTGAGCGTGGACACTTCGTTTGGCCTTCGGCGAAGAACGGCAAGGTACATCTCAGCCAGGCGCAACTCGCCATGTTACTGGAAGGCATCGACTGGCGGATTACCAAGCGGACCTGGCGTCCGCTGAAGACGGGGTGAAGCGATTTTCGGGATTCACGGGTGGTGCGAACCGGGGTAGTTTCAGATCATGACGGATGTAGCTGATCTTCCCGATGACGTTGATGCGCTGAAGGCGATGCTGCTGTCGGCGCGGGCAGAACTACGCGGGCGAGACCTTCTGATCGAGAAGCTGAAGCTCCAGCTGATGACCCAGTTGCGCAACCGCTTCGGCACATCCTCAGAAGGGATCGAACAACTCCAGCTGATGCTGGAAGACCTGGAGATCACGCGCAGCACAGAGGCGCCTGCTGCCGAGACCGAGCCGGCCGCGATGGACAAGCCGGTCCGTAAACCACTTCCTGAACACCTGCCGCGGAGTGAGCATGTCTTGCCCGCGGGCGAGGCCTGCAATGATTGCGGCGGCAAGCTCAAGAAGGTCGGTGAGGACATCACCGAAGAGCTTGAGTATCTTCCGGGTCGGTTCGTGGTGAATCGCTATGTACGCCCCCGCATGGCTTGCACCTGCTGTGACCGGTTCCACCAGGCTCATCTTCCGAGCCGCCCGATCGAACGGGGTCGTCCCGGTCCGGGCCTGCTCGCGCATGTCCTCGTCTCCAAGTATGCCGACCACCTGCCGCTCTACCGCCAGAGCCAGATCTATGCGCGCGAAGGCGTCGAGCTTGAGCGCTCGACCCTGTCGGACTGGGTCGGCAAGTCGGTGGCTTTGCTGGAACCCCTGGCCGAGGCGATCGGACGCCATGTGCGCGATGGCACTGCGATCCATGCCGATGACACACCGGTCGATGTACTCGCGCCCGGAAACGGAAAGACAAAGACCGGTCGGGTCTGGGTCTATGCACGCGATGAGCGGCCTCACGGATCAGATGCGCCGCCGGCGGCATTCTACAGGTTCTCAATGGACCGGAAGGGCATCCGTCCCGCGGAGCACCTGAAGGGATATAGCGGGTTCATGCATGCCGATGGCTATGCCGGGTTCGAAGAACTCTACCGGTCCGGCGACATCACCGAAGTGGCCTGTCTGGCCCATGTCCGCCGCAAGTTCTTCGACATCGCCAGGGCGACCGGCTCGGCTGTTGCGACCGAAGCGGTAGCGCGCATTGCGACACTCTACGCGGTCGAAGCTGAAGCCCGCGGCCAGCCACCTGACACACGCGCTGCGCTTCGTAAGGCAAAAGCTCGCCCCGCGTTTGATGAGCTCATCGGCTGGCTGCAATCTGAACTGCCCAAGATCTCTGGCAAGTCGGAGCTGGCGAAGGCTATCCGTTATGCACTAACCCGTTTGCCGCGGCTCGAAGTCTATCTGTCGAATGGGAACATCGAGATCGATAACAATGCGGCTGAGCGCGGCATGCGGGGCCTCGCCATCGGGCGAAAGAACTGGATGTTTGCAGGCTCCGAAGGCGGAGAACATGCCGCTGCCGTCGCCTACACCCTGATCGAGACCGCCAAGCTCAACCAAATCGATCCACAGGCCTGGCTCACCAATGTCTTGTCCCGGATCGCGGACCACAAGATCAACCGGATCGACGAACTGCTGCCGTGGAACTTCAAAGCCTGATCAGGTCAAGGGCGGGTTCGTCGGACGCTTACCCCCGGCTGACCCGGCCGAGCTCTGGCAGGCGGGCCATTCGCTACGCTGCGGTCCGCAAAGACCAGGGGTGCATCCAGGCCCCGCCTGCCAGATACACCCTACAGCAAAATCACAATACAAGGCTGGGTTGGCCTTAAGTTGCTTTGTCACCCAGAGCCCGTTGCGCAGCATAACTGCTTCTCTTGGGACGATGTCAGAGCTAAATGGATAAAATTTTAGTCAGCGTTTTGGTGCCGACCTACAATGGGGCGTCTTCAACGAGCTGATCTAAAGCAAGTCAATTGTTCGATGAGTGCAAAGATGAGTCTTCTAAGCCTGTTTGCCTGCGAGAAACTTGCGCGTTTCTGGCAAGAATCACAGAAGACCATCTTAGGTAAATCAGGAAAAGTCTTATGAAACAAGGTATTTTGAGGCGTGCTGGCGTCGCTGTTTTCCTGAGCGCATTGGGTAATTGGGTGGGCATGTTGGGCGGACTTGCGTCGCTGGTTATTATAGCAAGGATGGTAGCTCCTGCCGACTACGGTCTGTTTGGAATGGTGCTGGTGACCCTCGCTGTTCCAGAGATCCTGACATCGGGAAGCCTGAACGAGAGTCTGATACAGCGAAACGAGCTTAAGCCTGGTCACATCAATTCAGTACTTGCCCAGTCCCTGATCTTGAGTCTTATTCTTTGGGGGATAATACAGTTGGCCGCGCCGCTCATTGCGGGAATGTTCCAGCAACCTCAGCTTGTTGCAATGATCCGCCTATATTCTTACGTCCTGTTTCTTGCGGCGTTTGCCTCGGTACCATTTGCTTTGCTGCTACGTGATTTGAAGTATCGCGAGATTACAACAATCGATATTGTCGGAACGTTCGTTGCTCTTGGAGTGGGCATCACCCTCGCATACTACTTACGGAATGCTTGGGCGCTGCTGTATATGGAACTCGCGCGGCGGGTGGTCAGGTTGGTAATGGTCATGTTCCTGACGAAGTGGCGTCCCTCGCTTGCGTTCACCCGACAAGATGTGCGCGATCTCGCCCGGTTCAATTCACTGAACATTGCCGTCAAACTTGTAAACCGTGTGCAGCAGTCTATTCCATCTGCGCTGATTGGTGGGTTTTTAGGTGCTGCGCCGCTCGGCATGTTCAGCATTTCAAACCGGCTGCTTGATCAGGCGCAAGCGGCCCTCATCACACCTTTCTCGTCAGTATCGATGCCAGTCGCTGCGCAATCCAGGGATAATATGCCGCTCCTGCACCGCGCGATTGGTGGAGCTATTAGACTGTCATCATTGATCGCATTTCCTACTTTTCTGGGGGGCGTTGCTGTCGCGCCACTTGGTGTGCCCTTTCTTCTCGGCCAACAGTGGCATGCAGCAATCCCATTGATTCAGATTATCTTAATTGGGGGAATTAGCGCGCCATCGATTGCTCTGAATTCGGGCATTCTGCTTGGTCTCGGTCGCCCTGACGAGTCTTTGAAATTAATTAGTCTCACCTGTCTTTCAGCCGCAATTTTAATTTCTCTTGCCATCCCGTTCGGCTTGATGGCTGTGATGTGGGCCACACTTGTTCAACAACTTCTGTTCTGGTTGTTAAGTGCATTCTTCGTAAAAAGGGTAACCGGGTTCTCAATGGTCCGTTATTTCTCAAGCAGTATGAGTGCGCTCGTGGCTTCGACGGTAATGGCATTGGTCGTTTGGGCGACCCGGCTATGCTTGCCGGTAGATTGGCCTGATTTAACTAAACTCGCTATTTTGGTTGTGGTCGGTGTGCCCGTTTATGGGATCGCATTTGCTTGCGTTAGCCCTCGTCTGGCCAAGCGCGTCTTTCAGGCGTTGGTGCTATTTGCCCAAGGACGTTCAGCTAATGCGATCGCTTTGCTGCGGAATTCCATCTGACGTGTCACTCGGCTAGCCACGCCTTCTGTTGGCATGCGGAGAGGGGGGGGGGCTAATTGATTGTATTCAGACAGGTTCCATACTAACGGAAACTCCAAGTAGAAACGATCCAGTTTATTGGGGGCAAAGCAATATCTGCGGTATGGCCCTGATCAATAAGAGCCGCCGCACCCCTCGCGATGAATGACTCCGAGATCATCGGGAATGCGGTGAAAAAGCGATCTTCAAGGGCCAGACCTTACATTACGCCGGAACCTATTGACTTCTGTTGGGTTCAAGAGTTGGCGCATTATTTGCTAAGGGTTGTCAGAGTAAGTTCGCAGCCATGAAGAGTCATGCAAATCCGAGGGTTGAAGTTAGTGGCTATTGTGCATGTCAGGAGAGCTTATGACGAATAACAAAGTTACAGTCCTGATTTCGACCTTCAACAGATCGGCCTTCCTCGTGGAGAGCATTGAATCAATTCTGGCGCAGACTTGGCCTGTCGATAAGTTCATTGTGATCAATGACGGTTCGACTGACGATACACTGGACGTGCTGAAAGCGTATGAGGGCCACGTTGAAGTTCTGTCGAAGCCGAACGGAGGCAAGGCTGCGGCACTGAACATGGCGCTGAGTTTAGTGCCCGAAGGACTGGTGTGGATTTTCGACGACGACGACGTGGCGCTTCCGGGCGGCCTTGAGACGCTTATGAATCTTCTGCTTAGCGATCCTGCCGCCAACATGGCTTACGGACGGCATGAACGGTTTACAGTCGATGCAACTGGCACGACCCGTATGCTCGAGGATGGCTATTGGCGCGATTGTGAATCCGTCGATTTTCTCACGGCGACACTGGAAGACATGTTCGCTCACCAGCCTGGCATGATCGTTCGCAAGGCGCTGTATGATCTTGTGGGCCCATTCGACGAAACCCTCGTGCGGTCGCAGGACTATGAGATGTTGATCCGTCTGGCTCGGATCGCAAAGCCCGTGTCCACGGAAGACTATATATTCCGACAGCGAATTCACGATGGGGTTAGGGGCACGAAGGACAACCAGGTCGACGCCGATTCAATGTCATCCTCCTGGGCGCAATTCGACAGGATTATATTTCGAAATATCCGCCTGACGCTCGAACTTGGCGAATATCTGGCCAAAGGCCAAAAAATGGATAATCCTGCTGCGATACGGCACGCGCTTATTCAGCGTGGCGCTGTAATGGCGCGGAAAAAACTTTGGTCCCACGCCTTGGTTGATTTGAAAACTGCTGCGGCTACGAGTGACGCGCCGCTCAAGCATTCTGAAATTACAGCTTTGAGGGGGGCATTTGCATCGAAATATGGCTGCGATGAAGTGCTGCGAGATTCCAGGTTGGTGGACGAACTGTGCAAGTTGGCTACATCATCGCTGGCGGGGTCTCGTATTGTCGCCTCGCTCGCGCGCGGGCTAAAATGGCGGGTTCGCTCGGCACTTTTTACCCCAAATCGTTGGAATTCCGTTAGATATTTGCTGCTAATGACTAAGCTTAGCAGGGCATCGTCGATGTTTTCGAAGAGCTACCAACCCGACTCGGTCGCTTCGATAAGGCCGTTTTAGAAAGTCGACCGTTCCAAATGACTCAAAGTTTGCTTCGACGCGCTGGCAAAGCGGTTGTACTGAATGCGCTTGGCAACTGGTTTGGCATGGCAGGCAGCATGCTATCGCTGGTGTTCATCGCGCGACTATTGTCTCCGATGGATTTCGGTATTTTTGGCATCACTTTGGTGATTTTTTCCATTCCTGAGATATTAGTATCAGGTAGCCTGAATGATGCATTGATTCAGCGCCGTGACCTGCAGGCTGGCCATGTAAGTTCCGTTTTCATGCAGGCGCTTGTATTGGCTGCGGTATTCTGGCTGGGCATCAATATTTCGGCGCCATGGATAGCGCACGCGTTTAATCACGCTGAGCTTGTGCCGATGATCCGGCTTTTTTCGATATCCCTGTTCATTGGTGCGTTGACGTCAGTTCCAGCGGCGCTGTTGCAGAGGGATTTGCGTTATAGAGAGATCACTCTGGTTGATGTTCTCGGTACAATTTTTGCTGCCGTGGTCGGTATTGTCCTCGCATTCATGCTCCTAAGCGCATGGGCCCTGATTTACATGGAACTGGCCCGGCGCGTGGTGCGATTGATTGCCTTTACCGCGATGGCGAAATGGCGGCCCTCGTTCAAGTCCAGCTGGGCCGAAACGCGGGAGCTCTCCCGTTTCAATTCTCTAAACATGGCCACCAAGGTCGTGGCGGCGGCCGACGGCACTGTTTCGAGGGGCCTGGTAGGCGCCATTCTCGGCCCGGCCGCACTGGGCATGTTCAATATGGCCGTCCGACTCCTGGACCAGGCGAAGGCCGCCTTCGTAACACCCTTTGCCGCCGTATCCTTGCCGGTCGCGGCGCAAACGCAATATGACTTGCCGACACTCTACCGCGCTATCGAAGGCGCGATGAAGCTTGCGGCCTTGATTGCGTACCCGACCTTTATCGGGTCCTGCGTTCTGGCGCCGGTTGCGATCCCGGTCGTCTTTGGAGAGCAATGGATACCTGCCGTCCCAACAATCCAGGTCTTCCTTCTCATGGGGCTTCGTACACCGACCAGCGCTTTCAATTCAGGCGTTCTGAATGGTGTTGGACGTGTTGATTGGACATTCAAAATCTCGCTTGTAGGCCTGCTGCTGACCGTTTTGGCCGTTGGCGCGACAATTCACATCAGCCTCGAGGCGGTTGCGCTGGCCATGTTTGGTCAAACGCTCGTGACATGGGCGCTTGGCGCCTATGCAGTCAAATCGTCGATCGGATTTCCGATGCGCCGCCAGGTCATCGCTGGTTCATCGGCCTTTTTCGCGTCCATCATCATGGGTGTGATCGTTTGGATCTGCATGAAGCTGATCGAGAATTCCGTTCACGCTTTGCTGGAAATGGTCATACTCGTCGGCGTCGGCGTCTTGTCCTATGTCGGTGCGCTGTCTTTGCTTTCGCCGACACTGGCAGGGCGCATTTTGCAGGCCACGATCATGGTGGCTCAAGGGCGCCGGGAAGAGGCTATCGCAATCGCCAAAGGCGCTGTTTAGACAGCTCTTAACGCCTTAGGATGCGGCCAATATCTTCTCGATTGGCTGCACCTTCGCCTCTCTGTCGGCAAAATGTGGCACAGGCTCCTTGCCAAGCGCATGACGGATAACGCGGGCGACCAGTGTCGCTCCGATCTGCGGCGGCGCGATGAACGTAGCGCTGATCCCTTGAAGGTCCCGTTGTCTCACCATTTCGATCAGATGCATCCAGGCCCAGTGTTTGTAGGCCTGCATTTTGTGCTGGGTGATTGACCGCCGTGCTTCCGGCGTAAGGCCGGGGTGCGTGAGGTATTCGCGATCGCGATCAAGCACACGCCGTAGATCAGCGGAAGCAAACTCCTTTGATAGGGAATTTGGATAATCGACCGAGAAGTACCCGCATGGGTCGATGACGCCAAAGCGGGCGCCCGCCAGCAAGCAGCGCATGTAGAGATCGTAGTCCTCGGACAAGCGCATGTCTTCGTTGTAGGCGATCTTGTGAGCCTGCAGAAATTCGGTGCGAATGATCGGCTTCAGGTATCCCAGCTCGCGGCGACTGCCGGTACGTGCATTCAGGTTTTCCAGCGCAAATCGCGCCGCGTCCATCCGAACGAGTCCGATCGGGCTATCCGCCCACAGGCGCGTGCCATTTGCCGGAAGAGGGGTGGCGGGCACACGGACAAGATCGTCAGCAACGATATCGAGCTGAGCCTCCGCGCCGATCTCCAGCATTTTCCTCAGCCGGTCAGGATGCATATAGTCGTCTGCATCAAGGATCGCGATCCAGGGTGTTTTGGCCTCTGATATCGCCCGGTTGCGCGCAGCGGACGGTCCCTGGTTTCGGTCCTGAACAATCAGCTTCAGGTTTTGATTCTGGTTTGCGCGTTGCTGCACCTTGCTCACGGTCTCATCCTTCGAGCCGTCATCGACAATGATAACGTCCACAGCGATGGTCTGTTCGAGCGCGCTATCTAACGCAGCTTCGATTGTCGCTGCGCTATTATAGCTCGGGATTACAATCGTCACGTCCGCCAAGTTATCTCTCCTAGATCCGGCGCGATTACGCATTCAAGGCGGTGTAAATGCAATAAACGCGCCGGAGTATGATCAAAATAGTATTCTCATTTCGCTGTCATGCCGCCATCCACGACGTGTTCCTGCCCGGTGATGTAGCTGGATGCATCACTAGCCAGGAAAACGACCAAAGCGGCAACTTCATCCGGTCGGCCGGCGCGTCCCATGGGGGCTGACTGAGCGCCGATTGCTTCCACGTCAAAAGCATTTGCGCCAACTTGAGCGGACATTGTGGCGCGTTGCTCTGCACTCATGGTCTCCGCCATGCGAGTGATGCCCTTTTGCCAAATCGGCGTGTCGATTATGCCAGGATGCACGGAGTTAACCCGAATAGGATAGCCCAGCTGGCCACATTCAACGGCGGCTGCCTTGGTAAATAGCCGGACGCCTCCCTTGCTTGCGCAATAGGCGCTCACGCCAGATGCGCCTCTCAGACCGGCCACAGATGAGATGTTTATGATTGACCCGCCGCTGACTTGCATGGCTTGCATTGCGGCGCGGGTGCCCAGAAACACGCTGTCCATATTGATTGCCATCTGCTTCTGCCAGTCGGCGAGGCTGTAATCGAGAATGGCGCCGCCGATTGCCACACCTGCATTATTGACCATGACTGAGGGCGTGCCGAGTTCTTCCTCACATAGAGTCATGATGTCTGACCAACGGGTTTCATCGACCACATCATGCTTCGCAGCCAGCGCTTTGCCGCCGTCCTGCGTGATAAGTGAGGCGGTTTCCGCCGCGCCCGCCTCATCAATATCGGTAACCAATACGGCCGCACCTTCCTTCGCGAGGGCCTGGCAGCAAGCCCTGCCGATGCCGCTGCCCCCACCCGTCACGATTGCCACTCGTCCATCCATGCGCTTCATCTTATTCCTCCCATATGATTGTTCTGTTTTTTGTGTTGTTTCAGTAGCAGGCCCACGGCTTGACGCGCCAGCAAATTTGGTGTTCTAGCCGTTCCTTATCTACGGGCTGGTGCGGAGCCGCCGTTGAAATCGTGGGTGCGAATGAGCGCCGCCCACCGGCCCGCGTCGAAATGAGGTACTACCATGTCACGTCGCCACAGCGCGAAGTACAAGATCGACCGTCGGGTCGGTGAAAACATCTGGGGCCGCGCAAAGTCCCCCGTCAACAAGCGTAACTACAAGCCAGGACAGCACGGCCAGAACCGCCGCGGCAAGGTCTCTGACTTTGGTATGCAGCTTATGGCCAAGCAAAAGCTCAAAGGCTACTACGGCGACATCACCGAGAAGCAGTTCGCACGCGTCTATGAAGAAGCGAGCCGCATGAAGGGCAACGCCGCAGAAAACCTGATCGGCCTGCTTGAGTCGCGCCTCGAAGCTTTCGTTTACCGCGCCAAGTTCGTTCCAACGATCTTTGCGGCTCGTCAGTTCGTCAACCACGGTCATGTCATGATCAATGGTCGCCGCTGTAACATCGGTTCGGCTCGCCTTAAGCCTGGTGATGTGGTGCAGATCCGTGAGAAATCGCGCAATATCGCACTCGTTCTCGAAGCCCTTGGCAGCCCTGAGCGCGACATTCCGGAATATGTTGATGTCGATCCTAAAGCCATGTCAGCAACCTACGTCCGTGTCCCGGGCCTGGCTGACGTGCCTTATCCGGTTCAGATGGAACCAGCACAGGTCGTCGAATTCTACTCCTCGTAAGAGGATTGAATTTCTTGAAGTTTTGAGAAGGCCGCGCCAGACTGGTGCGGCCTTTGTCGTTTTGGAGATGTATCGATGTCCACCCCCAGTATTACCGCTACCCGTCAGGCGCTTATCGCAACGCCCGGTAAGGCGTTTGATCTCTCTACGCGCGACTCAGGTGACAAGTCGCTGTTCGAAGACAAAGAGCACGCCGAAACCAGCCTTAAGAAAGATGCAGCCACCATCAACGAGCTGAAGGACATGATGTATGCTGGAGGCAAACGGTCATTACTGGTCGTGCTTCAGGGGATGGATACGTCGGGCAAGTCGGGCACGATCAAAGGCGTCTTCTCGGATACGACCCCGCTCGGCATGGAAGTGAAAGCCTTTAAGGCGCCCAGCTCCAACGAGTTGGCACGCGACTACCTCTGGCGCGTCCACAATGCGGTTCCCAAGAAGGGCAATATCGGCATTTTCGACCGTTCTCATTATGAAGACGTGCTCGTCGTCAAGGTTCGCAATTTTGCCCCTGTGGAAGAGATCGAACAGCGTTATGCACAGATCAATGCATTTGAAAAACACCTTACCGAGAACGGGGTGGCGATCGTTAAATGCATGCTGAATGTCGGTTATGAGGAGCAGGGCGAGCGCCTCGCGGAACGGTTAGAGGAGCCCCACAAGCTCTGGAAGTTCAATCCCGGCGACCTTGAGGACCGCAAGCTCTGGCCGCAATTTATGGATGCCTATCAAACGGCCGTAACGCGCTGCTCAACCCGCCATGCGCCATGGTACGTCATTCCTTCGGACAGTCGGACCCGCCGCAATGCGATGATAGCGCGGCTTGTGCGGGGCGCCCTAGAGGACATGAGGCTCGAATGGCCCGGCTCTGAATACAAGCCGGGCGACTTCGATATCGGTTAGTGGAAGCTGGTCGATCCGCCAGACATGGATTTGTTCTGCTCGCGTTGCTGCGGATCACCGTAAATATCAACGCTACCGCCGCTTGAGGTGTGGCTGTGAGCTTCGAGAGAGGCGGAAGCAGAAACTGAGCCGCCACTGGACGCGTTCGCGGCAACCTTCTCGCAGGTCACATTCTGTCCGTCTGCACTGCCGCCTGAATTGGCGACTATCTTGAGGGAGCCACATTTTCCATCCGCCTTGATGGAAGCGCCACTGGACGCATCCAGCACGAGGATATCAGCCTCGAGTCCGCTTGCGCGGATGCTGGAACCGGAACTTGCCTCAATTTCCGTCATGGCAGGGCTGGTCACACGTATCTTCGCGCGCACTTTGTCGTCGCGCCAGTTTGATATCATTTTGCGGGCTATATACAGGCGGGAGCCATCCTGACGCAGTTTCATGTCGTCGGGCCCGCCGTTCTCGAAGTCGATTATGACAGAATATTCCGGGCCGGATTCATAGGTAACATCGACACCTGCTGATATGTCTAGTTCGTCGAAGCCTGTGTAGTCATAGGACTGAGACGTACCTGCGTGGGCTACCGAGTAGGTCGATAGGGTGAGGCAAATCGTTGCCAGTATCATCTTGCGCATGTGTCGTGCTCCTCTGGTCTTAGCCTTTGATCTCGATATCACCGCCGCTGGATTCGCGCACGTCGCGGGTTTCAGGATTACCCCGGACGGTGATATCGCTGCCGCTTGATGCGCGCGCTTCAAGATCTCCCGTAATGTAGACTTCCACGTTAGCGCCGCTGCTTGCCTGTATCTTGCCGCTCACGCACTTCAAATCGTCGGCAGACACATCCCCGCTGGATGAGGCTGAAACGTCCAGTGCCAGACAGGTGCCGGAGATGTTAACATCGGCGCTGGAAGACGCGTCGACTTCAATACGTTCCGAGCCAGTTGCCTCGACGGTGGCATCAGCGCTGGATGAAGCTTCGAGGGTGAGCGTGCCGTCTAGCACTGTCGCATAGGCATCAGCACTTGATGAGACATCGAGATCCAGGTTGGTCGCCGCCAGCTGTTTTGCGTTGAGATCTGCGCTTGAGGATGCGCGGAGCTTAGCTTTCTCCACTATGCCTGAAAGCGTCAGGTCAGCACTCGATGACACCGACCCTGAGAAAGTGGACGCGTCGAGACCTGACGCCGAGAGGCTCGACGAGTTCGAAACGGAGACTTCCTCCAGAGCGGGGGCGGTGACGCGTATGGTGTAGGACGGAACGCGTTTCCCGTTCACCTTGACCACTTTGTGTCCGTTCTTGGTCGACAGAGAAACATTGCGCGCCCAGCCAGCTTTGTTGCGGAGGCTGTTGCGACTGACCAGGAGCGTCTGGCCACTCTGGTCGATGAAGATGTCGCTGAAGTCACCTTCATCTTGCTCGACCTTGATCGAGGCATCCGGGCCGGTTTCAAATATGATGTCCACGGCGCCACGCGTATCAATTGCAGTAAAGTCACCAGCTGGAAATGATCTGGTTTCTGCGCTGGCTATCGGGGCGATAGCGGCCGCCAGGGCGATGAGGGGCAGGACGATGCGGGCCATGAAAAGTCTCCGGGTTGATTTTGATTGACTATGAGATATCGAAATACGATAAGTCAATATATTGTTTTTCAATAAGGAGATTTATTTATGAAACCAAGGGCATTTGCTGTTCTCGCCGCTGGAGCCTGCATCCTGTCAGGCTGCATCATCATCGACGCTGATGAAACGGAGCGCGGAAACCTTCATATGGATTTGGAATTCGGGCTACCGAACCTCCAATCCATTGCCATAGGTCAGGACACTGTGATGGTCGAAATCGCGGGAGCCTGTGCGACCAAGCAGAATCTATATTCGGAGGTCGAGACGTATCGCCATCGGAGGTACGAGATCGCTTTTGAATATTCCGATCCAGATAATTGCAACGCGAAATCGGCCGGTGAGTCCCGCCTTGAGTGGTCTTACGATGAGCTAGGCATTCCGCTTGATTCGACCGTCCGGGTTGTCAATCGAGTCGCACGCTAGGCAGGTTCAGCATAAAGATCATAGTCGTCCGCGTCCGTGATGCGGGCGGCGACGATCTCGCCGGCCTTGAGGTGTGCAGCGTTTGAAAGGTAGACAACTGCGTCAACCTCCGGTGCATCCGCTTTTGTGCGTGCAATCATTTCGCCGTCTTCCTCGCCGGGGCCGTCAATTATGACGTCCTGAACTGTGCCGACCTGTGCGGCCGCACGCGCTGCGCTGACTTCTGCCTGTGCTTGCATGAAGCGGTGCCAGCGTTCTTCCTTTACCTCTTCATCAACATGGCCGGGCAAGGCGCGGCTATCGGCGTGGGCAACGTTTTCATACTTGAAGCAGCCGGCGCGGTCGATTTTCGCCTCGCGGACAAAGTCGAGAAGTATCTGAAAGTCTTCTTCTGTCTCGCCAGGAAAGCCAACAATGAAGGTAGAGCGGATCGCCAGCTCGGGCACGTCGCGCCGCCATTGCTGGATGCGCTCCAGGACACGATCCTGCTTGGCGGGGCGTTTCATAGCCTTCAGGACATTCGCAGATGCGTGCTGGAAAGGGATGTCGAGATACGGCGTGATAAGACCTTCCGCCATAAGCGGGATGATCTGATCGACATGGGGGTAGGGGTAGACATAATGCATCCGCGCCCACACACCGAGACTGCCGAGGCCCTTCGCCAGATCGAGAAAGCGCGTTTGATATTCCGTGCCGCGCCAGACTTCAGGTTTGTAGCGGACGTCGAGCCCGTAGGCTGAGGTATCCTGGCTGATGACGAGCAGTTCCTTGACGCCGGCCCGTACCAGTTGTTCGGCTTCAGTCAGCACATGGTGGATCGGCCGTGAGGCCAGATCCCCGCGCAATTTGGGAATGATGCAGAAGCTGCAGCGGTTGTTGCAACCCTCGGAAATCTTGAGATAGGCATAGTGGCGTGGTGTCAGGCGCAAACCTGCTTCGGGCACGAGGTCCAGATGGGGGTTGTGAGGCGGCGTGAGGTGCGTATGCACAGCAGCCATCACATCCTCATATTGGTGCGGGCCCGTTATCGCGAGCACTTTGGGATGGGCCCTTTCGATCACTTCGGGCTCGGCGCCGAGGCAGCCGGTTACAATAACCTTGCCATTGGCTTCAATCGCTTCTCCGATTGCTTCGAGGCTTTCGTTGCGTGCGCTGTCCAGAAATCCACATGTGTTGACCAGCACCAGGTCCGCGCCGGCATAATCGGGCGCAATCTGGTATCCCTCGGCCCGGAGGCGCGTGATGATGCGCTCGGAATCTACCAGTGCCTTTGGGCAGCCGAGAGAAACGATACCCACTTTTGGGGCGCTTGGCGTGATGATGGTTTCGGTCATGGCGCGCGCTTTAGCACATTGCGGAGCGTTTGCGAGCCGAATGTCTCAGCCCGTATAACAGCGTGAATCCTGCGTTAAGGCTGTTTCGCGAATTTGGATGTTACGTTTTCATGGATAAAAACATGTTTATCCTAGATTTCCAGTCTGATGCGAGACGGAGTTTCTGATGGCAGCCATCGGTATGAATGCGCTTTACTGGCTGGCATCCGGTTTCGGCCTGTTCCTGATGGGATATGTAATCCTGCGCTGGCGCAAATCGGCTCGCGCCTGCTATCCAATGCCGTTCCGACGTCGCAAGGGATACCTTGCCGGATTGCTGTTTGCCCTGACGGCGACATTGCTGCCGCTGAGTTTGCGTCCGGATAATTGTGCAGGTTGCCTGTTAATGGCTACGCCGGGGATCGTTTCTGACTTCGTCAGCAACTAGACGCCGCTCAGCACAAAGGTCATGCCGCTGCTGAGCATTGCAACGCTATCCGTGCGTGCCTAGGCTCAAGCGGCGGCTTCGACTTCGACACCCTTGTCCTGGAAAAAGTCGCGCAGTTCACCGCTCTCGAACATTTCCTTCACGATATCGCACCCGCCGACAAATTCACCCTTCACATAGAGCTGGGGGATGGTCGGCCATTGCGAGTAGGCCTTGATACCTTCGCGCACTGCCGCGTCTTCGAGCACATTGGTCGAGACGTATTCAACGCCCAGATAGTCGAGAACCTGAACCACGACCGATGAGAAGCCGCATTGCGGGAAGGTCGGCGTGCCCTTCATGAAAAGGACAACGTCATTAGCTTTAACAGCCTTTTCAATGGCATCGAGTGTGGTCTGTTCGGTCATGGCGTGTTCCTGAAGTACGTGTTCAAGCCTGATGTGTGGTGCGCGGCGGCTCGCGTCAAGCGGGCCGCCGCGCACAAATGGTTTTGGACTATTCCGCGGTAGGCTCGTCCCAACCGCAGGACTGGCTCTCATTCTGCTCTTTCAGATAGACCATCAGTGGATCGAAATACTCGACAATAGCGCTGCCGTCGATCTCGCGGGTGCCGGTAAACGCTTCCAGCGCGTCTGGCCAAGGTTTGGAGGACCCCATTTCCAGCATCGCGTTAAAGCGCTCGCCGACTTCCTTGTTGTCATAGATTGAGCAGCGGTGAAGCGGGCCTTCCCAGCCAGCCTGTTCACAGGCTGCCTTGTGGAACTGGAACTGCAGGATGAATGACAGGAAGTATCGCAGGTAAGGCGTGTTGCCAGGGATGTGATACTTCGCGCCCGGGTCGAACGCATCATCCGGGCGGGGGCCAGGCGGCACGATCCCCTGCATTTCGAGTCGCTTCGCCCACCAGGCGTCGTTGTAGTCTTCAGGGGCGGTTTTCCCGGAAAGGACGTCCCAGCGCCAGCCATCGACCGTGAGGGCGAATGGCAGGAAGGCGATCTTGTCGAGCGCGGTCTTGAGAAGGAGCGCCGTGTCGGCTTCCGCCGGCGGCATCTCGCTCTCATCAATCAGGTTGATCGCTTTCAGGTACTCGGGCGTGATCGACAGGCCGACAAAATCCCCGATTGCTTCGTGGAAGCCGTCGTTCGCGCCATCCTTGTAGAGGAGATCCTGATCCTTGTAGGCGCGCTGGTAGAAGTTGTGCCCGAGCTCGTGGTGGACCGTGTAGAAGTCTTCCGAGTTGACCTCGGTGCACATTTTGATGCGGATGTCTTCCTCGTTGTCGAGATCCCAGGCAGAGGCGTGGCAGACAACTTCCCGCCCTTCAGGACGGATAATCATCGAGCGCTCCCAGAATGTTTCCGGCAGTGGCTCAAAGCCAAGCGAGGTGAAGAAGGCTTCGCCCGTCTTTACCATCTTGATCGGGTCATAACCCTTCTCAACGAGACGCGCCGTCAGGTCGTAGCTCGGGCCGGGCGTCTCGGGCTTCACCACGTCGTAAATGGATGACCATGCCTGCGCCCACATGTTGCCGAGCAGGTCGGCGCGGATCGGACCTGTCTTGGGCTGGACGTCGTCGCCATATTGCGCGTTGAGTTTCGTGCGGGCGTAGCAATGCAGCTCTTTATAAAGTGGCTCGACCTGACCCCACAGACGATCAACCTCGGCCTCCATTTCTTCAGGCGGCATGCCGTAATTGGAAAGCCACATCTGGTCAAGGCTCGGGTAGCCAAGCTCCACGGCGCCCTCATTGGCGATTTCGACCATGCGCGCATATTCGTCCTTCATGGCGGGCGAGACTGTGCGCCAGCCCTCCCAAACCGCTTTCAGCTCTTCGGGGTCGCGCGAGGTTTCGATGATCGTCGACAATTCGTCGAGCGTCATGTCCTTGCCTTTGTAATTGAAGGTGCCCGTGCCGTATTTGGCATCCAGGTCGGTCGTGATCTTGGAGAGCTCTTCAGCAGCGCCCTCGGAGGACGGGGCAGGGATGGTGATGCCGGCACGTAGTTTGGTCATCTTGCGGGCCAAGTCAGCCGGCAAGTCTTCGATATTGAATGTCTTGGACTCGTTTGCGAGCGATACCTGCAGCTTGGTTGCGCGCGCGCCGACTTCGGCTGCGGCGGCGTTGGTTTCGTCAGTGATGTTCGTTGCTTGTGCCCAGAAAACGAGGCTGGCCTCATCCGACATGTCCGAGAGTTCGGATTCCGCACGGGCCATGAACGCGCGCGCCTCCGCAACAGTGTCGTTCTTGGTTGAGGTTTCGACAGCGACAGGCGTGGTTTCCTGAAGGGTTTCTTTTGGCGCCGCGCAGCTGGCGAGGGCAACAGTCAGCGCAATAGCGCTGGTAGCGAGTGATAAACGCATGGTGAAAGGCGACTCCCTTGGTCAAATTTGCCCCGAAGTGACAGGATTGAGCGACGAACGTCAATCTCAACGCGAACAAAATACTGATTGTTAGTTTGAGCGCTCACCTTATCTAGCAGAAGCACAAATGGAGCGCGCATTATGTCCGATACCCTGTCCTACATTCTCAAAACGTCAGCCAATCAAATGTTGGCGTCGATGCGCCACAGTTTGAAAAAGGGAGAGGCCCAGGCCCGGGCAACTGACGTTGAAGATTCCGTTTTCCTGTCGGCGCGTCTCTACCCGGACATGCTACCGCTCAGCCGTCAGGTGCAGATCGCTTGCGATAATGCAGCTCGCGGTGCAGCGCGCCTATCAGGCGTCGAAATCCCTAGCTTCCCGGACGTCGAAACGACTTTTGCAGAGCTGATGGTGCGATGCGACGCTGCGCTGGCCTTTGTCAATTCCGTCGACGACGCAAAAGTGGATGCGAGTGAACACGAAACGCTGCAGATTCCGATGGGACCGCAGACCATGCCGATGCAGGGGCGTCAGTACCTCACCACGTTCGTCCTGACGAACATGATCTTCCATGTAACGATGACCTATGCGCTCTTGCGCCATCAGGGCGTGGCTCTTGGCAAGCGCGACTTCCTGACCGGCAAATAGAGTCAGGGCGCTTTGGTCTTGAGGGCGAGGGCGTGCAGTTCGCCGCCCATCGTTCCCTTGAGGGCAGAATAGACAAGCTGGTGCTGTTTTACGCGTGGCAGCCCGGCAAATTGCGCGCTGATGATCTCGGCCTGCCAGTGATTGTCGTCGCCTGCGAGGTCTGTGAGCGTGATCTCGGCGTCCGGAAAGGCATCGGTCAGGTAGCCGAGCAGTGTGTCGCGGTTCATGGCCATGGCAGCGTGTCCTCTATTGCGATAGGCACATGGACGTGAGCCCCCCATGGGTCAAGGTCAGGCACGGAGTCAGCGCAGCCATGAGTAACAGGAAAACGTGGACGATTGCAGGCATGCTCGGCCTTGTCGCGTTAGTCATTGGCGGTGTCCTTGTATCGCTAGATACGGATGAAGCGGCGCCAAGCCTCGTGCAGTATGAGGCCAAATATATCGATGCCGGGTCAATGCTGAGGTTTACGGAAACGCTCTCCAGTGATGCTCTTGAGGGCAGGGCGACAGGTGCACGGGGCAACGAAGCCGCGCGTGATTTCCTCCAGAAACGGTTCGAAACGCTGGGGCTGCAGATGCTGGGTGACAGTTTCATTCACCCGTTTACGGCGACGCCGGACACGGCAGGCGCTTCCCCTGTGAATGGCGCGAATGTCGTGGGCATGATCAAGGGCGAGACTGACGGACCCGTCCTGCTTATCACCGCACACTATGACCATCTCGGCATCGTCAATGGCGAGATCTATAATGGCGCCGATGACAATGCGTCAGGCACGGCGGCGCTGGTTGACCTGGCTCACTACTTCTCACTTCACAAGCCACTGCATGACATCATCTTTGCCGCGCTCGATGGTGAGGAGATAGGCTTTCTGGGTGCGCATGCACTGATGGATGACCCTTCAGTGCCGATGTCACTTGTCGCCCTGAACCTGAATTTCGACATGGTGAGCCGTTCTGAGGCCGGAGAGCTCTATGTCGCTGGTACGTTCCATACTCCGGAGCTTCTGCCGCTCATCGAGCGTGTCGCAGCAGAGGCCCCGGTAAAGCTGATTGCCGGTCATGATGATCCGGACTTGGGAAAGGCCGACGACTGGACCAGCCAGTCCGATCATTCGGTATTCCACGAGGCCGGAATCCCGTTCCTCTATTTTGGTGTCGAGGGCCATCCCGGCTACCACACGCCATCAGATGACTATGCCAATATCACGCCAGACTTCTTCGCGCGCGCAGGAGATACGTTGGTCATGGCGGCGATGGCGGCTGACGAAGAGCTGGAGATGATCGGCGGCGAGAAGGCGGCCGATTAGTCGACCGTGTTCATGTAACCGGGGAGCCAGTCTTCGTGGGCACTGCGTAGGGCGTCCAGGCTGACAGAGAA
>JAHJYW010000043.1 GCA_018827375.1 Alphaproteobacteria bacterium
GCCGTCTTGCCCGCGGCGTTCATACCGCCTTACTATGGGGGTGTAGCAGCATGAACGCCGCTACATGGAAACCGCCGGACTAACAAAGGCGATGGACCACCTCAGTGGGGCAGACCAATACCGGTTGCCGGAAGGGCGACCAGTGCCACGCCGATCAAAGAAACTCCGCTCCAGAATGCTGCACGAAAGGTCATGACTTGCGCTTCCATTCATTCGGAAACTGCGTCCGTACGTGTATCGGGAATGCGACTTCATCCGCCTTGCGCGATTTGAGTTCACCGGCCATTGCCAGCCTCCCGGGAGCGGTTCCACACCGTCGAATAAGTGTTCAGGTCATCGACATGATAGACGACCGTACCGCCATGCTTGCGGTATTTCGGTCCGGTGTTCGACCAGCGCCAGTTCTCCATCGTGCGCGCCGTGATGCGCAGGTAGGCCGCGGCCTCTTTCGTCGTCAGGAAAGGACTTGGACGTCCTTTTGCTTCGCTCATGTCTCCCGTCCGGTTTTGCCGGACACAGATCAAGGTGGCGGCTTCAACATGTCCAGAAAACAAGGAAAAATTCTAATGGGGAGTCACGAAGATGGGCCTCTTCCAGGCGATACCATGTTTAACCATGCGCACCGCGCATGGCTACAAACCGTTTAGAAATGCCATGAGCCGTCCTGGCGACAGACGCCAGAAACCGCCCCGGAGACATCTCCGGAGCGGCCAATGAGGGTGAAACCAGACCCGGTTCAGTTCGGGTTCCAGAGGATCACGTGACGGCCTTTCTTGCCTTTGACCGGCGCGAGGTTCGCGTAGATCTTGCGGGGACCGATCTGCGGATCTGCGAGGGTCAGCGAGACGTATTCTCGGCCCGAAGATTTTGCCTTGCGCATCCAGCCGCCGCCGATCTCGGTCGAGGTCTCACCGGCGAAGATGCGGTAGTCCGGCTGGGCCGCTTCGGCTTTTTCCGCGTTCTTTTCGATGCGGATGGCAGCTTGCAAGTTCATCATTGCGAGGGCGCCTTCGAAGCCGGTCTTGGTTTCGCTGACATATCCGAGTGCGTTTGCCATGGGGGTCTCCTTTTCGTTTCCGTGGCTGTCTTCGAGGGACACCGTGTCCCCGTCGACGCCGGACCGCCCGGACGAAGCGGGGCGGGCCTGAACCTGCAAGGGCGCAGCAAAGCGGAGCACCGGACCGGAACGCGAATTTGGCTCGCGAGGAGCCGCGAAGCGGCGGGGAAATTCGTGGGACTGTCCGGTTTTAGGGCTGTTTCGCGTCGTCCAGGTCACACGGCAATAGACGGGGACAGGTGTGTCTTTCGCGGGCAAGCGGTGAGGCGGAACAGGCCGCTCGGGTCATCGCACCTGGAAACCAGCCAAATACTGCAGATGGGCGAAAGTTCGGAGGCGCACCTGTCCCGACCTGCGCAGCGCGGCTACACAGTCATCTGGTCAAAGCATGCGGAAAAGCCGTCCGACATATTGCCGGACGGCTTCCGCTTCAACGGACAAGGAGATCGCAATCCGTCAGGCGGCGTCCTGCTCTGCGACAGGCGCGTCTTCGGGAGACATTTCGGTCGCGTCTGAGGTAAACAGGCTGGCGATCCGGGCCCATGCATCAGCGGGCGGCGACCCTGCATGTGTCACAAGGCGCGTGGGCGGCACCTGCATCCATCCCGGACGCCAGTCCGGATTGGCCTCGCACCCTTCGCCGACGATCCGGTTCCAGATCAGGTCCTTCTGCGCCTTGCCCGTGTCAGTGAGCGCTGCCTTTGCCGTCGCGGGCGACGCGATACCTCCCACCATGGCATTGATGGCGCGCTTGTCCCGGACGAGATCAAGGAAGACAGGTTCCGGGTGCCAGTAAGCGGCCATATCGGTGTCCGTGGCGACGGCCACGGCTTCCACAGTCGGGCCACACGCTTCGAGCGTATCCGCCATCACAAAAGAGAGGACGGCCATCGTCTCCGTATCATCCATTCCGAGCAACGCCGCAAAGACCTGGCAAAGATGATAGGCATCCCCGTTCGCTCGCAATGTCGACACGCCATGCGCTTCAAACAGGCTGCGCACATGGTCCCCGGCTGCGGTCATTTCAACGCTGGCGCGGGAGCCAGTCACGCTGGCCTTTATGTCGTCCTTTCCGGCGAGGCATTCATGCCGCCTGACGGTCCAGAGGGCGGACCCGACGATGGCATGCGCCACCATCAGTCTGAGCGCAATTTCCGGGTGGCCAAGCAGGGTGGCCCGGGCCGCGCCATGGCGGTGAAGGCCGATATATTGGGCAAGGGGCCCTGACATTTCAGGCTTCACGTCGCTGGCTTCACGCGTGTCACCGGGCCGCGACGGCTGGTCCCGTTTCCGGGCTTCGGCCTGCGTGATGTAGCCTTCATGGAAGGTCACGGTGCCATCGTGTCGGACCTCCACAATCACGCTGCCGCCCCTGCTGCGAGATCGTTTCACATGGTCCCAGCTGGCAAAATACTTGCCGCGCTCAAGTACCTGTACCTCGCGCCACCCGGCGTCCGTATAGGTCTCAATCCGGGCCGCAAGTGCGGCTGATTGGGCGTTCCAGAATGTGTCGGCATCTGCGAACACACCTGTCTCTCCAAACAGGTCAGTCGTGATCCGGCCGTCATAGGTCGCCAGATCAAACAGGGCTTTGTCCGTGGTGATCGTGCTGCCGCCCGTGACCCATGCCTTGCAGGCACGGCCCATGGGGGCGCGTTCCGTTTCACTCCGGAACAGGGCGAGCCAGTCTGCCTGCTGCGCCTTGGTGGCGAGCGTAAGGGCGCGGATTGTTTCCGGGTCGATCTCGTCCTTCGCATAGAGCGAACGGATCGGGCTGGAGAGATTGGCGAGGGCGAGGATGCGCCGGACTTTCAAGTCCGTGACCCCGAAATGTCCCGCGATTTCGTCCACGGTCCGGCCTGCATGCGCCAGCTTCCCGAACGCGTTGTACTGCTCCATTTCCGTGGCAGGCAGGCGGGCGACATTCTCGATGAGGGAGGCCTCCACGGCAGCGGCATCATCATCGGCTTCCATGATTGCGCACGGCACGAGGACCGGCTTGCCGGTCTCGGCAGCAATGACCTGCAGGGCATGAAAGCGCCGCCGTCCGGCGACGACGCCATAGCCATCCTCTTCGGGGCGAACGAGCAGCGTCTGGCGGATACCCTTCTCACGAATGGATGGCAGGATATCGGAGACATCCGGGGATTTTCGCCCGTGGCGCATATTAAGTTTGCTGATGTGCAGTTGGTCGATGGGGATCGTTTTCAGTACGGGCTGTGCCATTGGATTGTCCTCCTGTTCTGGCGGGTAAAGCGAAAGGCCAAGCGCCCATGCCGGGTCTTTCCAGTTGATCGGTGTGAAGGGGAAACCTTCGCTGTCGCGCATCGCGTCCGGATCTGTTTCGCCCCAGTCATAGTCCTGAAGGGTGATCTGCGGCGCGCGGCCATCGACCCAGATTTCAGCGATCCGGGCGTCCTGAACGACAAGGGTCAGGCGAGGTCGTGGCCCCAGGACATGAACCAGCGCGCTCATCTTCCCGCAGCCTGTGCAGGCGCAGACGCCATGAGCCGTTTCAGCGCTGTGCGGCCTGCCGCCAACGCTTCGGGAAGCAGTTCGTCCGCGACGTCACTCAGATAGGCGTTGTCCGATCCCGGATAGTTTGCCTCTATGCCCCAGAGGCTAGCGGTATGATCGTCCAGTTCCACACCCTCGCATTCAATCGCGAGCACGATCCCGCAATAGAACCATTCATCCTTACGCCACGCGTCCATGACGGCTTCGGCCTCGGCCTGCGCTTTTGCGAGACGCTCGCGGAAATTGTTTCCGGGTCCGATAAATCCCGGATCATTGATATAGAGCGATGGCCAGAATCCGTCCTGGCGCTGGTCCGGCGCGTCGGGGCAATCGTCGCGAACAATGCGAGCCGTAACGCGAAAGCCCTCAATCTTGCAGGCAATGCTGTCGCCTTCGCACACATAGCGGTCAAAACTCTCCCGGAACGCCATGGCTATCGGCTCCAGAAAATGTGGACTTCATCAAAGCCCGTCTGGAACACCATGATCTCGCCATTCAGCGCCATGTCGCGGGCAAGCGCCGTCCAGTCGATATAGTAGTCGAGAGACGCCGGAATCTCGGTCCCGCTGTCACGCGTCACTTCCTCGGCAAAATCCGCGGCGCTGCGATATTCGCCCGCATAGTCCTCGAATGCGGCGCAGGCTTGTTCAACGTCGTCGCCAAACTCACGGTAGAGCTTCGCGCCAAGTGCGCCATGCTCGCTGATGAATTCCGCAAGGGCGCAAACCGTTTCGAAAGAGGCATATTCCGACAGGCGTGCGCCTTCGAATCCTTCATAATCGTGGATTGCCCATTCTTCGGCATCCGGCTCCGGCGACGCCCCCAGCATGGCGCGGACCTTGTCCATGACCTCGCTTGGCTCGGTCGCGTCGATCCACCCCCCGTGCAGCCGCCCGTTATTATAGGCGGCAAGGCAGGCGACATAGATGCGGGGCGTGTCCCGCAAATCCGGTCCGGCAGCTATTCCAACGGGGGCAGGTGTCTCAGATGAAGGGGTCATGTCAGCCTCGCAAAATTGTCCTCTCGCCCGCGTGCCTTTCCCGGCAGGCGGGAGGGTGCGGACGAGAGGTGCGGGCGCCCGGGCGTATGAGGGCCGAGGGCAAGGCGGGAAGGTAGGAGGATAGGGAAGACCTGAGCGGTACCCGGTTACCGGCGCCTTGCGCGCGGGCCGCGCTCGGGCAGACGCGCCGTCCGCCCCCTCACGGCTGCAGGGAAAGCCTCTTAAGCCCCACGAAAGTCTGATACTGCCGGGCTGGTGCCTCAGCAACGAATCCCTCCAGACATCTCGCCCATGGCCTTGCATATTCGAGAGTTCCGGGAAGCTGACCGCGCGACGCTTATTGCGCTGTGGGAGACTTGTGGGCTGACAAGGCCCTGGAACGATCCCGATGCCGATATCGACCGGATCCAGGTCTCGCGCGATGCCACGATCCTTTTCGGCACGGTGGATGACGCGGTCGTCGCCAGCGTCATGGTCGGCCATGACGGCCATCGCGGCTGGATCTATTACCTGGCTGTCACACTGGACCGTCAGGCCCGCGGCCATGGACGCGAAATGATGGCAGAGGCCGAGCTTTGGCTGACGGCCCGTGGTGCGCCAAAGGTGCAGCTGATGGTGCGCCAAGAGAATGAAGATGCGGCCGATTTCTACAGCGCCTTGGGGTACGAGCGCCAGGATGTAACCGTCCTCGGCAAATGGCTCACGCCGTCGACTGAGGCTGACGGAGGCTTCGAGATGCCACGCGTCCATGACCCCTCTGGCCGTCAGGCCAGTGGGAAGCATGCAGCGCGGCCCCGGCCGGCGAGCCCCCGCAGCGCGCGCCGTCCCGGACGGGATGGCGCGTGACCGGAGACGAGCCGGGCCGGTCAGACGACTGGGAAGCGGTTGAGGGCTCTCGCCGCCCGCACAGCCCCGCGTCAGCGGGCGGGGGATGGGCGATGCCTTCAGGTCATCCGCCGACGCCTTTTACAGACGGTCGATGAACTGTTGCATCACGCGCATGCACGCGGGTGTTCATTCAGGTCGGCTGTGGCTGCGCGGTAGGCGTTAGAGGTTTTCTTCAAGCAGTTCACGATATCCGCCGTCACGCAGCCGCTGGCCTTTGGCGAGCAGGCGGGCCATTTCCGACTTCATGGCGCTGGACGGTCCAGCCCAGTCCTTCGTGACGCGGGTCTCGCCATAAAAGATCATCGCCGTTTCGCGATAGGTCATACCCGCCTCAAGGGCATCAAGCGCGATCAAAGCGTTGCGGTAGCCAAGTCCCTTGCGTGACCAGGTCGGCGACGTCGCTTCGGCATCATAGACGCGGTGGGCCCGTTTGAGCGTCCCGATATATTCGTCAGGACAATCGAAGCCGGAAACGGAAAATTCCATCTTCACGGGCTCGCCGCACAGGAGTGACTTGCCGCTGCAGCGGATCTGGACAGAGCAGTTTGCGCCTTTGACGAGGAAGTGTTCGCGACCGGCAGCATCGGTCAGGTGCACAATCTTGCACAGGCGTGTGCCCTTCTCGAAGATTTCGTCAGTCTCGCCGGGCGCCCGGTCGCGTACATGGACCGCGATCTTTCGCGGGAATGTCTGATCCGACCAGAAGACGTCTGTTGATAGCGCTGACTGGTCGGGATCGGGAAAGTACAGGAGCCTCCAGGCTTCAGCGGCGAGGTCCCGCTCGTGTAGTTTCAAAAGCTTTATGTCATGACAAGCCGTACCGGTTTCCAGCTGAGGTAGTACGGCGTACGCATCGTCCCTGAGGGCAGGATTGCGTCTCGCAAACTCCCACGCCCAGTTCCCCCGCGAGAGATTGGCGGTGTAATTATACCTAACGAGCATATCGCTCAGGTCTTCTATCGTGCGAACAAGCATGGATCAGCCTCCCGTGTCAGGGGAATGCAGAACATGTGCCAATTTCTATTGAAGAGAGAAAATTAAGCGGTTGCGCTGAAGGGAATTTGCATCACAGCGGCTGCATGAGACAAGACGTACGATCTGATTCCGGGGGATTCTGTGTTACCTGGGCCTATGAGGCACCCCATAAAAAGCCTTGAGTGATGACTTTGGTCAGTTGGGCGAGAATTGCGAACCTGCATTCCTAGCGGGAATTTTATCGCTTCGCTCAGTCAGGTGTTGTGTGCGCGGGTCACTGGAGCGATGAGCTTTTGGAGATCCGGCGCACCTCAGGGGACGCTTTGGAGCCCATACGACAAGGTCTTGTCATATGGGCTCAGTATCGATGGCGTGGATATGAATGACGAATTTGTGTCGTCAGTTCTTTCTACAGACGATCTCGTTTCTTAAAGCATTCGCTTCACTTCGCCGTACGCACCTCGGACGCGCAGGGTTACGGTTACAGACAGATCACTCCGGTTGCGCCAGTACCAACCATGCGCCCCATCGAAGACAGCGGTCAGCTCGCCTGTGTCGCTGGTTTCAGCGCGCCCCTGTCGATAGCTGACTGTATTGCCGTCCGTACCATCGGTATGGAGGTCTGAGTTCAGGTTTCCCTGATCGACGGTCCATTCGTAACTGGCGGTATCGTCCTTTTTCATCACCAGTTTGATTTCCGCCGATTCCCCGGGCGCGAGCGTAAGACTGACTTCGTCACGCCAGGCTGTATTTTCAGCGTCAGTTACAGAAGCGAGTGCGGAATCCGAATCGTCGGGACTTGTGACCTGGGTCGCACTGTCCGGAACGATCTCGCCCGGCTGCGCCGCAAGCTCCTGTTCGGGTGCCTCGACAACCAAATCCGCTGTTGCCTCGTCGGCGAGCTGCTGTTTGATTTCACCCATCTGCGCAAGACCCAATAACCCCCCGATCCCGGAAGGGTCAACGGCATATTCTGCGGGAAGGACGACGGTAACGAGCAGAGCGACAGCGGTGGTCACAGCGATCAGGGTAGAGCGCAAAAGCCGGGCACTGCTGGGAAGTTCGGCACGCGTGGGCATATCTGTGTTGTACATATCTGGATCCTCTTATGAGACGAAGTAGCCGGTGAGTTGGTAGCCGATAAGCAGGAAGCCGGCGGCCATCACCACCATGTTCACGGTATAGGCATGTTTGAGAAAACTGGGTGTGCGCCGCCAGAATCCCATCACGATCAGGATCGCGCCGAGCGCCAGGAGCTGCCCCAGTTCAACCCCGACATTGAAGGCCAGCAGATTAGGCAAAAGACCATTGGGAGAAATTTGGTAATCAAGTATCTTGGACGACAGTCCGAGTCCGTGGCAAAAGCCGAATATCAGAGTTGCCGCCTTGGTGTTTGGCTGAACCCCGAACCAGCGCTGATAGGCACCCATATTGTCGAGCGCCTTGTACACAATCGACAATCCAATGATGGCGTCGATGAGGTAGCTGTTGATACCAAAATTGAAGTACACGCCTGCCAGCATTGTTGTTGAGTGGCCAACGGCGAACAGGCTGACATAAATGCCAATATCCTTCATCCTGTAGAGAAAGAAGATGACACCGAGGAGAAACAGGATGTGGTCATATCCTGTAACCATGTGTTTGGCGCCGAGATAGAGAAACGCGACTAGATTCACACCTGTGATCTCTTGAATGTAGCCCTTGTCACCCTCTGCGACCGCATGCGCGAATGCGTCACCAATGAAGAGCGAGGAGACGAGCATAACCGCGGCGATTCGAAAGAGGGATGTTCTGGAGAAACGGCTTGGATTGATGCCCTGGAGGTTACGAGTCATTTGCGGTTCCTGTCGTTGCGTCCATCGTCTTGAAGGTCGAGCGCCTGCAGCTCCGGTACCGGATCTTTCGGGGAGACTCGCCGCTTTTGAGACCGGAGACCGGGTAGGGCCCGCAAGCCTCTTCGACGATTGCTGTTCTTTCGGCATTCGCCGGCTTGAGAATGTTGTTGGCAGATGTGCAGCCACCAAAACCAACCAGCGCACCGAGCAGGGCAAGCATTCCCGAGGTACATGGCACCGGGTATTTACCGCCGGCACGGCCACCTGGCTTTGCGGAGATGTTTATAATGTTCGTTCCTTTCAACATTTTACTTCATCACAGTTTCGGTTAGGGCCAGCGTCGATGGAGATCATCCAGCACAAATTCATGCACCGGTTCTCCCAACTTGTGTCCGTCGCTCAAGTGAGGATGATCCGCCGGCAAGTCAGAATGCGCGTGGGCAACCCTATCATCGGCGACCGACGGCCAGTATCGAAGAGCGAGTAAAAGACCGGCGCCGGCAAGACCTGCGGACGCTGCGAGCGCGAAGGGTTGACCGAACCGGCTGCCAACCCACCCTGCGACTGGGTAGGCAATCAGCCAGCAAGCGTGGCTGAGGGCAAAGTGCGCGGCGAACAGGGCAGGGCGATTGTCGGGTACCGACGACCGGCGCAGCAGGCGCCCGCCCGGTGTTATCGCCAAAGAATAGGCTGCGCCAAGTACTAGCCAACCACCCAGTAGGATTGGCCAGCTCAGGCCGCCGGGCAATGCAAATGCGGCAAAAGTCAGAACTGAAAGGGTTCCGGAAAGCAGGCCGGACGCCATTAACATGACCGTTCGATCGCTGACCCGATGCAGGAGCGTTGGAAGCAGCAACGCGACAAGCATCGATCCGGCACCATAGGCGCCGAGTGTGATGGCGTAGACTTGTTGGTCGAGCCCCAACCCGTCCTGGACGATGACAACGGTATTGACGATTACCATGGCGCTGGCGGCGGCCGCCGACAGCGTGACGGCCAACATGCCGCGCAGACGCGGGGTGCCGAGATAGTTTCGTATACCGCGCGTCATGCGGGACAGAACTCTTCCCTGAGCTGACACAGACCCATGTGCCGGCAGAGACGTCGTGAAGACCAGGAGCGCGGAGGCCATAAATCCAATGGCTGTCCCGCTGAACAGGGCGTGGAAACTCACGACTGTCAGAAGCAGCGCTGCCAGAAGGGGGCTGGTCAGGTTCTCCATATCGTAGGCAAGACGTGAAAGCGACAAAGCGCGTGTATAGTCCTTCTCGTCTGGCAGGACGTCCGGGATCGTTGCCTGGAAGGTCGGCGTGAACGCCGCCGATGCTGATTGCAGGACGAATATCAGGACATAGACCTGCCAGATCTGGTCAACGAACGGCAGGCAGAGGGCAACACCCGCCCTCAGGATATCCATGGAGATGAGGAATGCCCTGCGAGGCAAATGGTTTGCAAACGCGCCGACCACAGGGGCAATTCCAATATAGGCGACCATCTTGATGGCAAGGGCTGTGCCCAACACAGCCCCCGCATTTGCCCCGGCAAGATCGAAGGCCAGCAAACCGAGCGCAACCGTCGCAAGCCCGGTTCCGATGAGGGCGATGACCTGAGCGGCAAAGAGGTGGCGATAGGTTCGGTTGGCAAGGATGCTCAGCATGCAGTTTTATCCGACGATTCCATGAAATGCCCTTATACGACTGTCGCCGGCCGGTTGTTGGCGGGTGCGGAATTTCGGGCCAGTCTGACATCATGCACAATCCGATAAAGCGCAGGCAGGACGAGCAGCGTCAGCAAGGTGGCTGACACGATGCCGCCGATTACAACGGTGGCAAGCGGGCGCTGGACTTCGCTTCCAAGACCGATATTCAGGGCCATGGGGACAAAGCCCAGGCTGGCCACCAGCGCAGTCATGAGGACCGGTCGCAGGCGTTGCAGGGCACCGTCGAAGATCGCGGGCTCCAGTGCTTCACCCGCCTCACGACGCTGCTTGATGAAGCTGAGCATGACAACGCCATTCAGCACCGCGATTCCGGACAGGGCGATGAATCCGACGCCTGCCGAGATCGATAGGGGCAGTCCGCGCAGCGCGAGGGCCGCAACGCCTCCGGTCAAGGCCAGAGGGACGCCGGTAAAGACGATTCCGGCATCCTTGAATGTGCCAAACAGTAGCAGGAGCAGACCGAAGATCGTCAGGAGCGCGATCGGCACAACGATCATGAGACGCCTGCTCGCCGAAACAAGCTGTTCCCACGTGCCGCCATATTCGATCCAGTAGCCAGATGGAAGATCGGTTCGGGCGTCCATTTCCGTCTGCAGATCTGTAATGAACGAGCCGAGATCGCGGTCGCGGACATTCGACGTTACGGTCAGTTTGCGTTTGCCATTTTCGCGGCTTATCTGGTTGGGTCCCGGAGCAATTTCGATACGTGCCACTTCCGACAATGGAACGAACATCAATCCATTCCCGCCACTGCGGCTTTCCGGAAGGGGAACAGGCAGGCGTTCGATCGCGCGGACATCGGTCCGCAAGTATTCCGGAAACCGGACAACAATGTCGAACCGGCGGTCCCCTTCAAAGAATTGACCGGCGACCTCTCCGCCGAGCGCGATTCCGGCTACGCGTTGTACGTCCGCGATATCAAGCCCGTAGCGTGCCAGCGCGTCACGGTCGGGATGGATGGACAGTATGGGTAATCCGGTCACCTGCTCGGATTGGGCATCCGCCGAGCCGGGTATGCTGGCCACGACACCTTCAATGGATTTGGCGAGGTCCGCGAGCGTATCCAGATCGTCTCCATAGATCTTGATGGCAACATCAGAACGGACGCCGGAGATCAGCTCGTTGAAGCGCATCTCAATCGGCTGTGTGATCTCATATTTGCTTCCCGGGACTTCCTCGACGGCCGCCTGCAATTCCGCAATCAACTGTGGCTTGGGTTTGCGAGGTTCAGGCCAGTCCTTTCGTGCTTTCAGAATAATAAATGTATCTGCTACACTGGGCGGCACGGGATCAGTTGCGATTTCCGGGGTGCCGATCTTGGCAAAAACGCGCTCGACTTCGGGAAGTTCTGTTATCCGTCGTTCAAGCATTTCCTGCATCTCGATTGCCTGGGTGAGACTTGTACCGGGTATCCGGAGTGCGTGGAGCGCGATATCGCCTTCATCCAGGTTGGGGATAAACTCCGAGCCAAGTTTCGTGGCGCCCCAGCCAGCGAAACCCACCAGCACGAATGCGGCAATCACGATGGCGTAGCGTGCCCGCAATGCGAAACTCAATGCCGGACGATATAGCGATTTGGCCCCGCGCATGAGCCAACTTTCCTTTTCGCTGACCTTGCCACGGACCAGCAAGGCTACGGCCGCGGGCACGAAGGTCAGAGAGAGCAGCAATGCCGAAGTCAGGGCAATGACCACGGTGAACGCCATGGGATGAAACATCTTCCCTTCGATTCCGGTCAGCGCAAAGATTGGCAGGTACACAACAGTGATGATGATAATTCCGAAGATCGACGGCTTGATAACTTCGCTTGATGCAGATGCGGCAAGCGAAAAGCGCTCATCGCGAGTCAAAAGACGGCCAATCTGATGCTGAGCCTCGCTGAACCGGCGCAGGCAGTTTTCGACGATAATCACAGCGCCATCGACGATGAGACCGAAATCAAGTGCACCCAGGCTCATCAGGTTACCTGAAACCTTGTTCTCCACCATCCCGGTAACGGTCATGAGCATCGCGAGGGGAATTACGGCGGCGGTGAGCAGCGCGGCGCGAATGTTTCCCAACAGGAGGAAGAGAACGACGATTACAAGAAGCGCTCCTTCGGCCAGGTTCTTCTCAACAGTCTTGATCGTCGCGTCCACGAGGTTCGTTCGATTATAGACCGGTGTGATCGTAACGCCATTGGGCAATCCGGGCCGGACCGCATCCACCTTGGCATCGACGGCGACCGACACAGTCCGGCTGTTTTCACCGATCAACATGAAGGCTGTGCCAAGCACAATTTCTTCGCCGTTCTGGGTTGCGGCGCCCGTGCGCAGTTCTTTGCCATCACGAATTTCCGCGACATCACCAAGGCGGACACTGACGATTCCGGTATCCTTGATCGTAATCACACGCAGGTCACCAAGGCTCGTCGCCTGGCCTGGAACGCGGATGAGGTTCTGTTCTCCGCTCTTCTCAATGTAACCTGCGCCGGAATTGGCATTATTGCGCTCAACGGATTGCATGATGTCGTCGAGGGAGATGCCGAAACCTGCCATTGCAGCCGGGTCAGGCAGAATGTGAATTTCTTTTTTGAAGCCGCCAATCGTATTGACTTCGGTGACGCCCTCCACCCTGCGCAACTGAGGAAGGACCACCCAATCATTGAGCGTGCGCAGGTCCATTGCGTTCCACGGCGTGCCGTCCTCCTTCAGGGCTCCGGGTTCTGCGGACAGAATGTACATATAAATTTCGCCGAGACCCGTGGAAATCGGGCCCGGCTCGGGCGTGACCCCGGCGGGCAGCACGCCCTGGACCGACTGAATACGCTCCGTGACAAGTTGGCGGGCGCGGTAGATGTCGGATCCATCGTCAAAAACCACGGTTACCTGGCTGAGGCCGTAGCGCGACACGGATCGCGTATAATCGAGACCCGGCAGGCCGGAGATCGCGGTTTCTATCGGGAACGTGATGCGCTGTTCCATTTCAAGGGGTGAGTAACCGGGCGCCTCGGTATTGATCTGGACCTGGACATTGGTGATGTCCGGCACAGCATCGATCGGCAATCGATTGAAGTTCCAAATTCCGAGACCCGCAAGACCCAGAACAACAGCCATCACCAACCAGCGCTGGCGGATCGAGAATTCGATAATGTGAGCAAGCATGTTTAAGCCCCCCTAGTGATCGTGGCTGGCGGCAGACTTGTCGATGTCCGCCTTGATGAGGAAGGAATTTTCCGTGACATAGACCTCGCCGGACCGCAGGCCGCCGAGCACCTCAACGTATTCGCCATCCCGCCGCCCCAGCTCGAGCATTCTGACCTCGTACGTTTCGTCGACCTTGGCGTAGACAACCGTAAAGTCCCGGAAACTTTGCAGGCCGGTTTCTCTCACAGCGAGCGGGACGTCGGTTTCGGCCGTTGTGACCTCCGCCATGAGACGCATCCCGGGTTGAAGGCCGGATCCGGCGGGAATTTTCGCAACGGCGACACGCGTTTGCGAATTAACCCCGGCCATTGGAAGGAAGCGTGAGATCGTCGTGTCGACGTTCAACTCGCCGCCAGCAACGCCGAGACGGACATCCTGTCCGGTCTTCACGCGTGAAACGTCTCGGGGAAAGACGTGCAGATAGGCCTCCATTTGGCTGAAGTCTGCAATCACGAACAATGCTTCAGTGCCAGCAACATCACCGAGATTGGTGTGGCGTTCGAGAATTGTGCCAGACCGTGGCGCGGTGACGGTATATTCTTGCAGACTGCTCGAGGATTCAATCCGCGCAATCGTCTGTCCGCGCTGGACGGTATCTCCGACATTCGCGCTGACGGCCCGCACGGGACCCGGATATGTCGCCCTGACTTCGGAGGTCGCCGACGGCGCAAGCGTCACCTCTCCGGACAATGTCAGGGCGTCTCGGATGGTCGCAGGTCCAGCCGCCGCAACTTCCACGCCCGCCTCGATCGAGACAGTGTCGGCAATCCTGGTGCGACCCTCGAAGGATTCAAAACGCCAGCTATGCGTTGCGTTTGCAATTCGCGCTTCCACCTCTACGTCGAAGGAATGCGGCTCGGTTACGACGCCGTCGCCTATCAGATAGTCCTGACGTGGCGTGAAGCTGAACGTGTCTGTCATCCCGCCCAGGCGGTGGAGGCGAATCGTCAAATCCACCTTTGAAGGATCGAGCGGCTGGCCGTCCAGGAACGGGTAGATGCGATACTGTGGAGGGACACCTGTTTCAAAAATCGTTACTTCGAGTCCGTATTGACCATCCTCAAGCAGTCGCCCGCCATGCGGGCCGCGGGTGTAACCATCTTCGGCGGCTTCGGCATTGTTTCCATGGTTGGACGATGGTCCGTTCACGTTTGAGGGGTCACCGCAGGCGACCAGGGTGGCTGCCGCTATGCCGACGTAGACAAATTGCAATTGATATTTCATTCTTGTATCTCCTCGCGGACGCTAGGTGTGTCGTTGACTGACGTCAGACGGGCCAATGCTGTTTCGCTCAAAATATAGGTTCGCAGGTGAGAGAGGCGTTCCTCGCGCAGAACGGTCAGTGTGCGTTGCGCATCGATGATGTCGAGATAGGACAGCGCGCCGCGCGCATATCCTTCGGTCGCAAGATCCAGCGCGCGCCTGGCACCAGGCAGAAGCATCGCGTCGATCATATCAATTTCAGTGAGCGCGCTGGCAGCAGAGCGCTGGTACTGCACGGCACGCCGTAACAATTGCTGTCGAAGGGCTTCGCTTTCAATTTCGATCCGGCGTTGCTCGGCGCGGGCCTGGGCGACACTTGCCGCACTCCGGCTTTGTGCGCCAAGGGGAATCGAGGCGCCGCCGATGACGGCTATGTCATCCTCAATACCGTATTTTCTGACTCCTACGCTCCAGGTCACATCCGATTTGGCTCGGGTGCGCTCAAGCTCAATCCGGGCGATCGCCTCCAGGCGCTTGGCTTCAAGACGAATAATTTCCGGAGAACGTAAGGTTCTTGGATCCACAATGCGGAGGGATTTGCGGGTCTCCAAAAAATCGGGCTCGGTCAGAAATTCCGCTTCCGCCCCCCAATATGCTCCGAGCGCCGCCAGAATGTTGTCAGCCTGAATCGCGTAGCGCCTTGCATCTGCTTCAGCCTGCATTCTGTCTGACGCAGCGCGCGCCCCGGAGAGGAGCGGATCCCTCGCGGCATCAACCCGCTTCTTGACAGCAGCTTCACGATCGAGCGAGATGTCCACGTGCTCGCAAGCAAGCGCGACCCGCTGTTGGGCGATAGACGCTTCCGCATAGAGAATTTGTACTTCTTCAGCGATGCTGTATCGGGCTGCCGCTAACGAAGATTCGGCAACGCCGACGCCACGATAGGCGAGGGTTTGGCGCGCTTCGCGCTTGCCGCCGCGTTCCCAGACACGGGAAAACCGTCCAGTGACCTGCAAGCTGTCAATGTCTCCCGCCATTCCGATTCCGGGAAAGTCTTCTATATCGAGCGCAACTGTGTCCGCAGGACGCAGCGCAGCAATAGCTGTAGCGGTACGTGCGGCGGCGATTTCGTATCTTGCGGCGTCCGACCGGAGGTCAACAGCCAGTGCGAGTTCAGTGGCCTCAGACAAGGACACCGTCGGACGATGGGAGGTTAATGCGTCGCACGGGTTAAATTGTGCCTGCGCGTGAGGCGCAGACCAGACCATCGCAAACGCGAGGCCGACATATTTGAATGACATACTAAGTACAAGCTCCTGACAAAGAACAACAAGCCGGTCTGCTCGGGGGCAGCCAGAGACGTTCTATGTCAGATGCGGTCGGGGTCCGGATCTGGAGGCAATAGTGGTGCCGGATAGTCCAGAATCGCCAGCCGAGACCCCAGCTGCAATGGCGGAAACCGATGGGCTGTAGCTGGCGAAGGTAGCGTCAAGCCAACAAAATGAAGATCAGAAGCATGATCTTCGCTGTCTCCAGTCATATGATCTTTGTGGGCCGGACTGGTCCCTGCGTCGACATCAACAGGCACGAACGCGTGATCGCTGCCGTGATCATCGTGGCTGGCCTGTTCCAGAGAGCCAGCCGCACGCGCGTGCGCGGCGGAGTGCTCGACTGGAAGAAGAGCACCCGAGAAGGAAAACATTATGCAAAGGACAAGTACCCATATCTGACGCATAGGGCCGTATAGTTGAATTGCGATGATGTGTAAACGAGCAGATCTGTTTCCGGTCCGTTCGTATGCAACCAGAGCATTGTAACTGTTCTTTTCAGACTTAATCTCAGGAAACAGTCATAGGATCCATGATATCTTGGAAGCGCAACTCATTTTTTCACAGGCACAAATACGTACGTCTCCTATCCTGCGTCGGAGGGGCGTATCACGCTATATGCCAGGACGTTCCGTAGAACATACTCGATAAGGTTAGCTACAGTTTCCGTCCTGTCGGCGCCAGAAATCGTGCCGGAAAGAAAGGGTATGGATGTGTCAAAACGGCTAGACATGTCAAAGACCCAGCTGTTCCAGAAGGGTGTAATCGAACAGGACGCTCTCTTTCAGCGGCCGACGCATCCCGTCGTATGTGCCGGGCCATTGTGAACCTGACAGACTCCCGCTCTAAAACTCGATCTGATGGCCAAGATTCTCAAAGGCATTCCCTACAGCCGACTGACATGATTGTACCTCATCTGAAAAAGGATGCTCTCATCAGGGCACGTGCCGCTGACTGTTTGAATAATGACCAACGCTCCAGATCTATACGTAGCGGATATCCCCGTCCACGGATCGACATCGGGCCGAGCTTAATCTACTTCGCCAAACGTGGGCACCGGTCGTGCATTCGCCTCAGGAGGTGTCGTCACTTCACCATTGGCGCGGATGTCGTCTAGGAGCCATTTCATCTCCTTGATCTCCCTGCGCTGCGCCTTGATGATGCCGTCAGCAAGTTCGCGTACGCGGACATCATCAATATTGGCGCGCTCGCTTGTCAGGATCGCGATCGAGTGGTGTGGAATCATGGCACGCATCCAGGATTCGTCCCCAATGGTCGCCTGGCTCCGGACCAGGAACAATGCGAGGATGAACACCGCCGCGCTTGCGGCGAATATGCCGATATTCGCACGCCGGTTCTTGTACATCCCAAGCATGAAGGCGAGCATGATAGCCGCCATTGCCGCGCCCATGAGGAACGCCATGTAAAAACGGGTTTCGCTCCAGAAAACGTGTCCCCATTCGTATGTATTGAGATACATGAGGCCCAGCATCACGACTGTTGATGTTGCGATCATGGCGCCGAATTTTGTGTAATTACTCATTCGCTTTTCTTCTCCCGGAGTTTGCGTGTGAATATATGCTGGCCAAACGCCTGTGCGCTCTGGAGGTTCCCTGTGGTTCCCAACACAGGTGAGCAGGACAGGCATTGTGTCGGCGCCCGGCATTCCTCTCAGAAGACGAAGACCCGGGTATCGCCGGTTACGTGGCGGGTGAACCGCTGACAGAAGCCGAGATTGCCGGGATAATCCGCAAGCTCAAGGTCAACCCGCTTGGTCTGGCTCCGGACGACAATGATTTTCGCATTTCCATCGCTGGCGCTCAGGACAAGACGGAGCTCCTGAAACTGGATGGAAAGTGGCTGAGGCCGGAAGGCACGGGCGCTACTACACATATCCTGAAACCGCTCATCGGTATTTTCCAGAACGAGATCGACATGACCGATAGCGTCGAGAACGAATACTTTTGCCTTAAGCTCTGCCAGGTCTTTGGATCGGACGTGCCGAAGCAGAGATTGAATCATTTGAAGATCAGACTGTCTTGAGTGTTCGTCGCTTCGACCGATTATGGGAACGGGACCGGTTGTTACGCCTGCCGCAGTAAGACTTTTGCCAGGCACTATCGGTACCATCCACGCGTAAATACCAGAAGGATGATGGCCCGGGCGCGCTTGCAATTCTCAACCGCCTCAAAGAAAGCGACAGGCCGAACGAAGACCGGCTAGAGTTTTTCGAGACACAAATCGTGTTCTGGCTCCTGGGGGCAACGGACGGCCATGCCAAGAATTTTTCGATTGCCCAACAGCCTGGCGGCGGCGTCCACGGACGCCGCTTTATGACGTGCTGACGGCACAGCCGGTTGTCGATGCGGGGCGTATAGACCAGAACCGGTTCACGCTTGCGATGTCCTTGGGTGACAACAGTCTCCGCCGGATGGATGTTGTGTGCCGCCGGCATCTCGATCAGACGCAATAGCGGCAGGTCTGCCCAGGGATTCTGTCGACACGATATGCCGCAAGCTAAGAGATAGAGTGCCGGCTGCGCTGGTGGTCTGCCCCCGTGAAAGTGGTCCATTATTTGAGTTAGCCCCGGCTTCAGATATGGAGCTGAGACATGGGCAAGAGATTGAAGCCTGAAGAGATCATCGCGAAGCTGCGGGAAGTTGA
>JAHJYW010000044.1 GCA_018827375.1 Alphaproteobacteria bacterium
CGCTGAAGGCGTATTTCTCCCTCGCGCTCGACCATGCCCGCGAGTCCGGCATGATAAGGCGCCAGGACGACATCCTGCGTACGCTTGCGCGCATCGAGCGCGACCAGCAGGCGCATATGGAAATGACCGACCTCATCGCCTGGTATGAACTCCTGTTCTCCCCGCCGATGACCGATGAGCAGATCAAAGCTGCGATCGCAGACACGAAGAAACGCCATGCTCAGTTTCGCAAGGCTGTGCAGAATCGGTTGGGGTCCGGGCGTAGACTCCTAGGCGAGGCGCTAGCGGATGCGGTGTTCAGTGAGGATGACTTTGTGTCGATGCAGGATACGCGGCAGTGACCCGCAGCGACACCAATCCTGGTCCTGTCGACCCTGACCAGCTCTTCACCCCGGAAGAAGCCGCAGCCCTGCTCAACGTGAAACCTCAAACGCTCGCGAAATGGCGGATGGGAGGACGAGGCCTTGGCCCACATTTCGTGAAAGTCGGCAGAGCAATCAGATATCGCCGCGCTACGCTGGTGTCATTCATTGAAGGCAACACGTTCACTAACACCGCAGAAGCCAGATCAGGCCTGCGCGAACACTAATTTCTGTGGGCAATGTGTGGGCACGGTGACGAGCCGCTTCTTTCTAGATTGCCTAAGTCCTTGTTTCCAATGGTGCCGGTTGAGAGACTCGAACTCCCGACCCTCTGATTACAAATCAGATGCTCTACCAGCTGAGCTAAACCGGCGGCTGGAAACCGTGTCACTACTTCGATCAGCGCGCGGGCGCAAGTGAGGTTTCTGCGGCGCGCTGACTTATCCCGCCAAACGGGGCTCAGAGGCGCTGAAACGGTCAAAAGCAGCGAACACGTCACGCACCGCCCCGGGTATGTCGACGCCGTGGATCAGCGCGTCCATTTTGGCGACATCCAGCGTGTAGGTCAGGTAAGCGCCCTCTGAATGGGTGCAAACACCGCCAAATGTCGTGAACAGCGCACGCGCCTTCTTGTTCTCGGCGAGGACATTGGCCTGCATTGTTTCAATGCCGGCATGAAGGCAGTCACAGATGATCACCGCCATCAGAATCCGGGCGAGCCCCGTATTATGGAACGCGTCCAGCGTCGCAATGGCCAGTTCTGCCACGCCTGATTTGGGGTCGCGAACGACACGAATCACGCCGATTGCGGGTAAGTCATGCTCGCCGAGATCAAGCGCCCCCCATGCCAGATGATTGACGCCGTCCACCGCCACCAGGCGCTCCAGCACGGAGTCCGGCACCTTCTTCATCCCTGAAAAGAAACGATAATACCGTGATCTCTCGGAGAGGTTAGCGATGGTTTCGCGTATGCGCAGGCTGTCCTGCGGCCGGATGGGCCTCAGGTAGATGCGCTTGCCCGTCTTGAGGCTCGTATAGATGGCTCGGTTATCCATGGACCATATGTTGCACTGCAACATGGTGAAACAATGGCAGTGCGGCAGTCTGTCCGATCTTTCATGCACCAGCTGCCATAGGGGGCTGGACGAAATTTCTTTCAATCACCTTGCAACCGCCCCAATCGCCACCCGGATTGCACGTTTCGGCCCCATTTCATGCGTAGGTCCAGTATCAACAATTATAAGCGCACGAAGGAACACACCATGAAACGCTCGATGATCGCCCTCGCAGGTTTGAGTGTCGCTGCAATTATGCAGGCCCCGGCCTATGCTGAAGTGCCTCCAGTCCCGCCGACCCAACCGGCTGACATTTCCCATGCCAAGTCCTGTGAGGATGTCAGCATGTCGGTCTACTTCTCGGCTTATGAATCCATGCTCTCATCCTATTCTATGCGCGCCGTAAATGCAGCCAGTGACCGGCTTGCAGGCTGCGCCGTGACGGAAATCAACGCTGAGGTTGTCTCCGAGGAAGCGCATGACGACGAGGATCTGGCAAACTTGTCGGAAGCCCGCGCAGCGGCTGTTCTTGATGCCTTCAATGTACGCGGCATTCAGGCCCGCGAAGTCCACACCGACATCACGCCCAAAGTTGATGTGGCGATGCCGGCAGGCGCCAACGCCCCACTGGCCCGCCGCGTGGATATCGTGCTGACAGCACAGCCGGGTTACGGCCTCTAATAACCATTCAATTTGGCTGGATCGGAGGGTGCTTCACCGCTCCCCTCCATCCAACACTGCCCCGGATTGGTCTTGCGACCTTCCGGGGCTTTTTTTGGGCACTGACCTCCCGGCACGCGTCGCAACTGCCCAATTCCGCCCAAGTTTCTTTCTTTTCCCGCTCATCGCGCTAAAAGTCCCGTTTCAGCGGGCGACCTGCCCGAATCACGCCTCCCCACAGGCAAAACCGGAAAGAAAACACCTCCATGTCGCGACCCCGGCGCATCCTGATTACGTCCGCCCTGCCCTACATCAATGGCATCAAGCACCTCGGAAACCTGGCTGGCTCCATGCTGCCGGCAGACGTCTATGCCCGTGTGATGCGCCTGTTGGGCCATGACGTGACCTACATATGCGCGACCGATGAACATGGCACACCCGCCGAACTCGCCGCCCAGGCTGCCGGCATGAGCGTGCAGGCCTATTGCGACGAGCAATACGAAATCCAGCGCAAGGCCGGCGAAGGCTTCAATCTCTCGTTCGACTGGTTCGGGCGCACATCCCGCCCGGCCAACCAGGTCATCACACAGCATCTGGCGCTGGCGCTTGAGGCGAACGGCCTGATCGAAGAGCGTACATCCAAGCAGGTTTATTCGGTCGATGATGGCCGCTTCCTGCCCGACCGCTATGTCGAAGGCACCTGTCCGCATTGCGGTTTCGAGAAGGCGCGCGGCGATCAGTGCGACAATTGCGGGAATCTTCTTGACCCCGTCGACCTCATCAATCCCTATTCCGCGGTCTCCGGTGGCACCAATATCGAGATCCGCGACACCAACCACCTCTATCTCCTGCAGGAGAAAGCGCAGGACATGATCCGCGCGTGGGTGAACAAGAAGAGCGCTGACTGGCCAAGCCTCGCCGTATCCATCGCCAACAAATGGCTCGACGAGGGCCTCATCGCACGATCGATCACGCGCGACCTCTCCTGGGGCATCAAGGTCCTCGGGCCTGACGGCGCGCCCCGCCCCGGCTATGGGGACAAGGTCTTCTATGTCTGGTTTGACGCACCCATCGGCTACATTTCCGCAACGCAGGAATGGGCCGAGGCAACGGGCGGCGACTGGGAAGCCCTCTGGCTCACCGACAAGGGCGCTGACGAAACCGAGTACGTCCAGTTCATGGGCAAGGACAATGTTGCCTTCCACACCGTCAGCTTCCCGGTCACGCTGCTGGGCAGCGGCGAGCCATGGAAGACGGTCGACAAGCTCAAGGCCTTCAACTGGGTCACCTGGTATGGCGGCAAGTTCTCGACCAGCAACAAGCGCGGCGTCTTCATGGATCAGGCGCTTGAACTGCTCCCGTCAGACTATTGGCGCTGGTATCTGATCGCAAATTCCCCCGAGGGCTCCGACGCGGCCTTCACATGGGAGGGCTTCCAGGCCGCCGTGAACTCCGACCTCGCTAACGTGCTCGGCAATTTCGTCAATCGCATCACGAAATACGCCGCGAGCAAGTTTGACGGCCAGGTGCCTGCGGCAGGCGAACCGGGTGATGCCGAGGCATGGATGACAGCCGAGCTGGCCGAGCGCCTGCCCCGCCTGATCGAACATTATGAAGCCATGGAGTTCCGCAAAGCCGCTGCCGAAACGCGCGCCATCTGGGCCGCCGGCAACGAGTACCTCACCAAGGCCGAACCATGGGTGAAGTACAAGAATGATGTTGATGCAGCCGCTGTGGGCGTTCGCGCAGGCCTGAACCTCGCCGCCCTGTTCGGCATCCTCGCTCTGCCGATCATCCCGGATGCCGGCAAGAAGATCCTTGATGCGCTCGGTATCCCGGATGAGCACCGCAACCTGCCTGGTGCCAAGCCGGACACGGATTTCGCAAAGCTGCTGGACGCGCTGCCCCATGGCATGCCGATCACGCCGCCCGACGTGCTCTTCCAGAAGATCGAAGACGAGCAGGTCGCCGCGTGGACCGAGCAGTTCGGCGGAGGCAACTGAGCCTCAGTTGGCGGCGGGCAGTCCGCTCGCCGCTGACGGCGCCCAGTGCGTTGCCTCAGGATAAATGTCGTCGAAATCGCCCCGGATCGACGGGCCGTAGACAGGGTTTGGCAGCACGAACCAGCCATTGCCCCAGAGGTCTGCAATCGCAGGCGCCTCCGTCAGCACTTTCCGGTCAAGTACGCTCAGTGTCTTCGCGTTGAACGGATCCGCAATATCGCCCAGCTGATCACCGACCAGCGCGATCACGCAGTAATTCTCCGAGATCATCATGCGACGGCCATCCTTGCCGGACCCGTCCGGCGCATCGCCGCGCAGGAACAGCGTCGAACCATGCGAGAACTCACCAATGCCGGCCGCCTTCAGCGTGGCTTCGGTGCCGGCTGCATTCTCTGCCGCGCGGTTCGTGTTGACTATCACGGTGACACCAGCCTCACGGATGCGTGTCAGCGCATCAAGCGCGCCCGGAATGGCAACCGCCTTGCCCGCGCCCGTCCTCTCCCAATCATCCCAGATGGCCGGATCAAAGCCGATGCCCATGCGCCCGAAAGCCGCCATGGAGCCAAGGTTCCAGATCAGCGTCTCGTCAGCGTCGAATACAGCCGCCAGTGGCTTGCCTTCACACGCCAGGAAACCTGGCTGCACAGGTGAACTGTCCGGCGTCAGCACGACGCCATAAGTCGGCGCCTCGGCCGCCTTTGCCTCGACATAGCCTGCAATCGTTGCCCATGTCTGGCGCATCACAACGCTCGACTCAGCCGAGCCGAACAGCCATTGCTGCCCTCCGGAGGGCTCAGTCGGCGCGGCAGTAGCCACAGCGGCCGCTTCAGTGACAGGCGTTTGAACCGGCGCCGTCTGGCACGCGGCCAGCAACGCCACGAAGGCAACACTCATGATCTGTTTCATGGCGCGTATTTCAAACGGGAACTCCCGAAAGTCCACCCGCTAGATTGTCGCCCACGCTTGCTTCATGACCCGTTCGAAGTTCCGGCCCATCAACTTGTCCACCGCAGCGGACTTGTAACCCAACAGCGCCAGCTTGTCGGCAATCACGGACATGCGCTGCGGGCCGTTCAGGCCTTCCACAAAGGGCATCGGCCCCTCCCCCGGCGCTGCAACCCCTGCCTCACGCCGCGCAGTAATGGACTCGTCCCACGCAGCCTTGCTTTCAGGGCTCGTGTCGAACGCCAGCATCAGCGCATCGCTGCCGATGCCGACATGGTCCTCGCCGCACGTATTAAGCGCATGCTCAAGGTGCGCTATGTAGGCCGAGAGGGGTGTCTGCGTCATCTCGGGTGTCAGATAGCTCAGCTCATAGATACCAACCACGCCGCCCTTGTCGGCAAGTGCGCGCAAAACCTCATCGGTTTTATTGCGTGGATGCGGGTTGACCGCAGCGCAGCCCGCATGCGTGATCGCTGGCGCGCGGCTTGATGCGCTGATGGCTTCAAGCGTCGTCTCCCGGTCGGAATGGCTGAGATCAAGCAACACCCTGTTCGCCTCCATTACCGCAATCGCTTCGCGCCCGAGACCTGTCAGCCCCTTTGGACCTTCCGTCACCATGACGCCCGTCCCGAATGGAGAAGCCACATTGTAGGAAAGCTGCATGATCCGCACACCGCGCCCTGCAAATTCCGCAATCCGCTCGGTCTTGCCCTCATGCATTGTGGAGGCCTCAAAGCCAAGAATGATGCCGACACGCTGCGTCGCAAACGCGGTCTCGATATCCGCCACCGAGTCGACCTGCATGAACACGTCGGGATTGTTCGCGAAGACCCGCGCGTAGGACTCCAGCTCTTCCAGCGTATCATTATACGTGCCCTGGCTTCCGCCAGCCGTAATCTTGAGCGCAGTGATGCCCGTCGCGCGAATGAGCGCCTTGTCTTCATCATTCAGCGGCTCATCAGAATTACCGGGAATGACCATGTTACCATTGATCATCAGACGACGCCGTTCGGCTTGTGCGTCTGCCTGCGGTATACGCCCCGCACAGGCACCTAGAAGGCCGACTGCTGACAAGCCCGCCCCGACCTTAAGAACATTCCGTCTCGAAAAAGCCATGTCTGCTACCTATCTGCCTAACGCGGATCATGTAAGTTCCGCGCCGCGCTCGCTGTCAATCAGCGCAGCAGAGTTCAATCAGGTCCGCTCGAACACGACAGCAAGATTATTGGCAGGCATCTCGATAATCTTCTGCAGGATCAGGTCTGCAAGCGACGCGAGCGGCAGCAGCTCCATGTCGAGATCGCGAACACCCCATTCCATTTCCCGCCGCTTCAGGTCCTCGCTGAAACGCGCATTGGATGGCGCCATGACCCCGTTGCGCCCAAATGGCCCGTAGAGGAACAGTCGCCCACCGGGCTTCAACAACCGCCCGGCCCCCGCGAACAGGCCTTCGACGGCACGCATCGGCGCGATATGAACCATATTGATCGAAACAACGGCATCCCAGGGTCGCTTGGCCTCCGCCGTGTCCCAGTCGGCAAGACTGGCATCGAGTGTCAGCGGCCCATGCAGCCGATCATGCTCCGCCGCCTCGACCCAGGCGGTCTGGCTTTCACGGCTGGTCGCATCAACATCGGAATAGGTCCAGTCGAGCGCTTCCAGCGCGTCCGTCAGGAAGGCACCATGTTCGCCTGTACCGGAAGCAATCTCCAGCACGCGTCCCTCGCGCGCAACATGCTCGGCAAATACGTCACGGATCGGCTCACGATTGCGGGCAACCGATGGCGAAAAACGTCGTCCATCCTCGCCGGCCTCGCGAGCTTCCAGCGCGACCGGCTTGGACGGCGTATCAGTCATGCGCGGGCCGTGAACCGGCTACGCAGTTCAGGCTTCAGGATCTTGCCATTTGCATTGCGCGGCAGTGGCTCGTCCTGGAACTGGATTTCGACCGGCACCTTGAACGCCGCTAGAATCCCGGCGACATGCGCGCGCAATTCGTCCAGCGTCACCGTCTTGCCCGGCTTCAGCTGCACCACGGCGCCAACTTCCTCACCCAGCACCTTGTGCGGAATACCGACGACGGCTGCGTCCATCACCGCCGGGTGGTCGTAGAGCGCGCTCTCGACTTCGATACAGTAGATGTTCTCGCCGCCGCGGATCAGCATGTCCTTGGCCCGGTCAACGAGGAAGAGGAAGCCCTCTTCATCGATACGCGCCAGGTCGCCCGTGACGACCCAGCCATCACGGAAGGTCTCAGCCGTCGCTTCAGGACGGTTCCAGTAACGCTTACAGTTCGACGGGCTCTTGCACCAGAGCTCGCCAACCTCGCCATCGGGCATCGTGTTGCCATCAGGGTCACAGATTTTCAGTTCGACAGCGCCGGGAGGTGCGCCGGCGCTTGATGGCCGGTTCACATAATCCTCGCCGATATTCAGCGTCGCCGTGGCGCACGTTTCCGTCATGCCCCAGCCATTGCCGGGGGCCGCATCAGGGAAGCGTTTCTTGATTGTGCTGACCAGTTCCGGCGCAGACGGCGCGCCGCCATAGGAGATCGCCTGGATCGATGACAAGTCATATTTGTCCCGGTCCGGATGTTCCAGAAGTTGCCATGCAATCGCGGGCACACCGCCCACCGCCGTAATCTTCTCGCGCTCTATGATCGGCAGGGCCTCTCCGGCATCCCACTTGTACATCGCGACAATCTTGTCACCGCGCAGCATGGACGGGATCAGGATCGCGAACGAACCGGTTGCATGGAAGAACGGAATGGCCAGCAGCGTCGCCTTCTGCTCGTTTGGATCCGGTTCCGGAATGGCTTCGCCCCGACGCAGCAGCATGCGCGCCTGACAAGTTGATGAATTGAACATGTTGGAAATGACGGCGCGGTTCGTTGCCAGCGCGCCCTTCGGTTTTCCCGTCGTGCCCGACGTATACATGATCGTGGCATCGTCTTCAGGACCGATCTCGACAGCGGGCAAGCCGATATCGTCCAGCCCACCCCAGCTCTTGGCGTCGCCAATGTATGACTCCAGGCCTTTCACGCGCGGATCGGCATGGTCCTCGCCCTTGTCGCGGGCGATGATGACATGCTGCAGCTCCGGCAGCTTCTTCATATGCTCGCGCATCCGCTCATAGATCTGGCCGTCAACGACTGCGAGCTTCACGCCCGCAAAGGAGAGGCCGTATTCCAGTTCGTCACCCGTCCACCACGAGTTCATCGGCGTCGCGATGGCGCCGATGCTGCACGCGGCAAAGAAGGCCACCGGCCATTGCGGATAATTGCGCATGATAATGGCAACCCGGTCGCCCTTCTTGATGCCATAGGTCTCGCGCAGCACTTTCGCGAAATGCTGAACAGCCCGCATCATGCCCTTGAAGGTCACGCGCTCGTCTTCGTAGACGATGTAGTCGCGATCGGGCCAGGTGGCAGCCGCCATTTCAAGGATGGAGCGAATGGTCGGCGGGGCATTCACATAGACCTTCAGTTTCACTCCATCGACTTCGCCATCGGTAATCTCAAGGGGCGAACCCGGTCCACCAAGCGCAGCATTGGCAGCCGCGATGGACATGACAGGCCAGGTTGGCGCAGCGCTATCTGCAGGCATTTGGTATCCTCCGGTGATTTCTTTTCTGAAAGACAGAAACCACGACCTTTCAGGGCTTTAAAGTACCCTACCTGCTAAAACGCCCATTACAGGGCAAAAAAATGCCCCACAGCGTGTGCTGAAGGGCATTTTCGGAATTATTGTCTATCGAGCGCTATTTGCCGAAATCGCAGAAACGCAGCTCGCGCGTCGTGCCATCCATTTCGACGGCTTCATAAGCGCGACCGGTCAGCTCGTCGCCTTCACACAGGTAACCGATGTCGTACATCGCAATCAGGGCCTCGTTGCTCGGCACAAGGTCATTCACAATCATCAGGTCCATCGCGTCCTGGTGCATGCCCAGCTCCATGAGGAAATTGAACTTCTGCATCTTGCTTGTTTCGGGTTGGGAAAGCTGTGTTTCCAGCGTCGTCACCTTGCCGCGCGCGGAGTCCAGCATCGGAACAGCGGCTGTGTACCATTCCGTATCGCTATAGGAATCGACGATCTCCTCGAAATCCTCGACAGCGCCAATGGCATCATAGCCGCTCGGCCCGAAGCGTAGCTCGCCGCGCCGGAACAGCGTCTCGGCATATTCTTCCTTGCTCAGAGTCGGGCTGCCCAGCAGCTGGGTTAGTCGGTCTACGGCCGCTTGGGTGTTACCGGCGTCAACCAGGCCCTCAACCGTCTGCATGGCGAGTTCGAAAGCGCTGTCCGGCGCCGTGCTGCTGGCTTCGGCATCAGTGCCGCCCGGTACTTTTGATGCTTCTGGCGCCGAGGCACAGGCCGCCAGCATGAGAACAGAAGCGGCGGCAAGAAGAGGAATGCGGATCATGTGTCAGGGCTCCATAGGGGTAGTCTGTTGGCGTGTGATGACCTTCCCTAGCCGCCCAAGCCGAGCGGAGACAGGGCGGCATTGTGGAGAAAGTGTGTTTCTTACGATTGCGCCGGTTTTTCAGGCGCTGCGCTACCACACCAATGAAGGTTTTCCAGGTCCGCACGCGTATCGCCCACGGTATAGACTGGCGCCTCGCCTGCTTCGCTCTCGCAAAGATACCCGGCCGCCCTCAGCTTGCCGACCTGCACTTCGTTCGGGCTGAGGCCAGACTTGCGATAGCGCTTGGCAGCCTCGTCATGCTCGCCGAGCACCCATTTGCTGTCGAACCACTGCGACAGAGTCAGCATGCGCTTCAGCCCGGTCTCGATCGTCTCGACATCAGCTTTTGCAAAAGCCAGCTCCTCTTTGGCATTCTGCACAAGCGCATGGTCCGGTGCCAACTTCAGCATGGCCTCGAAATCCTTCACCGCTCCGGGCCGGTCGTCGCTCGCCTGACGGCGCAGGCTGCCGCGCGCATAAAGCGCACGAGCGCGCTGATCGGTCGAGAGATCGCTACGGTCCAGAAGGGCCGTCAGCGTCTTGTCTGCCTCATAGGGATTTGCGTCCGACTTCGCTTCCGACATTGCCACATCAAAGGCGGGCCCCATGTCAGCGGGGGGGGCCGAGGCACATCCTGCCAGGAAGACAGCAACAACAAGTGCGCGAAGATGAATCAGTTTGGGGGTCATGCGCTCACCCTACTCCGGGTCAGACTCGCCAAACAAATTGCATTTCCGTCATGTCTGCTAAGCACGAGCCAGACGGTCGATTTCCGCAATATCGCCGCGCCCGAGCGCCTCGATGGCACGCGCTGCAATATGGCGCGCAGTGAGGCCGGCTGCCTCATACATGGCGTCTGGCGTATCATGGTTTTGAAACTCGTCCGGCAGCGTCATCGGGCGTATGCGCAAGCCGCGATCAAGCGCACCAACTCGCGCCAGGTGCTCAAGAACAAAGCTGCCAAATCCGCCTGTCGCGCCTTCTTCCAGCGTAATCAGCACTTCATGGTTCTTCGCGAGCCGCTCCACCAGGTCAGCGTCCAGCGGCTTGGCAAAGCGCGCGTCAGCAACCGTCACGGACAGGCCCTGAGCCGACAGCATCTCGGCCGCTTTCAGCGCTTCCTGCAGGCGTGTGCCGTAAGATAGCAGCGCAATCGTGGTGCCCTCGCGCAGGACACGGCCCTTGCCGATTTCCAACGGCACCAGCACGTCAGGAATTGCGACGCCGGTGCCCTCTCCGCGTGGATAGCGGAAGGCGCTCGGCCGGTCGTCAATCTGCGTCGCTGTCACCACCATGCGTGCCAGCTCGGCCTCATCGGCCGCGGCCATGCAAACCATGCCCGGAAGCGCGCCCATGAAGCCAATGTCAAAGCTGCCCGCATGTGTCGGGCCGTCAGCGCCGACAAGGCCGGCGCGGTCAATCGCAAAGCGGACCGGCAGACGCTGGATCGCCACATCATGGACAACCTGGTCATAGCCGCGCTGCAGGAAAGTCGAATAGATCGCGCAGAACGGACGCATCCCATCCGCTGCGAGGCCAGCGGCAAACGTCACCGCATGCTGCTCCGCGATGCCAACGTCAAAGCTGCGCTCCGGGAATGACTTCTCGAAAATATCCGTACTCGTGCCAGAAGGCATCGCTGCCGTGATCGTGCAGATCTTCGGATCGCTCTCGGCCAGCTTGGTCAGCGTCTGGCCGAACACTTTCTGATAGGCTGGCGCCTTAGGCTTGGCCTTGGCCTGTTCGCCTGTAATGACCGAAAACTTGGATACGCCATGATACTTGTCAGCTGATTTCTCGGCGTGGGTATAACCCTTGCCCTTTTGCGTCACCGCATGGATCAGAATCGGTCCTTCACGCATCGCCTTCACGTTCTCGAGGATCGGGATAAGCGTATCGAGGTCATGTCCGTCGATCGGGCCGATGTAATAAAAGCCGAGTTCCTCGAACAGTGTCCCGCCCATGGCAAAGCCGCGCAGGTATTCTTCGGCGCGTCGAGCCGGCGATTCCAGCCCCATCGGGCTCACCACCTTCTTGGCAATCCGGCGCAGGCCGCGATATGGGCGCGAAGACACGAGCTTCGACAGGTAATTGCTCATCGCGCCAACCGGCGGGGCAATCGACATGTCATTATCGTTGAGGATCACGATGAGGCGCGACTTGTCAGCGCCCGCATTGTTCATGGCTTCATAGGCCATGCCCGCCGTCATGGCGCCATCTCCGATCACGCAGATGACGTCGTTGTCCTTGCCTTGCAGGTCGCGCGCCTTGGCAAAACCGAAACCAGCGGAAATCGAAGTCGAAGCATGCGCCGCGCCGAACGGGTCGTACTCGCTCTCGTCGCGCTTGGTGAAGCCGGACAAGCCACCGCCCTGGCGCAGGGTACGCATGCTGTCGCGTCGCCCTGTCAGGATCTTGTGCGGATAGCACTGGTGGCCAACATCGAAGATCAGCTTGTCATCGGGCGCATCGAACACGGCATGGATCGCCACGGTGAGCTCAACGACGCCGAGGCCAGATCCAAGGTGCCCACCGGTCACCGAGACAACATCAATGACTTCCTCGCGGACCTCTTGCGCAATCTGTTTCAGTTCCGCCCGCGACCGGCCTTTGAGGTCGTCGGGCGAATTGATCGCATCGAGAAGCCGGTTTGGGCTGAGTTCGGTCATCTTTCTCTGGACCCTTGAATAATCGCTGTCTGCCTTAAGACATGTTGTAAGTGCTTATACTATTACACGCGTTGTTTAACGTGTCCTATCCAGTACAAAATCAACGGATTGCAGCAGAATATCGGCCTTATTGCGGAATATTGCGAGGTGTTCCTTGGCTTGAGCGGCGAGTAGCCGCACACGCTGCCGGGCGCCATCCACCCCTAGAAGGGTCACAAAGTTCGCTTTTCCGGCAATTTCATCGGTCCGAAGCGGCTTTCCCACTTCGGTCTCATCGCCTGTCGCATCGAGCAGATCATCGGCAATCTGGTAGGCAAGGCCAAGATCATTCGAGAAACCGGCGAGAGCGTTTCGCTCCAGTTCACGCGCCCGCCCGATAATGCCCGCCGCTTCCGTGGCATACGAGATAAGCGCGCCCGTTTTAAGCCGCTGCATGCGTGTAATCGTGTTGAGATCCCGGGGGCTATCTTCTTCCAGCATGTCGATCATCTGACCGCCGACCATGCCCCGTGCGCCCGCCGCGTCAGCCAGTCTTTCGATCAGCATCACGCGAACGGCCGGATCATCATGTGTCTCGCTCGACGCAAGGATCTTGAAAGCCAGTGTCAGCAGCCCGTCGCCCGCGAGCACGGCCGTCGCCTCGTTGAAGGCTTTGTGAACGGTGGGCTGCCCCCGCCGGAAATCGTCATTGTCCATGCAGGGCAGGTCATCATGAACCAGCGAATACGTATGGATGCATTCAAGCGCGGCTGCGGTGCGCAGGAGGGTCTTTTCCGGCGCCTCGAACATGGCACCGGCTTCCAGCAGGAAGAAGGGCCGCATGCGCTTGCCATTGGCGAGGGCGGCATGGCGCATGGCGCGCATCAGGTCGGCTTCAGGTCCGCTGGCAGGCGGGATCAGCTGGTCGAGCGCCACGGTGACCTTGTCGGCAACCTCCTTCAGGCGCAGTTCGAAGTCAGCCTCGTCCCCCATTGGTGCATCGGCCCTAGTCAAAGCTTGCAGGCTCGGTCGTCACGCCGCCTGCGCCCTGCACGATCTGCTCAACTTTCAGCTCGGCCGACTTGAGCCGCGACTCGCAATGCGCCTTCAGCGCAGCGCCGCGTTCATAGATGGCGATAGATTTTTCCAGCTCGACTTCGCCGGCCTCAAGCTGCTTGACGATGCCTTCCAGCTCGGAGAGCGCTTCCTCGAAGCTCATCTTGTCGACGGATTTTTCTTTTGCGTCAGCCATGGTGTTCTGCCCGTTGGTCATTTTCAGGCGACTCTAGAGCGCACACATGGCGTCCACAACCACCTTCGCGGTTACTTGCCGTGGTATTCGTAGACGCGGTGGCTCCAGTAGCTGTCGCCGCCATCGTGTACGCAGCGCCAGCCGAGCTTTTTCAGCTCCGGGCGCAGCATGCGGTTAAACCAGCCATGCGCAGCAAGGTAGACCTTGTGCCCCTCGGATGCAGCATGGAGTTTCGAGGCTGCAGCAGCAGCACGCACACGCGCTTCCGAAACGCTCTCCCCGTCAAGGGCATGTCCGCTCAGCCAGGCGGCACGCGCGAGAATATTCCACGTCTTGGGGAGGTATTTTACGCCAACCATGCGCGGCGGTGGCAACGGCGCCTCGTTAAAAACCGGGTCATGAATTGCCGCCATATGCGGCGCCGCGCGCTCTGCGGTCTGCTGCGCACGGATGCGCGCTGAGGCAAAAACCAGCGTCGAATCGGCAACCAGGTCTTTAAGGACAGTCGGCGCAATTTGGTCGTCGCGTAGCGGGCTTTCCTCATAGCGGGCCCACCAGTCCTTGTAATCGCGCCAGCCAAGGCGCGGACCTGCTGTCCGATCAAGCTGAGGACGGCCATGGCGCGAGACCACGATCGGGCCGCGCCGGGATTCCGTCGATGTCGTATCTGGCATCGCCAATCAGCCTGTCTTCAAACCTGCTCTGGGCCCCGCGAGCCCGGTCTAGGAATTGCCACTAGCGGTGTTGGCGGCGTGCGGCAAGGCGTCAATCGCCCGGCCTCGGCGGCAAACTGTTGATCAATGCGTGCCTACAGCCCGCGCCAGACGCGTTTCTTGCAGGGCTCATCGTCTTCGAACTTGCAGCGATAAAGCGACATGATGACGGTTTCAGCCCGGCCAACCAAATGGTCCATCGGCACGAATCCGACGGATGCCTGCGAAGATTGGACACTCAGCGGGCAACCCACACGGTCCACTACGCCGTCAATCGGCGGGCAATGCCCCGACAGGAACCGGCTATCGAGCGAATTATCGCGATTGTCGCCCATCAGGAAAAGGTGCCCTGCAGGGACCACGAACAAGACTGTATTGTCGCCCCGGTCGCCTTTTTCCTGGCGATGGGTCAGCCACGACTTGCCGTTCTCAGCTGTCTCGCGCCACTCATAAGCGGTAACGGCACGGCTACGGCCATGCGGCACATATCGCAAGGTACGCAGAAACTCGGACTCAATGGGCTCACCGTTGATATAAAGGGCCTCTCCGATCATCTGGATCCGGTCGCCCGGCAGGCCGATCACGCGCTTGATCATCACGCGAGCGGTATGCGGGTGTTCAAACACCACGACATCGCCGCGCTTCGGTGTGCGGGCAAATATCCGCCCCTCGGGAATGGGCAGGTAACGGCCCAGGCTGAACGGCAACGAGTAACGATCATAGCCGTAAGCAAACTTCGACACGGCGACACGGTCACTGACCTGCAGCGATGGCACCATGCTTTCGGAGGGAATGACCCGCTGTTCGTACAGCAGGCCGGAGAAAATCATGAAGATCGGGATGAAGACTGCGAGCGTGACCGCCCATTCGTGGAGTTCCCTCTTCACCTTCTGACCGAATGTCAGCGATGCGTCCTCATCCACGGAGTGGGCCTTTTCGCCGTCGTCTGCCATTGAGGCCTCACCTGATCTGTCTCTTGTCAGGAAATGTCTTAGACGAAACCGTCTTCCATTGCGAAGGTGTAAACTGTCCCCGCACTGCAAAATGCCCGCCATGACACGTGTCTCTGCAGCAGAGATCAGGCCAGGGCGTAGCGATCCACGCCGTCTTCGCCTGCGATCCGGACAACTTCCCCGCGATGAATCATGCAGTTCAGGTGCGCAATCGCCTCGCCTGATGCCATGCCAACCTCATCCGTCTTGATGGCCCGCCCGAAAAGGCTCGTGAACGTGTCCATTACGGTCAGCGGACCCTTCTGCATCCGCCCCTTGAGACGCGACAGCGCCGTCTCATGGCCATCAATCAGGTGACGCAGCCGGGCATGTGCACCCCGGAAGGGTTCATTGTGGGCTGGCAGCACGAGCACGTCCTCAGGCAGGTGCGCCAGCAGCTTCTCACAGCTCATCATCCAGTCGAGCAGCGGATCTGCTTCCGGCTCCGTTGGGTGGACTGACACATTCGATGAAATCCGCGGCAGCAACTGGTCGCCCGAGATCACCACATTGAGTGCCGGGCAATAGAGACACGAATGCTCAGGCGAGTGACCATTCCCCATGACCACCTGCCATGTCTCGCCAGCCATCTGCAGCGTGTCGCCGTCCGCCAGTCTGCGGAAAGAGTCCGGCATCTGGCTGACACCTCTCCCAAAGCCGCCGAACCGCTCCTTGTAATTGTCGATCTGGGCATCGTTCCAGCCCGCGCGCCGGTAAAAGTCGATCCCTGCCTGCGGCGCCTCGCGTCCTGTGTCCGACACCAGCATGCGGCAGGTCGTATATTCCAGCCGGCTCATCCACAGTTCAGCGCCGTATTTATAGCAGAGCCAGCCTGCACAGCCGACATGGTCCGGGTGCATGTGCGTGACCATTACACGCTTCAGCGGCTTCTCCGGCGTTACCCGTGCATCAAGCAGCGCTTTCCACGCATTGCGCGTTTCCTTCAGCGGCATGCCCGTGTCGACAATCGTCCAGCTGTCGCCATCATCGATGAGCCAGAGATTGATGAACTTGAGCGAAAAGGGCAGCGGCATGCTGACCCATTCGATCCCTGGCGCCACCTGAATCGCTTCAGCCAGCTCGGGCCGCACGTCACCATGTGGATAGTCGAGATTGGGGCGCTTCGGGGTTTTTGTCTGAAATCCGTCCATGGCTCAGCATATGCAATGCCTGCCACGCGTCGAGCCATCACGCTGGGTCAGCCGCCGGCAAGGCCGCCTGCAGTATCTGAACCAGCTCGCCCACAGGTCGCGTGGCATCCATTCGGACCGCGCCTGACGGCACATCCAGCGCGGCCAGCTGGCTCTCCAGCAGGCTCACGGGCATGAAATGCCCCGCCCGCGACGCCATACGCGCCCGCAAATCAGCCTCGGGCACATCCAGCCACACAAAGCGGCAATGCCGCCCGCTATCGCTGATTAGGCGCCCCTGAACAAACGCCGTCAAAGCGGAGCAGGCCAGCACGACGCGGTCATTTGGCATACGGGCCACATGCGCTGTAATCGCGCCGATCCACTCCGCACGATTAACATCCGAAAGGGGCGTGCCAGCCGCCATTTTCGCCCGGTTCGTTGAGGGATGGAAATTGTCCGCCTCGACAAACGGCCAGCCTGCCGCCTCTGCCAACCCTACAGCGACCGTGCTCTTGCCACTCCCAGCCACACCCATGACGACGATCAGGTCTCTCACTTGATCGGCGTACGCTTGCGCGGATTGAGCTTGGTGCGCTTGAACTTCGGCTCATTGGGCTTCGGCTTTGACGATGGCGGTGCATCGCTGCGCGGCTTGCCCAACGGCTTCTTGCCAGCGCCGGGCGGGCGTTTGCCCCCGGCGGGCGGGCGTTTGCCCCCGGCGGGTGGCCGTTTGCCAGCTAGCGCGGGGCGCCGCACAGGTTCGGCAATCACAGGCGCAGTCGGCTCGGCCGAAAAGCCCTTCGCTTCCCAGCGCAGCAGTTCGTCGCGTTCCCGCGCGCTGATCGGCCGCCACTTGCCCTCCGGCAGGCCGGCCAGCGACAGCGGCCCGATCCGCACCCGCATCAGGTCCAGCACGCGCAGGTCCACCAGGTCGCACATACGCCGGATCTGCCGGTTGCGGCCTTCGCGCAGCAGGAATTTCAGCTCATTGCCCTTGATCACCGTAACAGAAGCAGGCCGCAACTGGCGTCCGTCCAGCTCCAGTCCGTGACGCAGAAGCTTCAGCTTGTCCTCCGTCACATCGCCGCGCACCTTGACGTGATATTCCTTCTCCAGCTGGCTTTCCGGTCCGATCAGCGCCTTGGCCAGCACACCGTCTTCGGACATGATCAGCAGGCCGCGAGAATCCTTGTCCAGCCGCCCAAGGGGCGCCAGCTTGTTATTGCGCCCCGGAATGGCATGCGCCCGGCCCGACAGGCTTTGCTCATTGATCAGGCGCACGGCCGGAATCTCACCCGGCTCCGGCGTACCTGACACAATGCCGATCGGCTTATGGAACATCAGCGACAGCTGGTTATCAAGTCGCCGCGCCGCCTTCTCGGTCAGGCTAAGCGTTTGCCCGTCCTCGATCTTGTAGCCCGCCTCGGTCAGCACTTCGCCATTGATCTTGACGAGCCCCTTCTCGATCAGCGCATCAGCCTCGCGCCGCGAGCATACGCCCTCGGTCGCCAGCCACTTGTTGACGCGCATCGGCTCACTGCCGGAATATGTCTTGGTCCACGCCATGGCCGAATGATGCCTCCTGCGGCGGTTTCGCCCGTCATATAGGCACGCCCGGCGCCTCGCAACCTGATGTCGACACGCCGGGCGATTCCGGCCATATGCCCGCTCCCATGTCTCAAACGCCCGCCCCTCTGTCCGCGCCTGCTTTGGCGTTTGCGCTGCTCATTCTGGGCACGACGCTCGGCATTGCGGGAACAGACCTTATCCTGCCTGCAATTCCCACACTTCCGGATACGCTCGGCGGAAGCCAGGCCATGGCCCAGCTGGTGCTTGCCGCCTTCGTGGCGGGTGGCTGTATCGGGCTCATTCTCTATGGCGAACTTGGCGCGCATTTCGACCAGAGCAACCTGCTTGTCTGGTCGTTCATGGCTTACGCACTGATCTCGCTTGGGTGTATCCTTGCCCCTTCCATGTCCGTTCTGGTGGGCTTGCGGTTCCTTCATGGGCTCACAGGCTCAGCCGCCGCCGTCTTCGCGCCGGGCATGATCCGCGCCATGTTCAGCGAGGCGCGCGCCGTCCGGGCCATCGGCTTTATGGGCAGCGTTGAGTCCCTCGTCCCGGCGCTCGCGCCAGTGCTGGGCGTATGGCTGCTCATCGCCTTTGGCTGGAAAAGCTCGTTCATCGTGATCGGTGTGCTCAGCCTCCTCGTCGCGGCACTTGTCGGGGCCTTGCGCCACCGCATGCCAGCGCCAGACCCAACGCGCGGCGCCGGCGGCTATCTCCGCCTCGCGGTAAACCCCATCTTCCAGCGCTATGCCATCAGTCAGGCCTTCACGCTTGGTGGCCTGCTCATCTTCGTGTTCGGGGCGCCAGCGATGATCACGAAAGGCCTCGGCGGCACGCTGAATGATTTCATCATCATGCAGGTCGCAGGCATCGCTGTCTTCGTCATCGCCTCAAACCTTGCAGGTCGCCTCGCCGACACGTTCGGGCCAGAGCGGATGATCTGGTTTGGCACGGTGCTGTCTGCGGCAGGCATGCTGGCGCTGCTGGTCTATGGCCTGCTCGGCGGCAGCCACCCTATCGCGCTCGCCATCCTGTTCGCGCCCGTCAATGCCGGGCTTGGCTTTCGCGGCCCGCCCGGCTTTTATCGTGCAATTGTTGCCGCTGGCGGAGATGATGCGCGGGGCGCCGCGCTTGTCCTCCTCACCATCTTGATGACCACTGCGCTCGGCACCGCTGCAGCCGCGCCATTCGTCACGCTCGGCATTACGCCGCTCGCCGCCATCGCCACGACCGTGTCTTGCGGCTCATTGCTCTGCCTTGCGGTCCTGCCGAAACTGAAGGCCTGAGCCGGTATCAGACCCCGAACAGTGCTTCGCTGTTCTCCAGGAACCGGCTGCCGCCTTCGGTAATGCTGGCCACCTTGCCCGGCGCCGCCGCCAGCGCCGTCTCGGCGAAGAAGCCCGCCAGGGCCAGCCGACGCGCCCGCGCCGCGCCGTCGCTGCTGCGCGCAGCAACCGCAGCTTTCGTCAGGAAGTGCCCGCCGATCACATCGCCCGCAAGTTCAAGGTAAGCCGTCGCCCCCGCAAGCGCTTTGTCCTGATCGCGGCTTTTCATCTGCTCCAGTATCCAGTCGCTGGCCGTGCGAAGCGCGTCGGCGCCCGCCTTCAACCGATCAGCAATTTGCACCAGCTGCGGGTCATTCGTCGCCCGCGCCGCTGCCGCAGAGGCCTCAACCTCGCCCAGCATCACGCGCATCGACTCGCCATTCGTGCCGCTCAGCTTGCGTCCGACAAGGTCAATCGCCTGAATGCCGTTCGTGCCCTCATAGATCGGCGCAATCCGGGCATCGCGGTACAGCTGCGCCGCCAGCGTCTCGTTCATGAAGCCCATGCCGCCATGCACCTGCACGCCCATGCTCGCCACTTCGACGCCCATGTCACTCGACCAGGCCTTGGCAATCGGGGTAAGCAGGTCTTCGCGCAGCTTGGCGGCCTGACGCGTTTCCGCGTCCGGCGCCGACTCGGCAAGGTCGGCCGACACAGCGCAGGCGTAGCAGATCGCCCGCGCAGCCGCGACGCGCGCCCGCATCGTTGTCAGCGTGCGCCGCACATCGGCATGGTGCAGGATAGGCACCGGGCCATCGACGCCCTTGATCATGCCCTGCTTGCGCTCCTGGGCGTAAGCGAAGGCCGTCTGGTAGGCCGCTTCGCCCACCGCCACGCCTTGCAGGCCGACATTCAGGCGCGCCGCATTCATCATCGTGAACATGCACGCGAGACCCTTGTTCTCCTGGCCAATCAGCCAGCCGGTCGCGTTCTCATATTCCATGACGCAGGTCGGCGAGGCGTGGATACCCATCTTCTTCTCGAGACCGATACATTGCACGCCATTGCGCGTCCCCGGCGTGCCGTCATCCTTCAGCAGGAATTTCGGCACGAGGAACAATGACACGCCGCGTGATCCCGCCGGCGCATCCGGCAGGCGCGCCAGCACAAGATGAATGATGTTTTCGGCAACGTCATGGTCGCCCCAGGTGATATAGATTTTCTGCCCGCTGATGGCGTAGCTGCCATCGTCCTGCGGCACGGCTTTCGTCTTCAGCGCGCCGACATCGCTGCCCGCCTGCGGCTCGGTCAGGTTCATCGTGCCGGTCCACGTGCCGGACACCAGATTCGGCAAATAGGCCGCTTTCAGCTCATCCGTCCCATGCGCCAGCAGCGCCTCAATGGCGCCAAAGCTCAGCAGCGGGCAGAGGCCAAAAGCCATGTTCGCGCCGTGGAACATCTCCATCACGGCCAGCGACAAGGCCTTGGGCAGGCCTTGGCCGCCCCATTCCTCGGGCGCGGTCAGCCCCATCCAGCCGCCATCGCGGAAGGCGGCATAGGCCTCGGCAAAGCCCGGCGCGGCCTTCACGCCATCTTCGGTCAGCGTCGCGCCCTGCGAATCGCCTGTCTGGTTCAGCGGCGCCAGCACGTCCCTCGCCAGCTTGGCCGCCTCTTCAAGGATCGGCCCCACAAGATCAGGATCGTAGGATTCGAGACCGGCAAGGCCTTCAAGGCGCTTCAAACCAGCTACAGCTTCAAGGGTGAAAGCCATTTCGTCGAGCGGCGCATCATAGGCCATCAGGGGTGTCTCCGGATTGTGAATAGATGTTATTCGCGATAAGCAGTTACCGCGCCTACGGCCAAGGTCCAAGTGCAGTCCAGAATTACCGTTCTGCAATTTTCAGCCATCAGGAGTTATCCCCATGCGCCTTTTTCTAGCCTCCGTATCCGCCATCGCGCTCGTTGCGTGCAGCGGCCCAGCCTCGACTCCAGCCGAAACGGCTGAAACACCTGCCGCCGCTTCCGTCGAATCGACACCAACCGCTGCGCCAGCCGAGGCACCCGCTGCCGAAGTGAAATACGGCAAAACGGCCACCTACAAGCTCGACCCCACACACGCATCTCTGACCTGGCGTGTGAAGCACATGGGTCTGTCGAACTACACGGCCCGCTTCACGAATTTTGACGCCACGCTGGATTTCAATTCCGATGATGCGTCTGCCACGTCGCTGACCGCCACGATCGACCCGACATCTGTCGAAACTGATTACCCTGGCGACTTCAAAGCCGGTCACCCCGACAGCCCGTACAACTCGTTCGACGAAGAACTCAGCCAGAGCCCAGACTATTACAATGCCGGCGCGTTCCCAGAGATCACGTTCAAGTCCACCGATATCACCACAACAGGCCCTGACACCGGCACCGTGACCGGCGACCTGACTTTCCTCGGCGTGACCAAGCCCGTCACACTCGACGTGAAATACAACGGCGTCGCCAACTTCCCTTGGGCGCCTGAAGAAGACCATATCGGCTTCTCCGCCACGGGCACACTGACACGCTCGGAATTCGGCCTGTCTGCCGGCACACCTTATGTCGGCGACGAAGTCGAGATCGTCATCGAAGCCGAGTTCGCCGAAGTCGGCGCTCCGGCCGAATAAGGAACAACCTGACTTCATGTCCGCTACCAATACATCACGCTACACAGCCGTCGCGATTGCCCTTCACTGGGCA
>JAHJYW010000045.1 GCA_018827375.1 Alphaproteobacteria bacterium
CAACTTCCCGCAGCTTCGCGATGATCTCTTCAGGCTTCAATCTCTTGCCCATGTCTCAGCTCCATATCTGAAGCCGGGGCTAACTCAAATAATGGACCACTTTCACGGGGGCAGACCAAAAGATTGTAGTGGTCTGCCTCCCGCAAAGTGGTCCGTTATTTGAGTTAGTGCCGGCTCCGATTATGGAGTTGAGACATGGGCAAGATAGCCAAGCCTGAAGAGATTATTGCGAAACTGCGGGAGGTGGAGGTTCGCCTCGCACGCGGTGAGACAGCTGCTTCGGCGGCGCGGGCCGTCGGTGTGACCGAACAGACCTACTACCGATGGCGCAAAGAGTATGGCGGCCTGCAGGTCGACCAAGCCAAGCGCATGAAAGATATGGAGAAGGAGAACGCCAGGCTTCGGCGCGCAGTCTCTGATCTCACGCTGGACAACCAAATCCTTCAGGAAGTCGTGCGGGGAAAGTTCTAAGCCCTTCGCGCCGTTGTGCTGCGGTCGATCACGTGGTGAAAGAGCTTGGCGTCTCCGAACGCCGGGCTTGCCGCGTGATCGGCCAGCACCGTTCGACCCAGCGCAAGCAGCCCATACGGCGAGACGATGAGGACGCCCTGACATCGGCGATTATCCGCCTGGCAGAACGGTTCGGCCGGTATGGCTATCGCCGGATCACGGCGCTCCTCAGAAATGATGGCTGGCATGTGAACGAGAAGCGGGTTTACCGCATCTGGCGACGGGAGGGGTTGAAAGTGCCGATGAAACAACCAAAACGCGGCCGTCTCTGGCTGAATGACGGATCTTGCGTGCGGCTAAGGCCGGCACACAAAGGCTATGTATGGTCCTATGACTTCGTGCAGGACCGCACCCATGATGGACGTGTGTTCCGCATGCTGTGTGTGGTCGACGAGTTTACACGGGAATGTCTCGCCATCCGGGTTGAGAGGAAGCTGAACTCCCGGGATGTCCTCGACACACTGGGCGAGCTGTTCGTTCGTCACGGGGCACCCGAGCACATACGATCCGATAACGGCCCCGAGTTTATCGCGACAGCCTTGCGAGACTGGCTCGAAAGGGTGGGTGTGAAGACGCTTTACATCGAGCCGGGCAGCCCTTGGGAAAACGGCTACTGCGAAAGCTTCAACAGCAAGCTGCGCGACGAGTTGCTGGCGAGGGAAATCTTCTTCGATCTGCGCGAGGCAAAGATCCTGATCGAAGCGTGGCGGCAGCACTACAACACCGCGAGGCCACACTCATCTCTCGGCTACAAACCACCTGCCCCAAAAGCCATCTTGCCCGCAGCGTTCATGCCGCCTTACTATGAGGAGGTGGCAGCATGAACGCTGCTGCCTTGAAACCGCCGGGCTAATAAATCTGGTGGACCACTGCTGAGGGGCAGGCCAGCGATCCGCGCGAATGTGTGCCCCGTCAAAGCGGCCGCGGCAGCCTTGTCGGCTTTCTTCGCGGATGGATTGACCCCATCGGCGAGGAGGGAGCGAGCTTCCTGACGCCTCTCGCGTGCTCTAGCCAGGCCCACATCCGGATAGGCGCCGAATGAAAGCAGCTGCTGCTTGCCATCGAACCGATAGCGCATACGCCAGAGCTTTGATCCTGTCGGGGTGACCTGAATATAGAGGCCACCTCCGTCGGCAGCCTTATAGGGTTTCGCGGCCGGCTTCAGGCTTTTGATTTTCAGGTCTGTCAGCGGCACTTGGTGGTATCCAGTTTGAAGGATTGCGGGAGCTTCCCGAACTACCCCTAAAATTACCCGTAAAATGGCTGGATCTCAAGCGACGTACCCGCACTTCATTGGACTAAAGCGACCGCGTGTCGGGCCTTAGCATGCTGTTTTTATGTAGTTTTTGGACGTTATCGCACGTCGCCGGATTTTTGTTTGGTGCCCAGAAGAGGACTCGAACCTCCACTCCCTTACGAGAACTACGACCTGAACGTAGCGCGTCTACCAATTCCGCCATCTGGGCACAGTATTGGAACGCGGGGTATTACGGTTCCAAGCCAGAAACGTCAACGGCAAAACTGCTCTGACCTGGCCTTGTTTCAACAGACCTGAGGGGTCGCATCAAAGCGATCTATCTCCCGCGTGAGCCCCGATAACCTCACACGCGTCCAAGCAAGCTTTCCGCCCGCCCCAACACCAAACCTTCAACCCCGGACATCGCCTTCCGCTCGCCCGTCTCCAGATCAAATCCTGCCGCCACGTTCCCGGCGTGCTCCAGCACGATCCCGCACAATGACTTCACTCGCCGCCGGATATACGGCTCTGTCAGGCCGGTCTCTTCGGCAAACCTGACCCAGTCCCGCGCCTGAATGTCTTCTAGTGCCGCCTGCTTCGCAATCTTCATCGCAAGCCGCGGACTGAGTTCGGGATAGGCCACGGTCGAAAGGAGATCATAGAGCGGCGCAAGCTCTATGCTGCCATCATATAGGAGGCTGTAATTCTTGCCGTGCGCGTCCGCATTGCCAATGATCAGATTGAAGATTGCCGCATCGAAGAGTTTGAGCACTTCGATTGCCGGCCGGGTCGCCACGCGCCTGAGGAGCGTGAACAAATCGCGGAATCCTGGGCCACCATCCGAGGCATATTTGCGTGCTGACGTGAACCCGAGCGCCTGACAGAAATCTTCCTGATGCAGGCGCGTGACAGTGCCCTCTTCGCTTCTAACCCGGTCATAGCGCCGGACGAGCAGGAAGGGCAGGCCTTCAGCTCTGTGGATATCGACTTCGGCTACATTTAGCCCGATTAGGCGCCCAAGCCGCATCCCATAGGCCTCGTTTTCGGTCGTGCCTTCGAATCTTGTGATGGGAGGTTTCAGGATATGCGTTGTCGGCTGGCCCGGCACCGGCAGCGCAATGCCGTCTGACGTCAGGATGACAGGGAGTTTTGCCTGGGCGCCAGCCAGCGAAAGTCTGAGCCCCTCTTCTCCGGCCAGCATGGGGCGCTTGGGCAGAGAGTCGATCAGGGCACGCAGCTCTTTGTCAGACATAGGTTTGGGCGTGAGCCGCCCTTCCGGGGCTAGCGGCTCCTCCCCTTCCGGCCAGAGTGCCAGGGCACCTGCAACTTCACCGCCCAGCATTTCAAGGAGGCGAAATTCATTGCGCTCAGAGACGCCGAGTGCGGCAGCAACATTCACCCGCTGGCTCTCTTCAGGCAGGATGCCTTCAAAAAAAGGCAGGCATTCGCGACGGGAATAGGGCTCTTCCCGCAAAGGCAGGGACACGGAGATCGCCCTTGCATCGCTCCGGGTAAGCCAGGCGGGCAGATAGGCAAAGCCCATTTCGCCATGCGCGTCGACTGACAGGGTCCCGACAGCGCGCCCACCCCACCATAACGTCAGTGCGCGCGTGGTCATCGGCGATCCTCCGGCGTGGTGATGGTCATCGAACAGCCCAGAGCTGAAAGGACTTCGAGCACCTTGCCAATCTGCGCCGTAGGCTTGCCGCGTTCGAGTTCAACAAGAAAGCGCAGGCCAACGCCAGAAGCCGCGGCAAGCTCAGGCTGACGCAGGCCCTGAGCCTTGCGTGTCTTTCGGATGAGGTCGCCAATTTCTTCTGGTGTCATGAGCATATTTCCCGATCGGGAAACATATGCCAACCTCATGAGAGACACAAGTAAAATATCCCGATCGGGCAATTTATAGAAGCTCCACAGGCAACATCTCGCAAACTTTCCCGATCGGGACATAGCAATCGTCGCTACCTTGCAAACCTCCGGACCAATGAATCTGGGGGAGCCCCGTCTGAGAGATAGGCCAGCATTGTATCATCATCGGTCACAGCCGAAAGCCAAGTGTCCGTAAGACGCAGTTTGCCATGAGTTTTTCGTCTCCAGTTCCCTGGCAGCCATCTTTGAGCAAAGTCAGACTTCTGCCCATTTTTTGCAGATTGTTTTATATGGATATTTGGTGGCCCCGGCGCGATTCGAACGCGCGACCTACAGATTAGGAATCTGTTGCTCTATCCTGCTGAGCTACGGGACCATCCAGGCTAGGCTATACGGCATGCCGGGGCGGGATTGAAGCCTTTCAAGGGTGGTTTTCGCGGTGGACACTCAGCCGGGGGAACATGGCCGCGTCGTGCGCTTGATCGATGGCGGCGCGCTAACGCTAAAAATCGAGACATCGGCAGCGGCGCTTTGCCAGACGGCAGCCGTATCAGCGATCACGGCGCGCCTCTATGTCTACCGGGGGAAACTGGGGATTTCGCATACGCCGAACCTGGAGATACTGGCGCACGATTAGAGGCGGGCATTCACAAGCGGCTGCGTTTGTCCGATAGAAGGACACTCAAACCACCGGGAGACGACGCGCATGCTGGGCACTTATATCCTGATCGGACTGGGCGTTATCGTGCTGGTCGCGGTTATCCTGATCTACAACAGGCTGGTTCAGAAGCGGCAGATGGTGCGCAATGGCTGGGCCGATGTGGACGTACAGCTGAAACGGCGGGCGGACCTGATCCCGCGCCTGATCGAGACGGTCAGGGGCTATGCCGCGCACGAGAACACGCTGTTTCAGGAAGTGGTGGTGAAACGCGGCGCAGCGATGGCGGCGGGCGATGACCCGGTGGCGCGCGGGGCGGCCGAGTCGGCCCTGTCACAGCCTGTAGCACGGCTGGTAGCAGTGGCAGAGGCCTATCCGGACCTGAAGGCCAACCAGAACTTCCTGGACCTTCAGAAAGAGCTGGTCGACACCGAGAACAAAATCGAGATGGCACGGCGCTTCTTCAATGGCGCAGTGCGCGAGCTGAACACGGCAGTGGAGAGTTTTCCCGCGAACCTGATGGCGGGGCCATTCGGATTCGCGCAGAGCCCCTTCTTTGAGATCGAGCCGGCGGACCGCGCGCTGCCGAGCGTCAACTTCCGGGGGGCCTGATGGGCGTGCGAAACTTTATCCTTGGCCTCATGGCCGCCCTGCTGGCGCTGAGCGCCATGGCGGAAGAGCGGATCAACCGGTTTGATGTCGCCATCGACGTTGAGCACAACGGCGACATAATCGTCAGCGAGACGCTGGACGTGACGGCCGAAGGCTACCAGATCCAGCGGGGGATCTTCCGCCTGCTGCCACGCTATTATGACGATAACGGCGCAAAACTGCCCTATGACTACAAAGTGCTGAGCGTGACGCGGGACGGCGCGCGCGAGCCCTATGAAACATCGTCGGACGGCAATGCGGTTCAGGTGCGCGTGGGAGACGCCAATGTCTTTCTCGAGAAGGGCGCCCACACATATGTCATCCGGTACCGGGTGAAGAACCAGGTGCGCTACTTCGCGGATATGGATGAAGTCTACTGGAACGTGACCGGCAATTACTGGGACTTCCCGATTGATGAAGCCGCCGTGACGATCACGTTCCCGGACGGTGCGAAAGTGCTGCAACATGCGGCCTATACGGGCGCGTCAGGCGACGCAGGCGGTGACTTCACCTATCGCGATGGTGGCAATGTGCAGACCTTTGCAACGACGCGCACCCTGCAGCCGGGCGAGGGGCTGACCGTGGCCCTTGGCATCGAGAAGGGCGTGATTGATCCTCCCTCCAGTGCAGACCAGACGCGGCGCTGGTGGCAGCGCAACGGATCGCTGGCCATCCTGATCGCGTCCCTGCTGGGCGTGTTCTGGTTTTCCTGGCGCAACTTCCAGCGCATCGGGCGTGACCCGGTGAAGGGGCCGGTATTCCCGCATTACGCGCCGCCGGAAGGCTATTCGCCGGCGGCTGTGCACTACATCTACAATCGCGGCCTTTCGGGGCACAGGGCCCTGATCGCGACGCTGATGTATCTCGCGGTGAAAGGCCATGTGATCATAGAGGCGGGCAAGGACAAGATGACCACCCTGACGCGCACGGAGACCCGTGAGACGCCGGGTCTCGTCACACCTGAGGACGACGCCCTTGAGGCGGCCCTGTTCAAGACGGGCACGACCCGCAGCTTTGGCAACTCCTCGGATGCAAGCTTCACCAAGGCCTATACCAAGTTCACCTCGACGCTCGCGCGCAAATATGGCGACACGTATTTCCGCTGGAACATCGGCTACACCGTGATCGCCATCCTGCTGAGCGGCGGGGCGATCGTGCTGGCGGTGATGCAGGCGTCACAATGGTCGTGGTGGCACATGGGCTTGGTGATCGCCATCATCGCGCTCAATGGCTGGTTCATGTACCTGATGCCGGCGCCGACGAAGCTGGGCCAGAATGTCCGTACCGAAATCGAAGGCTTCAAGCTTTACATGGAGACGGCCGAAAAGCTGCAGCTGAACGCCGTCGAGGTGGGCAGCGAAGCGCCGCCGCCAATGACGAAGGAGCGCTACGAGGCCTTCCTGCCCTATGCGATTGCGCTGGACGTGGAAAAGCCGTGGACGAAGCATTTTGAAAACCTGATTCCGGAAGCGGCCCGCGCCTATAACCCAACCTGGACCAATATGGCCGCGAATGGGTTCAGTGATGTGGGCAAAATGACGAGCGGAATGGTCAGCTCGATCAGTTCGGGTGTCTCCAGTTCGATGCCGCAAAGTTCCGGCTCATCCGGCTCTGGTGGCGGTGGATCGTCCGGCGGTGGGGGCGGCGGCGGAGGTGGCGGTGGCTGGTAGCTGCGCCTCAGACGTTCGGTATAAGGCCTGAGCTTTCCGGATCACCGACAATGCGCACGAGCGCCTTGCGCAACTTGCCCAGCGCCTGATGTTCGATCTGGCGGACACGTTCCTTCGAAATGCCAAGCTCGATGCCGAGCGCTTCCAGCGTGACGGACTCGTCGCACAGGCGCCGTTGAAGGATGATGTGTGTCTCACGTTCGTTCAGGGCCTTGAGGGCGTCGGCGATCCATTCCTTGCGGCGGTTTGAATCGCGTTCGGTCATGACCTGATCTTCCGGGATGGCGGATTCGTCGGCGATGAGGTCCTGCCATTGGCCATCGCCGTCGGCCGCCATGGGCGCGTTCAGCGACCGGTCGCTGGCCGAGAGGCGCGAGGCCATGGATTCAACATCCCGCACCGGCACGCCGAGATGTTCGGAAATCCAGGATGTGTTCGCCTGCGTCATCACGCCATCGTCTGTATCATCGATCTGGGCGCGCAGGCGGCGAAGATTAAAGAACAGGGATTTCTGCGCTGACGTTGTGCCGGTACGCACAATCGACCAGTTGCGCAGGACATAATCCTGGATGGAGGAGCGGATCCACCAGCTGGCATAGGTGGAGAAGCGGACTTCCCGCGATGGCTCGAACCGTGCGGCCGCCAGCATAAGACCGACATTGCCCTCGGAGACGAGATCGGCCATGGGCAGGCCATAATGGCGGAAGCGCATGGCCATCGAAATGACAAGCCGCATATAGGCGGTGGTCAGTTCGTGAAGAGCAGCTTCGTCTTCCTGCTCACGCCAGCGGCGGGCGAGGTCAAGCTCGTGAGCCTGCTCGAGCATGGGCGCCTTCATGGCTGTCCGCACAAACTGCCGGTCTGCAGGACCGTTCGTATCGAATGCGCTTGCCATGGTCAGACTCTCCCGAAAGGTTCCGGACTATTCCGATTTACATGCCGTATACGTGCGCAACCGCTGACTGGATCAGCGCTTCGTGAAACTTCCGCTCGCCGCGGGTGAATCCCGCCCGGCTTGACCCGCAAGGCGCCGCGGGCGTAGATTCAAAAAAGAACAATTCCAGAACGGAAAGGCCGGTAGATGCATGATGGCGACCTGATCCCGCCCGATCCGGGACAGCCGAGTACACGCGCAGCCGCGATTGCACGGGGCACGCTGCGGCTGCTCGCAGGGCTTGGCTATTACGGTGTGACCGAGATGACGCTGGCAAATAATCGCCGGGCGGACATTGCCGCCGTCGGGGGCGGCGGCGAGATTGCTGTCGTCGAGATCAAGTCATCGGTGGCCGATTTCCGCTCTGATTCCAAATGGCAGGAATACATGCCGTTCTGCGACCGGTTTTATTTCGCCGTGATGGCGGATTTTCCGCAGGACCTGATCCCGGACACCGTTGGCCTGATCGTGGCCGATGCTTTTGGCGGGGCGGTGATCCGCGAGGCGCCTGTGGACAAGCTGGCGGGCGCCCGGCGCAAGGCCGTGACGCTGCGATTTGCCCGGCTGGCGGCGTGCCGGTTGCAGATGGTCCATGATGCGGGCTGGACGGACCGCCAAGTCTCGCTTACCTGACGCCGCTCATGAGCCACGCCTATCCCCTTGCCCGCAATGTGACCGAAGCCCTGGACCCGGCGGCCCGCGGCGCGCGCACGCGCACCGAAGCCGAAAAGCTGTCCGACGGCCTGATCGTGGAATCGCTGCACACCGAGTGGATGAGCGTGAGCGAGGAAGAGGCCGCGGCGAAGATGGCCGGGACGGCAGACGGCCTGACGCACGGCTTCCTGCAGCGCTACGAGGACGACAAGGGCGCGCCGATCCTGGCGGTGAGCTATTGGCGCCTGGTCGACCCGGCTGCGGCGAAAAAGGCCGCGAAAGCCGTAAAGGCGAAGAAGCCGGAACCTGCGCCCGAAGTAAAATCTGAAGAGACAGATCATACCGATGATCTCTATTTCCGCTCGGGGCGCACCAAGCCGGGCCGCCGCAAGCGCTTTGTCGACCCCAACCAGCTGGACCTGTTCGAGCCGAACGAAGGCTGAGCTTTCCGCCTGCACGCGCGGCGCCTCCAGGGCAATATTGCCGGCATGCCCTGCAGGAACAGGCCACAGGGTGGGGAAAACCCTTTGCCCTGCCCCTGCCTCATGGTGAAGGCTTGCACTGGGCCGGTAATCGGGCTGGTGTGGGGCATGAACACTGCCCCTGCCCCCAGCGACGCGTCGCCCCCTTCCCCACCGAAATATCTCAGCAACCGCGAGCTCTATGTGCTGGCCGCCGCAACGGCGGTGGTCGTGGCCAATGCCTATTATATCCACCCGATCATCTCGCTGGTGGCCGACGGATTCGGCATCAGCCACGCGATGATCGGCATGGTACCGGCGTTCAACCAGATCGCGCTGGCGCTGGGCATCCTGTTGCTGCTGCCGCTAGGCGACTGGTTCAGCAACCGCAGGCTGGTGATGGTGCTGGTGGCAGCGCAGTGTGCATCGGTGGCGGTGATGGCCTTTGCACCGCATTATGGCTTGTTCGTGCTGGGTTCGACCGTGCTCGGCTTCTTCACCATCGCACCCTACCTGCTGCCCGCCTATGTGTCGAAGCGTGTGGCGCCGGGCGACCTTGGGCGAGCGACGGGCATTATCACGACCGGCATTGTGGGCGGCATTCTTGTGGCGCGCGCCGGAGCGGGCGTGGTGGCGGAGTTTTTCGGCTGGCGGACGGTCTATTTCATTGCCGCCGCCCTGATGCTGGCCGTGACCTTCCTTTTGCCGCGCATCATGGAGCCACGCGAGGCGGGCGCCGGTCGGCAGCCGGGGCAGAGCTATTGGCGGCTGATTCTATCAATTGGCGGGATCGTTCGGGACTTTCCGGAAATCCTGCTTTCCGGCGCGATACAGGCGCTGGGCTTTGGCGTGTTCCTGGCGGTCTGGATGGGCCTCGGTCTGCACCTGACCAGTCCGGAAATGGGCTATGGCGTGGATGTGGTGGGCTATCTGGCCGTGCTCGGCGTGGTGAACCTCTTCACGACGCCGCGCTTCGGCGCGTGGGCCGACAAGGTAGGGCCAAGGCGGGCGCGGCTTGCGCTCTCGGCCTCCCAGTTCGCCGGCGTGGCGATGCTGTTCTTCGTAGGCCACAGCATCTGGCTGTTGATGATTCCGATCGTGATGATGAATGTCGGCGGTCCGGCGCTGGACGTGTGTAACCGGATGACCTTCCTCAACCGGGCGCCGGACATCCGCACGCGGCTGATGACGGTGTATATCGTCATCATGTTCCTCGGCGGCGGCGCCGGGAGCTGGGCCGGGACAGCGGTTTATGATGCGGCCGGCTGGCACGGCACGGCGCTGCTGGCGCTGGTCATGTCAGTTGCGATGCTCAGCCTCTGCCTGTGGAGCTTCCGGTGGAAGGACAAGGACGGGATGGCGTGACGCCACTGGCCGAAGCCCTGCTCGCGATGGCGTCTGCCGAAGTGGGGCACGGGGCGCGGGTGATCTTCATTGCGGGACCGCAGGGCGTGGGCAAGTCGACGGCCATGGCGGCGCTGACAGGGGCCATTCCGGACTCGGTGTCGCTGGGGCTGGATGATTTTTACCTGACGCGGGGCGAGCGCATGGCGTTGGCGCGGGACGTTCATCCGCTGTTCGAGACGCGCGGGCCGCCGGGCACGCATGATGTGGCGCTGCTGATGGAAACGCTTGCGCGCCTCAAGGCGTCTCGCGCGGAGGAGCGGATCGCCGTGCCTGCGTTTGACAAGGCAGCGGACGAGCGGCGGCCGCAGGCGGAGTGGCCCATGTTGGCAGGCGCGCTGCGCGTGATTTTCGTCGAGGGATGGATGATGGGCGTCGCGGCGGACCTGTCATCGCCTGAAGCCGCGCCACTGAATGCGGTGGAGGCGGAGGATGCATTCGGCGCGTGGCGCGCGTATCAGGAAGCGCAGCTCGCCGGGCCCTACCAGAGGCTCTGGGACATGGCCGACGCGTTCCTCTATATTGACGCGCCAGAGTTTGACACGGTTCTGGGCTGGAGGATGCAGCAGGAGGAGACCACGCTGGGCGTGGCGCCGGGCGGCCTGCCACAGACGCGGCAGGCATGGGTCGCCCGTTTCATTCTGCACTATCAGCGCCTGACCGAACGCCTGCTGGCAGGCGAGCGGCGGCCGGGACAGTCAGTGGCGGTGGACCGGTTCCGGCAGCCGAGGCTTCAGAACTAGACCCGCGCCTTGACGGCGTCTGCAACGGCTTCGGCGGTGATGCCGAAGTGTTTGTAGAGGTCCTTGGCAGGGCCGCTGGCGCCGAAGCTGTCCATGCCGACAAAGCCGCCATTGTGGCCGATCCAGCGATCCCAGCCGAAGCGGACGCCGGCTTCGACCGCCACTTTCGGCGTGTCGCCGCCCAGCGTGTCGGACTGGTATTTCGCGTCCTGTGCTTCGAAGAGCTCCATGCAGGGCATCGAGACGACGCGCGTTTTCACGCCGTCTTTCGCGAGCTGTTCCTGCGCGGCGAGGGCGATTTCGACTTCCGATCCGGTGGCGATGATCACGGCCTGGGCCTTGCCCTTGCAGTCTGACAGGACATAGCCGCCCTTGGTTGAGAGGTTTTCCTCTGTGTGCGTCGTGCGGGCAGGCTTCAGGCCTTGACGCGTGAGCGCGAGCGTGGACGGGCCCTCTGCGTTTTCGAGGGCGAGTTCCCAGCACTCGGCTGTTTCGACGCCATCAGCGGGGCGGAAGACATGCATGTTCGGCATGGCGCGCAGGCTGGCGACATGTTCGACCGGCTGGTGCGTCGGACCGTCTTCGCCGAGGCCGATGGAATCATGCGTCATCACGTGGATGACGCGTGTGCCCATCAGAGCGCCAAGACGAATGGCCGGACGGCTGTAATCCGCGAACACAAGGAACGTGCCCGAGTAAGGAATGATGCCGCCATGCAGCGACATGCCATTCATGGCGGCGGCCATGCCATGCTCGCGTACGCCATAATGGATATAGCGGCCGCCCCAGTTGGCAGGCGTGAGGGCGGATGTGTGAGAGGTGAGCGTATTGTTCGAACCGGTAAGATCGGCCGAGCCACCGATCATTTCGGGCACGAGACCGGTGATGACTTCGAGCGCGTCGCCGCTCCACTGACGTGTGGCCTTGGACTGGCCACCGTCAACGACGGCCTTCTTGTGCTTGACCAGCGCCTTGCCGAGATTCTTGGGCAGGCGGCCGGCAATGGCGGCGTTGAACTCACCCTTCTTCGGGGAGGCTGCGAGGCGTTTCTTCCAGGCGGCACGGTCATCCTTGCTGCGCTCACCGGCTTTTTTCCAGGCGTCTTCGATGGCGGCAGGCACTTCGAACGGTGCATGGGGCCATTTCAGGCTATCACGGATGCCGGCGATTTCTTCTGCGCCATAGGGGCCGCCATGGGCCTTGCCTGTACCGGCGAGCTTTGGCGCGCCGAAGCCGATGATCGTCTTGACCGCGAGGAAGACGGGCTTTTTCTGGGTCTGGGCCCATTTCAGGGCGGCGGTGACGTCTTTCTCATCATGGCCGTCGACCTTGCGGCTGACCCAGCCGGACGCTTCGAAGCGGGCGCATTGGTCTGTATTGTCAGACAGGTCCGTGCCGCCATCAATGGTGACATGGTTATCATCGAACAGGACGATCAGGCGGTTGAGCTTCAGGTGGCCGGCCAGCGTGATCGCTTCCTGGCTGATACCCTCCATGAGGCAGCCGTCGCCTGCGATGACATAGGTCTTGTGGTCAACGAGGTCGTCGCCGAAGCGGGCATTGAGGTGGCGTTCGGCAATGGCCATGCCGACAGCCGTGGCGATGCCCTGGCCGAGCGGGCCGGTGGTCGTTTCGACACCTTCGGTGATGAAATTCTCAGGGTGTCCCGGCGTGTTGGAGCCAACCTGGCGGAAATTGCGGATATCGTCACGGCTGACCGATTTGTAGCCGGTGAGGTGGAGCAGCGAATAGACCAGCATTGAGCCATGACCGGCGGACAGGACGAAGCGGTCGCGGTCGGCCCATTTCGGGTCTGTCGGGTCATATTTCAGGAATTTGCGGAACAGGACCGTCGCCGCATCAGCCATGCCAAGCGGCAGGCCAACGTGGCCAGACTTGGCCGCTTCTACTGCATCCATCGACAGGGCGCGGATGGCATTTGCCATATCCCGGTTCGTAACAGCCATTCTGCTATCTCCAAAAAAATCTTCGCGTGTCGTAGGCCAGACTCCCGCCCCAACGTCAAGCCGCTTGGCGGATGGCAGCAATGCCGTTACTTCATTGAGGAAATGAGTGATCTTGACCCATCTGCCCGCCGCCTCGATGCGGCCCTGAAGCGCCTTGAGGGCGCGCTCGACTCGCTCATGTCGCGAACGGGCGACCCGGCCGTGACCCGCGCAGAGCTGGCGGCGCTGGTGGAAGACCGCGCCCGCATGGCGGAAGAGCTGGATGCGTCACTCGCCCGTGAGGAGGAATTGCAGGCTCTCGCGGACGAAGCGAGCGAGGCCCTGGGCGCCGCCATCGAAGAAGTGCGGGCTGCACTGGGCAATGGCGATCCGTCTGGCACCGCCATGGAAGAAGGCTCGGAATAGATGGCGAAAGCAGACATTTCCCTTCGCGGCCGGGCCTATGCCATTGCCTGTGCCCCCGGGCAGGAAAGCCGCATCCAGAAGCTGGCCGACCAGCTGAATGCGCGCGTGAACCAGATTGCTGGCGCCGTTGGCGACATTGGCGAGGAGCGCCTGTTGCTGATCGCGGCCCTCGCCCTGCTTGACGAGCTGGACGCCTCCCGCCGGGCCGTGCCGGGCAACAAGGACGCCGAAACCAAGGTGGCGACAGCGCTGAGCGAGGCCGCCGCGCGGATCGAGGCACTGGCGGCGCGGGTTGAAGGCAGCCACTAAAATCAGGCCCCGCGACCCTTTGCGCATGGTCGCGCACCGCCCAAGCGCCCATATGGAAAGCTGATACAGCCGGAAAGGCAGACCCAGATGCAAACCTTCCTGTCGATTGCCTTCTATATTGGCATTGCAGCACTCGTGATCGTGCTGTTTCTCGGAATCGCCAATCTCGCCCGCACGGACGAGAATCAGGCGAGCCGCTCGAACAAGCTGATGCGGCTTCGCATTTTCGTGCAGGCGATCGTGATTGCCATTCTCGTCGCGCTCGGCGCGCTGGCGGGTGCGTTCAAGATCGGCTTCTAAGGAGGCCATCATGGTCAAGCTCGACAAGATTTACACCAAGACTGGCGACAAGGGTAAAACGCGCCTCTCGACCGGCGAGCCGCTGGACAAGTGGGATCCACGCGTTGCGGCCTATGGCACGGTGGACGAGGTGAATGCGGCGCTCGGCGTTGCAGCGCTGCATGCCGAGAGCGACACGCTCGCGGCCCTCCGGCGCGTGCAGAACGACCTGTTCGATCTTGGCGCAGACCTCGCGACGCCGGATCGCGGCACAAAGCTGGAATGGACGCCGCTGCGGATTATCGAGTCGCAGGTGAAGCGGCTTGAGAGCGAGATTGACGCGATGAACGTAAACCTTGCCCCGCTGGACAGTTTCATCCTGCCAGGCGGCAGCCCGCTCGCGGCGCAGCTGCATGTTGCGCGCACATCGTGCCGGCGCGCCGAGCGGATGATTGCGGAACTGTTTGCAATGGAAGACGAAGTGGTGAGCCCGGAAGCGCTCGCCTATGCCAACCGCCTGTCGGACTGGCTATTCGTGATCGGCCGCGTGGCGAACAATAATGGCGCCGATGATATCAAATGGGTGCCGGGGGCGAACCGGTAGCGGGCTCGCAACTCAACATGCCGCAGTCTTGCTGACTTCGCGGGCCAGGCCGATGAAGGCCTTGAGGGCGGCTGAGGGATGACGCCGGCCGGGATAGTAGAGGCAGAGATCTCCGGTCGGAAGCGTCCAGTCGGCAAGGATGCGTTGCATGCGTCCGGCCTTCAAATCGTCGCGCACATTCTGCTCCAGGAAGAAGCCGATGCCGATGCCTTCGAGAACCGCCGTGCGCGCAAGGCTGGCTTCATCAAGGGTCACCGGCCCGGTCACATCGATCTGCAATGCCTGCCCCTTTTTTTCGAAATGCCATGGAAAGAGCGCGCCGTTCGGCAGGCGCACACGGATGCATTTGTGCCTGTAGAGGTCAGTTGGCGTAAGCGGCTTTCCGTACTGTTCGAAATAGGCCGGAGAGGCGACCACGGCGTAGCATTGCGGACGCTTGAGCGGCACGGCGATCATGTCGGCCGGGACCAGATCAGCCCGGCGCAGGCCAAGATCAAATCCATCGGCGACAATATCGACAATGCGCCCCTCGGTGACGAGATCCACATGCACATCCGGGTGGCGGCGCAAGAATTCCAGGACAAGCGGTGACATGATCTCGCGCGCAGCGGCCGCAAACGCATTGATGCGAAGTGTCCCCGATGGCGTCTGCTGCTGCGAGCGCACACCCGCCATCGCGTCTCCGATGCCGCGCAAGGAAGGCTCCACCTGGGTGACGAAGTTGCGGCCGGCATCGGTCAGGGAGACGCTGCGCGTTGTGCGGTTGAACAGGCGTGAGCCGAGACTGGATTCCAGCTTTGCCACGGCATTGCTCAGCGACGTCGTCGACATGCCAAGCGCCAATGCCGCCTTACGAAAGGATCCCTCGCGCGCGATAGCAACGACTGCTTCGAGTTCGTAGAGACTAACCTTGTCCATTATCCCGAAATTCGCAATTCCTCATCACGATTTGTCCCAATTATCGGGACGGTTGTCCATGCCTAAATTGACTGGACCAAACTCAACAAGGAGACAGTGATGAAACTTCCAGCCCCCGTCCAGGCCTATTTCGATGCCGACAAGGACCCTCATGGCGCAGCGCCCGTGGACGCTTTCGCGACTGACGCGATTGTCCATGACGAAGCCAAGACCCATGTCGGCCGCGCCGCCATAGCAACCTGGTTCCGCCAGACGAAGGAAGAGAACCAGCACACGGCAGAGCCTCTCGAACTCTCCGAGGATGGCGCGTTGACAATCGTGCGCGCGGAAGTGACCGGGCAGTTCCCCAGCAGCCCGGCCATGCTCACCTTCAAGTTCAAGCTCGAGGACGACCAGATCAAGGAACTGGAGATCACCGTATGAGCGCGTTTCTGAACCTTCAGAACAAGCGGGTACTGATAACGTCAGGCACGCGAGGCGCGGGCGCGGCAACCGTCTCGCTGTTCCGCGAGCTTGGCGCCCGCCTGGTGACGACGGCACGGACCCGGCCGTCAGACATGCCCGAAGACCTTTTCGTGGCGGCGGACCTCACGACCGCGCAAGGCTGCGCTGATCTTGCGGCAGCGGCGACAGAGCGCTTGGGAGAGATCGACATAATCGTCCACATGCTGGGCGGCTCGTCGGCGCCGGCAGGCGGTTTCGCTGCGCTTGGCGAGGACGACTGGCGAAAGGAGCTTGATCTCAACCTCCTGGCGGCGGTGCGGCTGGACCGAGCCCTTGTTCCCGCGATGGTCGGGCGCAAGCGGGGCGTCGTGGTTCACGTCACGTCGATTCAGAACCGCCTGCCATTGCCGGATTCAACGACTGCCTATGCGGCGGCAAAAGCGGCGCTTTCCACCTATAGCAAGAGCCTCTCCAAGGAAGTCTCGCCGCAAGGCGTGCGCGTTGTGCGTGTGTCGCCGGGCTGGATCGAAACGGAGTCATCCGTGGAATTGACGGAGCGGGTTGCCAAGAATGCGGGCACTGACGCCGAAGGCGGCAAGCAGCTCATCATGGATGCGCTGGGCGGGATTCCGATCGGGCGACCATCGAAGCCCGCTGAGGTCGCAAACCTCATCGCCTTCCTCGCCTCGGACCGAGCGGCCACCATTACCGGGACTGAATACGTCATCGACGGCGGAACGATTCCGACGGCTTGAGGAGGAAGGAACGGCATGCGTCGCTGGGTGGATCCAATCTCAGAAGGGCAGCCGGGCGTTGTCCTTGACCTCCTTCATCACGAAGAAGGTCCGGGTTTGCCTGACGCCCGGCAGGGAGATCAGCTTCTGCCCGTGCAGCTTGTTGAAGTCCGCCATGTCGCGGACGCGGATCTTCAGCAGGTAGTCAAAGTCTCCGGCGACCAGATTGCAGTCGAGCACTTCCTTCATCTGGAGCATGATCGCCTCGAAGGCGGCGAAGCTTTCAGGCGTGGACCGGTCCAGGACAACGCCGACCATCACAAGCGTTCCGAGGTCAACCGCCGACGGTGCAACCTCCGCACGGACACCCGTGATGTAGCCTGCGTCGAACAATCTTTGCGTCCGCCGGTGGCAGGTGGCGGGACTGACACTCACACGCGCTGCAAGGTCTGCATTGGTCAGCCGGCCGTCGCCATGCAGCGCCCGCAGGATCTTCGTATCAATCCGGTCCAGCGGGTCTCTGAAAGATTCTTTCATAAACCGCCTCTCACTTTCACTTAATCAACCCAAAATCTTCTTCCTGCTTTTCTATTACGAAAATATTTCAGTCAACTTGGAGAGCACCTTCCGGGAGAGTTGAGTTAAAAAGCACGCATCAAATCAAGAAGGATTACCGACATGATCACCACACTCCGTCATACCGCCGCTGCGGCGTCCGTTATCGGACTTGCAAGCTGCGCCCATCTTTCCCCGCAAATCCCGGCTGACCAGGCGGTGCGAAATATCGTGCTCGTGCACGGCGCCTTTGCCGACGGGTCAGGCTGGCATGGCGTCTATAACGATTTGACAGCGCGCGGCTATCACGTTGCCATCGTGCAAAACCCACTGACCTCGTTCGAAGATGACGTCGCCGCCACGCGCCGGGTTTTGGCGCGGCAGGACGGGCCAAGCATCCTTGTCGGCCATTCCTATGGCGGCTCCGTCATTACCGAAGCCGGAACGGACAAGACCGTGGCCGGTCTTGTCTATGTCTCGGCGCTCGCGCCCGATGTGGGCGAGACGACGGGTGACCAGTTTGCGGAGATCCCTGCGCCGCCCGAATTCGTGATTGAGCCGGGCCCGGACGGATTTGGTTTCGTCAATACGGAGCTCTTCAAGGCTGGCTTTGCCGGCGATACGACTGACGCAGAGGCGGCCTTCCTGCGCGACTCGCAGGTGCCGATCAACATGGCGATCTTCGGTACGCCGCTGACGCAGGCTGCATGGCATGATAAACCGAGCTGGTTCGTTGTCGCAACGCAGGATAACGCCATCGATCCGCGCCTGCTGCGGCAGCAGGCCGCGCGCATTGGCGCCGAGATCACGGAGGTCAAGGGAAGCCACGTCGTGTTTCTCACGCAGCCAAATGCGGTCTCTGACGTCATCGATCAGGCCGCGCGCGGGGCTTCACTGAATGGCGATGTCAAAGGATGACCGAGCATTCGATAGATCAAGTCATGGTGACAAGGATGTCCGAACCTGGTTCCGCCGAAACGCATCACACCAATCGCCGCGCATTCCTCGGTCTCGGCCTCGGTGCTGCAACGCTCGCCGCATTGCCAGCCACAGCACACCCCACTTCCCCGTCCCCCCTAGCAAACGAAAGGCACATGACCATGAGTACAATCACAACAAAAGATGGCGTGGATATCTTCTACAAGGACTGGGGCCCCAGAGACGGGCGACCGATTGTCTTCCACCATGGCTGGCCCCTGAGCGCAGATGACTGGGACACGCAGATGCTGTTCTTCGTCAATCAGGGCTATCGTGTCATTGCGCACGACAGGCGCGGGCACGGCCGGTCCGCACAGGTTTCGGACGGCCACGACATGGACCATTATGCAGCAGATGTTGCGGCGGTCGTTCAGCACCTCGACCTGAAGAATGCTGTTCATATTGGTCACTCGACGGGAGGCGGCGAAGTTGCACGGTATGTGGCACGCCATGGCCAGCCACAGGGCCGCGTTGCCAAAGCCGTCCTTATCGGTGCCGTCACACCCACCATGCTGAAGACCGCACAGAATCCCGGCGGCCTGACCATGGATGTTTTCGACGGGTTCCGCTCCGGACTGGCGGCTAATCGCTCCCAGTTCTACCTCGATATCGCGAGCGGTCCCTTCTATGGCTTCAACCGGCCAAATGCGACGGTACTCGAAGGCGCCATCCGGAACTGGTGGCGCCAGGGCATGATGGGATCTGCGAAAGCGCACTATGACGGCATCAAGGCCTGGTCGGAGACAGATTTCACATCTGATCTCAAGAGCATCACGCTGCCGACGCTGGTGATGCATGGTGACGATGATCAGGTCGTACCGATCGCAAACACGGCGTTGCTTGCCGTGAATCTCCTCAAGAAGGGCGAACTGAAAGTCTATGAAGGCCTGCCCCACGGCATGGCGACGACGCAAGCCGATATCATCAACCCGGACCTGCTCGCGTTTATCAAGGCTTGAGGCTTTGCTTCAAAAAATTAGCTGCAGTGTCGGCCGCCGGTCGGCACGTCAGCGCAAAATCAGAAGCGTTCGAGGAGGCGGCGCAGGTATTCGCGTTCGTCTTCGTCGTCGGCGTCATTATAGCGGCGGCGCAGCTCATCCAGAATATCCTTGGCGCGCTGGCGTTCGCCGACATCCGGGATGTTGACATTGTCGCCATTGCTGCCGCTGCCACTGGCATTGCGGCCGAAGGGATCTTTCGCATTGCCGGCTTCGCCTTCGCCATTGCGCGCGGCGCGAATGGCGTCGAGGGACTTGGCAAGCGCGCGTGACTGTTCGGAGAGCAGCTGCGTCGCCTGTTCCTGATTGCGGGCAGCGCTGCGCGAATTACCGCGATTGAGCGCATCCTCGGCCTGACGCTGGGCCCGGCGGATATCTTCCATCGCATCCGGGTCGACACGGCCTGCGAGCGCATCATCGCCGGTTTCGCCGCCCTGCCCCAGCCCTTTCTCACGGGCGAGCTTCTCCACAAGTTCGCCGAGCCGGGCCTGGCGTTCAGCCAGCGTGCCTTCGGTCATGGGCCGGCCGGCGCCTGAACCGTTTTCCTGATTATCAGCAGACTGACTGTCGCCGGAGCCTTCGCCCGGTGTCTCGCCCGGCTGTGCGCCATCGCCGGCCTGCGGGTTGCCGGAGGGATCTTCGCCGCCCGGTTGCTGGCCCTGCTGCTGGCCGGGCGTTTCATTGCTGCCGGGGCGTTCGCCGCGCTCTTCGGCCAGCGTGTCGTCATTCAGCTGGCGCTGCTCGCGCAGGATATCCGACAGGCGCTTCATCGCGTCTGTCAGTTCCTGCTCTTCGGGCGGCAGCTCTTCATCATTGTCGGCCTTCTCGCCCGGCATTCCGGGCATGCCCTTGCCGCCAGCGCCGCCCTTCTGGAATTCCAGGTTCTGCAGCATGTTGGTAATATCGGAAAGGAGCTGGCGGGCCTGATCGGACGCGCCCGTTTCGGTGAGGTCCTGCAAGGCCTTTAGCATGTCCTCGAAGTCCTGACCGCCAAGGTTTGGCCCGCCCGCCGATTGCTGACCGTCCTCGTTGGAGGGAGCGTCGTCCATGCCATTGGCCATGGCCTCGGCCATCTTTGCGGCGAGGTAATTGTTGGCAGCATCCCTGAAGGCTTCCATACGGCGCTTGATTTCGTCTTCCGAGGCGCCGTCGCGCAGGGCCTGTTCGAGCGCCTTGCGGGCGGCCTCGAGCCGGCGGAGCGCATCGGCGGAGCTGCCATATTCGGATTTCAGCGCGAGAGCCCAGAGCAGCGGATCGATCGCGTCCGCCTCTTCCTTGTTGCCGGCCGCCGCAAGCACGCCGCGCGCCGTGCGAAAGGCGAGATAGGCGGCGAGGTCAGGCATGTATTGCTCGCCCTTGAACGTGATTGCGTCCAGCATGAGCGCAGCCTTCTGCACATCTGGCGGCGCGGCAGCGAGGCGGTTGGCCGCGGCTGTGTTCAGGGCGTCCTGATGCAGGGCGTCTTCGTTCTTAGGCAATTCGGCATAGGGGCGTGGCTCGCGCAGGACGGTGACGCGCACTTCCTGGGCCACGCGGGCGGTCGGCTCGAGAAAGAGCTTTTCCGGCAGGATGAACGGCACGCTCTCGCTCGTGCCTTCCTGACCGGCACCGTCTGTGGCGATCAGCCGGACATTGACGGGCAGGCCCGCCCAGCGGTGGCGCGTAAGATCCAATTGCGCTGTGTCGCTGCTATCGGTGGGCGTTACGCCTGGCAGGGGCACAGGGACTCGGTCTTCCGCGTCTGGCGCGGCGGGGTTTGGCTCGCGCAGGGAAATGGCGAGTTCAAGCGCGGTGACGCCGTAATCGTCGGTCGCGCTCCATGTGAACTCGACCCGGTCCTGCTTGCCCATGCTCGGGATGGCGACGAATTTCGCGGACGGGGCATCGTCTGGCGAGGCCAAGAGACGCCAGGCGGCGCGTTCGCCCCACCAGCGCACAGAGAGGCGCGTATCTTCCATAACCATCGCTTTGGCCTCGAAGGCACCATCAGGCGTCGCATTGAAAGCCTGTCTGTGGGTCTTGCGGCCTTTCATGACGAGGCTCGGGGCTGAGGGCGCCTGCGTCCGCAAAGTGACCTCAGAACCTTTCGGGATACGGACTCCATCGAGACCCGGCTTGAGGAAGATCGGCGCGCGGCCGGTATGTTCAGGCGGCGTGATCCAGGCTTCGACGACCATGTCGTCAGCGCCCATCAGCGCGCCATAGTCTGGCGCGAAAGCGCGGTAGACGCGGCCTGGCGCATCGCTCCAGGCAATCACGGCAATCGCGACAAGGGCTGCCGGCAGGATGGCGCGGAGGAAATAGGGGTCGAGCGCCTTCCAGGCCGCCGTCAGCGAAGGCGGCCGCAGATTGCCAAGTTCGGCCAGAAGGCGCTCGCGGTGGCGCCGCCAGAGGCTGTGGGCTCCGCGCGAAGGATCAGCCGGCCTGTCGGTCAGACTGGTGAGCGGGCGCAGATCCGACTGGCGGTCCAGCGCATCGCGGGCGGCTTCATGTGTCGGCGCGTCGTAGCGGCGCAGGCCCCGGATCAGCAGCAGGGCGCCGCCGAGGAAGAAAACCAGCGTCATGACGGCGCCAATCGCCGGCTGGACGCGGTCGAACACGCCGGCAAGCGCCATGGCGATAAACAGGCATGTGAATACGAAGAGCGGCCAGAAGGCCCGGCCGAGGGCAAACAGCGTCAGTTTCCGCCAAGTGGCGGAAACCTTGGCGTTGATCGCCTTCATGCCGTCTGTGTCAGCCAATCGGGTACCTGTTCGAGCTCTACCATTTCGTCAAAGGACGGGCGCCTGCGCACGATATCAAACCTGTCGCCAGTCACCAGCACTTCAGGCACAAGCGGGCGCGCATTGTAGGACGAGGACAGGACCGCGCCATAGGCCCCCGCCGACATGAAGGCGAGCCGGTCTCCCGGCGCCACTTGCGGCAAATCGCGTGCGACGGCGAACTTGTCGGTCGACTCGCAGATCGGGCCGACGACATCATAGGTCGCGCTCGGTGTGTCCGCGCTCGGTTCCCTGAGCGGCACAATGTCGTGATGGGCATCATAGAGCGCCGGGCGCATGAGATCATTCATGCCGGCATCCAGGATGAGAAACGTCCGGTCTGGCGCGTGTTTTTCATAGAGCGCCGTCGTGAGCAGGACACCCGAATTGCCGGCGATGACACGGCCCGGCTCGAGGATGACCTGCACGTCCATGCCGTCCATGACTTCCGCAATCATGCGGGCATAGGCCGAGGGCGGGGCCGGATCATCGCCCGCCTTGTAGGGAATGCCGAGGCCGCCGCCGACATCGATACGGCTGATTGTGTGGCCCGCCTCGCGGAGGCGGCGTGTCAGGCCGACAATCTTCTCGAAGGCCGCACGCATCGGCACGAGATCCCCGATCTGGCTGCCGATGTGCACGTCGACGCCGACGACATTGATGCCAGGAAGAGTTGCCGCTTCAGCATAGAGGGCTTCGGCCTCGCTCCATGGGATGCCGAACTTGTCGCCCTTTTTGCCCGTGGAAATGTTCGGGTGGCCGCCTGCCGCCACATCCGGGTTCACGCGCAACGCAATCGGCGCCATGCGGCCGAGCGCGCTTGCAACTTTCGACAGGAGGCGAAGCTCGCCCGCGCTCTCGACGTTGAACTGGTGTATGCCCTTTTCGAGCGCGAGATCCATTTCGGGCGCTGTCTTGCCGACACCGGAGAAAACAATCCGGTTCGCCGGAATGCCGGCTTTGAGGGCGCGCTGCATTTCGCCGCCGCTGACAACATCCGCGCCGCACCCTTCACGCGCGAGGGTCGACAGCACCGCGAGATTGCCATTGGCCTTCACCGAATAGGCAATCAGGCAGTCCTGCCCCTCGAACGCTTCTGCAATAACGCGGGCATGGCGCGTCAGCGTGGCGGCGGAATAGACATAGCAGGGCGTGCCGACGGCATCGGCAACAGCATCGAGGCTGACGCCTTCGCAGTGAAGGCTGCCGCCGGAATAGGTGAAATGATGCATTGTCTAGCGTGGTTCCGGTTCAGTGAGGCCGCCATCTTCGACGGGCACGGCTGGGGCAGTATCTGGCACGATGCCGCCCCATTGATTGATGCGTTCGCCGTCCTGGTCTTCAGGCACGACGAGCACGGTGATGGGCATGACAGGCGATGCGGGCGGGGTGACCCGTGGCCCCGGTGCCTGGCAGGCCGTCAAAAGGAAGGCGCCACCGAGCGTGCCGGCGCCGATCCCGCGAATGCGCACGAAATACCTGCGCATCGATCAGTTTCCGCCAGTGCCGCCGAGCAATTCGTCGTCGGCGTCATCGGTCGTTGCCTGAGGCTCGCGCTCCGGCAGCGGCGGCAGGTCGGACTTGGCCTCATCCGGCAGGTCGGCTGCGTCGATGGCCCCGTCGGGCTCACCCCAGAGGGGGGCTGGACGTTTCAAGTCTCCGGTGAGGCCGCAGGCCGCGAGGCTGCTCATGGCGAGCAGGGCTGCGCCGAGCAAAAGGGGGCGTTTCATGACTTACTCCAGTCGCAATCTCTGTTTCCACTGTGCCACTTGTTCAGCGACACGAACAGGGCTTGTAGCGCCATAAGATGTCCGAGATGAGGCAGATGCCTCGACCGTCAGCACATCAAAAACGCTCTGCGCGATGTCCGCATGCACAGCCTGCATGTCTGCCAGTGAGAGTTCGGCAAGATCACAGGATTTTTCTTCCGCCTTCGCCACCAGCGTGCCGGTGATATGGTGCGCCTCGCGGAACGGCAGGCCCAGCTCGCGGACCAGCCAGTCGGCAAGGTCTGTCGCGGTGGAAAAGCCCTTCGCGGCGGCGGCGCGCATCGCGTCTGGCTTGAAGCGGATCGTCTCGATCATGCCGGTCATGGCACGGACACATAGGTTGAACGTGTCGAACGCCTCGAACGTGAGTCGCTTGTCGTCCTGCAGGTCCTTGGCATAAGCGAGCGGCAGAGCCTTGATGGCGCCTTGCAGGGCCATGAAATTCGCGGTGATCAGCGCGGCCTTGGCGCGCACGAGCTCTGCCGCATCCGGGTTGCGCTTCTGCGGCATGATCGAGCTGCCGGTCGACCAGGCATCGGTCAGCGCGGCAAAACCGAATTGCGGGCTTGTCCAGAGAACGATTTCCTCAGCGAGACGCGAAAGGTGCGTCGCGGCGATGGAGAGACCAGCGAGGGCCTCCAGCGCGAAATCGCGTGAGGCAACGGCATCGAGCGAATTGGCCATGGGCCGGGCAAAGCCAAGGGCTTCGGCGGTCATGTCGCGGTCGATGGGGAAGCCGGTGCCGGCGAGCGCAGCGGCGCCGAGCGGGCTTTCATTGAGACGAACGGCGCAATCAGCGAGGCGCGAACGGTCGCGCGAGGCCATTTCGACATAGGCGAGCAGGTGGTGTCCGAGCGTGACCGGCTGGGCCGTCTGCAAATGGGTGAAACCCGGCATGATCGTGCCGGCGTTTTCATCCGCGCGGGCCACGAGGGCCGATTGCAGGCCGGCCAGCAGCGAACCGGCGCCATCAAGGGCGCTGCGCGTCCACAGGCGGAAGTCGGTGATGACCTGATCATTGCGCGAACGGGCCGTATGGAGGCGCCCGGCGGGCTCGCCAATCAGCTCCTTGAGGCGCGCTTCGACATTCATATGGATGTCTTCGAGCGCCCGGCGGAACGGAAATGTACCGTCACGCAGCTCAGCGACGACTGTATCAAGGCCGCCCTGTATGGCTTCATTGTCGGCCTGGGTAATGATCTCCATTTCGGCCAGCATGTCTGCATGGGCGCGTGATCCGGCAATATCCTCGGCGGCCATGCGGCGATCGATATCCAGCGAGGAATTGATCTCTTCCATGATTTCGGATGGGGTCGCGGCAAAGCGTCCTCCCCACATTGTCTGGCCTTTGCCCTGGTTCATTGCCATATCCTTTATTCGACGCGAGGAGACCGTTCCGATGACCCGCCTAGCCTTTATCGGCCTCTTCTTGGTCGCCCTTGGTGCAATTGTCTATGTGCTGTTCAGCGCAGTCGGCGGAAAGCCGCCATCCAATCCGCTCGAACGCTATGCCAAAGGCGATATGGCGAAGCTGAGCTTTGCCTCTTCGGGCGAGGCCGCGCCGACCGACAACATGTTTGCCGCCGATGGCACACCCGTCACACTGGATGCCTGGAAAGGCAAGACCGTGCTGGTGAACTATTGGGCCACATGGTGTTCACCGTGCGAGCGGGAAATGCCTTCGCTGGGTGCCCTGCAGACAGCACGTGGCGGCGACGCCTTCGAGATCGTCGCAGTCAGTGTCGATTCCAGCGAAGACAAGGACTACGCCGCCAAGCGCCTCGGTGAACTCGGCGCCGCCAATATCTCGTTCCATATCGCCCCGCCGGAAAACTACGAAATCGTGTACGCCTCCGGTGTGAAGGGCTTTCCGACCAGCATCATCTATGGCCCTGACGGCAAGGAAATCGCCCGGCTGGCGGGCGACGCCGACTGGTCTGCCATAGAGGCCGTGAGCTTTATCGACGCGATCCTAGCGAAGGCCGGATAGTTCGAGCTTCACACGGCTGACCTGGGCGGCAATCTCGTTGACCGGCGCCGGAATGCTCTCGGCAAGCGGGCCTTTCGACGGCCACATGCGCACCAAAAGCTCCAATTCCATGACCAGCGGTTGGGCTTCAGGCGTATCGAGACGCTTGGCAATATCGCGCGCCGTCACGGCAAAGCCGTAAGCATCCTGGAATTCGCCAGCCTCAACGATCTGGCCTTCCGCGACACCGATCTTGTATTCGGCAATGCAGGTGTCCATCAGGAAATCGATCTGGCCAACGGGATCTGCATTCGCGTTTTGCTGCATGAGAGCGATATTCGCCTCGGCGGCATCGAGTTCAGGCGCGATCTCTTCGGCCGACTTGCCGGCAGCGAGGTCAGCGGAGACCTTTTCAAAGATCGCCGCATCAAAGCCGAGCGCATCAATGCCGGCGCGTTCGGCCGCATGGGTTTCGGAGACAGGGTGAAGCAGGTGGCGTGCGGCCTGGTCCGGCGCACCCGCGCGGAACAGGGCGAGGCCAGCGGCCACATGACCCGACATGAAGGCGATACGCTTGTCGACCGGCAGGGTCTGCATGTCCGCCATGCCAGCCATGGCGCCATTCTCGGTGCCGCCTTCTCCGCCCTCGCCCGCCATGCTGGCAGGCGCTGGCGCAGGCGCAGCGACGGGCGCTTCGGCACGGACGGGTTCGTTGCGGTCACCGCAGGCCGTGAGGCTTGTCGTGCCAAGCAAGGCGGCACCAAGGCCAAGGCTGGCCCAGCGTTTTGGCGTATAGGTCATTGTCGCAGCTCCCGGAGTTTCGATTGCGCCCAGAACCTACGCCCGATACGCTAGCGTCTGCAAGTCATTCTCAATCACAAATCACAGTTCGGACACGTCATGTTCCTCACCATCGCCAATCTGCTCGGCCCGCGCGATGTCGCCCGTGTCCAGAAGAAAGCGGACGTCCTCGACTGGGCGGACGGCACCCGAACGGCGGGTGGGCGGGCGCGGGCCGTGAAGCGCAACCTGCAGGCCGACTTGCGGACAGGCCCCGGCGAAGGGCTGCATACTTTCCTGATGGACGCGATTGTGACCAATCCGGTGCTGAAGGCCGCGGCCCAGCCGGCCCGATTCTCGCGCCTGATGCTGAGCCGCACAGGACCGGGCCATCATTATGGACCGCATGTCGACAACGCCCATGTCGGCGCCGGGGACGAACGCGTGCGGACCGACCTCTCCTTCACGCTCTTCCTCAGCGAACCGGCCAGCTACGATGGTGGCGAACTTGTCGTGGAATCGCAGGGCGGTGCGCATGCGGCCAAGCCTGCCGCAGGTGATCTCGTGCTTTATGCCTCTGGCGATATCCATGAAGTGCGCCCGGTCACACGCGGTGAGCGGCTGGCCTGTGTCGGCTGGATCGCAAGCGCCGTGCGCGACCCTCAGGCGCGCGCATCGCTGTTCGAGCTGGAAAACCTGCGTGCGGCGCTGGGGACGAAACTGGCCGCGGATGAGCCAGAGCACCTGGCGCTGGAGAAAGTGATCTCAAACCTGGTCCGGCGCTGGTCGGAAGACTAGCCGACGAAGGCGACCGGCACGCGGGCCTGCGCAGCGCACCAGTCGGGCTTGCGCTCGCCGCCATCATAGTCCCAGGCCTTGTGCGTGCCTTCAGAGATAAGCGTGGTGGCCACGTCCTTGCCGGAAACCTGAAGGTCAATCACAAGGCGGCCATACCGATCCGGGCCATAGGACCGCGCCACTTTCGCGGACTTCTCGCGCGTCAGTTCGACGGCGGCCTCCTTGGCTTCATAGCCCTTGATGCGCTCAAGCTCGCATTTGGCACCGCCGCGCTGCTTCATGCTGCCGGTTTCGGGCGCGTCCACACCGTGGAGGCGAAACTTTGTGCCGTCGGGCAGACGGCCACTGTCGCCATCAGACCAGTAAACGGCGCCCGGACTGTCAGTTGCCGCCTGCGCTGCAAGCGCGACGATGCCGCCGCCTGATGCCAGGATCAGCGCCGCAGTCAGCCACGGCGGAGCTTTGAATATGTGAGCCATTCTAGCCTCCTCGAAAGGAGGCAAAACTGGGGCGTCTGGGTTAAGCGGCGGTTAAGCTATTGGGCCGTGTGTCACATTGGCCGACACCAAAGGCGACGGGACGTTGAGATTGTTTGGACCTCAGTCAGGGGCATTGTGACATTCTGCCAGGATTCTGGCCCGGGCATATCTGGCCCGCAAGCCCCACCCCTTGATCTTGTTTCCGTCAGCAGTTTCGGAATGGGCAGCCTCAAAGAACTTCTGCCGGCCCCCCAAGGCATCCTCAGGACTGAGGGAGGCCGCCATTTTCCTGAAATGATACTCGGGCCAGAGAAAATTCTCGTCCGGGTCGAGGGCACTGATCACGCTTGCGACCGCGCTTATGACTCCAATGAGATAGTTGAGGACCTCCGCTTTCTGTTCGGCGCTCAAGTCAGGCCCTGGCAGCAAGGCCCCGGCGTCCGCTACGATATTCAGCCAGAGCATGCCCCATACAGTCAGCGCACTGATCGCAGGAAGGAAAAGATGCCACAGGTTCAGAAGGCCTGTCGAACATACTGGCGCCTGTTTGAAGCGTTTGCGTGCGGTCAGAAGTGCCAGGACTGATACTAGCACTGTGAGCACGAGACATGCACCGAGCCAAGGCGGCTGCCAAAGGGCCAGGCAGACCCCTATGATCGCGCCGGACAGAGAGGGAATGAGTCTCAGAACTGTGCTCATCAGACACGGCCTCATGGAGTCAGGATGTGCGGGCGCCTGAGCCGTAGTTCCACTCATGGGGCGGACTATGTTCGCACCGCAGCACCAGATTTCCAGATGAATCCGTAACGGGAGAAATGTCAGTGGGCGGGGCGCCCAGCTTGCATTTGGCCGATGCCATGGCGAGCAAAGAACTACTGATGCCCAGCGCCGCAATCAGGGTGGATTTCGAGACGCCCAGAAGCATGTCCGGCAATATGCTCTGGACAAGCTGCAAGCTCTGCATAATGAGGGGTTCAACAGTCACATCGCCCACTTCCACCCCTTCGAATTCCGAAATTTCCGTCATCCAAGCCCCCCTGGAATCCCTTTCCGGTGGCAAATATGCAGACGTGGCCGCCACTGGACTTCTACCATAGAGCCCGGGCGTTTTCAACCTGTTGTAATATCACGCATCAATTCTATTTCCGATCCGACGGCGCTCGCGCGACACGCGCCCCGGCTGTCTCCCCCCGTTCAGACCGGCCGAATGGCGCCGGCCTAGCGCGTCGGGACCGGGTGTTCGCCGGAATAGTCGTAGAAGCCCTTGCCGACTTTCTTGCCGACCCAGCCAGCCTCGACATATTTCACCAGCAGCGGGCACGGGCGATATTTCGTGTCGGCGAGGCCATCATGCAGGACCTGCATGATCGAGAGGCACGTATCCAAACCAATAAAGTCTGCCAGCGTGAGCGGGCCCATCGGGTGGTTGGCACCGAGGCGCATGGCCGTATCGATGGATTCCACCGTGCCGACGCCTTCATACAGCGTGTAGACGGCTTCATTGATCATCGGCACGAGGATGCGGTTCACGATGAAGGCCGGATAGTCTTCGGCATTGGTCGTGGTCTTCTCGATGCGCTGGGCGAAGGTGATGGCGGTTTCGTACGTGTCCTGGCTGGTGGCGAGGCCGCGGATCACTTCCATCAGCTTCATCAGCGGCACCGGGTTCATGAAGTGCATGCCGATGAACTTGTCAGGCCGGTCCGTCACGGAGGCGAGACGCGTGACCGAGATCGAGCTTGTATTGGTGGCCAGATAGGTGTGCGCAGGCACGATTTCGCAGATGGAGCGGAAGATTTGCTCCTTAATCTCGCGTTTTTCGGTCGCGGCCTCGATGACGATATCAGCCTCTTCATGGGCCTTGATCGAGGCGGACGTGCGGATCCGCTTGAGGCCGCTCATCATGTCGGCGTCAGTGATCATGTCGCGCATGACCTGGCGGCGCATATTGCCTTCGATCGTGGTCACGCCCTTGGCGAGCGCCTCGTCGGAAATGTCGGTCATGATGACGTCATAGCCGGCTAGGGCCGCGACATGCGCGATGCCGTTGCCCATCTGACCCGCACCAATCACGCCAACAGTTTTCAACTCCGCCATCTCGATACCATCCTGAATGTGCAAGTATTGCTATACCAAACTCATATCCTTTTTGTGCAGTGCGTCAAAGACCAAGGTTCAGTGCGCCGGACGCAATCCGTTAACGGCGAGGCAACGGGATGAAGTCCCACAAAAAGAAAGCCCGGCGCGATGGCCGGGCTTTCGGACGTTTGGGAGGAAACGCAGTTATCAGAGCGCTTCAGTCAGTTCCGGGACAGCGTTGAAGAGATCTGCAACCAGGCCGTAATCGGAGACCTGGAAGATCGGGGCCTCCTCGTCCTTGTTGATCGCGACGATGATCTTGGAATCCTTCATGCCGGCAAGGTGCTGGATGGCACCCGAGATGCCGATAGCAATGTAGAGTTCCGGCGCAACGATTTTGCCGGTCTGGCCGACCTGGTAGTCGTTTGGCGCATAGCCAGCATCCACAGCGGCGCGCGAGGCACCAACAGCGGCGCCGAGCTTGTCGGCGAGTGGCACGATCAGGCGGTTGAACTCGTCAGCCGAGCCGAGGGCACGGCCGCCGGAGACGACGCGCTTGGCACCTGTGAGCTCAGGACGGTCGGATTTGACCATCTCTTCGGACACGAATTCGGACTTGAACGGGCCTTCTGGCGCCGCAACGTCCTCAACCGAGGCAGATCCGTCATTGCCGGCCGCTTCGAAAGCCGTACCGCGCACGGTAATGATTTTCTTCGCGTCGGAGGATTTGACGGTCATGATGGCGTTGCCGGCATAGATCGGGCGCGTGAAGGTCGAAGAATCGACCACATCAACGATTTCCGAAAGCTGCATAACATCCAGCTTGGCGGCGATGCGCGGCGCGATGTTCTTGCCGGTGGTCGAGGCCGCGATGAAGACGGCGTCATAGTTCGCCATCATCGGCACGACGAGGGCCTCCATGGATTCAGCGGTCTGCTTACGCAGGCTTTCGCCTTCAGCCTTGAGGACCTTGCGGACGCCTGACACTTTGGCAGCGGCCGGAGCCACATCGCCAGCATGCTCGCCAGCGACCAGGATATCGACGTCGCCGCCGAATTTCGCAGCGGCCGTGACGACCTTGTGCGTGGCATCCGACAGGGCGCCGTGGTGATGTTCAGCAATAACGAGGACAGCCATTACACAGCTCCTGCGGTTTTGAGTTTGGAGACGAGCGTCGCAACGTCTTCGACCTTTTCACCGGCCTGGCGCACTGGCGGCTCGGTGACGGTGACGACGGTGAGGCGCGGCGAAATGTCGACGCCGTACTCTTCCGGCGTTTTCTCGACGATCTCTTTCTTCTTCGCCTTCATGATGTTCGGCAGCGACGCATAGCGTGGCTCGTTGAGGCGAAGGTCGACGGTGACGATGGCTGGAAGCGTGAGCGAGACGGTTTGCAGGCCGCCGTCCACTTCGCGCGTGACTTTCAGCTTGTCGCCGTCTTTTTCCAGCTTGAATGCGAACGTGCCCTGCGGCCAGTCCAGCAGCGCGGCCAGCATCTGGCCGGTCTGGTTGCTATCGTCATCAATCGCCTGCTTGCCGAGGATCACGAGATCCGGGCTTTCATCAGCGACGACCTTGGCGAGCAGCTTGGCAACGCCCAGTGGCTCGACGTTCGCGTCGGTCTTGATCAGGATGCCGCGATCCGCGCCCATGGCGAGGGCCGTACGCAGGGTCTCCTGGGCCTGTTGCGGACCGACGGAGACAACCACGATCTCGGTGACCGTGCCGGCCTCTTTCATCCGAACGGCCTCTTCGACGGAGATCTCGTCGAACGGGTTCATGGACATCTTGACGTTGGCGAGGTCGACTCCGGACTTGTCCGGCTTGACGCGGACCTTCACGTTATAATCGATCACGCGTTTGACGGGCACGAGGACCTTCATGCGGTGCTCCCTTTTGGATTAGAGACAGTTGACATATGGCGGCGTGAGTAGACGTCCACCGCAAAAGACGCAAGGTTTACGTTGACGTAACGGTCAATTTGGCGCGGTTTTCATTTCGTAATGGAACCATTTCGTGTATGACGTGCACACGTTCTGAGGCGCACAATCGTACGCCCCAAGCCCCAAGCCGGAAAGGAGACAGAGCCATGATCAGCCCCCGTCTCCACATCCAGCTTTCAGGTTCACATGAACATTCTCCACGTGCTGGCGCGCTGCGCCAGCCGGGTTTGGCCCTTTTCCGGTAAACCAAAGGTCCCTTCAGATACCCAATCCGACAAAAGGCGCGCGCATGCGAGCCTGCATACGCGGCTGCCGCCACATCTGCTGAAGGATGTGGCGGCGGATGACGGCTAGCTGTCTGCGCCCTTCGCCATCAGCTCTGCCAGGTCATTGCCGGGTGCCGCGCCTTCGAGGAAGCCGAGCGTACCGGGGCCGAGGAGTTCCTCGCCCGCCCTGACCAGCGCGCCATATGCGGCATAGGCAAGGCTTGCGCCCATGCTGACGCGCTTGACGCCGAGCGCTTCAAGCTCCGCCATCGGCACGAAGCCGGCGCGCGGGCCCATTAGCACATTGATCGGCCGGTCGACGGCTGCGAGGACCGTTTTGATCTCGTCCATGGTCTTGAGGCCCGGGGCGTAAAGCACATGGGCGCCTGCTTCCTGATAGGCCTGAAGGCGTGCGATGACGTCTGCGAGGTCGGGCACGCCGGTGAAGAAATTCTCGGCGCGGGCGGTGACGAGGAAGGGGAATGGCAAGGCGTTGGCGGCTTCGACGGCGGCGCGGACACGCTCTGCTGCCTCGGCAATTTCGTATTGCGGCGCGGCATCGTCGCCCGTGAAATCCTCGATCGAGCCGCCGACAAGGCCGGCTTCTGCGCCAAGGCGAATTGTTTCGGCGCAGGTTTCGGGACTGTGGCCGAAGCCGTTTTCGAGATCGGCCGTCAGCGGCAGCGGCGTTGCGGGGGCGAGCGCACGGATATGGGCGAGCTTCAGGTCGCGGGTAATCTGGTAATCGGCCACGCCCGTGCTGGCGGCGAAGCCTGCGCTGGTGGAGGCAAGGGCCTTGAAGCCAAGACCTGCGAGCATGCGGGCCGAACCGACATCCCAGGGATTGGGCAACACGAACATGCCCGGATTGTCGTGCAGTGCCTTGAAGGCGAAAGCCTTGTCTTTTTGCGTGGTCATCGCCGTGCTCCTCCGTTTGCGTACGAGTCTGGTCGCATGGGCGCGCGGGGACAAGCCACCCGGTTCTTGCGCATGGCTGGGATGCAGGGGAGCTTAAGCGGGCGGCTCGTTATTGGCAGCCAAGACTTCGCCGGCGAGATAGAGCGAACCGCAGATCAGGATCCGGTCGGCGCCTGTTGCGGCAGCGGCGGTCACGGCGGCGGCGAGATCGTCGCAAACGGTGACATCAAGGCCTGCAGTGCGGGCGGCATCGGCGAGATCATGCGGTGCGGCGCCGTGATGCCCCGGCGCGTTGGGCAGTGTGAAGACATCCGGCTTCAGGTGCCGGAAGGGCAGAAAGAAACCGGTCGCGTCCTTGGAGGCGAGCATGGCGGTGACGAGCACCGTGCGCCCCGGCAGGTTTTTCAGGTGGTGCGCAATGGCCCGCGCGGCGTGCGGATTATGCCCGCCATCGAGCCAGACTTCAGCCTCCGGTGCCAGCGCTGTGATCGGGCCGGGCATCAGCCGCTGCATGCGGGCGGGCCATGTGGCCGTGCGGGCGCCTTCAAAGATCGCGTCCTGGCTGATGCGTGTGGAGGCGCCGAACAGCTGCATGGCCATGGCCGCCAGGGCGGCGTTGCCGCGCTGGTGCTCGCCAATCAGGGAGATGTCATCCGGCATGGCGTCAATGAAGTGCGCCTTCAGACGGTAAAGCGGGGCACCTTTCAGCGCCGCCTCCTGCGCGATGACTTCATCACAGACCTTGCGCTGGATGGCCGACAGAACGGGGCGGCCGGGACGAATGATGCCCGCCTTCTCGCCCGCGATCTTGCGAATATCGGAGCCGAGGAAGGCCTTGTGGTCGAAATCGACCGGCGTGATCACGCAGAGCGCGGGTTCTGCGATCACATTGGTCGCGTCATAGCGCCCGCCGAGGCCGACTTCGAGAATGAGGAGGTCTGCTGCGACTTCACTGAAGGCCAGAAAGGCGGCCACGGTCGTCGCCTCGAAATGCGTGATCTGAAGGCCCTGCACCGCCTCAAACGTGCGGTCGAGCCAGGCGATCAGGCGCGCATCGTCAACGATCTCGCCGGCAAGACGAATACGCTCGTTGAAGCGCACGAGATGGGGTGACGTAAAGACATGAACAGTGAGGCCAGCCGCTTCGGCCATGGCGCGCATGAAGGCCGACGTGGAGCCCTTGCCGTTCGTGCCTGCCACATGGATGACTGGCGGTAGCCTGTCCTGCGGACGGCCGAGCGCATCCAGCGCGGCCTCGACCCGCCCGAGCGACAGCTCGATTGTTTCAGGATAGAGCCCTTCGAAACGCGCTAGCGCTGCGGCAAGGGCCGCATTGTTTCCGATCAAGCAGGCTTGCCTTTGGTCTCCGCGGCCTTGGGCACGTGCGTTTTGGGCTGGCTGAGCGCCATCACGCGGGCATCTTGACGCCGACGCGAATTCGGCAGGAGATGCGACAGGATCCGCGTCAGCGTTGCCTTCAGTTCGCGCCGGTCAACGACAATGTCGACCTGACCTTTTTCGCGGAGGAATTCAGACCGCTGAAAACCCTTGGGCAGGCTCTCGCGAATGGTCTGCTCGATTACGCGCGGACCGGAGAAGGCAATCATGGCGCCGGGCTCGGCCAGATGAATGTCGCCGAGCATGGCATAGGACGCCGAGACACCGCCGGAGGTCGGGTCGGTCAGCACAACGATATAAGGCAGTTTGGCTTCAGCCAGCTCGTTCACGGCCAGTGTCGTGCGGGGCATCTGCATCAGGCTGAGCGTGCCTTCCTGCATGCGCGCGCCGCCGGAGGCTGTGCAGACCACAAAGGCTGCCTTGCGGGCGAGCGCCATCTGCGCGGCTGTGACGAAAGCCTCGCCAGCGGCCATGCCGAGCGAGCCGCCCATGAAGTCAAAATCCTGCACCAGCAGGACCGTCGGTACGCCGCCAATCTTGCCATAGGCCGCGACCATGCAATCGTCCTGCAGGAGTGGCGCGCCACCATGCTCGGTTTCGCGCTTCTCGCGGGCAGCAATCTTGGCTTTGGCGGCCTTGATACGGGCCGGATAGGGCTTGTCGTCCTTGAATTTCAGGGGGTCAGACGGAACAGGCGGAAGGGCCAGCGGCTCCCAGCGCTCTTCGTCGAACAGAAGGCGGCAGCGTGTGCGCGGGCTGATGCGCATGTGCGCACCGGCGGGCGTGACCCACCAGTTCTCTTCGAGGTCCGTCTTGTAGACAAGTTCACCTGACGCAGGACATTTGACCCAAAGGTCGTCCGGCGTCTCTTTCTTGGCGAGCATGGTCTTCAGGCCAGGGGGAGTGACCTTCGTGATCCAGTTCATGCCTTAACTCCTTAAGACCTTTACAGCCTTTACGCTTTCACCACCGCAGCAATTGCTGCGCTCAGTTCCCCTGCCAATGCGCCCATTCCCCACGGCGCTTTTGAATAATCGCCCGATTCGTGGGCTGACTGAGCATGCTCCACGAAAGCAGAGCCTACGACAACCCCATCAGCAATTTTAGCCATTTCTGCAGCCTGTGCACCATTTTTCACACCGAAACCAACGCAGACGGGCAATCCTGATACGCGTCGCACCATTTCAACGTTCCCGGCTATCGACTCCGGATCGGCCGAACCGGCCCCGGTTACACCGTTAACGGCCACGAAATACACGAAGCCTGAGGCGCCATCGGCCACTTTGGCCATCCGGGCCTCATGCGTGGTCGGCGTGGCAAGGCGAATGACGGAGAGGTCATGCTTGGCGTATTCCGCGCGCAGTTCGGCGTCTTCTTCCGGCGGCAGGTCGACAAGGATGGTCCCGTCAATGCCGGCCGCATGGGCCGCCTCGGCAAAGGCCGTATAGCCCAGGGAATGGACCGGATTGGCATAGCCCATGAGAATGACAGGTGTGGCGTGATCGGTTTCACGGAAACGCGCAACGAGGCCGATAACGTCAATCAGCTTGGTATGATTGGCGAGCGCGCGCAGGCCGGCCCGCTGGATGGAGGGGCCATCCGCCATGGGATCGGTGAAGGGCGCGCCGATCTCGATAATGTCGGCGCCATTGTCACGCAAGGCGCACATGGAATCGAAACTCGTTTCAAGGTCGGGATCACCAGCCATCAGGTAGGCGACGAGGGCCGCGCGGTTTTCGGCTTTAACCTTGTCAAAGCGCGCCGTAATTCGGGAAGTGGGCATCAGCAATCCGTATTTTCATTGACCCAGGCCTCGTAAGGCGCGGAGACATGGGCGCAAGGCAGGGCGACAATCGCCGGCACGTCATAGGGGTGGATCTCGTTAACCAGCGCTTCGATCTCGGTCCAGTGGGCTTCGGGCGCCTTCATCCAGAGAACGAATTCGAAAGCGTGCTCGACAACGCCTTTCCAGCGGTAGGTGGACGTGACCGGTCCTTCGAGATTGGCACAGGCCGAAAGACGCCGCTCGACAGCAGCGTCAGCGATTTCCTCGGCGACGCGGCGCGACGGGCATGTGATGCGGATGAGGAGAATGGCCATCTAGATTTCAAACCCCAGCGCTTTGGCGACGCTGAAGACATCCTTGTCGCCGCGGCCGCAGAGATTCATGATCAGCAGGCCGTCCTTGTCCATGGTCTCTAGGACGTCACCAACCCGTGCGATCGCGTGCGCGGGCTCCAGCGCCGGGATAATGCCCTCAAGCTGGGTACAAAGCTGGAATGCAGCCAGCGCCTCATTATCAGTGCAAGAAAGATACTCAGCCCGTCCGGTATCGCGCAGGAAAGCATGCTCCGGCCCGATGCCCGGGTAGTCGAGCCCGGCGCTGATCGAGTGGGCATCGACGATCTGGCCGTCGTCAGTTTGCAGGAGATAGGTGCGGTTGCCATGCAGGATGCCGGGCCGACCGCCATTCAGCGCCGCAGCATGCTCACCCGTCTCGATACCATGTCCCGCCGCCTCGACGCCGATCAGGCGCACGCCTTCATCATTGATGAACGGGTGGAACAGGCCGATCGCGTTGGAGCCGCCACCGATACAGGCCATCACGGCGTCCGGCAGGCGGCCTTCGCGCTCCAGGATCTGCTCACGCGCCTCAATGCCGATAATGCTCTGGAAGTCGCGCACCATTTCCGGATAGGGATGCGGGCCGGCGGCCGTGCCGATGCAGTAGAACGTATCGTCCACATTCGTCACCCAGTCGCGCAGCGCTTCGTTCATCGCGTCTTTCAGCGTGCCTGTGCCTGACGAGACCGGCACGATCTCGGCGCCGAGCAGGCGCATGCGGAAGACGTTCGGCTTTTGGCGCTCAACGTCCGTCTCGCCCATGAACACAACGCATTTCAGGCCAAAGCGCGCGCAGATCGTCGCCGTCGCCACGCCATGCTGGCCCGCGCCGGTTTCCGCGATGATGCGTGTCTTGCCCATGCGCATGGCGAGCAGGACCTGGCCGAGGCAGTTATTGATCTTGTGCGCGCCGGTATGGTTCAGCTCGTCGCGTTTGAAATAGATCTTGGCGCCGCCGAAGTGCTCGGTCAGGCGCTCAGCGAAATAGAGCGGCGACGGACGGCCGACATAATGGGCCCACATGTCGTCCATCTGCGCCTTGAAGGCCGGGTCCAGCTTGGCCGCCCGGTATTCCTTCTCAAGGTCCAGGATCAACGGCATCAGCGTTTCGGCGACATAACGTCCGCCGAATTCACCAAACCGGCCGTTTGCGTCCGGCCATTTGTCCCAGGTATTGCGCAGGTCCATCGTCATGCCTCTGTTTCCTGTCCCCGCAACGCGACAAGCGCGCTCAGGGCTGTTTCGCAGCACGGATAAAGGCCCGCACCAGCTCCCTGTCCTTTAAACCCCGCATCCGCTCGACGCCAGAGGCGACATCAACAGCCGTCGCACCTGTCGCAGCTATCGCCTCAGCCACATTACTTGGCGTGAGACCGCCAGCAAGCATCCAGGGCGCGGGCGCAGCCCATCCCTCAAGGATGGCCCAGTCGAAAGTCGCGCCATGGCCGCCCGTGCGTGTGGCGCCCTCAGGTGGCTTGGCATCAATCAGGATGCGGTCGGCCGCGGTATAGTCTGACGCTTGATCCAGATCAGCGCGCGTCGATACGCCGAGCGCTTTCCATACCTCGAGCCCCGTGCGCGCCTTGATGGCCGCAAGCCGCTCCGGCGTTTCCGCGCCGTGCAGCTGGAGGACGGGAAAGCCAACGGCGGCAATCACATCAATCTCGGCATCGCTCGCATCAACCAGAAGGGCCACCGGACGGGCCCGGCCCACCTGCATCAACAGCGTTGCCGCCGCTTCCGGTGTCACACGGCGCGGACTGACCGGAGCGAAATTGAAGCCGATCCAGTCAGCGCCTTCGCGCGCACTAAAGCCCACAAGGTCCGGATCAGTAAGGCCGCAGATTTTCACATTTGCCATGCGCCGGAGGTGGGCGATGACGCGCCTTGCGTCAAGCGTGCCCGCACCTATTCATTAACGGCGCGCGTCTTGGGCGCCGCACCAACCGGATCGACACCGGCACCGGCATTTCCCAGCATCGACTTCAGGCGGCCGAGCTGTCGGCTGGCAGCAATGTCCAGATCGGTCTCGGACGCCAGCATTGCCCGCCCGAAATAATAGCCCTGAGCCGTATTACAGCCCATCTCGCGCAACTGGTCAGCCATCTCCTTGCTTTCGACACCCTCAGCCGTGATCAGAAGACGCATGCTTTTGGCAAGGCCGATGACGGCCTCCACAATGGTGCGACTCTTTGCACTGCGCGACATCGAGCGGATGAAGGTCTGGTCGATCTTGAGTTTGTCGATCGGCAGCTTGCGAAGGTGCAGCAGGCTGGAATAGCCCGTGCCGAAATCATCAAGCGCGATCGACACGCCCGCATGGCGCAGCTCCCAAAGGACGAGCCCTGCCATTTCAAGATCATAGATGAGGGCGTTCTCGGTAATTTCGATCTCTAGGCGATGGGCCGGGAAGCCAGTCGCATCGAGTTCGCGAACGACATCGTCCTTCAGGTCACGATTGAGAAGGAGGGGCGGCGAAATATTGATCGCCACATAGTGCTTACCTTCGAGGTGGAACGGGTCGATACAGGCCTGCCGCAGCAGGACCATCGTCATGTCACCGATCAGGCCGGTATCCTCGGCAATGCTGATAAACTCGTCGGGCATGATGACGCCCAGTTCCGGGTGGTGCCAGCGCGCGAGGATTTCATAGCCCTCGATCACACCATCCGACAGCCGAACAAGCGGCTGATAGTGCGCCCTTATATCGCCTGCGCCCAGGGCATCACGGAAATCGACCTCCAGCCGCGCCCGCGCCGCAAGCTGTTCGGTCATTTCCGCCTGGAAATAGCAATACTTGCTGCGCCCGGAATTCTTGGCCTTGTAGAGGGCCAGATCGCCGCGACGCAGAAGATCGCTTTCAGAAAGGCCGCTGCCCGGATGCGCCACTGTGATGCCGACGCTGGCACCGACTGAACAAACAATCGCTCCAATCCGGACGGGCGTATCCATGGACTTGATGATGCGGGCCGCCAGCGAGTTCAGGATCTCGGCATTATCGGAACGGCTGACGAGAAAGGCAAACTCGTCGCCGCCGAGGCGCGCTACGCACGCAGCGCCGCGTGACACGTTTTCAAGCCGTTCCGCGACCTGGCGAAGCACTTCATCGCCGACAGCATGCCCGTAGAGGTCATTGACCGGCTTGAACCGGTCCAGATCGATCATCAGAAGGGAACAGCCGCGATCGCGCCGCGTGAGCAGGCTGTCGAGTTTCTGTTCAAAGGCACGCCGGTTTGGCAGCCTGGTAAGGGAATCGGTGAGGGCTAGGTCGGCCATGGCTTTCTCAGCCCGGACGCGCTTGGTGTACTCGCGCCGCATCTGGCGATAGCGAAATCCCGCCAGTCCCAGCGCTTGCAGCGACAGGGTGACAAACACGAGCGCAAACTCGTCGAGATCCCAGCTTTCATGCTGCTGTGAGAAGACAACGAATTTCTCAAACAGGTCAAAATTGCTCGACAGGAAGAAAGTCAGCAAGCAGCCCGCCGCGATCCAGGCGAGGTCGGTGTGGACCCATCCTGGCACCCGTTTCGACCAGGCGCGCCTTATGTTCCTGAAATATGTGAGCATGAAGGCGCCGGGAGGTGATTCTGGGGGATTGGCCAAAGCGCGGGATAGCTCGCCGCCATTAGGACCCCCTTAAGGACTTGGATCAAATTCGCCCGATCCATCCTGCCTATCGCCATGATTACAAGGTCATGATTCCCGTAAAACCAGGCGATGCAGCAGGCCGCAAAGTTAAGCCGCGTTAACAAACTGTGCTGCAATTGCCACAGCACATTCGTGTCCACATAGCGGCGGGAACGGGCTGTCGGAGGGGGCCGTTATGGCTGCATGTCCCGAGCATATCGGGGCGCGTAAAAGTAACAAAGGATTCCTCCCATGAAGAAACTTCTCATCATTTCGTCGTCGGCTGCAGCCATTGCCCTTGGCCTTTCGGCACCCGCCGTCGCGCAGGAAGATACCGGCCTCTATGTGCAGGGCGGCTACTCCTATCTGAACATTGAACCGGACGGTGCTGATTCCGGTGTCGACAGCAATGCCATCACGGGCCGCGTCGGCTACCAGTTCACCCCGATGTTCTCGCTTGAGGCCGACCTCTCAACCGGCATCGATGACGGTGAGTTCGACTACAATGTCGACGAGGACGAATTCAATCTTGACGACAATGACGACACCGACCTCAACGACGTGATCGCTGCTTCGGGCGATCTCGGCCTGAACTATCTGGTTGGCCTCTATGGCCGCGCCACAGTGCCGGTCACCGACCGTCTGAACGTGTCGGCACGCGCCGGTTATGCCTATATCGACGTTGATGCGTCGATCATCACACCCGGCGGCACGACCCTTGGCGTGATCGAGGATTCGGCTGATGGCCCCGCCCTCGGTGCAGGTATCTCCTATGACCTGACCGACAGCTGGCAGCTGCGCGGTGATTACACCTACTATGACTTCGAAGACACCGACACGGGCGCTGCAACGATTGCAGTTGGCTACAAGTTCTAAGCCTGCCTGATTATCCGACTGAAAGCGCCGGTCTCCGAAAGGGGGCCGGCGTTTTTCTTGGGGCTGGAATGGAACCGGGCTGCAGCCCGATTCATTGGAAAGGGGACACCGAACACTTATCTCTGGATATTGGAACACACAGGAAACGGAAACGACATGGCCAATGGCTGGGCGCGGGATGGCGCCGTACAGGATCAGATAGACGATAGTATCAAGGATGCCGTGCGCAATGCGCGCGCCAGCATCCCCGTCGGCGCAAGCGCCACGCATTGCGATGAATGCGAAGAACCTATTCCAGAGGCGCGCCGCAAGGCCGTGCCCGGCGTGCGCACCTGCGTAAAATGCCAGTCGGAACGCGACAGCGCCCGTGTCCATTCCGGCATAAACCGTCGCGGCAGCAAGGACAGCCAGCTGCGCTAGACGCACAATACGCGCTGATTATGCCCGGCGAGTGACTTTGCTTACCGGGACCCGCCATTCACGACTTCGATGGAACGCAGGCGATAGCGCGTTGACGTCCGCTGGCGCGCATACGCGCCCAGGAAGACTGGCGTTCCTGTCAGGTGCCCAGCCTCATACACACGCCAAAATTTGTACGGACATTTAAATGCGTGTCAATCAAGAGCAGGCAAGAGACGTATTCGACGCAAAGCCTGCTCGATTAGGCAGCATTTGGGCAGATGTGCAGTCTTTCGGTTAGTCAGCCGGCAGGCTGGCGGTGAGACAGGGATTCGAACCCTGGAGACTATTGCTAGCCTACACACTTTCCAGGCGTGCGCCTTCGACCACTCGGCCACCTCACCATCGCCTTCGCGAAGCACAGGGCCATAGCGGAACGCATGGCCCCTCGCAAGACCGTGATTGCCGTTCGCACCGCCAGACCCCATATTCCTGTCAGCAAAGGAGACCGCACCATGTTGTTCTCAAAGAAACCCGCCACCATTCCGGATGCCGCAAGCGCCCTGCCCGGCCGCAGCGCACCCGTTCGTACTGCCGACACACATTTCGTCTTTCACCGCCCGCTGCAGGGCGAGATTCCCGCCGGTTTCGAGGTCGCCATCTTCGGCCTCGGCTGTTTCTGGGGCGCAGAACGCAAGTTCTGGCAACAGGATGGCGTCTGGATGACCGCAGCCGGCTATGCCGGTGGCCCGACCCCAAACCCGACCTATGAGGAAGTCTGCAGCGGCCGCACCGGCCACACGGAAGTCGTGCATGTCGTGTTCGACCCCTCAAAGGTCACTTATGGCGAACTGGTGAAACTTTTCCTCGAAAGCCACGACCCGACGCAGGGCATGCGTCAGGGCGGCGATGTCGGCACGCAGTACCGTTCGGCCATCTACACGACCAGTGATGATCAGGAAGATACCGCGCACCATATGGTCGAGGCTTACCAGAGCGCGCTCGCCAAGGCGGGTCACAACGCGGGCATCACGACCGAGATCGCGCCGCTGGGGCCGTTCTACTATGCCGAGGATTATCACCAGCAATACCTCGCCAAGAATCCGGCAGGCTATTGCGGCATTGGCGGCACGGGCGTTTCCTGCCCGATCGGCCTGACGGTTTAAGAGCCGAAATTCATCGAGAAGCGCTTGCGCGTCTCGATCATGGTCTGCGCCTTGAACATGGCGTCTGAGGCGGTCTGTGCCTTCTGAATGGACGGATCGCCTCTCAGGGCCTCGACCACCTGCGACAGTTGCGAGATCGCCTCCTGAACCGTCTTCTGGTCGAACTGTTTCTCTGCGCGGGCAAGCAAGGCCCGGCCAAGGTCCATCCGCGCCTGAAGCACGAGGGCTGAGTCAGAGGTCGCATCGACGGCCTCAAGGTGTGAGCGGCGCAGGGCGATCACCCGGTCGAGGGCCGCAAGGTCTCCCATGGCTTCCGCTACATGCACGCCGGAGGCACAGAAGTCGGCCTCAAGCTCCGCCCGCACAGCAGGCACCGCCGCGTCAGCGCCCGCCAACATGGCATCCAGCGCCTCGGCCAGCACTTTCATCTTTTCAGGCCGGAAGGCCTGTGGGTTGGACAGTGCCGGCTGCAGCTTCTTGGCAAGCAGGTAAGCCGCCACGCGCGACATTTCGCCTTCCAGCGCAGCAAAGCGGCCGGGCAGCGGAATACTGAACGCCCGCGCCTCATCTGCTCTCAGGCCACCGCCGCGCGACAGGCCCTGCACGACGAAGCCATCTGCATCCTTGCCGATACGGGTAGCCCAGACCAGCATGTCGGCATCGGCCGTTGCCAGCCGCTTGCGCGCCTGCGCCAGCATTTTCTGGTCAGAATCGCCGGTGATCTGACCGGTTCCGACAACGCGGAATGGCGCGCCAAAATTGAATTCTGCCAGATGGTCCTGGATGGCCGCTGTGAGCCATTTGCGCCCGCGGCCAGCGCCCGGCCCGGTCGGCCGCGCCAGCAGGATGCGATAACCGGCTTCCTTGCTGCGACGGAAAGCCCGCGCACCGGCCACATTGCGCATGCGCGTTACCAGCGACCCGATGCCGGACCCAATCAGGAAGATCAGGACAAGGCACAGGATTGCCGCCATCGCGAACCCAAACGTCGCGAAGTCATGGGCACTGAGCACATGTGTCTCGACCCAGTCCTCGGCTGTCGTGAACCAGCCTGTTTCCAGCATGGCAATTGACCTCTTTAACGCCAAGGCGATACGAGCCTTGCCCTTCGCTGGCAACAGGCAATGACTGTTAGATCAGGCGATCCCGCGCTAGCATTACATTCCGGCATCGTTGGCCAGGATCAAAGGAAAGATGGCATGTCAGGTTTTGTTACCCGCTTCGCGCCATCCCCCACGGGGCACCTGCATCTCGGCCATGCCGCTTCCGCCTTTCATGTCTGGGACGCTGCGCGCGCCGCAGGCGGCAAGGTGCTGCTGCGGCTTGAGGATATCGACCAGACGCGCTGTCGCCCGGAATACGAGGCCTCCATTCTGGCAGATCTGGACTGGCTTGGGCTGGAGGCATCCGGCCCCGTCCGGCGCCAGTCTGACCATTTCGATGCCTATGCCGGTATCATCGACAGTCTGAACAAGCGCGGCCTGATCTATCGCTGTTTCAAGACCCGCCGTGAGATCGCGGCCGCCCTGCCCGCCGGTGTCGATCCAGACGAGGCCGGCTATAGCGGCAAACCTATTTCGCCCTCTGAAGAGACCGAGCGCCTGAGCCGGGGCCATGCCTTCGCCTGGCGCCTGTCACTCACCCGCGCCCGGGTCGCATTGGGTCCCCGCTACGACACGCTCTCATACACGGAAGAGACTGCGAACGGTCCACGGACGGTCAAGGCAGATCCGCAGGCCTTCGGGGATGTGGTGCTTGCCCGCAAGGACACGCCGACAAGCTATCATATTGCCTGCTGCCATGATGACGCCCTGCAGAGGGTCACCCATGTCATCCGGGGTGAAGACATTCGCGACATGACCAGCGTCCATGTCCTTCTGCAGGCCCTCATGGACTGGCCGACACCGCTCTACCGTTTCCACCCGCTGGTGCTTGGCCCGGACGGAAAAAAGCTGTCCAAGCGCGCCGGTGACAAGGGGCTGTCGGCCTATCGCGATGAGGGGATGACACCAGACGATATCCGGGCCATGACCAGCGCCGCATGACCTCCCTGGAAACTCCATCCCACCCTCACACGCGTCACTGGATCGGGCCTCTGATGGTGCTGGCCGGCGGTGTCTGCATTGGCTTTGCGCCCATTGGGCTGAGGCTTGGCCTGGGCGAGCTTGGGCCGCAGGGCATTGCGTTCTGGCGCTATCTCTTTGCCGCGCCTGTGCTCCTGGCGCTGGTGTTCCTGATCGAACGGCGGGCGCCCAGACCGCCGAACAGGTTCGTCCTGCTCGCCGGCACATTCTTCACGCTCGACATTGCCCTCTGGCACTGGGGGCTGACCCTGACCACCGTCTCGAATGCCACATTCATCGTGAACCTCGGCAATGTGTCGGTTGGCTTTGTGGCGTGGCTGTTCCTGAAGGAGCGCCCGACCAATATCTGGTTCCTCGCCATCCTGCTGGCCATTGCCGGGGCGGCTGCCCTGTCGCTTGGCGGCGAAGTTGGCGGCAAGGGCGACGTGCGCGGCGACCTGCTTGCATTGGGCGCCGCACTGCTTGTCTCTGGTTACATGCTCTGTTCGAAACTCGCGCGGCGGCGCCTTGGCGGTATCGAGACCATCTTCTGGCTGACCATCGTCGAAGTCTGCATTGGCGGACTGATCCTGCTCGCCTCAGGCGAGCCTCGTCTGCCGGCCACGCTGAACGGCTTTGCCGTGCCGCTCTTCCTGGCCATTGTTGTGCAGGTGATGGGGCAGGGCCTTATCATTGCCGGGCTTGGCCGCACACCCGCGGCGATCGCAGGTGTGCTTGTTGTCGTTCAGCCTGTGGTCGCCGCCGCCCTTTCCTGGGTCCTGTTCGATGAACCGCTGACCGCCCTGCAAGCCGGTGGGGCCGCTGCCATTCTCGTGGCCGTCTGGCTCTCACAACGCGGAAAACCGGTGCCGATCGACTAAATCGCGCCGACTGCATCGAAACTGCCACAAAACTCGTCTATCACTTCCCCATCGTATCTGATCGGGGAACCAAAGACATGCGCACATCCATCGCCGCCCTCATGACGGGCCTCGCGCTCGCCGCCACAGCCTGCACGACGCCGCCGCCGGCCGAGGCGCCTGACACGCTGGCCGCCACCGAGACCGCAACACCCCCTGCCCCGCTGCGCCCGGGCGTCGTGCCCAAGCAGGCTGGCGATTCGTACTATGTGGCGGCGGCGGCCGCCGTGCAGGCGCGCATCGACCAGCGCGGCCTGAAGCCCGCAAAGAACGTGATCCTCTTCATTGGCGACGGCATGAGCATCCCGACCGTCACCGCCGCCCGTATCTATGCCGGCCAGAAGCGCGGTATCGACGGCGAGTCCTATTCGCTGACCATGGAAACACTGCCAAGCATGGCGCTGTCGAAGACGTACAGCCATGACTACCAGGTCGCAGATTCCGCCTCGACCGCGACAGCGATGACCGCAGGCGTGAAGGTCAATTCCGGCACGCTCGGCGTGCTGAAGGAAGCCAACCGCAACAATTGCGCCGCGACCGAGGGCAATGGCACCGATTCCCTCTTCGAACTCGCCGAGCGCGAAGGCCTTGCGACGGGCATCGTTTCGACCGCCCGCATCACCCATGCTACGCCTGCCTCAACCTATTCGGAAACGCCCAACCGTGACTGGGAATCGGACGCTGATCTCAAAGGTGGCGACGCCGGCGACTGCAAGGACATCGCCCGCCAGCTGATTGAATGGTCTGCAGGCGACGGTTTCGAAGTGGTTCTGGGCGGCGGACGTTCTCCCTTCCTGACCGAGTCCGAAGCCGATCCCGAGGAAGACGGCAAGACCGGCAGCCGCAAGGATGGCCGCGACCTGACCGCCGAATGGGTCGCCAAGGGCCCCGACCATACATACATCTCCGACCAAGCTGGCTTTGACGCGACGGACTTTACCTCCGGTGTGAAAGTGCTCGGCCTGTTTGAGCGTTCGCACATGCAGTTCGAAATGGACCGCGCCAAGGACACCGCCGGGGAGCCTTCACTGGTCGATCTGACCAAGGCCGCCATCACCCGCCTGTCGCAGGAACCGAGCGGCTTTGTCCTGATGGTCGAAGGCGGGCGGATCGACCATGCCCACCATGGCGTGAATGCTGCGCGCGCGCTTGATGAGACGGACGCGTTCGACATGGCTGTCGCCGCCGCGCTCGAGATGACCGATAATGACGACACGCTGATTATCGTCACCGCCGACCACAGCCACACGATGACAATCTCGGGCTATCCGCAACGCGGCAACCCGATCCTCGGCAAGGTCAATACCGGCCTCGACGATGACCATATGATGGCGCAGGACGGCAAGCCCTACACAACCCTCTCTTATGCCAGCGGCATGACCGCCTGCCGCATGGTCGAGGGCGAACCGGACTGTACCCGCGAAGACCTCTCCGATGTCGACACGACGGAACCCGACTTCCAGCAGCCGTCGCTCGTATTCATGGGCTCTGAAACCCATGGCGGTGACGATGTCGCCATCTTCGCCACGGGCCCCGGCTCGGAACTCGTCTCCGGCGTCATGGAGCAGAACGAGATCTTCCACGTCATGGGCCGTGCCAGCGGCCTGGTTGCAGCGGAATAGTTTCCGCCACCCGGCTCAGGCAGCGCCCATCGCCCCTGAGCCGGTGTGCGGGATAAATCAGGCCATCGCGAGCGCCGTGCGGGACACGGCGTTCGCCAAGCTGGCCTGACGCCGCCTCACGCTGCGGCATGTCTGGTCAAATGGCGGTATCCCGGCAATGCTGCAGAAAACAGAATATAACCGGAGGAAACACCATGAAAGCTGCCGTCATGCGGGCGCCCAATGCGCCGCTGTCCATCGAAGAAGTCACCATCTCCAAGCCCGGCCCGCGCGAAGTGCTCGTGCGGCTGAAAGCGGTCGGTGTCTGCCACTCGGACGTGCACTTCTGGGACGGCGCCTTTCCGACCGAAATGCCGGTCATCCTCGGCCATGAGAGCGCCGGCATCGTCGAACAGGTCGGCTCCATGGTCAGCGCGGTGAAGCCTGGCGACCATGTCGTTTCGATCCTCTCGCCCTTCTGCGGCACCTGCGAGTTCTGCCTGACGGGCCACATGTCGGTCTGCCACACGGTCAACGGCGAGCAGTTCAAGCGGGGCCCGACAGAGGCGCCCCGGCTGTCGATCGGCAAGGAAAAGGTCTCCCAGTTCCTCAACCTCTCCTCCTTTGCCGAGCAGATCCTGGTGCACGAGAACACGCTCTGCGTGATCGACAAGGAAATGCCGATGGACCGCGCCTGCCTGATCGGCTGCGGCGTCATCACTGGCGTCGGTTCGGTCTTCCACGCTGCGAAGGTCGAGCCCGGCTCGACCGTGGCCGTGCTTGGCTGCGGCGGCGTTGGCCTCTCCACAATCAATGGCGCGGCGATTGCCGGCGCCTCGCGGATCATCGCCGTCGACCTGTCGGACGAAAAACTCGCCATGGCGAAGAAATTCGGCGCGACCGATTTCGTGAACCCGAAGAATGGCGACCCGGTCGAACAGGTGAAGGAGCTGACCCAGGGCGGCGTCCACTATGCGTTCGAATGCGTCGGCCTGAAGCTGACGGCCGAGCAAGGCTACATGATGATGCGGCCACGCGGCGTTATGACTGTGATCGGGATGATCCCGCCCGGTGTGAATATCGAAATTCCCGGAATCGAACTCCTCGTCACGGAAAAGCGCCTGCAGGGCGCCGTGATGGGCTCAAACAGGTTCCGCGTCGATTTCCCCCGCCTCGTCACTTTGTATCAGCAGGGCAAACTCCACCTCGACGATGTCATTTCCGACCGTATCGGCATGGAAGGATTGACCGGGGCGCTTCAGAATCTTAAAGATAACAAGGGTTCAGTTGCACGTCAGGTCGTCATGTTTGACTAAGGCGCGCAATTCGCCGTTAACTTGAACGTTAACTAACTCTGGTAGCGTGTTCAATAATTGCTGCATGAATTTTGGAACGAAAGGAGGGGCCGCTCATTTGACCTTTATGACCAAGCCGCCTCAAATCCTTATTGTCGAAGACGAGATCCTTATCGCAATGGATCTTGAAGACATGGTCGCCGAAATGGGCGGCACCGCTGTCGCATCCGCACACAATATCCAGACAGCGATCAAGCTCGCCGAATCCATCGAGGCTGACGCCGCTATTCTAGACGTTGATGTCGCGGGCCAGCTCGTTTTCCCCGTTGCCGACATTCTGGCTGCGCGGGGCATCCCGTTCCTGTTCAATACAGGGCATTCTGCTGAGGATATCCTCAAGGCCCGTTACAAATCTGCCCCGATCTGCCGCAAGCCAACACTGCCGCGCCAACTCAAGTCGGCGCTGCAAAATCTTTTGGCTTCGCGTGAAGGCAATCCTGACTCCAACGGCGCCATTCCGGCCTAGTCGCGGAGCAGCTCGTTGACGCCGGTCTTTGACCGCGTCTGGGCATCCACCGTTTTCACGATCACAGCACATGCCAGCGATGGCCCGCCATTCTTGTCGGGCAGCGTGCCCGGCACGACCACCGAATACGGTGGCACCTTGCCATAGCTGATCTCGCCGGTCTGGCGGTTCACGATCTTGGTCGATTGCGTGATGAATACGCCCATCGCAATCACTGATCCCTCACCCACAACCACGCCTTCGACCACTTCGGACCGCGCGCCAATGAAGCAATTGTCTTCGATGATGGTAGGATTGGCCTGCAGGGGCTCCAGCACGCCGCCAATGCCCGTTCCGGCAGAGATGTGGCAGTTGGCGCCAACTTGCGCGCACGAGCCCACAGACGCCCATGTATCGATCATCGTGCCTTCGCCGACATAAGCGCCGATATTCACGTAGGAGGGCATCAGGACGGCATTCTTCGCGATGAAAGCGCCGCGGCGCACTGCGCAGGGCGGCACGGCGCGGAACCCGGCTTCGATAAAATCAGCCTCGCCCCAGCCCTCGAATTTCGATGGGACCTTGTCCCACCATGTACCCGGCCCGGGGCCACCCGGCATGATGCCATTCGCGTTGAGGCGGAAAGACAGGAGCACGGCTTTCTTCAGCCACTGGTGCACTGTCCAGCTGCCATCCGCATCCTTGCTTGCAACGCGCGCCTCGCCCTTGTCGAGCAGCTCGATCGCCGCCTCGACAACTTCGCGGACTTCGCCGGTTGTTCCGGTGGAAAGCTCATCGCGGCGCTCCCAGGCGCGGTCGATTACGTCAGCAAGGGCATGGGTCATGTCGGGAAGTCTCCGGTCGGCAGGCTTAGAGTGTTTCCAGCGCCGCTTCGAGAAAGGCGGCAAGGTCGCCCGTCACATAGTCGATGTGATCCGGCCCGTCATCCCCCAGAACATCAGAGAGGCTCGCAGGACGCGCCTCAATCGGCTCGTGGCTCCAATCCTTTTCCGAATGGACCAGAACCGTGGTGAAACCGACATGCTTTGCCGGCGCGAGGTTGCGCGCCAGATCCTCGAAAAAGATCGCCCCATGCGGGTCCACGTCATGGAGTTTCTGGAAAGCGGCGTAGGAGGCTGGCCGAGGCTTCGGCACATAGTCGGAATCCTCGATCCCGAAACTGCCATCGAAGAGGTGTGATAGGCCCATCCTGTCGGTCACCTGTTCTGCGTGGCCGCGCGATCCGTTCGTATAGACGAACTTCCGGCCCGGCAGGCGTTCCAACGCGCTGCGCAGCTTTGGCAGGTCGGGCAGGGGACTCAGGTCTATTTTATGGACGTGGTCGAGAAAATCGGATGGGTCTATCTTATGAACCGTCATAAGGCCGGCCAGTGTTGTCCCGTAGTCAGCATAGTATTTCTTTTGGACCTTGCGGGCTTCGTCTGGTGGCAGCTTGAGCAGTCGCGAAACAAAGTCGGTCATCCGCGTATCGATCTCGGCGAAGAGGTCGCACTCAGCCGGGTAAAGCGTATTGTCGAGATCGAACACCCAGTCGCGTACATGGCCGAAACTGCCGAACGGGGCGAGGTGAACGCCCGCGCGTTTATCGTTCATTCTGACTCGCCTTTGCAAAATCGCGCTCAAAGAACTCGAAGACCAGCTTGCGGTCCACGGGTGGCGGCGCCGCCTGGAACAGCGCCGTGCGATAGGCCGAGGCCTCGCATTCATCGCGTCCGATAATGGCAAACTTGGAGCGGCCCACACAAAACGCATCAGAGGCCTTGGCCAGTGTGCGGGTCGTATCGCCATCCTCCATCTCGCCGTAGACATAATGCTCCTGGCCGCTCAACGGCCTGTCGAGCACGCGGGAACAGCCGCCTGCCTCCAGCATCCACCAGCCGCGGCTCTCCCAGCCTTCCGATCCCCGGCGCGCAATCGCGCTCCAGATACGGTTCTTGGTGCGGTTACACACGGTAAAGCCCACGGCCCGGCCGCGCTCCTTGGCCACCTGTTCAAGGAAATCGATCAGGTCGGCTTCCGACGTCGTCGATGGGAGGCCATTCTTCTTCAGGAATTCAGCAATTGCGGCGCGCGTCTTGTGACCGATATTCCCATCGACGACGCCCGACACAACGCCCGCCTCTTCCAGCAGACGCTGGATACCGGCCGCGCGGGCCTTTTCGGCATCGTAATTGTCGATCTCGGTGAACGGCGTCATCCAGCGTGTGCGGCGGGTAATTTCCACGGCGCGGAAGCCCCGGCTCTCAAGGCCCATGGCGGCGCACTCGGGCGGGCTCTCCAGCGAGAAGCTGCCGGTCGGGTCAACGCAAAGGTCGGTATTGCCACCCCATTCGCGCACACCGCCGCGATGCGCTGACGAAGTGCGCGCATAAACGAAATGGAATTTCGGCTCCAGCGGCCCCGGCAGGGCCAGTTTGCAGCTGCCGGGTTGCAGCTTGATCCAGCCTTCGACCGTGATGCCCTTGCCTTCCGGCCGGCCGATCGCTGCCTCGATAATATAACTGGTGCGATTGCACAGCGACCAGCCGTCATTGCGGTCCTGCGCTGCCGCGACCTGGGCGAAACCGACAAGCGCGGCCAGCACGCCAAGAATTTTAAGAAACGAGCGTACCTGCGCCATGTTCTGTGAAGAGCTCCAAGAGGAGGGCATGCGGCGCACGCCCATCAAGTATCACAGCCGCCCCAACACCATGATTTACGGAATGCGCGGCAGTTTCAAGCTTGGGAATCATACCGCCTGCAGCTGTGCCATCCGCGATGAGGCCCGGAATGTCCGCAACCGGGATCTCCCGCATCAATTTCTTATCCTTGTCGAGCACCCCGGCAACGTCTGTCAGCAGCAGGAGACGGCTCGCCCCCAGCGCCGCCGCAAGGGCGCCAGCGGCTGTGTCGGCATTGATATTATAGCGCGCACCATCGGCCCCGACGCCCACCGGCGCTACGACCGGGATCAGGTTTGCATCGGCCCGCAGCATGGCAAGCAGCACGGTCGTGTCCACCGCGCTCGGCTCGCCGACAAAGCCAAGATCGAGCACCTGCTCGATATGGCTGTCAGGGTCTTTCGATGTCTTGGTCGCCTTTTCCGCGCGGATCAGGTTGCCGTCAGAACCTGACAGGCCAACCGCCTTGCCGCCCGCCTGATTGATCGCCCGCACGATGGATTTGTTGATCGGACCGGACAGGACCATTTCGACGACTTCCATCGTCGCTTCGTCGGTCACGCGCAGGCCGCCCTTGAATTCGGACGTGATGCCCAGCTTTTCCAACAGGTTACCGATCTGCGGCCCGCCGCCATGCACGACAACCGGATGAATGCCGAGCGCCTTTAGCAGCACGACATCGCGCGCAAATCCGGCCGAAAGCGACGGGTCGACCATGGCATGGCCGCCATATTTCACCACGATCGTCTGTCCGGCATAGCGCTGGATATAGGGCAGGGCCTCAGACAGGGTCTTTGCCGTGAACTGGGCCTGGGAAGCGGTATCTGTCATTGCGCGGCGCGCCATCCTTCGTCGTGTAACACTTGCGCCAGCGTCATAAGGCGCTTTTCGGCCCGGCGAAACCCTCGCATTCCGCAGGCGACATTCCTCCGCCAAGCCGCTAGTCTCCGGAAAAAGACAGGCAGGCGGGGATAATCATCATGAAACGCATTCTGGCGGGCGCGGCAGCGCTTCTCGTTATCGTCCTGATCGGCGCGGGCATCTACCTCTGGGATCCGCTGCCCGCGAATCCACCCGCTGGTGAACTGGCGGCTGCTGCTGGCGCCTATGATGCCGAGGTGATCCGCGACGAGTTCGGCGTACCGCATGTGCACGGCGCCCGCGACGCCGATGCCGCCTTCGGCCTCGCCTATGCCCATGCAGAGGATGATTTCGAGACGATCCAGGAAACCGTCGCCGCCGGGCGCGGCATGCTCGCCCATTATCGCGGCAAGGACGCTGCGCCGGTCGACTATCTCGTTGCCCTACTCGGCGTCTGGGACACGGTCGCGCTGCGCTATCAGGATGACGTCCCGGACGATGTAAAAGCCATGGCAGAGGCCTATGCCGCTGGCCTTAACCTCTACGCCGCTGAAAATCCCAAAACGACCTGGCGCGGACTTGCGCCCTTCACTGCAGAGGATGTCGTTGCAGGCTTCATCTTCAAGACACCCTTCTTCTACGGTCTCGACGGGACTTTCATGGGCCTCTTCGGCAATGACTATACACAGACCATCGCGCTCGACCCCACCGAAGGCCGCAAGGCCTTCCTGATGGGACCGAAGACCATGGCGGAGCGCGGCTCCAACGGCATCGCCGTGTCGGGCCGCCGCGCGGGCGATGATGTCACCCGTCTCATGATCAACTCCCACCAGCCCCTCGCCGGCCCTGTCGCCTGGTATGAGGCACAGATGACATCCGACGAAGGCCTCGACATTACAGGCGGCCTTTTCCCCGGCACGCCGGTCATCCTGCATGGCTTCACCCCCAATCTCGGCTGGGCCAACACGGTCAGCGCGCAGGACCTGGTCGACACCTATGTTCTCACGGTGAACCCTGACGATCCGAACCAGTACAAGCTCGACGGCGAATGGGTGGATTTCAAGGAATCGGTGGCCACGCTTCACGTCAAGCTGTTCGGTCCCTTTGCGCTCACCGTGAAGCGCCCGGTCAAACGCTCAGCACAGGGCCCGGTCATTGAAGCCAAGCACGGCACCTATGCCGTGCGGTATGCCGGCATGGGTGAAATTCGCCAACTCGAACAATATTACCGGCTCAACAAGGCCGAGGACATGGATGGCTTCATGTCCGCGATGTCGCTCAACGCGCTGCCGAGCATCAATTACATTTATGCCGACAAGGACGCCAACGTCGCCTTCATCCATAACGGGCAATATCCCAATCGCGATAATGCCTGGGACTGGTCAGGCGACATGCCGGGCGACCGGTCGGACCTGATCTGGCAGGGCTACAGGCCATGGGATGCAGTCCCGAAACTGGTCAATCCCGTCTCCGGCCTGGTCTTCAATTCCAATAACACACCCTATAGCGCCACCGATGGCCCGGACAATCTGAAGCCGGATGACTTTCCCCAGTCCATGGGCCTGCAGACCAACCAGACCAACCGCTCCCTGCGCATGATGGAGCTGACTGATGGCAAGAGCCCGATCAATGAGCCGGACCTCCTCGCCATCAAGTTCGACACGACCTATTCCAATGAGTCAGAGGCCGCTGACCTGATTGCGAAAGTTGTCGCCATCGACTGGAGCCAGGAGCCGGAAATGGCCGAAGCCGCCAAGCGCCTCGCCGCCTGGGACCTGAACATGAATGCCGACAGCCGCTACGCCGCGCTGGGCGGCCTCACCGTACTGCGCGAAATCACGGAGAAATACACCCACGTGCCCGCGCCGAAACCGGAAACGGCCTTCCGTGAGGCCGTTGAATGGCTGATGGTCCACCATGGTCGCATCGACCCCGAATGGGGCGAGGTCAACCGGCTTGCCCACGGAAATGTCAGCCTGCCGATCAGTGGCGGCCCGGACACGCTCCGCGCTGTCTATCCGGAATCCATGCGAGATGATGGCACACTGCACATGACCGCAGGCGACACATGGATCGCGCTCGTCGAATGGGACCGTCAGGGCCGCCAGACCGCCCGCGTTATCAGCCCCTATGGCAGCGCCATCCTCGACGCGACCTCGCCCCACTATGCCGACCAGGCCCCGCTTTTCGTTGCCGAAGAATGGCGCAAGGCCCACCTCACCCATGAGGACGTGGTCGCCAACGCGACACGGACTTATCATCCCGGAAAGGATTGAGTTGGGAGTTATCGCGCTACTTATTTATAGCTGCGGCGACACCTGTCCGAACAATATTTCACCTCCGCCCAGCACCGCTCCCATTTTTTGCGCCATGAGAATGGACGGTTGCAAGCGACACATGTCTTCTGCGGAAGGTCCTGCTTTCGACTTGAGATTTTCCGTGTCCTTTATCGGTCGAGCATAGTCTCAATCATGGCTCAGTGCGCGCTCCGCAGGCGCTAGAGCAAAGCTGAAATCTCGGCCCTGAGTTCCGGAATGCCCCAGCCCTTTTCGGACGAGGTGACAATCACGAACGGGTGCGCCGCGCCGTGCTTCTTCAGCTTGGTCTCGATATCCGTTTGCAGGGCTTCGGCCTCGCCCTTGGAGAGCTTGTCCACCTTGGTGAGCAGGATCTGGTAGGTGACAGCTGAACCGTCCAGCATGGCCATGACTTCTTCATCCGTGTCCATCAGGCCACGACGGGCATCGACCAGCAGGAACACACGGCGCAAGGAAGGCCGACCGCGCAGGTAGGAACGGGTCAGCTTCATCCACGCTTCGGCCTGCGTGCGGCTGACCTTGGCATAGCCAAAGCCTGGCAGGTCAACGAGATAGAGCTGGTCTTCGCCGACGGTGAAATAGTTGAGCTCGCGCGTCCGTCCGGGCTCAGCCGAGGACCGCGCCAGCTTGTTGCGCCCGGTCAGCGCATTAATCAGACTCGATTTGCCGACATTGGAACGGCCGGCAAAGCAGACTTCCGTGCGATCAGCGGGCGGCAGGCCTTTCAGGTCGACAACACCCATGATGAAATCAACGGGCCCGGCGAACAGCAAGCGCCCGGTTTCGATCTGGTCTTCACTCGGGGCGGGGCGGGCGTCCATGACTCAACCCGCCGGTTTCTTCTCGCGGCCAAGCCAGCGCGAGATTGTCTTGCCGAGCTCGGTATCGACCCCGTTGCGACGCATGATGAAATACTGCTGCGCGAAGGACAGCGTATTGCTCCACACCCAGTAGAGGACGAGGCCGGCGGCAAAGCTGCCGAACACGAACATGAACACGATCGGCATCGCCTGGATAACCATTTTCTGGGTCTTGTCCGTCGGCGCCGGATTGAGGCTCTGCAGCATTGCCATCGTCGCCCCGTACAGCAGCGGCAGGATACCAATGCCGATGATCATGCCGATCACGGGGATCGCCTTGATGTCGGACGCCGCCCACGGCAAGAGGCCGAACAGGTTGCCGATGGCCGTAGGGTCAGGTGCTGACAGGTCTTTCAGGAAGAGGAAGGGTGTGTGGCGCATTTCAAGCGTCACATAGAGCGTCTTGTAGAGCGCATAGAAAACCGGGATCGTAACTAAGAGCGGCAGACACCCGCCAAGCGGGTTGGCGCCTTCTTGCTTGTACAGCTTCATGATCTCCTGCTGCTTGCGCTGGGGATCGGCAGCAAATCGCTCACTGATCTCCTTCATCGGGTCCTGAAGCTTCTTCATTTTGGCCATAGACTTGTAGCTCGTGTTGAACAGCGGCACGAGCGGCAGCTTGACGAGCACAGTGAAGGCGAGGATCGCCCAGCCGAACGAGCCAAGCACGCCGGCAAGGTATTCCAGCACATAGAAGAAGGGCTTGGTCAGAAAGAAGGCCCAGCCCCAGTCGATGGCATCGACCATGCGGGGGATGCCTTCCTTGTTCTGGTAGTCCTGCAGGACCTGAAAGCGTTTGGCGCCCGCAAAGATGCGGTTCTGCACGGACTGGCTTGCCCCTGGGGCCAGCGTGATCGCGTCGCTTTCAGTGCGCACTTCCAGCGGCCCGCCGGTGGCAATGGCCTTCTTGTTGACGGTCGCGTTGAATGCGCGGTCCTGTTGGGGCACGAGCGCGCCCATCCAGTATTTGTCGGTCAGGCCCCACCAGCCACCCTCGCTGGAGGGGAAGGTGCCTTCGGCGGTCTCGCCGTCGATCTTCTTGAGTTCCAGCAGCGGCTTGTATTTCTTCATCCGCAGTTCGCCATCCACCACGCCCATCAGGCCCTGGTGAGCCAGATTGCTGGCCGTGGCCGAACCCGGGTCGGTGACTTCAAGGAATTCCTTGTAGGCGCCGTGACGCTCGACCGAGCCGATGGCGCGGACAATCCGCTCGCTATCGCCCGTATTGGTCACAGTGTCCGCGAACGCGAACATATAGTCCTTATCAACCGAAATCGTCCGGTCGATGGTCAAGCCATCCGTCTCAAGGCGCAGCTTGATGGGCGTCGAGGGCGTCAGCTCGCCGCCGCCAACCTGCACCCAGGGGGAGTTACGACCGGCCACCAGCGCCTTGCCATCAGCCCAGTAATAGGTGGCGAAATAGCCATACTCAGTCGCTTCGGGCCGGAACAGGCGCACTTCCTGCGTCTTCTCGACCGTCAAGAAGTGTTTGCGCAGGCTGAGATCGTCAATACGCGAACCGGCAAGGCGGATGGAACCGTCAACAGAGTCCGCATCGAACTTGACGCGATCAGGACCGGAAATGGCCTCGTCAACGGTCATGGTTGCGGCAACCGCCGGCACATTGCTCAGCTCGCTGGCGGTCACGCCGGGCGTTTCCTCGGCCTTGATCGCGGCCTGCTGAGCCTCGAAACGCTTCTGGGCCGGCTCCATGAAGACCTTCTGGTACCCGAATACAAAGGCAACCATCAGTGCCATCGCGATCAGGAAATTGCGCTGGTCTTGCTTTTCCATCGAATTTTGCCCCGGAGGTTTATGGGCGCCAACTCGCAGATCGAGGGGGCACGGTCAATCAGCGGCGAGGCTTATCAGCGCGCTTTCCATATCGTCAAGCAAACGCGTCCAGCCAATGTCAGCGGTCGCGTCCCGCGCAATGAAGACATAGTCCGTTCCGGGCTGGCCGATCCGGGGCAGGAGCAGGCGTGCTGCCTCGCGCAAACGGCGCTTGGCGCGGTTGCGAACAACCGAGTTGCCGACCTTCTTGGTCGCCGTGAAACCCGCGCCGATATGTGTGCCAGGCGCCTCGCCGGTACGCTTCCTTGCCTGCACCACAAGCGATTTGCGGCGTTCGGCCTTGCCGCCGCGCACAAAAAGGAATTGAGGCCGCTTCGCCAGGCGAACGACCTCAATCGAAATGTCTTGATTGTCCTGCGGCATAGGCAGCTCCCGGCCTTTCAGGCAGCGGGAAGGTTGTGTCTCGCCTAGGCGGACAGTTCCTTGCGGCCTTTTGCCCGACGGCGCGCCAGAACCTTGCGGCCGTTTTTGGTCGCCATGCGAAGGCGGAAACCATGGGTACGCTTGCGGCGCAGGTTGCTCGGCTGGAATGTACGTTTCATGGGTCTGCTCTAAGGCTGATGTGTCTCGGAAAGAGGGGCCAATACAAGCCACAGGCGGGAAGGTCAAGGCAGGCGGACAGTATCCGGGCCATATTTCGTGTGCGGGGCGCCCCGCATCCGGCCGGGAAGCTAGAGCAACAATTCATTGTCGGCTTCTTCCTCGTGAGTCTCGTCATGCATTGCAAGCGCAATCCCAAAGGACAGAATGCCCACGCGCCCTGCCGTCATGAGCACGATGATGATCAATTTGCCGAGAATGGACAGGTCTCCGGTCAATCCCATGCTGAGCCCCACAGTGCCGAGCGCCGATATGGACTCGAAGACCAAGGCCTCGAAGGACGCGCCGGGCTCGGTCAGCGCCAGCAGGAACACGGCCACTGTCAGAAGGATCATGAAGTAAAAGAACGTCGCACCCGCCGCCTGCAGGCGCGACGGGGCGATGCGGCGCTTGAAGAGCCTGACATGCGCACGCTGCTTCAGGGTCGACCGCACCAGCCCGAGCATGGCCGCGAATGAGGTTGTCTTGATACCGCCGCCGGTGCCCGAGGGCGACGCACCAATCGCCATCAGGAAGAACATCACCAGCAAGGTTGCATGCCCGAGCGTCCCGATGGGGACCGTGTTGAAACCGACGGTCGTGGATGCAGACATGGTCTGGAAGAAGGCCGCTTGCAGGCGGTCGAAAGGCTCAAGTGCCGCGATGCTGGGCTCGGCGACAAACAGAATCGTCGTGCCAATGGCAAGGAAAGCCAGCGTCAGGCGAATGATCAGCTTGCTCGTGAACCCGAGATATACTGAACGGCCCGTCAGATTGCGCCAGATATCCCAGATGATCAGAAAGCCCATGGCGCCAAGAAGGCTAAGCACTGAGATCACGAAGTTCAGGCCGGGATGGGCCGCAAGGCCTTCGAAACTGTTACTGTTCAAACTGAACCCGGCCGTACAGAAGGCCGAAACCGAATGGAAAATGGCGCTCCACGCGGGATTATTGATGCCTTCCGAAGCAAAGATGGGATAGAGCGCGAGCGCGCCGACGAGTTCGCATATCAGTGTGAACAGAATCACCATGCGGATGAACTGGGCCGGGCTGGATCCATTGGGCAGGGAAAAGGCCGCCATCGTTACCCGCTCCCGAAGGGGTGTCAGGCGCTCCTGGGTCGCCAGCATCGCAAACGAACCGATTGTCATGTATCCGACACCACCGGCTTGGATCAGCAGCAGGATGACGATCTGGCCCCCTATATTATAGGTGCTTCCCGGATCGACCGTGACGAGACCTGTGGTCGAGACGGCCGAAACAGCCGTGAAGAGGTTGTCGATCTCACGGACCGGCGCATTCTGGACAAAGGGCATGGACAGCAATGCCCAGCCGATCAGCATGTAGAACACGTATCCGAAGACAAGGAGCTTGGCCGGGTTGATGCGAAGCAGCATCGCGCGGGCCCCTTTGTGTGTTTGCAGGATAGACCGTCGTAATGCGTCCAGGACACGCGCCTCTGGCATGAGAGCACCTTTTGAAGTTGCGCACCAAAACGTAAGCATGCGCCGCAAAGTTCCATCTACATGCCATCAAATCAGCAATCCAGCCATGCAGGTAGGTTGCGGCTGGCTCTTTACAGGCCCGACCGGATTGCCTCACACTCGGGACGGGCGGGCACCTATAATCAAGGGACATTCATGCGTTTCCTGCGCCCTGCCATATTGTGCCTCGCTGCTGCCCTCGCGGTGCCAGCCGCCCTGTCACAGTCCATTGATTATGATCGCCTCGACCAGCGACTGACACGCCTGTCTGCTGACGAAGAGATAGTCGGGTTGGCTGTCGCCGTTATCGAAAATGGCGAGATCCGTTTCGCGAAGGGCTATGGCTTCACCGAGGTCGGCGGCGCGCCAGTGACCGACACGACGGTCTTTCGCTGGGCCTCGCTCTCCAAGGGGGTTGCCGCCAGCCAGGTTGCGATCCTGGCCGAGCAGGCCCGGCTGAATCTCTCCGACACGGTCTCGAAATTCAGGACGTCGCTGCGCCTGCCGGACGGCGGCGAGACACGCGCAACGCTTGAGGATGTCCTCTCGCACCGGCTCGGCATTGTCTCGAATGCCTATGACACGACACTTGAGGACGGCCGCGACCCGGTCGAGATCCGCGAAAGCCTGCGCGGCCTGAAAAACATCTGCGCCATCGGTGACTGCCACAGCTACCAGAATGTCGCCTTCGATACGGTGGCGGAAGTGATCGAGCAGATCACCGATGCAAGCTATGCCGATACGGTCGATGCCTCGATCTTCCGCCCACTTGGCATGGTCACGGCCAGTATTGGCCGGGCCGGGCTGCAAGGCTCGGACTCCTGGGCCAAGCCCTATGCAAAACGATCAAGGGATGTCGGCCCGCCCCGCGAAAAGATCGTGAATGACGATTATTATCGCGTCCCGGCGGCCGGCGGCGTCAACGGCTCTGTCCGCGACCTTGCCCTCTATGCCCGCGCGCAAATGGGCCTCGTGCCGGATGTGCTGAGCGACACAGCCCTCACCCTGTTGCAGACACCGCGCATCTATACAAGCCGCGAACAGTCTGGCCTGACACGGCGCTACAAGGGCCACATGAAAGACGCCCGCTATGCACTCGGCTGGCGCGTCTATAAATATGCCGAGACCGGCAACCGCGTTGTCGGCCACCGCGGCGCCGTGGAAGGCTACCGCTCGATGATCCTGTTCGATCCAGAGCGCGACACAGGCATTGTCGCGCTCTGGAATTCCAGCTCGCGCAAACCTGTGGGGATTGAGTTCGAAGTCATGGACATGGCCTATAACCTGCCCCCGCAAGACTGGATGGAACTCGATTCCGAGGGGGCAGGTGGCGGCAAATAGGGCTGTCGGTGATCACGGGTCTTTGATTGCGCGCCAATCAAGCGTTACGCGCATGTCATCCAGTGATAGGATATAGGTTCGGGCTGAATTCCGAGGAACAATGTCCCATGCAACCCGCCCGCGCCCTGCTTGCCGCCCTGCTGATCGCGATGCCGCTCGCGCTCCCCGCCACGGCAAGGGAAACTGACAGAGAGCTTACAATGCCCAAGTCACAGCACGCCGCATGGACGGCGCTCCTGTCGAAATATGTCCACACTTCGGCCGATGGCGTGAACCGGTTCGACTATGGCGCGCTGAAAGCCAGCGCTGCAGATCGCAAGGCGCTCGACGCCTATATCGCCGGTTTTGAAACCCTGGCCCTTTCAGGCAGCAATGATGCCGCCTTCGCCGCATGGGCCAACCTCTACAATGCCGTGACCGTGCGCTACATAGTCAGCAAGTATCCCATCGACTCCATCAAGGATGGCTACCTTTTCGGTGGCCCTTGGAAGAAGGTCACCGTTACCGCTGGAGGCCGAGAGGTCTCGCTTGACGATATTGAGCACAATATCCTGCGGCCGGTCTTCAAGGACGCGCGCGTGCATTATGCGATCAACTGCGCGGCGGTCAGCTGCCCCAACCTGATGGCCGAGGCCTGGGAACCGGCAACACTGGACGCTGAACTCGACACAGCGGCCCGCGCCTATGTGAACAATCCACGCGGCGTAACCGTGACCGACAAGGGTCTCGTTGTCTCATCCATATATGACTGGTTCGACGCCGATTTCGGCGACTCGAAAGAAGCGGTCATCGACCATTTGCTAAAATATGCCGATAAAGGCCTCGCGCAGCAGATCGGCACCAATCCGAAGATCCGCTCCTATAAATATGACTGGTCCCTCAATGACACAGAATGAGCCCCCTGAATCCAAGCCCACCCCGCTGGCAATACGCCTCTGGCCGCTTTACGTTATCGCGGCGGGCCTTGTTGCGGCATGGGCCTTCGGCCTGTTCGACTATCTCTCGCTCGAAACGTTGCGCACACAGCAGGATGCGCTGCGCAGCTTCGTCAGCGAGCATCTCATCGTTGCCGTCGTGGGCTATATCCTCGTCTATGCGGCGGCGACCCTGTTCATGGTACCCGGCGCGCTCTGGATCACGATTGCGGGCGGTTTCCTGTTTGGCCTCTATGGCGGCACGCCTGCGACGATAGTCGGCGCGACGCTTGGCGCGAGCCTCCTTTTCTTTGCCGCGCGCACCTCGGTCGGCGCAGCCCTGCGCGAGCGAGCAGGGCCCTTCGTCAAAAAGATGGAACGCGGTTTCCAGGAGGATGCCCTCTCCTACATGTTCGCTCTTCGGTTCCTGCCTGTCGTGCCTTTCCCGGTGGCCAACATCGCGCCCGCCGTCCTTGGTGCCAAGTATCGCGACTATGCGATAACCACGGCACTCGGCATCATTCCGGGCGTTCTTGCCTATACATGGATTGGCGCCGGCCTCAGCGCGACCTTCGCGGCGGGTGAAGAGCCCAATTTTGCGAGTGTCGCAAAGAATCTCATACCCGCAGTTGTCGCGCTCGGCGTCGTTTCGCTGATCCCCGTCGCCTACAAGAAACTCTTCTCGAAAAAAGCCGCCAAGCTGGAAAGCGCCCTATAGATGCATGATACAAAACGTCAGGTAACGGATTACAAGGTCGATCTGGTTGTCATCGGTGCCGGTTCCGGCGGCCTGTCGGCTGCGGCGGGTGCAGCCATGTTTGGCCTCAAGGTCGTGCTGTATGAAAAAGGCGAGATGGGCGGCGATTGCCTGAACTTTGGCTGCGTGCCGTCCAAGTCGCTGATCAGCGCAGCCAAGGCCGCCCAAGGCGCGCGCGACGCCGGCAAGTATGGCATCACGGTTGGCGCACCGACGACCGACTGGAATGCGGTCAAGGCCTACGTCTCCCAGGTGATCGAAACCATCGCGCCGGTCGACAGCCAGGAACGATTCGAGGGCCTTGGCGTCACGGTCATCCGTGAGGCAGCCCGCTTTGCCGACCCTGACACGATTGTTTCGGCCACGACCCGCACCCGCGCGCGGCGTATTGTCGTCGCCACCGGCTCGACCGCCTTCATCCCGCCAATCGAGGGCCTCGCCGCCACACCCTACCTGACGAACGAGACCGTTTTCTCGATGCCGGAGTTTCCCGAACACCTGGTCATTCTGGGCGGCGGGCCGATCGGCATGGAACTGGCGCAGGCCTTCACCCGGCTTGGCGCAAAGACAACCGTCATTGAAATGGGCCGCGCGCTCGGCAAGTCAGACCCTGACCATGCAGCCGTCGCGCTCGGCGCCCTGCGCGCGGAAGGCGTAACCGTGCTTGAAGGCCACAAGGCTGTGCGCGTTTCGGGCGAAGGTGGACGCATCAAGGTCCATGCCGAACATGAAGGCGCTGAAAAGCTGATCGAGGGGAGTCATCTTCTGGTCGCCGTCGGCCGTCGCACCATGCTTGATGGACTAGACCTCGAAGCCGGCAAGGTTGAGTTTGATCGCAAGGGCGTCGTTGTCGGTGACAATCTCCGCTCGGGCAGCAATTCACGTGTCTGGGCGCTGGGCGATGCTGCCGGACGCGAGCAATTCACCCATGTCGCGGGGTGGCATGCCTCTGTCTTCTCGCGCCGCGCCTTCTTCAAGCAGCGCACAAAGGCCGATAGCCTGCCCATCCCGGCTGTAACCTATACATCGCCCGAAGTGGCACAGATCGGCATGACAGAAGCCGAAGCACGCGAAGCCCATGGCGACAGCGTGCAGACCTCGTCTTTCCCCTTCCATGACAATGATCGCGCCATCGCCGAAGGCAAAACGCTCGGTGAGGCCAAGCTCGTCATCCGCAAGGGCAAACTGGTCGGCGCCTCAATCGTGGGCGAAGGGGCAGGGGATATTATCCAGATCTTGGCTGTCGCCATGTCGAACGGATTGAAGGTGCGTGATCTCACCAATTTCATCTCCCCCTATCCGACGCGGTCGGAAGTCGTGAAGCGTGCAGCATCTGCCCACTTCACCGAGGCGCTTTTCGGGAAGAGCGCCAAGCGCCTTGTCGGCTTGCTCCAGCGTATCCCGTGAGCTAGTTCACTTTGGGTGAGCGACGAGATACGGCCCGCCCTTTCCAGCGACCTGCCCGCACCCGCGCTCTCGCGCTGGTTCGAAAGCCTTTCCTTTCGCCTGTTTGCCCTCACGCTCGGCTCGATCCTGCTGGTTGAGGCGTTGATTTTCGTACCGAGCGCCTCCGGCTTTCGCAGCAGTTGGCTGAATGAACGCGTCCAGGCTGCCCGCACGGCGGCGCTCGCACTTGATGCCTCGCCCTCGCGCAACGTGTCTGACGAGCTGTCCGACCAGCTGCTGATGAGCGCTGAAGTTCTCGCCGTGACGGAAATCGAGGACGACATGCGCTTCCAGCTTCTGCCGGCGCAGCAGCCGATCGAAGGCGAAACCCATAATATCGATATGCGCGGCACGACCATGATGGGCCGATCCTTCGCAGCCATGGGTGCCTTTGTTGCCCCCGACAACCGCATTCTTGTCATCCAGGCGGATGGCTCCGCACCCGGCCGTGTGCTTGAAATCGTCGTGCCACAGGCTCCGCTGAAGGCTGCCATCAATGCCTATGCCAGGCGCGTCGCCAGCCTGTCCCTGCTGATCGCCCTTGTTGCGGCAGGCATCATCTATGTCATGCTTCACCTTCTCGTCGTGCGCCCCATGCGGCGCGTGACCCTGAGCGCCGAACAATTCCGCGACGACCCAGGCGCCTGGTCTCGCCGCCTGCCGCCGACCCGGCGACGTGACGAGATCGGCCGGGCCCAGAACGCGCTGGCCGACATGGAAGAAACCGTCGCCAACAGTTTCCGCAACAAGACCCACCTCGCCGAACTCGGCACGGCCGTGGCCAAGATCAATCATGACCTGCGCAACTCGCTCGCTTCGGCGCAGCTTGTCTCGGACGTCCTTGCCAGTTCCGAAGACCCCCGCGTCCAGAAGGCGGCGCCGCGCCTTGAGCGGGCCCTGGAGCGCGCCATCACGCTGGCAACCGAAACGCTCGACTATGGCAAGGCGACACCGAAGCCGCCACGGATGGAACCGGTCATGTTGCGCGCGGCCCTGGACGAGGCCGCCGCAGAAGCGCTCGGCGCGCATCCGGACGTCGTCTGGGATAACAAGGTGCCCGCAGGTGTCGAGATACAGGCTGACGCCGACCACATGCACCGTATCGCGAGCAATCTGGTGCGCAATTCGGCCGAGGCCATGGCGCCCCAGACAGACGGCCCGTCGCGCATTGCCGCGTCATTGGGGCCGGACGGGCTGGAATTCACCGATAACGGCCCCGGCATACCGGAGTCAGCCCGCGAGAACCTGTTCAGGCCCTTCGCCGGCAGCGCCCGGCGTGGCGGCACGGGCCTCGGCCTCGTTATCGCCCGTGAGCTGGCACAAGGCATGGGCGGCAGTCTCATGCTGGCCGATACAGGCCCCGAAGGTACCATCTTCCGTCTCCGCTTGCCGGGACTTGGTACGTGAGCGTCTACGCCCCGCCGCAAGCCAAGCTCGCCTATATCCATACCGACGCGGATCTGATTGTCATCGACAAGCAGGCTGAATTACTTTCCGTACCCGGCCGCGGACCGGAGAAGGCCGATTGTGCCATCAGCCGTGTGCAGGCCGACTATCCCGATGCCCTCACGGTTCACCGGCTCGACATGTCGACAAGCGGCCTGCTTGTCTTCGCCCGATCAAAAGCCGCCCAGCGCCATCTCGCCATCCAGCTCGAGAAGGGCGGTGTGGAGAAGACCTATATCGCCGATGTCTGGGGACGCCCGGATCCTGTTACCGGCCAGATCGACCTGCCGCTTGCACAGGACTGGCCCAATCGCCCCCGCCAGAAGGTCGACACCGAAAATGGCAAGCCGAGCCAGACACAATATGAGACGCTTGACAGCCATGCCAATGGCGCCCGCCTGCGCCTCACGCCGCTGACAGGCCGCACCCACCAGCTGCGGCTCCATCTCTCTGCCATTGGCCACCCGATCCTGGGTGATGACATTTACGCGCATACCGCTGCGCTGGGGGCAGCCACACGGCTGCATCTTCACGCCAGCCGCCTCACCTTGCGCCAGCCCACGACGCAAGACTGGCTGACATTTGCGGCACCCGTCCCTTTTTAGCGAAGCACGCGTTGACACACGTGGCGCTGGATATTATCGTTTTGCGATAATATGGAGTCCTGCCATGCACGCTGATATTGTCCGCCTTTCGCTTCGCCATGTCGACATCAAGATCGTCAATGGAGAGCGCATGCACGTGCTGCAGTGGCGTCGTCACGCCCTGTGGGATGAAGTCCTGCTGGATGGCAAACGCCAGGCATCAAGCCGGGGCCTTTGGGGCCGCGAGAATGTCTATGGACTTGTTTTCGGCCGCGACCTCGATGGCTCGGGCGGCGAACAGGTCATGTTGCTGATTGATCCCGGTTACGCTTCATCAAACTGGATAACAGAAGACGAGCGCATACGCGGCGTCCGCCTGGAAGGACGGGACGGGCCGCTTGTATCTTACGGAACGCTTGACCCGAAATCGCTGGAAAAGCCCGCCACCTTCTCCGACTGGATGAAGAAGTCCATGGGAATGGACTGGGGCATGCGGGACAGTCGCCCCAATTAGGTGTGATCAGTCTTCAGGGATGAGCCGAACTTCAGTCTTTCGGTTGAGCGGCGCTTCAACGCCGCCCGTCTTGATCGCGCCCTTGTCGCCATAGGCGACCAGATGGACGCGTTTGGCATCCACACCGCGTGTTTCGAGTGCGGCCAGCACGGCATCGGCACGCTTGGCTGAAATCACTTCATTGGTTGCCGCATCGCCGCTCGCATCGGCATGGCCTTCGATCTCCATCTTGTAGAGATCGCAGCGCGAATAGGACGCCGAGACAGCATCCATCACGGCATCGGACTCTTCAGAAAGGGTCGTCGCACCTTCCTCGAAATAGATGGAGAAGGACTCAGCGCTGCAGTCGGGTGCAGGGGCGGCAATCTCGGCAGCCACAGGCTCAACGGGTGGCACGGGACGCGAGACACAGGCAGCCAGCATCAGTGGCGCAAACATATAAACGGAAATTTTCATCAGACTCTCCAGCAGCGCCAATCAATCCCTTATGCATGGATTGGTTCCCGCTCACAGTCTTTTCTTGGTCCGCCCCTCATGCGCCCGCGCACTGGCCGGATCGTCTGGCCAGTCGTGCTTGGGATAGCGTCCCCGCATGTCCTTCGCCATGTCGCGATAGCCATTGGTCCAGAAGCGCGGCAGGTCCTGCGTCGTCGCCGCCGGCTTCATGCCCGGCGACAGGAGTTCCACCGTTACCGGCACCCTGCCAGAGGCAATCGCCGGATGTGTCGCAAGCCCGTAAAAGGCCTGCGCCCGCGCCGATACAAGCGGCGCACGCGGGTCCACATAGTCAACCGAAGCCGTCTGGCCGGACGGCAAGGTGAGCGACAGGGGCGCATGCAGGCGCAGCCCTTCCTGCACCTGCCAGTCAAGCGATGCCACCAGCGCCTCGCGCACCTTGCCCTCGCCCGGCACCTGCGCACCCTGCCGTTTCAACAGCGGCATCAGCCAGTCATCCGCCCGCGCCTGAAATCCCTCCACAGACCAATCGGCGCCCTCGATCAATCCAGCCTGCGCCAACACGCGCAAACGGCCGAGCGTTTCGTCCACCACCATGGCCGCCCCAAGCGCGCCAAAGCCCTCCGTCATTACAGCGTCCAGCATGGCTTTCGCCGCCACGGCTGGCGCAGGCTTGGGCAGCGGGGTTTCGGACAATACGATCGCGCCCAGTGCCCGTACCCGCCGCGCTGCGAAACGGCCTGTCCTGGAATCAAACTCTGCCCGTTCTTCGATCGTTACGCCGCCAGAGGCCAGCGCATCGGCCTCGCTGATTGGCGCGGCGAGCGTGATCCGCGCCTGCCCGCTCGCGCCGCCAAGATCAGCAATCACCAGCCAGTCCGATTTCGCCAGCGCGTCCGTCATCGGCAGCATGGCCGCGCGGCCCGACGCCATCAGGTAAACGCCCTCACTGCCGGGCCGCGCCCGCGCGATCTGGTCCGGCCACGCCTTTGCGAGCAGCGTTGCCACATCGCCCGAAGATTCCGCGCCCTTGCCCCAGGTCTTGGCTTGCTGCTGCAGCGTTCGCGCGCGGGGTGAACGATCCGCCCGGAAGCGTGACAGGCGTTCACGAATGTCAGCCGCATTGCCGCCGATACCGCGTTCTCCCACAAGCGCCGCAATCTCGGCGGCCAAAGCGCGCCCTCCTGACGATCCGGCCCCTGCCACGAGTGCGGCAAGACGCGGCGCCAGCGGCAGACGCGCCATCTCCGCGCCAAGCGGCGTTAGCCCGCCCGTGTCGTCCAGCGCGCCAAGGCTCACCAGCATATCCGTCGCGGCCTTCAGCTTGCCGGGCGGCGGCGTGTCCAGCCATGTCAGATTGCCTGCCTCCCGCTCACCCCATTCGGCGAGCGCCAGTACCAGCCCCGAAAGATCGCTGCCAAGAATCTCCGGCTGCGGGGCGGCGACCAGCCCGCGTGTCGCCGCTTCGTCCCAGAGCCGATAACAGACACCCGGCGCCGTGCGCCCCGCACGCCCCCGGCGCTGGTCCACCGACGCGCGCGAAGCTTTCACCGTCGTAAGGCGCTGGCCTAGGCCGCCCGCATCATCTTCCGCCACGCGCGCCAGGCCGCTGTCGATCACCACCGTCACGCCTTCAATTGTCAGGGCACTCTCGGCGATATCGGTCGCCAGCACGATCTTGCGGATACCGGGCAGGGCAGGGGAAACCGCTGCGTCCTGCTCGGCAGGCGACAGCGCGCCGAAGAGCGGGGCGACACGGCAGTCGTCCGGCAAGTCCTCCAGCCGCTCAGCCACACGCGAAATCTCCCGGGCGCCCGGCAGAAAGGCGAGGATGGATCCCTTCTCTTCGCGCAGCGCCCGGCGCACGGCGGCGGCCATCCGGTCCTCAATCCGGTCCGTCGAACGGCCGAGATAGCGCGTCTCAACGTCAAACTGACGTCCCGCGCTTTCGATGACAGGCGCGTCAATGGCGACGGAGACGCGGCTTGTCTCGAGCGTCGCCGACATGACGAGAATCCGCAGGTCTTCGGCCAGCACGCCTTGTGCCTCCAGCGCGAGCGCGAGGCCGAGATCAGCATTCAGGCGCCGTTCGTGAAATTCGTCGAAGATCACCGCGCCGACGCCTTTCATCTCGGGGTCCGACAGGATCCGCCGCGTGAAGAGACCATCGGTGATCACTTCGATCCGCGTTGCGGCGGAGACCTTCCGGTCGACCCGTGTTGTCAGGCCGACGGTCTGGCCCAATGGCTCGCCGAGGCTCTGGGCCATTCGCACGGCGGCCATGCGCGCAGCAACGCGGCGTGGCTCCAGCAACAGGATACGGCCCGCAATCACTTCAGGCCCGCCCGTCAGGCCCGCAAGCGCCAGTGGCACGCGGGTCGTCTTGCCGGCGCCGGGGGGCGCAGCGAGCACGAGGCGATGACCGCCCCGAAGCGCGGCGCAGACATCATCCAGCACTTCGTCAATCGGCAAGGGAGACATTGGAGCGCTCATGGGGCGCAGACATAGGGCCGGGGGCCATCAAAGGGCAATGGGCATTACACGGGCATTCGGCCCGGTGGCTGGTGAAATCGCCATCTCGGCATTTGCCTTCCCCGCAAAGCGCCCCTACCGTCCGGCTTCGAATGACACATGGGAGTGGCGTATGGGCTGGTGGTTCAAGATTGATTTGTGGAAGCGCGTGATGCTGGGCCTCGCCCTGGGCGCGGTCACTGGCCTCGTCATGCGACAGGTCATGGGCGCTGAAGCCGCTGGTGCGAATGTCACCGCTTGGGCAAAACCGATCGGTGATGCCTTCATCAATCTTATCAAGATGCTGGTTGTGCCGCTCATCTTCACGACGCTCGTCTCGGGCGTGCTCGCGATGGGCGATCCGAAAAAGCTGGGCAGTCTGGGCGGCCGGGCCCTCGCCATGTACATGTGCACGACGCTGATCGCGGTTTCATTCGGCCTGCTGATGGGATCGATCATCCAGCCCGGCACCGGGTTCGACACGACCACGGTCAATACGGCTGACATGGAAAGCGCGCGCGCCCAGCTCGCGGCCAACCCACAGCCCGGCAGCGTCGCCGAGCAGCTGATGAACACGATCCTGTCGATCATCCCGACCAATCCCGTGGCGGCCATGGCCAGCGGCGACGTCCTTCCGATCATCTTTTTCGCCATCATGTTCGGAATTGGCATCCTGGTGTCAGGTGATGCCGGCAAGCCGCTCGCCAATGTCATGAACAGCGCCGCGGAAGCCATGATGAAGCTCACGCTGATCGTCATGGAGACAGCGCCTATCGGCGTATTTGCGCTGATGGCATGGGTCATGGGCGATCGTGGCCTGACCATTCTCGCCGTGCTCGGCAAGATGACGGCAGCGCTCTACATCGCCTGCGCGCTGCACATGCTTTTCACCTTCGGATTCATCATCAAGGTCATCCTGCGCCTGCCGCTGTTCGACTTTTTCAGGGGTGCGGTCGATGCCCAGGCCGTGGCCTTCTCGACTTCTTCCTCGAACGCCACGCTGCCAATGACCATGTCATGCGCCACCCAGAACCTAGGCGTCAGCAAGTCGATTGCTTCATCGGTCCTGCCACTCGGCGCGACCATCAACATGGACGGCACCGCCCTGTATCAGGGCCTGATCGCCCTCTTCGCCGCGCAAGCGCTTGGCTTGCCGATGACCTTCGGCATGTATTTCACCATCGCGCTGATGGCGACGCTCGTCTCCATCGGGACAGCGGGCATTCCGTCGGTCAGCCTCTTCCTGGCGGCGACCACACTCAGTGTTGTCGGCGTGTCACCTGACCAGACCGTCCTGATCATCGCCCTTCTCTTCCCCTTCGACCGCATCCTCGACATGATGCGAACGGTGACCAACATCACCGGCGACCTCGCGGTTGCAACGGCGGTGGCCAAATGGGAAGGAGAGTTCGATGAAGAGGTCTACCGAGCCAGAGACGCCGTCTAGGCCCAATCTGCGGCCTACTGCCCTCGTGGTGGTGGCCGCAGCGGTCTGCGCGCTTGTCCTGGCTCTGCTTGTTTCCGGTATCGCGGGTCTCTGGGATATTGATAGCTTTGACAGGCCTATAACCGATCAGGTGCCGGGCCTGCGTAACCCGGCACTGACGAACATGATGCTCTTCGCGTCCGCCTTCGGCGACGCGGTCTATCTCTGGTTCATGGGGCCTTTGATCCTCGTCGCGCTCGGCGTCTATCGCAACTGGCGCGCCCTCGCGGTCTATTCAGCGGCCTTCGTCCTGACGCCCATCATTGTCCGCCTGATCAAGGGCTGGGTTGCGCGTCCGCGTCCGACGGTGGATCTGTATGGCGGGGTCGAAGCGTTCAGCTTCCCGAGCGGGCATGCAACCAATTCGACGCTCATCTACGGCGCGCTCGCCCTGCTGGCTTTCATGACGCTCAAGGGTGCCCTGCGCTGGTCGGTTGTCGGTGTCCTGTGCTTCCTTATCCTGCTCATCGCGGCATCGCGCATTTATGTCGGCGCGCACTGGCCGAGCGACACGCTGGCGGGCCTCGCCCTCGGCGGTTTGGTGCTGTGCGGACTCGGAATGGTCACGGAATACCCCGCGAACACCCGCGCAACGGCCTTTGCCGCCACAGGGCTTGCCTTGACCGGGCCCATCTATGCCTTGCTGTCGCTGCCTGCCGCGCGCGTGCTCTACCACGCCCTCGGTTAGGCTGGCCGCTGATGCTGACGCGCCGCAAGGTCTTCTCCCTCGCCGTCCCGATCGTCCTCGCGCAGGCCGCAACGGCCACAACCGGCATTGCCGATACGTTCGCCATGGGCCGTTTCGGCGACAAGGCAGACCTTGCCGCGGTCGCCATCGCAGCCGTTGCATACAGCTTTATCTATTGGGGATTCGGCTTCCTGCGCATGTCTACCACCGGCCTGTCAGCGCAAGCGAACGGGCGCGGGGACGGGCCGGAAGTGCGCGCGACGCTGCTGCGTGCCTTGATACTTGGCGCCGCCATCGGCGCAGCCCTTTTCCTGATGTCACCCATGCTCCGCTGGCTCGCTTTCGCTGCCTTTGCGGGCACCGAGCATGTCGAGACCCTCGCCGCCGGCTATTTCAATGCCCGCATCTTCGGCGCCCCCGCCTATCTCATGGGATTGGGCATAACCGGCTGGCTGATCGGCACGGGAAAGACCGGCCAGATGCTGGCCGTACAGATCGTCATGAACAGCGTGAATGTGGTTCTGGATATCTGGTTCGTGGCCGGGCTGCACCTTGGACCCACAGGCATCGGCGCCGGAACAGCCATTGCAGAATGGACGGCGCTGGCCGTCGGCCTAATTCTTGTGCGCGGTGGCTTCCGGGCGCCTGCGCGGTTGCTGGACAAGGCGCGCCTTGCCGCCCTGTTCTCGGCCAATCGCGACATCATGATCCGCACCCTGGCGCTGGTGTTCAGCTTCGGCTGGTTTGTTCGCTCTGGTACACTGATCGGAACAGCCGCAACCGCGGGCAATGAGGTCCTGCTGCAATTCATCACCGTCTCGGCCTTCGTGCTCGATGGCTTCGCCTTCGTCGCCGAGAAGGAGGCCGGCGAAGCCTATGGGGCCGGAAACGGTCCGCGCCTTGGCCGGGCCATGCGGCTGACATCGGAATTCGCCTTCGGATTTGGCGCCCTGTTCGCCCTTTCCTATTGGCTCGGCGGTGGCTGGATGATCCACACATTCATCGCAGACGCGGAGGCCCGCCAGGCCGCACTGGATTTCCTCCCCTTCTGCGCGGCAGTTCCGCTCCTGGGCGTCGCGGCCTGGCAACTCGACGGGCTGTTTCTAGGCACAACCCAGGGCCGGGCCTTGCGCACGGCGGGGCTTATCTCTGCGGCGTTATATATTGCGACCGACATCACGCTGCGACCCGTATGGGGCAATACCGGGGTCTGGACGGCCTTCCTGCTTATGTATGTCTATCGCGCTGCGGCGCTTGGCTGGTTCGTTCCCAGCCTGTTCAGAGGTCTTTCCCGACAGCCTGTTCCAGCCGGATGAACCCGTCGGCCTTCAACAGGGCAGCCAGTTCAGTGTGGATCCGGCTGACGAGCCCGGGCCCCTCATAAACGAGGGCCGAGTAGAGCTGCACAGCGTTCGCACCTGCACGGATCTTCGCATAGGCATCTGCGCCGCTGGCAATGCCGCCCGCACCGACCAGGTCAAACTCACCCTTGAGCGCCCGGGCGAAGGCCTTCAGAACTTCGGTTGAAGGCGCCATCAGCGGGGCGCCTGAGAGGCCGCCCGTTTCGCCCTTGTCGCGGCTTGTCAGGCTGTCCGGCCGGGCAAGCGTGGTGTTCGACACGATTAGGCCTGAAAGCCATGCGCCCTGATTGCGCACCACGCCGACGATATCGGCGATCGCCTCGGCATCGAGATCGGGCGCCACCTTCAGGAAGACGGGTTTGCCGGCCCTGTCAGCCGCGCCGCAGGCTGTCATCAGGGATTCAAGCGAGGCCTTGTCCTGCAGACCGCGCAAGCCCGGCGTGTTGGGCGAGGAAATATTGACGGTGACATAGCCCGCGTGTGGCGCAACGGCCTCGATGCCGCGAACATAGTCGGCAATCCTGTCGACGCTTTCCTTGTTCGCGCCGACATTGGCTCCGATGGGCGGCGCAGCCCGGTATTTCGACAGGCGCCGCACGAAATATTCGAGGCCGAAATTGTTGAAGCCCATGCGGTTGATCACCGCCTTGTCTTCACTCAGGCGGAAGAGGCGTGGCTTTGGATTGCCGGGCTGGGGCAAGGGCGTGACCGTGCCACATTCGATGAAGCCGAAGCCGAAGCGCGCCATGGCCGAGGGCACTTCGCAATTCTTGTCAAAGCCCGCGGCAAGACCGACGGGCGCAGCGAAAGTCAGTCCTGATTTCGGTAGCGTGGTCGCCAGTATGGGATCAGCTTTCGGCGCACTCAGTGGCACGCCGAGCCCCTTCTCGAGCGCTTTTATGGTCGCCGTGTGGGCGGCTTCGGGTGGCAAGAGTTTTACGGCGGCAACGCCGATATCTGTCAGTCCCATCTAGAGATCCTCCGGCATTCTTGGGGCGCCATCTGCGTCGGGGCTGAGCTGCCATTGGCGACAGGCTACGGCAATGTGAAGCTCGCCATAGAGATGCGGGAAGAGCGTGCCGCCACGGCTCGGCTCCCATTTCAGGGGCGGCAGGTCTGCCACCGCGAACTCAAGGAGATGCACGATGGCTTGGCCTGAATAATAGAGGCGCGCTGTTTCGGACACTGCGGCGATCCCGGACAGGTGCACATAGCCGTCTGCCACGTCCAGCGGCACGGCCGTGACTCCAGACGCTTCTGCGGCGGACAAGTCAGCCTGGCTCAGTAATTTGTACACATGCGTGTCGGTCATGTGGCGGTTTCAGCAGGCTTTGGAGGGGCGCGCAACGGCCCGTGATGACCCATGTCCCGGAACCCGGTTGGTCCGCTTGCGTTTGGCTGCAAAGAAGGAGTTATTCCATGCTTACCAGAACGCTCGCGATACTCGCGCTTTCCGCATCCTTTAGTCCCATCGCGATGGCAGATCCCGGTGCGCATGGTGGCCCAAAAGCTTGCCCGCCCGGGCTTGCGAAGAAAGGCTGTATCCCGCCGGGACAAGCCAAGAAATACGCAATTGGTGGGCACCTCCCGCGCGAGTATGATCGGTTTCAGGACTATGATCGCTATGACCTGAAGGCCCCGCCATCCGGGTACTACTATTCGCGTGTCGATGATGACGTGCTGCTCGTAGACGAAAACACGCGCACAATCATCAGCCTCGTTTCAATTCTTGGGGCACTTGCGCAACAATAGCGGGGCATAAGGCGGGGGGACCAAAATGAGCAAGGATCGCACACCTGATAGCGAACTCATGAACGTGCAACTTGGAAATGGCCGCACGTTCGAGGATGAGATGCGCCATCTCCAGCGTTTCGCGCGCGTGCTGGATTCGCGGTTTTCGCTGATGGGCATGCGTTTCGGACTGGATTCGGTGCTCGGCCTTGTGCCTGTCGCGGGTGACGTCGCGACGGGGCTGGCAGGAACCTATGCGCTTTTCACGGCTGTGAGATTGAAGCTGCATCCGATCGCGCTGGCCCATATCGGTTGGAACCTGCTGTTCGATACGACGCTTGGGGCGATCCCGGTCGTCGGCGATGCCTTCGACTTTTTCTTCAAGTCAAACACCAAGAATGTGCGCGTGATCGAGAAGCATCTAACGCGCAAAGTGCAGCGACAACTAAAGAACCAAGCCTGAGCTCAGGCGCCGAGATCAGACGCGCGGCCGAGCACCCAGCCACCCGTCGGGGCCTGACACGCAGCAAAACGGCCGCGTTCCTGACCGGGCAAGGCATAGGCCACGTCGCGGCAGGTGACGGATACTTTCATCGGCACCACATCGGCGACATAGCGCACGACGGAATCCGTCGACTGGCCGGTATAGTTGATCGGGCGCACAGTCGGCTTGCTCGCCTCGCGCGTTATGGAGCGTTCAATATGAATCTCCAGTTTGCGTCCATCGGGCGTGGCGAAGACCTGGCTGGCGCCATCAGCCTCTGTTTCGACGAGGCGGAGGAAGTCATGGCGCAGCGTGTTCAGCAGTGTGGGGTCAAGCGCCTCGGCGGCGGTCAGCTCGACGCGCTCGGCGACGAATTCATCGACATTACGGGGACTTGGCAGCGCTTCAGCGGCCGCGAAGGGGCGCACTGTGGGGGCAGACTGGGTGTAGGCCGGCGTATTCACGGACCGTTCCCTGACCGTTCTTGGGGCAGCAGCGACCAAAGTGGGGCGCATATCGGGTTTGAGCGTGGCCGCCGCCGGAATCGGGCCTATATGGGCGACCATCTGGAGCGATGATTTTGACGTTGCCGACGGTATGACGGCGACTGAGGCTGGCACCGCCACGCTGGCGCTCAGCGCGGCGAGGCGGCGCTCTTCGGCCTCCGCTGCGGCGAGACGCTTTTTCTGGGTTTCTGAGGCGATGGCCGCGAGGCGTTTCTGCTCGGCGGCGGCATCAGCTACGCGTTTCGCCTCGGCATCGGCGGCTTGCTGGGTCTTGAGGTCTGCGAGGCGCTGGGCTTCGGCTTCGGCCTGGGCGACGCGGCGGGCCTCGATCTCGGCGAGCCGTTTCGCTTCTACCTCGGCGGCGACGGCCTGTTCTGCCTCAAGGGCGGCCTGACGCTGGGCGTCTGCCTCTGCAACACGGGCAGCCTCAGCTTCGGCCAGACGCGTCTTTTCCTGCTCGGCAGCGGCGGCGCGGGCCCGTTCGGTCGCGGCGTCCTGCTGCGCCGCTTCGGCGAGACGCTGGGCCTCTGCGTTTGCAATCGCATTGGCCGCCTCGACGCGGGCCTGTTCAGCCTCTGCGGTGGCGGCTTCGCGTTGCGCGGTTTCATAGGCGGCTTTGCGGGCGGCGAGATGGTCAGCGACGCCCTGATAGTTGAACCATTGCGTGGGCGCTGTGCCAACGGGGCTTGAAGCCTCTGCCATGGCAACAGACGAGGCAGCGCTGGGTACGATAACGCTATTCAGACCCGTCGTTTGGATCGCGTCGGTTTCTGACCCGGACTCAGGCTCCGCGCCCTGAAGGGCGCTTTCGGCCGCCATGACCGAGAGGCCGGCGAGGCCGAGAACGGCAAGGCCGGCAAAGGCGAGTTGGGAAATGTCCGCGAGCCGGCTGCCCGAATCGTCATCGTCCTGCCCGCCGCCCTTGCCATTCCGGCCAAGCGGCAGGAGGCCCGGATTGGCCGAGACGGCGCGCAGCGGCCGGATGGGCGCGCGATCACGCGACGTCCTGACCGGCTTGCCCGCATCAGAGGCCTTGGCCTGGATGCCGGAAATGATGGCGAGAGTGGATTGCGGACGCACGGAATCGCGTGCGCGCAGGCGGGCCCGGAAAGGCATGTTCATGTTCGCGCGCTCCTCGGCGCGGCGACCGGCATCCTGCGCCGCGCGCACCGTGTGGCGCAGGCTGTCGGGAATCATCGGACGAACCGGTTCCGGCTTGGTGAAATCCTTGGTGAACATCGGGCAGTCTCACGCCCCGGGAGGCGCCTCTGTATGAAACGGTGTTAGCCGATTATAGCCGCTTAGACATTCTTTAACCATAGAAAATGGGCCGGCGCCCGGCTTGTCATCACGGGCTTCTGTCCTTAAGGCAACACCCATTGAAAACACGCACAATAAAGGTGCACGCGCATGTCCAAGGCCAAAGCCGCCCCGAAGAAAGTCGTCCTCGCCTATTCCGGCGGGCTCGACACATCCATCATCCTGAAATGGCTGCAGACCGAGTTCGGCGCCGAGGTGGTGACCTTCACGGCTGACCTGGGGCAGGGCGAAGAACTGGAACCGGCCCGCAAGAAGGCGCTGGCCGCCGGCGTGAAGCCGGAAAACATTTTCATCGAGGACGTGCGCGAGGAATTCGTGCGCGATTTCGTGTTCCCGATGTTCCGCGCCAATGCCGTTTATGAAGGCGTCTACCTGCTGGGCACGAGCATCGCCCGGCCGCTGATCGCCAAGCGCCAGATCGAGATTGCCGACATGGTGGGCGCCGATGCCGTCTGTCATGGCGCGACCGGCAAGGGCAATGACCAGGTGCGCTTCGAGCTGGGCTATTATGGCCTGAACCCGGACATCAAGGTGATTGCGCCCTGGCGCGACTGGGAGTTCAAATCACGTACCGACCTGATGAAATTCGCCGAATCCCACGGCATCGAGATTGCCAAGGACAAGAAGGGCGAGGCGCCATTCTCGGTCGACGCAAACCTGTTGCACTCGTCCTCCGAAGGCAAGGTCCTGGAAAACCCGGCAGAGGAAGCGCCGGAATTCGTGCACATGCGCACGGTGAGCCCGGAAGCAGCGCCCGACAAGCCGGAAGTGATCACGATCAGCTTCGAGAAGGGTGATGCCTGCGCCATCAATGGCGAGGCGATGAGCCCGGCCACGCTCCTCACAGCGCTGAACGCCTATGGCAAGAAGCACGGCATTGGCCGGCTCGACCTGTTGGAAAACCGCTTTGTCGGCATGAAGTCGCGCGGCATCTATGAGACACCGGGCGGCACGATCCTTCTGGTGGCGCACCGCGGCATCGAACAGGCCACACTCGACCGGGGCGCAAGCCACCTCAAAGACGAGCTGATGCCGAAATATGCCGAGCTGATCTATAACGGCTTCTGGTGGAGCCCTGAGCGCGAGATGCTGCAAGCCGCGATTGATTACTCGCAGCGCTGGGTGACCGGCGACGTGACGATCAAGCTCTACAAGGGCCAGGCCTATCTCATCGGCCGCTCATCGCCCTATTCTCTGTACTCGGAGAAGATCGTGACCTTCGAAGACGACCACGGCGCCTACGACCAGAAAGATGCGGAAGGCTTTATCAAGCTGAACGCGCTGCGGTTGAGATTGCTGGCGGGGCGTGACCGGAAGTTCGGGAAGAACTGACTACGAGCACTGCAGCCTATGAGATCCCTAGCATCTTACGAAACCATGCCTGCTGTTCATTCGGCAGGCTCGAAATTGAACTTGGCGCAAGTTGCACGATCATAGAGGCAACCGCCAAACTAATCGTATGGCTAAAGCTCTCCAAGGTGTCGTAAGACTCGATATCTTTGATCGATCCAGATGCGCCGTCTAGGCTCAATTCGCCTAAGCGTTTCCCATACAGTTCAATTGTTTCGGGGTAGCCCCCGCATGTATATATTTTGAATATCGCACGTAGATTGAAGACATAAGTTCGCTGGCGGATTTCTTGGATTCAATCCCTTCACTTGCCATTGTCACGTCCAACACTTGACCGTGCATGTCGTGAATTTCTATTTGTCGAATCTTTAACGCCCTTGGCAGCTCTTCATCTGTGCGCTCATGATCTGAGAAATATTCCGCGACAAGTTTCTCAACTCGAATTCGATGCTCATCTGTTGCTTGCTCGGCGCTTGAATTTGCAGCCCACTCAACAAACGTACAGCATTCTGCAACCACCCGCATAAGAGTGGCTACTTCAGTAAAATACCCTGCTCGTGCAACGCAAATAGCGCTTCGAAAGGCCACTATTGCTTTCGCCGCCTTCAGCAAACAAAAATGCGCCGTCCCTGGCTTAGAGTATCGATATCCTCGATCCGATCCGGCAGAATTACAAAATATTGGCGGACCGAGAAGCCGTGAAAAACCCTCAACCACCAAGCGAGGGATTTCTATGTCTTCTTCAAGCCTCGACCAATCCATTTCTCGACTCATTTAATGAGCGTATTGCGCTGTTGTGGTTTAGCAAGCGTGGGGTGGGAAGTCATAATCCCACCTCGCAGTTTCAGCTTCAATAGTTCGCCATCAACGCGAGCTCTTGCCATCCCCGGCGCCCTGCCTAAGTTTATTCTGTACAGATGACGTGCCGGAGCGAGGGGCCGGGAATTGAAGTTCTACCAGATTACCTATTGGAAAATGCCGCCCATCTCGGTGATGACCTATTGGGTGCACAAGCCGCTCGACGGCGAAAGCCTGAATACGGCGACAGAGTTTGACCCGCCGCGGCCGGGCCCTGTGCCGGGCGAAGGGTGGCCGGTGCTGATGGTGGAAATCGACGGGGTGGAACTGGTGTTCACTTCGCTTGCCGAGCTGGACACCTATGTCGAGGTGATGGCGCGCAAACCTCTGCCTTCAACGCGGGAATTGTCGCGGGAAAAACCCATTGGCCCCAACACGCACTGGCTGAGCCGCATGCCGAAGAAGGCGAAATCGACCAAGCATCGCGACAAGGCGATCAAATACCTGCGCGAGGTGCGCGGGGAATTTGCAGCAGTGGCAGAGCGGTGAATTTGTAACGCGCGGATCAGGCCGAGCGGACCAGGTTCGCCATCGTGTACTGGACGGCCCATGCGACGCCGCCGCCATGGTCGAGCGCGATGGGGTAGGTTTTCTGATAGACCGGGTCCTGATTGTCGGGGCACCATTCGGCGAGCACGCCGAACCAGCTCATCGGGCGGGCACCCGCCTGGATCATGCGCTGGCAGGCGCGCTCGTGCGCTTCGGGCGACAGGCCGCCGGACGCATCAGCGACGAAGTAGACATCATACCCGGCCTTCATGGCGGAGAGCGCTGTCTGGGCGAGGCAGACTTCGGTCCAGAGGCCCGCCATGATGAGCTTGCGCCGCCCAGTAGCCTCAACAGCCGAGACGAAGCGCGGGTCTGCCCAGGCATTGGTGACGTGCCGGTCAATGGGCTGAACATCAGGAAACACGCTGGAGACGCCCGTAAAGAGCGGATCGCGCAAGGGGCCGCCCTCGGCATTGATCGTGGTGAGGATGGTGGGGACCGACAGGGCCGCAGCGGTTTTCGCGAGGCCCGTGACATTGTTGGTGAGCGTCTGGGGCGCAATCGACTGGATCGGGAACGCGACCCAGGGCTGGTGGTCGATCAGGCAGAGGACGGAATTCTCGATGGTGAGTTCGTTGATGTTCATGCGCTTCTCCCTCGCTGTTAAAGGGAATTTATTACTTACTTTTCGTAAGTCAATAGGGCTCAGGTTTGATGCCCTTCCTATTCGTGGGCGCCGGCTTTAGTCTGGTGTCGAGAAGGATTCGCGATGGCACAGAATAGTATCGGGCATGGGCCGTTCAGCCCTGAATTCCATGCCGCCTCCGAACTCGTGGGCCGCAAATGGACGGGCGCGATCATCTACGCGATCTTCAACGGCAAAACGCGGTTTGCGGAAATTGCTGCGGTGATCCCCGGCCTCAGCGACCGGCTCCTGGACGAGCGGCTGAAGGAACTTGTGCGCCACGGCATTCTTGAAAAGCGCAGCAGTGAGGGCGAAGCCAAGCCCGGCTATCACCTGACCCGGAAGGGGCTGGCGCTGCGCGGCGTGCTGATCGCGCTTTATGCCTGGGCCATCAACTGGCCCGAGACGGAGTAGGCCGGGAGCCGCTTACTGCAGGCTCTCGACAATCTTGAGGGCGGCTTGCCAGCGGGCCGGGTCGCCGACGCCAGAGAGCGCGCGGGACTGGAGCTCGGTGAGCGCCTTGTCCGGGCCGAGGCGGCGAACGGCGGTCACGGCGGTGGCGAAGTCTTCGGCGTCGCAATAATCCGCCCGCGGTGTGCCGAAGATCCAGGCTGTACCGGTCTTGCCTTCACGCTTGCCGAGGATGCAGCGCTGTTCCGGCTCGAGGCTGAGCCATGTGATGGCCTGGAAATCCGGGAAGGCGGCGCCGAAAATATCCGAATGGCCAAGCGCGAGGCCGCCGCCCGTGCCCTGAGTCGTATCGACGGTATTCAGGCCGGGCAAAAGGACAGGCTCGACCGAGTCCCCGGCGCGGCGGCCGGACTTGTTGAAACGCATGGAGGCCTGCAGGGCGCGATCCTTCGCGCTGGCATAGAGCGTCATGTCCTTGGCGAGGCCATGCACACGGTCCATCATCTCGATGAAGTCTTCGGCATCGACATCCGGCGAGGCGAAGACGACCTGATCGAAGGGCGCGGGCACGGCGCGCTCATCGTCGGCCATTTCCTGCAGGGCGCGGACGAGGAATTCATTGCCCATGGAATGGGCGACGATGTTGACGCGTGTCGCGCCCGTCTGCTCGGTGAGGACGTGGAGGAAGTGTTCAAGGTCGTCGATTGTGGCCTGCGTGATCTGCGCGCGGTCTGCCTTGTAGCCGAAGACACTGCCGGCGGACGGCCACGAATAGAGCACCGGGGCGCCATCGATTTCCAAGTCAACGGCGAGCTGGGCTGTGCGCTCTACCGCCGTCGGAAAATCATTATTGTAGCCGTGGATGAAGATGAAGATCTCGCGGCGCTGCGAGCGGGCCAGCGAGATGCGCACATTGGCGAGGAATTCGGCCATTGTGGCGTCGACCTGCATATCGCCGAGAATGACGTGCTTTGCGGGGTCTGGCCGGCGGTCGAAACTGAAGATGCTGGGCTTGGGGATATCGCCCACGGCACGGTTGCGCGGCACGGAGACCATGACACTGCCCGTGGCGAGCGGCGCACGCTTGCCACCATAGTATTTGTAGGGATCAAAGACGGGCTTGCCGCCGACCATGGCGACACGCTTGATGGTGGGCGCGCGGTTCGTGCCGAAGAAGACGCGGACGAGATCAAAATCAGGCTCCGGACCGAGGGCGCGACTGCGGCTCGAGGCGGCGGCGAAGGCGCGTTCGCGACCGCGCTCGACACTGTCAGCCAACGCGCTCTCGACAGTGAGCCCGGTAAGCTCGGCAATGCGGGCGGTATCGAGATCATTTTGGATCGCAAAGGCGAGAAGCGGCGCAAGGCGCGGGTGGTCTGCACCGAGATGGATGCGGACCTGACGGATGGCGGCAGATAGTTCTTCAGCGGCACGCGGCTTGTCGCCCGCGGCGAGCGCGATCTCGGCCATCCGGGCGCGCAGGTCGATCTGATAGGCATAGTCTGGAGGGTTCGCGGCGCTCGCTTCGGTGAGCACCTGGCGATAGGCGACAAGAGCGGCTTCGGTCTGGCCTGCCTCGGCGAGAATGTCGCCGAGGTCGGTGCGCAGGTCACCGCTCACGGCGGGATCGGCGAGCAGGGCGCGCGCCTGTGTGACCTGTTCTGCCATGTCGCCGGCGGCCTGCGCATCACCAAGCAGCACGAGACGGTCCGGTTCTGGTTTCGAGACGCAAGCGGCCATGAGGCCGAGCAGGCCAATACAGACAATTTTCGTAATGGGCGTGCGGATTATGGTGTGCAGCATCGGTTCGTCCCCTGACTTGCCCCATCACACCCTAGCATGAAGGCAAAAATATGGGACAGGCTTTTGCCTAGCGTTTCGGGCCTTTCACGGCCTGAAGCGATGTGGTTTTCACCGCGCGACCAAGATCCACCTTGCGCCCGCCATAGCTGGGCGCGCCGCTGGCGGATCCAGACACTGCGCCGCGCACGGTCCGCTCTGTCAGAGGCGGAATGGCCATGGCCTGCGGATTGGGGCCGTTTTCGTCGAACAGGCTGGCGAGCTGTTCGGTCATCGCGCCGCCGAGCTGTTCGGCGTCAACAATGGTGACGGCGCGCTTGTAGTAGCGCGTTACGTCATGGCCGATGCCGATGGCGATCAATTCGATCGGGCTGCGATTCTCAATCTCGTCGATGACCTGCCGCAGGTGGCGCTCCAGATAGTTGCCGATGTTCACGTTGAGCGTGGAATCGTCGACCGGCGCGCCGTCGGAAATGACCATCAGGATCTTGCGCTGCTCGGTGCGGGCCAGCAGGCGATCATGCGCCCAAAGCAGGGCCTCGCCGTCGATGTTTTCCTTCAGCAGCCCTTCGCGCATCATCAGGCCAAGGTTCTTCCGGGCCCGGCGCCATGGGGCATCGGCCTGCTTGTAGACGATGTGGCGAACGTCGTTGAGACGGCCCGGCCCGTTCGGCTTACCGGCGCGCACCCAATCCTCGCGTGAGAGACCGCCCTTCCAGGCCTTGGTCGTGAAGCCCAGGATCTCGGTCTTCACGCCGCAGCGTTCCAGCGTGCGGGCCAGAATGTCAGCGCACAGGGCCGCGACCATGATTGGGCGCCCGCGCATGGAGCCGGAATTGTCGAGCAGGAGCGTGACGACCGTGTCGCGGAAATTGCTGTCGTCTTCCTGCTTGAAGCTGAGCGGCGCAGTCGGATCGGTGATGACGCGCGTGAGGCGGGCCGTATCAAGCACGCCTTCTTCGAGGTCAAAGCTCCACGAGCGGTTCTGCTGCGCCATCAGACGGCGCTGCAGTTTGTTGGCCAGTTTGGACACGGCGCCTTGCAGGCCCTGAAGCTGGTGATCGAGATAGGCGCGCAGGCGGGTAAGCTCTTCCGGGTCGCAAAGGTCCGGCGCCTGCGCCACTTCATCATGGGCGCGCGTGAAGACCTGATAGTTGAAGCGGTCGCGCTCGTCGCCGTCACGGAAGTTCGGCCGCAGCGGCTTGGAACCGTCATCGCTGTCGTCCGGTTCTTCATCGGCTTCCATGTCGGCGTCCTGGTCGACGCTGACATTGGTTTCCTCGCCGTCCATATCCTCGGTCTCGCCGGCTTCCAGTTCCTCGGCCGAGGCGCCCATGGGCTCTTCGGACTCCATGTCCTGTTCGCCCTGCTGAGACTGCTGGTCGTCTTCGCTTTCCTCTTGCTGCTGCTCGTCCTCCGACTCTGACTCATCGCCGGACTGCTCGCCGGCGGTCAGGTCGCGGATCATCTCGCGGATGGTGCGCGCAAAGCCGGACTGGTCGTGCAGCTGGCCGATCAGCTTGTCGAGTGCGCCGCCAGTATCGGCCTCAACGCGGTCACGCCAGACGTCGGCTACCCGTTTGGCGCCTTCCGGCAGAGGGCGGCCTGTCAGCTTCTCGCGCAGCAGGAATTCAAGCGCCGGGGCCAGGATCGCCTCGGGCTCTTCCGCGCCCATGGCAAACTCGCCAGACTTGCTGCGATGTTCAAGCACGGCATCAAGATTGTTTGCCGTGCCCCGCATGGCATTGGCGCCGAGACTTTCGATACGGGCATGTTCTGCAGCGTCATAAACGCGGCGGGGCAGGTCGCCCTGCGGCCGGTGCTGGAGATGCGCGGTTTCATTATGGTGGGCGCGGCGCAAGGCGATGGCATCCGCCTCGCCGCGTATGCGCGCGGCAACCGGCGCAGGCACTTCAACTGGCAGCGGGCGTAAAACGATCCGCGCCGCATCAGATCCACCATCATTGCCGAAGCCGACCTCGACATCGCGGTCTGCGCTCATCGCCTTGGTCGTGGCTGCGAGGGCCTGTTTGAAGAGTTCCTGCGGGCTTGTTTCCTTGGCCATCACTGCACCGCGTCTGAGAACAGGTCCAGCGTGCGTTTGAAAGCGAGGGCATCACTGGACGCATCATGGTCGTCAGACCCCTGGCGGGCAAAGCCGTGGCCGGCGTCATAGATGTGGACCTGCACATCCTTGCGGGCGGCCGTGAAGGCCTCAACGCCGTCCATGGGGATATGCGGGTCGTTCCGGCCGAAATGCGCCGCCACCGGACATCTCGGTTCAGCCGTCTGGAAGGAAGGCAACAGGCTGCCATAATAGGCAGAGGCCGCAACAATGCCCCTCAGCCGGCAGGCAGCCAGGTAGGCAATCGAGCCACCATAGCAAAAGCCGGTGATGAAGACCGGGCGTTCTAGGGCCTCAACACAGGCAGTGATATCCGCCATGGCCGCGTCCAAACCGTTTGCGCGGGCATAGCCAGCGCCTTCAGTCATCGCTTCGATGGAATGATCTTCTCGGGCAAAGCCGGGCTTCTGGCGATCGAACATGGACGGCAGGAGCACTTCATAGCCTTCAGCGGCAAAGCGCTCACCCGCCCGGATCATGTCCGAATTGATGCCGAAAATTTCCTGTACGACAATCAGCCCACCCTTGCGCACGCCTTTCGCTTCGATGCGCACGGCACCGAATGTAAAGCCGTCTTGGCTTTTAAGGGTCAGGCTGGTCGTCGTCATTCAGGTGTCTCCGCTCAGGCGACCTTCACCATCAGCGCGCTCTCGGGCAGTTCCTCGGCAAAGCAGCGCTGGTACATCTCGGCGACGAGGGGCCGCTCGAGTTCATCGCACTTGTTGAGGAAGGTCATGCGGAAGGCATGGCCGAGATTCTGGAAGATCGCGTAGTTTTCGGCCCATGTGATCACGGTCCGCGGGCTCATCACGGTGGAGAGGTCTCCAGCCATGAAGGCATTCCGCGTGAGATCAGCGAGCGTGACCATCTTGGACAGCGTGTCATCGTCCACACCGGTCGCCTTGGTCTTCACGATTTCGACTTCGGCATCGTGCTCGAGATAGTTCAGCGTCGTGACAATGCTCCAGCGGTCCATCTGGCCCTGGTTCAGTTGCTGCGTACCGTGATAGAGGCCCGTCGTGTCGCCGAGACCAACCGTGTTCGTAGTGGCAAACAGGCGGAAAAACGGGTTCGGCGCAATAACGCGGTTCTGGTCGAGCAGCGTGAGCTTGCCGCTCGCTTCCAGCACACGCTGGATAACGAACATGACGTCCGGCCTGCCCGCATCATATTCGTCGAAACAGATGGCGACAGGGCGTTGCAGCGCCCAAGGCAGGATGCCTTCACGGAATTCCGTGATCTGCTTGCCCTCCTTGAGGACGATGGCGTCCTTGCCGACCATGTCGATCCGGCTGACATGGCTGTCGAGGTTGACCCGGATCATCGGCCAGTTAAGGCGCGCAGCGATCTGTTCAATGTGGGTCGACTTGCCTGTGCCGTGATAGCCCTGGACCATGACGCGGCGATTGTGCTCGAAGCCGGCCAGAACAGCCATGGTTGTCTGAGGATCGAACCGGTAGGACGGATCGATCTCGGGCACGTATTCGGTGCGGGTCTTGAAGCCGTGGACGGTCATGGGCGTGTCGAGGCCGAAGACCTTCTTCACGTTGACTTTTTCAGTTGGCTTCAGGCCCTCAAGGGCATCGGTTTCGCTCATTACAGTCATGAAATATCAGTCTCGTAGGGGAGGATGTGTCGTTTCAATATAGGTTCTAGCACGAGATAGTCTCGCGCCTAGTGCGACGTAGCGTAAGTAGAGCCGGCGCACACCCCCCGGGGTGATGACAAGACCCTGGCCCGCCTTTAGATTTCATGGGTGACGGTGGAGGAAAACACGCATGCTTTCAAGATGTCGCGCACGGGTTGCGCCCCTTGTGCTTGGTTTGGCCCTGATGATGGCGCCGCTTTTCACCTTTGCGCCGGAGGCCGCCGCTCAGGCCCTCAACGTCGAGGACGAAGCCCGCTCGCTGGAAGCGGCCGGGGACGCAAAGGGCCTGTTCTATCTCGGCGTCATGTATGATGACGGCAAGCTGCGTCCGAAATCGCGTGAAACCGCTGTGGCACTCTGGAAGCGCGCGGCTGCGATGGGACATGCCGAGGCGCAGTACAAATATGGCCTCGCCCTCGCCAGCGGGCTGGGCACAGCGCAGGACCGTGCCGCCTCGCGCGTCATGCTGCAGGCCGCCGCGGATCAGACATTCGGTCCGGCCATGTTGCGACTAGGTCGCGAATATGAGGCGGGCACCTATGGCGCGCCGGATGTGGAAAAAGCCTACGTGCTTTATCTGGATGCTGCTGATGCCGGAACGACGGAGGCCTATGTCAACGCGGCCCTGCTGAAGGAAACCGGCAAAATCACCTCGGGCGATCAGGCGGAAGACAATATCGGCGCCAGCTACCTTTACATGGCAGGCGCTGAAGCGGGCTGCATCCCTTGCATGAAATCCCTCGCACGGATGTATGAAATGGCGCCGATTGGCGTTGAGCGGAACCTCGCCGAGGCGTTGGTCTGGTACACCAAGGCCTACAATCTCGGCTTCTCCAAAACCGACGCGGAATTCGAGAACATCAAGCGCGTCTCATCTGAAGCCTATTACGCTGCCGTCGACGAGCGGAATGCGGGCAATCACTGGGAGGCCTATCACGCCTTCAAGACCCTGTGCGACTTCAAGGGGCCAGCCGCATGCTACATGCTGGGTCTCTATCAGGGCGCCGGAAACTCGCCCTATGGAAAGGATGAGCGGGCCGCGCTCGCGCCGCTCGCCTTTGCCTGTGACAATAGTGTACCGAAAGCCTGCGAGGACCACGCCAGATTGACCGGATTTATCGGTCCAAGTGCCGGCTATTCCAACGGCTATCGGGCGGAGCGCTACTTCAAATCCATGTGCGACTCCGACACGCCCGATTATAGCGCCTGCTTCAATGTCGCGTGGCTGAACTATTATACCGATTTCGGGCTGAACAATTGGCAGACGATCCGCTCCTACGCCACCAAGGCCTGCTTCCAGGGCGGCGACAGCATGGGCTGCAGCCTGGCGATGAAGATGGCGCAGATGATGGGGCCCCCACCCGGTTCGCAGCCGACACAGTCAGGCGGGAACTGGGGCCGGAGCGTCGATAACGCGATAGGGGGCATTTTCGCGGCACTGGCTAGTGGCGCCGCGGATTATGCCAGTTCAGGTAGCGTCGGATCATCGCGCAGTTATTCTTCGTCCAGTTCGTCGTCCTCATCGGGCAACGTCTCCGCATGGCAGGACAATCGCGACTGGAACGACGCGCTCAGGGCCACGGCCAATATCGGCACGGCCTATTCCTCATCCTGCCGACCGGGCAACAAGTACTGCTAGGGCGCGGACGCGTCAGCGCTCCAGACGACTTCGCCACCGACCATGGTCATGAGCGGTTTGGCCTCAAGGATTTCGGCTTCCGGCACGGTCATCAGGTCGCGGTCAAAGACGGTGAAGTCAGCCAGCTTGCCAGCCTCAATCGTACCGAGATCGTCTTCTTCAAAGGCGGCATAAGCGGCGTTTAATGTGAAGAGGGCGAGCGCCTCCTCCCGCGTCAGGGCCTGCTCCGGGTGCCAGCCTTCGGCGGATTCGCCCTTGAGGCTCTTGCGCGAGACGGCGGCATAGAATTCGATCAGAGGTGAGCCAACCTCGACAGGCGCGTCAGACCCGCCAGCCACCACCGCGCCGCTGTCCCAGAGGCTGCGCCACGCATACGCGCCCGCGAGACGCTCCAGACCAAGACGCGCGGGAGCGAAAAACAGGTCCCCAATGGCGTGAGAGGGCTGCATCGAGGCAACCAGGCCATTTGCGCCGACGCGCGGGATATCGGCCAGCGCGAAGTTCTGGGCGTGTTCGATGCGCCAGCGATGGGAAGCGTCATAGCCACCCGCCTCAACCGCCTCCAAAATGCGCCTGTCGGCCAGATCGCCAATGGCATGGATGGCGAGTTGAACATTGGCGGCATCCGCCCGGGCCATGATGGCGGCGAGGCCCTCAGGGTTCATAAGGGCAAGACCGGACGTGTCAGGCCGGTCGCTATAGGGCTCGATCAGCAGGGCGCCGCGGCTGCCGAGGGCGCCGTCCATGTAGATTTTCACGGCGCGATTGGTGATTGTGTCGGTTTCCATCTGGCGGCCTGCCGCAATATCGAAACCCGAAACATCGAGCGCATTATAGAGCCGGATTGGCAGCCGTCCCGCCTTGTCGAGTTCTTCCATCAAGGGGATCTCTTCAGGCCCGACGCTCATATTGTGGCCGCCCGTCCACCCGCGCGAAGCATAGAGCTTTGCGCCGGTTTCAAGCGCTGTCTTGAGGCCTTCCGCATCCGGCGCAGCCATAAGGGGCACGACGAGGCTCATCGCATTATCGATGAGAAGGCCATTGGGCGTGCCGTCTTCATTGCGCTCAATGCGACCGCCTTCAGGATCAGGCGTGTCCTTCGTGATGCCTGCCGCAGCAAGCGTGGCAGCGTTCACGACCATGGCGTGGCCATCGGAGCGCTGGAGGATCACCTTGTGGTCAGCGCTGACGGGATCGAGGTCAGACGCCATGGGCATGCGCCCCTCAGGCCAGCCGGTTTCGATCCAGCCGCGACCGAACACGACCGCACCGGGAGCCTTGTCTGCCACTTCCGCTTCGACGCGGCTAACAAGTTCAGCGACGGAGGCGGTGCCTTCAAGATTGAGGGTCAGCTCGCGCTGGCCGACGCCCAGCAGGTGAACGTGGGCATCGGTGAAACCGGGGAACATGACGCCGCCCTTGAGGTCGATGAGCGTGACCTCGTCCTCGCTCCAGTCTTTTGAAGCCGGCGGAACGGTGGCCATGATGCGTCCGTCCGGGCCCACAACCACGGCCTCCACTTTCGGCTGCTGGGGATTGCCGGTGTAGATCGTGCCGCCGGTGATGACGGTGACTTTCGAGGCGACTTCCGTCTCGGGCGCAGGCGCAGGCGTTGCCTTGCCACTGCACGCGGCAAGCAGGAGGGCGAGAAGGGCGAGGCAGGGGGTGCGCATGGTCGGCGGCCTTCCGGTCAGGTCTGAAGATGATCGAGCAGACGGCGCGCATTACGGGAAGTCAAGGTTCGAACGAAAAGACCGCCTCAAATGGGACGCCAAACGCAAGCGATATGCGAAAGGCAAGCTCAAGCGAAGGCGCATACTTCTCCTGCTCGATGGCAATAATGGTCTGGCGCGTCGCACCAACTGCGTCTGCGAGTTGCGACTGTGTCATGCCGCCAGCCTCGGCCCGCAGCACCTTGATGCGGTTTCGGACCCTGCCCTTTGCCATCATCTAGATCCTGTAGAGCACGAGCGTGGCAACCATCTTCACGATGTGTGCAGCAAAGAGAACCGCAAGCAGGGTGAAGACGATGCCGCTGGTCGATACGATCGCGAGTGGCGAAAGGACTGAGCTTGAATAGGTTTCTTGCATGATCAGGCGCAGCGCCAGGACATTCACGACGGTAATGATGAACCAGTGCGAAATGATCCCGGCGCGCCGCTCGATCTGCTGGTCACGCTCGTCCTCGAAGTCCGCGCTGGCAACTGTCGCGTCATTCAGTACGGACCCGGCAATCGAGACGCCGGTCGTTACGAGAATCTCGCCAACAATCATGCCGATGATGACGGTGACATAGGTGCTGAGCATCTGATCAGGCGGCAGGTCCACAACCTGCCAGCCATCGATGAACCGCGTCTGCAGGAGCCAGACGGCCCAAATGGCGATCATAAGCGACCCGAGAGTGCGGATTTCAGTCCATGACATGCGCTTATCCTTTCCCAGTAATGTAAGATATGTTTTACATATTGCTGGGTCTGAAGAATGTCAAACATGTTGGACATTATTATTCGTTGGCGCGAGTCGCCGGTTTCAGCTTCCAGACGACCGGACAAACAAAAACGCGCCCCCGAAGGAGCGCGTTTTTCAGTTTGCCCATCGCAGCGAGCCATCAGGCGGCAGCAGCAACAGCCTTTTTGGCAATATCGCGCTTGATCTTCAGAGCCTTGGACGAAAGCTTGTCTTCCTTGGCTTTCGCGAGGAAGCCGTCAAGGCCGCCAAGCTTGTCCACGGTGCGCAGGGCTTTCGCCGCAATGCGCATCTTGAACTTCTGGTCGAGGGCTTCGGAATGAAGCGTCACGTCGATCAGGTTCGGCAGGAACCGGCGCTTGGTCTTGTGCTGGGAGTGGCTGACCAGGTGGCCAACGATCGGCTTGGTGCCGGTAAGTTCACATTCGCGGGACATGGGCCTCGCTCCGATTGCATGTTCAGGGTTGTCTCGAAGGCGCGTCGTTACACAGTAGGAGGGGGCCGTGTCAACTGCGAAGCCACAGGCGATGCAGGAGTTTTACAGCCTCATGTCATGGCCTGTCATGATTCTTGAGTGCAACCACATGCCCGAATGGGGCATTATAGGGGCAGGCTTGTTCAGGCGCCGTTGGTATTGCACCCTTATATAAGACGCGGTTGGGCCAATCCGAAGGATCGAAATTGATGAAACGCGCATCCCTGCTAGCTTCCGGCCTTGCCCTCGCCATGGCAGGCATCGCTGTCGCAGATACGGCGCCCGACAGCAAATCCGCGGCGTCATCGCTGCTGGCCAGTGTAAAGGCTGGCACACCGACACGCATGATCTATGAACTGGAGGCCAAGGCCTATGTCCTGTTCATTCCGGCGACCGGTCGGGCGAGCTTTACCGTCGACATGCAGCCGGAAAACTATGTCATCAATTCACGGGTCAAGGTGACGGGCATTGCCGACTGGTTCATCAATTATGACATGGTCCTGCAGGCGTCCGGCTATACACGCGACAACGCACTGAAGACCTATTCCTACGTTTCGCAGAACCGAGACGGCAAGAAGAACCGCCACGTGAACCTGACCATCGGACCGGACAGCTTCAAGATGAAGGCCGATCCTGAATTCGGGAACCTGGGCGACCCGGCCGCAACAACCCACCAAGTGCTGAAGACAAATGACCCAATCACGGCGCTGATCACGTTCGCGCTGGAACCGCGCGAAGCAGGCGCGGACCCCTGCGGCGGGCCAATCCGGATCTTCGATGGACGTCAGCTGACATACCTTCACCTGAAGAATGCCGGCATGAAGCAGGTCAAGACCGAAGCCTGGTCAGGCAATGCCATCGAGTGCCACGTTACGATGGAAAAAGTAGCCGGTTACAAGAAGGGCGAGTCCAACAAGGACAACCTGTCCGGCATTGATGGCCCGCTACGCATGTGGCTGGCGCCGCTTGAAAACGGCGCGACCGTGCCTGTGAAGATACAGGCCGATACAGACAAGATCGGCAAGATCACGCTTCAGGCCAAGAAGTTGCGGTTTGAACCGATTGTCACCGAAGAGGCCGCTGTGACACCCGGGGGTGGCTGAAGGCAGGGTTTCGCCCGCTACACTGCCAATAATCAGTCGTGATCGTCCTTGGGCAATAGGCGCAGCGCCGCGATAAGCTCTGCCATGTCCTGCGGGACGGGCGCCTCGAAGTGGAGGTCCTCTCCCGTAATCGGATGGACAAAGCCAAGGACAGCGGCATGCAGCGCCTGGCGTTCGAAGCGTCGCGCAGCATCGCGGGCGGTGTCGAAATCCTCACCCGACCCCCACGCGGTCACACCCCTTGATCGGCCATAGACGGGATCGCCGATCAGGCTGGCACCGACATGGCTCATATGGACACGGATCTGGTGAGTCCGGCCTGTCTCGAGCGTGCATTGGACCAGAGCGGCGGCTGGCAGGCCCGTGCCCTTGTCGCGCAGGCCGAATGTCTCGAGCGCCTTGTAATGGGTGATCGCTTCGCGGCCGTGCGTGCCGTCCGGATTGCGCACGACGGCCATTTTCTTGCGGTCGCCGGTGGCGCGGGCAATCGGCTCGTCAATCGTGCCGGACAAGGGCCGCGGCGCTCCGCGCGTCACAGCGAGATAGGATCGTTCAATATCGTGCGTCGCAAACAGAGCTGAGAGGCCAACATGAGCCGCTTCGGTCTTGGCAGCGACCATCACGCCCGTCGTCAGCTTGTCCAGCCGGTGGACGATGCCGGGCCGCTCGACGCCGCCAATGCCGGGCAATTGGCCTTCGCAATGAAAGAGCAGCGCGTTGACCAGCGTGCCATCCCAGCTTCCAGGCGCAGGGTGCACGGCCATGCCGGACGCCTTGTTGATAATGATGAGGTGGGCGTCTTCGAACAGAATTTCGAGGGGGATGTCTTCCGGTTGCGGCACAGCCGGAACCGGGTCGGGCAAGGCCAGCGCATAAGTGCTGCCAGCGACAACCGCTTTGCGCGGATCATCTGTCGGCGCGCCATTGATCGTGACGGCGCCCTCCTTGATCAGGGTCTTGGCGCGCGAACGTGAAAGCGACCCGGCCTTGTCGGCCAGGAAGCTGTCGAGGCGCTGACCGGCATCTGCCGTAGTCGCCGTGAGAGAAATCGTTTCCATTTGCACCCTTATAGACTTCAAGTTCGCCAAGCGTCATTCAGTTGTCGTAGTCGCGACCTACAAGCGGCACGAACTCACTGGAGGATATCATGAGCGCAGTTACCCGACGCGGCCTTCTCGGCGCCGCAGCCACCGGAGCCCTTAGCCTTGCCGCGTGCGCAAAGCCAGCCACCAACGCATTGGTGCCCGCAGCGCCTGCTTATGATGGAGAGGTCTCATTCGACCATGGCATCGCATCCGGCGACCCTCTGCCAACGAAAATGATCCTCTGGACACGTGTAACGCCCAAGTCAGGTTCCGGCCCCATCCCGGTACGGTATGACGTGTTCGCCGCAGGCGATAGCGAGACGCCGCTGATCACCGGCATGACGAATGCCGACGCTTCGCATGATTTCTGCGTGAAAGTGGACGTCACCGGACTCAGCCCCGCAACGCGCTATACGTATCGCTTTACCGCGCTCACAAGCGCTGGCGACGTGACCTCGCCAGAAGGCATGACACGCACGACCGCCGTCTCAGGCACCGCACCTGTCAGACTGGGCATCGTATCCTGTTCCAACTGGCAATTCGGCTATTTCAACGCCTACAAGGCGCTCGCTGCCGAGCCGGCGCTGGATGCGATCATCCATCTTGGTGACTATCTCTACGAATACGGCACGGACGGATATGGATCGGAAACGGCCGTGGCCCTTGGCCGCCTGCATGAACCCGCAACGGAAATCGTGTCGCTGGCGGACTATCGCGAGCGCCATGCGCAATACAAGACAGACCCGAACCTGCAGGCTGCCCACGCGGCCGCACCCTGGATCTGCACATGGGACGACCATGAAAGTACCAATGACAGTTACAGGACCGGCGCCGAAAACCACAACCCCGACAAGGGCGAAGGGGAATGGTCTGAGCGGAAACTGCGCGCCTTGCAGGCCTATTTCGAATGGATGCCGATGCGCGAACCGGAAGCCGGCAAAATCACCTCAGCCGTCTGGCGCGACTTCACCTTCGGGGATGTGGCAACGATCTTTGCGACGGAGACCCGCCTGACGGGCCGTTCGCAGAGCATTGGCTGGTCCGATGTCCTGACATCAACCGATCCGAACGAAGTCGGCGCGCAGGCCATGGCGCATCTTGAAACGATTGCCGACCCGGCCCGCACAATGATGGGCGCGGCACAGGAGGCCTGGATCGACAAGGGGCTCAAGGAGTCTGTCGCAGAAGGCAAGACATGGCAGGTTCTGGCCAATCAGGTCATGATGGCGCGCGTGGCGCTGCCAAACATGGCTGAGATCATGACGCGTGAACAGATTGCCCAGACGATCCCCCAGGTTCAGCAGATGGTTGGTTTCTCCACACTTGGCTTGCCGTTCAATCTGGACGCCTGGGACGGTTATCCGGCGGCGCGCGGACGCCTTTATGACAGCGTTGAGGCCGCCGGCGCGCGCCTCGTGACACTGACGGGCGACATCCACTCGGCCTGGGCCGACACGCTGTTGGATGATGCGGGCAAGCGCGTGGGCGTGGAATTCGTGACGACGTCGATCACCTCCCCCGGCATCGGCGCCTATATCTCGGATATTCCGGACATTGGCCAGAAATTCACAGACGCAAACCCGGAAGTCGAATGGCACGATCCGGACGGCCATGGCTACATCCTGATGACGATGACGCCGGAGCGTGTGACCGGCGAGTTCGTCAAGGTCTCGACGGTTCTCAAGACAGACTTCACGGTCGAGCGCGTTGCCACCTATGAAGTCACGCCGGAAGCCAGGGGCGTCTCCGCCCTGACGCGCGCCTAGGTCCTAATCCAGCAAGCCGGAGAGGCGCATGCGGCCCCCGTCGAGCCGCAGCGCCTCGCCGGTAATGAAGGCGGCTTCAGGCGAAGCCAGGAAACGGCAGGCATCAGCAATTTCGTCGGCCTGCGCCGTGCGCCCCAGCGGCGTGCGGCGTGTCGTCCAGCTCTGGACGCGTTCTTCGCTCGGCCTGACGGCGACAATTGCATTCACGCGGATCGACAGGTCGGCGAGTTCAATGGCGCCGGCGCGCATGACGCCAAGTACGCCGTTCTGGGAGACAGACTCCGTAAACTGGCCCGGCATGGAGGCTATCGCAGAATATGAGAGAACAAATGTAATCGTTCCCTTCTGCCGCAAACGCTCGACACCAACCGTTGGCAGGTCTTCCTGTTCGGCGATGCGCTCGGCAAAAACCTGCATCGCGAGCGCCGTCCCGCGAATAGACTTGGCAATTGCCTTGTCGAATTTATCGCTGGCAAAGTCGAGCAGCGTGTCCGACGCTTCCAGTTCCGGAATGATGACGGCATTGTCGATGCGCCCGAAGCCCTCGATGGCGGCTGTGAAGGCATTGCGCAGACCAAGGCGGGTGTGGAGTTCGCCATGGTGGAACACGACATCGTCCGGCACGGCATTGCGCGCAGTGGCGAGACGTTCAGCGCTTGGATCTGCCGCCATGACACGGTGTCCGGTTTCCCGGAATCGGCGCGCGATAGCATCGCCGACTTCACGGCCAAGACCGAGAATGGCTGTTACGGGTTCGCCCATGACGGCTATTCCCCGGCTTTTTCAGGCGGCGGAGGCGCCGGGTGGCGGAGATTTCGAATATCGTCACCGAGAATGGCGAGCCGGTCATTGAGGCGGTGCAGGGCCGCGAGAATCTCGCCAAGCAGCCGCACGGTCACAAACAGGAAAATGATAAGCGCAAACCCGAAGGCCATTCGCGTGAGTGCCATGATGACGTGTCCGTTGAACAAGGCCATCAAGGCCCCAAACAGGACGAAAAGTGCAGCCATCAGGAGGGCGAGCCCAAGTATGGCTGTGGCCAGCTTGACCGCGCCAAGTGTCATTGGACGGTCTTGGTCTAGAATATCTCGCATGGGTGGTCCTCCGCCCTTTGTCTGCACCAGTCACGGCGCGAAAGCGGAGGATTTTTTCCGCCTTTACAGCACTAGCTGGCCTTCAACCATTGCAGCTCTTCTTTAATCTTGAGTTTCTGCCGCTTCAAATCCTTCACTTCCAGCGTGTCTGCCGCGGGGCGTTTTTGGGTTTCGGAAATTTTCTCGTCAAGCTGGCGGTGCTTGTTAGCGAGCTCACTGATCCGACCGTTTAGCGACATAGGCAGTCTCCTTCTGCGGTTAAGAACTTGTGTCTTTATTACCACACTTAATCACAGAAGAAGTGCGGCGTTAAGGGCCTGCGCTATGCATTTCCTGAGTTTAACATTCCGGGATCAAGCGTGCAGCGGTCGGGCCGATTTCCTGCGCGCTTTTTGGGCGAACATGGCCTGATCCGCGCGCGCTACCAGCGTGTCGGCGCTTTGGCCCTCCTGCCATTCGGCGACGCCGCAAGATGCGCCGATCCGGACCGTCCGCGCATCGTCATCCTCGCCATTGCGCACAATCAGCTGGTCGATCAACTGCGTCAGCTGGCTCGCCTTGGCCAGGCTGTCGGCAGGGGTGGCCTGCGCAAGCACAATTCCAAACTCGTCGCCGCCCAGTCGTCCGACAATGTCGGTTTCGCGCGTGTTCTTCAGCAAAATATCCGAAATACGCAGCAATACATCGTCGCCAGCGGCATGGCCGAAGGCATCGTTGACCTTCTTGAAATGATCGAGATCGATGAAAATCAGCGAAAGCGGCGTGCGGAAGCGACCGGCGAGCGCAATTTCGCGGCGCACCTCTCGCTCAAAGGCCCGCCGGTTGAACACCGGGCAGAGCGCATCATTGTCAGCAAGAAGTTCCGCATCGGCCAGCTCCGCGCGCAGTCTCACCGCCTCTTCCCGCAAGGCGATCACCTCTTCGCTAAGGGCCTCCAGCGCCGCCCGCTCACGCCGGCCAAGCGCGGCGAGATCGACCCCGAGGATATCGAGCAGTGCGCGGCGTTGATCCTGCGAAAACTGATGGAATTCTTCCGTCATGGATCGAAGATATACGTGATTTGCCGCGAGGGGGAGACGTGCAGCAGATGATTCACCTGTGACGTGTAAACAGGGCGCCAGTTGACCGCGCGCGCGGCATTCTTATGGTGCGCGCTTTCTGGCGCCGAGGATCCTCAAAACCATGACCACGCTTCCGAAAGTCGGTATCATCATGGGCAGTCAGTCCGACTGGCCGGTCATGCGCCATGCTGCAGCCATTCTCGAAGAGATGGGCGTGCCGCACGAGGCGAAGATTGTCTCGGCGCACCGCACACCTGACCGCCTGACCGAATATGCCAAGGCCGCCAGGGACCGCGGCCTCAAAGTGATCATTGCAGGGGCAGGCGGCGCCGCGCATCTGCCCGGCATGGCAGCCGCGATGACGCCACTGCCTGTGCTGGGTGTCCCGGTCCAGTCCAAGACCCTGTCGGGTTTGGATAGCCTCCTCTCGATTGTGCAGATGCCACGGGGCGTGCCCGTCGGCACACTTGCGATTGGCGAAGCAGGCGCTGTAAATGCTGGCCTGATGGCGGCCGCGATCATCGCCCTTAACGATGAAGCAGTGGCCGCGAAACTCGATGCCTATCGCGCAGCCCAGACTGACGGCGTGGCCGAGGTTCCCGAGGGATGACAGCCTTGCCACCAGGCGCCGTGATCGGGATCCTTGGCGGCGGACAATTGGGCCGGATGCTGGCTGTCGCCGCGAGCCAGCTTGGCTTTGACGTGCACGTCTATTGCCCGGAAACGGATGCGCCCGCCGCGCGCGTCGCGATGAAACACTGGCAGGCAGGCTATGACGATGACGTAGCGCTGTCGGGCTTTGCCCGCGCGTGCGATGTCGTCACGCTGGAATTCGAAAACATCCCCGTGAGCGCCGTGGAGGCCATTGCCGCAACAGGCACCCCACTGCATCCCGGTGCCAAATCGCTTGCCGTGTCGCAGGACCGGGCGGACGAAAAGGCTTTCCTCAACAGTATTGGCATCGCGACGGCAGACTATCGGACCATCGATGCCGAAGCCGATATCGCGCCGGCGCTGGCTGAAGTCGGCGGCAAAGGTGTCTTGAAAACACGGCGCGACGGCTATGACGGTAAGGGACAAGCCTGGTTGAAGGCTGAGAGCGATGTTTCCAAAGCGTGGCAGGCGGTTGACCGTGCGCCGTGCGTTCTGGAGGCGGCGGTAGCGTTCGAACGCGAGATCTCGGTCATTGTGGCCCGGTCGAGCAGTGGCGAGACGGCAAGCTGGGCCCCGCCGCGCAATGTGCACGAAGAGGGCATCCTTGCCCGCTCGATTGTGCCATCCGGCCTCTCGCGCGGCGTCGAGGTCGAAGCCCGGCGACAAGCGGTGTCACTGGTTGATGCGCTCGGCCATGTTGGCGTACTGGCGCTCGAATTCTTCGTCATGGCCGATGGCAGCCTTATCGCCAATGAGTTTGCGCCGCGCGTGCACAATTCCGGCCACTGGACGCCCGAAGCTTGCCAGACGGGCCAGTTCGAACAGCACATACGCGCCATTGCCGGGTGGAAGTTAGGCGACACGCATCGGCTTTTTGATGCGGAGATGCTAAACCTGATCGGGAAAGCAGGCCTGATCGATCCGGCCATGCTGGCCCCGAACGAGACGCTGACACTTTATGGCAAGCGCGAAGCGCGCGCCGGACGCAAGATGGGCCACATCACCACGCGCCTCGGACCGCGAAAGGACTAAGCCCATGCTGTTACCCGTTTCGACCTGGCAGGACATTGAACGCTGGCTCACCAAATCCCGCACCATCGTCATTCCCATCGGTTCAATGGAGCAGCATGGCCCGAATGGTTTTATCGGCACAGATGCGCTCTGCCCGGAAATCATAGCCCGGCACGCTGAGAGCCTCGCGCCGGATGATATTCTGGTTGGCCCGACCTTCAATGTCGGCTGCGCCCAGCACCATCTCGGCTTTCCCGGCACGATCACATTGCGGCCCACGACAATGATCGCAGCCATGACCGACTGGACCGAAAGCCTGATGCGACACGGGTTCGAGCGCCTCTACTGGTACAATGGCCATGGCGGCAATATTCACACGATTGAGGCCGCCTTCAGCGAAATCCACGCCCGGCGCAGTTTCGACCCGCGCGGCGAGGACAATCGCCCTGGTCTGTCGCTGAAGCGGCGCGACTGGTGGGACTTTCGGGACGTGATGGGGCTTTGCAACAAGCTCTATCCCGTGGGTCATGGCAGCCACGCGACGGCATCGGAAGTGTCGGTCACTTATCATGCCTATCCGGACCGGGCACGGTCAGATGTTGAGATGAGCCCGAAGATTGCGCCCAATGGCAGGATCAGTGATGCCGTGCAGTATCGCCGTGATTTCCCGGATGGACGCATCGGGTCTGACCCGACGCAGTCCAACGCAGAGGATGGCGGGAAGATTGTTGAAGCGGCCGCCAAGGCCATGCTGGAAGACGTTGCCCGCTTTTCTGCGTGAAATGACACGCCCGACTACAGCGGGGACTCTGGCCACGCGCGGCGAAGGGCGGTATCTAGGTATGCTTCCAGAAAGGCGTGCGAACCGGATACATGCTCGACATTCAGAGGCTGGAAAAATCATTTGGCGCAAAGCATGCGGTGCGCGGTGTTTCCTTCCGGCTTGAGAAGGGCACGGTGCTCGGCTTTCTCGGGCCGAATGGCGCAGGCAAGTCCACGACCATGCGCATGATTGCTGGCGTGCTGGAGCCGGATGCCGGTGACGCGCTGATTGATGGCAAGTCCATACTCGCCAACCGGCGCGAAGCGCAGCGGGCGCTTGGCTATCTCCCTGAGGGCGCCCCACTTTACGAAGACATGACACCGCCGGAATTCCTGTTCTTCATGGCCTCGGCGCGCGGCATGAACGGGGTTGCGCGCAAGGACGGCGTGGAGCGGGCGATTGCGGATGCGCGCATCTCCACGGTCTGTGACCAGCGTATCGGCTCACTTTCCAAAGGCTATCGACGCCGCGTGGGACTGGCAGGCGCCATTCTCCATGACCCGCCTGTCTTGCTGCTGGACGAGCCGACCGACGGACTGGACCCCAATCAGAAACGCGCCGTTCGCGCGCTTATTGCCCGGATGGCGCCGCACAAGGCGATCCTGATCTCGACGCATACGCTGACCGAGGTGCCCGCCATGTGTACGCGCGCCATCGTTGTCGACCGGGGCCTGGTGATCGCGGATGGTACGCCAGAGGCGCTGGCGAAGAAGTCGGAAGACGGGACACTGGAAGGTGCTTTCACGCGCCTGACCGACCAGGCCGAGGCGGAATCGGCATGATGGTCTGGCTGCGCGAACAGTTTGGTGGCTTCACCGCCACTTACAGACGCGAGCTGGGCGCCTATTTCGCGACGCCCATGGCTTACGTATTCCTTGCGGTTTTCCTGCTTGCGCTTGGCGTATTCACCTGGGAGGCTTCGCGCTTTTTCGATACCGGTTCGGCCGATCTCGCCCCCTTCTTCGTCTGGCATCCCTGGCTCTACATGATCTTCCTGCCCGCGCTCGCCATGCGGCTTTGGGCCGATGAGCGGTCCGCCGGTACCGATGAATTGCTCCTGTCGCTGCCGCTCGGCATGCCGGGACTGGTGCTCGGCAAACTGCTCGCGGCATGGACGGTGTCGGGGGTCGGCCTTGCGCTGACTGCGCCCATGTGGGTGACGGTCAACGTCCTCGGCAGCCCGGACAATGCGGCCATCATGCTGACCTACATGGTCAGCTTCCTGATGGCAGGCGCGTATCTGTCCATCGGCGCCGCCATTTCGGCCCTCACGGGCAGCCAGGTGACGGCCTTTGTCATAAGCGTGGTCATCGCATTCATCTTTACAGCGGCTGGCTGGCCGGTGGTCCTGTCCGGCGTAAAATCCGTATTCGGAACAGGTGGCGCTGAGCTGGTGGCCTCCTTCTCTTTCCTGGCCCAGTTTGAAGGGGCCCAGCGCGGTGTGCTGGAATTGCGCGCCGTAGTGTTCTTCCTTGGGTTCACCGCTTTCTGGGCCACCCTGAACGGTCTCTGGGCCACACGGCAGAGGCTCGGATAGGATGAAGGCCAAGCATTACATGTTCGCCGCCACGGCGCTTGCCGCCACGATCTTCGTGTCGGGCAATCTGGTCATGCAAAAACTGCTCTCCGGCGCGCGCGTGGATTTCACGGAGAACAATCTCTACACGCTGTCGCAAGGCACCAAGGACGCGCTGAGAGGCGTCGCCGAACCGGTCGAAATCACATTTGTCTACACGCGGGGCATCGGACAGGAATATCCGGCCGTGCGGGCCTATGCGGCACGCGTGCGCGAGCTTCTGGAAGCGTATCGCAGCCAGTCGCACGGTCAGGTGATTGTACGCGAAATCGACCCATCACCCTTTTCCGAGGCTGAAGACGAAGCGCTCGCCGCCGGCATAACCGCCGTGAATACAAACGGGACAGACCCGCTCTATTTCGGCATCATCGGACGCAACGCGGTCGACGACCAGCGTGTCATCCCCTTCCTGGCGCCCGAGCACGAGCTCACGCTTGAATATGACCTGACACGCATGGTTGCGCGGCTGGATGATCCAGACCCGCCCCGTGTCGGTATTCTCTCGTCCCTTCCCGGCATGACGGCGCCCGGTGGCGAGGGCGGCTATGCCCTCTTGTCCGACATTGCGAAATCATTCGAAATCGTTCCGATTTCCCAAGAGTTCCAATCCCTGCCCGAGGATATGGACGTGCTCTTCATTGCGCACCCTCCCGAACTGGACCTGCGTCAGGAATGGCTGATCGATCAATATGTCCTGCGCCATGGCCGGGCCGTCATCATGGTCGATCCGGCTGCAAAGACCGCTGTTGGCACCAGTATGTTCGACAGGGGAAGTGATCACCCACGCTCCGATCTCGGCATACTCGGCAAGGCATGGGGCGTAACCTTGTCAGAAGAAGCGGTTGCCGATGCAGCGAACGCGCTGCCCGTGCCGGTCGATACCGGAAACGGCCGCACGGAAGAACTGGCTCATCCCCTTTTCATTGGCGCCCCCGCCTCAGACATGAACCGGGACGACCTGGTGACGGCAGACCTGACCCGGAGCGTCAATTTCGGCGCGCCCGGGGCGCTTGTTACGGGCACGCTGCCCGGCGGGGCAGTCTTTTCCCCGCTTATCGAAACCGGTCCCAGCCCGTCCTATATCGATGCCGAGCAGGCCGTGCGTGACATGAAGCCGGGCGATGTTCTCAAATCCTACAAGACCGTGCCTGAACCCTTGGTGCTGGCGGGGCGGCTTTCGGGCCCGCTCGTCACCGCCTTCCCTGCAGGCGCGCCGGCGCTGGATGAACCATCCGATCCGACTCTGGCCGAGCTGATGCGCGCCGAGGCCGCCAATGCGCCGCCTCACATCGACAGGAGCCAGACCGACGCAGAGATCGTCCTGATCGCGGATGTCGATACGATTGCAGACGATTTCTACATCGTGCCCGGACGCGGCACGGTTGTGGCCGATGATGGCGCGCTTGTCTTGAATGCGCTCGATGCCCTTTCAGGCGGCGGAGAGCTGTCGCGTCTTCGGTCGCGCTCGCCCAGCCTGCGGCCCATGACCCGCATCGATAAGATGCGGGAAAGTGCAGAGGCGAAATATTTCCGTCAGCAGGCCGAACTGGAAAGCCGCCTGCAAACGGCGCAGACCCGGCTCGAAGAATTGCAGGAAATTGGCGCTGCCGACGGCTTCTTCTCGGGAGACCTGGAAGCAGACCTGAGCGATTCCGAGCGCACGGAATTGACCCAGTTGCGCGCTGACATCATTGAGCTTCGCGGTCGCCTGCGCGGAATCGAGCGCGACTACCGGCGCGAGATTGACCGTCTCGAAGGCACACTCAAGATCATCAATATCTGGGGCGGTCCTCTGCTTGTCGGCCTGATTGGCCTGCTGGTCTGGCGCCGCCAGCGACATCGTCAGGGGCGGAGCGCGTGACCGACATTCGCCTTCGACGACGCGTGCGCCAGGTCCAGGTTCTGGGTGCTCTGGCTGGGCTGCTGACCGTGCTGGCATTTGTGGTCAACATAGGTGGCCACGATACGCCACAAAGCACCGAGCGCATGGGCAAACTCGTGTTGCCGGATTTTGCGGACGCGCGGGCCGATGCGGCTGAAATCCGCATCACCCTTGCTGACGAGTCCTATACGCTGATCAACGGGCCTGACGGATGGACGCTTGAGGGCTCAGGCGGTTATCCGGTGCGCGCCGACAGGCTGGCAAACCTCGCTGGCGGTCTGGGCGAACTCACATGGGGCGAAGGCCGCACGCGAGACCCCGGAAAGATGAACCGGATCGGCCTGGGGGATCCGCGTGAAGGCGGAACAGGCGCCCTGATCGAGATCGTGAACGAGGCGGATACCGTGACGGCTTCACTGATCACAGGCCGCAAGGGGGCGAATGTCTATGCCCGCCTTCCGGGCGAAGCGCAGGCGTTCCGCGTCAATGGCGATCTGCCACCGCTCTACAATCACGATGCATGGCTGGACCTCGACATTATCGACATTCATTCGGATGCCGTTTCCGCTGTCCGGCTGTTTGATGCGCGCAGTAACAGTCTTTACTTGCAGCGCTCCGTCGGCAGCAGCGACCGAAGCTTCCGCCCCGCGCCGCCGTATCAGGACTATCGCCTTGTCAGTCGCATTGCGGCCTCGACACCCGCGCTGGCCCTGACGCGTTTCCGGCCCATTGGCGTCAAGCCGGCCAGCAAGCTCACGACGCGTCCGGTCGGCCGCCATATTACGGAAACGCATGACGGTCTGGAGGTGGACCTTCAGGCCTATAAGGAACCGGACGGCTACTTCGTCACGCTCCGGGCCATTGAGGCTGGTGAAGGCGCCCAGCGCGGCAGCACGATCAACCAGAAGGCTTCTGGATGGGCCTTCGAACTGACCGAATTTGACTGGAATGAGTTTACGCCAGCGATCTCGTCCATCGTCAGGCCGCCCGTACCTGACACTTCAGACTCTCCGGCGCAGCCCTGAACTAGTTTTTCAGATCCATGGCGGCGAGCACGCGGCCGAAGCCGGCTTCCTGAACGACCAGTGCGCAGGTCGATTTGCAGACGGAGGGATCAATCTCGACCCGGCCACCAAGCCAGGGACCGATTGAGGTCACATGGGTCACGGGGTGGACCATGTCCGTCGGATTCGCATCGCCGTCGAGATAGTCGATGACGAAGATATCCGTGAGTTCCTTCACATTGCCCGTCAGCTCGATCTTGCCGCCCTTGCGTGCCAGGTGCGCAGGTGAAGGCTCAACACGGCTGACACGCTCCAGGGCCGACTCGACCTGTGGCAGTTTGTTACCGGGACATTGCTCGACACCATTGTAGACGGTCTGGGGCGTGTAAGGCCCGCGCAGGCGGAAACGGTCGACATAGGCGCGCTGGCGATCCTTGGACTCGGACATCGCCATGGGGTCCTTTTCACCGAGATAGTCCCAGTAATCGACTGACCATGTGAGGATCAACACGTCATCGCGCTGGGAATCGACCTCCGCGAGTGTCCGGTGTGCCTTCGGGCAAGACCGGCAATTATGCGATGCAAACAGCTCCACGAGAACCGGCGCCGCATCCGGGACGGACATGGGCTGACGTGCAGCTGCGGGCAGCGCAACGAACAGCGAGAACGCCAGGGCAAGGAAGGAGATGTGTTTCATGACAGTCTTGTTATAGGCGCTTGCCAAATCGCATGACAATCACAGGGGTGTGAGAACTGCAAAAAGCCCCCCGCGAGCGAACGCGGAGGGCTTTTGTTGGTCGGGTTGTTCAATGGCTGCGCTAGAGCGCCTCGCGAGCGAGGTTGCGCAGGACGTAGTGAAGGATACCGCCATTGCGGTAATAATCGAGCTCGTTCTCGGTATCGATGCGCACCCGGCATTCGATGCTGGTCTTGGAGCCGTCCGCCGACGTGATCGTCACCGGCAGCATCATCCGTGGGGTGATGTCGCTGATACCCGCGATGGAGACCTGCTCGTCGCCTTTCAGGCCAAGCGATTCCCAGGTCGTGTCGCCAGTGAACTCAAGCGGCAGGACACCCATGCCGATCAGGTTCGAGCGGTGAATACGCTCGAAGCTGCCGGCAATCACGGCGCGGACGCCGAGCAGGATCGTGCCTTTTGCCGCCCAGTCACGCGACGAGCCGGTGCCGTATTGCTGGCCCGCGAAGATGACCAGTGGAACGCCTTCATCTCGGTACTTCATCGCCGCATCATAGATCGGCAGTTCTTCGCCGCCTGGATAATGCTTGGTCACGCCGCCTTCGACACCCGGCACCATCTGGTTCTTGATGCGGATATTGGCGAACGTGCCGCGCATCATGACCTGGTGGTTACCCCGGCGTGCGCCGTAGGAGTTGAAGTCCAGCACTGGCACCTGATGCTCGCGCAGGTAATCACCTGCCGGGCCGTCTGACTTGATATTGCCGGCCGGGGAGATGTGGTCGGTCGTGATGGAGTCGCCAAAGAGGCCAAGCACCCGGGCATCATGCACGTCTTCAGGTGCGTCCGGCTCAAGACCCATGCCTTCAAAATAAGGCGGGTTCTGAACATAGGTGGAGCTCATCGGCCAGTCATACGTCTGGCCGCCGGACACTTTGATACCCTGCCAGTTTTCATCGCCCTTGAACACGTCCGCATAGCGGCTGCGGAACATTTCAGGTGTCACCGACGCACGCATCACTTCAGCGATCTCTTTCGAGCTCGGCCAGATGTCTTTCAGGTAGACCGGGTTGCCGTCCTGATCCATGCCGAGTGGGTCCGTGGTCAGGTTCCTGTGCATCGTGCCGGCGATCGCATAGGCGACAACCAGTGGCGGCGAGGCGAGATAGTTCGCCCGGATGTCCTGGCTGATCCGGCCTTCGAAGTTGCGGTTACCCGAAAGCACCGAACACGCGACAAGATCGTTCTCGTTGATCGACTTGGCGATCTCTGGCGGCAGAGGACCGGAGTTACCGATACACGTGGTGCAACCATAGCCGACGAGGTTGAAGCCCATCGCATCGAGATCGTCCTGCAGGCCTGCGCGCAGCAGGTAATCGGTGACGACTTGGGAGCCCGGCGCAAGCGACGTCTTGACCCAAGGTTTGGATTTCAGGCCCTTTGCGAGCGCATTGCGCGCAAGCAGGCCAGCAGCCAGCATGACGGAGGGGTTGGATGTGTTGGTGCAGGACGTGATCGCGGCAATCACGACCGAGCCATCGTGCAGGTGATAGTCGGAGCCTTCGACCGCATAGGTCGGAACGCCGTAATCATCCGGAATGGTCTTGTTCATTGTGGCGCCTTCGTCGGCGAAACGGGCTTCGCCCTTGCTTTCAGGCGCCTTGTCCTTGTCCACGCCGCCGCCCTTGATGCCGGGGAGGTCTTTCTTGAACTGTTTGGCGGCATCCGTCAGCAGGACGCGGTCCTGCGGACGCTTCGGACCCGCAAGCGATGGCACCACATCACCAAGGTCCAGTTCCAGCGTATCGGTGAACACGGGATCAGCCATGTCGGGACGCCAGTAGCCTTGCGCCTTGGCATAGGCTTCGACGAGCGCCACGCGGTCCGCTTCGCGGCCGGTGTCGGTGAGATAGGTGAGCGTCTCATTGTCGACCGGGAAGAAGCCGCAAGTTGCGCCATACTCCGGTGCCATGTTGGAAATCGTCGCTTCGTCTTCCAGCGTAAGGTTGGCAAGGCCGGGGCCGAAGAATTCAACGAACTTGTCGACAACGCCTTTCTTGCGCAGCATCTGGACCACGGTCAGCACGAGGTCGGTCGCTGTCGCGCCCTCGGCGAGCTTTCCGGTGAACTTGAAACCGACAACCTGCGGAATAAGCATGGAGACAGGCTGGCCGAGCATCGCCGCTTCGGCCTCGATGCCGCCAACGCCCCAGCCTAGAACTGAGAGGCCGTTGATCATGGTCGTGTGGCTGTCGGTGCCCACGCAGGTGTCAGGATAGGCAACCGTTTCGCCGTCTTCCTCTTTCGTCCAGACCGTCTGGCCAAGATATTCAAGGTTCACCTGGTGGCAGATGCCTGTGCCCGGTGGCACAACGCGGAAGTTCTTGAAGGCCGAAGAGCCCCAGCGCAGGAACTCGTAACGCTCGCCGTTGCGCTCATATTCGCGCTCGACGTTCTTCTCGAAGGAATTGGCATGGGCGAAATTGTCGACCATGACCGAGTGGTCGATCACGAGGTCAACAGGCACCTGCGGGTTGATGGCGTCAGCAGCGGCGCCAAGTTTCTTGGCAGCGTCGCGCATTGCGGCAAGGTCAACAACGGCTGGAACGCCAGTGAAATCCTGCATCAGAACGCGCGCAGGGCGATAGGCAATCTCGTGGCTGGTCGAACCCTTGTTGTCGAGCCAGGCCTTGAAGGCCATGATATCATCCTTGGTGACCGTCTTGCCGTCCTCGAAGCGCAGCATGTTCTCCAGCAGCACTTTCAGGGAGGCCGGAAGGCGCGACACATCGCCGAGGCCGTTTTCAGAGGCTGCGGCGAGCGAATAATAAGTGTACGTCTTGCCAGCAGCGGTAAGCGTGCGTTTTGATTTAAAGCTGTCGATAGACGGCATGCGGGAGACCTCGCGTCTTGATGTGTACATGTGGGTGCCGCGTCGGGCGGCGCGTTGCCTCGTGTCATATAGAGGGTAAGCACCTGATGCAATTGGGACAAAGGGTCTATTCCGAGGGGAATTACTGTTGCTGAGCGCCACCAATCTCGGGATTCTGCGGGGAGAGCGCGTCCTGTTCGAGGGCGTATCGCTGTCCGTTGCACCCGGCGAGGCCGTCATCCTGCGCGGCGCAAACGGGGCAGGGAAGACCACTTTGCTGCGCATTCTGGCCGGTTTGACACGTCCGGAAGCGGGCAATGTGACCCGCGAGGCCACCCATCACTGGATTGGGCATCGCGAAGGCCTGAAGCCCCACGAGACGCCGCGGACACATTTAAAACTCTGGGGCCAGGCATGGGGCGCTGAAGCAGATATTGATGCAGTGCTGAGGGAAATGGGGCTTTCCCGCCCCGCTGACGTCGCCGGGCGCTACCTCTCAGCCGGGCAGAAGCGCCGCACGGCCCTCGCACGCCTGATGCTGGACAATCGCGCCATCTGGCTGCTGGACGAGCCCTTCACGGCGCTGGACACCGAAGGGCGCGACCAGCTTCTCGCGATGGTGGCACGGCATCGCCAGAGCGGCGGGGCCGTTATTGCGGCTGTCCACGGTGACGCGGGTTTTGCGGCAAGCCGGGAGATGGGTCTTTGAGCCCGAAGCCAATTCTGTCCGCCTTCAGGCAAGCGCTGAGTGAAGCCTGGGCGGGCGGCGCGGGCGCGCTGTTGCCGCTTGGTTTCTTCGCAGGGGCCGCAGTTCTGGTACCGCTGGGTATCGGAACCGAACCCGGCATGCTGCGCGCCGTGGGTCCGGGCATACTCTGGGTCTCACTTGCGCTATCCAGCCTCGTCACCCTTGAGCGTATCTTCCAGTCAGATGTGGAAGACGGCACGCTTGATCTCTGGTTGCAGGCAGGGGCGCCCGTCTCTGCCATCGCTGCGGCCAAGACATTCGCGCACTGGCTGACGGCCGGCCTGCCGCTGGCCCTGATGAGCCCCGTTCTGGCCCTGATGTTCCAGGCGGAAGCCAGCTTGAGCCTCCTGACGGGCGCTTTGATCTACGGCCTAGGCGGCCTCGCCTTTTTCTTCTGGGGAGGCGTTGGCGCAGCCCTCTCGGCCACGGTCAGGCGCGGAGGATTACTTATAGCCCTCATCGCCTTGCCGCTTTATGTGCCAACAGCGATTTTCGGGTCGATGGCCATGCGCGGCGCGGCGTTCGGAGACACCGCACCATTATTGCTTGCGGCCTCGACACTGTTCGCGCTGGCGGCCGCGCCATTTGCCATGGCTGCCGCGCTGCGCTTGGCGGCGGATTGAGGGGATAGTATCTGATGGGCATGTTATCTGCCTTTGCAAATCCACATCGGTTTCTCGCCTTGTCGAATTGGCTGGCGCCACTCTTCTACGGGGTTGGCGCTGCGATGATCGCGTGGGGCTTGTGGCAGGGGCTTTGGGTGGTTCCGAAGGATGATTACCAGGGCGGTGACATCATGCGTGTCATGTTCATCCATGTGCCCGCGGCCTGGCTGGCCATGGCGAGCTATTCGGGCATGGCGGCAGCAAGCTTCATCTGGTTCATCTGGCGCCACGAGCTGGCCGACATTGCCGCCAAAGCCATTGCCCCGCTGGGCGCGGTGTGGACGGCGCTCTGCCTTGCCACCGGATCGATCTGGGGCAAGCCGACCTGGGGCACATGGTGGCAGTGGGATGACGCCCGCATGATGAGCGTGTTGTTCCTGTTCTTCCTCTTCCTGGGATATATGGCCCTGCGCGCAGCGATGGACTCGCGCCAGAAGGCAGCCCGCGCCGGTGCCATCCTCGCCATGGTCGGCGCGCTCAATGTGCCGCTGATCAAGTTCTCGGTGGACATGTTCACATCGCTGCATCAGGACGCGAGCGTCATCACGGTGGACGGGCCTAAAATGGCGGCCGTCTATCTCTGGCCGCTGATGATGAGCGGCCTTGGCCATATGCTCCTGTTCGGCGGTTTGGTGATGACCCTGATGCGGGCGGAAATCTGGACCCGGCGCGCTGCGCGCCAGCGGGCCAGATTATTGGCGGGCGCATGATGGAACTCCTCCCCGACCTCGACAAGAACGCAGCCTATATCTGGGCCTGCTACGGACTGGGCGCCCTTCTTGTTGGCGGCACAGTCATTGGCGTTGTGCTCAAGGCGCGGGCGGCAAAGGCTGCCCTTCGACGCATGCAGACAGGCGATGAGGACGCGGAATGAAACGCTGGCTTGCAGTTATCCCTGTCGCGCTGCTTGTCCTTTTTGCTGGCCTCGCCTTGTCCCAATTGCTGAGCCCGAAAAAGGGGGATTTCGAACGCGTCTCTCGCGCCGCGCCTGACCGTCAGTTCACTACGCTTGACGGTGGCGACATCGTTTTCGCGCCGCCACCCAGTGACCAGACAATCGTCGTTAATCTATTCGCGAGTTGGTGCGCCCCATGCGAGGCCGAGCACCCACAGCTAATGACGCTATCGGAGCGCTTTCCGGGCCGTGTGTATGGTGTTCTCTACAAGGATACGCCCGAGAAGGGCGTAGAATTCCTTGAGCGCATGGGCAATCCATTCGCCCGTGTGGCGGTTGATCCTGACGGGCAGGGTGGTCTGGATTTCGGATTGACCGGCGTACCGGAAACATTCGTGATCTCTAGCGATGGCGAGATCCTGTTACATGTCGCAGGGCCGCTCGGGCCGGACGATGTAAAAGAGGTGAGCGGGGCGCTGAGCGCGCCCCGCAACTGACCCCGAAGTCTTACTTCTTTTTCTTGGCAGCAGGTTTCGCCTTTGGCGCGACCTTCGATTTGATCACCGGCTTCGATTCCGAAGCCGCCTTGGCTTTCGCTTTGGCCTTCGGCTTGGCTTTCGCCTTTGGCTTGGCCTTGGCTTTCGGGACAACCACAGGCGCTGGCTCAGCGGTGGCCTTCACGGTTGGGGCAGGGGCTTCCGCATCATCAACCAGTTTGGTCAGGCCAGAGAGAAGTGCGTCCTGCTTGGTTTTCGGCATGGCGTCGAAAAGCGCTGCGTCGGCAGCGTCAACAGCTGGCTGGGCTTTCTCAAGCGCCTTCCGGCCCTTGGCCATAAGCGAGACGGACTTGGCGCGGGCATCGGTTTTCGAAGCAACGCGCTTGATCAGGCCGGCCTGCTCCATGCGGGCAACCATGTCGGCGAGCGTCGAGCGGTCAATGCCGGTTGCATTGACGAGATCGGACTGGCTGACGCCTTCGTTTCCGGAGAGCGCGGCGAGCACGGAAAACTGGCGCAGCGTGACGCCGGCAGCTTTCAGGGCCGATGCAGAATGATTGGCAGCAATTTGTTGCGCGCGGTGCAACAAATGGCTTGGGGATTTGTTGAGATTAAAACTGGTTGTCGTTGCCATTGGAATGTCTACTTTCAAGGTTTGGCGCGGTTTCCCGCTGGAAATGATTTGGTGGCCCGCTTTAAGCAGCTGGCCCGTGTGCGGATCAACAGTTTTCTCCATAAGGGACATAGGTTGAAGATTTGATGACGGATGACTTAGCAAATGGTTCCATAACGCCTGATTTCATTTCAGGTGTGCCCGACGGCGACGAGCGCGAAAGGCGCATATGCAACACGTGTGGTTTTATCGATTACGTGAATCCGAAAATCGTGGCCGGGTCGGTTGTGACCGACCGCGGCGGAAGAGTGCTTTTGTGCCGACGGGCAATCGAACCGCGCAAGGGGTTCTGGACCCTGCCGGCGGGGTTCATGGAAGAGAATGAAACGGTCGAGCATGCCGCACAGCGGGAGGCAAAAGAGGAAGCGTGCGCAGACATACGGATCGAGCAAATGCTCGCCGTCTACTCCGTACCGCGTATAAGCCAGGTACAGATCATGTTTCGCGCAAAGCTAGAATCTTCAATAGATTCAGGGCCTGAAAGCCTCGAGGTCGGCCTGTTTGACTGGAAAGACATTCCCTGGTCAGAGCTTGCCTTCCCGACCGTGGTGTGGGCACTGACCCACTATGCCAGCACGCGCCATCTGAACGCTTTCCCCCCATTTACCAATCCGCCGGGGACGGAAAAGATTACCCGCTAGGCAGGTTTGTCCTTATCCTCGGACGATATCATGTGCTTGAGCGTGTAAGGCACATTGGCCAGCGCAAACACAAAACCGATAGCCATGTTTCCGAGCCGCCAATTGGCCCAGGTTTCTTCGGAAAAGAATTGCCAGAGGACAATATTCCAGATCGCGAGGGCGACAAAATAAAGTCCCCAGCGAATGGCAAGCGTGCGCCATGCAAAGTCGGGTAGCTGGAATGCGCCATCGAAGAACATCTTCCAGACATTCCGCCCCACGGCGAGACCGCCGAATATCACACCGGCGAACAGAAGGTTTATTATGGTTGGTTTGATGAAGAGAAACGTTTTCGACTGGAGCACGATCCCGATTGTGCCGAACGTGCCGATCAGAACCGATGACAGGATCAGGAAGGGCGGAATGCGCTCCTTGCTGATCAGCTTCTGTATGATGACGCCAATCGTCATCAAAATGAGTGCGCCAGTCGCCCAATAGAGCGCCGTATCTTTCGTCAACAGCCCGTCGCCTTCAGGAAAGCGCAGCAGGATATTGTAGATCAGGACAAAGACGAGTGTCGGACCGAGCTCGGCCCAGACATTGCCAGCCTTGCGGGGCGACGCTTGGTCGGATTTTTGTTCAGACGTGTCATTCATGAGTATTCATACGCGGCAAAGCCGCTCCCGGATGTTTTCCACTCTCTGGCACAGCGCACTGCGAACGACCATAGCAGGCGTCACGCCCCGGCCTGCATGAGAAGCAGGCCACAAGCAAGCACAGCGGCCGCGAGTGTTCGCCGTCTCCCGAAGCCTTCGTGAAGGAGAAATGCCCCAAACGCCGCTGCAAACACAACTGATGTTTCGCGCAAAGCCGTAACGATGGCCGTATCTGTCAATGTGTAGGCAAAAATAGCCAGGCCATAGGAAAATGAGCCAAGCACACCCGCAATCATGCCGCTGCGTATTTGCGGACGAACCGCTTTCATGATTGCGCCTTTGCGCTGCCAGAGGGTCACCGTCGTCACGCCGATCCAGTCGACCAGGAAAAGCCAGACGACGAAGCTCATCGTACTGGGCATCTCTCTCACGGCGCGCGCGTCAGCGACAGCATAGAGGCCGACGCCTATCGCCGTCATCACCGACCAGAACAGGGCGGCCCGGTCGAGACGACGGGCATGGACGGTGACACCCGTCGGCAGGGCAAAGACAATGATCGATGCGCTGGCGGCAACCAGACCCGCGATCTGCCAAGCTGACAGGCTTTCATGCAGGGCAATCCCGGCGATGAGCGCCGTCGCGAGCGGTCCCAGTCCCCGCATGACAGGGAAAACAAGCGACAGGTCCCCGCGATGAAGCGCCCGAATGGCGCTGAACTGGTAGAACCAGTGCACCACCATCGAGACGGCGATGAACGGCAATGTCTCGCGGGGTGGCAACGGTACGAAAAACGCAAAGGGCAGGACGCTGAGCGCCATCACGATGGACAGCACCATCCGGGCGGTCAGGATGTCACCGCCGCGTTTTACCAGAACGTTCGAAGCCGCCAGGGACACGGCTGACATCAGGCAGATCGCGACAGGGAGGAGCGTACTGGTCATAGCGCGCGGTGTATGCGCGGGTTCGCTGACCCGTGGAAGCCCGACGCGGCGTCAGGGTTTGACTATTCACGTGCCGTCTCCATGCTGGATCAAAACAGGGAGAAACGCATGGCCACCCACGATATTATTCTGCGCGGCGGACTTGTCTTCGATGGTAGCGGCGCCGAGCCGCGCGAGATGGATGTCGCTGTTGATGGCGGCGTCATCACCGACCTTGGCAAGGTCAGCGGCAAGGGCCGCGAGGAAATCGATGCGCGCGGCCAGATCGTGACGCCCGGTTTTGTCGACGTGCACACCCATTATGACGGGCAGGCCACCTGGGGCAGCGTCATCAGCCCCTCATCCCTCCATGGCATCACAACAGCAGTGATGGGCAATTGCGGTGTTGGATTTGCGCCCTGCCGCACGGAAGACCATGACCGGCTCATCCGCCTGATGGAGGGCGTCGAAGACATTCCGTTCCCGGTCCTGACCGAGGGTCTGCCATGGGCGTGGGAAAGTTTTCCGGACTATCTGAATTTCCTTGGCGAGCGTGAATTCGATGTGGATCTCGCCGCCCAGCTCCCCCACGCAGCACTGCGGGTCTATGTCATGGGCGACCGGGGCGCCAATCGCGAGGATGCAACACCCGCCGAGATAAAGGAGATGGCACGCCTCGCGAAGGAAGCCGTGATCGCCGGCGCCATCGGCTTTTCCACCTCGCGTACGCTTAACCACCGCACGTCCGACGGCCAACCGACGCCGACACTCACCGCCAGTGAGGCGGAACTTACCGGGATTGCCATGGGCCTTGCCGAAGCAAAGCGCGGCGTCCTGCAATTCGTATCGGACTTTAACGACCCCCAGAAAGAAGCGGCCATGCTGCGTCGCATCGTCGAAGCATCGGGCCGCCCCCTGTCGGTCTCCCTTGCCCAAGCCGATGTCGCACCGGAAGGCTGGCGTGCGCTTCTGGGAGCGATCGAACAGGCGGTGGATGACGGGCTACCTATGGCTGCTCAGGTGGCACCGCGGCCGGTTGGCGTATTGCTGGGTCTTGAACTCACACTCAACATATTCAGCGCGCACCCTGTGTTCCGGGAAATCGCCGACCTGCCATTTGACGATAAAGTGCGCCGCCTGAATGACGCGGACTTCCGCAAACGCCTGCTGGCCGACAAGCCCGACACCGATAACCCGTTCCTGAAAGTGATGCTGCGCAGCTTCGGCAAGATGTTTCAGCTGACGGATCCGGTCGATTATGAACCAGGTCCGGAGCATACCATCGAGGCCATCGCGGCCCAGCGCGGCGTCACGAATGAAGCAGCAGCGCTTGACCTTATGCTCGAGCGAGGCGGGCGCGGCATGCTCTACCTGCCTTTCCTCAATTATGCGCAAGGCAGCCTCGAACCAATCCGCGCGATGATGGAAAGCCCCGTCACCCTGCCCGGCCTCTCTGATGGCGGCGCCCATGTCGGCATGATCTGCGATGGCAGCTTCACAACAACGATGCTGACCCATTGGGCACGCGATCGTTCACGCGGCCCGAAACTGCCGCTGGAATACCTGATCCATCGCCAGACGCTGAAAACCGCTCGCTGGATGGGCTTTAATGACCGGGGCCTGATCTCGCCGGGTTACCGCGCCGATCTCAATGTCATTGATGCGAGCAACATGAAGCTTCATCTGCCGGAGGTCATTCACGACCTGCCCGCTGGCGGCCGCCGCCTGATGCAGAAGGCCAGCGGCTATACCGCAACCCTCCTTGCAGGACAGGTGACCCACCGTGACGGCGCACCAACCGGCGCCAAGCCGGGCCGACTGGTGCGCGGTGCGCAATCGGCGCCCACACAGGCGATGGCAGCGGAATAGGCGCTATTCGATAGCCCCGACCAGCGCCTGCGAAAACGCGTGGGCGCTGAAGGGGCGGAGGTCATCGGCGCCTTCGCCTACGCCGATGAAGTGGATGGGCAGGTCATGCGCTTCGGCGATGGCGACCAGCACACCGCCCTTGGCCGTGCCGTCCAGCTTCGTCATCACAAGGCCCGTCACGCCGGCCGTATGCCGGAACGCCTCGACCTGGCTGAGCGCATTCTGGCCAACCGTCGCGTCCAGCACGAGGATGACGTCGTGCGGGGCTTCAGGGTCCATCTTGCGGATGACACGCACCACTTTGGCGAGCTCAGCCATCAGTTCCGCCTTGTTCTGCAGGCGTCCGGCCGTATCGACGAGCACGAGATCAAGATCCTCTTCCCTGGCCCGCTCGATCGCCTCGTACACGAGACCCGCCGCATCGGCGCCTGTCGGCTTGGACATGACCGGAATACCGGCCCGGTCGCCCCAGACCGTCAGCTGTTCAATGGCTGCAGCCCGAAACGTATCACCGGCGACCAGTAGCGCCTTGGCGCCCTGATCCTTCAGTTTCGAGGCGATCTTGCCAATCGTCGTCGTCTTGCCGGATCCATTGACGCCAACAAAAAGAACAACGCGGGGGCGCGGGCCGTCGGAGAAGTCCACAATCTTCTCACGCGGAGCCAAAACCTCTTCAATTTCGGCCGCGAGCGCCTGTTTGATCTCGTTTTCAGTGATTTCCTTGTCGAAGCGCTCCCTCGACAGATTTTTCGTGACCCGCCGCGCGACAGCCGCGCCAAGGTCTGACGTGATCAAGAGGTCTTCAAGATCCTCAAGCGTTTCCTCATCCAGTTTGCGCTTGTTGAAAGCGGAAAGGCCCGACCCGAGGCGCGACGAAGAGCGGGCAAGGCCCGAACCGAGCTTGGCCACAAAACCCGGATCATTGGCTTCTGCTTCCAGCGCGGCACGTGCGGCCGCTTCGCGTTCTTCACGCAAGCGCGCGGCTTCGCGGCGATCTTCGAGCAGCTTCAGTTCAGCCGCAGCCTTAGCCCGGGCCGCATCGCGCTCCTCGCGCGCGAGACGGGCGGCAACCGCTTCAGCTTCAAGACGGCTTGCTTCTTCGGCATCGGCACGCGCCAGCGCTTCGGCACGCGCGGCATCGGCCTTGCGGGCCTCTTCCTCAAGCCGGTCCGATTCAGCAGCAGCTTCGCTAGCCTCCCGCGACTGGCGGTCTTCCCAGGCCTGGTTTGCCTCGGCGACGACACGCTCAATCTCGGCTTTTTCGGCTTCTTTTGCGGCGATTTCAGCATCGCGCGCCGCAATCTCGTCAGCTGAAAGTTCTGGCGCGTCCATGGCCGCGCCAGCCACCTTTGCCTCGTCCTGCTTCTTCTTTTTCCCGAACCACAGGATCATGCCAAAGTCCCAACCAGATGCGTATTGTTGTGCCCGGTTATATGGGTACGCGCGACGCGTCCAGCAGGCGGCAGGTCGCCTTCGATCTGCAAGGGCGTAAAGTCGGGCAGGCGGGCCGTGGCGCCGCGCTCGACCAGCGCATCAGCACTTGTGCCGACATGGCGGACGAGATGGGCGATCAGCGCCGCTTCGCCAGCCGCACGCAGCCTCGCCGCGCGCGCCTTGATCTCGGCTTTCGCCACTTGCGGCATCCGCGCAGCAGGCGTTCCGGGCCGGGGGCTATAGGGAAAGGCGTGCAGGAAACTGATGCCGCACTCTTCCACGAGACGCAGGGAATTCTCGAAATGCGCCTCGGTCTCGGTCGGGAACCCGGCAATCAGGTCGGCGCCGAAGGCCATGTCGGGCCGCGCGTCGCGCAGGCGCTGCGTCAGCGCAATCGCCTGGTCACGCGAATGGCGACGCTTCATGCGCTTGAGGATCATGTCATCCCCATGCTGCAATGAAAGGTGCATGTAGGGGGCCAGCCGCACATCCGACAGCGCCTCGACAAGCGCATCGTCAATCTCGATGGCATCGATGGAGGATATGCGCAGCTGTGCGAGTTCGGGCACCAGTTTCAGGATGCGCTGGACCAGATTGCCCAATTGCGGCGCGCCCGGAAGGTCAGCGCCCCAGCTCGTAAGGTCCACGCCCGTCAGCACGACCTCGTGATGGCCCGTCTCCACGAGCCGGCGCACCTGCGCCACGACCTCTCCGGCCGGAACCGAGCGTGAATTACCGCGCCCATAGGGAATGATGCAGAACGTGCAGCGATGGTCACACCCATTCTGGACCTGAACATAGGCACGCGCACGGCCCTCCATCCCGTCAATCAGATGGGCCGCTGTCTCGCGCACCGACATGATGTCATTGACGCGCACCTTTTCATGGCCAGCCAGCAGCGTGGCAGGCTTCCACGTATTCGCCTGCATCTTTTCGTGATTGCCGATGACGCGCGTGACTTCCGGCATGGCCGCGAACATCGCAGGGTCAATTTGCGCGGCACACCCCGTCACCAGGATCGGTGCTCCCGGATGATCCTTCGCCGCACGCCGGATCGCCTGACGGGCGGAACGAACGGCTTCTGAGGTCACGGCGCAGGTGTTGATGATCACGGCATCATTCAGCCCCGCCTCGGCGGCATGGCTGCGCATCACCTCCGATTCATAGGTGTTGAGGCGGCATCCGAGCGTGATCAGCGTCGGGCTGGGAGGCGTGGTTGCATGAGTCATGACAAGTTCGATGGGCCACATCGCGCTGTCTGCGGCGAGAATCAAGCCCGACGCGCCAGTCAGCACTCAGATAACGGTCTCGAATTCCAATTCGACAGGACCGGTCATGTAGACATGATCGTCGTTCTCGCGCCAATCGATGATCAGCGTGCCACCATCCAGCACGAGCCGCGCCTTGCGCCCGGTCAGCTTGGCGCGCGCCGCACAGACCAGTGCTGCGCAAGCGCCGGTACCACAGGCCTTGGTCAGGCCGGCGCCGCGTTCCCAGACACGCAGGCGAATGGTTTCGCTGTCGATAACCTGCGCAAAGCCGACATTCGTGCCCTCCGGAAATAGCGGATGCCATTCAACGAGCGGGCCCAGCTGGGGAATGTCATACGCATCGACATCCTTCACGAAGAAGACCGCGTGCGGGTTGCCCATGGAAACGACAGCCGGACGCGACAGCGTCGGATTATCCATCGGGCCGATTTTCACGTCGACGCCGCGCACATCCATCTTTTCGGCCAATGGGATGTCTTCCCAGCCCATCAGGGGCGAGCCCATATCGACCGTCACGAGGCCGCCTTCGGCCTTGAAGCCCTTCAGCATGTCTGCCTCGGTCTGGATAGTGACCATGGGCTTGCCGGTTTCCTCAAGGATGAGATGCGCCACGGCGCGGGCGCCATTGCCGCAAGCCGCCACTTCCCCGCCATCCGCATTCCAGATTCGCATGAACACGTCCTTGGTGGCATCGCGTTCCAGCGCAATCACCTGGTCAGCCTGCAGGTCCGCCGCGATCTGGCGCACCTGTTCTGCGGTCGGCGCAAAGGGCGTCGAGCGGGCGTCAAACACGGCAAACGCGTTGCCGGCGCCATTCATCTTCCAGACTTTCATGTCGCGTATGTATTCCGTTTTGAGCCGGCGGCATAGCAGGCGATTGAAAGGCTATTTCGGCAGCCGGGTAGAGACGATCCATCCGCCTATTTGCAGACAAAGCGCAAACAGCAGCGCCCCGTACACAAGCGGGTGCGACACGAAAAACGCGAGCACGGCAATCCCCATGCAGCCATAATCCACAAGATCGCTGGACATCAGCCAACCCTGCGGCTGCCGGGCCTTGCGCACATCCATGAGCGTGACCGTGCGCCAGACCCGCCCCATGTCCGGCGGGCCGAAGGCAGCCAGCAATTGCTTTGGATCCACGATGCCTGTCATTTCAGCCAGGTCTTCGGCCTTTGCCTCGCCCAGATAGATGGATCGCTTGCGTGCGGATGTGCCGATCAGGCTCACCAGCGCCGAAAGGATGACCGCGACCGCAATGGCCGCAATCGTGAAACCATCAAAGGGGCCGTATCCGCTCATGCCACCTATATAAGCATGCCGCTGGCGGACGGAAGCCGCGATCGCCTCAGCGCTTTGGAATTGCAGCCCAATAGTCGAAGTCCAGCAGGACGCCAGCGGCATATTTGCCGGCATCGTCCTTGAAGGCGAAGGCGCCTGGGTCCTGGTCCTTCACGGCGACGAGGCGCAGGCGCAGGGCGCCGCACGTGTCTGACAGCTCCGCCTTGTCCAGCACTTCACTCCACGCATAGATCGTGTCACCGGCGAACAGCGGGCTGACATGGCTGCCGGCATTGATGGCCAGCATCTGGCCCGCATTGGCGAGGCCATTGAACGCCAGCGACCGGGCAATCGAGATCACCACGCCGCCATAGATAAGGCGCTTGCCGAACCGGCTGTCCTTCTGGCCATGCGCATCGAAATGCACCTTGGCCGTGTTTTGGTAGAGCCGGGTGGCGATCTGGTGCTCGGCCTCTTCAACCGTCATGCCGTCGACATGGTTGATCTTCTCGCCCACGGCGTAGTCATCAAATGTGTACGGGCTGCCCGCAAGCGCCATGTCCCACGTCTTCATGTCGGGATAGCCGACCAGTTCGGCGGCAGGCACCACCTCCGGCAGGTCCGGCACAACTGGCTCGGGCGCGGGATTGTCCATCTCGTACTTGTTGACCATCACCCAGCGCACGAAGGACATCGCCGTCTCGCCGCGCTGGTTGAAGCCGGTCGTGCGCACCCATACGACGCCCGTCTTGCCGTTCGAGTTCTCCTTGATGCCGATCACTTCCGACACGGTGTTCAGCGTGTCGCCCGGCATCACCGGCAGGAAGAAACGACCATCGGCATAGCCAAGATTCGCCACCGCATTGAGGGAAATGTCCGGCACCGATTTGCCGAACACGACATGGAAGGCGTGAAGTGGATCAATGCAAAGGCCCGGAAAGCCCGCCGCCTTGGCGAACTCGGCCGATGAATACTGCGCATAGCGATTACCGGTCATCGCCCGGTAAAGGGCCACATCGCCTTCCGTCAGCGTCTGAGGCGTCGCGTGGACGATCTCCATGCCGACATGGAAATCCTCGAAATAATTGCCGGGATTGGATTTCTGTACGCTTGTCATCTGCCGCCTCGCTCAATGCGGCTTCGGCGACAGCGCCGAGAGGATCAGGCGCGGCCGATAAAGCCTGTCAGGGTTTCGGCCATCACCTGCACGCGGCTACCGTCCGAAATCAAGCCGGGAACGAAAAAAGGCGCCAGAACGAGCGAAATCGCCGCAGCCAGAAGGGCGCCCGCCATCACCTGTTGGTCGCGGCGCTCGGCCAGCTGGTCGAACATGCGCGGACCCATCAGCATGTACGGAAGTCCGAACATGCAGAACACGGCGAAAGCCAGAAAGAGCGCGGCCAGGGTCAAAAGGATCAGCATCATGCGTCCTCTATGACGCATCAAGGCTGATATTCCGTCTCATGGATCGATGAAATTTGATCGAATCGGCCTGTCTGGGCGCGATTTCAGAAATTCAGAGCAAGTCCAGCATGGTTTCGACCGGCCGGCCCAGAACAGCCTTGTCCCCCTTGATGAGGATGGGTCGCTGGATGAGCTTCGGGTTCGCCGCCATGGCCGCAAACAAGTCGGCGTCAGGCGCCTCAGGCGAAACCCCGGCGTCCTTCGCATTGCTCTCGCGCAGGAAAGCCCGTGGGCTGACCCCGCCCATTTTCACCGCGATATCCTTGAGTTCATCCACGCTGAGCTGCTCTGACGCGTTCATATACTTTCGCACATCCAGCGTGATCCCTTTGGACTCAAGCAGTTCAAGTCCCTTGCGCGACGTGCTGCATCCCGGGTTGTGAAGATAGGTATAGGTCATCAGGCCGCCTCGAATGCCTTGATCGCGTCATTCATGGCCACTGTGCGGCGCGCTTCGTCCAGGTGCAGCAACTCGGTCATCTTGCCATTCACCTTGAGCACGCCCTTGCCGGCATTTTCGGGATCGGCGAAGGCCTCGATCACGGCCTGCGCCTGCTCAACCTCATGCGGGCTGGGTGCAAAGATCCGATTGGCAGACTCAAGCTGAGACGGGTGGATAAGCGTCTTGCCGTCAAAACCCAGCGTGCGGCCCTGTTCGCACTCATCGATCAGGCCATGCTCGTTCTTGATGTCATTGTAGACACCGTCGATGGCGACGAGGCCATAAGCGCGCGCCGCCGCCATGCTGAGGCCCAGCGCCGTCTGGAAAGCCAGCCGGTCCGGCGTTGGACGGGCACGATATTCCTTGGCGAGATCGTTTGTCCCCATGACGAATGTCGTGAGGCGCGTGCGGTGGGCGGCCTCGGCGATTTCCTGGATGTTGAGAATGGCGAGCGGCATCTCGATCATGACCCAAAGGCCGAAATCGGCAGGCGCACCGGCAGCGGTCAGCGCCGAATCCAGTCGGTCAATATCAGCGCCCGACACCACTTTGGGCGCGAGAATGGCATTTGCGCCCGATTTTGCCGCCATTTTCAAGTCGTCTGCGCCCCATTCTGTGTCGAGGCCATTGATGCGGACAACAATTTCACGCGGACCATATCCACCGCCCTGGACAGCGCTGAGAATGGCAGCGCGCGCCTCGGCCTTGGCTTCGGGCGCCACAGCGTCTTCCAGATCGAAGATCAGCGTGTCGGCTGCAAGGTCCTTCGCCTTTTCCAGGGCGCGGGTATTGGCGCCCGGCATGTAGAGGCATGAGCGGCGCGGACGATGGGCTTGAGCTGACATGGACGGTCCTTGACGGTTGACTTGCGATTGGGGAAGGGGTGGCCTCATTGTTCCAAAAGATCAAGATGACCAAAGGGCCGCCATGACAGACTTTCCGGTATCAGGACACGTTGCCACCGGTTTCGAGCCCGTCCGTGAGGCTTTCGAAGCAAATTTTGAGAATGATGGCGAACTGGGGGCCGGTTTTGCCGTGCTGCTGGATGGCGAACCGATTGTCGACCTGCTCGGCGGCTGGGCTGACCGGAAAATGGAACAGCGCTGGGATGAGCGCACACTCGTGCCCGTCTATTCGACGACAAAAGGTGTGTCCGCGCTCGTTCTTGCTGCCGTGGTGGCTGATCTTGCTGACGGATACGAAACACCGATCTCCGAAATCTGGCCGGAGTTCGCAGCGGAAGGCAAAGGCGCGGTTACAATCGGCCAGTTCGTCAGCCATCAGGCAGGCCTGCCGGGATTCATCAATGAAATCGATCCGGAAATCTGGCTCGATCCGCCCGCCTGCGCCGCCGCGCTGGCAACGCTTCCGCCCATGTGGCCGCCCGGCACGGCCCATGGCTACCATCCGACAACCTGGGGCTATGTCGTCGGCGAAATGTTCCGGCGCATCAGCGGTGTAACGCTGGGCACATGGCTGCGTGAAAACGTATGCGCGCCCGCCGGCATAGATTTCCACATCGGGCTGCCAGCCAGCGAACATGAGCGCTGCGCAGACATAAAGCGACCGACCGCCCTTCCCGACATCGGCGAGATGACAGACCCCAAGAAAGCCGCCTTCGGCACCAAATGGTCTTCGCCTAATCGCGGCGGCGCGATCTGGCGCGAGATCGAGATTCCCTCGGCCAATGGCCACGGCACGGCGGCCAGCGTCGCCGCGCTTTATGACGCTTTTGCCCATGGGGGCGCCGTTGCGGGCAGGGCGCTGATGCCTGACGACGCCTATACCAATCTCATCCGCCCGCGCGTCAACGGTCCAGACCTGGTTCTGAATATGGATACGAGTTTCGGCGCCGGCATCATGCGTAACACACACGGCTTTTTTGGTCCGAACGCGGAAACGGTCGGCCATTGCGGTTGGGGGGGATCCATGGCCATCGGCGACCCGGACCGGCGCCTGACTTGCGCCTATGTCATGAACAAGCAGTCCAATGTGCTTGTTGGCGATCCGCGCGCCGTGCGGCTGGTCAACGCCGTTTACGGTTGCCTCTGACATGCTCGGGCACGTCAACTGGCCCGCTTTCCTCATCGCAATGGCTGCGGTCGAACTGACACCCGGTCCCAATATGGGATGGCTTGCGGCTCTCTCCGCGAAGTCCGGCTGGCGTGCCGGACTCATGGCTGTGGCAGGCGTCACCCTCGGCCTTTTGGTTCAGCTGATTGCCGCCGCCACAGGTGCATCGGCACTGCTCGCGGAATCGCCCGTACTCTACGAGTCGCTGCGCTGGGCGGGGGTCGCCTTCATGCTTTATCTCGCATGGGAGGCCTTTGCCGACACCGGCTCGGCCTCGGCGGTTCGCGGTGGCGGTCCGGAAGGCTTTCGCCGCGGGCTCATCGCCAATATTCTCAATCCCAAAGCGCTGCTCTTCTACATCATTGTCGTCGGTCAGTTCGTCGATCCGGAATCAGGCCCGGTCTGGGGACAGATCATTCTCCTTGGCCTTATTCACCTGGCGGTGGCGATCATCATCCATGTCGGCATCGTCTTCCTCGGCGCCGGTCTCGGCACGGTGCTCGAACGTTGGCGAACATCGCTCCCGGCCCGTATCGGCTTCGCCCTCGCCCTCGTCGCGATCGCCGTTTGGATCGGGATTTCGACGCACAGGCCATCCTGAACCCCAAACTGGCCTACATATTGCAGAACAAGATCCGGGACACGTTGGTCCCACCATGCGAATACTGCCCCGATGAACCTCACAGGCCATCGGGGTTTTTTTTACGCAGGCCGCGCCGTACGGGCCAGCCGCCGCGCCTTGGCTTCCCCAAGAACACTGTCAGTCGTGAATATGGCCAGCGCCGCCCAGATACATCCGAACGCGACAGCGTGCGTCCATCCGAACGCCTCGCGGAAGACGAGTGTCGCAATCAGGAACTGAAGCGTCGGCCCGATATATTGCATCATGCCAATCGTGGAGAGTTTGAGCCGCTTCGCCGCGAGCCCGAACAGGATAAGCGGCGTCGCCGTGATCGGACCTGCCAGCACGAGCAAGAGATAGTCCCAGCCGCCTGTGCCCATCAACCGTCCTTCAGGTTGCTGCAGGAACCAGGCAAACCACGCCATTGCGAGCGGGGTGAGAACCGCCACTTCGACCAGGAAGCCGGCCCGGCTATCGATCGCCACTTTCTTCCGGATCACCGAATAAAAAGCGAATGTGAAACAGAGACCCAAGGCGACCCAGGGAATATGGCCAAAAGCGACAGCCATCACCGCGACACCAATCGTGGCGATGCCCACGGCAATCCATTGGGCAGGTCGCAGGCGCTCGGCGAAGATCAACATGCCGAAAAGCACGTTGACGAGCGGATTGATGTAATAGCCGAGTGAGGCCTCCATCGTCCGTCCGGCATTCACCGCCCAGATATAGATCAGCCAGTTCACGCCGATCAGGACGCCTGAAAGGGCCAGCCATTTCAGGTTCTCCCATTTGAACGCAGTGCGGATGTCGCGCCAGTTGGCGGCAACCGCGATCAGCAGGATCGCTGTTGGCACGGACCAGATGATCCGGTGCGCCAACAGCTCCACCGCGCCGACATGGTTCATCGCGCGAATATAAAGTGGCAGCGAGCCCCAGATGACATAGGCACCGAGCGCGGCGGGAAATCCGAGACGAAGGGAGGACGAAGTGCTCATGCGCCGCGATGTAGGCGCAGCCGCCATGCGACGCCACCCAAATCTTGCTGCGCCAAGCGCTTAGTTTTCTTTCACCCGGAAAGTCCGGCTGCGGCTCAGCCCGTCGTAACGGCCTGCTTCTCAGGCTTCAGCACGCCGCGGTTCAGCAATTCTTCGGCGATCTGAATGGCGTTCAGGGCCGCGCCCTTGCGAAGGTTGTCCGAGACGCACCAGAAGGCGAGGCCATTCTCGACCGTCGGATCCTTGCGCACGCGGCTGATAAAGGTTGCCCAGTCACCGACACATTCCTTCGGCGTGATGTAGAGCTCTTCCTTCGGATCATCGACCAGCATGATGCCGGGGCTTTCGCGCAGGAGCTTTTTCGCCTCGGCGGCGCTCATCGGGCCAGCCATCTCGATATGCACAGCCTCGGAGTGACCGACAAACACCGGCACGCGTACGCACGTCGCCACGAGTTCGATGGCGGGATCGAGGATTTTCTTGGTCTCCTCGCGCATCTTCCACTCTTCCTTGGTGAAACCGTCATCCATGAAGACATCGATCTGCGGGATCACGTTGAAGGCGATGTCCTTCTGGAACACCCGCGGCGTCGGCTCGTCATTGACGAAGATGCCCTTGGTCTGGTTCCAGAGTTCGTCCATTCCCTCCTTGCCCGCGCCGGAAACGGACTGATAGGTCGCAACCACGACACGCGTGATGCCGACTGCATCATGGATCGGCTTCAGCGCGACAACCAGTTGCGCTGTGGAACAGTTCGGATTGGCGATGATGTTTTTCTTCGTGTAGCCCATCACGGCATCGGCGTTCACTTCCGGCACGACGAGCGGTACGTCCTTGTCCATGCGCCAGGCCGACGAGTTATCGATGACGATGGCACCGGCAGCCGCAATCTTCGGCGCCCACTGCTTCGAAATCGTGCCTCCAGCCGACATGAGCACGAGATCAACGCGCTTAAAGTCAAAGGATTCAAGGTCGTGACACTTCAGCGTCCGGTCGCCATAGCTGACTTCCTTGCCAATCGAACGCCGGGACGCGACAGCAAAGACTTCGTCTGCGGGGAACAGGCGCTCATCCAGAATATTGAGCAATTCGCGCCCGACATTCCCTGTTGCACCGACAACTGCAATCCGCGTGGCCATGATATCAATAACTCCGTTGTGTAAGCCGCAGGCTTATGACGCATTCTTGTCCCATGTGCAAAGACTGTTGCCATCGTGTTATGTGTAATGCAGCACTTTAAGCCTGCCCCAAGCCCAAGGAGACCCATGCGTGCTTGATGACGTAATCGCCCGCTACATCGCCAGCTACAACGCCCGTGACATTGACGGCATGATCGACTGCGTCACCGATGATGTCGTGTTCGAGAATATTTCCAATTCCGGACAATCCATGCGGCTCGACGGCAAGGACATGATGCGTCAGGTGGCAGACCTGTCGGGCAACGCCTTCTCCTATCGCCGCCAGCGGCTGGTCAATGTTGTGACCGGCTCCGGGAAGGCCGCCGCCGAAATCGAATTCGAGGGCAAGGCCGCTGTTGACCTGCCCAATGGCGTGCGCGCCGGTGAAACGGTCAAGATACGCGGCGCCAGCTTCTTCGAATTCCGCGGCAACCTGCTCTGCCGCATCGCCGACTATAGCTAGCCGGCCTTCTGGTACGTCTCCCGTCGCAGATCAGGCGCCAGGCCATCGCCCATCAAATCGATGAAGTTGCCCGAATAGAAAGCCTCGACGGCGCGCGTCGACGCACCCTTCAGGCTCTCGTCAAAGCGCTTCAGAGGATTGCGGCCGCCCTCAACGTGCGGGTAGTCCGAAGAAAAGAGACAAATCTCCTCACCCGCATTCGCGATGATCCAGCCAGCATCCTCATGCGGATAGGGTGTCACGCGGAACTGCCTGCGCACGATCTCGGACGGTTTAGCCGACAGGTTCTGCAGCCGCGTCTCATTGCGCATGAAGGCATGGGCCGCCGAATCCATTGATCGCATCCACCCCGGCACCCAGGCCGCGCCAAGTTCGATCGCGCCGAATTTCAGGCGCGGGAAACGGTCGAAGACGCCGTCAAAAATCATCGTGGCCAGTGTCTGCATCACAGCCGAGGGGATCGGCATGTAACTGACCGAGGTGAAATTATCGTCGCCACCATGAAAATCCGGCACCGGCGGCAGGCCGTTTTCCTTGTAGACAGGGTTCAGCTTGTCTTCGCCGCCCACGTGGAAAAGGATCGGCAGGCCGGCTTCCTCCGCCATGGCCCAGACCGGATCGAGGCCAACATGGCTTGGCGCGTGATGCTGCGGGCACTTTGACGGCACCATGAGCGCTTTGACGCCCATCTCGATGGCATTGCGTGCCGTCTGGACAGCGCGCTCGATATCCTCGAGCGGTACATAGGCCGTGGCCAGCAGGCGCCGGTCGACCGCGCAGAAATCTGTCATCATGCGGTTGTGCGCCTCGGCGGCCGCATAGCAGAGCTCCATGTCGTCGCCCTCATCCAGGCCGAAATTGCCGAGGCAGAAAGTGGTGAACACAAGCTGGCTGGCAAAGCCGAGAAGATCGAGCACCGCGGGACGGTCTTCCCGGCGAAAGGCGCCGTGCGCCTCGTAATTCTTCCGCAGGAGAATGTTCTCGGCGACGCCTGCCTGAAAGGCGGCATCATCATGCGCGGCCAGCTGCCCATTGACGAAATCGTCAAAGGATTTCTTCGCTTTATAGACCGGAAGATCGTGATAGCGCGCCAGCAGCTTGCGATCAAAATAGGGGTCGAGACAGTCGCTCGGCTCCATCAAATGGCTGTCAGCATCATGCACAAGGCGGCTGCCTGCATAGGTCATCGTGTTTCCTCCAAGTTTTCTTTTTGGAGGAAGATGTCACAGCCGCAGGTCAGCGGCAATTATGATGCCGGGCTCTAGAGCGCTGCGATGATTGCGTCGGCCATGCCTTGGGTGCTGAGGTCGCCGCCGAGATCCTTCGTCCGGGCGCCGTTTTCGAGCGCTTTGCCGACCGCCGCGAACAGCGCGTCCGCAGCCTTCTCGCGGTCGAGCGACCAGCGCAGCGCCATTTCCAGTGACAGGATCATGGCGCACGGGTTGGCAATGCCCTGACCGGCAATGTCCGGCGCCGAACCATGCACGGGTTCGTAAAGCCCCGGCGTGCCCGGACCGCCAAGCGAAGCGGACGGCAACATGCCGATCGAGCCTGTCAGCATCGAAGCCTCGTCCGACAGGATGTCGCCAAACAGGTTCCCCGCCAGAATGACGTCGAACTGTTTGGGCGCGCGCACCAGTTCCATCGCGCACGCATCGGCATACATGTGGATGAGGTCAATGCCTGCGCCGAATTCGGCATGCGCGAGCGTCACTTCCTGGCGCCAGAACAGGCCGGATTCCATCACGTTCGATTTCTCGACCGAACAGACCTGCCCCTTGCGGCCGCGCGCAATGTCAAAGGCCACACGCGTGACGCGCTCGATTTCCGGATGGGTGTAGAGCGCTGTGTCATAGCCGCGACGATAGCCGTTTGCATCGGTATCGATGCCGCGCGGCTGGCCAAAATACACGTCGCCGGTCAGCTCGCGCACGATCATCAGGTCGAGGCCTTCAATGATCTCGCGCTTCAGGCTGGACGCATCCACCAGGGCCGGGAAGCAATAGGCCGGGCGCAGGTTCGCAAACACGTCTAGCCCCTTGCGGATGGCAAGCAAGCCGGCCTCCGGCCGCTTGTCGCGTGCGACGCTATTCCATTTCGGTCCGCCCACAGCGCCGAGCAGAACAGCGTCTACGTGGAGAGCCTGATCCAGGGTCTCATCCGAGAGGGGCGTGCCATGCATGTCAAAGGAGGCGCCGCCGACAAGGCCGGTCTCGAACTTGAGGTCCGGCACGAGTATCTCGGCCACGCGGCGCGCCTGCGCCATCACTTCGGGGCCAATACCGTCTCCGGGCAGAAGCAAGACTGTTTGCGATGACATGGGCGCGGGTCTCCTGGATTTTGGTCTTTTGCCGCTAAGGCGCAGCAGAAGACACGCGTCTAACGCCCTGGACCGTGTCGCGCAATCTGAAGAGTGACTTCATCAAAGGGGCCAAGCGTCCGCGGCAGCAACGGTCTGCCATGCGCCTCTCAGTCCGGGCGACACTGGCCAGGCACGCCACTGCATCTGTTGCGCTGAACGGAATCCATCGCCTCCTTGGCATTTGAGGCGACCATTTTGTCCCATGTTGCCCAGGCGCTTTCCGATTTGCACTCCTGTAGCAGAAACCGAGTGCCCGTACGCGAGATGTTTCGGCAGCGCACGACGGTGCCATCCGATGTCATCAGACCTTCCATGTTAACTTTCGCATCGGAAGGATCCACCTTCGCCATATCAACTGGCTGGGGCGTCACACAGGCCGAGAGAAAGACCATACTCGCAATTAGGATTTGACGGATCATTGGAGGACCTCCACCCAAGGATGACGGTATCACACATTGAGGGCGGGGCTAGGTTCAATCCGCTTGGCATCCACGTGATCGGCCCCTCAACAACTGCCCTCTGCCTGCGTCGAACAGCCAGTATTCAGGCGCTGCAAACGGTCGGTCGATTCCTTGGCGTTCTGGTTCGTGTAGGCGTCATACTGCGCCCATACTTCAGGCGTTTTGCATTCGCGCTTGGCGAAGCGTGAACCAGTCACCTTCATGGTGCGGCATACAACATCGGCACCGTCGGCAGACGCGACTTGGACGGCGGTTTGAGGTGCGGCCAAGGCTTCGGGCGAGGTCGGAGCCGCTGGTGCTGCCTGACAGGCAACCAGCAGCAGAGCGGCGGCTGGCAAAAGCCAGCTCAGGCGAAGTTGAGTCATATCGAACCCCTTTATTCTTGCTTTCAGTAAGAAGTGGCTAGAGCATGATACGATCAGTTGGCGCTGGCTGCCGGCCCACTGTTCAAGCGCTGGACCTTGTCGGTTGCTTCCCTGGCGTTCTGGTTGGTGTAGGCATCATACTCAACCCATGCGTCGGGCGTCTTGCATTCCCGCTTGGCGAAGCGCGTACCGGTCACTTTCATCGAACGACAGACGACTTCGACATCGGCAGCCGCGGTTTGTGTTGGTGCCTGATCCGCCGCTGCAGCGGTGGTCGCAGGTGCGCTCTGGCAGGCGGCAGCCAGAATGAGAAACAGGGGCGCACAGGCGCAGGCGAGACGACGCTTCATGTATTGTATCCTTCAGGGTATTTCTATTTTCCGGTGATTTTTATGACGGGTGGGCACTTGGTGCAACTGCGGCGCACATCTTTGATGCCTCCCGCGCGCGAAGTGATCAGATCGGTTCGGGGTCTGCCTCGTAAAGACGCAAGGAGCGGTCGGTTATCTCCAGGCTGGGGAACGTGGCGCGCCAGGCCGCCATATGCGCTGTCTTGAAATGGGCCGCCAGCGCATCGCGGCTCTCCCAGCGCTCGGTTATGCGTATGAGACCCGGGTCCAGAATATCGAGACTATAGGCATAATCGATACATCCGGCCTCGGCCCGGCTCCCGCGGATCATTTGCGCCATGGCGTTTCGGGCGGCCTCAAGATTGGCCGGCGGGATGCGCACTGTTCCTTCGATCACGATCACTGGGGTGCCTCAGCATCCGGAATGGCCTTGTCCGGTTCAGCTGGCGGCGCTTTTTTTGGAAGTGTCGCGTTCGTCTCGGGCTTGATGCTGAACGGGTCATTATGACAGCCGCCCAGTACCGTCAGGCACGCCGCAGATACGAGGATGCATTTCCAGCGCGCCATATCTTTTCTCCCGCCTTCCTGTTTCAGCCAGCCCGTTCAAGCCAGGGCGTCATGTGACGCCGCCTGGACTCGAATGCGTCAATCTCGGATGCCGAAGTCAGGGACGCGCCGATCTCGTCGAGGCCCGCCATCAAGTTGGACTTGCGACCCGCATCAACTTCAAAGCTGTGCACCACGCCGTCCGGCGTGGTCACGGTCTGCGTCTCAAGGTCGATTGTGAACACATGGTTCGCGCCACCGGCCTGCGCCGCCAGCTGCGCGCACACATCCACCGGCAGACGAACGGGCAGGATACCGTTCTTGTAGCAGTTATTGTGAAAGATATCGGCAAAACTCGGCGCGATGACGCACGTGATGCCCTGGTCCAGCAGCGCCCAGGGCGCGTGCTCGCGCGAAGAACCGCAGCCGAAATTCTCACCTGCGATCAGAATGCTCGCCTTGGCATATTGCGGCTTGTTCAGCACGAAATCCGGGTTTTCGGACCCGTCTGCCTTCGTTTTCAACTCGTGGAACAGGCCTTTGGACAGGCCCGTGCGTGTCGTTGTTTTCAGGAACTGTTTCGGAATGATCATGTCGGTGTCGACATTCGACATCAGCTTGCCCTTCTCCATGAGAGGGGCGGCAGTTCCGGTGAGGGTCTGGAAGGCTTTCATCGGATTATCCTAATGCGGGTCGTGCGAGATGAACAGGGTCGGCACGTTCAGCGTGCCGTTGCGAATTGTGAAGACCGTGCTGCCGGGCTTGCGGCCCTTGCGTTGCTCGGACACATCAAACCCGGCATCCAGCAGGCGCTCATGGGCGGCGGCCAGATCAGCCACTTCCCATGTCAGGCCCCAGATGGAATCCGGTCCGGCCGCATCATGCGTCTCGCCGAGTCGGTTGATCACTTCGAAGGTCAGCCCACCGGTGCGGAAGAACAGGAAACGCGTTTTCCATTCCGGCGCCGTACGGTCGAGCGCGAGGTCGAGCCCAAGCCGCGCACCATAAAGGGCTGCCGCGCGGTCAGGGTTCGGTGTGTTGATCACGATATGGTCGAGGCCAGACACAGCGTCATCCAGAGCATCAAGGGGGGCCAGTTCACCCGTCTGATGTTCGATGATGAAACTGCGAATCCCCGCAGTCTCCGCATCCGAACAGCGAAACCGGCGCCAGTTGCGGGTTTTCCCCATGATCTCGCTGGTGCTTTCCCCCGGCATGATTTCATGCGGCTTCAGCCCGCGCCGTGTCAGGCGGTGATGGGTGTGCTCGATATCGCCTGTGCGGAAGGCCAGGCTTTTCAGGCCCGGCCCATCATCGGAAATGATTTCGCCAAGACGCTGCGCGAGCGGCCCGTCGCCGTGCGGCGCCATCAGCTCCAGGGCCGTATTGTTCACCCGGAAGATCGCCGTCGCCGCGCCATCCTCGGAGACCGCCTCCCAATCCGGCGCGCGGCCGAGCAGGGCGGAATAGACCGCCGTGCCGGACGCAATCTCCGGACAGACCAGAACAATATGGTCCAGACCCGTGATCATGCCTTGGTGCTTTCCTTCGGCAGGGCCGTGTCGATGCTCTTGAAACGGGGCAGGGCCTCAACGCGCGACATCCAGCGGCGCACATGGGCAAACGGACCGAGGTCTATCTGCGCCTGTCCGCAATAAGCGACGACGCCGTAAATATCGATATCAGCGATCGTGACACCCCCGCCAACGAGCCAGTCGCGCCCGTCGAGCAGACCGTTCAGTTCCTTCAGGGCATTCGTCGCACTGGCCAGATTGGCCGCGACGACCTGCTCGGGAAAATCGAAGAAGCCGAGCTTCTGGGCGCGGGTCCTGAAAATGCCGATGGATAGCTGGCCTGTGCCCCACAGCTGCCACTCACGCGCCCGCAGGCGCTCGGCCCTGTCCTTGCCGCCGAACTGGCCGGTCTCATCGGCAAGATAGTCGAGAATGACGGAGGACTGGCTGAGGCACATGTCCTGCTCGTGATCCTCCAGCACCGGAACCTGGCCGTAGCGGTTCTTGGCAAGGAAGGCGTCAGCCTTGTGGGCGCCCGAACGCAGGTCGACATGCTCGTAATCGTAAGGCGTGCCCGTCAGGTTCAGCATCAGGCCCACCTTGTAGGTCGGACCTGAAGCAAACATGCCATGCAATGTGTATCGGGTCATCTCGCGTTTCCTCGCTTGTGTGGCCTCATTATGTGCGAGGACCGGGCACTTTGAAATCGTCGGTTCAATGCCGTCGCCCGGCCGCCTAGCCGATCACGCCATTGATCGCCGCGCGCGCCGCGAGCGCCGGGCTCATCAGGTGCGTGCGTCCGCCCCGGCCCTGACGGCCTTCGAAATTGCGGTTCGAGGTCGATGCGCAGCGTTCGCCCGGCGAGAGGATATCCGGGTTCATGCCGAGGCACATGGAACAGCCCGGCTCGCGCCATTCAAACCCAGCTTCCATCAGCACGATATCAAGGCCTTCCGCTTCGGCCTGCGCCCGCACGAGGCCAGAGCCCGGCACGACCATAGCCCGCACGCCTTCGGCCACGTGATTGCCCTTGGCAATTTCCGCCGCCGCACGCAGGTCTTCAATCCGGCTGTTCGTGCAGGATCCGATGAACACGCGCTGCACTGGCGTTCCGGCAATCGGCACGCCTGCCTCAAGGCCCATATAATCGAGCGCGCGCTCGGCTGCGGCGCGTTTGACAGGGTCGACAATCTCTTCCGGCACAGGCGTCTTACCCGACAGCGGGATCGCCTGCTCAGGGCTCGTGCCCCACGTGATCGTCGGCTCAATCGACGGGCCATCAATGCGAATGACCGTGTCCCATCCCGCATCGTCATCGGAATAAAGTGTCTTCCAGTAACTTTCAGCCACTTCCCAAGCGCCTGCCTTCGGGCTGGCTGGACGGCCTTTCATGTATTCGAGTGTCTTTTCATCCGGCGCGATCAGGCCGGCGCGGGCGCCGCCTTCAATGGCCAGGTTGCACAGGGTCATCCGCGCTTCCATCGAGAGCGCCTCGATTGCCTCGCCGCGATACTCGATGACATAGCCGGTGCCGCCGGCCGTGCCGGTTTGCGCAATGATATGCAGCGCCAGGTCTTTTGCCGTCACGTCGTCTCGCAGCTTGCCTGTCACTTCAACGGCCATGTTCTGCATCTTGCGCGCCCGCAGGGTCTGCGTGGCCAGCACGTGTTCGACTTCAGATGTGCCAATGCCGTGCGCCAGCGCGCCAAAGGCGCCGTGCGTCGATGTGTGGCTGTCGCCGCACACGATGGTCATGCCCGGCTGCGTGCGGCCCTGCTCAGGGCCAACCACGTGCACAATGCCATTACGGATATCGCCCATCGGGAAATATTCGATGCCATATTCGGCCACGTTCCGCGTCAGCGTTTCCAGCTGGTTGCGTGCTTCGGGGTCTTTCACGCCGGCAAGGCCCGCCGCCTGGTTCTCGGTGGGTGTATTGTGATCCGCCACGGCCAGCGTCAGGTCCGTGCGGCGCACCTTGCGACCCGCGGTCTTCAGGCCGTCGAAAGCCTGGGGGGTCGTCACTTCATGGATAAGATGCAGGTCAATATAGAGCAGGCTCTCGCCCGAAGCAGCATCCGTATGGACGACATGCGCGTCCCAAATCTTGTCATAAAGTGTCTTGCCGGCCATTGGTCCTGCCTATCCTCGTGTTCGCGGCGCACCATAGCGATAGATAAGTACGATGGAAGCCCGGTCTACTGCCCGTCGGAAGGCTATATATCCCAAAACACGAATAATTCGCCGAACCTGTAGTGTTGGCACGCAGATTGAACTGCTCACAGGGAGTGCTTCGTCCTTTGTCTCGATTTGGACTTGCGCAGTTTACAGTCCAAGCCAGAGGCCAATACATGCGATTTCCTGACAGCCCCTCTCTCCGCGTCCTCCCGCTTCGGGCCAAGGCCACCGCGTCCAGATTCAAGATCGTCTTTGTCACCCATGGCGAAGGCCGCGGCCGGACTGTCGCAACCGACCAGGCCTTCATGGACCGCTTGCAGCAGAGCGACCCAGACCTGGTCGGCCAGACCCGCATTCACCGGACCGGCAGCGGCCCCTTCGATTTCCGGGATGTCGGCCTTGTCGTGTTCTGGCTGGGTGACCCGCTGCGCCAGAAATACCCCAAATGCTATGCCGAGGCCGTCCAGATCGAGGCGACAGCCAGCCTTTATGGCATCCCCGTACTGAATTCACCCTTTGGACTCAGAAATACAACCAAAGCCGGTCAGGCCAGGATATGGAACGAGACAGGCATGCCCAGCGCCTATGCTGCGGTGGCCGATTCTGCGGATGCGTTGCCTGCTGTGGCCAGCCAAGTGGGCTTCCCCTGCATCATCCGGTCTGATGATGTCCATTGCCAGCGCGACGTTGTGATCGCACGTAATGAAGCTGACGCCCGGCGCGCCGCGGCAAAGTGCATGTTCCCGGCCGCCGTCATCACCCTTGTCGATGTACAGGGCGCCTGGCGCGCGAAAGGGGACGAAACCAGCCTGTTCAGCCAGTACCACCACAAGGCCCGCGCCTTTGTGTTTGGCGGTGAGGTCAAGGCCAGCCATCTCTTCTTCTCGACCGACCGCATTGTCGGCCTGTCGACATCTGTCTTCGCCCGCGAAGATACACCGCGTCGTAATTTCACCCGCCGCTTCGGCCTCGGCGCCAGCTTGGTCAGCCGGATGATCGATGCAGACCTCGCGCATTTTGAAGCGCCGGTGGCCCACGCCGATCAACTCGTCAAAGCCGTCGCCGCGCTCGGCCTCGACTTTGCCGCCGTCGATTACAGCATTCTGCCAGATGGCCGGCCGGTCATCTGGGAAGCCAATCCCTATTTCTACCTGCCTTCGGGCGAGCAAAGCGTCTTCTCCGCCGATCGCCAGGCCGTGCGGCGTGTCGAGGAGACATTCGACTGGATGGCCGCACAGATCAAAGCGGAATACACGCGCGCCCTCAGCGCCGGTGACAAATCATTCCCGGAGCCGGAGACGGCCCTGCTCAGCGCGGCAGGCTGATATCGGCACGCGACCAGTCAACGGCTCGCGCACTGGATTCGGGCAGGCACTTCATGCCCCGCAACGTCGCCCGTAGGGCTTCGTCAATAGGCGTATGCGGTTCACCGCCAAGCTGACTGACGAGCCTGGCATTATCGAGCCGTACCGGCACGTTCCAGAGATACTGCATTTCGGCCATCTCCCGGAAAAGCGGCACAAATGGCTTCATCATGTGCAGCAACGGCCATGGAAACCGTTTGATCGGCGCATCCGGAACACCAGCGACAATCCGGAGGCGTTCGGCGATCTCACGTCCGTCCTCGAACCAGTGCCCGTTGAAGTGGAAGCGCTCGAACGCCGCCAGTTCCTCGCCGCTGTCGACGAGGCGCGCGATCGTCTCTGCAAAATCGGGCAGGTAGGCCCAGGCGTGACCCGCACCCGGCTTGCCCGGATGGGTGATCGCGCGCAGAGGCCGTCCCGGCTTGATCATGCCCTGCGCCAGCCACGAATTGCCGGTATTCGGCCCAAAAAAGTCACCCGCACGCACGATAAGGACACGGACGCCAGTATCCGCCGCACGTCGAAGACGCGCTTCCATCTCCACCCTTATCCCGCCTTTACGTGTTTTCGGATTTTGCGGGGATGTTTCACGGAGCAGGGGAAACGCATCAGGACCATAATTATAGACCGTCCCCGGCAGCACGATCCTGGCACCATGCGCCCGCGCGGCGGCAATGGTATTGTCGATCATGGGCAGGACGAGCTTGCCCCAGTTGCGGTATCCGGGTGGGTTCACCGCATGCACGATCAGGTCTACATTCGTGGCAGCCATCAGTACATCATCGGCCTTCATTGCATCGCCCGCGATCCAGTCAGCGTCCGGAATTAGCGCGGAGACAGACTCCGGGCGGCGGTGCATGGCGCGCATTTGCCAGCCACGCGCCCTTAGCGCCTTGGCGATTTCATATCCGGCGCCGCCCGTTGCGCCAAGGATGAGGGCTGTTCGTGTGTGGGTCATGTCGATCTCCTGTTTGGCTGTCAGGCAGAAGATGACCTCGCAGGCAGCTAAAAGAAATTGCGGTAATATCTATAGTCGCTAAACATTATTTATGGATCAGGCCACGCTCTCTTGGGATCATTGCCGCTCCCTGCTCAGCGTCTATCGCACCGGCAGCCTGTCAGCCGCCGCCCGTGCGCAAGGGGTTACGCAGCCAACGATTGCCCGCCATGTCGAACAGCTCGAGAGCGTTCTTGGCGGCGCCGCCCTGTTCACCCGGTCACCAAAGGGCCTGACACCGACAGACGCTGCTGAAGCCCTGATGCCCCATGCGCTTGCCATGGAGGCCTCTGCCGCCGCGATGATCCGCGCTGCCTCGGGACCGGATGATGCCCTGACGGGCGCGGTCCGCATTACGGCAAGTGAAGTCATCGGCATTGAAGTTTTGCCACCCATCCTCGCGGCCATCGGGGCCGACTATCCCCAACTCGCCTTCGAACTTGTGGCCTCGAATGAAACGGCTGACCTGCTGCGCCGGGACGCCGACATTGCCGTGCGCATGGTGCAGCCTAGCCAGGGCGCGCTGATTGCGCGCAAAATTGGCGATATCGAACTCGGCATGTTTGCCCGCCGTGATTACCTGGACAGGCGCGGCACACCGATCGCCCTGAACGACCTCGCGCATCATGCCCTGATCGGTTTCGACCATGAGACAACCGGTGTTCAGGGACTGCGCGCCAAGGGACTGAAGCTGCACCGCGACATGTTTTCCCTGCGGACTGACAGCGATGTCGCCCAGTTCACATCCATTCGCGCCGGGCTCGGCATAGGTATCTGCCAGGTCGGGCTCGTCATGCATGATCCGCGCTTTGTCCGCCTGTTTCCGGACGACATGACATTTTCGCTCGAAACCTGGGTGACCATGCATGAGGACCTGCGCGGCAACCGGCGCATACGCCTCGTCTTCGACCATCTTGTCGCCGGTCTCACACGCTACATAAAGCACGGGACAGGCGCCTGAACGAAAAACGCCCCTGCCGGAAGGCAAGGGCGTTTTTGAAATCGTGAAAAGGCGAGAAGCCTATTCTTCCGGCGCAGCCTCAGGAGCTTCAGCGGCAGCAGCAGCTTCTGCAGCGGCCTTGGCTTCAGCTTCTGCGGCAGCCGCAGCAGCCTTTTCGGCCTCAAGCTTTGCCTTGGCGGTCGCTTCGCGCTCGACAGCAGCTGCTTCCTTGCGGGCAACCTTCTCTGCGTCTTTCTGACGGCGGCGCTCGGTCTTCGAGACAGCGATCTCGACGGCCTCGATGCCGTGGCCGGTCGTACGCTCGGCAATACGGGCCGATTTACCGCGACGATCGCGCAGGTAGTAGAGTTTCGCGCGGCGGACGCGGCCCTTGCGCTTCACTTCGATCGACTCGATCAGTGGCGAGACCAGCGGGAAAACCCGCTCGACGCCTTCACCGAAGGAAATCTTGCGAACCGTGAAGCTTTCGCTCAGGCTGCCGCCGGAACGTGCAATGCAGACGCCTTCGAAGCGCTGGACGCGCTCACGGTCGCCTTCCTTGATCTTCACGTTCACCGCCAGCGTGTCGCCGGGCGAGAATGCAGGAATTTTTTTATCGCCGAGGACACGGACGCGTTCTTCCGCCTCAAGCTGTTCAATCATGTTCATCGCCATTCTCCGGCGGTTGGAATTCGGGGGTCTTGGAGTAAGCGGCGTATAAATCGGGACGGCGGTGCTTTGTCAACGCCTTTGCGCTGCTGCGACGCCATTCTTCTATACGTTTATGATCGCCAGACAGGAGAACATCCGGTGTGGGACGGCCTTCCCACTCGCGCGGCATGGTAAAATGAGGATGTTCCAGCAGGCCCTGCTCGAAGGATTCCTCCGTCAGCGACGCTTCATTTCCCGCCACGCCCGGCAGCAGACGCACCGTCGCCTCGATGAAAGCCATCGCCGCCACTTCGCCGCCAGCAAGAATAAAGTCGCCCAGCGACACCTCTTCCATGTCGCGCGCTTCAATCACCCGTTCGTCGAGCCCCTCGAAACGCCCGCACAGAAACACGACGCCCGGACCGGTGGCCCATTCATGCGCCTTTTTCTGGTCGAAGGGCTTGCCGCGCGGAGACAGGTAGACAAGCGGGCGACCCTCACGGGCCACGCTGTCAATCGCCGCCGCCGCCACATCCGGCCGGAGCACCATGCCGGCGCCGCCGCCCGCGGGCGTGTCATCGACATTGCGGTGCTTGCCGACACCAAAGTCGCGCAGGTCCACCGTCTCTAGCGCCCATAGCCCCTTTTCCCGGGCGCGCTCGAGAATCGAGACACCGAGCGGGCCGGGAAAGGCATCCGGTACAAGCGTGATGAGCGTGGCCTTGAACATGCCGCGCATCTAGCTCACTCCCGCCGCCGCGTCACCCCATCTGACCGTTGACGCAAACCCCCGCCGGGCGCTTGATGTCGCAGAAATAACGGGGGGATACAGATGACACTCGATACCATCGCTACGATTGCCAACATCATGGCCTCCGGCGCCGTGGTGCTGACGCTGGTCTTCATTGGCCTGCAGCTTCGCCAAAACGCCCATTTGACGCGCATGGCGGCGGCGCAGACGTCGGCCCAGCTCCTGTCGGCCAATATGGGGCGTGTCACCGAAAGCGGTGATCTCGCAGAAATTCTCACCCGCGAGGCGGGCCACACCGGCTGGACCCGTTCGGAATTCCTCCGCGTGTCCAATTTCCTCAGCATTTCCTTCCGCCACTTCGAGGTGCTGCACACGCATCGTCGCTTCGGCGTGTTCGAGGATGAATTGTGGGAGGGCTCGGAGGCGCGCCTGCGGGAATCGCTCAGCGATCCAGACATCCGCGCATGGTGGGCCGCGAGCCGGCTTGTGTACGCCCGCAGCTTTGTCAAATACGTGGACAAGCTCTCAGCGGAACTGGAAGTCGCTCAGGCCATGTCCATGATGGGTCAGGATTAGGCAGCCAGCTCCACGGCACGGCCCGACGTCACCTTGTTGCGCCCGGTGCCCTTCGACTGGAACAGCGCCGCATCAGCGGTCTCGAGCGTTATGTCAATTTGTGCACCCGGCTTCAGAAGGCAGGTGCCAAAGCTCGCCGTAACGCTGAACGCCTCGTCCCGGGCTTCCAGGTGCAGCGCGGCGATCCGCTCACGGATGCGTTCGCACACGAGCGCAGACTGCTCCAGTGTCACATTGCTGAGCAAGATAACGAATTCCTCGCCGCCCCAGCGCCCCAGCCGGTCGAAAGGTCCGCGCAGTTCGGCAAAAGCGGCCGCAGCCACCTCCTGCAAAACGAGATCGCCTGTCTTGTGACCGAAACGGTCATTGATGCGCTTGAAATGGTCGAGGTCGAAAAAGACAAGACCGGCGGTCTGATGGCTGCGGCGCATGCGTTGCACCTCGTCTTCAAGGGCCTGTTTGAAGAAGCGGCGATTATACAAGCCGGTCAGCGGGTCGGTCGCCGCCAGGGCCTCCAGCCGGCGCTGGTAGGATTTCAGGCGGAATTCATGCTGCGAGGCAATCACGCCGGTCGGAATGGCGACGCAGGCAGAGATCAGAAGGTTGGTCAGAACGAAAGACCGCGGATTTGTCGGCAGGCCAAGCTGGTAGACAATCATCGAAAACGTGAACGACAGGCACAGGGCCGTAATCGCAACGAATGCAAAAAATATCAGCGAATCAACGACATCACGATTGTGGTTTGAGATGGGCATCCTGTCCTCCTCGGTTATGCACTTGTACACGTTACAAGAGAATATGCCCCCAACCTGAGGACGGGATTTGGTATTGACGCGTTTACCAAATGGAAATGATTGGCCGCCGTTTTTGATCGCCACACGGAAAACAGTGGAACCGGTTACGGCTTCGCGGCTTACTGGCACAGCGGTTCTATAACTTTGGCTGGGCCGGTATTTGGGAGATAACGACATGGATACGACAAAGCGTCACCTTTTGATGGGTGGCTCTGCCGCCATCCTCGCGACCGCCCTCAGCGGCTGCGGCACACTTCTTTACCCTGAACGCAAGGGCCAGCGCGGCGGCCGTATCGACCCGGCTGTGGCGATCCTCGATGGTGTCGGCCTGCTCTTGTTCCTCATCCCGGGCCTCATCGCCTTTGCCGTCGATTTCTCGAACGGCACGATCTACCTGCCCGGCGGACGACGCGCCGAAAAATCAGATGATCTGTCCGAGGTCAAAATGTCTGCCGCGCTGACAAAGCCGGAAGTCGACCGTATCTGGACGGAAAACTATGGCCACGCCGCGCCGTTCGAATTGTCCGAGCTCAAGCGCCGACGCCTCAGCGACAAGTCGATGACTCTCGACACGGTCGCCACCCTCGCCCGCAACGATTTCGCGCGCATCTAAAGCATTCCGGAAGCTGCGGCTTATCCCGCAGCTTCCATCGCTATGCCCCTTCCTGCCTAGTCGCCCAGGGGCTCGTCGGGCTCCTTCGCCTTGCGAATATCTGCCTGCAGCACTTTCAGCCGCTCGTGATAATGCGCGCCATCCCCAAATTCCTCGAAGCCGGCATACCGTGCATGCGCGCCGATAACGCGCCGCGCCTGTTTGATCGGGCACCAGTACTGTTCCGTGCGTGAGCCGACCTCACGCACGTAGGCGATCACGCCGTTGACGTACGAACAGTAGGCGCAGTTCAGCTTCTCGATCGTATTGAGGTAGGCAAGGCCGCTGCGGTCGAACACGAGGTAGCGATGCCGACGGACCTGCGGAATGCCATACACGCGGAAGCAGATGGCCTGGTAGATCGACACCCAGAGGTCGACGATGGCAAAAGGCACGATCAGCGAATAGATGACCGGCGCGGTAAACCAGACCAGCAGCCGCGCGCTGAACAGGTAGCGCGCCACATGCGTGCGCATCTCACGATGCCGCCGCACAACTTCCTGTTCGAACAGGACCTTTCCGCGCTCAAGGCCGTATTGCAAACCCGCCCGCTTCTTGGCCATTTCGGCTTCCAGCTCGAGTTCGAGCGCGTGCAGTTTCGCGGAGATCTGATCGATGGGGCTTGTCATGGCCTCGTCGTTGCGCCCATCCGTCAGACCTGACAAGGCAGCCCTCAGTCCGGCCAGTCGCGGAACAGGCCGAACTTCACATTCGTCACCATCGCATTTGCCGTGAAATGCAACGTGTCGGTCTCGCCCTCGCGGCTGGCCGCCGCCTTGAAGGCCTTATCGAGTTGCGCAAGGTCGCGCGTCTCGATCATGATATGGAACTCGCGCACATCATCCGGCCGCAGGCCTAGCTTGCAGCGCATCATCCGCCAGCTTTCGATCCGCCCCTCATCGCGCATGTGATTCAGGAAGGCGGGCAGAGCGGCGGCAAACGCGCGCTCATCCGTGCCGGTCTTCAGGTCGAACCAGATATGGTAGATGTCCATGGGCCTTGTCTTTCGGGCATGTATTCGTGGTTATGTACATTATTCGGGTTGTTTACGGGCATTATACAGGCATTTTTCCGGGCATTCTGAGCACGTAAATTGCGCTGATAAGACATGTTCTATACGGGAGGATGAATGGCAAACGCACCGTCCCTTTCCGTCCTGATTCCCTTCTTCAATGAGGAAGGCAATGTCCACCCCGTGATTGACGAGATCCATGAGGCGCTGGCAGGAATCGATTTCGAGATCATTTGCGTCAATGATTGTTCAGGCGACGCAACCAGCGCGGAACTCTCCGAAGCAAAGGCCCGTCACCCGCATACGGTTATTGTGCTCAACCATGTTGCCCGGCGCGGAAAGTCCGCCGCCCTGTTTAGCGGCCTCAAATCCGCGCGGGGCGAATGGGTCCAGCTGCTCGATGGCGACGGTCAGAATGACCCCCATGACACAGCCCGCCTCTGGACCGAAATCATCGCCCCCGGCGCTCCCGCACGGCTCGGCATAATTGCCGGCAAGCGTAACAGCCGCAACGATTCCGGTTTCAAGTGGCTGCAGTCCCGCGTTGCCAATGGCGTGCGCCGTTTCGTTCTGCGCGATGATGCAACTGACACTGGCTGCGGCTGGAAGCTGATCCGCACGCGGGCCTTCCGCGACCTGCCCTTTTTCGCCTCGATGCATCGCTTCCTGCCGGCCCTCGTCAAGCGTGCCGGCTGGGATGTGCGTGAGGAAACCGTCAACGACCGCGAGCGCATGGCCGGCGTTTCCAAGTACGGCTTTCTCGGCCGCCTTGGTGCCGGCGTGTTCGACCTGATCGGCATGTTCTGGCTCACGCGGCGCGGCGGCTACGGCATTGCCGCCGAGTGGAACGACCCCCGCGCCTGACCTGCGGATTAGTTTTGATTATTCCCGACGCGGTCCCCGCGCGCCCGGATGCCCGCAGGCGAGCGCGGATCTGGCCGCGGCTGTGCGCGTGGCCGCGGCGCCGGAGCCGCCTGAACCTGTGGCCGCGGCTGAGGGGCCGCTCTGACAGGCGCCTGGACTGGCGCGGCGCGGGCAGGTGCCCGAACTTGCGGGGTCGCTTGCACCGGCGTGCGAACTTGCGGAACGGCCCTTACAGGCTGGCGCGACTGCATGGCCGGCGTCTGGGGCATTACGCGCTGCGTCTGCGCGCGTTGTGGCTGGGGTCTAGGCTGAACCGGCGCACTTTGCTGAACGCGCGTGCGCTCGGAACGCACCCGGTTATTGACGGCAAGGTCTGATGCCTCTCGTTCACGCGCGCCATTCCGGCGTTGGGCATCACCGCGTGGGCGATCCTGACGGGGCGCGCGTACGGTTTTGCTGATCGGATCCGGCGCCACAAAACCACGCTGCTCGCGCTTGGTCTGCGTTGTATCCGGCAGCGACGGCACCACGCCCGGTGCGCCTGCAAGCACATCACTCGAACGTCCCCCGCCCGGCCGGCCTCGCGCGATCTGGCCGCGATCGCCCTGCTGGCCACGATCGCCTCGCGGCTGGTCGCGGCGGCCATCATTGTTGCCACGACGGTCATTGTCGCCACGGCCCGTCTGGCCGCGGTCGCCGCCCACGGGGCGGATCGAGGAGATATTATCGTTGAGGCGCAGTCCGTTCAGCTTGCCGGTCGAGGCGTCGATGATCTCGCAGCGGCCTTTGTAATTCGCGTGTTCGCACACTTCCCACTTGCCGGACTTGATATTCAGGGACGACACATTGTCATTGAATCGGTAACGGCTGAGATCAGACACGCCGCGATTAATGCCGAGCGAGGCGCCCCGGCCCTTGGAATCGACATAGAGAGTCGCGTCCGCATGGCGCGCGCCATAATGGCCCCGCAACGGCGGGCGCTCGCGGTGATAGGCACGATAGGTATTGTAGCCGCCGCGCGAGTAGCCAAAGCCATAGGGACCATAGCCAGCCAGGGGGTCATAATAGCCATAGGACCTGTAAGCGGGCGAATAGCCGTAATGGTAAACTTCGACCCGTGTGGTCGCGCCATAGCCGTGATTGTAGGTGTCGTATCCATACTGCGCATCATCGGCGTAGCGGATGTAGCCACTCTCATCGCGCACGAACATCAGGCCGTTCTCGGCATCGGTATATTCATAAATCGGCCGGACCGAGGACACCTGCCCCTCAAGACCGAAATAGCGCAGGTCCGGCACGTCCTCGCGCAGGAACACACAGCGCCCGGTAAAGTCACTGTGCTCACAAAGCTCCCAGGCGCCTGAGAGCACCGCGACAGAGCTGGCCCGGTCATTGAACTGGATGTCGGGAAGGGCGTAGATCGGGTCGAACACATTGACGGCCGGACCGGTGTAATTCTCGCCGCCGAAGAGGATCAGCGCCGCCTCGTCCTGCACATCATCATACTGCGCAGCCGCCGTGCCCGCCAGAATGACGGGGGCCGCGATGAGGGCGCCGAAACGCATGAGGGTGGCAAGCATGGCCTGAACCTTTCAGTTGCTGAGCCTACCATGCACCACCCCACCTGAACCATTCACAACATGAGGCATGCAGCGGCTATTGGTCTGGTTCGGTCTCAGCCCAATTGGCGAGTTCGGGGATCAGGACACGTCTCTTGGCAAAATCGATCTCTGGCACATCAAGCAGCGTGAACGGCACAAAGACACTATGCCCACCGGTTACAAGCTGGACTTCAAGCAGGTCGTCCGCTCCGAAATTCTGGACTGATTTCACCCGCCCTTCGGCAACATCTCCTGTCGTAAAGACGTCGAGACCGATCAGGTCTTCGATATAAAACTCCCCGTCGTCGGCGTCCGGCAACTCGGCGCGCAGGACATGCAGCAGAGTACCTTTCAGGGCGTCCCACTCTTCTTTCTGCTTCTGCTCGCGCGTGGCCACGATGAAGTGATCATTGCCGGGCCGCGCAGAAAGCGGTGTCAGGACAACGCGTCCATCCACATCGGTCAGAGGGCCATAGGTGAACAGGTCTTCCGGATCAGCCGTGAAACTCTTCACGCGCACTTCACCGCGCACGCCATGGGCGCCCTTCAGGGCGCCCACAACGATCAGCTTGTCTTCAGGTTTCGACGTCATCGTGCCTCTCTAGCGGCAGTCTGCGCCGGAGAGAACAGGTGTTTAGCGTCGGGTGCCATAGTGACGGCCATAATCGTTGCGAGCGTCATAACGTGTGTCATAGCGCCTGATCGACGAAATATTGTTGTTAAGGCCAATCGGACGCAGGTCGCCTTCTGCCCGCGAAATCACTTCGCACCGGCCTTTGTAATCGGCGTGCTCACAGGCGAGCCATGTGCCTTGCGTCACTTGTATCGAGCTGGCCTTGTCATTGAATCGATAGGCCGAGAGGTCCGGCACATCCCGGTTGATCTCTGCGGGTTCACCGCGGAAATCGGCATTGGAGAACAGCACCACATCGGCCCTGCGGCCATTATTCCAGCGACCGCTGTCCGCGACTCCGCCGCGTCCATGGCCTGCAGGGCGGATTGAGGAGATATTGTCGTTGAGACGCAAGTCGGCGAGCCGCGAAACGCTCGTATCGATTGTCGCACAGCGCCCTCTGAAATTTGCATCAGAGCAAACCTCCCAAGCCCCGCCAGCGATGCTGATAGACGAGATGCGGTCATTGAAGCGCACACGCGCGAGGTCGGGGACAGCGCCATTCACCTCAATGGCTTCGCCGCGAAAGTTTCCGTCAGCGTGCAATATGGCGCCGCCATTATGCCCACCGCGATAGGTATCGTGTCTGGGCGCAGCCTGCGCGGGTAGTGCAAGAGCGGCAATACTGGCGACGACGAGCGCGCCATTTCGGAAGTGGATCAACCTGTTCATAGCGGTCTCCTTGCGGTCAGCCTTTTGTTTAGGCTAAGCGAACTGAACCGGGACAAGGTTCCCTGTTGCCGGACATTCAGGCAGCCCGCCGGGGCCGGCCCAAACAGAAAAGGCCAGTGCAAACTGCACTGGCCCCTTCAGATTCGATACTGGAGCGAAGGCTATGCCGAAGGTGTCTCTTCAGCAGGCGCTTCTTCAGCTGGTGCTTCTTCCGCAGGAGCGGCAGCCGCAGCCGCAGCAGCTTCTGCAGCAGCAGCGGCCGCTTCAGACGCAGCAGTCGCCTTGTCGGCGCGCTCTTTCACGCGGTCCTGGGCTTTCTTGCCTGGCTCACCTTTATTCGGGTTGTTGCCAGCGGCCCATGTGTAGATCGGTGCGGATTCGCCTTCGAGCGTGATCTGCGACAGGAAGCGGCCGACGCGCTCGGTAGGCTGGGCGCCTTTCTTGAGCCATTCAGCGGCTTTCACGCCGTCGATCTTGACGCGGTCACCGGAGTCTTTTGCAAGACGCGGGTCATAGACGCCGATTTTCTCGATGAAGCGACCGTCGCGTGGTGCGCGGGCGTCAGCGATGACAACCGAATAGAAAGGGCGTTTCTTGGACCCGCCACGGGCGAGTCGGATCTTGAGGGACATTGGGGTTACTCCTGTAAAGTGTCGTCTCTGGAATTAAAGTTCTGCTTCGTCGCTGCGGATCTGCTCGTGATGGCGGATCACTTCGGCCACGATGAAGGATAGGAATTTTTCGGCGAAGGCCGGGTCGAGGCCGGCGTCATTGGCGAGGCGCCGAAGGCGCTCGATCTGCTGGGCTTCGCGGCCCTTGTCGGCCGGCGGCATATGGTGAAGCGCCTTAAGCTTGCCGACTTCTTTCGTTGCCTTGAAGCGCTCGGCCAGCGTGTGGACGAGGATCGCGTCCATATTGTCGATGCTGGCGCGCAGCTGGTTCAGCTGGAAAAGGGCGAGCGTGTTATCTGCGTTCGTCATCTATTTCTTCTTTCCCCCAAGGCCCGGAAGGCCGCCGCCAAGACCAGGCAGTCCGCCTGAGCCCATGCCCGGCGGCAATTGCTGGCCGCCCATTCTTGCAAGGTCTGCCGGTGACATGCCGGCCTGCGAGGCGGCGCCCATCATGGCTTTCATGCCGCCCTTGGTGCGCATCTTCTTCATCATGCCGGCCATCTGCTGGTGCATCTTCAGCAGCTTGTTCACTTCCTGCACCGATGTACCGGAACCGGCAGCGATCCGCTTGCGACGCGAAGCGTTCAGCACAGCGGGTTTACGGCGTTCCTGCTTCGTCATCGACAGGATGATCGCTTCCTGGCGCTTCAGCACATTGTCATCCAGGTTGGCGCCGGCCATGGCTTCCTTGGCTTTGCGGGCACCGGGCATCATGCCCATGATGCCCCCAAGGCCGCCCATGCGCTGCATCTGGCGCAGCTGGTCGGCCATGTCTTCGAGGTCGAATTCGCCCTTCTTGAGCTTCGCGGCCATGCGCTCGGCTTTATCGGCGTCCATCTGCTCGGAGGCTTTTTCGACGAGACTGACAATGTCGCCCTGGCCAAGGATGCGGCCCGCCACGCGGCTGGCATCAAACGCATCGAGACCCTCAAGCTTTTCACCGACGCCGAGGAACTTGATCGGCAGACCCGTGACAGCCCGCATCGACAGCGCTGCACCGCCGCGTCCGTCGCCGTCCATACGCGTCAGGACAAGGCCGGTCAGCGGGAGGCGCGCATGGAAACGCCTGGCCGTCTCGACAGCATCCTGCCCTGTCAGGGCATCAGCAACCAGCAGCGTCTCGGATGGGTTGGCGATGGCGGCAATCTCGGCCGCTTCGCTCATCATCTGCTCGTCGATCGTGGTGCGGCCGGCCGTATCGAGGATCAGGACATCATAGCCGCCGATCTTCGCGGCCTGCACGGCGCGCCGGGCGATATCGGCCGGCAGCTGGCCTTCGATGATTGGCAGGGAGGAAACATTCTCGCCGCACTGGTCGGCAAGGATCGCCAATTGCTGCATGGCTGCGGGACGGCGTACGTCGAGCGAGGCTATGAGCACGCGTTTGCGCTGTTTCTCCGAAAGGCGTTTCGCGATCTTCGCCGTCGTCGTGGTTTTACCTGAGCCCTGCAGGCCGGCCATCATGATTGTTGCGGGCGGGTTGTCGACGCGCAGGCCGGTTTCAGAATCCGTCCCGCCGAGCATCTCGACCAGGCCGTCATAGACGATCTTGACCACTTGCTGGCCGGGCTTCACCGAGCGGACAACTTCCTCGCCAACGGCGCGGGTGCGCACGCTGTCGATGAAATCCTTGACCACGGGCAGCGCAACGTCGGCTTCGAGCAGGGCCACACGGATCTCGCGCAGGGCGGCATTCACGTCCTTTTCGGACAGCGCGCCGCGGCCGGTCAGGCCGTCGAAAATTCCGCCAAGACGATCGCTCAATGCGTCGAACATGTGCCACTCCTTTGCCATTTATCTGTGGGGACAGACATAGGCGCTCAAACCCGTCGCACAAAGCATGAAGCCCCGCTGAGCGAACCTTCGCCGGGCGGGGGGCCTCGCTGACCTCATGGATCAGTCAAAGCGCGCTTCTGAATTTTGCGCGAATGTAGTGGCGCCTAAAGCATGGGGGGCCCGTCAGGTCAAGCCAGCTGCATCTCTGCGACCCGGTCCTTCAGGAGGTCGATCGCCGCACGTATCTCGGCATCAACCAATGAAAGGATGGCCAGATCGGCCCAGGAACCATCGGAAAGGCGCATATAGCGGCGCAAAACACCCTCCCTGCGCGCGCCAAGCCGCTCAAGCGCCTTGATGGCCCGTTCATTGCTCGCCGCAATCGGGAATTCGACCCGCCTGATGCGCGCACCGAAGGCCCGGCCAATCATCGCCATCTGGGTAGCAACAGGCACGACCGTGCCCCGCATTTCCGGTGGGTGCCAGACATAGCCAATGCCGACACGGCGGTGGGTGCGCGATACATCCAGATAGGCAATGACACCGGCAAAGGCGCCGTCAGACTGTCGCGTGATCGAAAAGGGGATAATATTTCCCTGCTGCTTCATGGCCAACATGAAGTCGAAATAGGCGTGGAAGTTCGTACCTGTCGGCATGACGGGTAACCAGTCCCACATGGACTGTACCGCTCCCGATCTTTCAAGCCGCGCGCGATCACGCTCCTCCAGCAGGTCGAGCCGGACGACGTCGTTATGGAGATCCTTCTCGTCGAGCCGCATACGCTAAGGGTGTCACGGATTACGAAACTGACAAGACCCCCTACAAAAGAATGCAAGTTCGTTCCAATTCGGAACTCGGACTACTCAAGAGTTCCGAATTGATACTTACTTCCCGTCGAACAGCCGCTCTGACAGGTAGGTAAATTCCAAAGCGGTACGCTTGGCCCGTTCTGTCTGGTTCGCCGCAGCCGAATGGCCCCCGTCGATATTTTCGTAGTAGAGGAAGGGCAGTCCGGCCTCCTCGAACAATTTGGCCATCTTGCGTGCGTGGCCGGGGTGCACCCGGTCATCCTTGGTCGAGGTGACAAAGAAGGGCTCAGGATAAGCCTTGGAGGCATCGAAATTCTGATACGGCGAAATCGTCTCTAGGAATGACCGTTCTTCGGGCACGTCCGGCGATCCGTATTCATCCACCCATGACGCGCCCGCCAGCAGGAGGTGATAGCGCATCATGTCGAGCAGCGGCACCTGCACCACGACCGCGTTCCACAGGTCCGGCCGCTGGTTCAGCATCACGCCCATCAGCAAGCCGCCATTCGACCCGCCCATGATCCCGAGATGGTCCGGGCTGGTCACCTTGCGGGAAATCAGGTCCTCACCCACCGCGATGAAATCATCATAGACGCGCTGGCGGTTCAGCTTGAGCCCCGCCTGGTGCCAAGCCGGGCCAAACTCGCCGCCGCCCCTGATGTTTGCCAACACATAAGCGCCGCCCTGCTCCAGCCAGAGCCGGCCCGTGACCGGGCTATAGCCAGGATTCATCGACACCTGGAACCCGCCATAGCCATAGAGCAGCGTCGGCGTGCTGCCATCGCGCTTCATGCCGGATTTGTGCACGATGAAATAGGGCACCTTCGTCCCATCCTTCGACACAGCGAAGAACTGCTCCACTTCGAGCCCCGACGCATCGAACTTGCCCGGCAAGCTCTTCACGGTCGTGACCGCGCCGCTGGCAATGTCATAACCGAGCAACGAATCCGGCGTCAGGAAGTCCTGATAGGTCAGGAACACTGTCTCTTCGTGCTCATCGGCGAACACGATGCCGGCCTGGCCCGTGCCCGGAAGCTCCAGCGCATTGGTTGTCCAGCCATTCGCGCCGGGCTCAAGCCGCAGCACACGGCTCGCCACATTGTCATTGATCGACAGCAGCGCGGCGCCCTTGGCCACAGCGACACCGTTTACTGCCTGCGCCGCATTCGGCCGGAACACGAGGCTTACGTCCGGCAATCCGCGCGTCTCGAGGAACGCTTCGACATTAAAGGCCACGAGGTCACCTGTCTTGAAGGTTGCGTCCTGCCCCTCCGGCTCCCAATCCTCTTCCAGCGAAAGGAGGAAATGGCCCTTATAGATGCCTTCCGGCGAGGATTTCAGCGGGATGGGCCAGCGCACCGGTTCCACCTCGCCCTCGGGAAGCCACCAGAAGGAATGGGTGAAGAAGGTCTCCGATTTCACCGCGCCCTGAATAACGCGCCCGTCTTCCAGCTCCATCACCGATGGCCACACGCCGACATGATCCCGCGTTCCGCGGATGACTTCCTGTGCCTCAGAAAGCGGCGTGCCCCGCTTCCAGCGCTTCACGATGAACGGATAGCCGGACGCCGTGACAGTGCCTTCGCCCCAGTCCGAAGCGATCAGCAGCGTGTCCGCATCAACCCACGAAATGCCCTGCTTGGCCTCTGGCGTGACGAAGCCACCATCCACGAAGGTCTTCGTCTCAAGATCGAACTCGCGATTGATCACGGCATCCTTGCCGCCATCCGACAGCGACACAAGGCAATGGCGAACCGGTCTGCCCTTTTCGCGCAGGCAGTTGGCGCCCGTATAGACCCAGTTTTTGCCCTCATCCGCCGCGAGCTGGTCGAAATCGACCACGGTCTCCCAGTCCGGTGCATCAGTCGCATAGCTCTCGAGCGTCGTACGGCGCCACAGGCCGCGCACATTCACATCGTCCTGCCAGAAATTATAGACCATCCCGTCGCGCACGGTGCCATACGGGATGCGCTCGTCCGATGTCAGCACGTCCAGCGCCGCAGCCTCATAGCCAGCGTAACGCGAGTCGGCCTGCAGCGTGGCGAGGCTGCGCTCATTCTGTGCACGGACCCATGACAAAGCCTTGTCGCCTTCGACCTCTTCCAGCCAGAGGTACGGGTCCGTCTCTGCGACTTGCGTGTGATTGGTGGGGGCGTCTGACAAATCAGTCTCCATTTCAGGTGTCTGTGTGCAGGCAACGCACAAAATCGTGGTGAGCAGGGGAATAATGCGGCGCATCATGGCTCCTTGCACGGGGTCAATGACCCGCTTTTAAGTTTTGACTCGTCCCAAGCCCGGAATGCACGACATAATGCGGCGGACTAGCGAACGCAAACAGGGGGAAACCGATGGGCCAGACATTCAGCCCGAACGCCACGTCGCGGCGCAACCTGCTGCTTGGCGCAGGCGCTGGCCTCGCGGGGCTTGCCGCCGCAGCCTGCTCGCGGACACCGGAGCCAGCCGCTTTGCCCGAGGGCATCAGCGCGACCACGATTCGCGACGCCGAGACCCTCACCGGCATTACATACACGGATGCCGAACGGGCCCAGATGGTCGCCGACCTCGAAGCCCGCCTCGACGCACTCAAGCAATTGCGCGAAGTCGATAAACCGAACAGCCTCGCCCCGGCCACCGTCTTCGATCCGCGTCTGCCTGGCGTCGACTACGGCCTTTCGACCACGTCCAGCGTCAGTGTCATGCCATACGTCAGTGCCGCCATGCCGGGCGAGGACGACGTGGCCTTTGCCTCGCTGACGCAGCTGCGCACATGGCTTTCAGCTGGCGCGATCTCGAGCCGGGAACTGACCGATCTTTACCTCAAGCGGATTGAGACTTTTGGTCCCAAACTCGAATGCTTTGTCACTGTCATGGCCGAGCGGGCCCGGCGCGAAGCGGATGCGATGGACGCCGAACGCGCTGCCGGCAAGGTGCGCGGGCCACTGCATGGCATTCCCTACGGCCTGAAGGACCTGTTCGATGCGGAAGGCGCGCCCACGACCTGGGGCGCGGCGCCCTACAGGACGCGCGCCTCAGAAGGTGACAGTGCCATCGTCCGAAAGCTGGCGGACGCCGGCGCCATCCTGCTTGGCAAGACCACTTGTGGCGCACTGGCCTATGGCGATGTCTGGTTCGGCGGCGTCACCCGCAATCCGTTCGATATTCGCGAAGGGTCATCCGGCTCCAGTGCCGGGTCGGCCAGTGCGACAGCCGCCGGACTTTGCGCCTTTTCGATCGGCACCGAGACGCTCGGCTCACTTGTGTCACCCGCCATGCGTTGCGGTATCACCGCGCTCAGGCCAACATTCGGCCGGGTCAGCCGGGCAGGGGGCATGGCGCTTTGCTGGTCACTCGACAAATGCGGTCCGATTGCCCGGTCGGTCGAGGACTGCGCCCTCGTGCTCGAAGCTATCAATGGATTTGACCCCGCCGATGCAGGCTCAATCGCGGCGGGTTTTAATTATGACTTTCGCACGTCGATAACGGACCTTCGCCTCGGCATCGATCCGGCCTGGATGGAAGCTGCCACCGATACCGAACGCCACGCCATCGAAACCGCAAAGGCCCTCGGTGCCCGGCTTGTGCCTTTCACCGTGCCAGACCTCCCAGCCGATCCTCTCTCCCTGCAACTGACTGCCGAAGCCGCTGCCGCCTTCGAAGACCTGACCTTGTCCGGGCGTGATGACGAGCTGACCTGGCAGGATCCGGAGGCCTGGCCGAATTCCTTCCGCGGCGCCCGTTTCATCAGCGCCGTGGATCTTATCCAGGTGGATCGCCTGCGTCGTCTCTGGATGCAGGCCATGCATGCGGCGTTCGCCGATGTGGATGTCGTGATCGGCCCCAGTTTTTCGAGCGGCATGCTCACGCCGACCAATTATACAGGTCACCCGTGTCTGGCGATGCGTTGCGGTTTCGACACGACGAAGCCCCGGACGCTGTTTGATTCAGAAACCAATCCCGATGCGTCTGAAGCCCGGACACCGGTTGCCATCTCACTCTGGGCGCCGCTCTTCCGGGAGGGACCTATGCTCGCCTTCGGCCGCGCGCTCGAACAAGCCCTTGGGGTCACGGGAGAGCGGCCTGAACTTTAGGACGGATCGCCAGTTTTCCAGGATCCCAGCCGCTCGAACGTAACTCTCTCGACAAGCAGCGCGCGGCTTTTGTCTGGCACAACAGGCCTGATGCCGAAATAGTCGACCCCCTGATCTCCCTCGATGAGGGGCACGTCATAATCGAAACTGAAATCCTCGAATTCGGGTTTGAGATCGAAAATTTTCCAGCCCGATTCGCCCACGCGGCCTGCAGAGTAATTGAGTGCGATCTGCATGGCGCCCTGGTCCCGGACAGGACGCGCCCGCACCGTCGTGCGTATTGTCTGCCCTGCGAACTGGATTTCAAGATCGGCGGCCAGGCGAAAGTGCGGGCCAAGCTCAGGCTCATCCCGCAATGCGCCTGCGTCCGCCTCAATCAGCAGCACCCGCTTGCCATCAGGCTCAGTGGCCAGTTCCGTTTTTGCGTTACCGCCCGCATAAATCTTGTGGAGATAATCACCTTCAACGACGATCTTGTCATAGTTGGAGCCATCACCCGTCAGCGTGCCGGTCGGAAGCGCACCGATGGCCGGCCGGATGGCGAAAAAGACCATCAGGCCCACCACAACCAACGCAGCCGGGAAGAAAAACCTGTCTCGCATGCGGCGTGTCCTTTGCTACCGGCAAAGCGCGCAACGGCGCTGGCCAATCAATGCATCTGCTGATAGCAGGAGCACGATCGGTTTGGCGAGCCGTATGCTCGGCTTAACATGCATTTCGAGGACCCTCCCTAATGTCCAGGTCAGCCTTGAAGCGTCGGGCCAAGGAAGCCCGCACATGGCTCACGGATGCCTGTTTTCCGCTCTGGGCAGAGCGTGGCACCAGCAGTTCCGGCCTTTTCCGGGAAGCACTTGAGTTAGACCACACGATTACCGATTCGCTTCCAAACCGCGTTCGTGTTCAGGCCCGCCAGACCTATGTCTTTGCAGAGGCCCTGAGACTCGGTTGGAAGCCGGACACCTCACGCGACCGAGTCGAGCGCGGGCTTGGAATCCTGACAGGCCTCGCACGGCGCGATGACGGCCTGGTCGGCCGCACGCTGCGCCCGGATGGCAGCGGATTGCTGGATGATACGCCCGACCTCTATGACATTGCTTTCACGCTATTCGCCATTGCGGAATCCTCTGCCGTGCTTGGCGGTAATGGCGAAACCCGGGCCAGCGCAGGCGCCCTGCTGGATGCCGTCGACCGGCAGATGCGTGACCGCTTGAACGGCGGCTATGCCGAGACCCTGCCGCCGCCCGGAATACGCGAGCAAAACCCGCACATGCACCTGCTGGAGGCCTGTCTCTCGCTCCACAAGGTTGATCCGGATGGCCGGCATATCGCCCGTGCCGCCGAAATCATTTCATTGTTCGAAACCTTCTTTACGGCCGGTCCCGGTGGCTTGCTCGGGGAACGCTTTGCGGCAGACTGGTCCATACCTGCAGGCCGAGATGCCGAGATTATCGAGCCTGGCCACCAGTTCGAATGGGTCTGGCTACTGCATGCCTACGCGACTGCAGCTGAAACAATGGTTCACCCGGCTGCAGAGGCGCTCTATGATTTTGCCTGCGCCACACTCGATGAGGCGGGCAGGGCCTGTGTTGAGGTGACCCGCGACGGCCAGCCTTTTGACGCCTCACGCCGCACCTGGCCCCAGTCCGAGGCCCTGAAAGCCCACCTAGCCATGCTCGAGGCAACCGGAGACGAGCGCTACGCGGCCGCGGCGTGCACCAGTTTTGATGTCATCATGGACGAATTCCTGACACCCGATGGTGGCTGGATCAATCACTACGGCGCGGAGGGTGACATCGTCTCGACTTTCATGCCCGCCTCGACCGGCTATCACGTCGTTCTGTCTTTTGCCGAGCTGATCCGGGTCATGAAAGCTTGAACCTTTGGTGATTTACCCCGAGAAGGGCGCCATATGCTTGAAGTGACGCCGTTTTGAGGAAATCTGATCAATGACCAAACTCGCCCTTGTCCGCCATGGCCAGTCCGCCTGGAACCTTGAAAACCGCTTCACCGGCTGGTGGGATGCCGACCTCACCGAAAAGGGCGAGGCCGAGGCCCGCCATTCCGGCAAGCTTCTCAAGGAAGTCGATGCCGATTTCCGCGCCGCGTTCACAAGCGTCCAGACCCGTGCCATTCGCACGCTCTGGATGGCGCTGACGGAAATGGGCCGCGTCTGGGTACCGGTCGAAAAGAACTGGCAGCTCAACGAGCGCCACTATGGTGGACTGACCGGTCTCGATAAGGCCGAGACCGCCGCCAAGCATGGTGACGAACAGGTTCACGTATGGCGCCGCTCCTATGACGTCCCGCCGCCGCCCATCGATGCAGGCAGCCAGTACGATCCAGCCCGCGACCCACGTTACAAGGGCATCGATGTCCCGGCCACGGAAAGCCTGAAGACAACACTCGAGCGTGTGTTGCCCTATTGGTCCAATGAAATCGCCCCTGTCCTGAGCGCCGGAACAGACACCGTGATTGCCGCACATGGCAATTCGCTGCGCGCCCTTGTGAAACACCTGTTCAATGTGCCAGATGAGTCCATTACCGGGATCGAGATTCCGACTGGCAACCCTCTTCTGATCGATCTTGACCCCAACCTTAAGCCCATCTCAGTTCGATATTTGGATCCTGCTCGCGCAACGCCACTGCCTGAACTTCCATGAGCCGACGTCTCGACCGGCGCATGATGGGCCGGGCACTTTGCCTCGCCCGGCTTAACCAAGGCCTGACAGGGCCGAATCCCTCGGTTGGCTGCGTCATTCTGGATGTGGATGGCCATCTGGCCGGTGATGGCGTCACGGGTCTGGGCGGGCGCCCTCATGCAGAAGAAATCGCGCTCGACGAGGCAGGCGCACTTGCCCTGGGCGGCACGGCCTATGTCACGCTTGAGCCCTGCCGCGAGCGCTCGGCCGGCAGCCCGTCCTGTTCCACCAAACTGAAAGAAGCGGGCATCGCCCGTGTCGTCTGCGCCATTACCGATCCGCACCCGCTGGCCGAAGGCGGCATTGCCGCCCTGCGCGAGGCTGGCATCCGTGTTGAGACCGGCATCGGCGGACGGGTCGCAGCCCGCCTCTACCGCGGCTTCTTCCGGACCGTCCATTCCACCAAGGGCTAGCCGCCGAACGGCCCCGCATGCGCAGCGATCTTTTCATACAAGGCCAGTGAGTCACGCTGGAAGACGGCCTTGGTGAACTGCGCTTCGTAAGACGCGCGCCCGCCCGCAACCAGTTTCGCTGCTAGATCCTTGTCCGTCACAACCTTGCGCAAGGCATCGGCAAGGGCATCGACGTCATTCTTCGGAATGAGCAGGCCGTTGACGCCGTCCTTCACATAGGCGGCCGGGCCAACCGCATCAGCGGCGACCAGCGGGCGTGAGCCCGCCCAGGCATCCACCGTCACGGTGCCGAAAGGTTCATAGCGCGACGGGAATGCAACGACATCACAGGCCGCCAGCAACTCACCGCGATCATTTCGCCAGCCAAGGAAGCGTACGCGGTCGTCGAGGCCGAGCCGCGTGCAATGCGCTTTCAGTTCCTGCTCAAGCGGGCCTTCGCCAGCGATCCAGACATACAGGCCATCAATCTTCGCCGTCGCATCAAGCAAGGTGTCGAGGCCCTTCTTTTCGTGCAGGCGCGCCAGCGCCAGCGCGACCGGAGCATCTTCGGGCGTATTCAGCGCCTTGCGGCTCGCAGGGTCTGCGCCGGTGAAGTCTGCATAAGTGTGGACGATGGCAGAGCGCTCGTCGCTGACGCCCTGTTCGCGGATATGGCGCAAGAGGTCGATGGTAAGGCCGACATGCCATTCGCAATTCTTGAAACGCGCCAGCTTGTAGTATCCGCCATACCACCCGATTGACCGTGGGCGGAATTGTTTGGGCGCAAATTGTCCGGCGCGGCCCATCCAGTATTCGATGACGTCCGGCTGGAACTGCTTGAGGGATTCCGCGATCACGCGCTGTGTCGGGAACGGCCAGCTATTGTTGAAAGCGGCCACGTCCACACCGATGCCGGCCTCGCGAAATTTCTGGATCCGGAACGCATTGTCAGGCCGCGTCACGACGTGCTGTTCAAGGTCCGTCTCGGCAAGCGCGAGCACCGATTCCAGCATGATGTTTTCTGCGCCGCCTTCTGCCGCGCCTGCCATGACATGCATTACACGCATTTCATCTGTCCTTTGTATCCTGCCACCCCAGCATTTGATGCAGCGCATAGCCATTATCGGCGCAGGCGGCAAACGCTGCTTGGCAGTTCGGGGTGAAGTGCATAGAGAGGGGCCAGACCGGAAGGGTAGCGTTATGACCAATTATCGTCTGTTTGGCGCAGACACGTCTCCGTACTCACTCAAGGTGAAAGCCTTCCTCCGTTACAAAGAATTGCCCTTCGACTGGATCGCCCGATCACGCAGCAATGAAGCGGAATTCCGGGCCAATGCGCAGGCGGTTGCGACTGTTCCGCTGCTCGTTTCTCCCACACGCCCGGTCAATCAGGACTCCACGGCAATGCTGGCGGCGATCGAGGCTGACCATCCCGAGCCCTCGTCTGTTCCTGATGATCCGGCCTGTGCGATGCTCGCGCTGATCCTCGAAGATTTCGCTGACGAATGGCTGAACAAATGCATGTTCCAGCAACGCTGGGGACAAGCGCCCGACCGCGAAGTCGCCGCCTTGCGCGTACTCAACCAGCTCTATGACGGCAAGCCGCCACGTGCCCGCAAGGCGCCGCAGAAACAGATTGCCGAACGCATGGCGGCGCGCCTGCCGCTTGTCGGTGCAGAGACAGACAATAGCGAAACGCTCGACACGTCCTGGCGCCGCTTCGCCCTGCGGCTGAATACCCATCTCAAAGAACACCTCTGCCTTTTCGGCGGGCGTCCATCCGTGGCGGACTTTGCCATCGCTGCGCAGTTCCAGCAGATGTTGCTTGACCCCACGCCCGGTGACTGGTTGCGCGATCGCGCCCCGTTCGTGACCGCATGGTGCACGCATATGGAAGCGCCACAGGCTGGTGGCCCATTCGAAGAACTCAGCGCATTGGAACAGACGCTGGCGCCACTCTTTGAAGGCGAAGTGAGTGTAACCTATCTGCCATGGGCAAGCGCCAACGCGGCCAGCGCCGCACGCAAACGTACGCGCTTTTCTGTGACACTGCCTGATGGTGCATTTGAGCAAGACACGCAGCGATATGCGGCCCGCGCCTTCAGATCCCTGCGGGCGGCCATATCCGCCACCAGCGAGGATGAGGCCCTCACGGAATTCCTTGAACGGACGGGTGCGCGTCGACACCTGGCCAAGGCATAAAAAAACGGCGCGCCCCTTGGGACGCGCCGCTCTCAATTCCATGCGTACAGGCCTTAGGCAGCGCCGCCAGCCGTCTTCTTGCTGATCAGCTTTGGCTCAGATCTCGTCTCGTCCGTACCGATAGAGATCTTGCGTGGCTTCTTTTCCTCCGGCAGCTCGCGCACCAGATCGATGCGAAGCACGCCATGATCGAGCGCGGCGCCGGTCACGATAACGTGATCAGCGAGCTGGAAACGGCGGATGAAACTGCGCTGGGCAATGCCGCGATGGAGGAACTGTCGTCCATCGCCATCCTCGTTCTCACCTTTCTTGCCAGCGACAGTGAGCTGACCTTCCTTGGTTTCGATATCCAGATCGGCTTCCGTAAATCCGGCAACAGCAATCTCTATTGCGAAAGCATTTTCGCCTGATCGCTCAATATTATAGGGGGGATAGCCCTGTGTACCGTCGAGACGCGACGCGGTGTCGATCATGTTGGCCATACGGTCAAAGCCAACCATCGTCCGGTACAAGGGGGTCAAATCAATATTGCTCATGGGAACAGTCCTCTCGTTTGAAGCAACTGTGAGAGACCTGAAGCAGGCAGGTCCTCGGTTCGTCTCGGGCCATATGAACACCCAGCCCGTCATCGGCGCTGGCATATCTCCCGGTCTCGGCCCGCATTGCAGCACCGTGACAATTAGTATTTGGGTAGCGTAAGGGGGTGTTCAAGATGTGGATCAAGGAGAACGCAATGAAGAATTTCCTGTTGGCGGGTGCTGCTTTCGGCATGCTCGCGGCCTGTGGGCCATCAGAGACGCCGGCGCCGGTCGAAACGCCCGCCGCTGAAGTCCCCGAAGTGGTTGTCCTCAACCCGCTTGAGGTCGCGGTAAATGATCCGGGCCGTTCGGATGCCGAGAAGGCCCGGGACATGTGGCGCCACCCGGCCGAAACGCTGGAATTCTTCGCGGTCGAACCTGATGATACCGTCGTGGAAATCTGGCCTGGCGGTGGCTGGTACACCAACATTCTTGCGCCTTACCTCGCTGCCGGTGGCGGCACGCTGGTGGCAGCAGGCTTCGACCCTGCAGCCGCTCCAGATGAAGAGCGCAAACAACGCACGCTCGACCGCCTCGCCGAGTTCAAGGCCAATTATGCCGACCCTAAATATGGCACGATTGAATATAGCGCCTTTTCAGGCGTCAGCGGCCCGCTGACCGAAGCCGGTACAGCCGATGCGGTCCTCACCTTCCGGAACGTCCATAACTGGATGTCGGGCGGCTATACCGAAAAATTCTTCACCGATGCCTTTGCCGCCCTGAAACCAGGTGGCGTACTAGGCGTGGTCGAGCACCGCCTGCCATCGACGGCGACGCAGGACCCAACCGGCTCGACAGGTTATGTGCACGAAGACTTCGTCAAGGCGCGCGCGATTGCCGCTGGTTTTGAATTCGTCGGCGCCAGCGAGATCAACGCCAACCCGGCTGACACGACCGAGCATCCTTTTGGCGTCTGGACCCTGCCACCGGTCAGCACGACTGCTGACTCGGATGGAAATACGCCGGAAGGCTTCGATGCCGCCCTCTATGCCGATATCGGCGAGAGCGACCGGATGACGCTCAAATTCGTCAAGCCTGAATAGGCCTGTCTCCTCCCCGGACCGGGAACGGTCCGGGGAGACCCTTCTATTTACAGACTGTCCCCGTGAAGCACCACGGAAGCACCCGAGTTACGCCCCAAATGACACTCCAGACACTTTTCCCGACCCTCATCCGCCATGCGGAAGTCGGCGATGACCCCTTGCGGGCCTCGCTCGAAAAAGTGTGCTGGCTGCTCGAAGACGAGGATGAAGCCGGCAATGACTGGTGCGATAGCGAGGGCTATGACGGCTACACGTCCTATGCCTCGCTCGATGACCTGCCGGAGCGCTTCCCCGAGATCGCCGAACTGAAGGGTTTCCTCGATACAGAGGTAGAGGCTTACGCACGCGATCTTCATTGGGACATGCAGGATCAGACGCTCGAGCTGAACGGGCTATGGGTCAATATCCTTGGCGAGAGCGGCAGCCATTCGGGCCATATCCACCCCGGAAGCGTCATCTCCGGAACCTATTATGTCAGCATACCGGAGGGCGCAGGCCAGCTCAAGTTCGAGGATCCCCGCCTCGCCTTCATGATGGCTGCCCCGCAGCCCGAAGACGACGCACCTGAAGCCGCTCGTCGCTTCGTCTATGTCACCCCCACCCAAGGGCACGCCATGTTCTGGGAAAGCTGGCTGCGCCATGAAGTGATGCCAAACCGGAGCGACATTCCGCGGCTTTCCATCAGCTTCAACTATGCAATCAAGCGGGACTAAACCTCCCGCCTGTCCCGCAGTCTGAATCCTCGGTTAACCCTCTGGGACACCGCGAACTCTTGACCTGAGCGCTGTGACAGGCCATCCGGCTCGCCAGCAAATTCAATTCCTCCCTGATCAGACAAGCGAGCTTCGTCCCATGGACCTTTCCAAGATCTCAACCGGCCAGAACCCACCTGATGACCTGAACGTGCTGATCGAAGTGCCGCTGGGCGGCGACCCGATCAAGTATGAGATCGACAAGGCCTCCGGCGCCATGTTCGTCGACCGCTATCTCTACACCGAGATGCGCTATCCCTGTAATTACGGCTTCGTGCCCCACACGCTGAGCCTCGATGGCGATCCGATTGACGTGATGGTCGTTGGCAATCGTCCGCTCGTTCCGGGCAGTGTGGTGCGTGCGCGTCCTGTCGGCGTCCTGATGATGACGGATGACAAGGGCCCCGACGAGAAGATCCTCGCCGTGCCTCACAACAAGCTGACGTCTTACTACGACAAGATCGCAACTTATCACGACCTGCCGCAGACCCTGATCGACAAGACCGCGCACTTCTTCGAGCACTACAAGGATCTCGAAAAAGGCAAGTGGACGCGTATCGAGGGCTGGTATGGCATCGAGAAAGCGCGTGAGTTGATCTCACTTGCTGTCGAGCGCGGCAAAAAAGGCTAAACTCACACGGCGGTCGCTTTCATGGACTTAACCGTCTGGCTTGCGCTGCTCGCGTTGTTTTTTGCTGGCGGCCTTACGCCTGGTCCCGCCGTTATGATGGTGATGAGCACGTCCCTGCGTTACGGCGCAGTGACTGCGCTTGTTCCAGCTGTCGGCGTATCGACCGCCAATCTCGTCTGGATCACTCTGGCGGCGACAGGCCTCGCGACTTTCGCGGCGAGTGCGCCGACTTTGCTGCTTGCCCTGAAACTGGCCGGACTGGTTTTTATTGGGTGGCTTGCCTGGACAATGGCTACGGGCGATCCGTCACAGCCACGTGCCAGCGCCGCGCAAGCGCCCCCCAAGGCCAGCCTGTTTGGACGCGGCATTGGCCTGCAATTGCTGAACCCGAATGCACTTGTATTTTTCGGCTTGTTGCTGCCCAGCTATTTCGACGCCGATCATCCTGTCGTCATGCAGGCTGGCATCATCATGGCCACTGTAACGGCAACGGAAATGCTAGGCCTGACAGTCTATGCCTGGGCAGCTGATGCCATGAATCATCGCTTCCAGAATCCGGCCTTTGCGCTCTGGTTCAACCGCGCCGCTGCAGCTGCGATGCTTGTTTCAGCCGGCTTCGCCGCCTTCCTGACGACGGCTAAATAGCGGAAATCACTTCGAAATGGCCTGTTTTCGCATTCCGCCAGTGAAGCTCGCCATGAACGATGGCAAACCACGCACCATGCAGCGAAAGGTCCCCGGCTTCGACGCGGCGCGCAACGAACGGAAAGCTCATCAGATTCGTCAGTGACACTTCGATGCCTTCCAGCTCGAGGGCGAATTGAGGATTGACGGACCCGCTCTGCGCCACACGCTCCCTTGCCGATTCCAGGAGGCTGACCCACGGCGTCACGAATTCGCCAATCTCCGGATTGCCACCGCCGCCGAGGGAAGCTGCAATGCCCCCGCAACCGCCGTGCCCCATGACCACGATATTGCCAACCTTCAGCACGTTGACGGCATATTCGAGTGCAGCACTGACACCATGCAGGCCGCCATCGGGCTCGTAGGGCGGCACGAGATTGGCCACGTTGCGCACGACAAACAGTTGGCCCGGCGCGGCATCGAAGATGTCCGATGGCTCGGCGCGGCTGTCAGCGCACGCGATCAGCATGATGTTCGGGTCCTGCCCTTGGCCAAGTTCGCGATAAAGGCTTGCCTGCTCGGCATAGGCCCCGGTGCGAAACCGCCGGTAGCCTGAAATCAGGTCATCAATCGATCTCATCTGACATATTCCTGTGTCTGCGCGGCTTGCCTAATCGATATTGAGCAATCAGCAAGCTGAATTGGGACAAATTGTTAGCGATATGTCTATAATAACAAAATAGGCATCATGGGACCCATGACCATTCCTCGCCTTTCCAGGAGACTTCAATGGCGACTACGACCGACGGCTCCAAGACCTCCCGCAAGGGCCCGACGCGCAGCGAAGAATCGAAAGCCGCGATCCTTGAAGCCACGCGCGTTGAAATGGCCGAAACGGGCTGGCGCGGCTTTAGCGTTGATAGCGTTGCCAAACGGGCAAGCGCGTCGAAACAGACGATCTACCGTTGGTGGCCTTCGATCGGCGCCATGTGTGTGGACGCCGCGCTCGCGCTGATTCCGGACAGTCCTGACGGTGGCCGCGACCCACAGGAACGTTTGACGGCCCTGATCGTGCCGCTGGAGGCCACGGCGCGGACCGGGCAGGGACATGCCGTTTTGCGCGTGGCCCTTCTGGCGGCAGTCGACGACAAGGAAGCCGGGGAAGTCTGGCGCGCATGGATTGGTCGGGACATCCGCCAACCCCTGCGCATGCTGCTCGCGGAACTCGCTGGCAAGAAGGTTATCCGACGCGATTTCGACCTTGATGAAGTGCTGGAACTGCTGCTGGGACCGCTCTGGCATCGCCTGATGATCATGAGGGCGCCTGTCCGCGAAGGCTTTTGCGCCGAACAGGCGGGTAACTTCCTGAGAGTTTACGCAACCTTCTGAGCGACCCTCACCGTCAAACTGCATGATTCTTGCACGGATCTTCGAAAGTCTACGGAGACCGCAGGAAATGCCAGTGGGACGTTTAAATTGGGTCGATACCGCAAAAGGTGTGTGTATCATTCTCGTGGTCGCCCTGTTCACAACGCAGGGTTATGGCGCGCTGGGATCGCAGGGCGGCTGGATGAACACTGTCGTCAACTGGGCTCACCCCTTCCTGATGCCGGCGTTTTTCTTTCTCTCTGCGCTCTTTCTCAACAGAACAGTTTTTGGTCCGCCAAAGCACTACATGGATCGCAAGATCCTCCATTTCGTCTATTTTTACGTTGTCTGGCTCGTGTTGCAGGATGTGATCCTGAACAGCGCGCTTCTGTTTAGCGCCCCGCGGATGTTCCTTGCCGAACTCGTCGCTGCGCTTATTGAACCGCGCGACAGTCTCCTGCTCGTCTATATGCTGACCGTCTTTCACGCCGTAACCTGGCTGTTCAGACGTGTTCCCGCACGCAAAGTCATTACCGTCGCAGCAATCCTGCAGATCGCCTTTGCCACCGGCTGGGTTGAGACGGGATCAATCGTGCTCAACGAATTCTGCCGCTGGTATGTCTTCTTCCTGTCGGGATTCATGGGCGCGCCAATTGTCTTTGAGATGGCGGAACGGGTGGCAGGGCACGCCGCGCAAACATGGCGCGTCTTGCTTGGCTGGATGATTGCCAATGCCGCGTTTGTCGGCCTGCATGTTGCGGGACTGCCGCTGATAAGCCTGGCGCTTGGTTTCGCGGGGGTCGGCGCGATAATCGGATTTGGCCTGATGCTTTCGCGTGTGAAATGGCTGTCCATGATTGGATACGCCGGGCGCCACTGCCTCATCATCTATCTCACGTGCGCCATCCCCGTCACGTTGATGCAGTACGGACTGGTCTCGACAGGCAATATAGAGGGCGCAGGTATCAATGCTCTGGTTACAGCGCTTGTCGCGATCGCCTTGTCACTTGGCTTCCATCGCCTGGTCAGCCGGACACATTTGAATGTGCTCTATCGCAGGCCAATGCGCCTGCGTCTGAAATCCGCAAGGCTCGGCCGCTCATCTGGCCTGCTGCCTCCGCCACCCTCAGCAGCGTAGCGCCACAGGCTACTTGGCGCGATGCCAGACCATCAAGGGATCGAAAGCGCCCGTTTCGGCCGCCTTTTGCAGCTGGGCGATCTGGTCTGATACGACATTCTTGGCCTGACCCGGCATAGGCGCATTATAGAGCGCCTGATCGAGACGGCAGATCTGTTCGAACAGGGCTTCAGAACGCGCCACAAGCTCCAGAAAGCGCTGCGGCAGCCCCTTGTCGCGCTGCGCTTCGGCATCAAGCGGCGGATCATCGCGGTTGACGCGATACTTGCGGGCAGACGCATCCTCGCGGCGCATTTCGCCATCGCGCACGGCTTTTTGCATGACCAGCCAGCTCGCAGCCTGCATCAGGCGCGTTGTCAGCTCCATGCTCCACGCGGAATAGGTGAGTCCTGCCTCGCGCGGCAGGGTGCGGGCATGATCACGGCCCGGGCCGTCGAGATAGGAAGCTGTTTCCTCAACCAGCGCCATGCCCTTCGCGAACACAGTGTCGAAAAGTTTCCCGCCGGTGAACGAGTTGAGGCTGTCGGAGCCGTTATCGGGTGACCCGTTTGCCGCCATCTTCAAGACCTCAGAACACAAATTGCAATCTCAATACTTAAGTCATAACCCGTTTCCGAGGACTTAACTCTTTTCGCCAAACAGGGCATCGGCCGCAGATTTCTGGGCCTCTTTCCGCTTAAGTTCAGCCTCGCATGCCTCTATCTGACCGCGCAATACGCTGATGCGGGAATAAAGCTCGTCAATGGACATCTGATCGAGTGTCTGGCCGCGGTTTGTCAGGATTGGTTCTTCTTCAAACAAGGGGCCTCTCCTTCTCTGCTTTCGGCGTCGGGCTTTCATAAAACCAGAAAGGCGGGCTAGAAGCGACTCCCCGACCGCCATTTTCCTGAAGGACCGACGCCATGACCGAGATGATGAAAGCCGTAATCGTGGAGGACGGCGCACCGCTCCGTCTTGGAGACGTTGAAGCGCCCGTTCTCAAATCGGGCGAAGTGCTCGTGAAGGTCGCGGCCGCTGGCCTTAACCGCGCAGACCTGATCCAGCGCAAGGGCGCCTATCCGCCACCGCCCGGCGCATCCAAGATCATGGGGCTGGAAATTTCCGGCCACATCCAGTCGCTTGGCGAAGGTGTCACGCGCTGGAAGGTTGGTGATGCAGTGTGCGGCCTGCTCGCAGGCGGCGGTTATGCCGAACTCGCAGCCGTTGACCAGGGCTCACTCCTTCCCATCCCCGAAGGCATGGACATGGCAACAGCCGCCTGTTTTCCGGAGGCCCTTTTCACCGCGTGGGCCAATGTGTTTGACAGGGTCGGGCTGAAGGCAGGCGAGGATTTTCTCTGCCATGGCGGCACAAGCGGCATCGGCGTCATGGCGATCCAGATGGCGCGTGTTGCGGGCGCAGGGGAGATTTTCGCCACAGCGGGCAGTGACGAGAAGTGCGCGCTCGCGGCAGAGTTGGGCGCTGATCGGGCGATCAATTACAAGACCGAGGATTTCGAGGCTGTTGTGCGGGAGGCCGGCGGCGCCGATGTCACGCTCGACATGGTCGGCGGCGACTATGTGCAGAAGAATATCGGCGCGGCGAAAGTCGACGGCCGGATCGTCAATATCGCCTACCAGAATGGCTTCACGGCCGAGGTCAACTTCGCTCCGGTCCTGATGAAACGCCTCACGCTGGCCGCGACCACCCTGCGTGCGCGCCCAGTGCCGGAAAAACAACGTATCCGCGACGCCGTTGAAAAGGATTTCTGGCCGCATGTGGTGTCAGGCCGGATCAAGCCTGTCCTGGACAAGACCTTTGCCATTACAGACGCTGAGGCAGCCCAAGCCTATATGGCGAAAGGCGTCCATTCCGGGAAGATCATCCTGACGCTCTGAGACGCATGCCTTTTCATTCAGCTTTGCATGTTCTATAATGTTTTCAGGTTCCAAGCTTGCCTGAAACCTCGACCGCCCGGCACGATGTGTCGGGCGGCTGCATTTCAGGCCCCAACGTGCTCCAAGGAGACATCCCATGTCCGAGATACTTATGCCCAAGGCGACCGCCGTCTGGCTGCTGGACAATACGACCCTGACCTTCTCGCAAATCGCAGCTTTCTCAGGCCTGCACCATCTCGAAGTCAAAGGGATCGCCGATGGTGACGTCGCCGAGAACATGCGCGGCGTCGATCCAATCGCAGGCGGCATGCTGTCGCGTGAGGAAATCGCGCGCGGCGAAGAGAACCCTGATTACGTTCTGAAAATGGCCGCGTCAAAAATCGCGCACATCCCGCAGCCGCCCCGCAAAGGCAGCCGCTACACACCGGTCATTCGCCGTCAGGACAAGCCTGATGCCGTGGCCTGGTTCATCCGCAACCACCCTGAAGTATCGGACGCCCAGATTTCCAAGACGATCGGCACGACCAAGTCGACGATCAACAATGTGCGGGACAAGTCGCACTGGAATTCGCAGAATATCCGTCCGGTTGACCCTGTTACGCTTGGCCTTTGCACCCAGATCGAGCTGGATGAAGTGATCGCGAAATCGGCTGACAAGCGTCGCCGCATCGAGGCTGAAAAGAGCCTGAATGCTGAAGGTCCGGGTCTTGTACCGACGCAGGATGATGCTGCGGCATACGAGCCTGAGCCTGAGGATGACCGTCACAAGAAGGACGTGTCTGCGGCCGACGTCTTCCGCGACTTCAGCTAGGCTTATCTGCAGTCACGACTGCAGTTTACGAAGAAATACATAGAACGCACCGGCGCCGCCATGGCGCTGGTGCGCTTCGGCGTATCCTGACACGAGCGTACGCGCATGATCCGTGTCGAGCCAGGCAAGGAAGTTGCGCTTCAGCACGCCTTCGCCAAGACGGCCCTTTCCTGTAATAACCAATACACAACGGGACCCATCGGCCTGGGCGTTTGCCAGGAAGCCCGGCAAGGCGCGCGCAGCCGTTGCCTGCGTATGCCCGTGCAGGTCGAAAGTGGCTGAAACGACGAGTTTGCCCCGCTTCACGCGCTTTTCCTTGCCGCGATTTGCTGGACCACCTGGCGGTATTTCCGGACCGTTCGTGGAGACTTCACGAGGTGCTCCGGGACGCATCGTGGGTATTTTCGGACCGTTCGCGGGTGCTTTCTGATCCGGCTCGCCTGCTTCGAGGGCCGAAATCAGCGCGCCGAAGTCTTCCGGCGCAGGCCCGATCGGCTTGATGGATTTTGCAACGCGCGACCACGCCTTCGCTTCATCAGGTGTCAGGGGGCGCTTCGACATAAGCCCCGTCTAGGGCGCTGCGGGCGGATCGCCAAGACCCGGCGCTTCAGACACCTGCATACTGCGGAGAAGTCGGTCGGCAACAGCGCGGGGCAACAGGACCCAGAGACGCCCGGGCGCGTTCATCGTGCCAGCGCGTGAACCAGCATCAGGGCCGGTGCCGAAATAGAGGTCACCGCGTACAGCGCCCTTGATGGCGCCGCCTGTATCCTGCGAGATGAGCAGGCCCGACCAATGGCCGCCAAGGCCGGGCGCGCTGGTCTCGACAAACATGGGCATGCCGAGCGGCTGGATGTCAGTATCGACAGCCATCGAGGCGAGCGGCGTCAGCGGAACACCCTGCGCACCGACAGGCCCAAGCGAGGGATCGCCTTCCGGCTCGGCACGGAAAAAGACATAGCGCGGATTGTGGTTCATCGCGACGCGCGCCTCGGCGGGCCCGGCCCGGTCCATCCAGGCGCGGATTCCCTGCATGCTGGCCTGCCCGCGTGTAATGCGGCCAGTTTCGATGAGCCAGTTGGCAGTCGACATGAATTTATGGCCGTTATGCGCCGCGTAGACCGCCCGCGTTGTTGAGCCATCCGGGAATGTCAGACGACCGGATCCCTGAATCTGAAGGAAGAAGACATCTGAAGGGTGGGCATAAGCGATGGGCGTAATCCCGGCCCGGCTGATTTCCTCTCGCGAGGGATAAGGCCGGGTGCGGCCATCCGGCAGGCGTTGCAGCGGGGAGGAACCGTTCGGTATCAAATCAGCCGGCAAGGCCGGGACAGGTTCGGTGAAGGGCGGAACAGGTGTGCGGCGCGCCTCATAGGTCGGTTCAAAATAGCCCGTGAAGCGGGTGTTGCCATCCGGCGAAAGTGCCTCGATTGGCGTGAAAAGACTTTGATACGCGGCGCGGGCGCCCGCTTCGTCCCTGACCCGAGCCATCGCCGCGCAAGCCGGTTGCCACTCGCCCACCTGGCCGGCCCAAGTGGCCTTGGCGGAGAGATCAGCATTTTTGGGGCGGTTCGCGAGCTTTGAACAGCTGCGCTGGAAAGCCTGAACGCTATCCATCAGCCGCGCGGAAGACCAGCCGGGCAATTCCCCATAAGCAACCGCCGACACGCCCGACGGCGGCAAGAGGACCGGGCCAGCCTGCGTTGGCACAGAAGGGGGGGCCTGCGTGCTCTGGCACGAGACAAGCGTGAGCGAGAGAAAAGCAACAGCCAGAGAACGAAGCATGCGCTTTTTATGGCCCGTTTCGCGCGAACCTGTCATCCAAAACTATCAGGTAGCGACAGGCTGGCCTGTCAGGCGACCGTATCGACGTCATCGAGGATCCAGTTTGGATCGCTGCCTTTGACATTCCGCATGAAGGTCCAGAGTTCCTTGGCCGTGCGGGTGATCTCACCATCGCCAAGTTCAGCTTCATAACGCACGACAACGCGGGCTGTGTTGCCATCCAGCTCCGCGCTTTCGATCTCGGCGCGCCTGACGCGAAGAAGCTCGAACGTCTTGTCACCATTCGTCTCGCGCGCCGTGATGGCGGCGTCCCAGGCTTCATAGACGTCATCGTCCAGCAGCGGGCGCAGCGCAGCCCGGTCGCCTTTGGCAAAGGCACCGACGATCATCGTGTAGGCCGACTTGGCGCCCTGCATGAAGCCCGAAACGGAAAAGCTGTTATCGGCATTGTAGATATCTTCAAGGCCGCTGGCGGCAGGCCCGGTAAAGATCGGGCGTTCGGCATTTACGCGCCGTTCGCGACGCTCAGCCAGCTCTGCGAGATTGTTCTCCGACGGAGCTGTGGATGTGGACGGGCGCTGCACGGGACGGTCATTGCCGCCACGCCCAAGCGCCATATAGAGGCGCGACAGAACGATGAGCGCCACCGCTGCCAGAACTAAAACCTCGATCACTGGGTCGAACATATCGTATGGAATTCCTTCAAGTATTCGGCCGTCTCTTCCCTAGATAGTCACGATAGCCAGCAAACGCCAGTGAACGTTGCGCCCTCGAAGGCCGCATGCTAGGCGCGCGGTGCGATCCAGGTAGAGGAAACATCATGACAGACACGAGCGCACCGGGAAACCCCAATCCCCCGCAAGACCCAAATGGCGATAAGCCCGCAGCACCCGTAATGCGCGTTCTGGGTCAATATGTGAAAGACTTGTCTTTCGAAAACCCCGGTCACGCCCCTGTTCAGTCGCAACCCAATATTGATCTGGGCATCGATGTCGGCGCGACGCCCCATGCAGATGGCAATGGTCTGTTCGAGGTTTCGCTGAAGCTCTCGGCCAAGGCCATGGCTGATAGCAAGGTGATGTTCATTTCGGAGCTGGATTATGCGGGCCTCTTCCAGCTGCAAAATGTTGCGCAGGAACAATTGGAGCCGATGCTGCTGATCGAAGCGCCGCGCCTGCTGTTCCCGTTCGCACGCCGCATCATTGCAGAAATCACGCGCGAAGGCGGCTTCCCGCCACTGCTGATCGACCCGGTGGATTTTGTGGCGCTGTATCAGGCGCAGGTGCGCCGTGCCAATTCGGCCGGAACCGCGACCCAGCAATAGGCCTCAGGCCTGTTTCCAAAGACAATCGGGACCGAGTGTCTCTATGAAGGCCGCGTGAGCGGCCTTCTCTGATTCCGTTATCAGGGATGGAGGCTTCCGCGGGCGCTGGCGGGCTGTGCGGCGTTCGCCGGCCGCCAGTTCGGTTTCCGGCGCATCGAAAGAGAACGCCCTGGCCCGGCCACCGAGCAGTTCCAGATAGACGCTGGCAAGCAATTGGCTATCGAGCAGGGCGCCGTGCAGCGTGCGGCTTTCAAGGGAAATGTCGAAGCGTTTGCAGAGCGCATCAAGGCTGGCCGGGGCGCCTGGATATTTCTTGCGCGCCAGAGCAGCCGTATCGAGCCAGCGATCATCCGGCACGGGATCGCGCCCACAGAGCGCAAGTTCCATGTTCAGGAAGCCCCGGTCAAAGCCGGCATTGTGCGCGACAAGCGTCGCGTCGCCGATGAATTCCATGAACGCGCCGACGACATGCTCTTCCTCGAAGAAGGGTGCATCCTTGAGATGATCATCTGTCAGGCCGGTGATGCGTATGGTCGCTTCGGAAACGGACCGGCGTGGATTGATGCGCGTGTGGAATGTCTTGCCGGTCGGGATGTGGTTGATCATCTCGACGGCGCCGATCTCGATCACCCTGTCGCCATCATTCGGATTGAGGCCGGTCGTTTCCGTATCGAACGCGATCTCGCGGATGAGCTGGGTCATGAACGGGCTTCCTCTTCCTTGCGATTCATCAGGGCGATTATGGCCCGGACATGGTCGCGCGCAAACTCGAAACCATGACCTGTGGAGATCACAAAGTCAGCGCGGGCGCGCTTTTCGGCGTCGGGCACCTGTCGCGCGAGGATGGATTCAAAAGTCTCAACGGTCATGTCGGGCCGCGAGAGGACGCGCTCGCGCTGAACATCTGCCGGAGCGCTCACGACGGTGACATAGTCGCAGAGCTGCCAGCCGCCTGTTTCGTAGAGCAGGGGGATGTCGATAACGGCGAAGGGGGCACCAGCCTCGCGCGCCTCCTGGCGGAAATCATGTTGGGCCTGACCGGCGAGCGGGTGGACAATGGACTCAAGGCGCTTCATGGCCTCGACATCATTGAGCACGCGCTGTCGCAGGCGCAGGCGATCAATCGCGCCATCAACGGCAACGCCGGGGAATGCCGCGTCGACAGGCGCGACGGCAGCACCGCCCTTGCCATAAAGTTCGTGCACGGCAGCATCGGCATCATAGACCGGGACGCCCTCATCGCGAAAGAGCTGTGCCGTGGCCGATTTCCCCATGCCGATAGATCCCGTCAGACCAAGGATGATCATGATGTGGCCTCCACAGCGGCGCGGCATTTGCGTTCAGCTTCTTCCATGTCCGGAACCACGCCGAACCAGTATTCGAAGGCAAAGGCGGCTTGCGCCACCAGCATGCCGAGCCCGTCCATGGTTTGCCAGTCCTGACTGGCCGCGCCGGCGAGCGTCTTCTTCGCCGCGGCGCCATAGCTGATGTCATAGAAGGTGCGGCCATGTCCGGGCGGCAGGTCAAGGGCTTCACCACTATGGCCGAGGCCAAGCGTGTTGATGACAAGTTCAGCCGTGGGCAGGCGCCCCATGCCTTCATCAAGCGAGCATATTTCAGGCTTTGTGAGAAGGTCTGCCGCTATGGATTCAGCGCGCGATATTGTGCGGTTACTGATTGTCAGCTTGGCGCGTAGATCGGTCAGCACGAAGGCCAGAGCGCGGGCGGATCCGCCCGCGCCAAGGAGCAACACGTTCTTGCCGGCCACATCGATATTGGCCGTGTCGAGCGTGTGGATGAAACCCGGCGCGTCAGTATTCTCGGCCCGCCATCCGCCTGAGTCCTTGCGGATCAGCGTGTTGGCGGCCCCGATGCGGCGTGCGAGGTCGCCCGACTCTTCGGCGAGATCCAGCGCGGTATGCTTGTGGGGCAGGGTGATATTTAGACCGCGAGCGCCCTGGCGGGTAAGCGTATCAAGCGCCGATTCCAGTTCGCCATCGGGCACCTGCATCGCCGCATAGGTCGCGTCGATTCCATTATCGCGCATCCATCCATTGTGGATGAGGGGGGAAAGGGAATGGGCAATCGGGTCGCCGATAACACCGTAAAGCTGGGTCATGCGGTGAGCGCTCCCCTTATGCGCAGATAGTCGAGCAATGGCAGCAGGGGCAGGCCAAGGATCGAGAAATAGTCGCCCTCGATCTGGTTGAACAGCTGCGCGCCGAGGCCTTCGAGCTGGTAGGCGCCGACGGTGGAGAGGAGCGGTTCACCGACGCGGTCGACATAGGCATCGATGAAGGCGTCGCTGAGCGGGCGCATGGTGAGTTTTGGGCGGGCAAGGTGGCGCCAGACAGGCGTGCCGTTCTCGCAGATGACGATGGCGGTTTCGAGCGTGTGCGACTTGCCCGAGAGCTTGCGGAGGTGATCGCGCGCGGCCTCAAGATCGACCGGCTTGTCGAAGGCTTCGCGATCCAGCGAGAGCATCTGGTCACCCCCGATGACGAGGCCTTCAGTTCGGTTGGAGACTTTGACGGCTTTTAGTTCGGCAAGCTGCATGGCTTGGTCGCGCACCGACATGCCTTGGGCGCGCATGGCAGCCTTGGCAGAATCTTCATCGACATTCGGCTTTATGCTGGCGGCTTCAACACCGGCGCCTGCGAGCAGCGCCCGGCGGCTGGCGCTGCCGGAAGCAAGGGTGATGGCGAGGCTCATATCTGGCCGCGCCGTTCGTTGAGGAAGTTGAGAATGGCTGCGGCTGTTTCTTCAACAGACCGCCTGGAGACATCGATGGTCTTCCACTTGTTTCGCTGGAAGAGACGGTTGGCTTGTGTGACCTCATCCCGCACTGCGTCTTCGTCGGCATAGATTGTGTGTTCGTCCTGGTTCAGGGAGATCAGGCGCTGGCGGCGGATCTGGACGAGACGTTCTGCGCTGATCTTCAGGCCGACAACCATCGGACCTTTATCGCCGAGCTTCTCCATGAAGTCCGGAAGCGCAACACCGGGCACCAGTGGAATGTTGCCGGCGCGGACTTTGCGGTTGGCAAGGTAGACACATGTGGGCGTCTTGGACGTTCGGCTGACGCCAAGCAGGATCACGTCCGCACCGATCAGCCCGTCCATATTCTGGCCGTCATCATGGGCCAGCGTGAAATTGATCGCTTCCATCCGGTCGAAATAGTCCTGGTCGAGCGCGTGCTGGCCGGCAACCTTGTGGTTGGCGGCAACCCCGAGGTGGCGGCCGAGCATGGCGATTGAGGCATCAAGCACAGGAAGTGTTGCGACGCCGCGCTCGCGGCAAAAGGCCTCCAGTCGCGTGCGCAGCGCTTCATCGGAAATCGTGTACCAGACGACACCCGGAGCCGCTTCGATCTCGCGCATCACCCGTTCAAGCTGGCGCTCGGAACGCACGAGGTAGTAGTTGTGCTCGAGAGGTTGTACATTCTCGAACTGCGCACACGCCGCTCGCTGAACGGCATTGAGGGTTTCCCCCGTACTGTCAGAGACGAGGTGGACGTTGAAATAGATGCTGGGGCGCTGCGGTGGGGTCATGGCTTCCTCTCTTGCCGATGGCCGGGCATTTTCACAAGACCTGTGTAGTTCCTGTGCATAGATGATTCCTCACACCGGGAGTCACAATCCATACACAAGCGGCGGAATCTGACTCCCCATGAATCCCCGTATGTTCCATCCTGTGACTCCAGAAGGGGCGTTAAGAGGTCATTAACCAGCGCGGCCATTGAAGGTTAAGCAAGTCTTAACGGGGTGCGACACCCTGTGACTCCCATGTGGAATTTGCTGGACAAATCCTGTGAGTGGCCTTTCTCCCCTGATATCACCGGGTAGTAATAATAAGCGCCCTGACGGGCTTTTGAGATATGAGAGATTTGAGGGTCATGGGGAACGCAAGCACATCAAAACTGATATCAGTTCTCGGCGGAGAAGCAGCCAAGGTGCCTCCGGTATGGATGATGCGGCAAGCCGGGCGTCACCTACCAGAATATCTCGAGCTGAGATCACGTGCCAAAGACTTTCTCGATTTTTGTTACACACCTTCCATGGCAGCTGAAGCGACGCTCCAGCCTGTCCGGCGCTATGGCATGGATGCAGCGATCCTGTTTGCCGACATTCTGCTGATCCTTGATGCGATGGGCCTCGGTGTGAAGTTCGAGAAGGGTGTCGGCCCTCTCGTGCAGCAGATCGAGTCGGCGGCGGATCTTGGTAAAGTGCCTGCGAAGAAAGCGGCTGACCGGTTGGCGCCTGTCTATGAGACCGTTTCGCGTGTTAAATCTGAACTGTCGGCTGAAACCGCATTGATTGGTTTTGCCGGATCGCCCTGGACGGTGAGCCTTTATGCCATCGAAGGTCGTGGCAAGACTGACAAATCGCTCGCCTGGCGCTGGGCACATGGCAAGCAGGCCGAATTGGCCGCCGTGATGGACTATGTGATTGAGGCGACAGCGCATTACCTGTTGCGGCAGGTTGAGGCCGGGGCTCAGGTCCTGATGCTGTTCGACAGCTGGGCCGAGGGCCTGCCGGATAATATTTTCCGCGAAGTGATCATCACCCCAACCCGGAAAATCGTGAGGCTCTTGCGCGAGATGGGCGTTACCGTGCCGATTATCGGCTTTCCGCGTGGCGCCGGAGCGATGTTGCCGGAATATGCCCGTGAGACTGGGGTTACCGCTGTCGGGCTTGATACGGCCGTTGTGCCGAGTTTCGTGAAAGCGGAGCTCGTTGCAGGCATGCCTGTGCAGGGTCATCTGGACCCGTTGCTGCTGATCGAAGGCGGCGAGCGCATGGATGAACGCGTCCGCGAACTTGTGGCAGCCTATGCCGGGCGCCCCCATATCTTTAACCTCGGCCATGGTATCCGGCCGGAAACACCTATCGGGAACGTGGAACGCGTCCTGAAAATCATTCGGGAAGGCTGACCGATCATGGGTCGCAAGATTGCTGTTGTGCTATTCAACCTGGGTGGGCCTGACGGACCGGACTCGGTACAACCCTTCCTGCAGAACCTGTTCGATGACCCGGCCATCATCCAGGCGCCCTTGCCGATCCGCTGGGCGCTGGCCCGGTTCATTTCCAAGACCCGTGCGCCTTCGGCGAAAAAGAATTATGCGATGATGGGTGCGGGCGGCGGATCGCCCCTGCTGCCGGAAACCGAGAAACAGGCTGAAGCGCTGCAGATCGCGCTCGCCGCCTCTTTGCCAGGCGACGAAGTGAAAACCTTTATTGCTATGCGCTATTGGCATCCTTTCACGCGGGATGTTGCCCGCATGGTGAAAGACTGGGGCGCCGATGAAGTTGTGCTGCTGCCGCTCTATCCGCAGTTTTCCACCACCACGACGGGATCGTCGCTGAAGGAGTGGAAGAAGTATTATGCCGGCCCAACCCGGACAGTGTGCTGCTATCCATTTGAGGAAAGCTTCATTGCGGCGCATGTCGACCAGATCATGGCTGCTTTCGACAGGGCCGGCCGTCCCGAGAATGTATCCCTGCTGCTGTCGGCGCATGGATTGCCTGAAAAGATTGTCGCGGCGGGCGACCCCTATCAGTGGCAATGCGAAACGCTGGTCGCGATGATTGCTGCGCGCGTGCCGCAGGACTGGGAAGTTATCGGCTGCTACCAGTCACGCGTCGGTCCGCTCAAATGGATTGGTCCATCGACGGATCTGGAAGTCGAGCGCACGTCGAAAGAGAAGCGCAATATCCTGATCGCGCCGATTGCGTTCGTCTCGGAGCATATCGAAACGCTTGTTGAACTCGGTGAGGAATACAAGTTGCTGGCCGAGCAGCATGGCGCAGCGAGCTATACGCGCGTGGAAGCCCTGGGAACGCATCCGGGCTTCATCCGGACGCTGGTTGGCGAGACCATGGCTGCTCTCGAGATGAATGATACGATCCGGTCGTGTGCCGGGAGCCGACTTTGTCCGACAGGGTCATCCGGTTGCCCACATGCAGATGTGGTGCGACAAGCCGGCCGCGCCGTCAGTATGCCGGCAGAATAAGGGGTCGGGCGATGCTCTATCTGTTTGTAAAAGCGCTTCACATCATTTTCGTCGTCTCGCTAATGGCGAGCCTGCTGGTCTATCCGCGTTACAAGATCCACCAATTGGCCAGCACGCCGGGTGAGCCGCTATTCGAGACGATGAAAAAGTCGTCCGAGCAATTGCGCAAGATTATCATGAACCCGAGCCTGATCCTGGTCTGGGTGCTGGGCCTGACCATGCTTTGGATGAATCCCGGCCTCATGTCGCAAGGCTGGTTGCACGCCAAACTGCTGCTCGTTCTGATCCTGTCCGGCCTGCATGGTTATTTCATTGGCCTCGGCAAGAAAGTGGACCGCGGCGGCGATGGCGTATCGGCAAAACGGCTGCGCATGCTCAATGAAGTGCCGTTCCTGCTGATGATCGTCATTGTGATTCTGGTGGCCGTGAAGCCCTTCTGACGGCCTTAAGTCATTGAAGACTTGACGAAACGCGCGCTCGAGGCCCATATAAGCGACAACCGGAGCACAGTCCTTGTGCAGCGCGATTTCCTATTCGCCCGGTCCCCCACATTTCAGTCCGATTCAATAGACATCCGGATTCCACCTTTAATTGGCCTCATCCATGCTCGATAACGTTACCAGCGTCACCCTCCGCGAACTCAAAGCCAAATCGCCTGAAGAACTTCTGGCCTATGCCGAAGAACTTGAAGTCGAAAACGCCTCGGCGCTGCGCACGCAGGATATGCTGTTCGCGATCCTGAAGGAGCTGGCCGACAGCGAAGTCGAGATCACGGGCCAGGGCGTCCTGGAAGTTCTGACAGATGGTTTCGGCTTCCTGCGCTCGCCGGAATCCAACTACCTGCCCGGCCCGGACGACATCTATGTCAGCCCGGAAGTGCTGAAAAAGGCGAATATCCGTACCGGCGACACGGTTGAGGGCCCGATCACGGCGCCGCAGGATAGCGAGCGCTACTTCGCGCTGACCGACGTGTCGAAAATCAATTTCGAGGAGCCTGAAAAGGCCCGCCAGAAAGTCCACTTCGACAACCTGACGCCGCTTTATCCCGAAGAACGGATGAAGATGGAAAGCCGCGACCCCACGAAAAAGGACCGTTCCGGCCGCGTCATCGATATTGTCGCGCCAATCGGCAAGGGCCAGCGCGCGCTAATCGTTGCGCCGCCGCGGACGGGTAAGACGGTTCTGCTGCAGAACATTGCGGCAGCCATCGAAGAGAACCATCCGGAATGCTACCTGATCGTTCTGCTGATCGATGAACGCCCGGAAGAGGTGACCGACATGCGCCGGACGGTGAAAGGCGAAGTTGTTGCTTCGACCTTCGACGAGCCCGCAACGCGTCACGTGCAGGTTGCCGAAATGGTGATCGAGAAGGCCAAACGCCTCGTCGAGCACAAGCGCGATGTTGTCATCCTGCTGGATTCCATCACGCGCCTTGGCCGTGCTTACAACACGACAGTGCCTAGCTCCGGCAAGGTGCTTACCGGCGGTGTCGACGCGAACGCGCTGCAAAGGCCGAAGCGCTTCTTTGGTGCAGCCCGGAACGTTGAAAACGGTGGCTCACTCACAATTATTGCCACGGCGCTGATCGATACAGGCAGCCGGATGGACGAAGTGATCTTCGAGGAATTCAAGGGTACGGGTAACTCTGAAGTCGTGCTCGACCGCAAGATTGCCGACAAGCGGACCTTCCCTGCCATCGACATCATGAAGTCCGGCACGCGGAAAGAAGAGCTGATCACACCGCAGGACCAGCTGTCCAAGATTTACATCCTGCGCCGCATCCTAGGCCCGATGGGCACCAACGATGCCGTCGACTTCCTGATCGACAAGCTGCGTCAGACGAAGACCAACGACGAGTTCTTCGAGGCCATGAAGAACTAGGCATGATGGAGCGCACATGAGCGAGCGCGACACAATCTGCGCCCTCGCTTCGGGCGCGCCGCCGGCTGCGATCGCGATCCTGCGCCTTTCGGGGCCGCAGGTGCGGCAGTTGGCGGATCGCCATTTGGGCAGCGGCCTGCCCGCCGCCCGACATGCAACACTGACTGACATGACAGATGATGACGGCGTCCTGGTTGACCGGGGCCTCGCCCTGTTCATGCCGGGTCCAGGCAGTTATACAGGCGAAGACACGCTCGAGCTTTACCTGCATGGCGGCGCAGCCGTGATCGCGCATGCGCTGGAAACACTCACGGCGCATGTGGGCGTTCGCATGGCTGAGCCGGGTGAATACACACGCCGGGCCTTCGAAGCGGGAAAACTTGACCTGACCGAAGCAGAAGGTGTGGCGGATATCATTGAAGCCGAGACGGTCGCGCAAAAGGCGCAGGCGCTTCGGCAGCTCGGTGGCGGCCTGTCGGAGACTTATGATCAATGGCGTGCTGAGCTGACGGGCGTGCTGGCACTGGTCGAAGTCGCAATTGATTTTCCGGACGAAGGCGACGCGCCGCAGGATACGACGGCGCCGATCCTGGCAAAACTTGGCCGCGTGATTGGCGAGATGGAAACAGCGCTTGGGGATGGCGGCATTGGCGAGCGGATTCGCGACGGATTTCGCGTGGCGATCATTGGTGCGCCGAACGCTGGCAAGTCTACACTGCTCAATCGTCTCGCACGTCGCGAGGCAGCGATCGTCACGGCCAAGGCTGGGACGACACGCGATGTGATCGAGGTGCGGCGGGTGCTCGGCGGGCATGTGGTCTGGATTGCGGATACAGCTGGGCTGCGCGTCACGGTTGACGAGATCGAAGCCGAAGGCGTGCGCCGGGCTGAAGTTGCTGCGCGCGAGGCTGACCTGCGGCTGTTCGTGCTGGATGCAGGCGAGCCTGACACAAGTCATCTGTCTACGGAGTATCGTCTTGATACGGATATCGTGGTTGTTAACAAGAGTGACCTTGGCGCCGCGCCGGATGGCGTTATCGCTGATCATGTGATCTCGGCCAGAGACGGCTTTGGCGTAGATGCGCTGGAACAAGCGATCGCGCAGTTCGTTGATCAATATGCGGCTTCAGTCGAGGCGCCGGTGATAACACGCCAGCGCCACAGGGCGCGGCTGACCCAAGGGTTGAGCAGTCTCGAGGCCGCGCAGGATGCGCTAGAGCAGGATGTGGGTGCCGAACTCGCAGCTGAAGACATACGTATGGCGCTCCGCCAGCTTGGGTCGATTATCGGCGTCGTTGGCGTGGAAGATGTGCTAGGTGCTGTCTTTTCCGAATTCTGCATCGGCAAATGACCCCTAGGGTTTGAGGCGTTGCGCGGTTATATAGCCGCCAGAACACCCCCTATTACTCTAAGGTACCTGATTGATGGCGATGCCAGACCAATTCGATGTAATTGTAATCGGCGGCGGACATGCTGGCTGCGAAGCGGCTGCGGCTGCGGCGCGCTTTGGTGCGCGCACAGCACTCGTGACGCACAAGCGCTCCACTATTGGCGAGATGAGTTGTAATCCGGCGATTGGTGGTCTCGGCAAAGGCCACTTGGTGCGTGAGATAGACGCGCTCGACGGCCTGATGGGGCGCATGGCTGACAAGGCCGGCATCCAGTTTCGTATGCTGAATCGCTCGAAAGGCCCGGCTGTTTGGGGTCCGCGCGCACAGATAGATCGCGCACTCTATCGCCAGGCGATGCAGGCAGAACTGTCGGATTATCCCAATCTCACGATCATCGAAGATGGCGCTGAAGACCTCATCATCGAAGACAATATTCTTAGCGGTGTGGTTGGCCTTTCCGGCACGGTTTATCACGCGCGTTCTGTAGTCATTACTACAGGTACGTTCCTGAAGGGCATGATCCATATTGGCGATAAGCGCATACCGGCCGGGCGTGTTGGCGAAGCGCCCGCGATAGGCCTGTCTGACCGGCTTTATGGCATGGGCCTGCCCATGGGCCGCCTCAAGACCGGCACACCTGCGCGTCTTGATGGCAGCACCATCGCCTGGGACCAGTTGGAGAAGCAGGCCGCCGACGAATTGCCGGTACCGTTCTCCTACATGACGGACCGGATCGACGTGCCTCAGGTGGCGTGCGGCATCACGTGGACCACCGCAGTAACGCACGCGATCATTGCCGAGAATATCAATCAGTCGGCCGTGTATTCCGGCGCAATTGCCGGACGCGGCCCGCGTTATTGCCCGTCCATCGAAGACAAAGTGGACCGCTTCGCGGATCGCGACCGTCACCAGATCTTCCTGGAACCCGAAGGGCTGGACGACGACACCGTTTATCCAAACGGCATTTCGACCTCTCTTCCGGAATCCGTCCAGGATCAGTTCATTCGGACCATTCCGGGCCTCGAAAACGTGGTGATCCGGCAATATGCCTACGCAATTGAGTATGACTACGTCGATCCGCGCGCATTGACGCCGGCACTGGAAGTGCGCGCTCAAACCGGCCTCTATCTCGCCGGACAGATCAACGGCACCACGGGATACGAAGAGGCCGGGGCGCAGGGGCTGGTGGCCGGATTGAATGCGGCACGGGCATCAGCGGGCAAAGACCCCGTCATGTTCGACCGCGCCGAGGCTTATATCGGTGTCCTTATCGACGACCTCGTCACGCGTGGTGTGACGGAGCCGTATCGCATGTTCACGTCGCGCGCCGAATACCGCCTGGCACTCCGAGCGGACAATGCGGATCAGCGTTTGACACGAAAAGGCCTCGAAATGGGCTGTGTGGGCCCAATTCGGGCCAAAGTGTTTCACGTGAAACAAGATGCATTAACCCGCGCACGTGAAACGCTCCAGTCTCTGATGCTTTCGCCCGCAAAGGCGGCAAATGCGGGATGGGCGATCAATCAGGATGGTCGTGTGAGATCCGCCTGGGAATATCTCGCCTACAAGGATATCGGTTTTGCAGAACTCGCTCGCGTGTGGCCTGAATTGTCGGAGCTTCCCGGGACAGTGACGGCACAATTGGAAATCGAGGCCCTATATTCCGGTTATCTCGACCGTCAGGCGGCTGATGTCGCGGCGCTGCGTCGTGACGAAAGCCTGACGCTTCCGCGTGATATTGATTATGCCTCGGTTGGGGGGCTTTCTAATGAGGTGCGCCAGAAGCTTGAAACGATCCAACCTTTGACCCTTGGCCAGGCGGGACGGATAGAGGGCGTCACCCCGGGCGCGCTCACGGCGCTCCTGAGTCACGTAAAGCGTCGCGCGAAGGCGGTCTGACCAATGACAAGCGAGAATGACCGCGCGGTATTCCTGGCCGCTCATAATGTTTCACGTGAAACTCTTAACCGTCTCGATCAGGTCATCGACACCCTTGATTCCTGGCGGATGAAGTCGAACCTGATCGGACCGCGTGAGTGGCCGCATATCTGGCAAAGGCATGTGTGGGATAGTCTGCAATTGCTCGACCACATTCCTGAGACTGCCCGCGTCGTTGATCTCGGATCCGGGGCCGGTTTTCCAGGCCTTATCATTGCGGCAGCGCGGCCTGCTGGGCACGTGACAATGATGGAAAGCGTGGGAAAGAAAACGGCCTTCCTCAACGCGGCGATAAATGCAGCCGGTTTATCGGGCGATGTGTATCAGGGACGGGTGGAATCGGCCCCTGCCAGCCAGGCGGATATCGTGACGGCGCGCGCTTTTGCGCCCCTGCCAAAGCTTCTCGATTATGCCGCGCCGTGGATGAAGAACGGTGCAAAAGGGCTGTTCCTCAAAGGCGAACGCTGGGAAGAAGAATTGACGGAAGCCCGACAAAGGTGGAGTTTCGCTTATGAGGCGATTCCGAGTCGAAGCGGTGGGTCGGGAGTCGTGTTGATCGTAAGGGAGCTACAAGGTGGCGAAGCCTAGGATTTTTGCTGTGGTGAATCAGAAGGGCGGGGTCGGTAAGACCACGACTTCGATTAACCTTGGAACTGCATTGGCGGCTGTGGGGCGCCGCGTTCTGATTGTCGATTTTGACGCGCAGGGTAATGCCTCGACGGGTCTCGGTATTTCTAGGGCAGACCGGCAATTGACCAGTTATGACCTGGTTGTTGACCGCGTGGACATGGAACAGACGGTCTTGTCGACCATCGTGCCGCGACTGGACATTGTTCCGGGCGACGAAAACCTGTCTGGCGTCGAGACTGAACTGGCTCAGGATGCGCGCCGTTCCTACCGCTTGCGTGAAGCGCTCATGAACTATGTCGAGCGGGCGGAAATAGGCGGCCTCGTGAAATACGATTATATCCTGATCGATTGCCCGCCATCCCTGTCTGCGCTCACATTGAACGCCATGACGGCAGCAAATGCGCTACTCGTGCCGCTTCAATGCGAATTCCTGGCACTTGAGGGCTTGTCGCAATTGATGCGGACCGTTGAAGTCGTACGGCAGGGCCTCAATCCCGGGCTGGAAATTCAGGGCGTGGTGCTGACGATGTATGACCGTCGCAACAACCTGTCCGATGAAGTGGCAGACCAGGTGCGGGCCTATTTCGGCAACAAGGTCTATAACACGGTCATACCGCGGAATGTCCGTCTGTCCGAAGCGCCGTCCTTCGGTAAGCCCGCACTACTTTATGATTATCGGTGTCCTGGCAGCGAGGCTTACATTCGTCTCGCGTCCGAAGTCCTGCAACGCGAAAAAGCGAGAGCGGCCTGATCACGATGAGCGAAGAGGCAAAGAGCAAACCGACACGGCTAGGTCGCGGGCTGTCTGCCCTGATGGGGGAGGTCGACGCCGTCGGCGCCACGCCTGGAAAAGAGGTCACCGACAAGCCCGGTGTTGCCTCGAATGAAATCGATATCGATCTTATTCGCCGCAATCCGGCCCAGCCACGCCGCACGTTCGATGAAAATGCGCTCAACGAGCTGGCAGAATCGCTGAAGAGCAAGGGTGTGTTGCAGGCCATCCTCGTGCGGCCGGACCCGAAAGACAAAGGCAAGTTCCAGATTATTGCCGGTGAACGCCGCTGGCGTGCTGCGAAGATTGCCGGCCTCAAGTCGATCCCGGCTCTTGTCCGCGATATCGACGAGCTTGAGCTACTCGAAATTGGCATCATCGAGAACGTGCAGCGCGCAGATCTCAACCCGATCGAGGAAGCCGAGGCCTACGAGGCGCTGATGAAGCGTTTTGGCCGGACGCAGGACAGCCTCGCGAACAGTGTTGGCAAAAGCCGTGTGCACATCGCCAACACGCTGCGCCTTTTGCAATTGCCGGAAAGCGCGCGCGCTTATGTGCGTGAAGGCAAGATCAGTGCGGGTCACGCCCGTGCAGCCCTCGGCGCGCCCGATCCGGAAGCGCTCGTGAAGCTGGCCGCCGAGAAAGGTCTCAGCGTTCGCGACGTTGAGGCGAAGGCAAAGGAGGCCCGCGAAGGCGGGTCGATCGAGACCAAATCGGCCAAGCAGGTTGGGGACGAGAAGGATGTCGACACAGAGGCGCTGGAAGCTGACCTGACCCGCACGCTGGGTCTGGCTGTCGATATCCGTCATGGCAAGAATGGCGGCGAGCTGCGGATCCAGTATCGCGATCTGGAACAGCTCGATGATGTGTGCCGGCGCCTGACGGCCAAACGCGGAAGCTGATCAGGCGGCCTTTGCGGCGGCCCTGCCAAGTTCATTCATCAGTATACGAACGACTGGGTCGGCGCTGCCCGATCCGGACTTTGCCTGCTGCTCGGCTTCATAGATCCGCTCCATGATCCGCATGAGTCGCTTCTGCGGCCACTTGCCAAGACGTGCGCGAAAGGCGGGCCATTCGCTCTGCCAGACCGGCGGACGAAGCTTCATGCCCGGCGCGCCCTCGCCAGCCGTCATTCGCTTGTGGGCGTCGAGCATGCGGAGCGTCTCGCTTTGCAGCGCCCTCAGGATGGATATGGCTGATGTGCCTGCCACTTCGAGGCGCTGCAGCGCGACATTGGCGGCAACAAGATTTCCGTCCAGCGAGGCGCGTATGGCTGCAGACAGGTTGTGATCGATATCTGTCGCCGAGAGACTGCGTATATCCGTGAGCGAAATATCCCGGCCCAATCCGCGTGCATAGAGCGCCAGCTTTTCGATCTCGGCATTGGCGATACCGCGATGGCCGGGCAGGTCGCCTGTGAAAGCGTGCAGGGCGACCGGATCGATCGTTGCGCCAACTTCCAGGAGCGCCGTTTTGACCCGCTCTTCGATATCGCTGGCCTCATCTGCAAAAAGCTGAAGGCAGGCGGTATGCTTTGCGCCACTCGCTGCTGCGCGCAGCTTGGACTTTGACGCAAGCGAGCCTGCCTCGATCACCAGTCGCGCCGCATAACGGTCGGGCTGCTTGTCGCCCTCCCCAATGGCCTCGGCAAGCAAGCCTGCAATTTTTTCGCCACTGGTCCGCACACGAATGGCGCGTGGATCGCCGAGCAGGGAAATGGCTTCGAGATTGTCGAACAAGAGGGACGGGTCTTTCCGGATGGCGTCATCGTCTAGAACGGTGACTTCCAATTCTCCGGCTTTGGGCGTCCAGGCCTTTAGCAGGCTGCTTGCCGCATCACTTGCGAGGCCGTCATCTTCGCCGAAGGCCAGGACAGCCCAGATGGCGGGATCAGGCCTGCGAGCGAAAGCGACAGCATGCTTGCCCTTTAGCAGCATCAATCAGCCATGAGCTGTAGGCGAAGATCCTGAACCATCCGCTTGGCGAGCTCCCGCATTGTGCGATCTGAAGCACTCGTTTGGGCGGCGATGTCCCCGTATGGCTGGCTTGGTACGGAAAAATCGGTTTCCGCCCGTACCTGACCCGAAATGGCGCCACTTGAGCGGGCGAGTACGTATTCACCCCTCGCAGAGATACTTGAGCGCGCCGCGGCCCCATCGGGCTTGAAAGCCAAACGGGTCAGACCTTCACTCAGCACAACATTAAGTGTTGCGGGCTCCGTCACGCCCGGCAGGCCGATGGCCAGCTCTTGCTGCAAGGCGCGGCGCAACATGTAACCGGACCGGCCGCGAATGGGCTCAACCGTGATCGGGCCACCAGCCGCCAGCGCGCTGTTGGCAGGGGCGTACACCGGCTGGAAGCCACAGGCGCTCAGGACAAAGAGGGCGAAGGCGGCGAGAAACTGTTTCATGCCACCACGATATTCACGATGCGACCGGGAACGACAATGGTTTTCTTGACGTCCTTGCCTTCAAGGAATGCGGAAACTTCCGGATCAGCGAAGGCTGCAGCCTCGACGGCATCCTTGGAGAGATCCTTTTCCACAGTGATTTCGCCGCGGCGTTTTCCGTTCACCTGAACCGCCATTGTGACGCTGTCGTCGACCAGCAGGGCCGCATCTGGCTCAGGCCAGACCGCAGCTGATACGAAGCCTTCACCGCCAATGCGCTCCCAGCAGGTTTCTGCCAGATGGGGCATGAATAAAGTGAGGCAGCGCGCCAGCATTGAGGTGCCTTCCATGCGTGCGCCGACAAGCTCATCCGAACCGGTTTCAGCCTTCTTCAGCGCGGTGACCCATTCATAGATGGTCGCCACGGCCGAGTTGAAGCGGAAATCTGAAATCGCCTTGTCGATGCTCGCAACGGCTTTATGCGATATCTTGCGCAGGGCGACGGACTCTGCGTCAGCACCGGCAGCTATCGCGCCGGTTTCGGGCAGCACGTCGAAGACGCTCCAGATGCGCTGGGCAAAGCGCGCTGCGCCCTCGGCGCCCGACTGGGTCCATTCCACGTCGCGCTCTGGGGGCGAGTCGGACAACACGAACCAGCGGGCGATATCCGCGCCGTAGGCGCCAATGATGGCATCGGGATCGACCGTGTTCTTCTTCGACTTGGACATTTTCTCGATCGGGCCGACGCTCGCGGGCGCTCCCGTCGAAATCTCGATCCAGTTGCCGTCGCGCTGCTCGACTTCCGACGGCTCGAGCCAGACACCGCTGTCGGACTTGTAGGTCTCGTGGGTCACCATGCCTTGTGTGAACAGGCCGGCGAAAGGCTCGCCGCTCGGCAGGTCCAGCTCGCCGACATCACGCATCGCGCGGGCGAAGAAGCGGGCATAGAGCAGGTGGAGCACGGCATGCTCGACGCCGCCGACATACTGGTCGACGGGCAGCCAATAGGCGCGTTCTTCCATATCGTCCGGGCTGGCGAAGCGGGCATAGTACCAGGAGCTGTCGACGAAGGTGTCCAGCGTATCCGTCTCGCGCCGGGCCTTGCCGTTGCAGTTCGGGCAGGTCGTTTCTTTCCAGGTCGGATGGCGCTCCAGCGGGTTGCCGGGCACATCGAAGGTCACGTCATCGGGCAGGCGGATCGGCAGGTCAGCCGCAGGAACGGGAACGATGCCACAGGCCTCGCAATGGATGACCGGGATCGGGCAGCCCCAATAGCGCTGACGGGAGACACCCCAGTCGCGCAGGCGGTAGTTCACCTTGCGGTCACCGAGCCCCATGGATTCAATTTTAGCAATCGCCATCCGCTTGGCGTCGTCAATGGATTGGCCATCCAGGAAACCGGAATGGAAAATCGTGCCGGGGCCGGTATAGGCGTCGTCTTCCACGTCGAATGTGGCGGCGTCGGCATTTGGCGGCAGGACAACCGGCGTGACAGAGAGGCCATATTTGCGGGCAAATTCGATGTCGCGCTGGTCATGCGCCGGGCAGCCGAAGATTGCGCCTGTGCCATAGCCCATGAGCACGAAATTCGCGATCCAGACCGGAAGCGTGCGACCAGGCTCGAAGGGATGCTGAACCGTCAGGCCGGTGTCAAAGCCGAGCTTTGGTGCCTTTTCGATGGCCTCTTCGCTCGTGCCGACAGCAGCGCATTCAGCGCGAAAGGCGGTAAGGGCGTCATTGCCTTTCGCCAATTGCAGCGTCAGCGGATGGTCTGGCGACAGGGCAATGAAGCTTGCGCCAAACAGCGTGTCGGGGCGGGTCGTGAAAATTTCGACACCCTGCTCATAGTTCGCTGGCGCCTTGCCTGCGAACGCGAACCGCATCTGTAGGCCTTCCGACCGGCCGATCCAGTTAGCCTGCATCGTGCGGACCTTCTCGGGCCAGCGCTCGAGCTTCTGCACTTCTTCCAGCAGGTCTTCGGCATAATGTGTGATGCGGAAGAACCATTGCGTCAGTTCGCGCTGCTCGACGATTGCACCGGAACGCCAGCCACGACCGTCAACGACCTGCTCGTTCGCCAAGACCGTATTGTCGACCGGGTCCCAGTTCACCTTGCTGGCCTTGCGATAGACGAGGCCCTTTTTCAGCATCTTCAGGAACAGGCCCTGCTGGGCGCCATAATATTCCGGGTCGCATGTCGCGAACTCCCGGCTCCAGTCGAGCGACAGGCCGAGCTTTTTCAGCTGCGCGCGCATCGCGTCGATGTTCTGGTATGTCCATTTGCCGGGGTGCACACCGCGCTGCATGGCGGCGTTCTCTGCCGGCATGCCGAACGCATCCCAGCCCATAGGGTGGAGGACATTATAACCCTTGGCGCGGCGGTGGCGGGCAACGACGTCGCCCATGGCATAGTTGCGCACATGGCCCATGTGCAGGCGCCCGGACGGGTAAGGGAACATCTCGAGGATGTATGCCTTGGGTGCGTCACCGGCCTCGGCCGGTGACTTCGCCTTGAACAGGTCTGCGGCGGCCCACTCGGCACGCCATCTGTTTTCCGCGGCCTGCGGATCATAACGGGTGGCCATGTCCCGCTCCTTTAAAGAAGAGTGTTAGGCGGCTTTCTAGCCGATCTGGGAAGCTTTAAGCGTGCGAGCGCGCTGAAGGATCTTGTTCTCAAGCTGGATAGCGGTTTCCTCGTCGACGGGCGCGTCGGTCCATGTGCCATCCATGTTGGTCTGGCGGAACACAGAAACCTTCACGCCATCGGCGCGCAGGCGTGTGTCGAGAATGTAGACCGTGGCCTTGATGCGCTCATCAGGCGAGTCCGCGAAAGACTTCCAGTCATAGTTCACGATACCGCCCACGGCATCTGCGCTGTCGAGCGGCATGTTCTCGAATGTGTCCAGCGTCGCGCGCCACAGGTATGGATTGACCGTGCCGACATTCTGCTGAGTGATGCTGGCATCGTCTGGCTTGCTGCCGCCGAATTGACAGCCGGAAACGATCAGCATGCCAGCCATGGCGGCGGTGAGGATGTGTTTGACCATGAAGATTGTTCCTGAGTGCAAGACCTTGTTGACGAGGGTTTGTATAACAAGGGGAGTCCGGGCTCGCCAGTGCTGATATGCCGAAGAGGGCGCAAGGGTTTTGCAGGAGATAAACCATGTCGAAATCACTGACAGTTCTGGCAATTCTGGGCGCCCTTTCGGGGCAGGCCCTTGCCCAGGATGATTGGGACGTTTGGGAAACTGAGAGCGGCGCGGAAGTGGCGGTTGCTGCTTCAGGCGCCAAAGACGCGCCGGTGACGTGGGCGGCAGCCTGGAATCTCTCGACCAACAGGGTTCTGGACAATGGCCTGGAGATAGGCGCGGTGGGCCGGTTTGAACTGCAGCATGACCATCCTCGCAGGGCAGGGTTCAGCGGCGTGACGGGCAGCGATGCCGGCTTGGGGCAGGGGGCGTTCAGTGGCCTGGCCTCGGGGCCTGGCGACGATCATGTTGGCACGCGGGCGCAGCTGGAGCAGGCCTATATCTATGCTGAAGGCGGCTATGGCGAGCTGAGGCTTGGCCGTGACGAGGGCGTTGCGACGCGCTTTTACGAAGGTGCGCCGAGCATTTTCCTCAAAGCCAGCACCGCCAACCCCGTGCTCGATCCGACGGGACGGGCCTATGTGCGCACCGATCATGACCTGACCGGCCCTGCGCTGAAGGTCAGCTATGCCAGCCCGCGGATCCTCGGCGTTCGGGGCGGGGTCTCCTATACGCCGACGGCTGATGTGCGCGGGCTCGACCGTGATCCGGAGCGCCGGTTGGCCGGCAATCCGCAGATCAGCGTCGATTCGGCGGCTGAAGCGGCCATCAATGTGTCGCGCCGGTTGCGTGAAAGCGGCGTGCGTGTGCGCGGTGCGCTGGCCTATAGCCGGGCAGATGTAAGTTCGGCGCTGCGCCCGGATATCCATGGCACTGTGGAAACCTGGTCTGCAGGCGCATCTGCGGAGTTTGACACGATAACGATCGGCGCGAGTGTGATGGGGAGTAATAATGGCCTTGATTCCGGGGCGGGGGACTATTCTGCCTGGGTCATCGGGGCCACCAAACAGGCCTTTTCGCTGGATTTCGGAATCGACTATGGCGAGGCGACCGACGACCTGACGGGCCTGAAAAGCGAATCATGGACTATTGGCGCGGCCAGGGAACTTCGCGAGGGCCTGCGTGTTGCAGGTGGGTATCGCAGTCAAACAACCCGCATTGAGCGAGTCTTGCCGCTTGGGGTGCCTCATAATGAGGATTCACCGGACGGAATTGTGTTAGAAATCACACTATCGCTTTAATTTAGCCGCCTCAACGAATGTTAATCTTCTATTTACTGGGGCCGCTGACTATTCTCTTTACGGGTAAGGTGCAGAAAAATGAAATCGGGCTTGGTCCTCTCTCTTATGCTGTTCTCGGCTGTGCTGGCGACGCCAGCCATGGCTGATCCGGCTATGGCGGGAGAGGCCATGAAGATTAGTGCGCCCTCACTTTCGGAAAGCAAGGCAGCAGAAGCTGACTGGTATCGCCAGTTTGCCCAGCCCAAGCCTGCGGACAGCAAGCCTGTCTGGCAACCGGAGCCGACCGACGATTTCTCGGTTCAGTTCGGTCGCAATGCACGCTGGCAGCTGAATCTCGACATGCTGACACGCCCGAACTCGTCCCCGCTGCCACGTGAGCAGATGCAAGCCGGTGCCACATTCCGTGTGACGCCGCGTTTCTCGGTCGGCGGTGAAGTTAGCCTTGGCGCTGAACGCCTGAATGATTCCACCCAGTGGGAAGACAATCAGGTCGAAACCGGTATCCGGCTCAAGTCCGCTTTCAAGTTCTAGTCTGCCTTATTTTCGGTCTGGTCATCGCATGGCAGGCGGCTTTTTGCGTGTTGCCTGACGCTTGCGGTCGGGTTTAGGCCTATCCCCATACAGGCGTCATATTCCGAACGGGCGCGCAGTCGGGGATCACATCTGTTGGCGCCATGTTTCTGAATGGCTTGATCCTGGTCGTCACCATTGCAGCGGGCGCCGTCCTGCTCTGGCCACGCGTGGCCAATATTAAGCTCTGGCGCGCGACGATGACGCCGCTGGCTTCGATCATCGGCAGCGGTTTCCTTGTTCTCGGACCGATCCTTGATTTCCAGTATGGAAAATACGCACCGCTTGTCATGCTGGCGCTCTGCGCGGGCGCTTACCTGTTTGGCGGGGCGATCCGGCACAATATCCGCCTGCGTGGAGAAAATGATAAGGACCCCGACAAGTTTGTGGCGCGGCTCGAAATCGGCGGCTCATGGACGCTCGCGCTGGCCTATGTGATTTCGGTTGCCTATTACCTGAACCTGTTTGGCGCCTTCGGCGTCAGCCTCACGCCTTGGGACTCAAAGTATTCCGCCCGCATCCTGACTAGTGTGATCATGCTCCTGATCCTGGCGGTTGGCTGGTTCAAAGGCTTCCGCGCGCTGGAGCGAATGGAGCAGGTTTCGGTGAGTGTGAAGCTGGCAATCATTCTTGGCCTGCTGGTTGGTCTTGCGATTTTCTTCGGCAAGGAAATGAGCGCCGACAAGCTTGTCTTCCTGGAGCCGAAATCTTCCGGCTGGGCCGCCATTTCACTGGCATTCGGCCTGATCGTGACGGTTCAGGGCTTCGAGACCTCGCGCTATCTTGGCAGCACATATGATCATGTGACGCGGATCCGCTCGATGCGGCTGGCGCAGCTGGTCTCTTCCGCAATTTACATGATCTATATCGGCTTTGTCGCTTACGTGTTTCAGGGCAACGAGCTTCATCTCGAAGAGACAGCCATCATCGGCATGATGAAAGTTGTCGCGCCGATCCTGCCTTTCCTGCTCGTCGGGGCTGCGCTGACAGCGCAATTCAGTGCGGCGATTGCCGATACGAGTGGCTCGGGCGGGCTTGTGACCGAGTTGACGGGCGGCAGGGTCAGTGAGCGTCAGGCCTATGCGGTGCTTGTCGGCATTGGCCTCGTCTTTACGTGGACGGTCGACCTGTTCGAGATCATCTCCTACGCGTCGCGGGCCTTCGCCATCTATTATGGCGTCCAGTCGGCCATTGCAGCCGCTTCGGCGCATCGCGTGCTGGGACACAAGGGAAAGACTGCGCTCTATGCCAGCTTGTCAGTGCTCGGCTTCATGATCGCGATTCTGGGAACGCCGGCCGAGGGTGGCTGACGCGCTTCATTGCGCGAGCCCATCGACAGCGGCGAGTCCGGCGAAGGGCGCAACCTCACTGGCATTCCCTGCATTGACGCCGCCAAGGGCGTAGATGGGGCAGGGCGCGTTTAGGGCGAGGCGGCGCAAGGCTGACGCACCGATTGGCTTGCCAGCCGATGGGCTGGCCGAGGGAAAGATAGCCGAGACAAGCGCTGCATCAATCGGGAAACCGGCGATGGCGCGCAGCTCTGCTGGCGAGTGGGCGCTGGCGGACATGACGCCCATCCGGTCTTTCCACTGACGGGACTGGGCAAGGCGGACGTGCGGCCAGTGCACGCCGTCTGCGCCGACCTTAAGGGCGAGTGCCGGATCAGCTGCGATGAGCAGGCGCAGGTGGCGTTGGCGGGAGATATCCGCGAGCTGGGCAGCTGTGTCTGCTGCGTCCGCTGCGCCAAAGTGGCGATGGATGATGCCCCAGCCCTCTGGAAGCTGGCGCGCGATGCTCGCCGGGTCGGGCGTTCTTTGTGGATCGGTGAGGAAAAATACCGGTGGCAAGCCAGCTGGCAGGTGCGCTGCGGCAATGCGGGCAGCGCTCATGAGCTTGCGCTTTGGCGAGGATTGGCGTTTCAACGTCATCAGCATGACTGATACGGTTTCCCTCACACTTGCCAAGCGGCGCAGCGAGATTCTGGCGGAGCTGGCCAAAGCGGCCACGCCGCCTCCCGTACTGGTGGCTGTGTCCAAGACACAGCCCGACGAGAAGCTTGAAGCGATGCTGGCAGCTGGCCAGCGTGTGTTCGGTGAGAACAAGGTCCAGGAGGCGCAGGCCCATTGGGCGGATCGGCGCGCAGCCTATCCGGATCTTGAGCTGCGCCTGATCGGCCCGCTGCAGACCAACAAGTCGGACGATGCGGTCGCGTTGTTCGATGTGATCGAGACGCTGGACCGGGAGAAACTGGCGCGGACCCTGGCCAAGGCGATGGAGAAGCTGGATCGGCGGGTACCGGTGTTCATTCAGGTGAATACAGGTGAAGAGCCGCAGAAGGCGGGCGTTCTGCCGGATGACCTCGACGCCCTGCTTGCCTGCGCGCGAGATGAATGCGGGCTCGATGTGCAGGGCCTGATGTGCATTCCGCCGGTCGATGAGCCGGCCGGACCGCATTTTGCGCTGCTGGCCAAGTTGGCAAAGCGCCATGGCCTGACAGGCCTCTCCATGGGCATGAGCAGCGATTATGCTGTCGCGGCGAGCTTTGGCTCGACCCATGTGCGCGTTGGCACGGCGCTTTTCGGGGCGCGCTAGATTGCGATCTCGATAACGGACGCGGGTGTCAGGAAACGCAGGACATTGCGCAGGTCCGGCTCGGCGAGGGCAATACAGCCTTCGGTCGGCTGGTAGGCTTCGCGGGCGAGATGCAGGAAAATGGCGCTGCCATGGCCCGGGACCACGGGATCATCATTATACCCGAGCTCGACAATCAGGTTATAGACATGATCCGGGCGCCAGAGCTTTTCCGCTGATGCGGGATAGGGCAGGGCGACGGGACGGTTATAGAGCGGATCGTCCGGTGCATCGCACCAGCCATCATGAGCACGGAGCGGCACCTTGGGCAGGCGGGTTTCCGGTGGCTGGGTGCGGTCTGGCCGGTAGAACAGGCGGCGGGTCTGCCAGATGCCAATCGGCGAGGCGCCATCGCCTTCGCGTTTCAGGTCTGCCCCAATCACGCCGCCAACGCCCAGAGCGCAGCGGCAGGACACGTCCATGCCGAAAAAACTGCCATCTGACCGGGCTATGAAGTGGCTGTTCACGCGCATCTCCCTGTGTTGTGATCGTCTTTCCGGCACATTCTTATGACATCCTTGCGTGTCTTGGATATGTGCAAGACGAATTTGGAGCGAATGGAGCGCCATAATGTCTGCAAAAAAGACAATCCTGCTTGTGGATGATGATTCCGACCTCCGCGAGGCGCTGGCGGAACAATTTGAGTTGCATGATGGCTTCGAGACGTTGCAGGCCGCCAATGCCCGCGACGGGATCGATCTTGCGGTCAATCAGCGGATCGACATGATCCTGCTCGACGTGGAGATGCCTGACCTGGATGGCCGTGAAGCCTGCAAGGTCATGCGTCAAAAGGGCGTTCGCGCGCCGATCATCATGCTGACCGGGCAGGACGGCGATGCGGACACCATCCTCGGGCTCGATTCCGGGGCCAATGATTATGTCACCAAGCCGTTCAAGTTCTCCGTTCTGCTGGCGCGGGTTCGGGCGCATTTACGCAGTTTCGAACAGTCGGAAGATGCGACCTTCCAGGTGGGCCCTTACGACTTCCGCCCGTCGATGAAGCTGCTGGTGACCGCCGAGGGCCGCAAGGTGCGCCTGACGGAGAAGGAAACCAATATCCTGAAATACCTCTACCGGGCGGGCGGGAAGTCCGTTGCGCGCGAGGAGCTTCTCTCGGAAGTCTGGGGCTATAATGCCGCCGTGACGACGCACACGCTGGAAACGCATATCTACCGCCTGCGGCAGAAAGTGGAGCCTGACCCGGCCCATGCGCGCCTGCTGCTGACGGACGCGGGCGGGTATCGGCTGCAGCCTTGATCATCCGACCGGCCAAGCCTGGCGACTATCCGGCGCTGGCCGATCTTTGGCACGAGAGCTGGATATCAATAGGCATCTCGAACGCATGGGACCTTGACCGGGAAGGTGTCCGACGGCGGTTCATGCAGGAAGCAGAGGACCGCTGGGAGATTTACCTGACAGAGACGGATGGAAAGCCGGTGGGCTTTCTGGCGCTTGTGCCGGCTGAAAACCAGCTCGATCAGATTTTCGTGGCACCCGAAAAAAAAGGCATGGGTATTGGTTCGGCCCTGCTCGATTTTGCGCAGCAGAAACTGCCGGAGTGGATTGTTCTGTGGACGTCAGCGGAGAATGCGCGGGCGCGGCGGTTCTATGAGCAGGCCGGTTTCGTCTTGATGGATACCCAGTATGACGCCGCCCACCGGCGTGAGAATTGCCTCTATGTCTGGATGTCGAACCGCTGAGCTGGCTCGGCCCCTAAACCGCGGCCCGGCAATCAGATTGGAGAAGGTGTGGGATAGGGGCCTTTGCCGCGGCGGCCGGGCAGGCGGCGATCCTCAGGGCTTTCGCCCCCGTCGGGGCCAAGGCCGACACCTGTTCCGGCATTCCCGTCACCGGACGCGCCGCCGATGTCGAAGCCGGGGCGGTCGACTTTGGTGGGCGATGTATCGGCGGGTTCGTGAGGGGTCTTTTCGGGTGGTGTCTCTGTCGGTTTATCGGTCATGTTTAGTTTCCTTGCGGGTGCGTTGACGGGTATCTGGCGAGCGGTGCCTGCCTAGAGATCGCCAACGCGTATCGTTTCCCCGCCTTTGACGTGGTTGCGTTTGGCGAGGGTCGTATCGAGCGCGTGCTGCATCTTCTTGGCAGCGCCTGACCAGGCCCCTTCGAGCGTATCGGACTCGTTGCTGACGGCTTCCGGCTGCAGGCCTTCAATACGCGCTTCGATCAGGCAGCGCTTGTCGTGCGCGCCAGACTTGGCTGCGTTCTCATCGCTGAGGTGCACTTCGAGACTGGTGATGTGCTCGCTGTAGCGGTCGAGACGGGTTTTGAGGTTGGCTGTGATATGCGCGGCCAGCTCTTCGCTGCCCTCGATGTTTTCGTCGGTGTTGATCTGGATATGCATGACGGACGTCCTTTCGCGAACCACGCCCCGCGCGGGGATGCCGAAAAGGGAGCGTTCGTTTGCTGTGCCTGACACGAGCCACGGGACGAAAAGGATCGACCGGCTCGCAGACACTTGCACTATAGCACGCTGAGTGTGGGTCAGGGTGATCCATGTCAGTGCGTGTTTCGCGGCAGTGAGGGGATTAAACGCTCACCTTAACGCTGATTGGTGCGTGGTCGGAGGGTTTCCAGCCGCCGCGCCAGGCGAGGTGGACGCGGTAGGTGTCGATCTTGGTGTCGGGGAGGGCTTCGGGATTGGCCCAGATATGGTCGAGGCGGCGGCCCTTGTTGGCGGCGGCCCAGTCTTTCGCGCGATAGCTCCACCAGGAATACAGCTTCTGCTCGTCAGGCACGGCCATGCGGGCAATGTCGGCAAAGCCGGCGGTCTGGCGGGAGTGTTCGAGCAGGTCCGTTTCGACCGGCGTGTGCGAGACGATCTTGAGGAGCTGTTTGTGCGACCAGACATCGTTCTCGTGCGGGGCGACGTTGAGGTCGCCGACGAGGATGCGCGGCGCTTTCTTCAGCTTCTTGTAGCCAGGACCGAGCTTTTCGAGGAAGTCGAGCTTGTGGGCGAATTTGTCGTTCTTGACCGGGTCGGGCTCGTCGCCGCCGGCCGGCAGGTAGATATTGTGGATCTCGATGCCTTTGACGCGGGCGGCAATGGCGCGGGCGTGGCCATGGCGGCAGAGGTCCGGCACGTCAGCGCGCTCAAGCGGGAAGCGCGAGGCGATGGCGACGCCGTGATGGCCGCCTTTCTGTCCGTTCAGCACGAGGTGGGGCAGGCCCATTTCGCGGAACTGCTTTTCCGGGAACTCGCCGTCCTGGCACTTGGTCTCCTGCAGGCAGATGACATCGGGCGCTTCGGCGGCAACGAATTCAGCGACGTTCGGGGCGCGCAGGCGAACCGAGTTGATGTTCCAGCTGACGATCTTGAGAGGCTTTGACATGGGATCTGCCTAGCACTGATCCCTGAAACGTCAACGCGCCCGAACGCGGGGGAGTTCGGGCGCGCCTGACGCGAGTCTCAACGTCTCGCCGGCAAGGGAATTCCGGCGGCGATGTCACGGATTGGTTCACAGCGGGGGGTCAAGTGCTGCGCGGGGTCTTTCCGTTTCATCGACAGTTGCAAAGATGTCACTCCCTGCGGAATTATCAAGTAAAATATATGTTAGAAGCTTGCCTTTTTGAGTTCTTGAAACTTTTGCGACGGTCCCTGCGTCATGCATGCCGTATAACGGGCTGCAGTGACGGCCTTAATTGTCGTCAAAATCCTTCATGATGAAGAGGCGCGGATTGAGCTTCTTTCCATATTCGACATTGCTCAGCTGGACGGACGTGATGTTGCCGCCGGAATCTTCCGTGCGCCAGCCGAGCAGTTCCTTGGTCACCTCGGAGAGGACGAGCGTCAGCGTGCCGTCCATCTCGCCAGACCGGTCGCGTAGCGTGACGCCGATACGGCCATTGGTGCGGATCACATCCAGCACCTGGGCTTCGCGCTCGAAGTCGAGGCTGTCGTCGAGGAGCAGTGACAGGGGCGTGGAGCTCAGCGGCACGCGGTCGGTGGTTTCCAGTTCGCTGTCCTGCATGGCAACGGTTGTCCCGTCGCTGACGATCAGAATCGGCGTCGGGTCGTTATAGTCAAAGCGCACCTTGCCGGGACGCGACAGGGCGAACGAGCCGCTGGATTCAGAATAGTCAGGCGCGACCTGTTCGAACTTGCCGCGGGCGGTTTTCACGTCCGACATGGCTTTCGAGACATCTTTCAGGATGGCGCTGCGCTCGGCAGCCGTGAGGGCGCCGCTGGTCGCGGGTGCGGTGATCGCAGGGGCTGCCGGGGCGGCGCCCTGAAGGGATACGGCGAGGGGCGCAGTGGCCAGCGCCGTGATTGCACCAAGGGTCGTCAGCAAGTTCATCATTGTTTCGGCCTCCTTATGACCATTGGCTTAAACTTAATGGCCTGAACCCCACCTAAACAGGGCCGGATAAAGGTATTTCGGCCCCTTTTCGTTGGGCCTTGTTCATGCAGGCTGGCCATATGGGCCAAACCGGCCGCCCGATGAACACCGGGTGACGGGGCCCGTTCCGGACTTCGCACAGTGTCTGCTTGCGGAATCGGCCCCAGAGGCCCATCTTTGGGGCCATATATGAAGGAACAAACGCCATGGACATTGCAGCGCTCAATACCAAAGACAGTACCGACCAGGATTTCATGGCGGATGTGGTCGAAGCCTCGAACTCGCAGCCCGTCATCGTCGACTTCTGGGCGCCGTGGTGCGGCCCGTGCAAGCAGCTTGGCCCAGTGATCGAACGCGTCGTCGAAGGCAAGAAGGGCGCGGTCAAGCTGGTGAAGATCAATATCGACGAGAACCCGGGCTATGCCGGCCAGCTGGGCGTGCGGTCGATCCCGGCGGTCTATGCGTTTGACAAGGGCAAGCCGGTCGATGCGTTCATGGGCGCGCTGCCGGAAACCCAGGTGCGCGGCTTCATCGACAAGCTGCTGACCGGCACGGACAGCGCGCAGGTGATTGCCGAGGCGCTGGCGCAAGCGGAAACAGCCAGCCAGGCAGGCGATATCGGCACAGCCGCGCAGATCTATGCGAGCGTCATCCAGGAAGATCCGGACAACGTGACCGCTATTGCGGGCCTTGCGCGCTGTTACCTCGCCAATGGTGACAAGGAACGCGCATCCGCGACGCTGGACATGGTGCCGGAGGCAAAAAAGAATGATTCCGGTGTGAAGGGTGTGCGCATGGCCATCGACATGATGGCGGATGATGCCGCGCCCGGCGAATTTGACGAAGCGCTTGAGGCCGTCACGGCAGCGCCGGACGATCATGCCAAGCGGTTCGAGCTGGCCGAGAAATATGCCGGCGCAACGCGCTACAAGGATGCGATCGACCACCTGTTGATCATTCTGAGCGCGAAGCTGGACTGGGAAGAGGGCAAGGCGAAGGAGAAATTGTTGCAGGTGTTCGAGGCCGCGGGCCCGACGGACCCGGCAACGGTGGAAGGTCGCCGCCGTCTGGGATCACTGATGTTTGCCTGATCAGGCGTTCGCCCCATATTGTGTCGTATGACGGAGTCGAAACCCGGACCCATGAGTGTTGGTGACTACAGGAAAACGAGCGATCTGCCGACGGCGCTGGCCGTGTTCCCGCTACCGGGGGCATTGCTGTTTCCGCGCTGGCCGCTGCCGTTGAACATATTCGAGCCGCGCTATCTGAACATGGTGGACGATGCGATGTCGGGCACGCGCCTGATCGGCATGGTGCAGGCCATGGGAGGTGAAAAGGTGCGGCCAGACCTGGCCCAGGTCGGCTGTGCCGGCCGGATCACCTCCTACGCGGAAACAGATGACGGGCGCTATCTCATCACGCTGACGGGCATCGCGCGCTTTGCCATTGGCAGCGAGATGGATGTGATGACGCCTTATCGGCAGGTGACCCCGAACTGGGAGCCCTATGCCGGCGACCTTTTTGCGGCAACCGACATGGCTTTGCCGAGCCGCGATAAACTGCTTGGCGCTCTGCGGGCCTATGTTGAAATCAACAAGATGCATGCGGACTGGTCCGCTGTGGAGGAAGCGCCCATCGAGACGCTGGTGAACGCGCTTTGTTCGGGCTGTCCCTTCACGACGATGGAGAAACAGGCCTTGATCGAGGCGCCGAGCTTGAAAGCGCGGGCCGAAACGCTCATCACGCTGCTGAAGATGGATGTTCCCGGCAATGATGCTGGCGGGACAATGCAATAGGACGCATGGCATGAGCGACGAGACCCCCGCCAATCCCGAGCGCGCTTCGGGCGTTGATCCGCGCCTCCTGGAAATCCTGATCTGCCCGGTGTCGCGCCAGCCGCTGAGCTATGACCGCGCGGCCGGTGAACTGATCTCGAAGAAGGCCCAGCTAGCCTATCCGATCCGTGGCGGTATTCCGATCATGCTGGTGGATGAAGCGCGCGACTTGAGCGCCGATGCTGATGGCGGCGACCCGGCATGAACCCGCCTGCCTGGCCTGTACGGCTGACATTCCGGCGCGGCGCCGGAGAAATGCATGCCGCGTTTGAAGACGGGGCCTCTGGCGCTGTGGATTTTGTCCGCCTGCGCGAGGAAAGTCCGTCAGCCGAAGTGCAGGGACACGGCTCTGGTCCGAAACCCGTTCAGGCGCCGGTGCCGGCGGATATCACGGTGGAGCGCGCCGAGCCAGTAGGGCGCTACGCGCTGCGCATTTTCTTTTCCGACGGACATTCAAGCGGGCTTTATACGTGGGACCTGCTGCGGCGGCTGACGGTCGGCGCCTAGCGCATCATGCTGGGAAGATCTGATTGATCGGCGCTGGCCTGCCGCGCCATGGCACGGCGGATGGGCCCGATCCGGCTGGCGGCCGTAAGGGCCAGTCCGCGCAGGGGCTTGAGGATCGCATTATCATTTGAAAAGGCGCGGTCCACGGCATCCATGAACATGGCGGTAGACGCCGCGTCGAAGCGGCGCCATTGCTGGTAGCGCTGGAGGGACGTGTCAGACCCTGGATCCAGCCCGACCGAGCGGGACTCCGTCATCACGTCGACCAGCGCACCGACATCCTTGAAGCCGAGATTGAGCCCCTGGCCTGCCAGCGGATTGATGCGATGGGCGGCGTCTCCGAGCAGCGCGGCGCGCGGCCCGACAAGGCTGGTCGCGAGTTGCAGGTGGAGCGGATAGGCGAGTGGCGGACCATCAAGCGTCATCGGCCCGGCAAAGGCGGAAAAGCGGGCATTCAATTCGGCTTCTATCGCCTCGACGGGTTGCTTTGCCATGACTTCAGCCGCGCCCGTCTTCATGTACCAGGCGAGGTTTGCACGATTTCCGGGCAGCGGCAGGGTCGCGAATGGCCCTTCGGGCGTAAACAATTGCCGCGCGAGTCCCCCATGGGCGCGCTCAAGTTTAACGTCGGCAGCGAATACGGACTTGCCATAGGGTCGTCCCTCCGTGGTGATGCCGAGGGCCGTGCGCACGCCGGAATTCACGCCATCGCAGGCGGCAATCAGGCCAGCTTCGACGGTGCGGCCGTCTTCCATGTCGATCCGCGCATGTGCGGGGCCTGTCTCTAGCGTGGCAAAGCGTGTGTTGCGCCACCAGGTGAGGTTTGGCTCGTTCGCCGCGACCGTGTCGAGGGCAGCCTGAAGTGCCGCAGCGGGCACCATCTGGCCGAGAGGTTCGCCCTGTGCATCGGCAGGAAGGTCGACTGTATCAAACAAAACAGAGGGCGCACCGAACCAGTGGCGCCCGCCATCGGTTGCTTCCAGTCCCATCAGCGGCTCTGTCTCGCCTTCCAGGGCGGGGTGGACACCAGCGGCGCCGAGCAGGCGCCAGCTGCCACGCACGATGGCGAAATTTCGCGTGTCTCGCGGCGGTGTCGCCTGCGGATCACGTGCATCCACGAGCAGGGTCGAGAATCCGGCCCGCGCGGCAAGAATGGCCAGTGATGTTCCGACCGGTCCGGCACCGATTATGGCCAGTTCAACCTTCAGTGATGGGGAGTCAGGCATTTCTATCATGCTTCCTAGTTAGGGTGCAGTAACCAAGCCGTCCAGCGATGACCTAGTTTTAGGCGATTGGCCGCAACCCTGCACATCAATTGACCACCCAAGCTCAGAATCCGGCCTGACCCCTGCGCGGCAAGCGACTTTCCGCGACCGCCTCAATCATATCACAAATGGGAGAGCGCGGGGGGTCCCGAGCTCCAGTGTCATTCACGAAGGAGGGGCCAGATGGGTCAGTCGATTGGAAGATGGATACGCGGGGCAGCATTGCTGCCAGTCGCGCTAACGGCGGGGGTCCTCGCCTACGCGCAGGAGGGTGACGTCGCCACACGGCTTGCGGCGCTTGAGGAAACAGTCAACGGCAGCGCAAGCGCCTATGTTGACAACAGCTACCTGTTCCTCATCGGTGGCATAATTGTCATGTTCATGGCGGCCGGCTTCTGTATGCTTGAAGCGGGTCTCGTGCGTTCGAAGAACGCCGCCATGCAGTCGACAAAGAACGTTCTGCTCTACGCTGTTGCCGGCCTGATGTTCTGGGTTGTCGGCTACAACATGGCCTATCCTGGCACGACCATTCTGAACGGTCTTCTCGGCATCACGCCAGGACCATGGTCCGGCGGTGATCTCAGTGTTGAAAGCGAAGCTGGCTATGCGCCGGCCTCCGACTGGTTCTTCCAGATGGTCTTCGTTGCAACCGCTGCCTCGATCGTTTCCGGCACTGTTGCAGAGCGCGTCAAGCTCTGGCCTTTCCTGATCTTTACGGCTGTCCTGACCGCCGTGATCTATCCGATTGTCGTGTCCTGGGAATGGGGCGGCGGTTACCTTGACACGGTCTGGTCGTTCTCCGACTTCGCCGGTTCGACACTCGTCCACTCGGTCGGTGGCTGGGCAGCGCTGGTGGGTGCCATTATCATTGGTCCACGTACCGGCAAGTATATCGGCAATGTCGTGCACCCGATGCCGGGTTCGAACATCCCGCTCGCCGCACTGGGCACATTCATCCTCTGGTTCGGCTGGTTCGGCTTCAACGGCGCTTCGCAGCTTGCTGCGGGCACTGTGGCTGACATCAACTCGGTCGCTCAGATCTTTGCCAACACGAACATGGCCGCTGTTGGCGGCACGCTGTTCGCGATGGTCACAACGGCGATCCTTTATAAGGGCAAGATCGACGCAACGATGGTGTTCAACGGCGCGCTAGCCGGGCTTGTTTCCATCACGGCTGAGCCACTGACCCCGACAATGGGTCAGGCTGTCCTTATCGGTGGCGCGGGCGGTGTCCTTGCTGTGCTGACTGTTCCGCTGCTCGACAAGTTCAAGATCGATGACGTTGTCGGCGCCATCCCGGTCCACCTTGTTTGCGGCATCTGGGGCACGCTCATCGTGGCGGCCACCAATGACGGCGCAACCTATCTGGGTCAGGCTGTCGGTGTCGGGCTCACGGGTGTCTTCGTGGTTGCTGCCTCGACTGTTGTCTGGCTGCTGCTCAAGTTCACCATTGGTGTCCGCTGCAGCCTTGAGGCTGAAGAAATGGGCCTCGACAAGGCTGAGATCGGGCTAGAAGCCTATCCTGAATTCTCACGGGGCTGAGGGGTTTCCTGAGAATATCGACCCCGGCGGACCCTGTGTGTCTGCCGGGGTTTTTCTTTGCCCTAATGAAAACATCCCGCAGCGGCTGCTGCGGGATGTTTGCGTTTAGCTCTAAATAATAGAGGCCGTGAATTACTGGCCCGACATGTCCATGCTTTTATCCATGGTCTTGCTCATGTCCTCCGCCTCGTTCGCCGGATCGGTAATGACCTGGTCGACGACGTGGATCACGCCATTCGAGGCATCGATATCCGTGCTGACAACGTCGATATTGTCCGCTGTAACCATGTCACCCACGCGCTCGATATCGAGGTTTGTGCTGGCGAGCGTCATGAGGTCGGTCTCACCCTGCTCGATGTCACTCGCGAGATATTTTCCCTCGACCACGTGGCCCTTGAGCAGTTTCTTCAGCTCAGCCTTGCCTGCTTCGGATGTCAGGTGGGCGACCACTTTAGGATCAAGCCTGTCGAAAGCGGCGTTTGTTGGCGCAAAGACCGTATATGGGCCGTCATTCATGAGGGCCGCGTCGAGGCCGGCGAGCTTGATCAGCGAGACCAGCGTCGTGAAACGGGCGTCATCCATCGCAACCTGGGCAATCGTACCCGGCATATCGGCATGGTTCATGGCATCCGCCTCTGACTTGTAATCAGGGCCGCCCATTTCGGACGCTTCGGTATCTGCATACGGCGTCACGGTTTCAGTCGACATCGTTGCTGCCATCTTTGAATCTGCTTGTGCAGGTGCGGCCGTGTCAGATGTCATCGATTCCATTTCGCCGGATATTCCGGTTGATGTCGATGAAGAGGCCACCTGGAATGTCGAGTCACCATTGTCAGCCATTTGCAGGCGCTCAAGCTGCATCGCGTTCAGTTGCGCGATGGTCATGCCGTCGAGGTTCGATGCGTTATCGGTGGTGTAAAGGACTGGAGCGGGACTCTTAACGCCATCGGCGTTTTCGTTAGAGTCCTGGGCTGTGGCCGACAAACCCGTTAACAGGGCAACTGTGGCTGGAATGATGAGTAAGCGTTTCATGGTCGTCTCCTTTGTCGTTTCTTATGGGCAACCAACGGTCTCCCGGGGCCGCATGTTCCGTAATTGACCGCATTAAATTGGTGTTAGATGCCCGATTTGGGGAGATTTATGCCTCTGGCGGTTTTTGCTCACAGGCTAAGACAAGTGGTAAATTCAGCCCCGAAACTGTTAACCATGCTACAGAATTGCGGTGTTTGATGTTTGCGCGGTGTTAAGGCTGAGCGGGCACTGTGTGCACTCCCCTATCGAGACGCGGAGTTGCCCCCACACATGACTGACTACGCCTATACAGACGACGATGCCCCGAGCCTGAGCGATCCCGTGTGGCGGATCCTGACAGGGGCGGCGGCGTTCGGTGCGGGCGTGTTCGTGTGTGGCAGCGTGGGCTCCTATGTGCCGAGCGATCCGAGCTGGAATGCGGCGACCGACTCTGCCGTGCAGAACCTGTTTGGCGGTCCGGGCGCAATTTTTGCGGATTTTGCGCGTCAGGGTTTTGGCTGGTCCAGCTGGACGGCCGGTCTTGCCCTGATGATTGGCGGCGCGATGCGGGCTGTGCTGATCGGCGCGCCAAGCGTGCGGCGCTGGCTGCTGGGCGCTGCCTTTGTGCCGCTGTCCGCCGCCTGCTTTGCGGGTTGGCCTGTGCCGGAATCCTGGCCGCTCAGCGCAGGCCTTGGCGGCGTTGTCGGTGATGCGCTCTTCTATTATGCGCAAATGCCGTTCCGCGCACTCTTGCTGCCGTCGCCGGGCACATGGGCAGGCCTCATCCTTGGCGGCGCGGCCCTGTGGTCGGCCCTCTCGGCGCTTGGGTTCCGCCGGACGGATGCCCATCTCCTGCAAGAGGCGGCGACGTCTTCCGGCATGCGCGCCGCGCGCAAGGCGCAGGGCGCTGTCGGGCTGGTTGCGTCGCTTGGTCGTTTCCTGAAGCCTAAGCGCCGGCCTGCGGAAATCAATGACCGCGCCCGCGTCGTGAAGGGCGATGACGAGCTTTCCGGCGAGGCACGCCGTTTCCTGCGCACGCCCAAGAAGACGCCTGTCGACTATGATGAGGACGACGAAGATCTCGAGGAGATGTACGACGAGGACATCGAGGACGAGGATATCGACGAGGACGATCTCGAAGAGGTTGAGGACGTGCCGATCCGCACCTCGCGTGCGGCGGCGCCAAAGCCTTCCGCAAAACCGAAGGTGACCAAGACCGCGCGTCGCACCAAAGCGACACGCCTGCCATCGATTGACCTGCTGCAGATGCCCGAAGAGCGAGGCGATACGGTCGACGAGGAAGCGCTCATCGCCAAGGCGGCGCGCCTGTCCGAAGTGTTGAAAGAGTTCGGCGTGCGCGGCCGGATCAAGGAAGTGCGTCCCGGCCCCGTGATCACCCTGTTCGAGATGGAGCCTGCACCGGGCGTGAAATCATCCCGCGTGATTTCGCTGGCGGATGACATTGCCCGTTCGATGAGCGCCGTGTCTGCGCGTGTGGCCGTTGTGCCGGGCAAGAACGCGATTGGTATTGAACTGCCCAATGATGACCGCGATACGGTTTACCTGCGCACACTGCTGCAGGCCGATCCCTATACGGCGACCCGTGCGAGCCTGCCGATGGCGCTGGGCGAGGATATTGGCGGCATACCGACCGTTGTTGACCTGGCGAAGATGCCTCACCTGCTCATCGCCGGTACAACCGGTTCGGGCAAGTCGGTGGGCGTCAACGCGATGATCCTGTCGCTGCTCTACCGCCACACGCCAGAACAGTGCCGCTTCATCATGATCGACCCGAAGATGCTCGAACTCTCGATCTATGAGGGCATTCCGCACCTGCTGGCGCCTGTCGTGACCGATCCGAAGAAGGCGGTGAACGCCCTGCAATGGACCGTGCGCGAGATGGAAGGCCGTTATGAGCTGATGTCGAAAGCTGGTGTGCGCAACCTTGGCGGCTTCAACGACAAGGCAGCGAAATACCGTGCCTCGGGTGAGGAAATGGTCCGGAAGGTCCAGACCGGCTATGATGATCGCGGCAAGCCGATCCATGAGACCGAAGTGCTGCCGGTTGACCATATCCCGAACATTGTCGTCGTGATCGACGAGATGGCGGACCTGATGATGGTAGCCGGTAAGGAGATCGAAGGCTGCGTGCAGCGCCTGGCGCAAATGGCGCGGGCCGCGGGCATTCACCTGATCACCGCGACGCAACGTCCGTCCGTGGACGTGATCACCGGTACGATCAAGGCGAACTTCCCGACCCGGATTTCATACATGGTGACGACGAAGATCGACTCGCGCACGATCCTGAATGAACAGGGCGCCGAACAGCTTCTGGGCATGGGCGACCTTCTGTACCAGGCGCCGGGCAAAAAATCGCAGCGCCTGCATGGCCCGTTTGTTTCAGATGAGGAAGTCGGCGCAGTGGTCGACTGGCTGAAAGAGCAGGGCGAGCCTGACTATGTAATGGACATTCTTGAAGCGCCGGAAGACGGCGGAACAGGTTCAGCCGTTATGGACGCCATGCTTGGCACATCCACCGGTGATGATGACGAAGACCTGTTCGCCCAATCGATCGCCATCGTCGTGCGCGACAAGCGGGCCTCGACATCTTACCTGCAGCGCAGGCTCAAGGTCGGCTATAACAAGGCAGCGGGCCTCATCGACCGGCTCGAGGAAGAGGGCATCGTGTCCGCTCCCAACCATGCCGGGCGACGCGAAGTGCTGGCCAATGGGGCGCCGAGCAGCGACTGATCAAAGTTTTGGTGGGCAAGAAGACGAGCTCCCGGTCGCCACAAGAAGCGGCCGGGAGTTTCTTTTTGTGCCTCAGCCCATCGGGTAGAGGATATCCTTCGAGACCTGATCGCAAGCTTTCATCACATCATCGGACAGGACCATGTCAGCGGCGGCGAGGATGGGCGCCACCTGTTCCAGCGTGCTGACGCCGACAATGGTGGAGGCGACAAAATCGTGCTGCTTCGACCAAGCTGTGGCCAGCGTGACGGGTGATATGCCTGCCTCTTTGGCAATCGCCATGTAGCGTTCGGTAGCCGACAGCGACTTCTCGTTGACGAAGCGCTGCGCCATCACAGTGTGACGGCCGCCCTTGTTGATATAGCTGGAGAAGCGCGCGCCTTCGGGTGTCGCGCCGCCATTGTACTTGCCCGAAAGGACCCCGCCTGCGATGGGCGAATAAGGGATAAGGCTGACGCCCTCCTTGCGGCAGATATTGGCCAGCTCGTCCTCGAAGCGACGATTGTTGAGGCTGAAATTGTTCTGGATCGTGTGGTGGCGCACCGTGCCAAGGCGTTCTGACGTGGCGAGGCTTTTCATCAGGCCCCAGGCGTTTTCATTGCTGCAGCCAATGATGCGAATAAGGCCAGCGCGGACCAGGTCGTCCAGCGTGTCCATGGCCTCGTCATATGCGGTGCCATGGTCTGGCCAGTGTGTCTGGTAGAGGTCGATATAGTCCGTATCGAGGCGCTCGAGGCTGGCTTCCACGGCGCGCGTGATATTGTGGCGGTCCATGGCGGTCATGCCTGCGCGCTGGGACGACTTGATCCAGCCATGTGACGGGCCGGAGACCTTGGTGGCAATGATCAGGCTGTCGCGATCCTTGGTCTTCATCCAGCGCCCGACGATTTCTTCGGTACGTCCCGCCCATTTGGGATCAGGCGGTACGGGATAGTTTTCGGCGGCGTCGTAGAAATTGATGCCCGCGTCGTAGCATTCATCGAGAATGCGGAAGGCTTCCTTTTCGTCAGTCTGGGACCCGAAGGTCATGGTTCCCATACAGATATCGGAGACGTAGATGCCGCTTTTGCCGAGACGACGATGTTTCATGGTTTTCCCCAGGGCTTTTTGTTTTGTGCTCCAAGACTAGCGGCAAATGGCGCGAGCGCCATAGCTGGTGCGCTTATTTGAGGGCGCGCTCACCCGAGGTCATGCAGCCAGCCTGGACAAGAATGTCGAGGGCGTCGGTTAAGCCAGCTTCGTAGCGCTTCCAGCGGGCGAGCGAGCCGGTATAGAGCGGCTGGCGCACCTGCGCAGAACTCGCTGTCGCCACCGGGGCGGCATTTTCATGGAACGCGAGGCAGGCGGCCTCGAAAGGCAGGCCGCAGAAGTCCAGCAAGCGGCGGGTCTCGGTCTCGATATCGGCGACGACGTTTTCATAGTGGACTTCGCAGAACCGATCGGCTGGCAGGGCGCGCGCAAAGGCCTTCATCATTCGGTCGAAACCGACATAGTAACGGGCCGTGTCTTCAAGGCTGAAGGCGTAATTGTAATAGGAGAAGCTTGTCGCGAACATCTGGCGATAATTGCTGAGCACGGTGTCGGCCGGGTGACGGCGCAGGCAAATGACGCGCGCATTGGGCAGGGCCGCGAGAATGAGCGCGCTGTAGAAGGCGTTGAGCGGCATCTTGTCGATGAAGCGGCCTTCAATGTTCTGCGTGCTATGCACGCTGTCCATATAGGCCTTGCCGAGTGCAGCGAGATCGAGCGTTCCGGCTGCTGCCAGCGTCTCCGGGTCGAGCACATAGTTTGAGCGCGTCGCCGACTGGCGCTTCAGGCAGAGGCCGAAATCCGTCAGCTCGCCGGCCGATGTGATGGCGCTGTGACTGGAGAGGATACGGTCGACCAGCGTGGTGCCGGTGCGCGGCATGCCGACGATGAAGAGCGGTGCGGCGTCGGCATATCCCGGTTTACCGCTCAGCTGCGCGATTGTGGCCTGAGCGGCGTCGAACAGGGCCGTGTCGAAGGCGGGGTCATGGTGAATCGCCTGGCGCTTCTTCGCCTTGGCGCGGACGAGCCAGGAAAGCGCTTCGGCCGGGTTGCCGATATCCTCGTGGGCCTTGGCGAGTGCGTGACCGGTGCGCAGGGCGTGATCGGCATCGTCCTTTGTGGCGGCGAAGGCCGCTTCCAGTTCGGCAAGACGGTTTTTTCCTCCCGTCTGGCGCGTGATCTGCACGATTGACGAGAGGGCGCGCGTTTCGAGCGGGTCGATGGCGAGGCAGCGTTCGAAGGCGGCCCGTGCGGCATCCATGTCGCCAAGAAACTGCAGGGCCGCGCCATGATTGTAATGATAGTCCGCCAGCCCGGGGGCGGCCTTGGTTGCGGCGGCGTAGAAGGGCATGGCGTCGGCATGCAGGCCGGCACGGCTGAAAACGACGCCGAGCGTGTCAAGCGTGTAGGCATCTTCCGGCTGCAGCGCTGCAGAGGCGCGCGCGGCTTCGAGCGATAGGTCGCGGTTGAGTCGGGCGATTTGGCTTCGCGCGAGTTGGGCGAGGGCGCCAGCGTGATCCGAATTGTAATGAAGGGCGCGCTCGAAGAGTTCAACCGCCTTGGCATGATTGGCATGGTCTGCGGTGAGGATGCCGAGCAGGTAATAGGCCTGTGCCGAGGTGGGGTCGGCATGGAGTACGTCCATACAGATGGCATGGGCCGATTTGTAATTCCTGGCGGCTAGAAGGGCTGCGGCTTCGTCGAGCTGAGTGTTGCCGAAAGTCATCATGGGAACATCTTTAGCAGGTCTGTCCTGTTTTGAGGCAGATACTGCCCGCTTTGCTCATTTTGGCGCGTGAACCAACAAAAGAGAAGTCCGCCCGACAGCCCGCTTGCCTATGCGGCGCTGGGTGCAAACAGTTCTTCAGGTGAGGCGGGACCCAGACAAGATGAGGGAAACACCATGAGAACGACTCTTTTGAAAACAACAAGTGCAATTGTACTCGTTGCGAGTGCTGCACTGGCTGCAAATGCACAGGATACTGCAGAAGACACGGAACTGCGTGCCCAGACAATCACCGTTACGGCGACCCGCCGGGCTGAGAGCGTGCAGGACGTGCCGCTCAATATTGCGGCCGTCGGCGGGGCGCAGATCGAGGAACAGGGCTTTGACGAGCTCGCTGATGTGCTTGCCTATATTCCGGGCATCAATGTCGTCGATCGTGGCGGGCGGCAGGGCAACCCGATTGTCGTGCGCGGCCTGAATGCCGATGGCCTGGGCTCGGGCGATGGCAATAATGATGGTGGCGGCACGGTTGCGACCTATATCGGCGAAGTTCCGCTATTCGTGGACTTGAAGCTGAACGATCTTGAGCGTGTCGAAGTTCTGCTCGGGCCGCAGGGCACGCTTTACGGCGCTGGCACGCTGGGCGGCGCAATCCGCTATATCCCGGCCAAGCCAAAATTTGACGGTGACATGCTCAACGTCCGGGGCGAACTCTCCCAGAATTTCGAGGCGGACAATCTCAGCTACGATACCGGGTTCACGGTGAACAAGGTGATCGCGCCGAACTTCGCTGTGCGGGCTTCGATCGACTATGAAGATAATAGCGGTTTTACCGACTATCCTTTTGTTGTGCGTGATATTGGCGTTTCCGAGCCGGATCCCGACTTCAGTGATCCGGTCGATGTGGGCACAAATCTCAAGCGCGTGAAGGATGCCGACGGCGAACAGGTCCTGTCGGGCCGTGTGGCCGCGCGCTGGGAGCCAGTCTCGTGGCTTGATGGCACACTGACCTATTATTACCAGAAATCCGACGTTGAAGGGCGTCAGATATCGAGCGCGCGTTCAACTGTACCGGCGGGCAAATATGAAGCCGGCATGCGCGTTGAAGAGCCAAACGAAATCACGAACCAGCTGCTGGCACTGGAAATCACGGCAGATCTCGGCTTTGCCGAACTGACATCGGCAACCGGCTATTCGCGGTTTGACGACAATGGCCAGCGCGATCAGACGGACCTGCTGATCTCTCTTGAATACAGTTACGAGCTGTTCCCGACCTTCACGGCCTATACCCATGAGAAGGGCAAGCAAGACCGGATCAACCAGGAGGTCCGGCTCGTGTCTACGACAGACAGCCGCTTCAACTGGATCGTTGGCGCTTTCTACAATCAGTTTGACCAAGCGGCCTATTCGGCTGAATTCACACCGGGCTATTCGTCCTATCTCGGCATCTCGCCGGCCGCGGATCTGGAATATTATTCCAAGTTCTATTCCACGCTGGAAGAGACCGCATTCTTTGGTGAGATCGGTTACGACATTACCGACCGTTGGTCTGTGACCCTGGGCGGCCGGTATTATGAATATGATCTGGAATCCTATAGCTCGACCGATTTCCCCCTTGGAGATGCGGGCTATGTGCCTGTGGGTATCAGCAGCCTGGAATCGGATCTGAAATCTGATTATGCCGCAGGGATCGCAGCAGGTGGCGACAGCGGGCTGAATGGTACGGAAAAGACCGGGCAGTCGGACAACGGGACGCTCTTCAAGTTCAACACGTCGTACAAGTTCACGGATGACCTGCTGGCGTATTTCACGGTGTCTGAGGGTTACCGGATCGGCAACTCGAACGGCATTGGCCTTTGCCCCGATTATGACCCGACGGATACAGCGCAGCAGGAGTGTGCGCTGGTGCCGGGCCAGCAATTTGGCCCCAATGCTGGGGATGTTTCGTCCCGCGATGAATCGCAGTACGGTCCCGACACGACCAAGAACTATGAAGTCGGGTTCAAGTCCGAGTTTGCAGATGGCCGCATTACGCTCAACGGCGCATTCTACTATGTGGAATGGACCGACCCGCAGCTAAGTTCTTCGACCATCAATGCATCGATTCCCATTACGGTGAATGCCGAAGGGGCCGAGTCAAAGGGGGTTGAGCTCAACGGGAGCTGGCTCGTTACAGACAATCTCAATGTGCGTGGCAGCTACAGCTATACCGAAGCAAGCCTGACCGCTCCAGCACCGGGCCTTGTGGGCACCATCTCGCCACCAGGATTCGGCAGCGCACTGATTGACGGTCGCGATGGCGACCGCCTGCCGGGCTCACCGGAAAACCAATTCTCGTTTTTCGGTAGCTACATGATCCCGAACACCGGTCTCGACGGCCAGTTGATCGCCAATTTTGGTTATGCCTGGCAAAGCGATGTGTTGACCCGTACCGGCAATCTGGGCGACGGCATCACGCTGGATTCCTTCGGCGTGGCAAATGCATCGCTCGTCTATGACACAGGCAAATGGCAAGCCACGCTGTTCGTGAACAACCTGTTTGACGAGTATTATGAGACAGGTGTCCGCGGCACACCGCTCTACAATCAGGTGCTGACAGATGATGCTGGCGGACCGGTCTATGAACGGACCTACTATACCTATGTCGGGTCGCCGCGCGTGCTGGGCATTCGTGTGAACTACACATTCGAGTAACGCGCAGGGGCGCTTTGCGGGGGAGGGGGCTGTCTTTCGGGGCAGCCCCTTTTTATTGGGCCGCCGTTGCGAGCGCGGCGAAGTCGACAATTTCGAGCGGGCGGCCTGTGGCGGCGACGAAGCGCTTGAAATCTTCGCGCGACAGGGCGGTGGTGCCTGTATTGATCAGCGGGTGGAAATTGACCGGGTCAGCCGCAAAAAGCGCTGCGTCCGCGATGAAGCGTACCTTGCAGGCCGGATCATTCATCAGCGCAAAGGCCGTGACCGATCCCGGCGTGACGCCGAGCAGGTCGAGCAGGGCCTCCGGCGTACCGAAGGAGAGGCGTTTGGTGGCAATGTGGCGGTGGAGATGGTTGAGGCGGATCTGGGTGTGGGCCTCGGCCGAGATGAGGATGAAGGTGCCGTCCTTGTCCTTCAGGAAGAGGTTCTTTGTGTGCACACCCGGCATGGCGGCCTTCATGTCGGCGCCGTCATCCACCGTGAAGACGGCCTCATGCCAGTGCGTCGCGTGCGCGATGGCGTGATCATCGAGGAAGGCGAACAGGTCTTCAGGGCTTGCGGTCATCCTGCACTTTGGGCCAAGACTTGCCTTTAGCGTCAAGCCTTTCGGAGAAACTTATCCCCATGCGTCTCGAGTGCTATAAAATACACGACGTTGCCCCGGAAATCGTGCCGGGCCGCAGCCAGCGCGAATGGATGGATGCGTTTCCGGACCGCCACCCCTATCGCTGCCTGCCGCTGACCATGGCAAACTCCACGGGCTGGGAAATCCTCTGCCCGATGGACATCAAGATCCAGTGGAATGGCGGGCCGAAAAAAGAGGACATCAGTTTCCTCACAACCGGTGACCCGGCGGCGATACCGAGCTTTGCCGACAGCCATTTCATGCGCGGCATCGTGACGTTTCATACAGGACACCTGTTTCGCACCCCGCCCGGCTGGGGCGTGTGGGCGACGGGCGCGCCGAACTGGCCGAAGGATGGCATTTCGCCCCTGACGGGCCTGGTGGAAACGGACTGGCTGCCTTTCCCGTTTACAATGAACTGGGCGATGACGCGGCCGGGTGAAGTGGTGTTCCGCAAGGGCGAACCCTTCTGCTTCGTGACGCTGATGGAGCACCGGAAGCTCGAAGAGATCGAACCGGAACGCCAGATCATGACGACCAATCCCGAGCTGGTGAAGGAATACGAGGCCTGGACGGCGAGCCGGTCAGACTTCAATGCCCGCCTCGCAACGGGCGAGGAAAAGGCCATGAAGGAACGCTGGCAGCGCCACTATATGAAGGGCCAGAAGGTGACCGGCGACAAGGCCGACGAGCACCAGACCAAGCGCCGGTTGAAGCCAGTGAAGGACATGTAGGCGGGCGACCTTTCCCGTGGAAAGACAGCGCGCGAAATGCCCGACGACATGCCCGTAAAATGCCCGGATACAGTCCGGATATGTCCGAAAGTGACAAAGCCGCGCTAATCCTGCTTGCGGGCGGCTTTTTCAGCGATGCCGCTGGTGCCCTGGCGCGCTTCGAGTTTCGCGGCGACGGCATCAAGCGGCACACCGCGTGCGCGCAGGCCCACCATGATGTGGTAGATCACGTCGGCGGCCTCTGAGGCGACATTCTCATCGCTCTCGCGGATGACGGCTTCGGCCAGCTCTGCGCCTTCTTCGGCGATTTTGGCGGCGACGGCATCCGGCCCCTTGGTGAGCAGGCGGGCGGTCCAGCTAGTGCCGGCATCGCCTTCAAGGGCGCGCGCGTCGATGGTGCCCGCAAGATGTTCCAGCGCGGCGGCGAGGCGGGCGAGGGGGCCGAGTTCGGTGGGGGACATGGCGGGACTCCTAGAGCGGACGCACCGGCGCGCCGGCAGCGGCGAGGGCCGTGCGCGCGTCGGCGATGGTGGCTTCGCCGAAGTGGAAGATCGAGGCGGCGAGGACAGCGCTGGCGCCGCCTTCGAGAATGGCGGGGGCAAGGTCATCGACATGGCCTGCGCCGCCCGAGGCGATGACAGGGATGTTCACGGCGGAAGAGACAGCGCGCAGCAGGGCGATGTCATAGCCGGACTTGGTGCCGTCCTTGTCCATGCTGGTGAGCAGGATTTCGCCAGCGCCGCGCTTTTCGGCCTCGATGGCGAAGGTCACGGCATTGATGCCGGTCGGCTCGCGCCCGCCCTTGGTGAAGATTTCCCAATGGTCGCCCGTCTGGCGCGCATCGATGGCGACGACAACGCACTGGCGCCCGGCCTTGGCGGCGCAGCGGCTGATCAGGCCGGGGTCTGCCACGGCGGCGGAATTGATGGCCACCTTGTCGGCGCCAGCCTTCAGCAGGGCGACAAGGTCTTCCGCGCTGCGCACGCCGCCGCCGACGGTGAGCGGCATGAAACAGGCCTCTGCCGTGCGGGTGACGATATCCAGTATCGTGCCGCGGCCTTCATGGCTGGCCGTGATGTCGAGGAAGCACAGCTCGTCGGCGCCCTGCGCGTCATAGGCGCGGGCGAGGGCGACCGGATCGCCGGCGTCGCGCAGGTCGACGAAGTTGACGCCCTTCACGGTGCGGCCGTCTTTCACGTCGAGACAGGGGATGATGCGGGTCTTGAGCATGGGAGGCGTTTAGCGGGGAAGCGCGCGAGGGGGAAGGGGCGTCAGCCTTGGAAGGACGCGGGCAGGTTGCTATGCCTGATCGCATGACAGAGACCATGACAGACGAGACCGCGCGCTGGACGGCGCTGACCGAGGCCGAAGACAAGGCCCTCACCCTGTTTGACGCCATCGAGGCGGCGGGCATTATCGCGCCAGGGCGCAGCGAGCGGCAGGTGGACGATGACATTGCCGCGCTGGCGCTGGAGAAGTTCGGCATCGAGCGCCACTGGCACCAGTGCAATGTGCGGGCGGGGGCCAATACGGTGACCACGTTCCATGACAAACCGCCCCTGCGCGTGATTGAAGCGGAGGATACGGTCTATGTTGATCTTGGGCCGGTGTTCGAAGCCTGGGAGGCGGATGTGGGGCGCACTTATGCGGTGGGCGAGCGCGCTGAAAAACATGCGCTGGTCAGCGCGCTGGACACTGTGTTCGAGGCGGTGCGCGCCGAGGCGACGCCGGACATGACGGGCGCGGCGCTCTATGCACTGGCGTGCGACACGGCCGATGCCCATGGCTATCATTTCGGCGGGGCGATTGCGGGCCATGTGGTGGCGGAATATCCGCATGCCGTGTGGCCGGGCGACAAGGACCACCAGCGGATCGGCCCGGCCAACCCCACACGCCTGTCAGACCCCGACCCGTTCGGCCGTCCACGCCACTGGATTCTGGAAATCCACCTGCTGGAACCGGGGCGGACATGGGGCGGGTTTTATGAGCGGTTGCTGCGTGGGGTTGGACGCGTTTAAAGGGAACGTCGACTCGTGGTAGAATCCGAATCTCAAATAACTGTTTCGGTTCGGATCGAAAAATGAGCGACAGTCCAATTTCAAATGCCAACAAAGTCACGGCCAAATCTGGTCGTTTGCACTATTCAGAACCGATAGTGATTTCGGAGAATACGAGAACGAAGATTGAAGCACTTCCTTACTTCATAGATCACTCCGGCGAGGAAAAGCTGACGCTCAAGATAAACTTTTTTACAAAGAATCCGACGTCTCGTCAGTGGGAGCACAATAAACAGAAGTCGTTTTCGCTGGCCGATTCTACAGTACCAAAATTAAAGAGAGCGATTGATCAGTTTGAGGCCCTTCTTGGTCGCCCAGCTGACGCTCAATATTTGCTCGTGCCGTTGGGAGAAGCAAGTTTCCAAATAGGGCGCACCGAGAAGGCGAAGGCAGTCCAAGCATTATTGAATGCCCTTTCTGATCCGCAAATTTTGGCCCATTTGGATTTGGGAAAACTTACAGATGAAGTCGCGCAAGCTCTGAAAGGCAGAGTACGGATTGCGGAAATGGAGCGTGCTATTAGGCAACTTGAGTTGATGCTGGGTAGCGAGGAAAACGCGGTAATCCTCTATCAAAAATGGTTCGACGAGCACTATTGGGTTTTGGGAAATGCCTATGTGGCAAAAGACGATCTGAGATCTAGTAGCGCGACAGATAGAGTTGACTTACTGATGCATCATACGGCCGCTGGAATGAGGGACATAATAGAACTCAAGCGGCCCAACATGCCCGTCCTGCATTTCGACAATGCACATCGAAACTTCTACTTCGCGGCGGACGTGTCATCCGCAATTGGGCAATGTCACAGATACTTGGAGGTCTTCTCTGAAGAGGCATCTTCAGGCCTTCGTGATGCGCCTCACATAGTTGCTCACTACCCAGAAGCAGTGATCGTGATTGGCCGATCTGAGGGGTGGCCTGCAGATAAGCAGAAAGCACTCCGTGGGCTCAACAGTCGTTTAAATGGCATAAAAGTCATGACGTTTGATCACGTCCTTGCTCAAGCAAGGGCGCTACTCGACTGTGTTCGACCAGCTGAAATGGAAGTAGATGAAGCAGCTCAGACAAGGTCCAGTTTGGACGAACTGAATTTTTGATCGCCCTAGCGGGGAGTACAAGACATCCCTTTGCGCTGGGCGTTGTCGATGCAATCGCTTTTATTTGAAGGCGCCTGAGTAGATGCCCCAACAATTCGCCCGTTTGAGGCTGTTCGACGCCAACGCCAGCCGCCACTTCTCTCTGTGAACAATTGTTGCGCCTACACACGCTCCCAAGGATTGAGGGCGTGCGGAGGCTGCTTCATCTAACCGACCTTTCATCCAAGAACCGAGCCTTTTGCGGTATACTGTCTTGACGCGCGGCGGATGACTGCGCGTGAGGAAACCCAGGAGGATTATGACATGGACATCAGGACATTGGAAATCAGAACATCGGAGGCGATCCGGAAGGATGGCGCGGAGGAGCTGGGCCGGCGTGCGGCGAAGCTGTCGCGACTGGTGCCGGATGCGGGCCGTGCGGATGGTCCGGAGACGGAGATGGCGCATGCGTTGCGCACACGGCGCCGGTTGCGGCGGCCCCTGTCGAGCGCGGTTTAGGCGCGCAGGCTCGGCCTTCGACTTCGCTTAGGATGAGCCCGTTCAGTCATACCCGCCCTCTCCCATGCGGTACACCTGCCCAGTGGCTACAGCTTTGCCTAACCCGATTTACGAGGGCGGGTTGCAAAGTTTCTTAAGGTTTAAAATATATCTCCTTCTGGATGACGAAATTCAGGAGCCGATGATGCTTAGAAACGTTCTGCTAGGAGCTGCTGCACTTTGCCTGACTGCATGTGCAAATCACCAGCCGACTAAAACGGCGGCGATGGGTCTGCCGGGCTTTATGAGCCAGGCAGACACGCTTGAGATGCAGCGCCCTGTCCTCCCGGTCACGCATTATGTAAAGTGGTATGCGGAGGATCGGCTACAGTATTCGATCCAGCTCGATTATATTAGCGGCATGTCGCAGCGCGACTATCTGTTTGAAGAACCTAATCAGGAAATGTTTCTGCCGATGGTTCGACAGGCCCTCTACCAAACGGGCCTTGGCGCCAAATCCGGCGCGGGCGCGCGGTATGCTTTGCAGATCGAGTTCCTTGATCTCGACGCAGATGCGTTTGGCCGGAACTTTGCGGGCAAGACCAATGCGATCTATCGCCTCGTCGACCGGCGAACGAATGAAACGGTTTATGAAAACACGATCGGATCGCGGTTTGTTGCGAAATATCCGGGGCTCAACGAAGATGACGCAAGTTTCGCTTATGACGTTTCCGCCGCGGGTGTGATCGCGGCAACGCGAGCGTTTGGCGCCTTCTCATTGTATGAGGGCGGACTTGTCGAGTTGTGGAACAACAATCAGAAGCTTCAGAACTTCTTCGGGGGCGATTCCATCGACGAAGTTTCTCAGGCGGGCTGGAATGACGCCTACCAGTCATATGCCTGGGTGACGGGAATCTCGGCCTTGTCGGGACCGGCGCTTGTGTTGCTCGGTCAAGTGAACCCGTTGAACTATGTTTCCCTGCAGCTTGAGCCTCGCTCGGAGTCCGCCGACTTTACAAAAGCCCGGCGCAGAAGTCTGTCAGAAACCGGGATCGGCTCGCGCTCGGCGCGTGAGCGCGCCAACGAACTTAATTCGCACCTGTTGGCGCAGAGTTTGACAGTGTTCCTGCTCGATCTCGCGGAGAAGGAAGATGTTCGCCTCACGCAACTCGTGCCATGCGGTTCGTCGCCATCTGATGCATCTGACATTATTGAGGCCGTCCGGCAGCGCGCGCGCGTCGTCTCTGACGATTGCAGGCTGTATGCTGCACCTGACACTTCAATGGGTGTTGGTATTACGGCTTACAAATAGCCTGAGCGGCGCGTAGCTGCTGTGACAGATGGTTCATTCGCGAACCGGCCGCTGTCGAGCGCGGTATAGTCAGCCGACCCTTAGTGGCATCGATAAAATTTTACCGACCGCCTGGCCCATGTATTAATTCATATCTGCAATAGTCTACGCTGAAGATCGGGAGTTTTCAGTGGGACTGAGGCATCACCAATGGATCGCCGTCCGGACGACGGCGTGCGTGACCCTTGCGGCCACGATCATGTCGTTCATGTGCATCTGGGTGTGGATGCAGATCGACCCGGTCATGACGATCCAGCGCGCCTACCTGGCCGCGACCATCATACCGCTGTTGATTTCGCCCGCTTGCAGCATGGTGATCCAGCGCGCGCATGTTCAGGTGCGCGAACTGTCGGACGAGAACGAGTATCTCGCGAACCATGACGAACTGACGGGGCTCAGCAATCGCCGCGCCTTCTTTACGCGGGCCAAGGCGATGCAGGCAAGTGCCGAACCGGCCCGGCCCGTGTTTGCCTGCGCGATTGCCGACATCGACGATTTCAAGCGGATCAATGATTCCCTCGGCCATCATGTCGGCGATGAAGTGCTGAAAGGCCTTTCGACCGTGCTGTCGCAAGTGGCCCCGCACGGCGCCATCGTGGCCCGTCTCGGCGGGGAAGAGTTTGCGTTGGCGGGCCGGTTTGCCGATGAGAACGTGGCGCGCTTCTGGTTTGAGGCGCTTGTGCGGGAAGTGGCGTTCCGTCATCCCGGCGGCCATGACGTGACGGTCAGCCTCGGCTGGTGCGTGGGGCAGGACGGCGAGACGCTGTCGGCCCTGCTGACCCGGGCGGACAGGGCGCTTTATGCGTCCAAGGCAGCGGGCAAGAACCGCGCTGAAATGGCCGAACGCGACATGCTGCGGGTTGTTGCCTAGGCTGACGCGCGGGCCGCCTGGGCGGCCACGGTTTTTCTCCAATCAGTCCTGATCGGTGGCGAGCGTTGTCAGCGTCTGCTTGAGCTGGACGAGCGTTTCCAGCGGCAGGCCCATTTCACAGGCAATGCGGGCGGGAATGTCGACGGCCTTTGCGCGCATGGCCCGGCCTTGTTTCGTGAGCGTGATGCGGACGCGGCGTTCATCGGCAGCGTCACGCGTGCGTATGACGAGGCCGGCGGTTTCGAGGCGTTTGAGCAATGGCGTCAGCGTGCCGGAATCCAGGCTCAGCGCCTCGCCCACCTCACCCACCAGACGGTCGTCGCGTTCCCAGAGGACAAGCAGTGTCAGGTATTGCGGATAGGTGAGGCCGAGCGGCTCCAACTGGTCGCGATAGAGCCGGATGACCCGGTTGGCCGCCGCATAGAGCGCAAAGCAAAGCTGGTGATCGAGCGCGAGCGGATCGAACGGCTTGGCGGCGTTTTCAGGGGCATCCGGCTCTGGGGTCATTTCACTTTCACGACGGGTTTGATGTCGATATTGCCTTTGACGGCGTTCGAATATGGGCACACGGCATGGGCCTGTGCAACCAGGTCATTGGCTGCGGCTTGGTCGAGGCCGGTGATCTCGACGAGGATGGCGACGTCGAGCGCGAAGCCGGTGTCATTCGGATTGAGCGAGACGGTGACATTCACTGCGCTGCTTTCCACGGCGATCTTCTGCTGGCGGGCGACATGGTTGATTGCGCTGTCGAAACAGGCGGCATAGCCGGCCGCGAAGAGTTGTTCAGGGTTGTTGCCCTTGCCGTTGCCACCGAGCTCTTTCGGGAGCGCGAGGTCGACCTTGAAGGCGCCGTCTGTGGTTTGGCTGTGGCCGTTGCGGCCACCTTCGGCGCGGGCGGATGTGGAATAAAGGGCCATGATGTATCTCCTGTGTTGGCAAGAGATATATAGGGAGCGATTAAATTGTGCACAATGTAAAAGATTGCGAAAGGGCGTCACGCTTTTGTGAGGCGCCTTGGTAGCGGGCTATTGCGCGGCTTTGAGCGCCTCTGCGGGGATAATGTCACCATCGTAAAGGGCGCGGCCGAGGATGGTGCCGGAGACCGGGGTGCCGGGCGCAGCGCGGAGCTGCGTAATGTCGGCCACGCTGGCGACGCCGCCGCTGGCGATGATCGGGATGGTGACGGCGTTGGCGAGGGCGGAGGTGAAGTCGACATTGACGCCGGTCTTCAGGCCGTCGCGGCCAATGTCTGTGGCAATGATGGCGGTGACGCCGCAGCCCTCGAAGGCTTTTGCGAGCTCGATGGCGGACATGTCGCTGGTTTCGGCCCAGCCCTCGACGGCAACCATGCCGTTCTTGGCGTCGATGCCGACAATGATGCGGCCGGGCAGGTCATGGGCGGCCGCCTTGACGAGGTCCGGGTCGCGCAGGGCGGCGGTGCCGAGGATGACGCGGGAGACGCCGGCCTCGATCCAGGCGTCGATCTGGGCGCGGGTGCGGATGCCGCCGCCAAGCTGGACCGGCGCATTGGTGGCCTTGAGGATGGCTTTCACCGCGTCGCCATTGGCCGATGTGCCGGCAAAGGCGCCGTTGAGGTCAACCACGTGGAGATGGGTGAAGCCAGCTGAATCGAAGGCCGCAGCCTGGTCGGCGGGGCTGTCATTGAAGACGGTGGCGGCATCCATCTCGCCGCGCAGGAGGCGCACGCACTGGCCGTCTTTAAGATCGATGGCGGGGTAGAGGGTGAAGGTCATTCAGGGTTTCCAGGTGAGGAAGTTGGCGAGCAGCTGCAGGCCGACGCGCTGGCTCATTTCGGGGTGGAACTGGGTGCCGAAGATGTTGGCGGCGGCCACAGCGCTGGTGAAAGGCACGCCATAGTCTGTCGAGGCGGCGATCTGGCCGGGATCTTCGGGGCTGAAGGCATAGGAATGGGTGAAATAGGCATGTGGTTCCGGGCCAAGGCCCTCCAGCAACGGGTGGGGCCGCGGTATGCGGAGTTCGTTCCAGCCAACATGCGGGATCGCATGGCCGGGGCCGGGCTCTATGCGTGACACCACGCCGTGAACCCAACCGAGGCCGCGTGTCTCGCCATCTTCCAGGCCGAAATCAGCGAGGAGCTGCATGCCAACGCAGATGCCGAGGAAGGGTTTCCTGTCTTGCAGAACGGCGGATTCCAGCGCGTCGACCAGGCCGGGGCGGGCGTGGAGATTTTCTGCGCAATCGGCGTAGTGGCCAACCCCGGGCAGGATGATGCGGTCGGCCCTGGCGATAAGGGCGGGGTCTGCCGTGGTGGTGACCTCGATCGTGAGGTCTGCGCGCCGGGCGGCTTCCTTCAGCGCACCAGCCGCCGAATGGACGTTGCCGGAGCCGTAATCAATGAGGGCGACGAGGTTCATGTGGCCGCTCTTACCGCCACGGTACACAATGCGGAAGAGAAGATTCACTTGAATTCCACTGCGAGCGAATGGTAACTCTATTGGAATAGAGTTACCGGAGGAGACCAGAATGATTGACGCACACAGGAAACTGTTCGAGCGCGAACTAAATACCGTGCCCGAGGTTGCCGACGTTAAAGCGCTTGCGGCGGAGGCCAAGGCCGCCAACGGTGAGGCGAGCGAAGCGCTTCGCATGACGCTGGCCGCGCGCCTGGCGCATGTCGCCTTCCTTGCGCCTGACCGGGTCGGCGAGATCTATGATGCGCTGGCAGAAGGCTGGATTGGGGAATCGATTGAAGCTGCGCCCATCCCGACGCTGGACGAGCCGCCCCTGAGCGCTCCGGCGGGCCTGTGGGACACTTATTGGGGCATCGTTGCGGATGGCGTTGCAGACAAGCTGGATGCGCTGTCGGTGACGCAGCGCACCGCGGATCTTGGCGGCGAACATTCTGCCGAGTTCGTGGAGCGCGTCGTGCGGATGTCATTTACCTATGAAGGTGTTGAGGAGGTCTCCAAATGGCCCCTGCCACGACGTCTGGACCTGGACGAACTTGGCGCCTGCCCGGAGAATTCCGTCGGCCACCTGTTCTATCATGTCATTGTCGACAATTCATTCGACCTTGAAGTGCTCGACCGGGACGCGATCGGCCTCGCAAAACTGCCCTCGCCACTGGATTACCTGAATACGCGCATGCTGCAGGCGCATGACCTCTGGCATCTCGTGGGTGGCTACGAGACAACCTCGCTGCATGAAGTGGCCATCTCGGCATTCCAGATGTCGCAGTTCGGGCACAATTATTCGGCGCAGTTCCTGGCGGTAACGGCCACGATTGCGGCCCAAGGCCTGGGTTTTGGCTATCCCATCCTGATGGATACGATCACAAGCGCCTGGGTGCACGGGCGCCATACGCCGCCCATGATCACGATTGACTGGGAATCGGTGTGGACCGGCACGCTGGAAGAGGTCCGCGCGCAATTTGGCATCACCGCTTACGAGCGACCTTACCCGGCGAACCTTGTCGAAATGGCGAAGGCAGCCGCCTAGAGGCTGCCTTTTGTCGAGGCCGGCTTGCCGTCAAGCTTGGCATCCACTGCAATGGCCGTCCGCAAAGCGCGGGCGGTCGCTTTGTAGCAACTTTCGATAATGTGGTGGCTGTTCTCGCCATAAAGGTTCTCGATGTGCAGGCACATGCCGCCGTTTCCTGAAAGCGCGTGGAAGAATTCCTTGAACAGCTCTGTGTCCATGTCGCCGACCTTGTCGCGCACGAAATTGACCTTCCAGATCAGGTAGGGGCGCTTGCAGAGGTCGAGGCTGGCACGGCTCAGTGTTTCATCCATCGGGATATAGGCATGGCCGAAGCGGGTTATGCCCGCAAAATCGCCCAGCGCCTTGAGAATGGCCTGACCGATCACAATGCCCGTATCCTCGACAGAGTGGTGCATGTCGATGTGAAGGTCGCCCTTGCAGCGGACTTTCAGGTCAATGGCCGAGTGCTTGGAAAAGCTCTCGAGCATGTGATCGAAGAAGCCGATACCGGTGTCGATGTCGGATTGGCCGGTTCCATCAAGGTCGAGGGTCACCGAAATATCGGTTTCCTTGGTCTTGCGGTCGACGGTGGCGTTGCGGTGTTTAATCATGAGGAACCATATAGTGCGCTGTATTCACGACAGCTAGCGCACTTTGTTCACTGATTTCTAAACATATTCACAGAATGTCCGATTTGTACCGGTTCCACCTCGACGCAAGAAGGCGATTCGGCGCTTGACGAAGAAGAGATTCCTCAGCCGACTGTTCGGCACGATGACCATTCCCGCCTTTGCGAGTCTGGCCGCCGTGGGCATGGCAGTGGCCATTTTTCTGGTGCTGCTGAGTATCGAGCTGGTCTATCGCGCTGTATTCCTGAAAGTCCATATTTCAGACCTGCCAAACCCGCCGGCCGTGCTCGTGCTGGAAATCGTGGTCGCGATTGGCGGCGCGGCTGTTTCCGCCTATTTCGCTGCCCTGAAGTTCCGCAAGTCGCTTGAGCGCTTCAATGACTACCTGATGGACGCACGGGGCGACGGCACAACGGACCTGGAGAGCATGCAGTTCGCCGAGCTGCGCCGCCTGCGCGCCGGTGTTACGCGGACCGTTGGCAAGTTGCGCCGCGAGAATGCCCTGCTGCGCGAAACGGCCTTCATTGATCCGCGCACGGGTCTTGCCAACATGATTGCGATCGACAAGGCGATTGGCGAGACATTGCCGCAGGCGAGCTTCGAGGCGCCGGCAGCGTTGATCGTGCTGGATCTGGACCGCTTCAGCCGCGCCTCCGAACAATTGGGCAGCTATGCGAGCGAAGCCCTGCTGGCGCTGGCCGGCAAGCGCTTGAAGGATGAACTGGCCTGTGTCGCCGGACCGGCCGGGAGCGCGCTGCGGAATGCGACGCTGGCCGCCCTGCAGGCGGATGAATTTGCGCTCTATATGCCGGTCGCAAGCAGCCGGGAGAACGTGGCGACGATTGCACGCGCCATTCGCCAGGCCTTTGCCGCGCCTTTCGAAGTGAACGGCCAGACGGTGAGCCTTGGCATTTCCGGGGGCATCGTGATGGCGCCTGAAGATGCCGACAGTGCGCAGAAACTGTTTCGCCACGCTGAACTGGCGCTGCGCCTGGTGCGCGAAGAGGCGACGTCCGGCTTCCGCTTCTTCACACCGCGCCTGACCCGTGTGGCGCGCGGCAAATACAAGCTGGAAGACGAACTGCGTGAAGCGGTCGCCAATCGCGAGTTCAAGGCGGTGTTCCAGCCGAAGGTCGATTTTAAGACAGGCAGGGTTGTCGGCGCCGAGGCGCTGGCGCGCTGGCGACGTCATAATGGCAAGATCATTTCCCCTGCGGCATTCATTCCGCTGGCGGAGGAAACCGGGCTGATCAACCAGATCGGTGAGCAGATCCTTGAAGCGGCCTGCCAGTCAGCGCGCGTATGGATGAAGGAAGGCCTCGACGTTTCGGTGGCTGTGAACGTCTCGCCGCGCCAGTTTGAGCGCGGCAACCTGACCGATACGGTGATGGACGTCCTGAAGCGGACGGGACTGCACCCGAACCGCCTGGAGCTTGAGATCACCGAAAGCATGGCTGTCGAGAACCCGGCCAAGGTGGCCGAGGTCATGGGGCCATTGCGGATGATGGGCATGAAACTGGCCATCGATGATTTTGGTACGGGCCACTCGAACCTCTCGATGTTGACGCAGCTGCCCTTCGACGTGTTCAAGATCGACCGCCAGTTTGTCTCTGCCCTTGAGGGCGACAAGCAGGCGCCGGCGATTGTCGAAATGATCCTGGCGATGGCCGAGACGCTGGGTCTGCAGACTGTGGCAGAGGGCGTAGAGACAGAACGCCAGGCGGACTTCCTGCGCCGCCGCGGGTGCACGTTGGGGCAGGGTTTCCTGTACAGCCCTGGCTTGCCACACGGGGCTTTCCTCGATTTCCTGCGCGCTTTCCGCGCCAATCCGCAGCCGCTCGATTCCCGCAAGGTGGGTTAGGCGACTGGGCCTTCCCTGCGAAACACATTGATCGGATTGTCGCGATAGAGCGCTTCGCACCAGAAGGTGTAGCCACACTTTTCGGCGACCTTGCGCGAGGCGAGATTGCCATCATCAATGATGCAGCCAGATGCACCGGGCCGGAATTCATCCAGCCAGTCGTGGATGGCGCCAACCGCTTCGCTGGCATAGCCCTTGCCCCAAGAAGCGCGGTTAAAGGCCCAGCCGGCTTCCGGCATGGCCGACATGTCCGGGTTCATTTCGCGTTTGAAGTCGGCAAAGCCGGCTTCACCGAGAAACTGGCCCGACGCTTTCTCGACGACAATCCAGAAACCATAGCCGATAAGAGGCCACATGCCGCGTGAGCGGGCAAGGGTGAACCAGACATCCTGAGCGGGGCGGGTTGCGCCGCCGATATGGCGGACGACTTCGGGATCATTCCACATGGCCACGCAGGGATCGAAATCGCTGGCTTGCTGGGCACGGAGTATCAGACGGTCGGTCGTGATCGTCGGCGGCTCGGTAATCATGCACCTGCTTTCATCTTGGCAAGCATGGCGCCCATGGCGGCATGAACCGTCTGCATGGCCTTCAGGGGACGGACCATGACCTTGAAGTCAGTGATCTTGCCCTGGTCGTCCCATTCGATCATGTCGACGCCGTTGACGTCGATGCCATCCATCACGCATTCAAATTCGAGGACAGCCTTGTCGGTGCAATCGAAGACGCGCGTGTAGCGGAATGTGTCGCCGCCCAGCGTCTCACCCGCGGCGAGCAGATAGGACATGGTGATCGCACGGCCTTCCTGCGGCGTGTGCACGACGGGGCTGCGAAAGACGACATGCTCAGCCAGCTGAACGGAGAGGCCGGCGGTGGAATGGTCGCCATCCATCCAGTCGAACCAGCGCTGGAGATTTTCGGTATAGCCCTTTGTGGGCACAAGGTGGCTCGCCATTATGTGTTTCCTCCTGATGCTTGGCTTTTCAGATTATTCGCCTGTGACCGGCTTGCCGACAAGGAACTGGTCAGGCGTATCGAAACAGCTGCCGCGCATGGCGACCCAGCCGCCCGGAAAATCAGGTTCTGTGAAGACGATCTGGATGCGGCCCCAATTATTGCGCGGCTCACCGGATTTCGGGTCTGCGATGGAGACGGGGCAGGCATTGGCAGCGTCGGGCTCTATCCAGACGCCTTCGAAATAGTCGCGGCCGGTGAACACGCCAGCCATGCCGGTGAAATAGGCCATGCTGCGAACTTCTGGGTCGCCGGTGGGGAAAGAGAGCGCCGCCTCGCCGGTTGCAAGATCGTCCTCATAGATGACGTCGCCCACAGGCGTTGACCAGACCTCGTCGGCGATTGCAGGCAGGGCAATCGCGGCAAAGGCCAGTGATGCGGCGAGGATGGATTTCATGGCATGTCCCTCCCGAGGACTTACGGGAGCATCCCGATGCGCCAGCCTAGCACGGCTGGCGCATCGCAAAAGCCGGAAATTATCCGTTATAGGCCGCGGCGCGTTCCGGATCTTTCGTGGCGACGAGGTCCGCGAGGTCGGCGATGACCTTTGCCTGTTTCCAGGTGGCGTCGTCCTGCATCTTGCCGTCGAGCATGGCGACGCCTGTACCGTCCGGCATGGCTTCGAGGATGCGACGGGCGAATTTTACTTCGTCCGGATCAGGGCTGAACACGCGCTTGGCGATGTCGATCTGGTTCGGGTGGAGGCTCCATGCGCCGGCGCAACCGAGAAGGAAGGCGTTGCGGAACTGCTGTTCGCAGGCGTCTGCATCGGAAATGTCACCGAACGGGCCATAGAAGGCGTTGATGCCCGCCATGCGGCAGGCGTCGACCATGCGGGCGATCGTGTAGTGCCAGAGGTCCTGCTGCACGCTGGCGCGGTCGCTGCCATCGGCGTGCGGGTCTTCGAGCACGCGGTAGAAGGGGTGGCCGCCGCCGACGCGGGTGGTCTTCATCTTGCGGTCGGCCGCAAGGTCTGCCGGGCCAAGGCTGATACCCTGCATGCGTGGGCTGGCTAGCGCGATTTCCTCGACGAGGGACATGCCCTGCGCGGTTTCGAGGATGGCGTGGAAGAGGATAGGGCGGGTGAGACCGGCCTTGGCTTCCAGCTGGGCGACATATTGATCAGCGAAATGGATGTCCCATGGGCCTTCGACCTTGGGAAGCATGATGACATCCAGCTGGTGGCCAGCCTTGAGGACGAGTTCGGAAACGTCGTCCTGGAACCAGGGGGAGTTCAGGGGATTTACGCGGCTCCAGAAGCCTGTGCCCTTGCCCTGCCAGTCATACATGTTGGCCATCTTGATGGCGCCGGCGCGGGCCGCGTCCTTGGCATCAGCAGGGATGGCGTCTTCGAGGTTGGCGAGGATGACGTCGACCTTGGGGGCCATGTCCGGCACCTTGGCGCGCACCTTGTCGAGATGCGGCGGGACGAAGTGGATCATCCGCTCGATCTTAACGGGCAGGTCCCGCATGGGTTCGGGGGCGCCGATGGCGAGTGGCTTGAAATAGTTGCGCGGTGTTTTCTGGCTCATGATCGTCTCCTCAGGCGACCCGATGCCTAAGGCCGATGCTGCGGCGCGTCAAACCGGAACAAAGCCGCACCTCAGCCATTAATTGGCTGAACAGAAACAAAAGGAAACGCCAATGTCCCTCGTGATGATCCTTCTAACCATCTTCCTGCCGCCCGTTGCCGTGGCAATGAAACAGGGTATCGGTGCGCAGTTCCTGATCAATATCGTGCTGACGCTTATTGGTTGGTTGCCCGGTGTGATCCACGCTTTCTGGGTTAACTCACGCGAAGGCTCCGCTGTCGCCTAATCGTCCACACATGAATAAAAAAAGCCCGCCCGCAGTGATGCAGGCGGGCTTTTTATGTGGCTCCGTGTCGGAAGCCTAGTCGTTCGGAACCGTGATTTCAGCGTTCATGCGGGCTTCAGCGCGCCAGGCGAGGCGGTAGATGACCACGGTCAGGAAGGCCGCGCCAACCATATCGACGGCTTCTGCCCCGAGGATCATGTATTTGTCCGCGTGCAGTTCCGACATCAGCGCCCAGACAGCCGTGGCTGACGTAATCACGGCCAGTTCTGCGAGGAGAATGGTGGGCACAAGGGCTTTGAGGACGCGGTTCATGATCGGACTCCCGTTATTTCCAGAGATATTGGCGCGACGTGGCGGAATCGCAATGGATTTTATCAGGATATCCTCATCGCCGCGCGAGGGGGTGGCTCGTCTCGAGCAATTCGGCGAGTTCGTCTGTGAGGACGTGAGTATAGATCTGGGTCGTCGCGATGTCAGCATGACCGAGCAGGGTCTGTACGCTGCGCAGGTCCGCGCCACCCTGCAAGAGGTGGGTCGCGTAGGCATGGCGCAGGGCATGGGGATGAACGCGGGCCGCATTGATACCTGCGTCGAGAGCGAGCGCGTCCAGCATCTGGCCTAGGCGGCGGCGCGTGAGATGACCCTCCTTGCCGCGCGACGGGAAGAGGAAGGGTTCGGCGCGGCCACGGGCGAGGCTGCCTTCGGGCAGGCTGTCTTCGCGCACGGCGAGCCATTCCGTGAGCGCCAGCAGGGCTGGGCCACCGAGAGGGCAGAGGCGTTCCTTCCCGCCCTTGCCGCGAATGATGATGTCCTGCGTGACCCAGCGGGCGCCCTTGCGGCGGGGCAGGCTGCCAAGGGTGAGCGAGACGAGTTCGGAGGCGCGAAGGCCTGCGCCATAGAGCAGTTCGACGAGGCATTTGAGGCGGAGGTCTTCGCCGCAGGCGTCGATCAGACGCTTCAATTCCTCACGGGAGAGGACATCCGGCACGTCGCGTGTGGTCTTCGGGCCGTCGATTTTTGCGGTCGGGTCGTCCTTGCGGTCGCCTTCCTCGAAGAGGAAACGGAAGAAGCGCCGGGCGGCGGAGAGTTTGCGGGCGGAGGTCGATGAGGCCATGCCGCGTGCCGAGAGATCGGCCTGCCAGGCGGCAAGGTCGCGGCCGGATGCTGTGCTCAACTGGCCGCCGCAGAATTCAGACGCATCGCTCAGGTCGCGCGCATAGGCGTCGAGTGTGTTGGCGGCTGCGCCACGTTCGGCGCTCATCATTTCGAGGAAGGCTTCAATGCGGTCGCGGTCTGACATGGGACAAGAATAGAACGCCTGTGTTAATGACGCCTCTATGCCGTCCGACAGGCAAGGCCGGGCAGGCACGCACAAGGACAGGAGAAAATGATGGGTGGAACGATCGATTATAATGGGCTGACACTGGACGCGCCGGGGCGTGGCCGCGTCTATGGTTCGATCCTGGAGACGGTGGGCAATACGCCAATCGTGCGGGTTCCCCGATTGTCAGAAGAAGAAGGGCTGAAAAGCCACCTCCTGCTGAAGCTCGAATTCTTCAATCCACTGGCCAGCGTGAAAGACCGGATCGCCATCGGAATGATCACGCAGCTGGAGAAGGACGGGATCATTGGCCCGGGCACCGTGCTGATCGAGCCGACGTCGGGCAATACGGGCATTGGCCTTGCCATGGTGGCAGCGGCGCGTGGCTATCGCCTGATCCTCACGATGCCGGAATCCATGTCGATTGAGCGCCGCAAGATGCTGGCGATTCTTGGCGCGGAACTTTACCTGACGCCGAAGGAGAAGGGCATCAAGGGCACGTTCGAGAAGGCCAGTGAGTTGCTGGCGCAGATCCCCGGCTCGGTGATGCCGAGCCAGTTTGACAATCCGGCCAATCCGGCGATCCACGAAGCGACCACAGCCGAAGAAATCTGGCGCGATACAGGCGGCGCTGTTGATGCCGTGGTTGCCGGTGTCGGCACGGGCGGGACGTTCACGGGCAATGCGCGTGTCCTGAAGGCGAAGAAGCCTAGCGTGAAGATGTTTGCGGTCGAGCCGGAAGCGAGCCCCGTCCTGTCAGGCGGCGAGCCCGGTCCGCATGTGATTCAGGGCATCGGCGCAGGTTTCATTCCTGCCAATATGGATACGAGCCTGATCGACGGGATCGTGAAAGTTTCCAATGACGATGCGATTGCGATGGCGCGCCGGGTTGCGCGGACAGAGGGCGTTCCGGTCGGTATTTCGTCCGGTGCCGCGCTCAAGGCAGGGCTTGAAGTGGCCAAGCGTTCCGACATGCTAGGCAAGACGATCGTTGTGATTATCCCGTCCTTTGCCGAACGCTATGTCTCGACCTTGCTGTTCGATGGCCTTGGCTGAGACTGTCTACTTGCCGGCTTTCCAGTAGCCTGTTGCCTCAAGCGCAAGCTCCGAGGCGGCATCCTTCGCGCCGATTGCGACGAGGGCGCGGCCCATCAGCGTAAGATCGGCAACGTCGAGTTCTGACGGGTCACCGCCTGTAAGCGCGACGGTGCCGAGGATGGCTTCGCCTGCGGCGCCTGCTTCAGCGGCAGCGAGAATGGCGACAACGGCGCCGGGCTTGTCCGTCTTGCCGGGGGCCTCGCTGTCGGAGGCCATCAGCGCGCGGGCTGATGGCGGCGGCGTTATGTCGGCCATTGTCCAGAGGGCGAAGAGGCGGGCGGCGGCCTTGCGGTCAGCCTTTGAAATGGCCTCGGTGACAAGGCGCGTGCCGATCTCCTGCGCATCGCCATTGCCAGCCAGAACGCCAAGGGCGTCGATCATGGCAAAGTCCACGGCGCGGGTTTCCGGAGCGCCGTCAATGTCAGGCACGAGGGTCCAAAGGGTTGCACCTTCGAAATCACGGGCGGCGATGCTGGCATGGGCAAAGAGCATGGCGTGCCTCGCCGTGTCCTTGGTCAGGCTTAGGCTCTGGATTTCGGGCAGGAGGACTTTCGACACGGCGGAAAACCGTGCCGGATTGGCCGTGGCCTCGGCCAAGGCTGAGGCCACGGCATCGGCGCGGCCATCCTCGGGCATTGCCACGTTACGGACTGTGGCGATGGCCATTTCGAGCTTCGATTTCGGTTCGAAATCCGGCTCAGCGAAAAGCGTGTCGAGAACATTGCGCCATTCGGACGTCTCGATCAGACCCGCTTCTGCCGCGATGGCGGCGGCTTCGGCGCGAACGGCTGCGGGCAGGCCAGGACGCGCGACCATGGCGGCGGCAAGGTCTGGGCGTGAGGTCGAGAGCGGTTTGTCAGGCGGTGTGAGCCCGGCCTTCGAGGAGATGGCGAGGGCGATGCCGCTATCATAGCGGGCTTCAGGTGGGTTCGGCAGGTCGCCTGAGGCAGCGAAGACAGCGGACGTCAGCCATTTGTCATCGACACCCTGGCTCGTGGCCATCTCGATGGCGAGTTCTGCGCCGGACGTGTTGTCGCGCAAGGCGGCGCAGACGGCACGGAGCATGGCCCAATAGGCGCCGTCGCGGGGCTTGCCGTTATCGTTGCTGCAGGCCTGCGCCTCGTTTCCAAGGGCCAGATTGATGTCGGTGGCGATCTCGTCGCTGTCCATGCCGGGCGGGGGCGTGTCGAGGCGCGTCATGAGCGCAGCAGCGGCGCGGGCCTCGCCGAGTTCGAACATGATGCGCGCGCGTTCCGCCAGGAGGGCAGGCGATTCGGTGCCTTGAGGCGCATTTGCGGGCGACAGCGCCATGCGGCGCATGAGCGTGCGCTCGCCCGGCGTCAGGCCTTGCGTGCGCACATCCTGCATCATGGGCAGAAGGGTGGCCGTGTCGGATGCCTTCCAGAGCGAGGCGGGCAGGGCCGGTTCACCCGCTTCAAGAAAGCCCATGCCCCATGGATCGACCATGGCGAGGCCTGATTCCTCGAATTGGGCACTGGCAGAAAGGCAAAATGCTGCGGCGCCCGCGAAAAGCGCCGACCAGGCTTTAGAGGACACCCTCTACCTCCATGCGCACTTCGCCGTCAGCCGGCTTGTTTTTTTCCGCCTGCGTGCCGAGCCACCAGATGCCGACAAGGCCCAGAACGACCAGAATGCCGAGAATGATAAGATATTTGCGCATAAGTTTTACACCCCAGGGCCTGATTCACTTTGGCATCGGCCGTTGACCGATTGCTCACACTGTCTCGTCTCTATAGGAATTGTACTGAATAGTGAATGAAAGCCTGCAATGCCCGCTGATAGCGACAGTCCTGCACATTTATCGGACCCGGCGCCTGCCTATGCGTCCCGGACGATTGCGCTTGTGGGACTGATGGGCGCAGGGAAATCGACGGTCGGGCGGCGGCTGGCCGAGAAGCTGGGCCGGCAGTTCTATGATAGCGACCATGAGATCGAGAAGGCCGCAGGTCTTTCGGTGGCCGATATCTTTGCGACTCATGGCGAGGCGGACTTTCGCCGCGGAGAGCAGAAAGTACTCGAACGCCTGCTTGGCGAGGCGCCACATGTGCTGGCGACCGGCGGCGGCGCCTACATGAATGAAGAGACGCGCGCCCTGCTGCGCGAAAAGGCCGTAACGATCTGGCTGAATGCCGACCTCGAGACGCTGTGGCGCCGGGTGCAGAAGAAGAATACGCGGCCGCTGCTGAAGCGCGCCGATGCCAAGACGGTGCTGCAGGACCTGTTCATCGAGCGCGAGCCGATCTATGCGCAAGCCGACCTTGTCGTGCACAGCAAGGAGGGGCCACACGGCGCCACGGTGAATGCAATCCTGAAGGCCCTGAAGACATGGAAACCGGCATGAGTGAGACCCTTCCAGCTGCAGAGATCGTGCGCGTCAGCCTTGGCGCGCGCAGCTATGACATTGTTGTCGGCAATGGCGCGCTGTCCACGCTTGGCGCGCGGCTGACGCCGCTGTTGAAGCAGCCGCGCGTTTTCGTGTTGACGGACGAAAACGTGTCGAACCTGCACATGGCCGCGCTTGAGGCGGCCCTGAAGCCGGTCGGCATCCGGGCGCATGTCCTGTCGTTGATACCCGGCGAGCGGTCGAAATCCTTCTCCAACCTGGAGCATATCCTCGACTGGCTGCTGAGCACCGGCGCGGATCGCAGCGATATCCTGCTGGCTTTCGGCGGCGGCGTGATTGGCGATATTGCGGGACTTGCGGCCAGCCTGATGAAGCGAGGCATGGGTTTTGTGCAGGTGCCGACGACGCTGCTTTCGCAGGTCGACAGTTCGGTGGGTGGCAAGACGGCGGTGAATACGCCGCGCGGCAAGAACATGATCGGCGCCTTTTACCAGCCCCGGCTGGTGATTGCCGACACGGCGCTGCTGGCGAGCCTGCCGGCGCGGGAATTGCGCGCCGGATATGCCGAAGTGCTGAAATACGGACTGATCAATGATCCCGCCTTCTTTGACTGGCTGGAAGGCAATGGCGCGGATGTGCTGGCGCTGAAGCCGGACGCAATCCAGCATGCGGTGGCGACATCGTGCCGGGCCAAGGCGGCGATTGTAGCCGAGGACGAGACAGAGGGCGGCGTGCGGGCCTTGCTCAACCTTGGCCATACGTTTGGCCATGCGGTGGAGGCGGCGAATGAATACCGCCCTGATGTATTGCATGGCGAGGCGGTGGCGCTGGGGATGGTTCTGGCGTTCCGCTATGGCGCGTCCGAGGGCATTACCGCGCCGGATGTTGCTGCGAAGGTTGCCCGCGTGATCGGCGCGTCAGGCCTGCTGGTCGAACTCGCACATATGCCCGGCGGCCCCTATGAGGCCAGCAAGCTTGCCGATTTGATGCAGCAGGACAAGAAAGCCCGCGGCGGGCGCGTTCCACTAATTCTGGCGCGCGGCATCGGGCAATCCTATATTCACCCGAACGCCGACCTGGCGTCTGTTGCCGCCTTCCTGGCGGGGGAACTGGAAAAGGCTTGAGGGATAGCTTCCTGCTCGTGACACTATGATTATCGGATACAGTCTTGCGATCCTGGTTCTGCTGGGTATGTCGGCCTTTTTTTCAGGCTCGGAAACGGCGCTGACGGCGGCGTCGCGTGCGCGCATGCATCAGCTCGAAAAAGAGGGTGACAAGCGTGCGGCCGCTGTGAACCGGTTGATCGCGAACAGGGAGCGCCTGATCGGGTCGATCCTTCTGGGCAACAATCTGGTCAATATTCTGGCTTCGGTGCTGGCAACCTCGCTGTTCACGCTCCTCTTCGGCCCCGGCGGCACTGCGCTCGTCATGGCAACCGGCGTGATGACAGTGCTCGTGCTGGTTTTCTCCGAAGTGCTGCCCAAGACCTATGCCATCACCCGCACCGATTCGATGGCAATGGCTGTGGCGCGCCCGATCGGCATACTTGTCCTGGGGGCGTCGTGGATTGTGCAGCTGATCCAGTTGATCGTGATGACGACGCTGAAGATACTTGGTCTGGCAACGCCCGCTGATGCCTTGTCAGCCGAAGAAGAGATTCGCGGCGCGATTGACCTGCACGCATCTGAGGGGGCTGTGAATGCGGCTGACCGGTTGCGCCTTGTTGGGGCACTGGACCTGAAAGACCTCACGGTCGAGGACGTTATGATCCACCGGCGCAACATAAAGATGCTGAATGCCGACATGGAACCGCGCCAGATTGTCATGAAGGCGCTGGCGAGCCCGCATACGCGCCTGCCGCTCTATCGGGGCGAAAAGGAAGAGATTGTCGGCATCCTGCACGCAAAAGACCTGTTGCGCGCGGCGCTGCCGCTGGGCGGCGACCTGTCGTCGCTCGATCTGGAAGGTATCCTGCGCAAGCCATGGTTCGTGCCGGAAACGACGCCGGTCCAGGATCAGCTTGATCTGTTCCTGTCAAAGCGCAGCCATTTTGCGCTCGTTGTCGATGAATATGGCGAGCTGCAGGGTCTGATCACGCTTGAGGATATTCTCGAGGAGATCGTCGGCTCGATCCATGATGAGCATGATGTGGCCGTGCAGGGCGTGCGCCCGCAGCCGGATGGAACAGTCAATGTTGATGGCTGGGTGCCGATCCGCGACCTGAATCGCGCGACGGGATGGGATCTGCCGGATGAAGAGGCGGTGACCGTTGCAGGTCTGGTCATTCATGAGGCGCAGACGATCCCGGAACCGGGCCAGAGTTTCGTGTTCCACGGCTACAAGTTCAATATCCTGAGGCGTCAGCGCAATCAGGTAACGGGCCTAAATATATCAGAAATTGAAACCGGCTGAGTCGCCTGACTCTTCCGACGCGTAGATCGGATCATTGTTCAACTCGTTGCAGCCATTGACGTTCAGCCACATCTTCTCGCGCTCAGACACGATATTGGCCGAGTCTGGGTCAGGGTTATTCATCGAAATAACCGCGTATGTTGTGCGATAGGACTCGTAATCGGTCGAGACCGGCACAAACACGATTTCGCTGCTACCCGCGCAAACGGTTTGCTGGATCTGGTGCAAGAGCGGCATGTCGAGCTCACCACGTGGTGTTTCGGCTGACGCCATTCCGGCCGCTGCGAAGCAGGCCGTGCCTAGAATAAATCGTTTCAACAACATCACCCGTACTCCTCGACGGTTCGGGAAAGTAACGATTGATTCGAAATGCGGTTCCCTGAGGTGTTAATAAAGATGAATTATGGCATTTTCGCCTGTAGGGAGAGGGCGTGGAGGCCTGTGTCAAACTCTGTTTGAAGCACCATCATAACGGCGCGCTGGATCTGGACACGGGAGAGGCCTTCAAAGGCCGCAGAGGTGATTTCGACGTTATAATGCGTCTCTCCGCCGGGTGCGGCGCCCGCATGACCGGCATGTCTGGCGCTGTCATCCGTGATTTTTAGGTGCAAAGGCTCGAAAGCCTCTGTCAAAAGTTCACGAATCCGCGATGTTCTGTCACTTGGTTGTGGCATATTTACCTTCGACTCCATATTATGGCCCGCTATGTCAGATTCAGATCCCTTCAGCTACCGCGTAAAGTTCACCGATATACGGGTGAAGCCTCCGGCCGAGGAAACGTCAAAGGCCCGTGCGCGCAAGACGCGTGTGTGTGAGCATCCCGAATGCGAACTCGAGGGCGCCTTCCCGGCGCCCAAGCGGGGTGGCAAGGGCAAGGTGTACTTCTGCCAGCAGCACATCACCGAATATAACCGTGCTTTCAATTTCTTTGAAGGCATGTCCGAAGCCGAAGCTGCCTCGTTTGCGCGCTCGGAACGGTTTGGTCACAAGCGCACCTGGAAGTTCGGTACCGGTCCGATGGCCGGCAAGAAGGCCAAGACGAGCCACGACCCGCGCACATGGGCCGGTCGCGGCTTCTTCAATGTGGATGATACGGCCAATGCCGAAGGTGGCGGCAGTGCCTCGGGACGTCGCACGGCGCTGCAAGTTCGCGCGCTGAACGAGCTGGACCTTGAGGCCAGTGCCGAGCCAGCCGAGATTCGCGCACGCTATGCCGAATACATTCGTCGCTTCCACCCGGATTCGAACAAGGGTGACCGGTCGTCTGAGCACAAGCTGCAACGGGTGATCCGGGCCGGCAAGCTGCTCAAGGCGGGCGGGTTGATGAAGGGTTAGGCCGGGACGGTGCACGATCTCCTGGTCATTGGCGGCGGCATTAACGGTGTGGGCATTGCGCGTGACGCCGCCGGGCGCGGCTTGAGCGTTGTCCTTTGCGAGAAAGATGACCTCGCGGCGCATACCAGCTCGGCAAGCACGAAGCTGATTCATGGCGGTCTGCGTTATCTCGAGCAGTATGATTTCGCGCTGGTGCGCAAGGCGCTGATCGAGCGGGAAATCCTGCTGCGCGCCGCGCCGCATATCATCTGGCCGATGCGGTTCGTATTGCCTTACGACAAGGACCTGCGGCCTGCCTGGCTGATCCGGCTGGGCCTGTTCATCTATGACCATCTTGGCGGACGGAAAATGTTGCCGCCGACAAAGACCTTGCGGCGCCGCAAGACGAACCGGCTGGACCCGCTGAAGGATGAGTTCCGGCTTGCCTTCGAATATTCCGATTGCTGGGTGGAGGATTCACGTCTCGTCGTTCTGAATGCCGTTGATGCGGTCGAGCGCGGCGCCGACGTGCTGACACGCACGGCCTGCGTCGGCCTCGTGCGCCATGCCGACCATTGGGAAGCGACGCTCAAAGGCCCGGACGGCGTAAAGACGGTCATGGCGCGCGCCGTGGTCAATGCGGCGGGCGGCTGGGTGGACGAGGTGCTCGGGCTGGCCGAACCGGGCGCGAACCAGACGAACCTGCGCCTTGTCAAAGGTAGCCATATCATCGTGCGGCGCTGGCATGAGGGCGAGCATGCCTATTTCTTCCAGAATGGCGACGGTCGCATCATGTTTGCCATTCCTTACGAGCGCGGTGAGTTCACGCTGATCGGCACGACTGACGTGCCCTATGAGGCGAACAAGGACAAGGTCGAGATCAGTCAGGACGAGATCGACTATCTCTGCGCCGGCGCGAGCGAATATTACAAGCGCGAGATCAAGCCGAGCGATGTGGTGGCAACCTATTCCGGTGTGCGTCCGCTCTATGATGACCATGCGGCGAATGCATCGAAAGTGACGCGGGATTATGTGCTGAACTGCGACCGGGCAGGCGGCGCGCCGATCCTGTCTGTCTTCGGTGGCAAGATCACGACATTCCGGGAACTCGCCGAACATGCCCTGAAAGAGCTAGGTCCCGATTTTCCGGGCATGGGCAAGGTGTGGACCAAGACAGCGAGCCTGCCGGGCGGCGATATTCCGCAGGCTGATTTCGAGGATTTCCTGGGCGGGGCGTCATTGCGCCATGCCTGGATGGAGCAGCGACTGCTGCGGCGCCTGGCGCGGGCCTATGGCACGCGGATGGACCGTGTGGTCGGTGAGGCGCAAACGATGGCGGGCCTTGGGCGGCATTTCGGCGGCGGCCTGTATGAGGCGGAAGTGCGCTACCTGATCGACGCCGAGTTTGCGAAAAGCGCAGACGACATCCTCTGGCGGCGCAGCAAGCTGCGTCTGCACCTGACCGAGGCGGAGCAGGCAGGACTTGCAAACTGGTTCGCGACTGAAGCGGTCGTTTAGACGCGCGGCTTGCCGAGCTGGCGAGCGCCGAAGACCAGAAGCGTGACAAGCACAAGCTCGATAATGACAGGCTGGGCGATCCCTGCTGGTGGGCCGTCGGCAATGATGCCGATGAAGCGGCCGAATACTGCAAGGCTGAAGACGAGCGCTGATCCGTAGAGCCAGTGCGCCTTGCCACGGAAGAGTGCGAGTGCGCAGGCGATGAAGTTAACGAGGAAGAAGGCGGCAAGGTCCGCGCGCAGCGAGTTGGTGCCGAGCGGATCAAGGCTCGTGAGCCCCAGAACGGCGCCAGCTTTTATGGGATCGGCCCAGAAGAGCAGGCCCATTGCGAGTGAGAAAAGTCCGGCGAGCGTAACGCCCACCCGTGCCAACCAGATCATGTTTGCCTCCCAGCGCGGGCACTTCTGAATGGCCCGTTTGATATACTTAAAACACTCGCCGCCGTGATTTGTACAGGGCCGATCAGGACTTCCTTAGCGGCAAGAGAATATATTGACAGTAATCGTGCCAATAGAATAGGTCTAGCAAAAAGGGAGGATATGCGGTGGACGTTTTGAGGACACCCGAGGCGCGTTTCGACGGGCTGAAGGACTATGCCTTTGCGGCGCACTATCATGTCGTGAAGGCCGAGGACGGGACCGGGTTGCGCGTGCACTACCTGGATGAAGGCCCGCGCGACGCGCCGACATTGCTCTGCATGCATGGCGAGCCGTCATGGTCTTATCTCTATCGCAAGATGATCCCGCTCCTGACGGCGGCAGGGTATCGTGTGATCGCACCGGACCTTGTCGGCTTCGGCAAGTCTGACAAGCCGGCCGCGATGGATGACTATACCTATTCGGCCCATGTCAACTGGATGAACCAGTGGCTGAGAGCGCTGGACCTCACAGGCCTGACACTGGTCTGCCAGGACTGGGGCGGCCTGATCGGCTTGCGTGTGTTCGGGGACAATCCGGACCGGTTCGACCGGCTGGTGATTGCGAACACGGGTCTGCCGGGAACAAGCATGCTGACGGATGACGTGTCGGCCATGATGGCGCAGATGTTCGCCATGGTGCCCGTGCCGGACGCGGCGATGGTTGGTGAGCAGTTCCGGAATGGCGGGCCGGGCGCCTTTCTCTATTGGGTAAAGTATGCGAGCGAATCGCCGAACTTTTCCGTGCGCGATGTCTTTGGCCTCCTGTCGGATATTTCCGATGACGCCGTCCTCGACGGTTATTGCGCGCCTTTCCCGGATGACAGTTTTATCGCCGGTGCCCGGAAGTTTCCGGCGCTCGTGCCCCTGTTGCCGCAGCACAAGGATGAGCGTCTCAAGAATGATGCCGTCTGGAAAGTGCTGGAGACATCCGGCAAGCCGGTGTTGACCGCGTTCAGTGATGGCGACCCTGTGACCAAGGGGGGTGAAGCGCCATTCATTGCGCGGATACCGGGCGTCAAGAATGTGACGATAGAGGACGGTGGGCACTTCCTGCAGGAAGACGCGCCCGACGCGTTTGCTCGTGAGATTATCGCATTCATGCAAGAGTCCTGAGAGGCTGATCACATGCTGAAGAAACTGGTCCTTGGCGCGCTGGCAATCATCGTGATGGCGGGCGGCGCGGCCTTCCTGAACAAGAAGGCGATCATCCTCTATGTGGCGACGCATACGGGGAGGACGGATGTTGCGACAAACAGGGCGATCGACTGGGACCAGGGGCCGGACGTGGCGAGCGAGACAGCTGCAGATCGCCCACCGAACATCATCTTCATTCTGGTTGATGATCTCGGCATCAATGATCTCAGCACCTTCGGTGGCGGCGTCGCGGGTGGCCGTGTGCCGACGCCCAATATCGACAAGCTGGCCGCCGACGGCGCGCTCTTTACGCAGGCTTATGCGGGCAATGGCACCTGCGCGCCGTCCCGCGCAATGCTGATGACGGGGCGCTATCCAACGCGCACGGGATTCGAGTTCACGCCGACACCGCCGGGCATGGGCAAAATCGTGTCCATGTTTGCCAATGATATGGATCGCGGCGCGCTGCCGCCGGTCGATTATAACCGCGATGGGGCAGAGAGCGCCGTGCCTTTCCAGGAGATGGGCCTGCCGGGCGAGGAGGTGACGATTGCTGAAGTCCTGAAGGATGAGGGCTATCACACCGTTCACATTGGCAAATGGCACCTTGGGCGTAGCGCAGAATCAAACCCCAACGCGCAGGGATTTGATGAGAGCCTGCTGATGGCGAGCGGCCTCTTCCTGCCCGAAGATGACCCGGACGTGGTGAATGCGAAACTCGATTTCGATCCCATCGATACATTCCTCTGGGCCCGCATGCAGTTCGCCGCGTCGTTCAATTCCGGCGACTGGTTCGAGCCTGCGGGGTACCTCACGGATTATTGGACGGCTGAAAGCCTGAAGGTGATCGAGGCGAACAAGAACCGGCCATTCTTCCTTTATCTGGCGCATTGGGGTGTGCACACGCCCCTGCAGGCGACCAAGGCAGATTATGAGGCGGTCGGTGATATCGAGCCACACCGTCTTCGTGTCTATGCCGCCATGCTTCATGCGCTGGACCGCAGTGTCGGGGAGATCACGGCGAAGCTGGAAGAAGAAGGCCTCGCCGACAATACGATCATCGTGTTTTCGAGTGATAATGGCGGGGCGGGATATATTGGCCTGCCAGAGGTCAATGCCCCGTATCGCGGCTGGAAGATCACGCTGTTCGAGGGCGGCATCCGTGTGCCGATGTTCCTGAAGTGGCCCGCAAGGATCGCCGCTGGAACGCAGGTCGACTCCCCGGTAGCCCATATTGACGTCATGCCGACATTGGCGGCTGCGGCGGGCGCAGCCTTGCCGGACGGTGTCGAGATCGACGGACGTGACATGCTGCCGGTCGCAACCGGAACCGGTACGATCTCACATCCCGACGATGCCCTGTTCTGGCAGAGCGGTTACTATCATGTTGTCCGGGCTGGTAACTGGAAGCTGCAGGTTGACGGACGGCAGAAGAAGAGCTGGCTGTTCGATCTCGCAAACGATCCGACCGAACAGACCAATCTCGTAGAAACGCGCGCTGACAAGCTGGCAGAGTTGCAGGGCCTGCTCGACAAGCATCACGCAGGCGCGGTTGCACCGCTCTATCCGTATACGATTGAGTCGCCCGTTGCGGTAGACAAGACGGCTGCCGACCTGGTCGCGCCGGGCGATGAATATGTCTGGTGGCCGAACTAGGCCGTCATTCAGGCGGGGGCGGTAAATCCTTCGCAATGCGGAAGCCGATATGGACAGACGAGAAATCACTGTCCTGCGGCTGGCGTGCGGCGGGACGGTAGCGGCGGCAGAAATTGTCGGCGCAGAGGTAGGAGCCGCCCTTCAGCGTGTGACTGCCAGCCCCATAGGGCGTGTCGGTCCACTCCCAGACATTCCCGATCATGTCATAGAGCTCTGCCTTGTCCGCCGGGAAACACCCGACGGGCGCCGCGCCGGCAAAGCCGTCGGCTTCCGTGTTCGCGATGGGAAAAACGCCCTGCCATGTATTGGCAAGCGGATGTCCCGCACTGTCATAGGCGCCTGATGTCGAACTGTCCGGATCTGGCAGGCCGCGTGTCGCGGCATATTCCCACTCAACTTCCGTTGGCAAACGTCCACCAGCCCACGCCGCATAGGCGGCGGCATCGCGCTCTGACACATGGACGACGGGCCAGGCATCCTTACCCATGATGGTTGAGCCGGGGCCCGTCGGCGTCTTCCATGTGGCGCCAGGCACGAGCTCCCAGGGATCGATTTGCAGGGGTGAACCGCCCGGCTGATCGAAAACAGCAGAGCCGGCTCCCGGCCCGCCAGCCGCAGCGCTTGTCTCGGCATCGGTGACGTAGCCTGTTGCCGTCACGAAGGCGGCAAACTGGTCATTGGTCACTTCATGTGCTTGCAAAGCGAACGGTGCGACATGGAGTGTGAGCGAAGGCGTCTCTTCATCGTAGACGGGGCTGGCGCCTTTGGTGAAGCGCCCCTCTGGCAGCTCGACAAACTGGCCGATGGAGGATGCAGAAAGGCCGCATGTCGTGCCGGAAGTGGCGGGCGGACTGGCCCCGCTGCAAGCTGCGGCGATCAGCACGAGCATGACCGGAAATCGCCGGATCATTTCCGGATCAGGCGTTCGACCATCAGCATCATCACCCGCGTTGCTTCTTGCTGCGAGAGATTCTGGTCCTGCCGCATACGTCGCCAGGAGTGGAATCCTGTCGCGACATCGAGCGCGTCCAGAAGGACGGCATCCGCGAGAATTTCTGCCGGAAGAATGGCCTTCAAGGTATGGCGCTCGAACATGATCCCGCGCCGGTATTCATCCATCAGGAAGCGAGACTGGAAGCGCCGCAGGTTGGCCGATACGCGCACCGGGAATATCCGTTCGAAAACATCCGAGCGACGTTTGACGAGTTCCATCAGCCTTTCGCGCCAATCGCTCGAGGCATAGGGCGCGAGCACGATCGGCATGACTTCGGCCTGAATCTGTTCGGCCATTTCCCCGAACAGGCTGTCCATGTCTTCGAAATGCCGGAAAACGGTCCGCTGCCCCACGGCCGCCCGTTCGGCGACGCGTGCTGCGCTCGGATTCATGTCGCCATCGCGGATCAGGTCGAACAAGGCGTCGATAATCTGGGTGCGGCTTCGCTCGCTGCGCAGACGGCGTCCGTCAGAGGAATCCTCGGTGGGTGAGGGTGTGGGAAAGGGTGTTACTTTTGATATGCTCATCTGAAGCCGTCGTGTTGCGTGATCGTGTCACTGTCAACTGGCAGACTGAACACCATGCCATCTTCGGAGACGGTTATCTTTCCATCGAATGCCTTTTTCGCATCTCTCACGAACAGCGCGTTCAGAAGGTGGGAGGGGAGGGGCGGGATCGTGTGGTAGAAAACGAGTTCTCGCACGCCAGCTTCGGTGGCGGAACGGGCGGCGTCGGCGGGCGAGGCATGATAGCTGAGAATGTCATCAAGGATCTGCGGTATGCCCTGCACATTGTTGGCGACGGCAGCCTCATGCATCACACCCACCATTTCAGGGTCGAGGGCCTCGTGGAAAAGGATATCGACCCCCTTCGACGCGCCCACGAGATTCGGGCTGTAGATCGTATCGCCGCTAAACGCCACGGAGCGGCCTTTGTAGTCGATCCGGTAACCGAAGGCGGGTTCGACAGGTGCGTGACTGACGGTGAAGGCCGTAATCTTGACGTCATCCTCGTCGAACACCACAGCTTGGGAACCGGGCCCTGCGGGCAAGGTGATGGTTTCTGCCGCACCGCCGCGCCCGGCCGGGTTCGCAATATCGAGTCCATGGTGCGCGGTGCGGAACGTGCCGTCGATACGGTAGGCGGCGTTGAAGCCGTCGACCACTTCATCGACGCCGCGCGGGCCAGACACAGGCATCGGCTCATCGCGTCCGCCATTCACCCAGGCCTGCATCAGCAATTCGCCGAGGCCGTCCATATGGTCGGAGTGGAGATGGGTCAGGTAGACACGCTCGACCTTTCCGAGCGGGAAGCCCATTCGGTTGAGATTACGGGAACCGCCAGACCCGGCATCGAAGACGAAGGCATGAGTGCCCGCGAGAACGGCAAGGCAAGGCCCGGCTCGCTTGGGATCTGGCAGGGGTGTTCCTGCGCCGCAAACGAAGACGTGCAAGCCGTCAGGCAGGCTCTCGCTGGCGTCACGTCCGACATTTTGTCCGACAGCCTGTTTGAACGCGGCCATGGCGATCTGGGTCTTGAAGACCTGGAAACCAATGAAGGCGACGAGGAGCAGCCCGGCAAAAACAGCGCCAATGCGAAGAAACCATTTCATGATGCAGCCCCTTTGCTGGCCGCCAGCATGGCGAGGAAGGGAGACTCTCCGCCGTTTTGCGGGGCGACGGTTTCAATATTGAGCTGGCCCTTGAGGCCAGCCGCGCGGTGTACGGAGATTTCGCGCCACTCATCCGACATGGACATGCGGACCATGCTGGCCCGGTCCGGATACATCGCGATCGCGATCTCGTCCCAAAGCTCCTCAACCTGGCCGAGGGCAAGGAACGTCACGTCGCCTGCGAACAGGCCCCGTCCGCCAAACTTTGGCAGCAGGTCCGTTACGGCGCGGCCATAGATCATATAGGCATCGCGCCCGGAGAGGTCTGTGGCGCGCCTGTCTTCATAGTCTGCCTTGTCCTTGAACTTGAGCAGGTTGACCATGAAGATCGGACCATCCGGCCCTTTCTCCATCATGGCCATGATCCGTTCCGGATCGGTTGGCAGCACTTCATTGGTAACCTGCATCGCGTATTCCTCCCTAATGGGTCAGCTCTCCGGCTGCCTCAGTTCGTCTTCGATCACCCAGAGCCGGTCCTGGCCCCACGTAATAATATTGCCTGCGCGGAAGCTCGGTACGCCCCAGATGCCGAGATCCATCATTTCGGCCCGGTTGACTTCCGCTTCGGGGCGCCAGTCATCATTGTCGATCACGTCGCGCGCGAGAGCCCAGTCGAGCCCGGCTGTTTCAACGATTTGCTGCATGCCCTTGTCGGAGCCTGCATCGATCCCGCGCGACCAGACGCCTTCAAGAAAGGCGTGGCAGAACTCAAAGCCCATGCCTTGCTCGCGCGCCCACGGAATGAGCGAATAGCCGCGTTCCACAGGCCGGCCCACAGGGTCTGCGATGCGGCCAAAAGGGATGCCGAGGCGAAGCGCTTCGCGGGCCGTGTCCTGCGTGATGTAGCGGCTCTTCATCTTTGGAACGGGCAGACCGCGCATGACCATTGGCAGGACAAAGCGCAGCTTCAGCTTTGCACCGTAGGCATCAGCGAGGGCCTTGGCGCGCTTGGCGGCCACATAGGTGTAGGGACTGCGGAAGGAGAGGTAGAAGTCAAAATGCGTGTAGGTCTTCGCGACGTTTCCGGTCGGATGGGCCGGGACAACGGGTGGCGCGTAGATCGGCCCTGTTCCATGGCCGGGCCGGCGGGCGCCGAGTTCGGTCAGGCGCGCTTCCAGATAGTGAAGACGGTCGATGCCCCAATACCATTCGCCGCCATAGTAGAACATGGCGCCGAGATAATGGCCCAAGGCTTCGCGCCGCGCATCGCCGATCCCGGTGCGTACATCGGTTGGCGTGGTCGGCAAGCCGTGCTCGCCGGTTTCGAGGCCTGCCTTGCGGGCAAGACGTTCGGCATCAATGATCGCGTAGGCTTCGAGGCGTTCGCGCTCAGGTGCGGCCCAGTCCGGCGGTGACCCGACCCGGTTGAGGCGCAGTTCGATATCATATCGCTCGACAAGCTGTCCGAGGACCTGGGCTGCGAGGTGCGAGTAGGGGTCATCGGCCTGATGGAAGTATTCGACGATGTGCGGCAGCTTGCGCGCGCGTCGGTCGCGCTCGACCTCGGCGCGCTTCTTCTGCAGCCGTTCCTCGCCCGTAAGCCGTTCCGCGACGCGTGAGACGAAAGCTGTTTTCACGGACATGGGCGTGGCTCTGAGTGTGCAGGAATTACGGGCGATTTCGACATGTTTGCTCCTAGCGCCCGGCACTTGCAAATCTTATGACACCCTATCTGCCATAATGTGCCCGGGCCCGCAACGGTCGTCCTAAAACTTCTGGACATCAAGCGATAAAAAAACCCGTGCCCGCTTGATGCAGCGCGTCGTCAGGCTGTTCGCGAAAGGCTTGCTGCCGCGTGCGTTTGCAGGCGTGGCGCGGAGCGCGGGATTGAGTTCTTGCCGCATGGACATGAAGGGACCTCTATGATCAAAGGCGACAATGGCAATTCCGGCTCGGCCGGCAGATGAGAAGCGCGACATGACCAAGGGTTTGGTGACGGTATTCGGTGGCTCGGGCTTTATCGGGCGTTATGCGGCGCGGACGCTTGTGGAAAAGGGTTACCGGGTGCGTGTGGCCTGCCGCCACATGAACACGGCGCAGGATGTGCGGCTCGCGGGTGCGCCCGGCTGGATCGACCTCTGCCAGGCCAATATACGCAACCGGGCTTCGATCGAGCGCGCGCTGGACGGCGCTGTCGCCGTCGTGAACCTGGTCGGTATCCTCTTCGAAGGCGGCCCTCAGAGCTTTGAAGCCGCGCAGCGCGATGGCGCAGCCTTGCTGGCAGAAGTCGCTGCGGAAAAAGGCATCAAGACGTTCGTGCAGGTGTCCGCCATCGGTGCAGACGCCGAGTCCAAGTCAGACTATGCGCGCACCAAGGCCGAGGCCGAAGACGCTGTGCTGAAAGCCCTGCCAACGGCGACGATCCTTCGCCCCTCTGTGGTGTTCGGCCCCGAGGATGGCTTCCTCAACAAGTTCGCCCAGATGACCCGTTATTCGCCGTTCCTTCCCGCCATTGGTGGCGGCAAGACACGCGTCCAGCCCATCTATGCGGGCGACGTTGCTGAAGCGATTGCTCTGGCGGTCGATTCTGATGGCACGGCTGGCAACACGTACGAACTTGGCGGCCCGCGGGCCTACACGTTCAACGAGATCTACGACATCATTCTGAAAATGGTGGACCGTCGCCGGTTCAAGGTTTCGCTGCCATTCTTCCTGGCCCGGCCGCTCGGTTATATTGCCGGTGCTGTCTGGCGCTATATCCCGCCATTCTCGTGGGGCATGCTAGGCGATCCGCTGATCACGGGCGATCAGGTCGAATTGCTGAAGACTGACAATGTCGTGGCTGACGGCGCAATGACCGCGGCAGACCTGGGGCTCACGCATCTTGAAACGGTCGAATCGATTGCGCCCACCTATCTGTGGCGCTTCCGGCCGTATGGCGAGTTCAGCAAGCCTGCGGACGCCTGAGCGGGTGGCGCCATAACGCGCCTCACCTGAATGTAATCCGAACAAAAATGCCCGCAAAATGCCCGAAGCGCGCCGTGTTGCGCGCCCTATTCCTGCGCGAGATGAGGGCCTCCGCAAGCGTTTGGGGACGCACGATGCAGGAGGGGCGACACGCGGCAGGGGGATCCACCACTGGGCTGCGTGTTGTCTTGCGCGTAATGCCAATGCCCGCCTAATCGGCGGTCATCAGATCAGGCCGATGGTTGGCGACATCAGTATAAGGGCCAGACCAAGCGCGAACCGGTAGAGTACAAAAGGCAGGAAGCTCATCCGGCGAAGAATGGCCATGAGCGCGGCAATCGACGCAAGACCGGTAATGAAGGCCACGCCCGCGACAATCATGCCGTCCTGCAGCGTGACCGCGCCGCCAGCGGGCTCGCCCATAAGGCCAAGCATGCCATAGAGCCCGGCGGCGGCGAGGATCGGCGCGCCGATAAGCATGGCGAACCGCGCGGCTTCCGAGCGCTCATAGCCGAGCGCCCGGGCTGCGGTCATTGTTATACCGGACCGGCTGGTGCCCGGAATGATGGCAGCGATGGCTTGCGTTGCGCCAATAAGGAAGGCGTGGAGGAGGGTCATATCCTCTTCCTTGCGCTCGCGTCCGCCTTTCACGTCAGCCCACCAGAGCAGCGCGCCGAAGATGATCGTGGCGCCAGCGACCGTTGCCGGGCCGCGCAAGGCGGACTGAATGTGTTCGGGGAGGAGCTTTTCGTAACCGGCGGCAACAGCCAGTGCGACCGGCGTCGCCACAATGATGCAAAGGGCTAGATTGGCGCCTTTTGAAAGCGGCTTGCGTGTAACCGGTGCAGCGACAAGTTCGAACCCGCCGACAATGGCGCTTCCGACATCCTTGCGGAAATAGAGCAGCATGGCTGCCAGTGTGCCGAGATTAGAGACGGCATTGATCAGTAGCTCGTCATGGCCCTCGAGGCCGAAATAGCCCGAGGCGAGTAATACGTGCGCCGAAGAAGAGATCGGCAGCCATTCCGTAAAGCCCTGAAGCGTCGCGATTATGATAAGCTGGAGCAGGGACATGGCGGCCTCTTCACATGGTGCGGCCCCGACCGGCCTCGCTGTCTTTTCATTTAGCGCAGTTTCAAGGCAACAACACCCTTTTGATAAGAGTATCAATTTGATATTTGATGATATGGAGTGAATGCAATGAGTCATATTCCGGGTGCGCAAACGACATGGTATATATCAATACAGTACATACTAATGGAATTGCGACTTGTCGGGCAGGCCGTCGTCATAGTACATGGCCGGACAGATTAATGGAGGTCTGCATGGCCGAGAAGATGTTGCAGTTTACAAAGGTCGAGCGGACCATGCCGGCCAAGCGTGCGCCTGAAACGCGCGCGACGGATTTTGACGAGATCTATTCGGAGTTCAGCCTGAAGGCGGCTGGCGACCAGGCGGCGCGCTGTTCGCAATGCGGCGTTCCGTTTTGCCAACAGGGTTGCCCCCTCTCCAACAATATTCCTGACTGGCTGAAACTGTCGGCTGAAGGGCGCCTTGAGGAGGCCTGGGAGGTCTCTTCGGCGACCAATAACATGCCGGAAATCTGTGGCCGCATCTGCCCGCAGGACCGTCTGTGTGAAGGCATCTGCACGATTGAGCAGTCGGGCCATGGCACGGTAACAATCGGATCGGTCGAGAAATTCATAACCGACACGGCGTGGGAAAAGGGCTGGGTCAAGCCAATCGTGCCACCGCGCGAGCGCGCCCAGTCGGCGGGCATCATTGGCGCAGGCCCCGGTGGCCTGGCGGCGGCTGAACAGCTGCGCCGCAAGGGCTATCAGGTGACAGTCTATGATGCCTATGACCGCGGCGGCGGCCTGCTTGTTTACGGAATTCCCGGCTTCAAACTGGAAAAGCCGGTTGTGGCGCGCCGCATAAAGCATCTGGAAGACAGCGGCATCGCCTTCAAGTTCAACACGCGTGTCGGCACGGACGTGACGCTGCAGGAATTGCGCAAGACGCATGACACGATCCTGATCGCGACGGGTGTATACCAGGCCAAGGATCTCAAGTGCCCGGGCGTTGGTGCCAGCGGTGTGTTTGCAGCGCTCGATTACCTGACCGCATCCAATCGCAAGAGTTTTGGCGATGCCGTTGCGGAATTTGACGACGGTACGCTGAACGCAGACGGAAAGCGCGTCGTGGTAATCGGCGGTGGCGACACGGCAATGGACTGCGTGCGTACGGCCGTCCGCCAGGGCGCGAAGTCCGTCACCTGTCTCTATCGGCGTGACCGGGCCAACATGCCCGGCAGCCAGCGCGAAGTGGCGAATGCGGAAGAAGAAGGCGTCGTCTTCGAGTGGCTCGCTTCGCCGGAAGCCGTGCTCGACACGAAGGCTGGCAAGGTTAAAGCCGTGCGCGCGGCGAAGATGAAGCTTGGTGAGCCGGACGCGTCTGGTCGCCAGAGTCCCGTCAAGACAGGTGAGACCATGGACGTGAAAGCGGACATGGTGATCAAGGCGCTAGGCTTTGACCCTGAAGACCTGCCTGTCCTGTTTGGCGAGCCGGCACTGACCGTCAATCGCTGGGGCGCTGTGCGCGTGGACTATGCGACAATGGAAACGAGCCTGTCGGGCGTCTATGCGGCAGGCGACATTGTTCGCGGTGCCTCGCTCGTGGTGTGGGCCATCAAGGACGGGCGCGATGCGGCCGAGGCAATGCACAAGGCAATGAAGATGGCCGAGAAGGCCGCAAAAGTGGCGGCGGAGTAAGACAACATGTCAGATTATGTGAAACAGTATGAAGCGAACCGCCAGAAACTGATCGACGGCCATGCCTATGATCCTGCGGACGAGCACGATGCATGCGGCGTTGGTCTTGTCGCGGCGCTTGACGGCAAGCCGCGGCGCGAGATCGTCGAAATGGGCATCATGGCGCTCAAGAATGTCTGGCACAGGGGCGCTGTCGATGCTGACGGCAAGACCGGCGATGGCGCGGGTATCCGTGTGGCTGTGCCGCAGGACTTTTTCCGTGAGCATGTGACGCGCACAGGTCATACGCCAACGGATGATCCGATCTGCGTTGGACAGATATTCCTGCCACGTACGGATTTTGCAGCGCAGGAAGCCGCCCGTACGATCGTTGAAACTGAAGTGCTGCATTTCGGATTCTATATCTATGGCTGGCGCCAGCCTCCCGTTGATGTGTCCGTCATCGGCCAGAAGGCAAAGGATACACGCCCTGCCATCGAGCAAATCATGTTTCGTGATGCGCTGGGCCGCACGCCGGAAGACCTGGAACGCGCCCTCTATATCTGCCGTCGACGCATTGAACGCCGCGCCCGTGAAATGGCGATCCCGGGTTTCTATGTCTGCTCGCTGAGCCACGCGTCCCTGATCTACAAGGGCATGTTCCTCGCGCAGGACATCGACAATTTCTATCTCGACCTGCGTGATCCGCGCTTCATCTCGAACTTTGCAATCTACCACCAGCGCTATTCGACCAACACGTTCCCGCAATGGTCGCTTGCCCAGCCGTTCCGCATGATTGCGCACAATGGCGAGATCAACACCCTGCGCGGCAACAAGAACTGGATGAAGAGCCACGAGATCCGCATGGTATCCGAAGCCTTCGGCGAACATGTCGATGATGTGAAACCGGTTATCCCGGATGGCTCGTCGGATTCCGGCGCGCTTGATTCCGTGTTTGAGCTGCTCTGCAAATCAGGTCGCCCTGCGCCTATGGCGAAGGCGATGTTGATTCCGGAAGCCTGGTCGAAGCGCGATTCCGTGATGCCCACGGCGCACCGCGCGCTGTATGACTATTGCAACTCCGTGATGGAGCCATGGGACGGGCCGGCAGGTATCGCAGCCTATGATGGCCGCTGGGCCATTGCGGGTCTCGACCGGAACGGTTTGCGACCGCTGCGTTACGCCCTGACGACGGACGGCATTCTTGCAGTCGGCTCGGAAACCGGCATGTGCCCGCTGGGCGACCATGAAGTTTCGCGCCGGGGATCAATTCCGGCTGGCGGGATGATCGCGGCTGACCTCAAGACGGGCAAGTTCTATGAGCATCGTGAGCTGATCGACTTCCTTGCGGCACAAAATCCGTATGAGGAATGGTTGTCCAGTGTGACGGAGCTTGAGCCTGAAATTGGCCCCGGCCCAGAGCCTAAACTGTATAACAAGGAAGAGTTGCTGCGTCGGCAGACGGCGGCGGGCTATTCGCTCGAGACGCTTGAGCTCATTCTCTCTCCAATGGTTGAATCCGCGAAAGAAGCGCTTGGTTCGATGGGCGATGATACGGCGCCTGCGGTCCTGTCATTTTCCTACCGGCCGATGAGCCATTTCTTCCGCCAGAACTTCAGTCAGGTGACAAATCCGCCTGTCGACCCGTTGCGCGAAGCGCGGGTCATGAGTCTCAAGACACGCTTCAAGAACCTCGGCAACGTGCTGGATACGGATAAATCGCAGCAGGAGGTCTTCGTTCTTGAAAGCCCGGTTCTGACGACGGGCATGTATGAGCGCCTGATCGATAGGCTCGGCGTCGGCATGGCTGAAATCGACTGTACGTTCGACGAAGCTGACGCGGCCTCTGATGGCCTGACGCTGAAGGACGCGCTTAGCCGCATCCGCCGTGAGGCCGAAGAGGCCGTACGTGAGGGCCGTGAGCATATCGTCCTTACGGACCAGTACCAGTCGGCCAGTAAGATCGCGATCCCGATGATCCTTGCGACGGGAGCTGTGCATTCGCATCTTGTCGCGCAGGGCCTGCGGACCTTCTGCTCGATCACTGTGCGTTCTGCAGAATGTCTGGATACGCATTACTTTGCTGTGCTCGTCGGGGTGGGGGCAACCTGCGTGAACGCCTATCTTGCCCAGGACGTGATTGCGGATCGCCATGCGCGCGGCCTGTTTGATGATCGTCCGCTCAATGAGTGCGTCAAGAACTACAAGGAGGCCGTTGAGGCCGGTTTGCTCAAGATCATCTCCAAGATGGGCATCTCGGTGATTTCCTCTTATCGCGGCGGTTACAATTTCGAAGCGCTTGGCCTGTCACGTGCCCTTGTGGCCGACTACTTCCCGGGCATGAACAGCCGTATCTCTGGTCTTGGCCTTGCCGGCCTTGAAGAGAATGCGCTCAAGCGCCACGAGGCAGCTTTCGACGAGGATGTGGTGTCGCTTCCCGTTGGCGGTTTCTATCGTCTTCGGGCGAATGAAGAGCCACATGCGATGGACGGCAACCTGATCCACACGCTTCAGGCAGCGTGTAATCGCGGCGACTATTCGATCTACCGCAAATATGTCGAAGCGGTACATGCCCGCGATCCGATCCAGTTGCGCGACCTGCTCGACTTCAAGGCGGCCGGCGAAGCCATTCCGCTGTCGCAGGTCCAGTCGATCAACGAGATCCGCAAGCGCTTTGTCACGCCGGGCATGTCGCTCGGCGCGCTCAGCCCTGAAGCTCACGGTACGCTGAACGTTGCGATGAACCGGATCGGCGCCAAGTCAGTCTCCGGCGAGGGCGGTGAGGACCGTGCCCGCTATCGACCGCTGCCGAACGGCGACAACATGAACTCTGCGGTCAAGCAGATTGCATCGGGGCGTTTCGGCGTCACGGCGGAATACCTGAACCAGTGCCGCGAGATCGAGATCAAGATTGCGCAGGGCGCCAAGCCCGGCGAGGGCGGACAGTTACCCGGTTTCAAGGTCACGGAATTCATCGCCAAGCTGCGCCATGCGACGCCGGGCGTGATGCTGATCTCGCCGCCGCCGCACCATGACATCTATTCGATCGAAGACCTGGCGCAGCTGATCTATGACCTCAAGCAGATCAACCCGGAATGCCGGGTTTGCGTGAAGCTGGTGGCCCAGTCTGGTGTCGGTACGGTCGCGGCAGGCGTGGCCAAGGCGAAGGCTGACATCATCCTGATCGCCGGCGGTGTCGGTGGCACGGGCGCCAGCCCGCAGACCTCGATCAAATATGCCGGCTTGCCCTGGGAACTTGGCCTTGCTGAAGCGCACCAGATCCTGTCGCTCAACAATCTGCGCGACAAGGTGACCCTGCGCACAGATGGGGGCCTTCGGACGGGGCGTGACATTGTGATCGCCGCCATGCTCGGTGCCGAGGAATATGGTATCGGTACGGCCAGCCTGATTGCCATGGGTTGCATCATGGTTCGCCAGTGTCACTCGAACACCTGCCCGGTGGGCGTTTGTGTTCAGGATGAAGCGCTTCGGGCACACTTCACCGGCTCCCCGGAAAAGGTCGTGAACCTGATGAGCTTCATTGCTGAGGACGTGCGTGAAGTGCTCGCATCGCTTGGCCTGAAGTCCCTCGACGAGGCGATTGGCCGGACGGACCTGCTTGTGCAGGTCAGCCGCGGCGCGGCGCATCTTGATGACTTGGATCTCAACCCGCTACTTGTGCAGGTCGATACCGATCATCCGGTCGTCTACCAGCCAACCCGGCGCGAGGAAGTGCCGGATTCGCTCGATGTCCAGATCCTGCGCGACGCGGAGCCTTTCTTCGAGCGCGGCGAGAAGATGCAGCTTGAATACAATGTTCAGAACACGATGCGGGCTATCGGCGCGCGGTCGAGTTCGGCGATCACACGCAAGTTTGGTATGAGCGCGCTGCCGGAAGGGCGCCTGCATATCCGGCTTGAAGGATCGGCCGGCCAGTCGCTTGGCGCCTTCGCTGTTCAGGGCCTTCTGCTGGAAGTCATCGGCGATTCCAATGACTATGTCGGCAAGGGCCTTTCGGGGGCGACGATTGTTGTCGCGCCGAAACCGCGTGAGCGGCGCTCGGCTTCAGGCGATGCGATTGTCGGCAATACCTGCCTTTATGGCGCGACGGCGGGCAAACTCTTCGCGGCCGGCACGGCAGGCGTGCGGTTTGCCGTACGTAACTCGGGCGCCAAAACGGTGATTGAAGGCTGCGGTGCGAACGGTTGTGAATACATGACAGGTGGCCGTGCCGTGATCCTCGGGCCTGTGGGCGACAATTTCGGTGCCGGGATGACTGGCGGCTCGGCCTTCATCTGGGATCCGGAAAGCCGGTTCGAGCGCGTGGCGAACCCGGACTCCATCGACTGGTATCCGCTCGCTGATATGCCGACCGAACATATCGAGCAATGCCATGCGCTGATCCAGGAACATGCCGACCGGACGGGCTCTGTGCGGGCCATTGAGATCCTGTCGGAATGGGAAGCGTCGCTGAGCCAGATCCTGATGATCGTGCCGAAGGAGATCGCGCATCTCCTGTTGCCGAAGGACAAGCCCAAGGCAAAGAAGAAAGTGCCTGAAAAGGCGTGATCCGAGATCGACGGGGCCTCGTCCTGCGCCATTGCTCAGGGTGAGGCCCGGTCTGTTTGTTCAGGATTTTTTGCGGCGGATGCGCGGCCAGATCATTTTCAGCCAGAGCCACAGGAACACGCCGAGCAGGATCAGCCATGGCAGGCCCACGGCAAAGGCCGTGATGACGGCGGCGAGCGCGCTCGAAAGGTTGTAGAAGAACCCGCCAAAGGCATCGCCGAGCGGGCTCAGCGCACTGCTGGAAACGGGATTGCGCTTGGTCTCGTAGCTGACTGCGAGCTGGCTCATGTTCACGCGCTGCATCAAAGCTTTCATCGAGGATTTGAGCGAGTCGATCTCGCCATTGACGCGGGCGAGTTCCCGCTCGGTATCGAGCAGTTCGCCAAGATCGCCGGGCCGGTTTTCGAGCAGGTCCTCGATGCGCTTCTGCAGGGCTTCCTGGGCATGAAGGCGGGCATTGGTGTCGATGATCGTGACGGTCAGGTCTTCGGCCGTGGTCTGGCGGGTTGTGATTTCGCCCTTGGCCGCGTCGGCTTCGGCCTCGACGCCATTCAGGAAGGTCTCGATCCAGTCCGGTGTGGCGCGCAGGTTCAGGGAGCCGGAAGCTTCATCTTCCGACCAGGCGTTCAGGTAAGAGTTGGTCACGATGCATTTATCGGTACCGGCTGCGTTGCAGGCGGCAATATGCCCCTGCATGACAGGTTCGATCGTGTCGACCGGCAGGCGCAGGCCGAGCGAGTGCGAATAGGCAATATATTGCTGAACAGCGGCATCGACGGCGCCACCGCCGGAAGCCGCGTCCTCCATGGGCGCGGATTCATAGGCTTGCTCGCTCATCATGGCCATTGGAGCGGGCGGCGGCGACATCGCGTTGCGATCGGCGCTTCCCTGACCACCGCAAGCGGCGAGCGCAATGGCTGCAATGGCCAGCAGGCTTGTATGTGTCTTCATTGTGTTTGTCCCTCCACAGATCGGTCACAGCCATCATGAAACCCGAATAAAGGCAATATGAGGCTCCAATTGTGCACGCCTTCAGGCGGGTGAGACACCAGCGCGTGATACGGATGCGTTGGAATATGATAACGCGGTTCATGAACCTGATTTCCTGCAGTCCATGAAACCGAAAATCCTTACCACACTGAAGACCTATTCATGGCCGCTCTTCTGGGCGGACTTGATGGCGGGTTTCACCGTGGCGATGGTTGCCCTGCCGCTCAGCCTTGCGATTGCCATCGCTTCGGGCGCTGACCCCGCCAAGGGGATCGTGACGGCAATTGTCGGTGGGTTCATGATCTCGCTGCTGGGTGGCAGCCGCGTCCAGATTGGCGGCCCGACGGGCGCTTTCATTGTCGTCGTGTTTGGTGTGATCGCTCAGCACGGCTATGACGGGCTGGTGATTGCGACCTTCATGGCGGGTGTGATTCTGGTTATGGCGGGCCTGCTGAAAGTCGGCAACCTGATCAGCTATGTGCCTGAAGCGGTCGTCAATGGCTTCACCATTGGTATCGCCGTGATCATTGCGACAAGCCAGGTGAAGGATTTGCTGGGCCTGTCGATGGAGGCCCTGCCGGCCGACTTCCTCGAAAAGGTGCCGGCCCTCTGGGAGGCACGGGGAACACTGGGGCTTGCGGCGCTCGGCATCGGCCTTGGGACAATGGTGCTGATTGTCGGATTACGGCGTCTGGCCCCGAAGGCGCCGGGCCTGATCGTTGCGGTGGGAATCACATCGGCGGTGGCGGCCCTGATGCTGTTGCCCGTCGACACGATCCAGTCGCGGTTTGGCGACCTGCCACGCTACCTGCCATTGCCATCGGTGCCGGACTTTTCGCTGGACCGCATCCTGGAGTTGCTGCCGTCCGCGTTTGTGATTGCGTTTCTTGCCGGTGTTGAATCGCTGCTATCGGCCATGGTGGCTGACCGGATGAGCGGCGGCCATCACCGCCCCAATGCTGAAGTGCTGGCGCAGGGCTTTGCGAATATTGGCTCGTCGCTGTTTGGTGGGCTTCCGGCGACCGGTGCAATCGCGCGCACCGCAACAAATGTAAACGCTGGCGGCCGGACGCCCGTTGCCGGATTGGTGCATGCGGCAACGATCCTCATTGCCATGATGGTGGCCGCGCCGCTTGCCGGATATCTCGCGATGCCGGCGCTTGCGGGGCTTCTGATCCTGACGGCCTGGAACATGAGCGAGCCGCACAAGTGGAAGTCATATCTCAATGCGCCGATGGCTGACCGGCTCTTGCTCCTGCTGACGCTGGTTCTGACGGTCGTCACCGACCTGACAATCGCCATTGGCGTGGGTGTCTCAGTCGGACTGGCTCTGCGATTGAGGCGTCGGAACGAGCCACCTGACGACTGGGATACGCCTGCGCGCTAGGGCCGGTAGCCGTGCCTGTACTCACCGGGTTCCATGATGCGGGTCGCGTGGTGGATGAAGTCGACGAGGAGGGGGCGTGTATCGCGCGGGTCGATGATCTCCTCGGCGAGGAAGCTTTCTGCCGTGCGGAAGGGCGAGCGGATCGCGTCGAACTTCTTGTAGAGCGCGGCTTTCAGGTCTTCGGGGTTCTCGGCTTCGGCGAGTTCCTTGCGGAAGGCGGCCTCGATGCCGCCCGCCATGGGCAGGCTGCCCCAGTCGCCACTTGGCCAGCAATAGCGCCACTTGGTCTTCGACTGGTTCATCATGGCAGAGCCTGCAAGCCCATAGGCCTTGCGGATCACGACCGAACAGACAGGCACGCTGGCCTGATAAATGGCCGTCATGGCACGCACACCGGCGCGGGTAACGCCCGCCGTCTCGGCCTTCACGCCGACGGCAAATCCGGGGCAGTCGACGAAGTGAATGACCGGCAGGTGGAACATGGAGCAGAGGTCCATGTGGCGGGTGACCTTATCGCAGACATCGGCCGTCCACGCGCCATCAAGGAAGAAGGGGTCGCCGGCGAGAATGCCGACGGCGTGGCCATCAATGCGGGCAAGACCGCAGACCATGCCGCGCCCCCAGTCATGGCCGATCTCGAAGAAGCTGTGACGGTCGACCGTGGCTTCGATGATCTTGCGGGGCTTGTATGGTGTCTTGCCGTCGGTCGGGACAATCGAAAGGAGAAACTCTTCCTTGCGTTTGGGGTCGTCGCGCGGGGGTGTGCGCTCAGGAAGGTCGTGCACGGAAGGCGGGAGGTAGGACAGGAAGCGACGGGCAGCCTCGAAGGCGTCAGCCTCTGTGTCGACCACGTTATCGACGGTGCCGTTCTGGCCCTGGATTTTCCAGCCGCCGAGTTCTTCCTTGGTGACGTTTTCGCCGAGGGCGATGGCAACGGGCGGACCGGCGACGAAGACCTGCGAGAGTTCCTTCACCATGACCGAGAAATGGCTGGCTGCGACGCGGCCTGCGCCCATGCCGGCGCAGGGACCGAGGGCGAGCGAGACGAAGGGCACCTGCGTCATGCCATGGACGATCTCGTTCCAGCCGGGCGTTTCGGGAATATAGGTGCGCGGATCCTTTTCGAGACTCTTGACCGAGCCGCCGCCGCCTGTGCCGTCGATCATCTGCACCAGCGGCATCCGGTATTCGGTCGCCATCTTGATGGACTGGACCATTTTCTGCCAGATTGCGGCGTCCGAGGCGCCGCCCCGCACGGTGAAGTCATCGGCGAGGATGACGGCGGGATTGCCATTGAGCGTCGCGCGTCCGGTGACGGATGTGGAGGGCGTGAAGGCTTCCAGTTCGTCGTCCGGACCATAGGTGGCCTTGCCGGCGATCTTGCCGACTTCATGGAAGCTGCCTGGGTCGACGAGGAAGGCGACGCGCTCGCGCACTGTCAGCTTGCCGCGCCCACGCTGGCGTTCGACCGGCTCTTCGCCGCCCATCTTTTCCGACAGGCGTTCGCGCCGACGGAGTTCCTCAATCGATTTTTCCCAACTCATGCCTTCATCAATCGGCGGTGAGGGGGGGATTGGTCAAGCCATTCCGGAGTCGCGGATGAATTGCCGCTGGGGCAGGAAGATTCCGGATTCATAAGCAAACTGTCCTGCTGGTTGCCGTTAGTTTGATCAGGCAGGCAGCCTGGCTGCGAGGCATTAAACCAGGCCGCAAGCTTGAGGGAACAGGGGCTGAACAATTGCGCCGCGCTTCAATCTTTACTTGCGTTCCCCTATGTCCCTCTGCTTTATCCCTTACAAGACCCATTCCAAGGAGGACCCGTTATGGATCTCGCAGAACTCACATCCAAAGCTTCGTCCGCTGTCCAACCGGGCGGTGATTTCACTAAAAAGGTGAAGTTCGACTTCGGCAATGAAGGCAAACTGTTCATCGACGGCGCTGCTGGCAAGGTCGACAATTCCGACAGCCCGGCCGATGCCACGATCAAGGTTGACTGGAACGACTTCCAGAAGATCTCCGGTGGCCAGATGGACCCGACAATGGCCTTCATGCAGGGCAAGCTGAAAGTTGAAGGCGACATGTCCGTTGCCATGCAGCTGCAGAGCCTGATGAAGAAGTTCTCGTAGAATCCGCGACGGCTTTCCAGACAAAAGGAGCCGCCCCGGGGAAACCTGAGGGCGGCTTTTTTGATGCCATGACAGACACGCCTCCTCCTGACGCCGTACAGCGCAATGACTTTGTGACCATTCCGGGCAATCTCCCGCCGGACGGCGCGGAAATCATATGGTTCAAGGGCAGTGCAGGGCGCTCGCTACGCGCCTGCATCGCGCCGGCGCTGACCTATCAGAACCCACGCGGCACCGTAATCGTGTGCCCGGGACGGACCGAATTCATCGAGAAATATTTCGAAGTCGGGCGCGAGTTGCAGGCCATGGGCTTTGCCGTGCTGATCATCGACTGGCCGGGGCAGGGCCTCTCAGAGCGCCTGCTGGACGACACCAAAAAGGGCCATATCGACCGTTTCGAGACTTTCATGGGCGCCCTCGCGAAGGGGCTGGAAAAGCTCGATGACCGGCTGCCGCGGCCCTACGTGTCGTTGGCCCATTCCATGGGCGGGGCGATCGCGCTGGCGGCGATTGCGCAGGGGCTTGTGAAGGTGGATGCGGCGGCCTTTTGCGCGCCGATGTGGGGCCTCAAATCCAAGTTCTTCGGCATGAGCTATCTCGTCTGGGCGATGCGGGCGACCGGCCGCTCTGGCGACTATGCCCAGCAGCCGGGCCCCGCCGAAACCTTCGAGACCAACATTGTCACGCATGACAAGCGCCGCTGGCAGATGCAGCGCGACCTTTGCGACGCCGCCCCCGAGCTTGAGCTGGGCCCGGTGACCTGGGGCTGGCTGGATGCCTCGCTGAACATCCTGTCCACGTTCGGCAAGGCGAAGGCGCTGAACGCCGTGACGATCCCGGTCTTTGTGGCTTCGGCTGCCGAGGAAAAACTCGTCGACAATGCCTCCCATTCCGCCTTTTGCGCACGCCTGCCGGATTGCGAACATGTCACCGTCGACGGCGCGTTACATGAAATCCTGATGGAGACGGATGAGCGCCGGGCGGAGTTCTGGGAAGGGTTCCAGTGCCTGCTTCAGCGTGCCGGCATCTGAGTTCTGCTGGCCGCGCCATGACGGAAGGGCTATGCTCGCATCCCTGACTAGGAGTGGGACGCTATGGCCGACAAGACGCTCGTGGAATTCGTCAAGGAGAGCCTGCAGCAGGGACAGTCGCGAGAGGCTATTCATGGCGCGCTGGCGCAGGCTGGTTGGAAGAGCGGCGAGGTGGATGCCGCGCTGGCTGTCTATTCGGATGTCGCCTTTCCGGTCGCCGTGCCCCGGCCGCAGCCTTATCTCTCGGCACGGCAGGCCTTTCTCTATCTCCTGTTCTTCATTTTGCTTGGCATTGTCGCCTTCAGCCTTGGCTCGCTCCTGTTCGCGCTGATCGATTACGGCTTTCCCGACAAGGCGGAAGCCGGTGGCTATACAATCCGATACCGGGACGCACAGGTGCGCAGCGGCATTTCCGGCGTGCTGGTGGGGACACCCATATTCCTGTGGCTCGGCTACATCCTGCGCGGGGCGCGTGAGCGTAGTCCCGAGCTACAACGCTCGCGCATACGCAAATGGCTGACTTATCTCAGCCTCGTGATCGCGGGCTGCACACTGGTCGGGGACGCGACCTCACTGGTCTACAATTTCCTCGGCGGAGACCTGACGACGCGCTTTGTGCTCAAGTCGCTCGTCGTCGGCGTGATTGCCGGTGCGATCTTCACCTATTTCATCAGCGACGCGGAAAAGGGAGATCGGGCAGATGTGGACACCAAGTAGTGCGGGAGACTGGCTGGCCGTTTCACTTGCCGGCGTGGCGTCTGCGAGCGTTATCGCTGGTTTTGCGATCATTGGCGGACCCGGCAAAGCGCGCGACATACAGCAGGACGATGCGCGCCTTCAGGCGGTCGTGTCGACAGCCGAAGCACTGAACTGTTACAGCCGCGGCGTTGGGCCGCTGCCGGATGACCTGGAGACCGCGCGTCAGGCCATTGCCGATCCCGGCTCTGCGGCGCGGCTGGCCGAAGGCTGCAGCAATGCCGAGTGGAAGGATGACCCGATCACAGGTGAGCCTTTTGAAATCCGCCACTTAGATAACCAGCATGCCAACATATGTGCCGTGTTTGCGCGGGCGGGCGACGGGGCAACCCGCGGCTACTATTTCGGAACCGGGGCGTCCTATATCAATGCCGAGACGGCGCGCCCAGATCCAGGCCCGTTCTGCTACACGGTCAATCTCACTGCGGAACCCGGTTGATGTGCTTGACTTCCCTTACGTCGGCACCCGACCTCTGGTGCCAATAGGAGGAAACACAATGAAAGTTGCAGCCGTCAAAAAGCCCGGTGGCCCCGGAAATCTCGTTATCGAAGAGCGCGCCGATCCTACACCCGGTCGGGGTGAGATCCTCGTTCGCGTCAAGGCAAGCAGCCTGAACTATCATGACTTTGTCGTCGTGATGGGCGGCATCCCGACGCCGGACGGGCGCATTCCCATGTCGGACGGCGCGGGCGAAGTCGTCGCCGTCGGCGAGGGCACCAAGAAATTCAAGGTCGGCGACAAGGTCCTGAGCCTGTTCTTCCCGAACTGGAATGCCGGAGCGCCACAGATGGCAGGCTTTGCCAGCGTGCCCGGCGATGGGGCCGACGGCTTTGGCGCCGAAATGGTCGCTGCGCCGGAAAGCGCTTTCACGCGGATGCCGGAAGGCTATTCCTTTGAAGAGGCGGCGACGCTGCCCTGTGCAGCGCTGACAGCCTGGCGGGCGCTGATGGTGGAAGCCAAGATCAAGCCAGGTGACTGGGTGCTGACCCAAGGCACGGGCGGCGTCTCGATCTTTGCGCTGCAATTTGCCAAGGCCGCTGGCGCGCGCGTGATCGCGACGTCATCTTCCGACGAGAAGCTGAAGCGCCTCAAAGAACTCGGCGCCGATCACCTGATCAATTACAAGGACACGCCCGAATGGGGCAAGAAGGCCAAGGAATTGACCGGCGGCCGCGGTGTTGATGAAGTGGTCGAGATTGGCGGCCCGGGTACGCTCGCGCAGTCGATCGCAGCCAGCAAGATGGGCGGGCATATCTCGCTGATCGGTGTGCTGACCGGCGTCTCGGGTGAAGTGCCGACAGCGGCGCTGTTCTCGATGAACATCACGATGTCAGGCATCACCGTCGGTTCGGCCAGCATGCAGGAAGACATGATCGCTGCCATCGAAGCCAACGGCATCAAGCCCGTGCTCGACCAGACCTTCCCGCTCGACAAGATTGCCGAAGCGTTCGGCCATCAGGCGTCGCAGAAGCATTTCGGCAAGATTATCGTTTCGATCTGAGCCTAGTGCCGGAAATGGCGCATGCCGGTGAAAACCATGGCAAGGCCAGCTTCATCCGCGGCGGCGATCACTTCGTCGTCGCGGATCGAGCCGCCGGGCTGGATCACAGCTAGCGCGCCAGCTGAGGCGGCCTGCAACAAACCATCCGGGAATGGGAAGAAGGCATCGGATGCGGCGACGCAACCCTTCGTCTTCGGCTCGGCCCAGCCTGCCACTTCAGCAGCGTCTTCCGCTTTCCGGGCGGCGATACGGGCGGAGTCAATGCGGCTCATCTGGCCCGCGCCGACGCCGACAGTTGCGCCGTCCTTTGCATAGACAATCGTGTTGGACTTCACATGCTTGGCAACGCGCCAGGCGAAGAGAAGGTCGTCGAGCTGTTGCTCGGTTGGGGCGATCTTTGTCACGACCTTGAGGTCGGCACGCGTAATGCGGCCGAAGTCGCGATCCTGCATCAGGAAGCCACCAGCAACAGTCTTGACGAAGTGGCCGGGCGCAGCCGGATCAGGCAGGCCCTCTGTAATCAGGAGGCGGAGATTTTTCTTCTTCGCGAAGATCGCTTCAGCATCGGCGTCTGCTCCTGGCGCAATGACGACTTCTGTGAAGACTTGCGAAATCTCTTCTGCTGTTGGGCCATCAAGCGGACGGTTGAGCGCGACGATGCCGCCGAATGCGGATGTGGAATCACACGCCAGCGCGGCGCGGTAGGCTTCGATGATAGTGTCGGCCTGCGCCACGCCGCATGGATTGGCGTGCTTGATGATGGCCACGGCGGGTGTGTCTGAGCCAAGTTCGCCGATCAGTTCATAGGCTGCGTCGGTGTCGTTGATATTGTTGTAGGAGAGTTCCTTGCCCTGAAGTTGTCTTGCGGTGGCAACGCCGGGGCGGCCATCTCCGCTGACATAGAAGGCGGCTTTCTGGTGTGGGTTTTCACCATAGCGAAGCGATTGCTGAAGCTTGCCGCCGATGGCGGCCCAGTCAGGGGCGGTGTCACCCAGCTGGCGGGCATACCAGCCGGAAATGGCCGCATCATAAGCTGCGGTGCGGGCATAGGTTTTCGCCGCCAGTTTGCGGCAGAGCGAAACCTGGACCTGACCGTCATTGCCTTCCATTTCCGCGATAACGGTGTCGACGTCGCCACCATCGGTGCAGACAGCCACGAAGGCGCCGTTCTTTGCAGCGGCGCGCAGCATGGCCGGGCCGCCAATGTCGATGTTCTCGATACAGGTTTCGAAGTCTGCGCCGGACGCGACGGTGGCCTCGAACGGGTAGAGGTTTACGTAAATGAGGTCGATGGCGCCAATGCCGTGGGTCTCGGCATCGTTAACATGGGAAGGGTTGTCGCGAAGATAGAGCAGGCCGCCATGCACGGCCGGGTGGAGCGTCTTGACGCGGCCATCCATCATTTCCGGGAAACCGGTCAGGTCAGCGACGTCTTTCACGGCAAGGCCCGCATCCTTGAGTCGTTTTGACGTACCGCCTGTTGAGACCAGTTCGACGCCCATCGCAGCCAGTTTGCGCGCCTGCTCGACCAAGCCTGTCTTGTCCGAAACGGAGAGCAGGGCACGGCGAATACGCACGGGAGATCCGCTGTGGGCGGCGTCGGTCATGGGGTCATCCTCTGGCGGTTGGCTGAATTACCGCGCGGGGTAGCACGAACGACCGGGCCGTCAAGCGCTCTGGCGCCGGTTCCGTTCGGCCCGGTTAGCCCCGTATTCCGGCACGAGGACGCCGAGAAGACGCAGTGCCTCAGAGCGATCACGACGCGCAGCGGCCTCGAGCAGGGCAGCAAGCTGTTTTTCGAACAGTTCGCCATGGCCGTTCGGCGAGGCGACGCGATTGACGCCATCAACCTCTGTCGGTCTGATCTGCTCGTGGGAGTAAGTCAGCGCTTCGTGCATCTTCTCCCCGTCTCGCAGACCGGTCGTGACGATCTCGATATCAACACCGGGCACAAGGCCTTTGAGGCGGATCATGGTTTCAGCGAGTTGCAGGATCGCGATCGGATCGCCCATGTCGAGCACGAAGAGATCTGCGTCGCCTTCATGCGCCTGCAGGGCAGCGGCCTGAAGCACGAGCGATGAGGCCTCTTCAACCGTCATGAAGAAGCGTGTGACGCCCGGATCGGTCAGCGTGACGGGACCGCCAGCGGCGATCTGTCGCTCGAAGAGGGGCACAACCGACCCTGACGAACCAAGCACGTTGCCGAAGCGCACCATCGACGCCGTCATGCTGGAATCGGCTGCGAGGCGGCTGACGGCAATCTCGGCGAGGCGCTTGGTGGCGCCCATGACATTGTCCGGATCAACTGCCTTGTCGGTCGAGATGAACACGAAGCGTCGCGCGCCAACGGCAACCGCGGCCCGCGCGGCATTCACCGCGCCGCCGACATTTGTCAGGATTGCTTCGCAAATATTGTGCTCCATCAGCGGCACATGCTTCAGCGCGGCGGCATGGATAACAAGGTCCGGCTGTGCGCGTTGAAAGATATCCGTCAGGCGGCTCATGTCGCGCACGTCGCCGAGACGGGAGACGACGGGCAGTTGCGGTGCCAGTGCGCCGAGCGCCATATCGATGCTGTAGAGATTGAACTCGGATGAATCGACAATGGTCAGGCAGTCTGGTTCCAGCGCGGCCACCTGCCGGGTCAGTTCTGCCCCGATCGTGCCGCCACCGCCGGTGACGAGCACGCTGGCACCCCGAACGATATTGCGGACAGGCGCGATGTCCAGCAGGCGTTCAGGGCGTGCGAGCAGGTCAGCCGGATGCAGCGGGGCCAGGATCTGCGCCGCTTCATCGCCGCCGAGGGCCATGATTTCGGCGCCGTGGGTCGAAGCGATTTCCAACAGCTGGAGCATGTTGCTGCGTTCGCGGGCGACGCCTGTCACCGCGAGCCAGGGTATCTGCCCATAGCGTACGCGCAGGACATCAATCACGTTGCCCAGGTCATCCATGCAGCCCATGATCGGCACGCCGCGGATAGCCCGGCCCGGATCGGAACCCTTGATCTCGACAACACCCAGCACCCGCACCTTGGCGCCTTGCGTGCTGTGTTGCAGGCGGCGCAGGACCGTGACGCAGTTGTCGGCATCCCCGATCAGAAGGACGGGCTGGCCGGACTTGGAGATCGGACTGAAAATCTGCAGAGGTGTGCGCGTTGACCGTGACAGGGCTACCATGCGCCCGGCAAACAGGAAGATCATCCAGAGCAGGGTGGTGACGAGGAAGGTCGCCCATGGCGCCACAAGCATGCCGTTCAGCAAAAGCATGACGGGCAGGTAGATGAGGCCAGACAGGCCAACGGCCTGAACCATCATGACGGCATCGGGCCAGCCCATATGGCGCCAGACCTGTTTCTGCACGCCGCGTATCAGAAAGCCGATCACGACGGCGATGATGAAGAAACCGGTGCTCAGGCCTGCCGACAGGAACGAGTAGGGACCGCTGACAGCGTCGGATGACCAGAGAAGGATGGAGGCCATGACCATGGCAATGGCTGCCATGGCAACATCAAAGCTGAGTGTCAGCACCATGGCCCGCCGTGCGGCGCGTTGCGGAGTCATGCGGCTTTCTCCTTGAGGAACGCCCAGCGAATGCAATTGGGCGGTTCATTGCCGTCGCTGTTGGGATCGGCATAACCTGCCATGACGATTTGTTCGGGTTGCTCCACGTTGCCGCGGGCAAGATAGACGGTGCGCTCCAGCCGTGTGCCTTCATGGCTCGTCTTGAAGCGCCACACCGAGCCATTGTCGCAGATGAGCCGGATCGCGTCGCGCCCCATCATGGCTGTCACAGTGGGGTGGAGATGGAAGCGGATCTCGAAATTGATGAACTTGTTGTCGTCGGATGGCGGTTGCGAGATTGGCCGCACGAGGGAGTCTTCTCCGGTGAGCCGACTACCGTCGCCAGACATGAACAGCCGCCGCCTGTGCAGAAGCCCGCAAGCCGCCTTGTAGCCGCCATGCTGGGCATCCAGCCAAATCTCGTCCGATTCCTCGAGCCGCTTGGCCGAGATGCCTTCCGGCCCCATCGCCGCGAGCAGGCGTGTCTCTTCATTGGTCACGAAGCTTGAGGAATCGCGCCCGGCAAGCACCAGAGTCGAATGGGCGCCGGTACGGCGTACGGCAGCCTGCCAGTCGAGGTTTACTTCGGCGCTGTAGCCGCAGGACGTGACGAGGCGGGCAGGGCCGTCGGATAATTCGAAGCCAAGCGCGCCAGCATGGGCATAGTCGCCAAAGGGCGGAGGCGGTGCTTCGCCGCAGTCCAGCACAAGGCGCAGCGACCCCTTCTGGAGTTTCTGGAAGCCTGACTTGGGCGCAAACGTGAAGCGGCGCGGCGCGGCCCCAAGGCGGTCAAGCGCGGCAGCCACGACTTCAGGGCGGCCTTCATCTCCGTCATTGAAAGGGTTGAGGGCGCCGTCTTCCGTCTGGAAAAAAGCGAGCATGGCGCCCATGCGCGAAATCCATTTTTCGAAATAGTCCGGCACGACATGCCCGGCTTTTTGCAGGACTTCCTGCAGGGCCAACAGGTTCAGCAGCGATGTCAGCAGGCGCGCGGGGCTGCGGCTGACATGTCCGCCATCGGGCAGGATCTGGGCTGTGCATTCGCCGTCAAGCCGGTCCAGCGATTCGTCGAGCCGGTGAGCGCCATCCAGGCAGATCGCACGCGCGACCATCAGGCACGAGCCGATCCAGCGCGTTCGCGGATTGGTGGTCTGGTCGAGTATTTCGGACAGATAGCGCATCTGGCGCACAAGGCATTCCATACGCTCAGGTGGGCAGCCTTCGCCAAACAGGGTCTGCGAACAGCGCATCCAGTTCCACAGTCGGTTCGCCGTCGGTTCTGCGCGCCATGCAAAACCATTGAAAGTTCCAAAGGATTGAATCCAGGAATCGACAAAAGCGGCCGCACGTTCCTGTCCCGAAGGGCCTTGCGAGGCCATGTCAGACAGCCAGTCAAAGCGGTGCAATCTGTCGGCGAAATGGCGGGAGGGTAGCGGAACCGACCAGGGCGGCTGCGCACGCTCAAGGATCAGTCGTTCCATACCTATGCGCCAGATATCCCGCATCAGCGCTTCTCCACGCCATGTGTCGGCTGGAATGATGTCGGGCAGGGCGTGAGCGAAGGTTTGCGGAACGGGGCCCGTCAGTTTCAGGCGCTGCAGCGCACCGATTCGGGCATCTTCGCCCGCCAGACCCCTGAACCGGCGCCAAAGCGCCGCATCATCAGCGCTGGAGCGCGTTCGGTCGGCCCGGAATTCGCTGTCTCCACCACCCACGGCACGGCCCATCCTGCAACCTACTATACATGAACGCTTGGTCGGAGCGCCCGAATATTGTCACCATAGGCGGAAGGTCCGCCCTTGAAAACGGCAGAACCGGCAACAATCGCAGTCACGCCCGCCGCAATCGCGCGGGGGGCCGTTTCCGGGTTCACGCCGCCATCTATTTCAAGGATGATGTCACGGCCGGTCTGGTCGATCATGTGTCGCAACTGTTCCACTTTGCGCAGCTGGCTTTCGATGAAGCTCTGGCCGCCAAAGCCCGGATTGACCGACATGACCAGAATAAGGTCCAGATTGTCGAGAAGGGGTTCGACGATGGATGCCGGTGTGCCGGGATTGAGCGCAACACCCGGCCGCATGCCAGCCGCCCGAATCGCTTGCAACGTGCGGTGGACGTGCGGGCCGGCCTCGGGATGGACGGTCAGGATGTCAGCACCGGCCTTTGCGAAGGCCGAGATGAACGGGTCCACAGGCGCGATCATCAGGTGAACGTCGAACGGCTTTTTCGTATGGGGGCGCAGCATTTCGATGACCGGCGGCCCGAATGTGAGGTTTGGCACGAAGTGGCCGTCCATCACATCTATATGGATCATGTCAGCGCCGGCAGCGTCGATTGCGCGGATTTCGTCCCCGAGGCAGGCAAAGTCGGCCGAGAGAATCGATGGGGAAATTAGAACCTTACTCATGTTAACTCCCTAAAAGGGAACAGCCGGCCGCACAAGGCAGCCGGCTGTCCGGGTGGTTAAATTTTCAGCGCCTGCCTCCTTAGAGGCACACGACCTAGTAGCCGCCGCGCGGTATCAGTTTCCAGCCGTCAGCGCCGGCAATGATGTCGACCTGCGTGCCGGGGGCGATGTAGAGATCGGCGCCCTGGATGATTTCCTTCACTTCGCCATTGCTGAAGCGGACGACGTAGGCATAGCCCTGCTTGGTACCTAGGCCTTTGCCGGCCGCGTTGCCAGCGACACCGCCGAGCACTGCACCACCAATTGCGCCTGCTGTCTGGGCCTTGTCGCCGCCGCCGAGTTCAGAGCCGGCGAGACCGCCGAGGACGGCGCCTGTGGCTGTGCCGATGAGTGAGCGGTCCGGCTTGATCGTGACCGAACGCACCGAAGTGACCGTGCCCTGGTAAACAGTCGAGGCCTGGCCAACGGACTGCGTGCTCGTCGTGCCGACGCCGGGATTGTTTGCGCAGCCTGCGAGGGCAAGCGTGAGTGCGGCGAGTGCGCCAGCCATGACCTTGCCAGGAACAGCGCGGGAAGAAGTAATCGAAAACATTTCAGTGCTCCTTGCACATTGAATGAAGGCTTCTTGCGGTATCTCAGCTGAATAGCAGATGAACCTGTACAGATTATCTCGTGCCCATTCAGGGCAATTCAATGGCCGGACCTGTCCTGCAATCCTCAACTTTTGAGCATGGTTGATCGTGATTTAACCGCGGCAATACCTGTCAGAACGAGCGATCAGGCCTTTTTCAGCCGGGATATGAAGAATATGTCATGGTCTGATTCACCGCCGGGACGCGTCAGCACATCTCCCGAAGCCGTGATCGCATGTGAGAATCCGGGCACGTCGGCAGCCGTTATCGCTTCGCGATGCACGCGGCCATCGGCCAGCGCCGCCTCCACAATGTCAATTCCTTCGGCCGGAAGCGGTGTGCAGACGCAGTAGATGAGCGTCCCGTCGGGCCCCAGCATGTCGATTGCGGCATCGAGCAGGCGCGCTTGGGCCGCCGGAAAGCGGGCAACCTCGGCCTCGCGCTTGATCCACGCGCCTTCGGGATGGCGCCGCAAAGTGCCGAGCGCCGAACAGGGCGCATCCAGCAGCACCTTCATGACCGGCGCGTCCGGGCGCCATTCGTCGGCATTGGCGGCGATGACGGTCGCCGAAAGGCCTGTTCTGGCCAGGTTTTCCTTCAGGAAGCGCAGGCGCGGCACTGAGCGGTCGACGGCGGTAACGTGCGCGCCTGCAGCGGCAAGCTGTAGCGTCTTGCCACCCGGCGCGGCGCAGAGGTCAACGATCATCTCGTCTGGCTGCGGGTCCAGCAGGTGCGAGGGGATCATGGCGGCCAGATCCTGTACCCACCAGTCGCCGGACGCGAAACCATCCATGTCTTCGACCGAGCCCGTCGATACGGCGACGCCCCCGCCTGCCATGACGATGCCGTCAGTCTCAGCCGCGACGGCGTCTGCATCGGCCTTGGGCGTCAGGTAGAGGGTCGGTTCAGTGAGCTGGGCCTTGGCCAGTTCCTCAGCTTCGTCGGTTCCGTAAGCGGATACGAGAAGGTCTTGCAGCCAGTCCGGCCAGATCCCGAGCGGCGACATGCGCGCAAAATCAGGGCGTTCACGGTCAGCCCGGCGCAGCACGGCGTTCAGGAAGGCACCGCCAGAACGGGCTTCAGGCCATCCCTTGGCCGCCTCAACCGTTTCGCCGACGGCGGCATGGGGCGGTGTATCCATTAGCCAAAGCTGTGTCACGCCTGTGCGCAGGAGCGCCCGTATGGGCGCCGTGACGGCCGGCAGTGGACGAGACAGGAGCGGCGCGAGCGCCGTGTCGATCCAGCCGAGATGGCGCAGGGCTGTGCTGGCGATCGCGCGGGCGAAGCCGCGGTCCGAGCCTTCAAGTGTGTTGAAGACCTGGCTCGTCAGCATCGCATCGTCGAGCGTGCGGCGGCTGTCGAGGGTGAGGGTCAGCAGGTCAGCTGCCGCCCGGCGAATATCAGCTCCGGACATGACTTAACCCCAAGGCCCGGCAGCGCGGCGCATTTCGGGGCTCACGTCTGCATTGATCTGGTCACCTGCCATGCGGCGAAGGGCGGCCACGCGGCTGGCTGTCGACGGGTGCGTCGAGAAAAGATTGTCCATGCCATGCCCGCTCAGCGGATTGGATATGTACATATGGGCCATGGCCGGGTTGCGTTCAGCCTGAACATTGACCGATGCGCGGGCGCCGCGTTCGATCTTTTCAAGTGCCGAGGCAAGCCAGAGCGGATTGCCGCAAATTTCGGCGCCCTTCGCGTCGGCTTCGTATTCCCGTGAACGGCTGATTGCCATCTGGACGAGACCGGCAGCGAGCGGCGCGATGATCATGATCGCAAGCGAGCCGATCAGGCCGGTGCGCTCACGGCCAAAGAAGAGTGCGAAATTGGCCAGCATGCCGATGGCGCCAGCGATGGTTGCGGTCACGGTCATGGTAAGTGTGTCGCGATTGCGCACATGGGCCAGTTCGTGAGCCATGACACCCGCAACTTCCTCGCGCGTCAACATGCCGAGCAGGCCAGTTGTCGCCGCGACGGCGGCATGCGACGGGCTGCGACCGGTTGCGAAGGCGTTGGGCTGGGGTGTTTCGATAATGTAGATGCGCGGCGCAGGCAGACCGGCGCGCTCCGCGAGCGATGCGACATCGTTGGCAAAGGTACGCAGCATCGGGCTTTTCGTGTCAGCTGTCAGCTCGCGCGCGCCCTGCATGCGCAACACGATCTTGTCGGCGTTCCAGTAGGAAAACAGGTTCATGGCAGCAGCAACCACGAAGGCGATTGCCATGCCGGTCGTTCCTGCAACGAGATAGCCGATGCCCATGAAAAGGGCGGTCAGCATGGCGAGCAGAATGAATGTTTTCGCAGTCCCCATGGGGGCTATAGACTCCACTATGACGGCAGCGCGTTGTTTATGCGGACGGTACCGCTAGTTATATGGTGACCGTTAACGAATTGAGGAGTCTGCTGGCACATGGGTGAAGAAACACCAAACACCGACTACAGTTCCGATGAGGCGGAGCGTCGCAAGACACTGAGCGCCGAAGCGCGCCGCGCGCTCGAAGAAGCCGATGCAAGGCGAGCGGCTGAAGCGGCCGATGCCGCCGCCCTTCCGGAAGATGAAAATGGCGGCCCCCGGACCATCGAGCCAACCCGCTACGGCGACTGGGAGCGCAAGGGAATCGCCTACGATTTCTAAGGCTTGGCCGGCGTCAAACGATCCCGTTGTCGATCAGGCTCTGGCCACCGGCAATAATGGCTTCCTTTGCGGTGCGCGGTTGCCAGCTTAGGACGGTGCGGGCTTTCGCGTTCGAAATCTGCCGCTGGCGGCCTAGCTCCGGCAGTACCTGTTTCAGGGTTGGGTTAAATATCGCGACCAGTTTCAGAACCAAATCCGGCATCGTGCCGCTCGGTATTTTCTTTTTGTAATCCGGGAAGGCCTCGCGCAGCACGTCTGCCACCTCGGAGAACCACATGAAGGGTTGCGAAAGCAGGAAGCGCTCGCCGGCGGCTTCCGGCAGCGTCATCGCGGTGACATGGGCGCTGGCAACATCGCGCACGTCAACTACGCCGAACCCGATGCGCGGGACGGCGGGAATCTTTCCCGACAAGGGCATGGTCAGCAATTCCAGCGAAGCAGATAGATCGGCGCTCATCACAGGGCCGAGCACAGCCGCAGGATTGATGACCGCGAGTTCAAGGCCTTTGCCTTCACCGTTTACATAGTCCCAGGCAGCGCGCTCCGCGATGGTTTTTGATCGCGTATAGGCCGTGTTGTCTTTCAGGTTGTCCGACTTTGACCAATGCTCCTCGGTCAGCACGTCGGGTCGCGCATCACCCCAGCCATAAGCAATGGCGGCCATTGATGACGTCAGGACGACACGTTTCACACCGGCGGCTTTCGCGGCCTTGAGGACACGCAGGGCGCCTTCCTTTGCCGGGCGGATCAGGTCGTCAGGATCTTTCGGGACGCCAGCCGGGAAGGGCGATGCAACGTGCTGGACATAGTCCATGCCTGCGACTGCTTCGGCCCACCCTGCGTCTTTCTCGAGATTGGCTGCAAAGAGCTCGATGTTGACGGGCTTGCCGGCATATTTGCTGAGCGTCGCGTTGAGTTTCGGCGCGCTGGCGGCAGAGCGGGCGGTGCCGCGCACCTCATGGCCTGCCTCAAGCAGCTGGAGAATGACGTGCCCGGCAATGAAGCCGGTTGCGCCCGTGACGAGGACCTTGGCCATGCGAAACCTCCCTTATTTTCATGAACGATGAACGAATTCACCAAAATTCACAAGGGCGGTGCGGCGGCGCGGGCAGAAATGCTATGTTCGCGATAGGTAATGTAAAACGTCGCGGAGATGATGATTGCGGTGCCGACCCACGTCCAGGGGCCCGGCAGAAGATGGAAAAGCAGCCAGTCGACCGTGGCCGCCATGGGCAGGCGGAGATAATCGATCGGGGACAGGAAGGACGCGTCGCCAATGCTCATGCCACGAATATACAGATACTGACCGAGCGCGCCGCACAGGCCCATCAGGCCGATCAGGCTCCAGTCCTGCAGCGAGGGCGCGGCGGTTGGCCATTTCCAGATCGCCAAAGGCAGCAGCAGCACGGATGACAGGAGGTTCGCCCAGATAAGCAGCGTCATCGGTCTGTGAAGGCGCGACAATGACTTCACCAAGGCAATGGCCCCGGCCATGCAGAAGGCCGCGCCAAGGGCGAGGAGGGTGCCGAGGCTGAGACCGGTCTGCGGATGGGTCATGACCAGCACACCGATAAAGCCCGCCAATGTCGCCGCCCAGCGGTGCCAGCCCACCGTTTCGCGCAGGAAGATGGCGGCGATGATCGTGATGAACATGGCCCGCGAAAAGCTTATCGCGTTGAATTCGGACAAGGGCAGGCCAACCGCTTCGGAGACGGCGTAGAAGCTGAGGATGAACCCCATCGTGCCGAACACGCTGCGCAGGAAGACCATTAAGGGTTGCTGCACCCGCATGATGCCAAACCCATATCGGAAGATGACAGGCAACGTGATGAGCAGTGCGACAGCTGTACGCCAGAAGGCGAGGAAGCCCGGGTCGAATTGCGCGGATTGTATCTTCGACAGGGTCAGGAAGGCGGTAAACACCGCACCGGACGCGGCCATCCATAGCGCACCTTCCAGGTTGCGCGTGCCTTGGGGGCGGTTATCCTCAGCTGCATCAGAGACATGCGGGCTATTTGCCATGAACCCTTTTACCACTTCCGAGATCGACGAGATTGACCGCCTCTGGCGCCAGTTGCCGATCGAACACATGTGGACCGGCTGGGCAACCGCCGGTGAGGAGCCCGAACAGGTGTGGATCTTCCGCACGCGCGCGCACTGGCGCCGCTTCCCGCTGACCAAGACAGCCAGAGGCTATGTCCTGGCCGACGAGAAAGGGCGCCGGATGTTTCGCTCCGCGACTCTCGAAGACCTGTTGCAGGCCGTCGAGGCGATCCCGGGGCTGGCCGATACCGTTCAGGACTGAGCGGCCATTGCCAGGCGCATCTGCTCGGCCTGTTCCGGCGAAATGCCGAGCGCATCGAGCAGCGGGCTGGCGACTTGTTCGTTCCAGCTGTGCGGCGGCCCGACGGTCATGCCGCCATCGACCAGGAATTCGCCTCCGGTAATGAAGCTGGCAGCGTCTGAAGCCAGGAAAGCCGCCATTTCGGCAATGTCACTGCCACGGCCCACGCGGCCAATGGGTTGCATGCTGCCGCCTGCCTGCGAAACCATTTCGGCCATCTGGTCTGCCACTTCGCGCGACAGGCCCAGTGATGCGCCGAAGATCGACGTGGCGATGAAGCCGGGAAGGATTGCATTGACGCGGATCTGGTATTTCGCGAGTTCCGCAGCCGCCAGTTTCGAGAAATGCGCGACGCCCTTCTTGGCGACAGAATAGGTGATTGGCGCATAGCCGGCGCACACGGCGCTGATCGAGGACGTGTTGATGACCGAGCCCTTGCCACGCGCCTTCATGTGCGGAATGGCAAACTTGGTGCCCGCGAAAACCTGCTTCAGCAACAGGTTCATGGTTGCGTCAAAGCCGTCGAGATCAAGCTCCTCGACGCTGGTAGGCGTGCCGCCATGACCAGCATTGTTCCAGAGAATGTCGAGCCCACCAAAGCCGTCGACAGCTGACTGCATCAGCGCTTCGAGCTGGTCCATGTCCGTGACGTCGCAATGGGTGAAGCGGACCTTGTCGGATCCGAAGCGCGTTTCGAGGGCTCTGCCCTTCTCGTCTTGCACGTCACCCGCAATGACCTGCGCGCCGGCTGCCACGAAGGTTTCAACCCCCGCAAGCCCGATGCCGCTGGCCGCGCCGGTGATGATGGCAACCTTGCCCTTGAGATCTGTCATGTTTTTATCCTCCCGTTTTTTACAGCATGCGCGCGGCTTCCGCACCGGACGTCAAGGGAGGCGTAAAAAGTTTTGGCGCTAATCGGGTTTGCCGATGCCGAAGCGACTGGCAAATATGCTGTCGAGCATGCGTTTGGGCAGGCGTGTGGGGATGGTCCAGTTGGTCAGCTTGTTCGGCACAGGGGCGTAGCGCGCCTTCGGGCTGGAATCTTCCAGTGCCGTCTGCACGATCTGGCCGATCTCGACCGGCTCAAGCCCGGTGCGACCACCGCCCAGCATGACGTCCTCGAATTTTTTCAGGGATTCGGCCCAGTCGCTATTAGCATAGGGCTGGTCATTATTGGCTTCCTCGGCCTTGTCCCAGATCGGTGTCTTGACCGAGCCGGGGCCAATGGCGATGGCATCGATCCCGTAGATCCTCAGCTCCCGCCGGAGGCTGTCGGTAAGGGCCTCCACGGCATGCTTGGTGGCCGCATAGGCGCCGAGGAAGGGGGCGGCAAGACGGCCGCCGACGCTGGTGATGTTGACGATGCGGCCGGGCGGGCCTTTGCGGTCCGGGTCTGACCCGAGCAGGGGGATGAAGGCCTGCGTGGTGCGCATCAGGCCGAAAACATTGACCTCGAAATGGGCTTCGAACTGGTCCATTGGCTGCAGCGCGAGCGGTCCGATCTTGGCGATGCCCGCATTATTGACGAGGCCGCCGAGCCGCGCGCTGCCGAGCGAGTCCGCAACGGTCTTGACGGCGGCATCCACGCTTTCGGGTTTCATCACGTCGAGGATCAGCGGGCGCAGGTCGCCGGTTGATCCGGCTTTGAGGGCCTCGCCATCAGATTCCTTGCGCACGCCGGCGAAGACGCGCCAGCCATGCTGAGCAAGGTGCCGGGCGGTTGCGGCGCCAATGCCGGTAGAGGCGCCCGTGACGACGACGGTTCGCGGGGAATTTGGGGTCGTGTCCTGGGTCATGTCTGGCCTTTGTTGGGTGAGTTTCTAGTCGGATGTGTTCGCCTTGCCGCCCTCGATCACCCGGAAGCTGGGGCGGGCAGGGGGCGCGGGCGGTGTGGTTTTTATGGGTTCCTTGGACGGCGCCGGGGGCGTTGCAGAGACAAGGCGGGGTTTTGACGGCACGGGCGGCGGCGTCGATGCTGGCGCTTCTTCGGCGTCAGGCTCATCCGTTTCGGCGTCGATATCGCGCACACGCGGCGTATAGGCCGGCCGCGATTTCGACTTGAAGCTGGAGCCACCCTTGCCGCGCGCCTTCTTGTCGATCTCTTTCAGCTTGATGCGCTGGAGGCTGGAGAGAGCGTCGCCCTCTGCGCCTTTCTCTGGATCAGCGAAGGCCGAACCATAGGTCTCGATGCGCGCTTCGACCTCTTCGAGAAACTGGCGTTCCCAGTCGGAGAGTTCTGGGCCGAGGCCCTGTTCAGCAAGCGCAGCGGCCTTGCGCAGTTTGCGCAGGGCTGCACGTTTCTTGCGTTCGTCGACATCGCGGGGCATGGAATGAAACCTAGGTCATTCCGCCCGCGAGGCCAATGGGATCAGGAGTCGCCTGTGGCCATCAGGTAAAGTTCCAGCATCATTTCCTGCTCTTCGCGGTCGGCCTTGTCGACCTTGCGCAGACGGATGACCTGGCGGAGCGCCTTCACGTCAAAGCCAAAGGCCTTGGCCTCGGCGTAGACTTCCTTGATCTGCTCAGCGACCTCTTTCTTTTCTTCTTCGAGACGCTCGATCTTGCCGACCGTCTGGCGAAGCTTTTCCTTGGTGGTCTCGGTCAGGTGCGTGGCGGCAGAGTCTTCCATGAAGATGGTCCTCGAATCGATATGGCTGGGGGCAGGCCGAGCCTCTTAGCGAGACTTATCGTTAATGGCCAGACGCCGTATGGCGTCAGCCACATCTGCACCATGCGCATGATGCGGCATGTGGCCTTCATCCGGCAGGATCACGACTTCGACCGGCACCTGCTTCTTCAGCTGCCCGACATGCAGGTTCGGCTTGATGACCGTGTCCTGGCTGCCGGAGAAAACAATGATCGGTACCTCGAGTTCCGGATAGCGCGGTGACTGCGCACCCAACTCATGTTGCAGCGCCTGCACATCCTGCGCATTGGCGCGGAAGTTCGGTGGGCGAAAGAGGAGGCCGATCGCGGATTTTTCGAAATAGCCCTCGGGCACGGGCGCCGGATCGAACACGCCTTCAATGCCTGCCTTGACCTGAGCCGGACCGACAGTGGGCACAAGCTGGGTGAAGACCGGGCCGACGAGCGGCGTTGCCGAAATGCCGTTGTACCAGGCCTGCCCGCCGCCGCCCCAGTCGTGGGTGACAGGTGCAATCAGCACGAGGCCCTGCACAAGGTCTGGCCGGTCGAGCGCGAGGCGCAGCGCGACGCCGCCCCCAAAGGAATGGCCGACGATGACGGCCTTTTCGCCCGGTGCAAGCTGGTCGAGCACGCCAGCCATCTGGGCCGCCTGCTCGCCGAGATGCTCGGCACCGTCAAAGCGTTCCGAATAGCCGTGACCGGGCCGGTCAGCCATGAAGATACGGTGATCGGCCGAAAGGCGCGGCGCGAGTGTCCAGGTGAATTCGCGCGCATTGGCACTAGCGCCATGGATCATCAGGATTGGCGGGCCTGACGCGCCAGCCGTCAGCACGTTCACGCCATGGCCGTTCACAGTCAGCATCCGGCCTTCGGATTCAGGATTAGCGGTCTCGATCTTCGACGTATAGGCGGCGCTGGATACGCAGGCCCCGACACCGACAGCGGAAAGGGCAATCAAGGCAAGGCTGATCATGCGTTTCAAAGTCCTTGGCCTTCAGCCTGCTTGGCGAGACGTTTCTCGGCTTGCAGGGCCTGGGTCATGAAAGGATAGATGTCGAGCGCCTGACGGTAGGCCTCCAGCGCTTCCTTTTCCGCGCCCATGGTTTCCATCATGATGCCAAGCCCGGCCCAGGCGCCGAAGTGGCGCGGCTCAAGCCGCAGGGCCTCGTTCAGGTCACGCAGGGCTTCAGGAAAATTCTCGTCATTCAGGAAGAGGCTCGCGCGGCGGCTCCACGCCTCGGCATAGTCCGGCTCGAGCATGACGGCGCGATCGTACAGCGCGCGGGCGGTATCAAATTCACCGACAGTCTGCGCATCAACGGCGCGCTCCATGATCATGTCCACCGTCGGGGAGCCGGATTCCATCCACGCGGCCCAAATGTCCTGCGCGGCATCATTGGCTTCGCTTTCGCTCGGCGCGTCATGCAGTTTCTGGAACATTTCATCGGATGGGGCGGCGGAAGCCTGCCCGGCAAGGAGAATTGCAGCAAGAATCAGTGGCTTGAGCATGAGGCTCAATATGGACGGGAAGCGCGCCGCGGCAACAGGTGTTTTCATTAAAGCAGGCTGTGGGCCTGCAGGGCGGCTTCCAGCCCTGCGGCGCCGGTGAAGTGATGCGTCGCGAATCCGAGTGCATCTGCGGCGGCGATATTGGTCTCCCGGTCGTCAATGAACAGGACGGTTTCGGGCGCAGGATGGCCCATCATTGTGAGGGCATGGCGGTAAATGGCGGGATCGGGTTTGATCATCTTGAGGTCGCCTGACACGACAACATGGCGGAAACGCTGCAGCAGGTCGAAATGGGCGAGCATTTCCGGCCAGGGGTCAGACGGCATGTTGGAGAGGGCGTAGAGCGGTACTTGGCGGGCATCGAGCCTCTCAATCAGCTCTGCGGTACCGTCGATGTAGCCGTCGAACATTTCCATCCAGCGTGTGCCCCACGCGCGGATTTCCGCTTCATAGTCTGGGTGCTTGGCGATGAGGTCGGCGGCATTATCGGCGAAGCGGGTGCCGGCATCATGGCGCGTGTGCCAGGTCATTGTACAAATTTCGCCCAAGAAGTAATCCCGGGCGACCGCATCATCGAAAATTTTGGTGTAGAGGCGCGATGGCTCCCAATCGAGCACAACATGGCCGAGATCGAACAGGGCAATCGAAACGGTCATTTTCCCGCCTCATTGCCTGTTCATCTTCGGCTCAGGCCTGTTTGGCTTTAAAGCGCGGGTTGGTCTTGTTGATCACGTAAACGCGGCCCTTACGGCGCACGATTTTGCAATCACGGTGACGTGCCTTGAGGGACTTCAGAGACGAGCGGACTTTCATGGGTCTGGCCTGACGATCATAAGGAATTAGGAAAGCGGTGCGAGTAATGAATCCGGGTAACAGAGTCAAGGACGCACACTGTGATGGGCGTCATAACAGTCGGAGAGCCACAATGATACAGAAAGGCCTCGCGCGGACGCAATTATTGGCTGCCGCAGCGTTAACGGGCCTGCTGGCCTCCTGCGCGGCCGGGCCTCAGCCCACCAGGCCACCGGTTACCGGCAGCACCCCGGTCGAGGCACCGGAAACGGGGCAGATAAAATACGCGTCTTCTGGTCATGCGGCCATGGATCTCTGGCGCAATGATTTTTCCAACCGGGCACTTGCCGACGGGCATGACCGCGCGCTGGTCAAGTCGCTGCTCACGGGTATCGAGCCGATTGCGCTCTGGCTCGGAACGGATTTCCAGACGGCCGGTACCGGCATCAGCGATCAGGCCGAGTTTGCCAAGCCGATCTGGGATTACCTCAAGGTGCCGCTGGGCGACAGCCGTATCAGCAATGGCAAGGAGCGTCTGGCCGAGGCGCCCACCCTGTTTGACCAGATCGAGGCGCGTTACGGCGTTGATCGTCAGGTGCTGATCGCGATCTGGGGCATGGAAACCAGCTATGGCGCGGTTATCGGCAATTTCGACGCAGGCAATGCGCTGGCCAATATGGCCGTCGAGGGCCGCCGCAGGAGTTTCGCCGAGAAGGAGCTCTATGCCGTGATGACCATGGTCGAGCGCGGCGACGCGGAGCGCTCTGACCTGATCGCAGGCTGGGCCGGCGCGATGGGCCAGACACAGTTCATGCCGACCACCTATGTCGCCTATGCCGAGGACTTTGATGGCGATGGCCACAAGGATGTCTGGAAGAATGAAGGCGACGCGCTCGCCTCGGCCGCCAACTACCTGAAGAAGTCCGGCTATGCGATGGGCCAGCCTTGGGGCATCGAAGTCGCCGTGCCGTTCAGTTTCGACTACAGCCTCGCTGATGGCACCGAGCGGAGCATGGATGCATGGCGGGCTGCGGGCCTCACGCCCATTGCCGGCGGCGCGTTCCAGACCGGCGGAGCCGATGCAGCGCAGCTATGGCTGCCGGCGGGTGCCGCCGGCCCGAAATACCTGCTCTTCCCAAATTTCAAAGTCTTCAAGGCTTATAACAATGCCGATTCCTATGCCTTTGCGGTGGGCATGGCGGGCAATGCCATCATGGGCCAGACCGGGCCGGTGACGCCATGGCCGACCTATCTGAAGCCATTGTCTGTGGCCGATATCAAGGCGCTGCAGGCGGGCCTTACGGCGCAGGGATACAATGCGGGTCCTGTGGACGGCATTCCCGGTCGCCAGACCAAGCTCGCGCTGATGGGTTTCCAGAAGTCACGCGGCGTCGTGGCGGATGGCTATCCGACCAAGGAGATGCTGGACCTGGTGACGGGAACGAGTTCAGGCGGCGGCACCGTGGGTGTCTCTTCGGCTGACGGGCCAAGCTGATTATTCGGTATACTCTCCCACGCCATCCTTCAGGCCGAACCGGGCGAACAGTACCATGAAGGCCAGCAGGCCGGCACAGAAGACGAAGGGCAGCTGCGGGTTGACGTACTCGTAGATGAACAGGCCGAAGAAGGGCGTGATGATGAAGCCCATCCCGTTGGCGGAAATGACCAGCCCGGCGACGTTGCCCTGAAGCTGGGGTGAGACGGCGAGCGATGCGCCGCTGGAGAAGCCCGGCCGGGCAAGACCCTGGCCGAGGCCGATACAGAACTGCGCGAGGATCAGACTGGCATAGTCGCGCGCGAAGACGAGAATGATCGCGCCCACGAAGAGCGGCACGCAGCCGACCATCATCAGTGTTTTGTTGCGCATCTTGATACGCGGGATCAGCACGAGCTGGGCCAGCAGCACGGCGAGGGCGCCGACCGTGAAGGCCGGGCCGGTGAACTGGGCTGCTTCACGGCCGCTGACGCCCATTCGGTCCATCACGGTGAACACGAAGACCTGCGTGAGGATGCCGGTTGTCAGCGAGAGGCAGACGGCGAAGATCAGGAAGGGCAGGACCGGGCCCGAGCGCCAGAGCCCGCGTGCGCCCGTCTCGTCATCGAACTGGGTCGCGTCGGTCACGGGTTCGCGCTGTTCCGGCAGGCGGAACCAGATCAGGGCCGACATGGTGAAGGCGATGACTGCCGTAACCGCCAGCGGGCTGAGCAGGCCAGCGGTGGCAACCAGCGCGGCCGCGAATGCCGGGCCGATCACGGTGCCGACGCTGAAGCCGGACGTGATGAACGCGATTTCCGATTGGCGCTCTGCCGGACTTGTCCGGTCAGCGACATAGGCCTGCGCGGCCGGGTTCGTGCCGGAACCGAGAAGGCCGAACATGGTGCGCGATAGGGCAAGGCACGAGAAAACCAGCAGCGTGCCTGTGATGTAATGATTGAGGCTTAGCCAGCCAAAGAGCAGCAGGAGCGTCATCGACAGGCCATAGCCGGCAAGGCCCAGCGCTGCGACCGGACGTCGGCCCCAGCGGTTCGAGCGTTTACCCCAGAAAGGCGATGTGACTGACCACCAGAAGGCCGACAGTGCGAAGATCGATCCCGCCATCCAGTCCGGCAAGTTCAGCTCGCGGGTCATGGGGGGCAGCACGGCCGCAATCAGCATCGTGTTGCCAGCCCCGATCGCCATCAGCGAGAAGAACAGGAGAAAGAAAGCCCCCCGACGATCGGGCCGCGACACGCCTTCAGGGGAATCATCTGTGTGGGTCATGAAGATGACTAATCAGGCGGTGCTGCCGAAAAGTCCAGACAGCGTCTTAGCCATTATTTCCGGTTGCCGTCGGGTAGCAGGCACCAGACCAGGGCGTCAGGTTTGCATCGGTCATCGAGCGGTTGGAATAGGCGACACAGGCGCGGCCATAATCGCGAACGGCCTGCGTAGCCTGTTCCTCAGCCCAGGAATGGGCGCAGGCGGCCTGATCGGGCGCCAGGCTGTCAGCCGGCATGCCCGGTTGTCGCGCTGCATCAATGAAGCTGGAGACACAGGCGGCATAGGCCGTGATTTCGGCGAGGAAGGCGGCGCGCGCGTCGTCACCGGCTTCGAGTTCCGCAACAGACGTATAAGTCGCCGCGGCAAAGTCCGGCTGCACGAGATCACCACATGTATCACGGACGATGGTCCGGCCCTGCATGGTCTGTTCGGGCGCGCAGACGCGGTAGCCATCGCTTGGAACGGGTGGCTGGGCGGTTGCCGAGAGGCCGCTGGAGGCAAATGCAAGGGCAGCAAACATGATACGCATTGTCGAACCACAACTCCTTGGTCGCCACCCCCGATGGCCCTTCCTCTTGTTGATACGGGGTGCGCCGGGCCCAATCAACAGTCGTGTGCAAGCCGTGTCCCGTCTGAAATGAAACGCAGGGTTAAGACCCTTCTGCGTAGATCACGGCTGTTCCTGCCTCGAAAGGTCTCGCCTTGGCGCAGCTTGCCGGCCTCATACTTGTCTTTGTCCTCGTTTTTGGCGGCCTCTTCCTGACAGGCGGAAGCGGCGCCATGCATGCGCTGCCCTTCGAGATGGCGCTGATCGGCGGCGCGGCAGTGGGTACGGTCCTGATCGGTAATTCACTGAGCGTGGCGCGCGAAGCGCTCGGCGGCTTTGCCAAGGCCTTTGGCGGCGCGAAGTGGCGACGGGATGATTATCAGGACCTTCTGGTCCTGCTTGGCACGCTGATGCGCAAGGCACGCCAGGGCGGCTTTGTGGCCATCGAAGCCGATATCGAGACGCCTGAAGACTCAGCTGCTTTCGAAGCGGCGCCCCGTATCCTGGACGACGAAGCGGCCTGCGGCATGATCTGTGATGCGTTCCGCCTGATGGCACTCGACCTGTCGGACCCCGCGCGCGCCGAACAGCGGATGGACCAGTCCATCGCTGCCTATCTCGACCAGCGGATGAAAGCGGTCGGCGCGCTCAATACGCTGGCCGATGCCCTGCCGGCGCTCGGCATCGTGGCGGCTGTGCTGGGTATTATTCGCACCATGGGGTCGATCGACCAGTCGCCTGCCGTTCTGGGTACGATGATCGGATCGGCCCTGCTGGGCACCTTCCTGGGTGTTTTCCTGGCCTATGGCCTTGTCGGACCGGTTGCCGCCCGGTTCGGGCAGATTGTTGATGAGGATGCCCGGTTTCTCGACGTGATCAGGTCCACGCTTGGCGCGTATAGCGAAGGTCTGGCCCCCGGAATCGCCCTCGAAATGGGCCGCGCTGCGATACCGCCTGCCCTCCAGCCCGATACGGCGGCGCTGGAACAGGCCCTCAGCGCGTCGCGATTCATTGCCAAATCCCGAACAGCGGCCTGAAATTCCTCAGTATTTATTTAATTTGGGCGCAATCGTGCTCTGTCATATTCGTCTCAACTCTATTGGGATGAGGTAGATGCCATGGTCGATCAAACTGCAGAGATGATGCCACAGCGCGATTACTGGCTGTCTGGCAACCTGAAAACCCTTGCAACGGGGCTGACCGGGATCATTGCGATCTTTGTTGCCCTCAAAGCAATGGCCTACAATCCAGGCTATGAGATCACCCTTGACGACCATATCTTCCGGACAGTGGCTTTTGCCTCCCTGACGGTGTGGGTTACATTGACCATTGGATTGAGACGCGCCGGTGCAGCAGCCATCATCGTGCTGGGCATGGCCACTTTCATCGAGCTGATCCTGGCGCCTGTGCGCGGCGAGTCCTACGGAACGCTGGCATCGGCCAATATGGGCATCGTGCTCGCCTATTGCGGGCTGCAGCTCTACTGCTACCGGATCAACGAAGACAGCACAGACCATTAGTTTTTCTACTCGCGCTCGAATGATACCCCCTGTTCATAACAGGGCAGGCAGTGCCAATGTTCGCCATCGGCAGCAAAGGCCGACAAGTCTGCGTACCCGCAGGCGCGCCATCTCTCCACTTTAAACGCGCATTATGCGGCCCGCTAAAGGCTTCAGACTCCCCGGAATCGGCTGGATGGCGCCCAGAGCGCCTGACGATTGTCATATGATGGCAACCTTAAAGTTTGAAGGTCAGGCCTTCCCGGCCTAGTCTTTCGTACATATCTGACCTGCCCAGGCCCGGAGGCTAAGCCTATTGTCGCGTTTTGAAGAACTGATTGCCACGGTCGAGACCTATGAAGGGCTCGCTGCCGAGAATTACAATCGCATACGCTCGTTGGCCGAAGAGATGCGGGCAGGCTTGTGCGACTATATCGGTGCGCCGGACGGCATTTGCGTGCATCTGGTGCCACCGCAGGGGGCATTTGAGCCCAAAGCGCATGGCGATCAGGCATTTTCCCTGCCGCCACGGGGCTTTCGGCCGCTCGTGCCTATAGCGTTCGGACTGGCTGTGCGTGTGTCGAAACAGGCCGACTGGATGCGCGTAACCATGGAATGCCGCAAGGTTGGCGAGATCTTCATCATCCAGATCGAGGATGGCTCAGAATATGAATTTCGCCTTCCACTGAAGGACAAGGACCCGGAACCTTTCTATGAACATGTCTACTCACATGTGCTGAACTGGTTTTCGGAGAACATCGAGCGCTACAAGGTCGGCGACTATGGCACCCGCGAGATCGGGTTCGACTTTGCAGATGACATCAAGGCCCAGCCCGCATAATGCGGGTCGGGGGCAACATGGCTGTTGAGCTGACAGGGCGCGCATGAACGAGATGAACTTTGCACTTGCAGCTGCCGGATCGGGCGAGCTGATCTTCGCATGTGCGCTGATCGGCGCGCTCGGCATTGGTGCGCAATGGCTCGCCTGGCGCCTTCAGGCGCCCGCCATCGTTCTGATGGCGCTGGCAGGCCTCGCAGCGGGGCCGCTCTGGGCTGTGCTGTTTGGTTCGCCGCTGCTGGATCCCGAGCGCGTGTTCAATGGCGGCGGCAATGACCTGCTGCGGCCCATCGTGTCACTCGCCGTTGCGGTTATCCTGTTTGAGGGCGGTCTTGTCCTGAAATTCGAGAACCTGCGCGACGCCGGCGCGGCCGTGCGGCGCATGGTATTCATCGGCGGTCCCTTGGCGTGGTTCCTGGGTACGCTGGCGGCGCGCTATGCCGCCGGGCTCGACTGGTCCAGTTCCATCGTGTTTGCAGGCGTCATGGTGGTGACCGGGCCGACCGTGATCATGCCGCTGTTGCGGCAGTCAAAGCTGGGCGGACGGACGGGGCAGTTCCTGAAATGGGAAGGCATCGTCAACGATCCCGTCGGCGCGCTGTTTGCGGTTGCCTCGTTCGAGATCATCCGCGTGGCGGCAACGGGCGAATCCATTCTTGGCAAGGGCGCAATGATCGTGCTGGCTGCCGGCATGGGTGTGGCGCTCGGCATTGCCTTCGGCTGGGCTATGGTGAGGGCGTTCCGCGCCGGCTGGACGCCGGAATACCTCAAAGCCCCTATCATCTTCGCCTCGATCATCCTCTGCTACGCCCTGGCCGAACAGATCGAGAAGGAAATCGGCCTCGTCGCCGTGACAGCCTATGGCATGACGCTGGCCAACTCGCGCCTCGCCGGCATTGCCGAGCTGCGCAAGTTCAAGGAAGACATCGCCGTTCTCCTCGTTTCGGGCGTGTTCGTGATCCTGACGGCGAACCTGCGGCCCGATGTCATCAAGGACGCGCTGACATGGCGTACATTGGCCTTCCTGCTGTGCATGCTGTTCATCGTGCGGCCGCTGTCCGTATGGATCGCCACATTCGGCACGCTGAAGCGAAACGAGGCCCTTCTGCTGGGCTGGATCGCGCCGCGCGGGATCGTGGCTGTGGCCGTCTCCAGCCTGTTTGCAACCCTGCTGGAAGATCTCGGACGACGCGGCGACAGCAAGTTCTACTTCTCCGGCGCAGAACAGATCACGCCGCTCGCCTTCGCGATGGTGTTCGTCACAGTTGTGCTGCACGGCTTTACCATTGGGCCACTGGCGCGACGACTTGGCCTTGCGCGCAAGGAAAAGCCGGGCGTGCTGCTTGTGGGTGTGAACCCGTGGAGCATCGATCTGGCCAAGGTTCTGCGCGATGTCGGTATCGAGCCGATCCTTGCGGACAATAACTGGCGGCGCCTGCGGCCGGCGCGCGAAGCGGGCCTCAACACATTCTTTGGCGAGGTCCTGTCGGAGGATGCCGAAGTGCGGCTCGACCATTCAGCCTTTGACCAGGTCGTCGGCCTGTCTGCAAACGAACCCTATAATGCGCTCGTATCAGGGCATTTTGCCCCCGAACTGGGGCGCCACAAGGTCTACCAGCTCTCGGCGCAGGACACCGAGGATGAAGACCCGCGCGCTATCGGCATGGGCACGCGCGGCCGCACGCTCATTAAGCGTGGGCGCGGCTATGACAGCCTGATCCGCGATCATTATCGCGGGTGGACGTTTGGCAAGACCAAGCTGACCGACGAGTATGATCTCAAGGATTTCCGCGAAGATCGGCCAAAGTCTGATCTCGTCGCCGAATTGCGTCTCGACGGCACGATCCTCTTCCTTGGTCCGAACCGTGAGCCAAAGGGCGGCGAAGGCGTGACACTGATCAGTTTCGGCCCGGCAAAGCCAACGGAATCGGATAAAGAATTGGCCTCAGCCCAGGCTGGGTGAGAAGTGTGGTTATAGTTCGAAATATGTATTTAGCTTCCGGCGTTCTGGCTGGATAGCATTTTCATACCTAAAAATGGGCTGTAAAAAATATATGTTCCCAAATATAAATTTTTTGTCAGATCAAGGATTGATCGTGCGTGCTGTGAATCCAACCAGTCTTCAGCGGGCGGATTATTCCCCAGCCGATTGAAGTCCCGCGCCATGGGTACGCAACCAGGCGCGTTGACGCTTCCAGTCCGGGACGCATTTGGCCACATGGGCCCAGAACTTGGGGGAGTGATTCATCTCAAGTAAATGCGCGCATTCATGGGCCGCGACATAGTCCAGCACCTTGGGTGGGGCCATGATCAGGCGCCACGAGAAGGACAGCTGGCCGTCTGAGGTGCAGGAGCCCCAGCGCGAGCGGGTATCTTTTACAGAAATCGCTTTATATTCAACGCCCAGCGTGTCGCAGTGGCGTGTAACGGCGCGCGTCAAATCGGCCTTGGCCTGCTTTTTCAAATAGCGGGTCACGCGCAACGGTAGCCCCTCCGGATCGCCCGGCGCGCTTAGCAGTTTCGGCTCGCCCGGCCACATTTTAGGCAAGCGGCCTTCCCCATTGGCGGTCAGCTGGCAGGATTCTCCCCGAAACTGGATAAACTCAGCCTCTTCAAACCGTACGGTCTCAGGCAGGTGCTGCAACCGTGTGGAGATCCACTCGACGCGTTCTGCAGCAAATGCTGCAGCATCCTTGATCTGGCGGTTGCTGGGGGCGACGGCGACGGCCTCGCGGCGGCGCTCGTCCAGCCTGAGAATCAACCGGCGCGCCTTGGAATTGACTTCAAATCGTACGACAACGCGCGCACCATTCGGCGCCTTCAATGTCATTGTCTGGCCATTGTTGTATGCCATGTTTAAACTCTCAAGAGACGCGTCGGGGACACCTGCTCGCAGTATTAAATAAAGGGACCAAAGATGAAATATCTGCTGACAGGCGTTGCCGCCATAGCTTTGCTTACGGCATGCGGTGACAAAAACAAGGACAAGGATGGCGCCAGCCCGGCAGGGATCGAACTTTCCGATGGCAAGCTGCAAGGGGTCAAACTCCGCAAAGGAGACCCAGCTACCGCCGGTGCCGTTCTCAGCGCCTTCTCACTCGACAAGTCCGGTTCGGGCCGCGTCAGCTTTACCGGCAGCGACGTAAATGGCGCCAAGGCGGTCTTCAAGAACGTCACGCTCGTCTCGGCTGAAGAGATGGATGCCGAAGAGGCAGACGATGATGGTGAACTCCACCTGAAAGGCTCTGACCTCAAGGCCGGCGAGATGACATTCGAAGGCCTCGGCATGCTCAACGGCAAGCCGAACTTCTCCAAGATCGTTCTCTCCGATGTCAGCTTCGTGCCGAAAGACCCGGCCGAAAATCAAGGCTCCAGCAAGATCAAGTCGATGGAACTCGTGAACCCATCGCCGGAAACAGCCGCCTGGATCGCCAGCCTGTTCGGCAAGGGCGAAGCCATGGACATGCCGGAAGGCAAGGCGCTCGCCTTTGATCTCTGGTCGATGAAGGACGTGAACTTCAAGATCGACGAGGAAGAAGGCCAGAAGGGCGATTTCCTCATCTCAACGGTCGAAGTGCTCGGCCTGAAGGATGAAAAAGCGGCGCAGATGGCCATGAAGGGCCTCACGCTCAACATGATCGACCCGACTGACAATACAGACCTGAAGGCCAGCCTCGGGGATGTCGACATTCGCGGTGTGAACCTTGCCGTGCTGAAGGGCATGAGCGGCGAAGAGGCCGGCAGTGGCGTAGCAGCCAGCATGCTTGAGGTCTTCCAGAACGATCCGGCCAATCCGGGCTATGACTCGGTGCTGATCGACGATCTGAAAATTGCCGTGTCCGGCGCTGAATTCGACATGCCGAAGCTGAAATCCAAGGTTTCGCGCGACAAGAAGGGCCGGGCCGTCAAAGTCGTCACCGATCCGTTCAAGATGACGCTCGGCACCAGCGAAGGCGAACTCGGCGAGAAATTTGGCGCCCAGCTGGCCCTGCTCGGCTATGAAAAGCTGGAGCTCAGCGGCCAGGGTGAACAGGCCTATGATCCCGACAAGGACATGGTCACCATCGCAAAGGGCAAGAATTTCTGGAAGCTGGAAGATGGTTTCCGGGTTGATTTCTCCGGCCAGTATGAAGGCGCCAGCGCGATGGCGGCGGCCCAGGCCAAGGCGACTGCCGCTGATGCCCCGGCCGATCCGGGCAGCATGATGCAGGATGCGATGGACAAGCTGGCAATCCACAATTTCCAGCTCGCCATCGATGATGATGGCTTCCTCGCCCGCGGATTCAACGCCTATGCGGCCCAGTCGGGTGAAGACCCGCAGCAGCTGCGCAGTCAGGCGGCAGGCATGATGGCCATGGCGCCAATGATGGCGGGCGGCTCAGGCATCGACATGGAGCTGGCGAGCGAACTGGCCACGGCGCTCTCGTCCTTCATCACCGATCCGAAGACGCTGACAATCACGCTGGCTCCGGCCAAGCCGCTGCGTCTGGCAGAGTTTTCGGAGATGGATGATCCCTCGGCCCTGACCAAGACGGCGCTCGGCTTTACCGCCAAGAACGAATAGGCACCGGCCACATTCGAAACTGAATGGCGCGCGTTTCCTGCTGGAGACGCGCGCTTTTCTTTATGCTCCGGGCAGGGCATAGGCTCTTGGCCATGAAGATTGCATTTTTCGGAGACGTCGTTGGCAAGCCCGGCCGGGCCGCCGTGCTGGAGCACCTGCCAGGCCTCAAGGCGCGCCTGCGGCTCGATTTCGTTGTCGTGAACGCCGAGAATTCGGCGGGCGGTTTCGGCCTCACCGAATCCATCGCGAACGATTTCTTCGGCGCTGGCGCTGACTGCCTCACCCTCGGCGACCATGCCTGGGACCAGCGCGAGGCGATGACCTATATCCAGCGCGAGCCGCGCCTCCTGCGCCCGCTGAACTATCCGCCATCGGCCAATGCGCCGGGCAAGGGCGCCCATCTCTATGCCCTGCCGGACGGGCGCCGCGTCGGCGTCATCCAGGCGCAGGGCAATGTTTTTATGCGCCAGACTCTGGTCAATCCGTTCGAGGCCGTCGATGCCGCGCTCGATTCCATGCCGCTTGGCGCCGTGGCCGATGCCATCATCGTCGACATGCATTGCGAGGCGACCTCCGAGAAAATGGCCATGGGCCACCATTGCGACGGCCGCGCCAGCCTCGTCGTCGGCACGCACACCCATGTGCCCACCGCCGACACGATGATCCTCGAAAACGGCACCGCCTACCAGACCGATGCGGGCATGTGCGGCGACTATGACAGCGTCATCGGCATGCAGAAGCAGAACTCCCTCAACCGCTTCATCACCCAGCTCCCCGGCGAACGCTATCAACCCGCCCTCGGCGACGGCACCCTCTGCGGCACCTATGTCGAAACCGACGACAAAACAGGCTTGGCCCTCCGCATAGAACCCATCCGCATGGGCGGGAGACTGAGCGAGCAAGTGCCCGCCTAAGCGAACTTTCCCCCAACCGCAGTCCCGGCGAAAGCCGGGACCGCAGGCAATTTGGGAAAGGCGCTAGCCCTAAGGCGTCACCACCGGGAACCAGAAGTCGGGCCGGTCGAGCGTGCCGAAGAAGGCCTGCAGCATGGCCGGATTGCCGCTGACGGTCGCGGCGCCGGACTGGAGCTGTTCCGGCAGGGCCGTCTGGCCGAGCAGGATAAGGTCGAGCACTGAGCGGTCGAGCGTCAGCGTCACGGCGGCATTATCGCTGCTGCCTTCGCGAGGTACGAGGACTGACTTGCCAACGTGCAGCGTCATCGCCTCATCCCGGTCCGGGAAGACCAGGTTCACCGCGAAGGGCTCTGCCGTCATATTTGCCGGATTGAACCTTGCGGCGAGGGAATCCATCAGGTCGATCGATTTGACCGCGCGCAGGAATTCCGGATTACCGAGCTGCGGATTGCCGACGTTTGGAATGCCATTGCGCAGCTCGCTGGCGCCGACGAGGAAATAGCTGCGCCAGGCGCCACTCTCGGCCTGGAAGCCCAGCTGTTCATAGGTCGCGGCGAGCCAGTTGCGAGCGGTTTCGTTTTCCGGCTGTGCAAAGACGGCATGGTTGAACACTTCGGCCGCCCAGCGGTAATCGCCGGCCTCGAAAGCCTTCGCGCCAAGGCTAAGTGTTGCGGCCAGCCCGCCCATGGCCTCGACATAACGCGCCGCCGTGACGACATGCGGCAGCTCGTAATACTCGGCCGGGACCCCGCCCCACCAGCCGAAATAATATTGGTACACGGCCTTGGCATTGTGATTCAGCGTGCCGTAATAGCCGCGCGTATTGAAGGCATCGGCCGCGCTCTCGAAGGCGGGTTCGGTCACTGCTTCGGCGGCCTCGGTCATCGTTGCGCCAGCATTCGCTGCGCGCAGGGTCTGGTCGTGGACGTAGCGATAGATGTCGCGCTGGCCTTCTAGCAGGCTGTCGACATTCTCTTCGCCCCATGTCGGCCAGTGGTGGGAAGCGAACACAACGTCCGCCTTGTCCCCATAGGTTTCCAGCACATGATCGATGGCCCGGCTCCAGCCGAGGGCATCGCGCACTTTCGCGCCGCGCGGTGTCAGCAGGTTATGGAACGTGGCGGTCACGACTTCAGCCGTGCAGAGCGCGCGCTTTTCCGGCAGGTAGAACATGAATTCGGCCGGCGCTTCGGTGCCCGCCGCATCAATGAATTCGAACGTCACGCCGTCGATCACGCGCTGTGTGCCGCGTCCGGAAATCTCTTCGGTCGGCGCGATCAGGCTGATCGTGCCTTGTGGCAGGCCGGGGCCGAGGCCTGAGCCGACATGTGCCGTTGAGCTGCGCGGGATCGTGTTGCCGAACATGAAGCTCGAGCGGCGGCTCATCTGGTTGCCGGCAATCAGGTTCTCGCTGACGGCATGTTCAAGGAAGCCGACCGGCGCAATGATCGGCACATTACGCGCTTTCGCGTCTTCCTCGGTGAGGACACCACGCGCACCGCCGAAATGGTCGGCGTGGCTGTGTGTATAGATCATGCCCGTGACCGGTTTTTCGCCCAGCGTGTCATTGACCAGTTTCAGCGCCGCGCTGGCCGTTTCCGTGCTCGTCAGCGGATCAACGATAATCCAGCCGGTCTTGCCCTCGATCACGCTCATCACGGAGAGATCATAGCCGCGCACCTGCCAGATGCCTGGACCGACCTCGAACAGGCCATGTTCGGCTGCAAGGCGCGACTGGCGCCAGAGGGACGGGTTCACCGTGTCCGGCGCATCGCCCTTCAGGAAGTCGAATTGCGGGATCGCCCAGACGACATGGCCGTCTTCGGCGAGAATGGCCGGCGCGTCGATGTACGCAATGCGCCCGCGGGCCGCGTCTTCAACATCACTCTGCTCATCCAGTGGCAAGCGCGCCGCGAGCGCGGCATTGGCGACGCGTGTGGCCTCTGTGGCAACGCCCGCAGCAGGTAGGGCTGGCACTGCGTGAGCAGGAGCCGTTTCCGGCGCAAGCGCCTCAGGGGCTGTCGCCTGGCTGGCGCAGGCTGACAGGGCAATGGCGCATAGTGAAAACATGCTGTGGCGCATACTGGGTTCCTCTCCCGGATTTTTCCCCAGCTTTCAGGATTTGCCAGCTCTCTGCAAGGGCTACAGCCGCGGAGCTTGGCGCTTTGCCCATCCTGCGCTAAAGCGCACGCTTCACGTTTCTGACCCCCCGAAGAGGTTTTCATGGCCGGCCATAGTAAATGGGCAAACATCCAGCACCGCAAAGGTGCACAGGACAAGAAGCGCGCCGTCAGGTTTGCGCGTCTGTCGAAAGAGATCACGATCGCTTCCAAAATGGGCGGACCTGACCCGGACGGAAACCCGCGCCTGCGCCTGGCGATCCAGAACGCCAAGGGCCAGTCGGTCCCGAAGGACAACATCCAGCGCGCCATCGACAAGGGCCAGGGCGGCGGCGGCGATGATTATGTCGATATCCGCTATGAGGGCTTTGGTCCCGGCGGCGTCGGCATCATTGTCGAGGCCTCGACTGACAACAAGAACCGCACCGCGACCGATGTGCGCACCGCTTTCTCCAAGAATGGCGGCAATCTGGGCGAAACGGGCTCCGTCTCGTTCAGCTTCGACCAGGTCGGCGAAATCGAATATCCCCTCTCTGTGGGTACCGAGGACGAAGTCATGGAAGCGGCGATCCTTGCGGGCGCCTCGGACGTCGAAACCGACGCGGAATCGCACTGGATCTATACGGCCCGTGAAGACCTTCAAACGGTCGCCGATGCGCTGACCGAGCATTTCGGGGCCGATATTGAAGCCAAGTCGACCAAGCTGATCTGGAAGCCGCAGAACAATATCCCCGTGGACGGCGATTCCGCCGACACGTTGATGAAGCTGCTTGATGTGCTCGACGAACTGGATGACGTGCAGAACGTCTATGACAATTCCGAGCTTTCGGACGAGGAAGCCGCACGCCTGTCAGCCGAATAGGCTGGTCAGGCTGGCATTTTCGCCGGCGGGAATGCGCCCGCACGGCTAAGCGATGACGAGACCGGATGCTGGAGCACTTTCTCCAGCCAATGTGCGGTGTCGATCAGCTTGCCGAGATCGAGGCCGGTCTCGAAACCGGCCCGTTCCAGCATATAGACCACGTCTTCGGTGGCCACATTGCCCGTGGCGGCTGGCGCGAACGGACAGCCGCCAATGCCGCCGCAACTCGCGTCAATCACATCCACACCCGCTTCAACGGCCGCTGCGACATTGGCAAGGCCAGCGCCGCGCGTGTCGTGGAAATGCATGCGCAGGTAAACGTCGGGCGCTTCCATTCGCACCCGCTCAATCGCTGCGCGCACGTCCCACGGTGTTGCCACGCCAATCGTATCGCCGAGGGCGAGTTCATTGACGCCCGCACGCTGCGCCTGCGCCGCGAGATTGCCAACGATGGCAAGATCGACGTCGCCATCGAACGGATCGCCGAAGGCAACGGAGATGGTCGCTGACAGGGGAATGCCGGCCTCGAGAATAAGCGGGGCGCACTGGGCGAGCATATCGGCGCTCTCCTGCGGGCTCATGCCCTGATTGCGACGACCAAACGTTTCTCCAGCCACAAGCACGAAATTGATCTCGTCGGCGCCCGCATCAATCGCCCGGCGCACGCCTTTTTCGTTCAGGGCAAGCGCGATGTGACGCGTCGCTCTGGAACGGTCGACGCCTGCAAATACGGCGGCGGAATCGGCCATTTTCGGCACGGCTTTCGGATTGACGAAACTGCCGGATTCCATGCGCTGCACGCCCGCCTCTTCCAGGCGCGCAATGAATTCGAGTTTCTGCGAGACGCTGAGGTCGGCCGGATCGTTCTGCAATCCGTCGCGCGGGCCGACTTCAACGATATCAATGCGGCGTGTCATGATTTCTATTCCTGTTTACTTGCCCTGGAAGGCCGGGGCGCGGCGCTCGACGAAACTCGCCACCCCTTCCTTGAAGTCGAATGTGGTGAAGCTTGCCGCCATTGCATCATCGGCGTCTGCCAGGCTTTCCGAATAGGACTGGAAATAGGACGCGCGAACCTGCTTTTTCATCACCGCGACCGAGCGCGGCGACACTTGTGTGGACAGGAACGCGGCAAGGTCCATGACATGCGGCATCAGTTCGTTTGATGGCAGGGCCTTGTTGACGAGACCAAGATCGGCCGCCTCGGCACCTTTGAAGACGCGCGCCGTAAACAGAAGGTCGAGGGCATTTGCCTCGCCGACGAGCCTTGGCAGCAGCCAGCCAATGCCGTGTTCGGCAATCAGGCCGCGCTGGGCGAAGGCAGTTGTGAACTTCGCGTCCTCAGCGGCAAAACGCATGTCCGCGAAGAGCGTGAAGATGAGGCCGATGCCTGCACAGGGGCCGTTGATGGCCGCTATGATGGGCTTGGGGCAGGCGTAGAGATAGCCAAACCGGCCGTTATAGATTTTCTCGAGGCCCTCTGGCGTGCCGCGCTCAACACTTGCTGTCGCCGATTTGGCGCCAGCATCCGTGTCGCCCTGAATGTCCTGCAAATGGTTCATGTCGGCGCCCGCGCAGAAGCCCCGTTCTGCACCCGTGACGATGATGCAGCGAACATCCTGATTGTCGCCCGCCGCGCGGATGGCCGTTTCCAGTTCTGCCTGCATGACCGGCGTCCAGGCATTCAGACGCTCGGGCCGGTTCAGGGTCAGCGTCAGGACGCCATTGTCGAGGGTTTCCAGAATTTGCGTGTAAGCAGACATGTGCGTTTTCTCCGTGATTTTTGGTGAGTGTAAACGCCTTTCCCGTAAATGCGCAGCCTGAATCAGTTGACCACAGGGCGGGGGTGGTAGCGGTCTGCCGCCAGCACGCCTTTGAGCAGGCTCGCAGCGAGGGGCGCATCGCCGCGCTGCCTGTGCAGCACCGAGATGTCGCCTGTCGTTTCCGCGACCGCGGCATCGACCTGGCTGAAATCGAGCACGTTCGCTTCGCGCAGCTTCCCGAGCAGGTCGTTCTCGGTGATCTTGGCCTTCGCCATCTGGTCGCGCAACATCTCGCCATTGGCCATGATCAGGCGCGGTTTGTTATTGGTGCTGCCTTCGAAGAGGTCTGAGTGGACACGCAGTGTCGCAACGCCCATCTGCAGCACAAACAGCGCCGCAAGCGCGACAATGCCCTGCACGAGTGGAGGATCCGGCGCGAGGATAACCGAGGCGAGGACAGAGCCAATCGAAACGGTGACCGCGAAATCGAAACCGCTCATCTTGGAAAAACTACGCACGCCGGCAAGGCGCGTCATGACGATCAGCGACAGATACATGGCAGCTGCCGTGATGATGACCATCATAAGTGGGCGCGGGCTTGATACGATCCATTCCATGATTGAATTCCCCTCTGTTGCAGACCAAGCGCATCATTCCGGTCGCGGTTCCGCTGGCGCGCCCGGCTGACCTGACTTATGGAGGGTTTCATGACCGATTATTCTCCGCCCCTCACCGGTACGGCCCAGGATGAAACCCGCGAGCTGCGCCCGAAATTCAATGCTGACGGCCTGATTGCCGCCATCGCGCAGGATGCGACCAGCGGCGAAGTGCTGATGCTGGCCTGGATGAACGCGGAGGCATTGGCGGCGACCATTGCAACCGGGCGCGCCACCTATTGGTCGCGCTCGCGGAGTGCACTCTGGGTAAAGGGCGAGACATCAGGCCACGTACAGAATGTGGTCGAAGTGCGGGTTGATTGCGATCAGGACGCAGTACTTCTGCGCGTCAACCAGACGGGCGGGGCGTGCCATACGGGTCGCGGCAGCTGTTTCTATCGCGTCGTCGAGCCGAACGGGCAGGCGCTTTCACTGGACGCGCAGACCGACTAGGCTTAGCCGTTGAGACTGCAAAACAAGGGGATATCCATGCGCCTGAGACATTTGATGATCGCTGCTTCAACCGCGGCCCTGCTGGCCGCCTGCGCGCCGAAAACGCCGGCGCCAGCGCCTGAGGCCGCGGCGCCTGAAGCAGAAGTGGAAACGGTCGAGGCTGAAGCGCCGCTGCACGTAGACGTGATCGATTGCGGCACGATCAAGGTGTCGGACCTCGATATCTTCTCGTCCGCGGGCGACTATGCAGGCGTGAGCGACACGCTGACCGACAGCTGTTTCCTCGTGAAGCACCCGAACGGCATCCTGCTCTGGGATCTTGGCCTCCCGGGCATGCTGGTCGGCAATGGCGAAAACACCCAGGGCGTCTTCACCGTCTCGCTTGATACGTCGCTGACGGAGAAGCTGGCCGACCTCGGCGTGGTGCCCTCGGAAATCAACTATGTCGCCATCTCGCACAGTCACTTCGACCATACGGGGCAGATCGATCAGGTTCAGGGCTCGACCTGGCTGGTCAATCAGAAGGAAAAGGACGCCATGTTCCCGCCGGACGGTTCGGCGCCTTACGACCCAAGCCTAGCGCCGACATTCGCCATGTTCAGCCCGATGGAACAGCAGGTGATCGGTGATGAATATGACGTGTTCGGCGACGGATCCGTCGTGATCTTTCAGACGCCCGGCCACACCCCCGGCCATTCGTCGCTCCAGCTGATGATGCCGGAAAGCGGACCGGTCCTGCTGACCGGCGATCTCTACCACCGCAAGGAAAGCCGCGAACTGAAGCGCGTACCCCGCTTCAACTTTGATGAAGCCGAGACGCTTGCCTCCATGGATGCGTTCGAGGCCCGCGCCGAGCGCCTTGGTGCCAAGGTCATAATCCAGCACGAGCCGGATGATATCGAAGCGCTCAACGGCGAAATCCGCTAGGTCTTTAGGGCGCGTCGGTATCGCCGGGAAAGGCGAAAATCGACGCGTCCGGGTCCGGCTTGCCTGAAATCGCTGCGGCGACAATTTCCGCCCCGATGACGCTGAACGTGATGCCATTGCCGCCAAAGCCCATCAGGGCGTGAACATTCGTTTGGCCGGGCACAGGGCCAAGGAAGGGCAGGCCTGTCGTCGATTCGCCGAATGCGGCGGCCCAGCGATGTGACGGCGGATAGAGCGCCACGCCTGTCAGCGCCTCAAACTTCTTCACCAGTGTCGCGACCTTGCGCTCCAGCTTTACAGCGTTCATGTGGCCGGTCTCGAAGGGTTCATCTTCGCCGCCAATGACGACGTGGCCATCCGTATGCGTGCGGAAATAGAGATAGGGGTCTGACCCCTCCCACACGATGTGATTGTCCAGCCAATCGGGCAGCTTGCTGCGCGGCCGCGCCGCGATGGCCCAGGTTGAGATAATCCGGTGCTCGCGGCTTTCCAGCGACTTGAGAAATTCATAGCCCGTGCAGAAGACGGCATGGCCGCAGGTCAGGATCTGGCCATTGGACAAGGTTACGGCGGCTTGAGCGCCGGTGGCCACGAAATCGCAGACTTCCATCGGAGACACGATTTCCAGTCCTGAATCCATGGCGCGCCGAAGCAGGCCTGCAGTCAGACGCGCGGGATCAGCGGAGGCAGACGGTTCGCTGAGGAGCGCGCCGGTACGGTCCATCCCATAGGTATCGCGCAATTCCTGCGCAGGTATGAAGCGGGAGATCAGCCCCGCCGCCTCACGCGCTTTTTGCTCCGTCTGCAGTGCGCGGAAACCGAATTCATCTCCAGCCAGGTAAAGCGCAGGCTTTTCGGTGTACCCACAGGGGATGTTTTCCAGCCTGACAATCTCACCCAGACGCTGAACTGCCTTTGCAGAGCGCTTCCATGCGCGGACGGCTTGTTCTTCGCCGATCATCTCTGACAGTTTGGTGAGCGGCCTGTCGATCTCGTACTGGATCATCGCCGTGCTGGCAGGTGTGGAGCCCGTTACCGGCGGACGACGGTCGATCAGCAGGACGCGGCGTTTGCCGTCGCACAAGTGCCAGGCCGTGAGCGCGCCGCTGATGCCGGATCCAGCAATTATGACATCATAGGTCGCATGCTTGGGTTTCTGGCGAACTGCCAGCTTCGGCGGCCCTTCGGCCAGCCAGAGCGGCTGTCCCGTGCGCAGGTCGCGCTTTTCTGTTTCAGTGTGTGAATCTGCTGCGTCTGCCATGCGAACTCCCTGCGCGCGGGGGTCGGGAAGCTTCGCGCGAAGGAGAGATACGGGCAAGCCGCCAACAGGTTCACGACCTGCCCGTATTTATTTGGCTCGGTTCAGTTCCCGCTTTCGAGCAGGCGCCGGGCAATGACCATGGCCTGTACTTCGCCGGCGCCCTCGAAGATGTTGAGGATGCGCGCGTCGGCCAGGAGGCGGCTGATCGGGTATTCGACAGCGAAGCCATTACCGCCATGGATTTGCAGCGCATTATCGGCGGCTGCCCACGCAACGCGTGCGGCGAGCAGTTTCGCCATGCCCGCCTCAAGATCGCAGCGCTTGTCGGCATCTTTCTGCCGCGCCGAGAAATAGGTCAGCTGGCGCACGCCGATCAGTTCGGCAGCCATCATGACCAGCTTGTTCGACACGCGCGGGAAACTGTAGATCGAATGACCGAACTGGTTGCGATCCAGCGCATATTTGAGGCCGATCTCGAACGCGTTCTGCGTGACACCGATGCCGCGTGCAGCCGTCTGGATACGTGCGCTTTCGAACGTGGCCATCAGCTGGCGGAAGCCCTGGCCTTCAACGCCGCCGAGCAGGTTCTCCGATTTCACGCGGAAATCGTCAAAGCCGATCTCGTATTCCTTCATGCCGCGATAACCGATCACTTCGATCTCGCCGCCAGTCATGCCCGTGGCCGGGAAGGGGTTGGCATCGTCGCCGCGTGGTTTCTCGGCAAGGAACATCGACAGGCCTGAGAAATTGTTCGTGGCCGGATCGGTGCGGGCGAGCACGGTCATCACATCGGCGCGGACCGGGTGGGTGATCCATGTCTTGTTCCCGGTGATGGCGTACTCGCTGCCATCATCGGTTTTCACTGCGCGCGTACGCAGGCTGCCGAGGTCCGAGCCCGTGTTCGGCTCTGTGAAAACGGCTGTCGGCAGGATTTCACCGCTGGCAATCTTGGGCAGCCATTGCGTTTTCTGGTCGTCCGTGCCGCCGATCAGGATCAGTTCAGCCGCAATCTCGCTGCGTGTGCCGAGCGAGCCGGTCCCGATATAGCCGCGTGAAAGTTCTTCAGAGACAACACACATGGCAATCTTGCCCATGCCGAAGCCGCCGAATTCTTCCGGGATGGTCAGGCCGAACACGCCCAGCTCCGCCATCTCGCTGACCACATCCATCGGGATATAGTCATTGCGGATATGCCAGCCATGGGCGTGCGGCTTGATCTTGTCGCTGGCGAATTTCGCGAATTGCTCGCGCACCATGGTCATGGTCTCGTCGAGACCTGTCTCCTCCACCGTATTGCGGCTGAGCGCATCCGGCAGCAACTTGGCGGCAGCGGCCATAGAGTGAGTTGTCTTGCCCTCGAGAATGAAGTGTTTGACCACCGGTGTCTCGAACAGGGCGTCGGCTTCCTTGAGCGCGCCGAGTTCATGCGGGCGGATCGTTTCGCCCTGGTTCATCGGGATACCGCTGACAATCTGGGCCAGGTATTCGCTGAACAGGATTTGCGAGAGGAGGCCTTCAATCTCGCCGAACTTGCCTTCGGCATCGATCCGCGCGGCCCATTCGGAGGTCTGACGCAGCGTTTCAAGATAGGTCGCCAGCCAGGCGAGGCCGTGTGCCATGTGCTGTTCACGTTCCAGCGCCTTGCGGTCCGGCTTGCCGTCGGGTGTTAACAGTTGAGCTGAAGCGGCACGCGTTGCCGCATCCACATAGGCTTCAAGCGCCGTTACGGCAGTTGCCATCGCGGGCAGAAGCCCAGCCATGACAGGGGATTTCTCGAGTGTTTCGCCAACAGCGCCGTCCATAATATCCTCCACGATCTTTGGTCGTTTTGCTTAGTATAGTGCGATGCATGCAAGAGTCATGGCATGTTTGTGCGGTGCAACAACGCAGGCGCGCCTACACCTCGGTTCGGCGGTAGCGTTTGGACTGCGCGCCGACCATCGCCCGGCCGATCGGCTCGGGCAGGATGCGGGTGAGGGTGGCCAGCGCCTTGTTGGCGCCGCCGGGCACTATGACGGGTTCCCCGCGATTAACCGCGTCTATGCCCGCCTTCACAACAGGGGCAGCTTCCATCCACATCCATTTCGGCATCTTGTTCGTGTCCTCGCGCGTGCCATTCACATCGTGGAACTCGCTCCAGGTGAAGCCGGGGCAGAGCGCCGTGCAATGGATGTCTGTCTGGCCTGACGCGACGCACTCGGCATTGAGGCTTTCCGAGAACTTGATCATGGCCGCCTTGACGCTCGCGTAAAGCGTGTGGCCGGCGCTGCCAGCTGCATAGCCCGCGAGTGAGGCAACGTTGATGATCCGACCATACCTGCGCTCGGCCATGCCGGGCAAAACCTTGTGGGCAAGCTCTACCGGGGCGGTGTAGAGCACGCGCATGAAGGCCGCCTGTTCGTCCCATGATGTATTGAAGAATGTACCCGGCAGACCATAGCCGGCATTGTTGACCAGCGCATCCACGTGGCGCCCTTTGGTCTCAAGGGTCGACAGGATCGCGTCGACGGCGTCAGGCAGGGCAAGGTCCTGGGCAATCGTGATTGCAGATATCCCGTGCGCCGTCTCCAGTTCCTGAGCGAGGGCGTCCAATCGATCCGTGCGGCGGGCTGTCAGCGCCAGGTCCCACCCAAGCGCCGCATACTGACGAGCAAACTCTGCACCAATGCCTGCAGAGGCGCCTGTGATAAGACAAAGTCTTCGTGCCATCGGTAATACTTTCGGCTGAGTGTGACATCAGTGTCATAATTACAACATGCCGGATGGAAAAGGTTCCGTCCACTTGTGCTTTTTCCGGAGCTGCACACTTTATTTGCTAATCGGGGCCCAAAGCCGGGCAAGGTTAAAGTGGACTCTCAATGGCGGGAGTCACGCTTAGTCAAGGAGGACTATTATCGTGCAGTTCAAAACTGTTCTGCGTACGGCAGCCGCTGTTGCTGTCATCGCATCCATCACAGCTCCTGCTATTGCCCAGGAAGACTCAGCGCCAGAGGCGGACCGTAAACTCGAAACCGTCGTTACGCTCGGCACGCGCGTTGCCAATCGCTCCGCGCTTGATACGGCCGTTGCTGTCGATGTCGTTTCTGCGGCCACGCTCGAGAAAATCGGCATCGGCGAACTGAACCAGGCGCTGTCGGTCCAGCTCCCCTCCTTCAACTTCCCGCGCCCTGCGCTCAATGACGGTACAGACTCGGTTCGTCCGGCTTCGCTTCGCGGCCTCGGCCCTGACCAGACGCTTGTTCTCGTGAACGGTAAGCGCCGCCACATGGCCTCGCTCGTCAACGTCAACGGTTCGATTGGCCGTGGCACGTCGGCGGTTGACCTAAACACGATCCCGACACTCGCTGTCTCCGGCATTGAAGTCCTGCGCGACGGTGCATCGGCCCAGTATGGTTCTGACGCCATCGCCGGTGTGATCAACGTCAACCTGCGTGAAGCGGCCGAAGGCGGCGCGGCCGAAGTCAGCTACGGCTGGCGCGAAACAGAGTACACCGTTCCGGTCGGCACCCCGCCAGCTGGCGTGACTGTCCCTGCTGGCGGCGAGATCTCGCGCGAGCGCTCCGACGGCCATGTTGTGACCCTTTCCGGCTGGAAAGGTTTCCAGCTTGGTCAGGACGGTTTCATGACGCTCTCGGCAGAGTACAAAGATCAACAGCATTCGGAGCGTTCGGGCTTTGATGTCAGGCCACAGTATACGGCCGCAGGCGATACGCCAGGCGAAGCTGTCATCAACCGCTTCAATGCCTGGACGGGTGAGCCGGAACTCGAGCAGATCACCCTGTTCGGTAACGCTGGATACAACCTTGAGAATGGCGTCGAGCTTTACGGTTGGGCGAGCTATCAGGACCGCGACACGACATCTGCTGGCTTCTATCGCCGGGCGCTCGACGACCGAAATGTCATCGAAATCTACCCGAACGGCTTCCTGCCGCTGATCTCGCCTGAAACCACTGACGCGTCTCTGGCTGGCGGTGCCCGTTTCGAGATGGCTGGTTGGGATATGGATACGTCTCTCGTCTACGGTTCGAACGAAATGCAGTTCACCATCGAGAACACGCTCAACCGTTCGCTCGGTACAGCATCGAAAACATCGTTCGATGCTGGCGGGTTCAAATACAGCCAGGTCGTGGCCAACCTCTCGGCCGTTCGCGGCTTTGCGGTTGACGGACTGGCTTCCGATCTCAACGTCGCCTGGGGCCTTGAGGCCCGTCAGGAAATGTATGAGATCAATGCCGGTGAGCCAGACAGCTACCGCAACGGCGGCGTTTTGCTGCCTCTGAATGTCGGTGGATGCCAGCCTAATTCGACCACTGGACTGTTCACGCCAGAAGTTCTGGCGGCAGGCGGCTGTACAACCGCATCCGGCGCCCAGGTGTTCCCTGGTTTCCGTCCGGCCAACGAAGTTGACGAGGACCGCACTGCTATCGGTGCCTATGTCGACCTTGAAGCCAACGTGACCGATGCCCTGCTCGTTTCCGGCGCCGTGCGTGTCGAATCCTATTCGGATTTCGGCGAAACGGTTACCGGCAAGCTGGCGGCCCGTTATGACTTCAACGACATGTTCGCACTGCGTGGCTCGATCCAGAACGGCTTCCGTGCGCCGTCGCTGCAGCAGCAATACTTTGCGACCACGTCGACGAACTTCATCAACGGCGTGCCTTTCGACATCACGACCTTCCCGGTCACTGATCCGATCGCCCAGGCCTTGGGTGCGCAGGATCTTGATGCCGAGAATTCGGTCAACTACTCGATCGGTGCCGTGTTCCGGAATGGTCCTCTGAATGTGACGGTCGATGCTTACCGCATTGATGTGAACGATCGGATTGTTCTTTCTGAGAACCTGACATCTTCGGATGTACGTGCATACCTCGTCAGCCAAGGCTTCATCGGATCGGGCGGCGGCCGCTTCTTCCTGAATGGTGTGGATACGGAAACCTCCGGTGTCGACATCGTGGCAAACTATGCCTTCCCGGAAACCGAAATTGGTCGTTTCAACGCCACGCTCGGTGCCAACTTCAACAAGACGGACGTGACGGCAGTGCCTGACGTTCCGCAGCTGACGGCCCTGCCGTCGAACCCGGTCCTCTTCGGCCGCGTCAACGTGCTGACACTTGAAGAAGGTACGCCTAAGGACAAGTTCACAGCGTCGCTTGACTGGGAGCGTGGTCCGTTCGGTGCAACGCTCCGCGCGATCCGTTACGGCGAAGTGCTGGTGCCTAGCTCCAACCCTGCCAACGATTACACGATCGATCCAAACACGCTCCTCGACATCGAGGGTCGTTACACCTGGAACGAGCGCATCACTCTGTCGGTCGGCGCGGACAACGTGTTCGACGAGTATGGCGATCCGGCCCCAATCGGCCAAAACGGTACAGGCAACACGCCATTCTCCGGCTACATCCCATACGGCAGCTCCGGCCGCTTTGTGTACGTCAAGGCTGGCGTGAAGTTCTAGTCGCCTAAGACTTCAGCCCACAAACAAACGCCGCCCCCGAAAGAGGGCGGCGTTTTTCTTTGTCCATTTATTTGTAAGTGCTCAGGCCCGGCGTACGAGGAAGCCCGCGCGCGGGAAGTGAACGTGGATCGTCTCCGCCTCAGGCGATGTGCGCTGGAGAATGATGCGCTGGGCATCCGCATGCACCAGTTCACCCTCAACCCAGATCTGGCCATAGTCGTCCGGCGCAACGGCGACAGGATCGCCCGGCGAGAATCCCTGCGGCTCGTTCAGCGTTGTGGCTGACACGAGGCGCGGCGCGGCGGCCTTGCCGATGGCCAGCGCTTCAGCGGAAGTGATCGTTTCCGGTTCCTGGCCTTCCGTCTCGGTCAGCCGGTCATACCAGGCACGTGTCAGCGGCGCGCTTTCAAGGCATTCATTGGCAAAGTCCGGCACCGTATTCATCATGAACCAGACATTCATGTAGGCGTGGACGTCAACAAAGCCCGGCTTGGCGCCGATCAGGTAGATGCCTGCCCCGGCGCCCTTGCCGGCCTGGAGGCGTTCTTCCAGCAGCATCAGACGCGCACGCCACTGGTCGCGCATCATCGGCGCAACACGCTTCATGCCTTCCGTATCGAACGGCCGGCCTGACAGCGCCTCGCGGTCCTTCTTGAAGGCTTCAGGCACCGTATCGGCCCGTTCGCCGAAGATGATTGCCACGGATGACTGGAACCAGCGCGAATCCGCCCAGCCAGCCACCATCTGGCCGAGGCCCTCATGGCCGGGTGTGCGCAGCGAAACGGTGGAGAACCGCGACTCCAGCTCGCGCAGGATGATCGCCGTGTCGCAATAAACGTCTGCGCCGATCTGCATCACCGGCGTGCGGCGATAGCCGCCGGTCAGTGGCATAAGGTCGGGCCGCGGCATGATCACGGGAATCTCCACGCGCGAATAGGCGAGATTCTTCAGTTTCAGCGTCAGTCTCACCTTCTCTGCGAAGGGTGAGGTTGGATATTCGTGCAGGATGATGCTGCGGGCGTCTGCCATGGGCTGCGTGCCTTCCCAGTTTGACCAAACGCCTACTTTGCAGACGTTCAGGCAAACAGGGAAGGCTTTTCTTGCCGGCTAGAGCGCAGCCAGCGCCTGGTCGAGATCTGCAATGATATCGGCAGCATCCTCGATCCCGACCGACAGGCGAACCGTATCAGGCGCTGCGCCTGCAGCCGTTTTCTGCGCATCCGTCAGCTGGCTGTGCGTGGTCGATGCGGGGTGGATGATCAGCGAGCGCGTGTCGCCGATATTGGCGAGGTGGCTGAACAGTTTCACACCCTCGACCAGTTTCACGCCGGCCTCATGGCCGCCCTTCAGGCCGAAGGTGAACACCGCGCCTGCGCCTTTAGGCAGGTAGGTTTTTGCGAGGTCGTTGTGTGGATCTCCCTCAAGCCCGGCATAGCGGACCCAGCTGACCTTCGCGTGGGCCTGCAGGTGTTTCGCCACTTTCAGGGCATTGGTGCAGTGCCGTTCCATGCGCAGCGGCAGGGTCTCGCAGCCTGTCATGATAAGGAACGCGTTCATTGGCGACATGGCAGGGCCGAGATCGCGCAGCGAGAAGGCCCGTGCAGCAATGGCAAAGGCGATGTTCACGTTGGCGCCATCGGGCCCGAGCGGCAGGGCGCCGAAGGCTTCACCGAACACCATGTCATTGTAGTAGGATTGCGGGCTGGCCATGGTCGGGAACTTGTCCTTGTGGGCCAGCCAGTCGAAATTGCCACCATCGATCACCATGCCGCCAATCGAGTTGCCGTGCCCGCCGATAAACTTGGTCAGGCTTTCGACGATAATATTGGCGCCATGCTCCAGCGGACGGCAGAGATAGGGCGATGCCATCGTATTATCGACCATGTAGGGCAGGCCATGGCGCTTCGCGATCGCGGCAATCGCTTTCATGTCGGTCACAAGCCCACCCGGATTGGCGAGGCTTTCAGTAAAGATCACGCGCGTTTTGTCGTCGATGGCCGCTTCGAACGCTGCTACATCGTCGATATCGACAAATTTGACGTCCCAGCCGAATTTCTTGAACGCATGCGACAGCTGGTTGATCGAACCGCCATAGAGCTGGCGTGCGGCAACAATGTTCGCGCCCGGCTCCATCAGTACATGGAAGGCCAGCAGCTGCGCCGCATGGCCTGAGGCTGTCGCAACGCCCATCGTGCCACCTTCGAGGTCAGCGATGCGGGCTTCCAGCGCGCCGGTCGTCGGGTTGCCGAGCCGGGTATAGATGTTGCCAAACTCCTGCAGCGCAAACAGGTTTGCGGCGTGCGCGGCATCCCGGAACACAAAGCTGGTCGTCTGATGGATCGGCTGTGCGCGCGACCCCGAAACCGGATCTGGCGCTGCACCAGCGTGAATGGCGCGTGTTGAAAAGCCCTGGGTCATCTTTTTCTCCCTGTCTGGATAGTGTTTGCGTGTCTTGTAGCGCTTTGTCAGCGTCTGCACAGGGATTGAAGCTAAAAGCTCGGTTCAGCAGTAATCAGCGCAAGAAACGGGTGGAAGCCATCGGTCGCGCAAGGCACATTGTCGCCATGACGATAACCAGGCCCCCCCTTGATGAACGTGCTGTCGCTTATGAGCGTATGGCTCGCGCGCTCGATCATCTGGGCGACACCTGGCGCGACTGGCCGGACCTCGCCAGCGTCGCGGCCGCGATGAACCTCTCGCCCAGCCACTTCCAGCGCGAGTTTACACGCTGGGCCGGGGTCAGCCCGAAGCAGTTCCAGGCCGCCCTCGCCCATGGTGCGGCCGGAGATCTCCTGCGCGAGGGCGCCAGCGTGCTGGACGCCGCCTTCGAGACGGGTCTGTCCGGTCCCGGCCGCCTTCACGATCTTTTTATCGCCCATGAAGGTCTCACTCCCGGCGAGGCAAAATCGGGCGGTACGGGCGCTGATCTTATCATTGGCCGCGCGCCCACGCCCTTTGGTGAAGGCGCCTGGCTGATGAGTGCACGCGGACTGGTTGCGCTTGGCTTCATTGACGAAGGCGCCCCTACTCGAACGGGTTTTGAGCATCAAGGCGTTTGCGAAGCCCAGGCATTTGCAGATCTCACCGCCCGCTATCCCGGCGCCGATATCCGCCGTGATGACGCAGAAGCCGCCCGGTTCGCGCGCCGCGTTTTTGAATCCGGAGAACCGCTTCCCGTTGCGCTCTACGGCACGCCTTTCCGGCGTCAGGTCTGGCGCGCGCTGCTGGAAATCCCGGCCGGCACGACGCAGACTTATGGCCAGCTGGCGTGTGCTTCCGGCAACCCGAAAGCTGCCCGTGCTGTCGGCGCCGCGGTTGGCGCCAATCCGGTCAGCTGGTTCATCCCCTGTCACAGAGCCCTTGCAGCCGACGGTCGGCTCCATAACTATCATTGGGGTGTGGCGCGCAAACGTGCCATGCTGACCTATGAACGCGCCCATGCGGCCTGACCGGCCACAATGGGTAGACGGCGCCATGCCGCATATCCGGGCCTGCCAGTCTTTCCATGTTACCAATGATCCTGCTCTTTGTTGCGCTCCTTGCCTGGGGCGGGCATCTCGCATGGCGCTGGAAATCCACCCGCGATTTCGCGCCTGAAGTCCTCGCTGCACGCAAGGAGGCCGGTGAGATACCTGCCGATGTCACCGATGCGGAGTTCACCGACCTTTACCTGCGCAGCGAAGGCCCGCGCTCAGCGACGTATTTCTTTGTCTGCGCAACGATCGTGTCCGTGATGATCGCGCCCTTTGTAGGCGCGTTCAACATTGTCTGGCGGATGCTGTGGCAGACATCCGGTGGCTCGCCCGTTTTCGAGACCGGCACGCTCATTCACACATTTTCCGTTTTTCTGGGGGTCATGGCGTTCATGATCGTGCTGCTAGCGGTTGCGATGCGGCGCTATTACGCGCTGATGCCGCCCAACCTTAAACAGGTCGTCCGCGACCTCAATGGAGGCCTCACTTGAGCATCGAATACCTGCACACGATGGTGCGCGTCGAGAATATCGACGACGCCCTCAAATTCTATTGTGACGGCCTGGGCCTCGAACAGGTCCGCCGCGTCGATAGCGAACAGGGCCGCTTTACACTGGTCTTCCTGGCATCGCCAGCCGATGTGAAGCGTCTTGGCGGCATCGCGGCGGACGCCAACCCCACGCAAGTCAACATCCCGATGGTGGAGCTGACCTATAACTGGGATCCTGAAGCCTATCAGGGCGGGCGCAATTTCGGCCATCTCGCTTACATGGTCGATGATATCTATGAGGCCGTCGAGCGGCTCGCCGCCCAGGGCGTGACGATCAATCGTCCGCCACGTGATGGCCACATGGCCTTCATCCGCTCGCCGGATGGCATCTCGGTCGAGCTTCTCCAAAAGGGCGAGCGCAAGCCGCCGAAGGAGCCTTGGGCCAGCGCCGAAAATATCGGTGTCTGGTAGCAAGATAATCCGTGCAGGATGCGTAAACTGCGTTAAGTTCCCCGCAAAACGGGAGGACTGACCATGACAGCGTTTGCTGCCGCAACACTTTATATCGGGCTTTTTTGCCTGCTCATGCTGGCCCTGAAGATGAATGTTGGGCGCGTGCGCTCATCGGAGAAGGTCAACTTTGGCGACGGGGCCAATGAAGCGCTCCAGCGCGCGATCCGGGTTCAGGGCAATGCCGTGGAAGACGTGCCGGTGGTCCTGTTGGGGCTACTTGGCCTCGCCGCGCTCGCTGCGCCGACCGTCCTGATTCATGCGCTGGGCGCGAGTTTCCTGCTTGGCCGCGTATTGCATGCCGTGGGTCTTGGTGGTTCGTCAGGCTCCAGCTTCGGCCGTCTCGTTGGCACGCTGATCAGCCTGATCGTCCTGCTCGTCACGGCCGGCGCCTGTATCTGGTTCGCCCTGACCTAGTCCAGCGCGCCAATATAGGGCAGGCCGCGATACTTGCCCGCATCATCCATGCCATAGCCGACAAGGTAGCGTCCCGGTGAATCGAAGGCGCAGAAGTCGACCCCGTCCTCGCCGCGTGGGGCCCAGGGCTTCTGCGTCAACGCACAGGTGATCACTTCGCGCGCGCCCTTTGCCAGCAGGTGCGCCTTGGCGAAGGCCAGCGTGCGGCCTGTGTCAAAGACATCGTCCAGCAACAGGACGCCGCGTCCTTCAACCGAGCGGCCCAGATCGGCCCGCACGACAACGCGGCCCGAGCTTTCGCGGGCATCGCGATAGCTTTCCAGCCAGATCACGTCCAGCACGGGGTGGATATCCCGCCGCGCCAGGGCCTTCATCAGGTCTGACGTGAACGGCGTTGCGCCGATCAGGATGGACACGGCCGACCAGTCGCCCTGCAGGCTTGGTGCGAGGGCATCGGCCAGCTCTTCAATGCGCGCCATCAGTTCGTCCTCTGTGACGAGGATCTCGATTTTTGGCAGTTCCGTCATTCCGTCGGGCTTTCAGCATCGGACACGGCCAAGTCTGGCGCGGCCTCGTCAGTTGGGGAAGTCGTTTCCGGCATAGCCTTTGGTTCAGGCGGGACGTCGGCGCGGTCGACAAAGGAAAGCTCGATCTCGAAACTCTCCATCGGGGCCTGTTCGAGCACGATCTTGAACTCGCCCGTTGCGCCCGCGCCAAGCGCGCCCGGTGTCACACTACCGTATTTCAGGGCCACTTCCTTGCCGCGCTCGTCCGTCAGGCCGACGCGCACCGCGGGCGTGTCCACCGTGCTGCGCGCCACATTGACCACTTTGCCGGATACGGTGACCACCGGGATTGTGTCATTGAAGGTGCGGCTGCGCTCGATATTCGTGAATTCCAGCCCGAAACGGTTCACCGAGAACCCGGCGCGTTTGTAGGCTGTCGCTGATTCGGGCCAGATCTTAACCACGTCGTTCCGGAAGATGATGGCCGCGACGCCCAGCGTAAAAAACACGCCCGCCGTTACGATCCACGCGACCAGCGCGGCAAAGCGGCTCTTGCGGCGGCGCTGCTCGCGCACCCTTTCGCGATACACTTCATGCGCTGCGGGCGCTGCAGCTGCAGGCTCATGTCCGGGCAGCCCTTGCGGGTTTACGAACCAGCTATGACCGCAGGTAGCGCATGTGACTGTTCGCCCACTTTCACCGATTGTTGAGTCATCGGCGAAATACTGTGTCTCACACGAGGGACAGGTGAGGATCATGACTTGGTCTTTCCCGCAATTCGTCCCATTAACCAATAGCCTGAGCTGACAGGCAGGAGCCCATGACCCATCCACGACACGACCTCTTTGAAGATGTCGCCGTTCGATTAGATTCGGTATCGCTCCGCTATGACACTTCCGAAGACATACTTAGCGATATTGATCTCGTCCTGAAACCCGGCTCGTTCAGCTTCCTGACCGGTGCCTCGGGCGCTGGCAAGACAAGTCTTCTTAAACTCCTGTATCTTGCCCTGAAGCCCAGTCGCGGCGAGGTCAGCCTGTTTGGCCGTCCGACCAGCAACCTCACGCGCGACCAGCTCTCGGCCCTGCGCCGCAGGGTGGGTGTGGTTTTCCAGGAATTCCGGCTTCTTGAGCATCTGTCGGCCTATGAAAATGTCGCGCTTCCGTTGCGCGTGCTGGGACGTCGCGAGTCGGACTACCGCGCAGATGTTGAGGAATTGCTCGCCTGGGTGGGGCTCGGCCAGCGCCTCCATGCCAAGCCGCCGACACTTTCTGGTGGCGAACAGCAGCGCGTTGCCATTGCCCGCGCCGTCGTGACGCAGCCCGATATCCTGATCGCCGACGAGCCAACCGGCAATGTCGACCCGGAAATGGGCACGCGGCTGATGCGCCTGTTCCTTGAACTCAATAAACGGCGCCAGACGACTGTCATTATTGCGACCCACGACCTTGGCCTCGTCCGCCAGGTCGAAGCCCCGGTCTACAGGCTGACCAATCGTCTCCTCGTGCAGGATGTCGAGTTCGGCGGACAGGCTGCGCGGCGGCGCACTGATCCCGGCTTGGGAGGCTGACATGTCACGCGTGAAGGAAACACCGCTCCTGCCGGTCGAGGATGTGCGCGAAGCCGCGCTGTTCTTTGTTGTCGGCGCCCTTTGCTTTCTGGCAGCGCTCGCAGCGCTTTCAGCCAAGTCCACCTATGGCGCTGCCAAGAGCTGGACTGCAGAGGTGCAGGGCGAGCTCACGGTCAGCCTGCCCGCTGCTGACAGGCGCGGCGCTGATGATGCGGCCAAGATTATCCGGCAGATCGACGGCGTTCGCGACGTGCGCGTGTTTTCCAAGGATGAGATAGACGCGCTGCTTGAGCCCAATTTCGGCAATCGCGGCCTGCCGGACAGCCTGCCCCTGCCACAGCTCGTTGCGGTCAAGGCCGATCCGGCGGCGCCCGACATGGGCCCCACCATTGCCCGCAAGCTGACGGAGGCCGGCATTGCCAGCGCCGTTGATGAACATGCCGATTGGGCAGGCGATGTCCGCCGCGTCCTCGCCATCGCCCGGATGACCGCCATGATCGCAGTGGCCCTGCTGGTTTCAACAGCGGTCGCGGTGATTGCGTTTGCCACGCATGCCGCGTTGCTGGCCCGGCGGGATATTGTTGACGTGCTTCACCTGGCAGGCGCGCGTGACCGGTTCATTGCCGGCCTTTTCGAGCGGCGTTTCTGGGTGCTCGGCCTGCGGGCGGGCTCTGTTGGCGCGCTCATGGCGCTCGGCGCGGCGGCGATCATGATCTTCACCGTGCAGGCGCATGGCGGGCGGTCCGGCCTGCTGCCCGAGCTGAGTCTCGATTTCTTTGACCTCGTCATTCTGGTGATCACGCCTGTGATCGCGGGCTTTGCCGCGCGGCTCGCGGCACGGATAACCGTGATCCGCGCTCTGAAAGGCGTCATGTGAAACGCGCAAAGTCCTCCCGCAGTCTCGGAATCCTGCCTGCCATGTTCTTTGTGGCGCTGGCTGGCATCACGTTTGATTTCTTTGCCTTTGCGCGCCGCGCGGCCGAATCTGTGCCGGCTGTCGCGCGTGAGGCCGATGGCGTCGTCGCGCTTACGGGCGGTTCCGGCATGCGAATCGCGGCGGGCGTCGATCTCGTTACAGCTGGCCGCGGCGGACGACTCCTGATTTCCGGCGTCAATCCTGATGTGGGCATGGATGATCTGATCACGCTCGCTGGCGGCGCGCCCGAAACCTATGCCTGCTGTGTCGATATCGGCTACCGCGCCGAAACGACCATCGGTAATGCCGAGGAAACGGCCGTATGGGCCTATGAACACGGCTATACGCGCCTGATTATCGTGACATCAGACTATCACATGCAGCGCAGCCTGCTGCTGCTACGCAGGGCGATGCCCGATATCGAGCTGCAGCCTTACCCCGTCCGGACTGTGGTGGACCCCTCGGCCCTCATGCGCGATCCCAAGTCGTTTCGCGGCGTACTGACAGAATGGGCAAAGTGGCGGGTGACGGCACTCGGCTGAAGGTCTAAACGTGCCCGTCCATGATGCAGCTGCGCTCCCTCCTCTTTGTCGCCTACCTATATGGCACGATGGCCCTGATGGGCACGGTGTTCATCATCGCGCTGTTCCTGCCGCGCGTGGTGATCATGCGAGGCATCCGGATCTACGCAAAGTCCCTGCGCTGGGGCATGAAGGTGATCTGCGGCATCGAGACGGAATTCCGGGGCCTCGAGAACATCCCCGATGGCCCGTTCATGTATGCTGGCAAGCACCAGTGCATGTTCGACATCTTCGTCCCCTTCATCGTTGTGCGCGACAGCCTGATCATTATGAAGCGCGAGCTGCTCTGGTATCCCTTCCTGGGCTGGTATGCCCTGAAGAGCGACATGATCCCCATCGATCGGGCCGGCAGCACGAAAACGCTGCGCTCCATGGTCAAGCAGGCCAAGGCGAAAGTCCTGTCTGGTCGAGGGCGCCAGGTCGTCATTTTTCCCGAAGGCACGCGCACGGCGCCCGGCGCGACGCCGCACTATCATGCGGCAGGCGTGGTCGCCCTCTACAAGGCGCTAGACGTGCCTGTGCTGCCCGTGGCCACCAATGCCGGCCTCTGCTGGCCTGCGCACGGAACACGGCGCAGGCCCGGCCGTATCGTCTACGAATTCCTGCCGGTCATTCCTGCCGGTATGGACCGGAAGGCGTTGATGAAGCGCCTTGAAAGCGACATAGAAACGGCCACTGATAAGCTTGTAACCGAAGGTCTCGCCATTCAGGGCCGGACGCGACTGGACGAGGACCTGCAGCCCCAATGAGCAATTACTGGAATGACCCGGGCCTTGTGAAACCTGTTGAGGAACGCCGTCGCTCGCGCTTCTGGCTGTTCTTCCCATTCCTGCTGCTTATCGCGCTGATCGGCGCTTACTCGGCCTACTGGATCTACGCACGCGGCGAAATCGAGCATGCCGTCGATGAATGGGTCGCGACCGAACGGGCCCGCGGCGCCATCGTAGACTATGAATCGCGCGAAATTGGCGGCTATCCGTTCCGCTTCGCCGTTGAATTCACCAAGCCAAACTACAAGCCGCCCAGCATGGCCAGCTGGCAGGGCGAACAGCTGCAGGTCGTCATGCAGCCCTGGAACTGGAAGCACATCATCGCCCGGTCACCTGGCCGCAATCTCGTGACAGACGTTCAGGGCATCCGCCATACGTTCGACGTTGACGGCAAGTCGGCTGCCAGCCTCTCTTGGACAGCCGATGGTATCCATCGCGCCGCGCTCTCACTGAATGAGGTTTCAGCCCTGGTCGACGGCCATGCCTATACGGCCAAGGCCTTCTCGCTCAACCTTGCCCCGCGCCCGGAAAATGCCAGCGATCTGCTCGTCGCCATGCAATGGGATGGCCTGACGCTGGACGCCGCGCCTGTGGAGGCGCCATGGCTTGGCACCGAGCTTCAGCCGAGCCGAGTGATAGCCGAAATACATGATTTCTATCCCGCCTGGGTCCGCAGCGGTGGCAAACTCGATAAGCTGTACGATGCGTATCTTGAACTCGGCGGCGGCGTGGAACTTGGGCAGCTATTGCTGAACTGGGGTCCGCTGCATTTCGGTGCCAAGGGCACTCTCACCGTGGAAAACCGACTGGTGAACGGATCCTTTGGTGTGCGTATCGATGATCCCGAGGGCCTGAAGACTGCGCTGAAGGCCGCCGATCGGTGGCGCCTGCAGGAGCAGGCGACGGTCGCAACGCTTGAGACCGCCTCGGCCAATGACGGCTTCCTGATGTTCACGGTGGAGAACAACCAGGTCAAGATCGGCACGATCATGGTTGGCCAGATACCGGTGCCTGCGCCGTGACAGGCCCGTCGCAGGCAAGGCTCACCGCCGCCTGCGAGATGCTGTCACGCGCCGACCCGGCCCTTGCCCGCGCCTATGCGGAAACCGGCGTTCCGGTCTGGCGGGATGCCGCCCCAACCTATGCCACACTCGCCCGCATGATTTCCCACCAGCAGATATCGCTCAGTGCAGCGGCGGCCATATGGGGACGCACCGAGGCGCTGCTGGGCGAGGTGACGCCCGAATCCGTTCTGACGGCCGATCCTGAGGCCCTGCGTGCCTGCGGCCAGTCGCGCCCCAAGGTCGGCCACCTCACTTCCATCGCCGAGTCGCTGGTCACCGGTAAGCTGAACCTTGCGCGCGTTTGTGCAGCGCCGCTGGATGAAGCGCGACATGAACTGCTCGCTGTGCGGGGCATCGGCCCATGGACGGTGGAATTGTTCCTGCTTTATGCTACCGGCGCCATGGACGCATTCCCTGTTGGGGATGTCGGCCTGATGGAAGCGCACAAGGTGCTCTCCGGGCACGAAACCCGCATGGATATCAAGGCATTCACCGCCCACGCCGACGCCTGGCGGCCCCATCGCGGTGTCGCGGCACACCTGCTCTGGGCCTGGCTCCACGTCCACCGCGCTGGGCGGGCCCGTTCCTGACCGGTTGCAATCATCCCTGACTGTCATAATCTCATGACATGAATCGCCTATCAGACGGGCGAGCGTGCAAAGGAGTGCTGCCTTCAGCGGGTTCAAACAGGTCACCAGTCTTCTCGTGCCACATGGGGGTCACCATGGCTGAGATCATTTCAGCGCCGCCACACGGCCGGCCTGCCCTTGTTCTGAATGCCGACTTCAGGCCACTGTCCTATTACCCGCTATCGCTGTGGCCTTGGCAGGAAGTGGTGAAAGCCGTCTTCCTCGATCGCGTCGATATCATCGCCGAATACGACTATGTCGTGCGCAGCCCCTCCACAGAGTTCCGCCTGCCAAGCGTTATCGCCCTGCGCGACTTCGTGCGACAGGACCGACCCCCGGCCTTCACGCGCTTCAACGTGTTCCTGCGCGACGGCTTCAGCTGCGCGTATTGCGGCACGCACGAGAACCTCACGTTCGATCACGTCGTGCCGCGCTCCAAGGGAGGCCGCACGACATGGGAAAACATCGTCGCCGCCTGCAGCCCCTGCAACCTCCGCAAGGGCGGCAAGCTGCTGCGCGAATGCGACGTGCAGTTGCAGCACAAGCCTTTCCGCCCGAACAATTACCAGCTGCAGGAAATCGGCCGCAAGTTCCCGCCCCACCACCTGCATGATACGTGGATGGACTATCTCTACTGGGACGTCGAACTCGAGAGCTAGGCGCTGCCACCGTCACAAATCTGAAGCCTTTCCGTCACAAAAGCCTTTTCAAATCAATGTATGGGCAATTTGTAATGACCCAGGCAAAGCCCAAATACCGCGCGATTTTCATCTCCGATGTCCACCTTGGCTCGCGTGGCAGCCAGGCTGAAGCCCTCTGTGCCTTCCTCAAGCTGAACACGAGCGAGCATCTCTACCTCGTGGGTGACATCATCGATGGCTGGCGTCTCAAGAAGAAATGGTACTGGCCGCAGGCGCACACCAACGCCATCCGCCGCATCCTGACGGCAGCCAAGCGCGGCACCGAGGTCACCTACATCATCGGCAACCATGACGAGTTCCTGCGCGCCTTCATGCATTTCCGTCTGAACTTCGGCGACATCAATGTCAGGAACCGCGCTGTCCACCAGGGTGAGGACGGCAAGCGCTATCTGGTCGTCCATGGCGACATGTTCGACGGCATGATGCGCGCCGACCGCAAATGGATCATGCACCTTGGCGACCACGCCTATAATTTCCTGCTCTGGGTCAACACGAACCTCAACAGCGTGCGCCGCCTGTTCGGCCTGCCTTACTGGTCGCTGTCGGCGGCCCTGAAAAAGCGCACCAAGCGCGCCCTTAACTATATCCACAATTTCGAAGACCACGTCGCCGCCTATTGCCGCCGCAAGGGCTATGACGGCGCCATCTGCGGCCACATCCACGTCGCCGAAATGCGCGACATTGACGGCATCGCCTACATGAATGATGGCGACTGGGTCGAAAGCTGTACGGCCCTCGTCGAACACCATGACGGCCGCTGGGAATTGCTCGACTGCCGCCCGGACTCGGTGCGCACGTCTGTGCCCGTCGTCAAAGCCGCGCCCGTCTGCGAACTGGAACTCGCCTAAGCCTTGATACGCTCTTCCTTGGTCAGTGTGACCTTGAAGAGGATGTCATCCTTGAACCAGTGCCATGTGCGCGCGCGGGTCTGGCCGTCCGGGCTGAACTGGATCATTTCGCAGACGCGCACCGACGGGTCATCGGCATAGGTGAAGTTCAGATACACCGTCCGGTCGTCGATTTCCTTCATCCAGCCGACCACGCGGTCGCGCCACACCAGCCGGTCGTCGCGATGATCGGCCACCATCGTGAACTCCGCCGTGCGGCCATCCTCCCACGTATTCACGATGCGCAGCGAGAAGTCGGCGCTGCCATCGGTCGGGAAGGCGGAGAACGTGTCCACTTTGTGCGTGTCCAGGAATTCGCCATCCGGCCCGAGATGCGTGTAATGGCCGGTCCATTCCCCACAGCCACGGGCAAGCACGGGATAGAGTTTGGCGATATCTGACATGGGAACTCCTATTGGTGAGGCAGGCAATGCGGCCAGCCCTTCACAAAAGGTATTTCATTTGAATGGAGGCCCGCAACCGCGTCCGCGTCGAACACGGGGATGGCGCCTGCCCGGGCGTTGCCCAGTGCCTGCCCGGCGGGCATAGTGCCCGGAAATCATCCAGATGCCATCGTCCCCGAAAGGACCCTCATGACGCCTACAGCGCTATTGATACCGACCTACCGGCAGATGCTTCTGGCGCTCGCCCTCTGGCTTCGGAAGGCCGAGGCGCAGGTTGACGACGCTGACGCGCTGATGGCCGCGCGCCTCGCGCCCGACATGTTCCCGCTCTCGACCCAGATCCGCTTCGCCTGCCGCCAGGCCTACGAAGGCGTCTACCGCCTGCGGCACGAGCACTTTCCTGCCGCGATCGACGCGCTGCTGGATGAAGGTCGCAATGGCGGCGACCAGCCCGGCACGGTGGCCGAAGCGCAGGCCCGCATCGACGAAACGCTCGCCTTCCTCGACACGCTCGCGCCCGACGCGCTGGACGCTGGCGCCGGGCAACCCCTTGAGCTGGAACTGCCCATGGGCCTCACGTTCGATCTGGAAGGTGAAGGCTACGCCCGAGACTGGGCGCTGTCGCAATTCTACTTCCACCTGATGACCGCCTACGCGATCCTGCGAAACCAGCGCGTCGAACTCGGCAAGGCCGATTACGTCCAGCACATGTTCGCCTTCCTCCGCCCCGGCACAGCCCCGGCGAGCTGAGGCGCACGGTAGTCCGTGCTGAAAGCCGTCCCAGTTGAGGGGCTTGAACTGGAATGTACTCACCACCTTATGGGCGCTTGACTTGGAGCGCACTCCAAGGGGTAGCTTGTCTTCTCTGGTCAGGAGACAGGCTCGGTGAAGATATCGGATTTCGCGCAAAAGACGGGCGTGTCGGCGGACACGGTTCGATATTACGAACGCATCGGTCTCTTGCCTAGGGCAGGACGCGATGCATCCGGGCATCGCGATTATGGCGAAGGCGACCTGGTCTGGATGGCCTTCCTGCAACGCCTCAGAAAGACGGGCATGTCGATACGCGACATGACACGCTACGCCGTCCTGCGCGATGAAGGCGACACCACACTACAGGCCCGGCGCGACATGCTGACCGCACATCGCAAGACGGTGCGAGACCAGCTGACAGAACTACGCCACTCACTCACGGCGCTCGATCAGAAAATCAGGATCTACGACGCCATGATAATCCAGGAAAAGGATCCCCAAAATGATTGACCCTACCGCAAAGACCCGGCTCGAACGTGGCCGCGACAGGCTTGCCGAGATTGACGGCCTGGCCGGCGAAACCGTCGTCGACAGTCTGAAAGATATCGCGCCGGATTTTGCGACCTACCTGCTCGAATTCCCCTTCGGCGACATCTATTCCCGCCCCGGCCTCGGCCTGCGCGAGCGCGAGATCGCCACCGTCGCCGCACTGACCGCCATGGGCAATGCGCGGCCACAGCTGGAAGTGCATATCGAGGCGGGCCTGAATGTCGGCCTCAGTCAGGACGAGATCGTCGAAACCATCATGCAGATGGCCGTCTATGCCGGTTTTCCAGCGGCCCTGAACGGCCTCGCAGCGGCCAAGACCGTTTTCCAGAAAGTCGCGGACTGACAGACCCGGAGTCCTTTCGCCCACGCACGGAGAGGGCACTGTGCTATGAGCGGGCCTTCCCCACAGCCCCCGCTTGACTCCTCCCCGCATCCCCCGCACCAACTCGCGCCATGAGTTCCTCCCTCAAGGCCATTCTCGGGCCCACGAACACCGGCAAGACGCATTACGCCATCGAGCGCATGCTGGGCCACGGTACGGGCATGATTGGCCTGCCGCTGCGCCTGCTCGCGCGCGAGGTCTATGACCGCGTTGTCGAGCGCAAGGGCGCGGCCCATGTCGCCCTCATCACCGGCGAAGAACGCATCGTTCCGCCAAACGCCCGCTATTTCGTTTGCACGATCGAATCCATGCCGGTCGACACGCGCGCAGACTTTGTCGCCATCGACGAAATCCAGCTCGCCGAAGACGAAGACCGTGGCCATGTCTTCACTGACCGCATCCTCCACATGCGAGGCCAGTCGGAAACGCTGCTACTCGGCGCCGACACGATGCGGGGATTGCTCCGTACAATGAATCTAGGCGTCGAGTCCGAAGGGCGCGAGCGCTTCTCCGAGCTGACCTACACAGGCAAGACCAAGATCACCAAGCTGCCCAAGCGCACGGCCATCGTCGCCTTCAGCGCCGAGGAGGTCTACGCCATTGCTGAATTGCTCCGTCGGCAGAAGGGTGGCGCCGCCGTTGTCATGGGCGCGCTAAGCCCGCGCACGCGCAATGCGCAGGTCGCCATGTACCAGTCCGGCGAGGTTGACTATATCGTCGCCACCGACGCCATCGGTATGGGCCTGAACCTAGATGTCGACCGTGTCGTCTTTGCCTCGCGCACCAAGTTTGACGGCCGCCGCCACCGCGCGCTGACGGCCGCCGAGTGTGGCCAGATCGCAGGCCGGGCAGGGCGCTTTCGCACCGATGGCGAATTCGGCGAGACGGGCGACTGCCCCCCCTTTGAGGAAGAGATGTGGAAACGCATCGAGCAACACCGCTTCGATCCTGTCGACCATATCCAGTGGCGCAATTCCGCGCTCGACTATGCCTCGCTGAAAACGCTTATCCGCAGTCTTGAGCGCCCCTCCGGCAACCCGGTGCTGATCCACAATCCGAACGCGCTCGATGAATGGGTGCTGCGCCGCATGGCCGAAGATGGCGCCATCGGGCCAAACGTCGCCGGACAGGCCAAGGTGCGCCGCCTGTGGGATCTCGCCCGGCTTCCTGATTTTAGGAAAGCTGGTCCTGAAGGCCATGCCCGCCTCGTGCTTGGCCTCGCTGAAACCCTCGCTGATCCCGACGCGCGCCTCTCTGATGCTGGCCTTGAGCGCCGCCTCGACGACCTCAGCGGCACCAGCGGCGGCATCGCGAAATTGCAGCAACAGCTTGCCAATATCCGCACATGGACCTATGCGGCGCACCGGCCTGACTGGCTGGAAAACCCCGCCAAATGGCAGGATAGAACGCGCGAGATTGAAGACACCCTGTCTGATGCGCTACACACAGCCCTGACCGCACGGTTTGTGGATCGACGAACGACGGCCCTATTGGCCAGCCTTAAGAAGGAAGATGCCCTCGTGACTGACCTGACGCCGGATGGCGACGTGACCGTAGAAGGCCACCTCGTCGGCCGCCTCAAGGGCCTGACATTCGAGCCCGTGCTCGATGCCCGCACGCTGGAAGGCAAGGCCGTTCGCGGCGCTGCCCTCGCTGCCATCCGCCCGATGCTCGTCGAACGCCTCGGCCAGATTGCTGGTGCGCCCGTCGGCGCGTTCAGCCTGAACGATGAAGGCAATATCGAATTCGGCGGCCACGCCATCGCCCGCCTCACCAAGGGCGGCGACTGGATGAGCCCCGGCGTCGAACTCATCGGCGCTTCGGAAGTCGAGCCCGGTGAGCGCGCCGCTGCCCTTATGCGCGCGTCCGACTGGCTGAAGCATGAAATGTCCCGCGTCCTGCCCACCCACTGGAAGCTGCGCCACGAAAAGGCTGGCGACGGGCTCGAAGGCCTCGCGCGCGGTCTCGCCTTCCGCATCCTTGAAAGCGGCGCCGCAGTCGACCTGCGCCAGGATGATCCTTCCGCCCGCCTTACAGGTGAACAGCGCGAAGCCCTGAAGGCTCTCGGCCTGCGTGCCGGCCGCGTTGCCGCCCATGCGCCGGATGCGCAGAAGCCCGCTGCCCAGCGCCTCGTCGCCATCCTGCGCGCCGTTCAGGCCGGCTCGCCTTTCCCGCTCGCGCCTGAAGGTGCCGGCTCGTTCCCGCTCGACGGCACATGGCCGGAAGAGGCCCTCGCGGCCAATGGCTATCTCCGCTTCGGCCGCCGCGCCGTGCGCGCAGACTTGGCCGAGCGCCTCGGGTGGGAAATCGCCAAGCGCCGCAAGGAGGCCGACAAGAACGCCTTCGCCATCCCGATAGACCTCGCCTCCGTCGTCTCCTGCCCGTCCGATGACTGGCCTGCCGTCCTGAAAGGCTTTGGCCTCGCGCCTGCCGAGAAGGACAAGGAGACCGAAGCGGTCGTCCTATGGCGCTATGCTGCCCGCGCGCGACCTGATGAGCGTCCGCCCGCAAAACCACGCGGCGACCGGCCACAGAATGGCCAGGGCAAGCCCGGTGGTCGTCCTCAGGGCGGTAATCGCCCCGGAAACAGGCCGGAATCCCCTCGGAACGGTCAGAGAAGTGCCCCACCGGCCCGCAAGATTGACCCCGACAGCCCATTTGCGGCCCTCGCAGCGCTCCTGCCTCCGGCAGCGCCAGAGCGTGACAAGGCCAAGCGCAAACGCAAGCCGAAGGGCGCAAAGCCTGCTGCCGCTCCCGCGTTTGCGTACACGCCTTTCCAGTGAGCGAGACAGCCACTGTCAGACTCGATATCTGGCTCTGGCGCGCGCGCTTCTTCAAGACCCGTGGGCTGGCGACAGATCACGTGAAGCGCAAAGGCGTTCGCATCTCCCGCGGGGGTCAGACACGCCGTTCCGACAAGGCGGGCCTCGCCATCTCAGTCGGTGATGTTGTCACCTTCGGTCGGGGGGAGCATATAAAGACCATACAAATCATGGACCTCGGCGAAAGACGCGGCCCGGCAGAAGAAGCGCAAGCCCTCTACCGCCTACTGGAAAACGACGTATGATCAAGGCTCTACGGCGAATGTTCGCCCCCAAGACACCGGCCCTCAAGGCCATGGACCCGCAAGTGGCCGCTGCTGCCCTGATGGTCGAAGCCGCCCTCATTGACGGTGTCTACGTCAATATCGAGAGCGACATGATCGCGGAGATCCTGCTCGAAGCCTTCGGTTTCGACGCCGACAAGGCTGACGCTGTACTGGCTGAAGGTGAAGCGCTGGCCGAGGAAGCCGTTGATTCCTATCAGTTTACCAGGCACGTGAAGAAACTCCCCATGGCTGAACGCGTGTCGATCATCGAAGGCCTCTACCGCGTCGCGCTCTCGGATGGCGAAAAGAGCCCCATCGAAGAGGCTTATATCCGCCAGGTCGCCTCGCTGCTCTATGTTGACGACGTGTCCCGCGCCGGTGCCCGGCAGCGTGCAGAGGCGCGCGCGGATGGCGCAGCCTGACCTTCCCTAAACACTCAGTCCAGCTTGCCTCATTGACACATCGGCGCCCTGAGGCCATTTCGCCCGCTGCACACCTGTTCAAGAGGCCCTCCCACTCATGACCTATATCGTCGTCGATGCCTGCATCCGCTGCAAATACATGGACTGTGTGGAAGTCTGCCCGGTGGACTGCTTCTATGAAGGCGAGAACATGCTCGTCATCCACCCGGATGAGTGCATTGATTGCGGCGTATGCGAGCCGGAATGCCCGGTCGAGGCGATCAAGCCCGACACGGAAGACGATCCGGACGGCAAGTGGCTGAAGCTCAACAGTGACTTTGCCAAGACGTGGCCGAACATCACCCGGATGAAAGAGCCGCCAGCAGATCGTGAAAAATTTGCACAAGAAACCGGTAAGCTGGAAAAATATTTCAACCCCGCGCCGGGCGAGGGTGACTGAGACCTGTTCGCGATGTTCTCTGCTGCAGCCACTGCAGACAGGCCCAAAGGTTAACGAAGTTATTGATTTTATTGGCCGGTCCTGACCGGGCAGTATGCCGTACCCTGTTGTAAAACATGCACGATTGTGATAGTCTTACGACTTGAGCAATAATTGAACCAGAGCTGAAAAGTCTAACCTCAGACCGTGAATGACGGACTGGGCAAAGCCTGTTTGGCTCTGAATGCGTAGAAAAGGGCGATACTTCATGGCTAAAAAAGCAGACACCGCATCACTTGCATTCGGAGTGGGTCAGAGCGTCGTATATCCTGCGCATGGTGTAGGAAAGATTACCAGCGTCGAAAAACAAACGGTCGCCGGTATGGAACTTGAAGTCTACGTCGTCGCCTTCGATCAGGACAAGATGATCCTGCGCGTGCCGACCAATCGCGCCGAAGCTTCGGGCATGCGTGCCCTTGCCGGTTCCAAGCTGGTTGATGACGCCATGAAAACCCTTGGCGGCCGTGCCCGCGTCAAGCGCACCATGTGGTCGCGCCGCGCGCAGGAATACGAAGCCAAGATCAATTCCGGCGACCTGATCTCGATCGCGGAAGTCGTGCGCGACCTTCACCGCGGTGACGACCAGCCCGAGCAGTCCTATTCCGAGCGCCAGCTGTACGAAAGCGCGCTCGACCGGATGGCCCGCGAACTGGCCGCTGTCGAAAGCATCGACAAGGCAACTGCCATGGAAAAACTGGCAAAGGGCCTTGCTGCCAAGAAAAAAGTGGCAGCGGCTGCCTGATCTTTCTGGCCTTAGGTCATAAAAAAACCCCGCACCTTCTGGTGCGGGGTTTTTCTTTGTCTTGTATCCTGCTTTAGCCGATGCGGCGGTCACGTCCGGCCCAATAGGGTTCGCGCAGGTCCTTGCGCAGGATCTTGCCAGATGGGTTGCGAGGTAGTTCGGTGGCGATATCGACAGTCTTCGGGCACTTGTAGCTGGCAATCCGCTCCTTCGCCCAGGCGATGATATCTTCAGCTGTGGGCGCCTCGCCAGGCTTGGGAACGATGATCGCTTTCACGCTCTCGCCCCACTTCTCGTCTGGCACACCGATCACGGCAACATCCGCCACGCCAGGATGCCCGAAGATCGCATTCTCCACTTCGGCAGGGTATACGTTCTCGCCGCCTGACACGATCATGTCCTTCACGCGGTCATGGATATAGAGGAAGCCGTCCTCGTCGAAATAGCCCGCGTCGCCTGTGTAGAAGAAGCCGTTGCGTATTGCTTCTGCCGTCGCATCTGCCCGGTTCCAGTAACCCTTCATCACAAAGCGCGCCTTGATCACGATCTCGCCGACCTCGCCGGTCGGGACGGGATTGCCCTCACCATCGACGCAGCGCACGACAGCGCCCGGCCATGGCACGCCGCAACTGCGCAGCTTGCCCCAGGCCGGGTCATGCGCTTCCGGTGGCAGATAGGTGCCGGCGCCCACGGTCTCGGTCAGGCCGTAGAGCTGGGTAAACTTCACGCCCATGATTTCCTTGGCTTCCAGCAGCAGGCTCTCGGCAATTGGCGAGGCGCCGTAGGAGACGACCTTCATCGATGAGAAGTCCGTGTTCCCGATCTCGGGGTGCTGGGTCAGCATGAGAATGACGGCAGGTACCCAGAACGCATAGGCGATCTTGTGCTCCTCAACGAGCTTCAGGATCAACGTGGGGTCGATATCGCGCAGCACCACAGCCTTGGCCCCCTGCGCCGCAGTCAGTATGCCGACATTGACGCCGGCCACATGGAAGAGGGGCATGGCGTTCATCACGGCCTCGCCGGCGCCGTAGGCGGCCCAGTCGAGCGTCTGAGCCTGCTCAAGCAGGACCTTATAGTTGCTATTGGTCAGCTGCACGCCTTTCGGGCGGCCTGTCGTGCCGGACGTGTAGAGCTGTATCACGTCATCATCGGCAAGCGGGGTCTGATCCGGCGCGGTGCTCGGCTTGGCATTGCGCCAGCTCGGGTAATAGTCCCAGTCTTCACGGTCGCCATCTATCGTGATGATGCGCTGGAGATCAGGCAACTGGTCGCGGATCTGGTCGATGATGGCGTAGAAATCCTGGCCGACGAACAGGACCTTCGCGGCCGCATCGGACAGGATGAACTGGATTTCGGGGGCGGCCAGTCGCGTGTTGACGCCGGTCATCACGGCGCGGGCCTTGGCGCAGCCGAAGAGCATTTCGTAATAGACGTCCGTATTCTTCGCCAGGTAGGCGACCCGGTCGCCCGGCTCGACGCCGAGGCTGATCAGGCCATTGGCCACCTGATTGGTGCGCGTTTCCAGTTCGCCAAAGGTCGTCGAAGCGCCTTCGAACCAATAGGCGATATTTTCCGGTACGCGCGTTGCCTGCACACGCGGGATGTCGGCAATAAATGGCATCGCCTCTACGTCGATCATGGTTTCCTCCGGTAATCTTTGCTTTCAGGCCCGAACTTAAGGCTTTCGGTAGAAGAGTCAGCTAGTGATTGTATATAATAGGTAGGAGTTTTGTTGGAGTGCGCAGCGCTGAGCTGCTCACGGAGGACCTACGACAGCACGCGTTGAGGGGGTGCGGCTTGCCAGCGGACGGGCAAGGTCACAATCTGATTGATGAGAAACTGGCGGCCAGGGCCGGTATCTTCTCTGCTGTCATGTTCACGATCATCCTGGTCGGGCAATCCATACTGCATCCAGAATATAGTCAGGTCAGCGAATTGATCGGGGCGCTTCCCTCGTATTCGAATGGCTGGATTCAGATTGTCAGCACGGCCATTACAGGGGCGGCGATGTTCGTGTTCGCGCTCGGCCTGTTCGGGACGCCCCTGAAGGGTTTTGGCGCGCGGACTGGTCCGGTTCTTTTGGCTGTCGCTGCGGTGGGCATCATACTCTCCGGTCTTGTCCCGTCGCAGCGCATGTCGAGCGCCTATGTCCATACGCCGGGCCACGCGGTAGGGGCGATCATCGCATTCCTGGTCGAGCCTGTAGGGCTGATCCTGTGTTCCCTGGCCTTCTTCCGTTCCCCTGGCTTCCGGAAGGCTGCCCTGAAGGTCCTGTCTGCAGGGCTGGTCACGGCGGCCTTGTCAATTGCCCTCATCCTTTTCGCCGTGCCGGAAGACGGGCCGCTGCACGCCTATCAGGGCCTTATACAGCGGCTCATTGTGCTACTCTGGCTAATGGCCGTCGTCTGCATCAGCGGGCGTCTTCTGGATGTATCGCGGCGGTCTGATCGGCAGGCCTGACAGCCGTTGATGTCGGCTGCGGGCTTGCCGTTTGCCTGTGTTTCCGGCACCTATGGGACATGACTGTTCAATCCCCTATCCCCGACTCCGCCCTGACTGAAACCATGATGGACATGGGCACTCGTGCCAGTGCCGCATCGCGTGCGCTGGGCCGCCTTAGCGCTGACGACCGCACACGCGGTCTCAAGGCGATAGCAGAAGCGATCCGCGCCGCTGCCCCGTCCATTCTTGAAGCCAATGCGAAAGACATGGAAGCGGCCCGCAAGAAGGGTCTCGACGCTGCCATGCTCGACCGTCTCGCGCTGGACGCGAAACGCGTTGACGGCATCGTCTCCGGTGTCGAAGCCATCGCCGCGCTGCCTGATCCCATCGGCCGCGAACTCGCGCGCTGGCAGCAGCCCAACGGGCTCGACTTTGCCCGCGTTGCCGTGCCGCTCGGTGTTATCGGCATCATCTATGAGAGCCGGCCGAACGTGACCGCCGATGCAGGCACGCTCTGCCTGCGCTCCGGCAATGCGGCCATCCTGCGCTGCGGTTCGGAAAGCACGCGTTCGTCGCATGCGCTGGTCGATGCCATGCGCGCCGCGCTGAAAAAGGAAGGCCTGCCTGAAGACGCGATTCAGCTCGTTGGCACGACAGACCGCGAAGCCGTCGGCCATATGCTCTCCGGTCTCGACGGACAGATCGATGTGATCGTGCCACGTGGCGGTCGCAGCCTTGTTGAACGTGTGCAGATGGATGCCCGCGTGCCGGTCATCGGCCACCTCGAAGGCCTCTGCCACACCTATGTTGACGCAGGTGCCGATCCGCAAAAGGCGATCGACATCGTGGTCAATGCCAAGCTGCGCCGGACGGGCGTTTGTGGGTCTCTCGAAACGCTGCTCATTGATGCCAAGGTTGCGGACACACTGCTGCCGCGGATTGCCTCCGCGCTCACCGATGCCGGATGCGAGCTGCGAGGCGATACGCGCGCCCGCGTTATCGTGCCAAACATGAAGACGGCGACCGAGGAAGACTGGGCAACTGAGTATCTCGCCGCAATTCTCGCTGTGGCCGTTGTTGATGGCATCGACGGCGCCCTCGCACACATCGAGCGCTGGTCGTCCGGCCATACCGACGCGATCATCACCGAAGACCAGGCCGTGGCTGATCGCTTCCTCGCAACGGTCGACAGTGCCATCGTTCTGCATAATGCCTCCACCCAGTTTGCAGATGGCGGCGAGTTCGGCTTTGGCGCCGAGATCGGCATTGCAACAGGCCGCATTCACGCACGTGGACCCGTTGGCGCTGAACAGCTCACGATCTACAAATACGTCGTGAGGGGCACAGGGCAGACCCGTCCTTGAACCACCTGAAGCTTCCGGGACCAGTTGACGGCCTGCGCATCGGTCTGTTCGGCGGAAGCTTCAACCCGGCCCATTCCGGCCACGTGCACGTGGCCGAAACAGCGATGCGGCGGCTTGGGCTGGACTGGGTCTGGTGGATCGTCGCGCGCGGTAATCCGCTCAAGACGTCCCATGGTGACTTCGACGCCCGCCTTGCGTCGGCCCGCGAACTCGCCAGCAATCCGCGCATGATCGTGACCGACATTGAGGGACAGCTCGATCTGACGTATACTTCGGACACAATCGCGGCCATCGTGAACAGGGCGCCCAACGCGCACTTTGTCTGGCTCATGGGTGCGGACAACCTGGCAGGATTCCACCGGTGGCAAGACTGGCAGGGCATTGCGCAGACACTGCCAATTGCCGTGATTGCGCGACCCGGGGTTGGGCTGGGGGCACGCTCTGCGCCCTTTGCGCGCCGATTTGCCAGCAGTCGTATTCCGGCATCAGCCGCCCGCACACTTGCGTTCGCGCAGCCCCCGGCATGGACCTATCTGACAGCCCCGCTTGATCCGGCCTCGTCCACCGCTTTGCGTGCGGCACAGTCGTGAAACCCGGTCCCATAGATATCGAGCGCCACAAGCGGCATATCCTGCTTAAGGAGATCGGTGGACCGGGCGTGCAGAAATTGCGGGCTTCAACCGTGTCATTGGTCGGGGCAGGGGCGCTTGGTGGACCCTGCGCGCTCTATCTTGCGGCCGCTGGCGTGGGTCATATTGAAATCTGGGACGATGATGTCGTCGACCGCTCAAATCTCCAGCGTCAGGTCCAGTTCGGTGAGGGCGATGTTGGCCAGCCTAAAGCCGAAACCCTGGCGAGGCGCCTGCAGCACGCCCATCCGGGCACAGAGGCTGCCTGGCATCGTCACCGCTGGACAGAAAGCCACCCGCTCGCCGGCAGCATCCTGATCGACGCCACCGACAATTTTACGACGCGCTATGCCCTCAACGCCGCGGCCCATGCCACAGGGCGCAGGCTCGTTCATGGGGCGGCCGCCGGCTGGAATGGGCAGGTCAGCGTCTTTGCATCGGGCCTCCAGCCTGACGCGCCTTGCTATCGCTGCTGGGTGCCAGAGACCCCGCCAGATGCAGAAGCCTGCGATGAGGTCGGTGTTGTTGGCGCCATGACGGGCATGGTCGGCGCGGCCATGGCACTGGAAGCCGTCAAGCTTGTGACAGGTGCCGGCGTCCCGCTGGTCGGGCGGTTGCTCCTCATGGATGGCCTGTCTGGAACCCATCGAATTGTCGGGCTGAAACCGGATCAGACCTGCAGCACTTGTGGCGGAACACGCGCCGATTGACACCAGGGCCGCGCTCTCCCTTAGTGGGACAGTGAGAGAAAATAAAATCCGGGGAGGATGTATCAGATGTTTCGAGGCCTGCTGGCTATTGTCGTGACACTTGCCATTATTCTGGGTGCGGGATGGTTCGTCATGAAACGTCCCGACATTGGATATGACCGTCTGGAATCCATGTATGCCAGCAATGCGAGTCGCTTCATGCCGATGGGCGAGGACAGCCGCATCCATTACCGCGATGTTGGCCCGCGCGATGCGCCTGTGCTCGTTCTGGTGCATGGCTTTTCCGCCTCGCTGCACACATGGGAGCCATGGGTCACCGACCTCCGGAAAGATTACCGTGTTCTGACGATAGACCTCCCGGGACATGGCCTGTCGCGGTGCCTCGATGTGTCAGAGACCGGCATCCCCCAATTCGTGGAAGTCATTGATCAGGTCACGCGGAATTTGGGGGTTGATCGTTTCACCGTCATAGGCAACTCGATGGGGGGACATACCGCCTGGTCTTATGCGCTGGCGCACCCGGAGCGCCTTGATGGGCTTGTCCTTGTTGATGCGTCCGGTTGGCCGAAATCGGGCGACGAGGCGGAATCTTCGCCGCTCGTCTTCAAGCTGCTTGCCAATCCGCTCGCGCGCCGCGTGATGAAGGATATCGACATGACCGGGCTGATCCGTAGCGGTCTCGAGGACAGCTTTGCCAATCCGGCGCTGGTCACTGATGCCATGGTCGAGCGTTACAGCGCGCTCAGCCGCGCACCGTGCCATCGCGAAGCGATCCTCAACCTGATGATCGCGCGCGACGACCGGTCGAACGCCAGTCCCGAGAAGCTGGCAGCCATCACGGAGCCAACGCTCATCATGTTTGGTGAGAAAGACAATGTCGTCCCGGCGGCGCACGGCGAGAAGTTCGCTGCAGCCATTCCGGGATCGGAACTCAAACTCTATCCGGACGTCGGCCACCTTCCGCAGGAAGAGGCTGCTGCGCAATCCGTTTCAGATCTTCGGCAGTTTCTGGCGGACCGGGTCTATGTCGTGACAGATGAAGCCCTGCCCGAGGCCATTCCAGGGGAATGACCTCCGTAAAAGGCTTGGGGATCAGGAAACGCGTTCCACCATCATGTGCTTGACCTTGGCAATCGCCTTGGCCGGGTTCAGTCCCTTGGGGCAGACCTGCGCGCAGTTCATGATCGTGTGGCAGCGATAGAGCTTGAACGGGTCTTCAAGGTCATCGAGACGCTCGCCCGTGGCTTCGTCGCGGCTGTCGATCAGCCAGCGATAGGCCTGAAGCAGGGCTGCAGGGCCAAGATACTTGTCGCCATTCCACCAATAGGACGGGCAGGACGTCGAACAGCAGGCGCACAGGATGCACTCATAAAGGCCGTTGAGCTCTTCGCGATCGGTCTCTGACTGCTTCCATTCCTTTTCGGGCGCCGGTGTGACGGTCTTCAGGAAAGGCTGCACATAGGCGTGCTGAGCGTAGAAATTGGTCAGATCCGGGATTAGGTCTTTCACTACCGGAAGGTGGGGCAGGGGCGAAATCGAAATCACGCCGCCGGGCAGTTCGTCAAAGCCCTTGGTGCAGGCAATCGTATTGTTGCCGGCAATGTTCATGGCGCACGAGCCGCAAACGCCTTCACGGCACGAACGGCGGAAGGCCAGCGTCGGGTCGATCGTGTTCTTGATGTAGAGCAGGACGTCCAGGATCATTGTCCCGGCCCGGTCCATGTCGACCCAATAGAGGTCCCAGCGTGGATTGCCGCCTTCTTCCGGGCTGTAGCGATAGATCTTGAACTGGCGCAGGTTTGTCGCGCCCTGCGGCTTCGGCCAGGTCTTGCCCTTGCCGACTTTGGAGTTCTTCGGAAGTGTCAGTTCAACCATCTTAAAACCCCTAGTAAACCCGTGCTTTCGGCTCGATATACGCGATCTCGTTCGACATCGTGTAATCGTGTACGCCGCGGTAATCGATCGTCACCTTGCCGGCGTCATCAACCCAGGCAAGCGTGTGTTTCATCCATTTTTCGTCGTTGCGATCTGCAAAGTCTTCGCGGGCGTGCGCGCCGCGGCTTTCTTCGCGGTTCGCGGCCGAGTTCACCGTTACAGCGGCTTGCGCGACGAGGTTGTCAAATTCCAGTGCCTCGATCAGGTCGGTGTTCCAGACCATGCCGCGATCTTTCACGTCGAGGCCCGGCAGTTTCTTGTAGACGCCATCAATGGCCTCAACGCCGCTGCGCAGAACATCGCCGGTGCGGAACACCGCGCAGTCATTCTGCATGGCTTTCTGCATTTCGAGGCGCAGCTTGGCGACGGGTTGGTCACCTGCAGCGTTACGCATCTTGTCGAACCGCGCGATGTGGCTGTCGGTTGAGCCCTTGGGCAGTTCAGGCTGCGTTGCGCCGGCGTCTGTCGTCTCGCCGCAGCGCAGGCCAGCGGCGCGGCCGAACACGACAAGGTCGATCAGCGAGTTGGAGCCGAGACGGTTGGCGCCGTGCACCGACACGCAGGCTGCTTCGCCAACGGCCATAAGGCCGCGTACGACTGAATCGGCGTCGCCATTTTTCTTGGTCAGCACTTCGCCGTGATAATTGGTCGGGATGCCGCCCATGTTATAGTGCACCGTCGGCAGGACCGGGATCGGCTCCTTGGTCACGTCGACACCGGCGAAGATTTTCGCGGTTTCGGAGATACCGGGCAGGCGCTCAGCCAGTACCGCGGCACCAAGGTGCTCAAGGTGAAGGTGGATATGGTCCTTTTCCGGGCCAACGCCGCGCCCTTCGCGGATTTCCATTGTCATCGCGCGGCTGACAACATCGCGCGAGGCAAGATCTTTCGCTGAGGGTGCATAGCGCTCCATGAAGCGCTCGCCCTCCGAGTTGGTTAGATAACCGCCCTCGCCGCGCGAGCCTTCGGTGATAAGGCAGCCCGAGCCATAAATGCCGGTTGGGTGGAACTGAACGAATTCCATGTCCTGCAGTGGCAGGCCGGCGCGCAGCACCATGGCATTGCCGTC